>NZ_JAMOIL010000034.1 GCF_023656415.1 Nocardioides bruguierae
ACACGAAGGCCTCCTTGGTGGCGGAGCGGTTCCTAGACAGCTCCACTCCACACCCGGGAGGCCTTCGTCCACCTACACCTCAGACCGTGTCGTCACACGATCTCGACCAACGTGCCTGGGCATCACAGCTAGCGTGCCGGGCGACGGGTCATCTCGGGTCCGTCGCTCTCTCGGGAAGAAGGCTCCCCATGCCCTCAGCACGCTTCGTCCTGCCCGCACACCGGACCTCACACCGGGCCACACGCCGGGCCACACACCGGGCCACCCTCGCGTTCCTCGGCTCGGCCGCGGCCGCCCTCGGCGTCCTCGCCCCCGTCTCCCCGGTGGCCGTCGCCCCGGCAGCCGCGGACGAGACGCCCTACGTCGTCAGCGTCGGCGACTCCTACATCTCCGGCGAGGCGGGCCGCTGGGCCGGGTCCTCCAACGCCGACTCCGACCGGGCCGACGCCCTGGGCGCCGGCGCCTACCTCGACGCCGGGTCGAGCGAGTCGATCGAGCGCTGCCACCGCTCGTCCTCGGCCGAGATCCACATCGGCACCGCGCCCAGCCTCAACCTCGCCTGCTCGGGCGCGGAGACCTCCACCAGCACCGGCGACCGGTTCAAGCCCGGCCTGGACTTCTACGACGGCGCCGAGGGCCAGGGCCAGGCGCTGGCCCTGCAGGAGTTCGCGAGCAGCCACGACGTCGGCATGGTCGTCGTCTCCATCGGCGGCAACGACGTCGGCTTCGCGGACGTGGTGCAGACCTGCGTCCTGGACTTCCTCTACTCCCCGGGCTGGGCGAAGGACTACTGCCACGACGACAACAGCGTCGAGGACGCCTTCTCCGCCTCCCACCTGGCCCAGGTGCGGGCGGACGTGGCCGCCGGCCTGACCAACGTCGCCACCGCGATGCGCACCGCCGGCTACTCCGACGACGAGTGGACGCTGCTCCTGCAGACCTACCCCTCGCCCATCCCGCGGGCCGGCGGGTTCCGCTACTCCCAGTCCGGCTACACGCGCCAGGACACGGGCGGCTGCGGCTTCTGGAACGCCGACGCCGACTGGGCCAACGACACCGCCCTCCCGGCGATCAACAGCACCGTGCTGGGCGGCCTGGCCGACTCCGGCCTCACCAACACCGCCGTCCTCGACCTCGCCCACACCTTCGACGGCCGCCGGCTGTGCGAGTCCGGCGTGGGCCTCTACGAGGAGGTCGGCCTCGCGTCGTGGACGTCGCCCGGTGCCGTGGACCGCACCGAGTGGGTCAACCAGATCCGCACGGTGAGCACCATCGGCAGCGGCTCGCCCTACTACGTCCAGGAGTCGCTGCACCCGAACTACTGGGGCCAGCTCGCCGTCCGCTCCTGCGTGCGGCAGGCGTGGAACGGTGGCGCGCCGCTCGGCGGCACCTGCACCCGTACCGGCACGGGGCTCACGGCGGGCGAGCCCGTCATGGCGCTGCGCTGAGTCGGGCATGATCCCCGGCAGCAGCCCCGAGCAGAAGGAGCACCCCGTGCGTCCGATCGTCGTCACCACCATGCTCACCCTCGACGGAGTCATGGAGGCCCCCGGCGGCGGGGACCACCCGCACGCCGGGTGGACCTTCACCGACATCGCGTTCGACCCCGCCGCCTACGAGCTCAAGGGCAGGGAGCAGGAGGAGGCCACGGCGATGCTGCTGGGCCGGGTCTCCTACCAGGAGTTCGCCCCGGTCTGGCCGTCCATGACCGAGGAGTTCCCCCGCTACAACGCGATGCCGAAGCACGTCGTCTCCTCCACGCTGGCCGAGGACGACCTCGTCGACGGCTGGGGCGAGACCACGATCCTGCGCGGCCTGGAGGACGTCGCGGCGCTGAGGGAGACCGAGGGTGGGCCGATCCTCGTCCACGGCTCCGGCACGCTCGCCCGGGGCCTGGCCGCGGCCGGCCTCGTGGACCGCTACCACCTGCTCACGTTCCCCGTGGTGCTCGGCTCCGGCAAGAAGCTGTTCGCCGACGACGGACCCCGCACCCTGCTGCGCCCCGTCGAGACCGCCTCCTACCCCAACGGCATCACCATGGGCGTCTGGGACGTCGTCCGCTGACCCTCCCCGAACGCCGATAGTGCGCGACGACAAGCACCGGTTCTGGCAGCTGGAGCAGCCAGAACGTCGCGCACTATCGGCCGAGCGGAGGGTCAGGACGCCCGGTCACGGGGCAGCGGGAGCGGCGCGACCCCGCCGAGGCCACGGCGGTAGCGCAGGTGCTCGGCGAACGCGTCGAGCACCGTGTAGAGCGCCTTGCGCGCCTGCCAGGTGACGATCCCGTCGCGCTGGCCCCAGGACTCGCCGAAGGAGACCCAGACCGGCACCCAGGTCGCGGCGCAGTCCCAGCGACCCTGCTGGGCCTCCACGAGCCGGCGCCGCACCTGGAACGCCTGGCGGGGGCCGTCCACGCAGATCGGGGCCGTCGCGACCGGCCAGACCCACAGGTCGTGCGCCACGAGGGCGAGCTCCAGCTCGGCCAGACGGCCCGGCTCGACCAGGACCGTGGCGACGTTCTCGTGCGGCGCCCGCCTCATGCCCATGCACGGTAGTCCTCGGCGCCGAGCGGCGTCACCGGTCGAGACCACCGACGGCGCGCCGGGCCGTGCACGGTGGCACGAGGGTGTCCCAGGTCATACGCTCCGAGAGATGAACGGCTCCCCCCAGCCGGGCTCGCACCTCTCCACCCCGGCGAACATGGCCGACGTCGCGCGCGAGGCAGGCGTCTCCATCGCCACGGTGTCCCGCGCCCTGCGCGGCCGTCCGGGCGTCGGAGAGGCCACCCGCACCCGCGTCCAGGCCGTCGCCGAGCGGCTCTCCTACGTCATCTCCCCCGAGGCCTCGCACCTCTCCCGCGGCGAGACCGGTCGCGTCGCGGTCGTGGTGCCGCTCCTCCAGCCGTGGTTCTACGCCACGCTCGTCAGCGCCCTGGTCGGCCACCTGCGCGAGGCCGGCCTCGACACCCTGATCTACCAGGTGGACGGGGCGCAGGAGCGTGGCCGCTTCCTCGCCGAGCTCCCGGCCCGCCGCAAGGTGGACGCCGTCGTCCTCGCCGCCCTGCCGCTCACCCCCGACCAGCGCGACCGGCTCGACCTGCTCGGCGTGCGCGTCGTGGTGGCCGGCGGCCGGCTGCGGGACCTGCCGCACGTCCGGGTCGACGACCTCGCCGTGGCCCACACGGCGGTCGACCACCTCGTCGGGCTCGGCCACCGCCGCATCGCCATGGTCCGCACCTCCGACACCGACGAGACCCCGTGGGAGGCCGACCTCCAGCGCGCCCGCGGCTGGCGGGAGCGGATGGACCACCACGGGCTGGGGCCGGTCGAGGAGCTCCTGGTCACCGAGGAGCTGGGCCCGCGGGCCGGCGCCCGGGCCCTCGACCGCCTGCTGGCCCTCCCGGACCCGCCCACGGCCGTCTTCGCCTACTCCGACGAGCTGGCGGCGGCCGTCGCGGTCCGCGCCCACGAGCGCGGCCTGCGGGTGCCGGAGGACCTCTCGGTGATGGGCGTGGACGGTCACCCCGTCGCGGACCTGCTGAACCTGACCACCGTCGACCAGCACGTGGCCGAGCAGGCCGCCGAGACCGCCGCCACCGTGATCGCGCTGGTGCGCAGCCGGGCCGCCGACCTCCCGGGCGGCGTGGACCCGGTGGCCCACCGGCACGACGTGGTGCTCGACCACACGCTCGTGGTGCGGGCCAGCACCGCACCGCCGTCCGCGTAGGCAAAATCCTCCGGCCGGCGCTCAGGTGCCCGTCGCGGACGCCGAACGGACCGGTGCACCCCGGAGACGTACCCGAGAGCGTCTCCGGGGAGCACCGACCCCGGCAGCGACCCCGCCCTCCCCGGCTGCTCGCTGCCAGGTCCCGTCGACTGTCCCCCCTGCCTGGCCAGGCACCACCGGCGCTCCGGTGCCCGGCCAGGAGCGGTTCGACGGGACGGACCGCGGGTCGCGCCCCCACACCCGGGCTCACGGGCGGGGTGCGACCCGCGGCCTCCGGGCTCGCGTCCACGGTGCACGCGCGTGCCGCTCGCGCGGCCGGCGTCGTGAGCGGCACAATGCACGTCATCCCCGACCGGACGCCTGTCGCTCGGGGCCGAGAGACGAGGAGTCCCGGACGTGGCGGAGCAGCGCCCCGAGGAGGCAACCGACCTCCCCGTGCGGCTCCTGCGCGCGCTCGCCCCCTGCGACTCCCTGACCGAGGCGCTGGCCGCGCTGCGTGCCGTGCTCGTGCCGGGCAGCGGCTGGCAGGTCGTGGGCGCCTACCGCGACCCCGGCCCGGCGCTGCCCCTGGCCCGGGTGCCCGACCCCACCGCCACGCTGGTGCCGGACCCGGTGCTGGCCGAGCGGGCCCGCACCGACGGCGCGCCCGTGCTGACCGTGCTGCCCGGCCCCACCGCCGGCCTCGCGGTCGTCGGCGTGCCCGTCCCGCACCTCGGCGGCCCCGGTGTCGCGGCCGTCGTGGAGCTGCTGGTGGACCACTACCCGGTGCCGCTCTCCGACCCCGTGCTCGCCGAGGTGGTGCCGGCCCTGGCCGCCGTGGCTGCGCGGGAGGAGCGGATCACCGCCCTGGGCGCGGCCCGCGAGGCCGCCGAGCAGGCCAGCGTGGCGACGTCGCAGTTCCTGGCCACGATGAGCCACGAGATCCGCACCCCGATGAACGGCGTGATCGGGCTCAACGAGCTGCTGCTGCGCACCGACCTCGACGACCACCAGACGCGGCTGGCCCGCGGGGTGGAGCAGGCCGGGCTGGGCCTGCTGGCGATCCTCAACGACGTGCTCGACCTGTCCAAGATCGAGGCCGGCGCGCTGGAGCTGGAGCAGGTCGACTTCGACGTCCGCTCCGTCTTCGAGCAGTCGGCCGCGGTGCTCGCCGGGCCGGCCCACGAGAAGGGCCTGCGCCTGGTGGTGGCCTGCCACCCCGAGGTGCCCGCCTACCTGTGCGGTGACCCGACCCGGCTCGGTCAGGTGCTCACCAACCTCGGCGCCAACGCGGTGAAGTTCACCGAGCAGGGCGAGGTCGTCGTCGAGGCGCGCACCACGGCCCGCACCGACGGACGGGTCGACCTGCACGTCAGCGTGCGCGACACCGGCGTGGGGATCGCCCCGGAGGCGCAGGCCTCGCTCTTCGACGCCTTCACCCAGGCCGAGCTCGCCACCACCCGGCACCACGGCGGCACGGGCCTCGGCCTCGCGATCTGCCGCCAGCTGGTGGGCGCCATGGGTGGGCGCATCGACGTGACCAGCGCGCCGGGGCGCGGCTCGCGGTTCGCCTTCACCGCCGTCCTGCGCGCGGCCACGAGCGCGCCGGCGCCCGAGCCGTCCGCCCTGGACGGCCTGGCCGGCCTGCGGGCCCTCGTCGTCGACGAGCACGCCACCCACCGCTACGTCCTCACCGAGCAGCTCACCGCCTGGGGCGTGGAGGCCACCGGTGTGGCCTCGCCCGCCGAGGCCCTCGACGTGCTCGAGCGCGCCCACCGGGCCGGCGCCCCCTTCGGCGTCGCGCTCCTCGCCATGGCGCTGCCGGGCGGTACCGGCATCGAGCTGGCCCGCCGCGTCCGCGCCACCGAGGACGCCCCGCCGGTGCTGCTGATGACCGCCGACCAGGGCGTCGGCTCCCGCGAGGCCCGGGACGCCGGCGTGCTGGTCACCCTCGCCACGCCGCTGCGCCACCTCGAGCTGCGCACCGCGCTCGCCCGGGCCGCCGGGCACGAGCACGAGGCGCCCACGCGGCGGCCCGCCCGGATGCTCGCCCCGGCGGGCACCATCCGCGTGCTCGTCGCCGAGGACAACCCGGTGAACCAGCTGGTCGCGACCGGCCTCCTGGAGTCCCTGGGCGTCACCGTCGAGGTGGCGGACGACGGCGACGCGGCCGTGGCCGCGCTGGGCAGCCAGCCGCGCGCCGACCTCGTGCTCATGGACTGCCGGATGCCGGGCACGGACGGCTTCGAGGCGACCCGGGCGGTCCGCGCCCGCGAGCGCGCCGCCGGCCTGCCCCGGGTGCCGATCGTGGCCATGACCGCCTCCGCGCTCGACGGCGAGCGCGAGCGCTGCCTGGCCGCCGGCATGGACGGCTTCCTCACCAAGCCCGTCGACCCGGCCGAGCTCGAGGAGGCACTGCGGCGGTGGGTGCCCGCCGGCGGTGCCGCGGCCGCCCCCGCCCCCGGGACGGCCACCGCGACGGCCACCGGGACGGCTCCCGAGACTGCTCCCGAGACTGCTCCCGAGGCCGCCCCCCGAGGCGAGTGGCTCGAGCAGGCGGAGGAGAGCCCGGAGCCCCAGGAGGCCGCGGCCCCGCACGACCCCGTGGTCGACCAGGACCGCCGCGCGGTGCTGGCGGAGCTGGTCAAGGACGGCGAGAGCTTCTTCGACCGCACGGCCCGCTCCTTCGCCGGCCGGATCGACGGCCAGGTCGCCGCCGTGCGCGAGGCGGTCGAGGCCGGCGACACCCACGCCACCTTCACCCGCACCCACCTCATCAAGGGCAGCGCCCTCAACCTCGGGCTGCCGCGGCTGGCCCGCACCGCGGCCGCGCTGGAGCGCTACGCCGCCGACGGCGGCACCGAGGACGCCGAGCGGCTGCTCGCCGCCGTCGAGGCCGAGTGCGCGCTGGCCCTGGCCGAGCTGCGCCGCCTCGTCGGCTGAGCACCGGTTCCCCCGACATCCGGGGTGGTGGACCCGCCCCGTCCGTGATGAGGTGTGCGCGATGAGCAGCAGCCCCACGGCCGCCGACCCGCTGGGTGCGTCGTTCGCGCAGACCGCCCGCCGTCGTCCCGTCGCCGTCGTGAGCCCGGACGCCGTGCAGGTGCGGCTGGCCGAGGCGTCCGGCCCCGAGACCGTCGAGCACGCGCTGCCCCAAGAGGTCGCGTGCACGGCCGTGCAGGTCGCACTGCCCGCCTGGGGGCGCGGCCGCGTCGACCTGGAGCTGGCCTCGGGCGACGGCGCCGTGCGCCTGGTCGGGGTCGTCGAGGACGGCCGCTGCCGGCTGGAGGTGACCGGCCCGGGCGGTACCACCACCCACGCCAGCCGCCGGGGCGGGGACGCCGGCTCGCCGGTCGCTCTGGCGCTCACGCTCACCGGCACGCAGGTGACCCTCCTGACCCGGGGCGGCACCGGCGAGGACTGGACCGGCCGCGCCCGGGTCGACCTGCGCGAGCTCGGGCGCAGCGTGCCGGGCGGCGCCCGGCTCGTCCGGGACCCGGCCTGGCTGGCCGCCCTGGTGCTGCGCCACCGCGGCGACGTGCGCGACCTGCTCGCCGGGCGCTTCGGTCAGCTGGGCCTGCGCGACCTGCGGCTGGTCACCACCGCGGCCGGCGACGCCTGGACCGACCCGGCACAGCCGGGCGCACGGTGGTTCACCGCCACCTCGGCGGGTCCCGGCTTCTTCGCCACCGCCCACACCTCGGTGTGGCGCCTGGACCTCGAGGACCTGCGGCTGACGCACACCGGGGACCTGTTCTTCGTGCGCGAGGGACGGCAGGACCCGGCGACCGGCGGGCCCGGCGTCTACGGCGACCACGCCACCCACCTGGTCCGCGACGGCGGCTCCTGGCTGGTGACCACCTCGACCTGGGGCGACTTCGACCCCGACGAGAAGGACGCCCGGGTCGGCGTGGTGCTCGCCCGCACCGAGGCGGACGTGACGTCCGGCCTGCACGTGCTGGCGGCGCGACCGCTGGCGCTGCCCACCGACGGGCTGCGCTCGGTGGCGGTGTGGGACAGCCACCTCGTGCGCGAGGACGACGGGACCTGGCTCGTCGGCTACGTCAGCGCACGGAAGTTCTTCGAGTTCTGCCCGGTAGTGGCGCAGGGTCCGTCGCTCGACGACCTGAGCCTGCGCGCGGCAGCCACCGACCGGCGGGCCACGGAGGGCACGACGCTGCTGCGCACGGCGTCGGGCTGGCGCGTGCTGGCCAGCGACGGGCGCGACAACCCGCGGGGCCTGCGCGAGCGCTACCCCGTGTGGGACCTGGACCTGACCGAGGTCGGCACGCTGGACGCGCCGTACCCCACGAACCTGCCGTGGCCGACCCTCGTGCCGGACGAGGACGGTGGCTGGCTGGTCGTCACGTTCAACGGCACGCCGGCGGGCGGGCGCGTGCTCGGGTACGGCACCCACGGAGAGGTGCTCGTCCTGAGCACGCGTCCGACACGCTGAGCGTCGGGACGCCGGGTCGGGACTGACGCAGGGTCAGTCGCGACCGGAGGGGCCCGAGTAGTCCCAGTCGTCCGAGTCGTCCTCGACCTCCGCGCCCGACTCTTCTCCACCATGGAGCTCTCGGGCGAGAGCATCGAAGTCCGTCTCGTGGCTCCGGTACTTCAGGTCGCGAGCGACCTTCGTCTGCTTTGCCTTTGCACGGCCGCGGCCCATAGGGTCCAGCCCCCTCGCACGCTTGGCCGGGGCCTCAGGGGCTCCCGGGCGATCTCTCGGATAGTCGTGGGATGGAGGTTACCTGCTGCGTCCACCTCTACGCACACCCGTCGGCGGATCGGACCGCTCCCTGAGCAACACCGCGACCCCGCGAGGCCGCGACGACGGCGCAGGTGACGCTCGGACGCAGGCTGGAGGGGCGCCCGCCACCCCGGGAGAGGGCCCTCCCGGGGAGTGAGGGGGATCACCAACCCGGGTGCTGACCGTGGAGTGTCACGGCCCCGCCGCGCCCGGTCGCGGGGACGACCTCGCCGGCGACCCAGGCGTCGATGCCGTAGCCGGCGAGCAGGGCGGTGGCCTTCTCGACCTCGGCGGCCGGCAGCAGCGCGACCATGCCGACGCCGCAGTTGAGGGTGGCCTCGAGGTCGGCCTGCGGCACGGAGCCGACCTGGCGCACCAGGTCGAAGATCGGCGCGGGCGTCCAGGTGGCGCGGTCCAGGTCCGCCGCGAGCTCGACGGGCATGACGCGCTCGAGGTTCGCCGCGAGGCCGCCGCCGGTCACGTGGGACATCGCGTGCACCTCGACGCTGCGGGCGAGGTCGAGGCACGACTTGGCGTAGATGCGCGTGGGCTCGAGCAGCTCCTCGCCCAGGGTGCGGCCGAGCTCGGGGACGTCGCGGTCCAGCGCCCAGCCCGGGCCGCCGGCCTCGGTGCCGCGCAGGAAGACGTGGCGCACCAGCGAGTAGCCGTTGGAGTGCAGGCCGGAGGAGGCCATCGCCAGGACGACGTCACCGGCGCGGACGCGGGCCGGGCCGAGGAGGTCGTCGGCCTCGACGACACCGGTGGTGGCGCCGGCGACGTCGTACTCGTCGGGGTGCAGCAGGCCCGGGTGCTCGGCGGTCTCGCCACCGACCAGCGCGCAGCCGGCGAGGGCGCAGCCCTCGGCGATGCCCTTGACGATCGCCGCGATCCGCTCGGGCACGACCCGGCCGGTGGCGATGTAGTCGGTCATGAACAGCGGCTCGGCACCGCAGACCACGAGGTCGTCGACGACCATGCCGACCAGGTCGTGGCCGATGGTGTCGTGCACGTCCATCTTCTGCGCGATGGCGACCTTGGTGCCGACGCCGTCGGTGGAGGTGGCCAGCAGCGGACGCTTGTAGCGGGTCAGGGCGGAGGCGTCGAAGAGCCCGGCGAAGCCGCCGAGGCCGCCGATCATCTCCGGGCGCTTGGCCTTCTCGACCCACACCTTCATGAGCTCGATCGCCTTGTCGGCGGCCTCGATGTCGACGCCGGCCTGGGCGTAGGCGTTGGTCTCGGTCACGTCACGAGCCTCTTCTGTTCCGGTGCTGATGAGCGGGGTCGGGATCAGGGGTTGTTGAGCACGGGCAGCGCCCGGCCGAGCGTCGGCGAGGAGAGGCTCTGCTCGAGCAGGTGCTTGCCGAGCTGGCTCTCCTCCGGGAGCTCCACCGGGTACTCGCCGGTGAAGCAGGCGGTGCACAGCGAGCCCATCGGGCGCCCGGTCGACTCGACCATGCCGTCGAGAGAGATGTAGCCCAGGGAGTCCGCCCCGACCGAGGAGGCGATCTCGTCCACGTCCAGCCCGTTGGCGATGAGCTCGGCGCGGGTGGCGAAGTCGATGCCGTAGAAGCAGGGCCACTTCACCGGCGGGGACGAGATGCGCACGTGCACCTCGAGGGCGCCGGCCTCGCGCAGCATCCGGATCTGGGCACGCTGGGTGTTGCCGCGCACGATCGAGTCGTCCACCACCACGATGCGCTTGCCCCGCACCATGTGCTCCAGGGCGTTCAGCTTCAGCCGCAGGCCGAGCTGGCGCAGCGTCTGGGAGGGCTGGATGAAGGTGCGGCCGACGTAGGCGTTCTTCACGAAGCCCTGCCCGAACGGGATGCCGGACTCCTCGGCGTAGCCCGACGCGGCGGGCGTGCCGGACTCGGGCACCGGCATCACGAGGTCGGCCTCGACCGGGAACTCGCGGGCGAGCCGGCGTCCCATCTCGACGCGCGCCTGGTGCACGGAGCGCCCGGCGATCGTGGCGTCCGGGCGGGCCAGGTAGACGTACTCGAAGACGCAGCCCTTGGGCTCGGGCTCGGCGAACGTGCGCGAGCGCAGGCCGGTCTCGTCGATGACGATCATCTCGCCGGGCTCGACCTCGCGGACGACGCTGGCGCCGATGGTCTTCAGCGCTGCGTCCTCGGAGGCCACCACCCAGCCGCGGTCGAGACGGCCGAGCACGAGCGGGCGGATGCCCTGCGGGTCGCGGGCGGCGAAGAGCGTGTCCTCGTTCATCCACACGAAGCAGTAGGCGCCGCGCAGCGTCGGCAGCACCTCCATCGCGCGGTCCTCGATGGACTGGTCGGGGTGGTGCGCGAGCAGCGCGGTGACCAGGCTCGTGTCGTTGGTCGCGGCCTCCTGCTGGCGGCCCTGCTGACGCGACTGCGGGATGTCGAGCTGGTCCGAGGGGCCGGGCAGGGCGGCGACGGCCTCGCGCAGCTCGTGGGTGTTGATCAGGTTGCCGTTGTGGCCGAGCGCGACCGAGCCGTCCGGGGTCGGGCGGAAGGTCGGCTGGGCGTTCTGCCACGTGCTCGCGCCGGTGGTCGAGTAGCGGCAGTGACCGATCGCCAGGTGCCCCTGGAGCGAGTCCAGGGTGGTCTCGTCGAAGGCCTGGGAGACGAGCCCCATGTCCTTGTAGACGAGGATCTGGCGCCCGTTGCTCACCGCGATGCCTGCGGACTCCTGGCCGCGGTGCTGGAGGGCGTACAGGCCGAAGTAGGTGAGCTTCGCGACGTCCTCGCCCGGCGCCCACACGCCGAAGACGCCACAGGCGTCCTGCGGACCGGAGTCCATCGGGTCGAGGGCCGCCGTCAGCCGACCGTCACCGCGGCGCACGCGGGGGCCTCGCGAGTCGTTGGGCACGTCGGACAGTGTAGGTGCCGAACGCCCACAGACCCTTACCGCGACGAAGCACGGAACGCCACACGCCGACCCCAGGGGTCCAGCCCGCCCGCACAGGCATTGCCCAGGGACGGCCGTTACGGGCACTCTGACCTGCACGTGTTGCCGTCCCCCCGCGCGCCACGTCCGCCTGCGTCCCGCTCACAGCCGCTCGAGGAGGCTCCTCCATGCCCACCAGCTCCCCGCACGGCGCTGCCCCGCTGCCGGGCGACGAGATGCTGGACCTGGTCACCGAGGGTGTGACGAGGATCGCGGGCTTCGGCGTCGCGGCGATCGGCCTCGTCCGCGGTGACGTGCTCCAGATCGTCTCCGTGGCGGGCAGCGACGACGCGCGCGCCGAGCTGCTGGGCACCCGCACGCCGATGCACCTGGCGATGGCCGAGATCGAGGGCGCGGACGAGTGGGGCGTGCTGCGGTTCATGCCGCACGACCGCCTCGAGCGCGAGACCCGGGGCTGGGTGCCGGACCTGGTGCCCCTCGAGGGCGAGGACGCCTGGCACCCGCTGGACTCCCTGTGCGCGCCCCTGGAGAGCGCCGACGGCGAGCTGCTGGGCCTGCTGTTCATCGACGTGCCGGTGGACGGTCGCCGCCCCGGCCCCGAGCAGCGCCGGGTGCTCTCGGAGTACACCGCCCAGGCCTCGCACGCCGCCGTGCTCGCGCTGGAGCGGGCCGAGCTGATGCAGCAGGTCAGGCTGGCCACGGCGGCCCGCGAGATCGTCCGACAGATCCCCGCGAACCGCGGCCTGCAGGAGACGGTCGACCAGTGCTGCGCCGCGCTGGCCGACGGCTTCTCGGCCTCCGGCGTCACCATGCAGGTCTTCGACGACGACCTGGGCAGCAGCATCGTGCTGGGCGACGCGTCCACGGGCATCGAGCCCGAGCTGCGCGAGCTGGGCGAGCGCGCCGCGCGCGAGGCGTGGGCGGCGCAGACGACCCTCGCCATCCGGGTGCACGTGCCGGGCCCCGACATGCCGATGCTGCGGGTGGTGGGCCCCGACCAGGTCGAGCGCGTCCCGCGGGACGACCCGGCCCGGCGCCGGATGCGCGGCACACCGCCGGACGAGCCGCCCGAGCTCGCGGTCGTCCGCGAGCATCTCGCCCGCTTCGGGGTCGGCTCGGCGCTGCTGGTGCCGATCGGTGCCGGCCCCACGTGCCTGGGCTCGTTCGTGCTCCTGCGCGAGCCCGGCGACCCCGAGTGGACCACCGCCGAGACCTCGGCCGCGCTCGACATCGGGCACGACCTGGGCCGCGTCGTCCTCAACGCCCGCACGTTCGCCCGCGGCGAGAAGATGCTGGAGGACCTGCGCGCCGTCGACCGGTACAAGGGCACCCTCATCGCCACCGTCTCCCACGAGCTGAAGAACCCGCTCTCGGCCGTGACGGGGCACCTCGAGCTCCTCGAGGACGAGGACGACCTCCCCGGCCCCGTGCGCACCAGCCTCACGGCGATGGGCCGCGCCTCGCGGCGCCTGACCCGCGTCGTGGACGACCTGCTGCTGCTCGGCCGCGTCGGCGACCCGGACTACCCCGTCGCGTCCCGCCCGGTCGACCTGCGCGCCCTCGTGGCCGACGTCCTCGAGATCACCGCCGTCGAGGCCGCCCGTGCCGGGATCGAGCTCACCGACGTCCCGACCCAGGGGCCGGTCGTCGCCGACGGCGACCCCGAGGAGCTGGAGCGGGTCGTCGCCAACCTCGTGAGCAACGCGGTCAAGTACTCCACGGACGGCGGGCGGGTCGGCATCCGGCTCGGTCGCCGGGGCGACGTCTGCACGCTGGAGGTGACGGACACCGGCCTCGGCATCAGCGACGAGGACAAGGCCCGCCTGTTCACCGAGTTCTTCCGCTCCACCAACCCCACCGCCCTCGCGCGGCCGGGCACCGGCCTGGGGCTCAGCATCGTCGCCCGCATCGTCGAGCGCCACCGCGGGTCGATCGAGGTGGAGTCCACCCTGGGCGTCGGCAGCACCTTCCGGGTCCGCCTGCCGGGCACACCGGACCCGTCCGTTCCGGTCTAGTCCTCACCCCAGTCAGCAGGGGGTGCGCACGCTCACGCGTGAGAGTGTCAGCGAACTCCGTACGTGGCACTCGCACCGATGCCGCGGAACCGCTCACGGAGCCGCGGGGAGCCTTCTAGCCTGGCAAGACCCCCCGCTCCCCGCTCCCCTCCCCCAGGCACGGTTGTGAACGACGACACCGAGACGACACCCCAGGCCCGGTCGGGCGACGGCGGCGCGCCCGCCGGCACGGCCGTGCGCCCGCGCCCGGTCGTGCCCGACCCGGCCTCCCTGGTACCCGTCGCCTCGCAGGTCGACGCGGTCTCGGCCCCGGCCGTCGACGTCGTCACCGCCCTGTACGCCAGCACCGACCTGAGCGCCACGCTGCGCGAGGTCGCCGAGGGCATGGCCCACCGCTGCGGCTTCCACTCCGCCGCCGTCAGCCTCTTCCGCAGCTCCGAGGAGCTGGAGTTCGTGGTCGTCACCGGCGACCCGGACGCCGAGGAGGCCCTGCGCGGGGACATCACGCCCACCTCCGAGATCCTCGGGATGATGTCGCAGGCGCTGGACTGGGGCCCCCTGCGCTTCGTGCCGCACGACCGGGCGCTCCAGTTCGCCGAGCACATCTACGTCGGCAGCGAGGACGAGGCGCCGCACCCGCGCGCGTGGCGGCCCTACGACATGCTGATGGCACCGATGCGCGACGCCCGCGGGCAGCTGCTGGGCATGCTCTGGCTCGACCGGCCGATCGGTGGCCTGCGCCCCGACGAGCACCAGCGCGCGTCGATCGCCCGGCACGTGGACGCGGCGGCCCGCTCGGTCGTGGTCGCGCTCGAGCAGCACCGGCTGGCCGAGGCGGTGCGCCTGGCGGGCGCGACCCGCCGCGTCGTCCGCACCGTCTCCGCACAGAAGCACCGCCTGCCCGACCTCGTCCAGGCCGTGCAGGAGATCGTGCGCGAGGGGTTCGGCGTGGACGAGGTGCACGTGCTGGTGCCCGACGCGTTCGGCTGGCCCACCGCCGACCCGCTGCTCGACCTGCACGAGGACGCACCGGCCGAGCCCGCCGAGACCCCGCCGTGGCTCGAGCCGCGGACCGCGCTGGTGCTGGGCGAGCTGGCCGACCGCTGCTGGAAGCAGCAGCGCAGCGCCATCTGCTCGGCCCAGCGCTCGGCGCCCGGGCTGCTCGGCAGCGACGAGCACGCCCACCTGGTCGAGGTGCTCGCCGCCTCCGGGTGCGAGTCGCTCATGGTCGCGCCGGTCGGCACCGGCAACGAGGTGCTCGGCCACGTCCTGATGGTCCGCTGCCGGCGGTTGGACTGGAGCGACGAGGAGGCCGACGCCGCCGTCGACATCGGCCACGACCTCGGCCGCGCCGTGCTCACCGCCCGCGCCCGGCAGCGCGAGGAGGAGGCCTCGCGCTACCGCGAGCAGCTGATGCGCACCATGGCGCACGAGCTGAAGAACCCGCTGGCCGCCTCGATCGGCTTCGGCATCGTGATGGGCGAGCTGCTGGACGAGGCGCGCCCCGGCATCGAGCCCGGCCTGGCCCAGCAGCTGGACCGCTCGCTGGCCGGCATCGGCCGCGCCTCCGACCGCCTGCGCGGCATCGTCGACGACCTGCTGGCCATGGCGCGGCTCGAGCGTGCCCCCTCGCTGCGCAGCCTCACGCCGGTGGACCTCACGGCCGTCGTGGCGGACGCGGTGACGATGGCCTCCGGCCAGGCCGCCCCTCGCGGCATCCGGGTGCTCGGCACGCTGCCGGACCACCCGGTGATGGTGCGCGCGGAGTCGGCGGACCTGCAGATCCTCGTCTCCAACCTCGTCGGCAACGCGGTGAAGTACTCCTACCCCGACGGCGAGGTGCGCGTGCGCCTGATCGCCACGCAGGACGAGGAGCCCTCGGTGGCGCTCACGGTCTCCGACGACGGCATCGGCATCAGCGTGGAGGACCAGGCCCGGCTGTTCGAGGAGTTCTTCCGCTCCGCCAACCCCGAGGCCGCCTCCGCCCCCGGCACCGGCCTCGGGCTGGCCATCGTCAAGCGCACCGTGGAGCGCTACGAGGGCCGGATCGAGGTCACCTCGGACCCCGGGCACGGCAGCACCTTCACCGCCGTGCTGCCCGGGGTCTGAGGTTCGTCAGTCCCGATCCTGTCAGTCTCGGGCGCCCAGCCGCGCCAGCAGCAGCGTCTCGGCCACGAGGACGCGCTCGAACTCGGCGAGGTGCAGGCCCTCGTTCGCGCCGTGCGCGCGGGTGTCGGGGTCCTCGACACCGGTGACCAGCACGCTGGCAGCCGGGAAGGACTCCAGGAACTCCGCGATGAACGGGATGGAGCCGCCGACGCCCATGTCGACGGGCTCGGTGCCGTCCCAGGCGTCGGTGAACGCGCCGCGGGCCACGTCGTAGTGCGGGCCGGTGGCCTCGATCGCGGTGGCCTCGCCGGTGTCGATGGTCGTCATCGAGAGCGTCGCGCCCCACGGGACGTGCTGCTCGAGGTGCGCCCGCAGGCAGGCCTCGGCGTTCTCGGTGGTGTCGCCGGGAGCCACGCGCATCGAGATGCGGGCGCGGGCGGCGGGGACGAGCGTGTTGGAGGCGCCGTCCACCTTGGGCGCGTCGAGGCCGGTGATGCTCAGCGCCGGCTTGGTCCACAGCCGCTCGACGGCGGAGCCGGTGCCGATCCACTCCAGGCCGGGCGCGGCACCGGACTCGGCGCGCAGCCGCTCCTCGGGGTAGTCCACGTCGGCCGCGGGGCCGGCGTGCAGGCCCTCGACGGCGACGTCGCCGGCGTCCGTGTGCAGGGTGGAGATGAGGCGCGAGAGCGCGATGAGGGCGTCGGGCGCGAGGCCGCCCCACATGCCGGAGTGCACGGCGTGGGTCAGCGTCCGCACCTCGACGTCCATGCGGACGAGGCCGCGCAGGCTCGTGGTGAGCGCGGGGACGCCGATGTCCCAGTTGCCGGAGTCGGCGATGACGATGACGTCGGCCTTGAGCCGGTCCTTGTAGGTGGCGAGCAGGTCGGGCAGCGTCTCGGAGCCGAGCTCCTCCTCGCCCTCGATGAACATGGTGACGTTGACCGGCAGGTCGTCGCCGAGCGCGCGGATCGCGCCGAGGTGGGCCGCGATGCCGGCCTTGTCGTCGGCGGCGCCGCGGGCGTACAGGCGTCCGTCGCGCTCGGTGGGGACGAACGGCGGGGTGTCCCAGTCGGCGTGGTCGTTCTCGGGCTGCACGTCGTGGTGGGCGTAGAGCAGGACGGTGGGAGCGCCCTCGACCTTGGCTGCCTTGTGCGCCAGCACGGCGGGGAAGCCGCCCTCGTGCGAGACGATCTCGGCGTCGAAGCCCTCGGCCGCGAACAGCGCGCGCACCGCCTCGGCGGAGCGGTCGACCTCGCCGCGGCGGGCCGGGTCGGCGCCGACGGACTCGATCTTCACCAGGTCCTCGAGGTCGCTGCGGATGCCGGGCAGGATCGCTGCCACCTTCGCGCGGGCGGCCTCCGTGGTCAGGGGGGTGCTCGGGGAGCTGCTCTGAGGGTTGCTCATGGGGCCGACCCTAGTCCTGGGCAGCGCCGGTGCCCGCGCCGCCGTCGGCGGGCCCTGCGCCCTCACCCGCGACCTCCTCCGGGTAGGGCAGGAGCATCGTGTGGAGGAGGTAGGTGCGGCGGCCGTCGTCCTGCCCCCGGTGGGCCTTCACCCGGGCGTCGACGAGGGCGGCGATCTCCTGGCCGAGCGCCTCGGCCTCGTCCTTGGTCAGGCGGACCGCCGCCTCGGTGACCGAGCGCTGCACCCCCGGCTCCCGCTCCGCGGCGAAGACCGCGTCGACCACCCGGTGGGCCTTGGCGGCCGCGGCGGAGAGGAAGACCCGGGCCACCGCGTCCCCGCCCGGCTGCAGGGCCGCGTCCGAGACGACCACGTCGGTCATCCCCGGCACGATCTCCCAGACCCGGTCGCGCCGGTCGCGAGCGTGCTCCGGCGCCTCCCGGACGAGGCCGTACTTGGCGAGCTGGCGCAGGTGGAAGCTCGCCTGGTTGGCCGGCACGCCGATCGCGGCGGCCACGTCGGCGGCGCGCATGGGCCCGACGGCGTCGAGCTCGGCGAGCACCCGGCTGCGCACCGGGTGCGCGATCGCACGCAGAGCGGTGGCGTCGGCAGGTCGCGGTGAGCTCTCCGGCATGCCTCGGATGATACGCACCAGAAATTGCGCAACAGTTCTTGCGCAACACTACGTGCGGAACTTAGGTTCCTCGCCATGACCTCCCTGCGCGGGCACCACGACTTCCGCCTCCTGTGGATCGGCCAGACGGTGAGCCAGCTGGGCGCGAGCATCAGCTCCTTCGCCTTCCCGCTCCTCGGCTTCGCCCTCACGGGCTCCACGCTGCTGGCCTCGACCATCGGCGCCGTCCACCTGCTCGGGCTCGTGCTCACGCTGCTGCCGGCCGGGGTGCTCGCCGACCGGGTCGACAAGCGACGGCTCATGCGGGGCGCCCTGCTCGCGGGCACCCTCGGCTACGCCTCGCTCGCGGCAGCCCTGGCGACCGGTGCGCCGCACCTGGCGCACCTGCTGGCGGTCGCGTTCGTCGGCGGGGTGGCCGCCGGCCTCTTCGACCCCGCCGAGAGCGCCGCCGTGCGGCAGGTCGTCACCCGCGAGCAGCTGCCGGCGGCGCTGAGCCTCAACCAGGCGCGCCAGCACGTGGCGTCCCTGACCGGCGGGCCGCTCGGCGGCCTGCTGTACGGGCTCACCCGGTGGGCGCCGTTCCTGGCCGACGCCGCCTCCTACGCGCTGGCCTGGCTGCTGCTCGGGAGGCTGCGCACCGACCTCGGCCCCGCCCCGCGCCCCGCGGACGAGGCGGACGCACCCGCCGGCCTCCGGGCGCTGCGGCACGAGCTCGCGCAGGGGCTCGTCTTCGTGTGGCGCCACCCGTTCATGCGGGTGCTGACGCTGTGGTCGGCGTCGGCGAACCTCGCCATCAACACGCTGTTCGGCGTCGCCGTCCTGCGGCTGGTCACCCTGGGGGTGCACCCGTTCCGGATCGGCCTGGTCGAGACGGCCGCCGGCCTGGCCGGGATCGTCGGCGCCGTGCTGGCGCCGCGGATCATCGAGCGCACGCCCACCGGCGCCCTCACCGTGCTCATCGCCTGGACGCCCGTGCCGCTGCTCGTGCCGATGGCCCTGTGGCCGCACCCGGCCGTGGTCGGCGCGGGCGTCGCCCTCGTCCTGCTGCCCAACGCGGCCGGGAACGCAGGCATCGGCGCTTACCGGACGCTGATCACGCCCGACCACCTGCTGGCGCGCGTGCAGTCCGCGATGCAGCTCGCCTCGATGAGCGTCATGCCGCTCTCGCCCCTGCTCGCCGGTCTGCTGCTCGAGGTGCTGCCCGGCACCGTCGCCGTGCTGGCCACGGGCCTGGTCTGCGCCCTCTCCGCGCTCGTGCCGACGCTCTCGCGCACGGTGCGCAGCGTCCCCCGCCCGGACCGGTGGCCGACCTCCCCCGAGGTGGCGACCGTCGCGACCTGAGCGCCGCCTACGATCGGGGCGTGCCCGCCCGACTCCGCCGCGCCTCCCTCGCCGAGGTCCGCGCCGCCCGCGCCGCGGTGGCCGACGGGAGCGCCGGCCGCCCCGAGCTGAAGCTGCTGGTCAAGCACTACCTCGCGGTGCTGGAGGAGAAGGCGCCCGGCGCCTCGGTGGAGGTGCGGGTGCCGCCCTACGCGGCGGTGCAGTGCATCCCCGGCGTCCGGCACACGCGCGGCACGCCACCGGCGGTCGTCGAGACCGACGCCGCCACCTTCATCGCCGTCGCCACCGGCGAGACGCCGTGGTCCGACGCGATCGCGAGCGGCAAGGTCTTCGCCTCGGGCGAGCGGACCGACCTGACCCGCTACCTGCCGCTGACCTGATCGCCCACGGCGGCGGGGTCGAGCAGGCGGACGACGGCCCCCGGCTCGGCCTCGGTGAGCAGCCGGACCGCGCAGGCGGGGTCGGCAGCCTCCAGGAGGTCCTGGTCGAGCCGCAGCCGCTGCGCGAGGGCGCGCACGCACGCCTCCGGCCCGCCGGCGACGAGCAGGTCGGCGCCGCCCAGGTCCTCCGCGCGGGCCGCGAGCCAACCCCGGTCGCCGCTGCGGGCCATGTCGCCCTGCCACGTCCAGGCCTGGACGCGCAGGCGCACCGCCTCGCGCGCGACCTCCTCGGCGGCCTCGACGTCCGGGTCCACGCAGAGCAGCCCGGCGCCGACGCGGGCCAGGCGCAGGGCCGCGTCGCGTCCGGGGGCGCTGCCGACGTCGGTGACGACGGCGAGCTTCCAGCGCAGGTGCACGCGCCCAGTCTGCCCCCGACGGGTGCGGCGTGGGGAGGGTTCCGCGCGGTCCGGGCTCGGCCGTGGATGAGCCGTGGATGAGCCGCGGTCAGCCGCGGTCAGCCGCGGGTCAGCGTGTGCAGCGAGGCCATGCAGGTGTCGTAGGTGGCGACGAGGTCGACCTCGCGGCCGCGGTCGGCGGCGACCGCCCAGGTGTCGAGGGCGACGCGCAGGCAGGCGAGGCTGACCTCGACCACGAGCCGCACCTCCACCTCGCGCTCGGGCCCGTACAGGGCGAGCAGGTGCTGGACCAGCGCGTCGGTGCGCTGCTCGTCGCGGTGCAGGCCCGCCATCCGCACGCTCGGCTCGGCCAGCGAGAGGCGCCGCACGCGCAGGAGCACCGAGCGCGCCTCGTCCCGCCCGAGGCCCTCGACCACCGCGCGCCACAGCGCCTCGACCTGCGGCACGAGCGGGCGGTCGGCGCTCAGGGCCTCGATGCGGGCGGCGATGCCCAGGTCGATCTCGACGTCGGGCACGTACGCGGCGAGCTCCTTGGAGCCGAAGTACCGGAAGAACGTGCGGCCCGAGATGCCGGCGGCGGCGGCGATGTCGTCGACCGTCGTGCCGTCGACGCCGCGCTCCTCGAAGAGGGCAAGGGCCGCCAGGGCGATCTCGCGCTCGGTCTGGAGCCGGCGACGCTCGCGCAGGCCGAGGGGCTCGGGGGCCGTGGTGACGTCGGTCATGCGCCCCTCCCGGGAAGAAAAGTCAGTTGACGAAATGTTGGCAGTGACTGACACGATAGCCCGTGCCGGCCGCTCGACCGGCACACCGCTCCCCCGGACCAGGAGAGAACCCCCGCGTGACCGCGCCCACCGACACCCCCGCCTCCACGGCCACCACCGAGGACGCAGCCACCTCGACCTCCGGCACCGGCCGACTCGTCGCGCTGCTCGTCTGCTCGGCGTTCGTGGTGATCCTCAACGAGACGATCATGAGCGTGGCGCTGCCCGACCTCATGCGCGAGTTCGCCATCGGCGCCTCCAGCGCGCAGTGGATCACCACCGCGTTCATGCTGACCATGGCGGTGGTCATCCCGATCAGCGGCTACCTGCTGACCCGGCTGCCGCTGCGCACCGTGTTCATCGTGGCGATGACGGCCTTCAGCGTCGGCACCGCGGTCTCGGCGGTCGCCCCGGTCTTCGGCGTGCTGGTGCTCGGCAGGGTGATCCAGGCCAGCGGCACCGCGGTGATGATGCCGCTGCTCATCACCACCGTGATGACCATCGTCGAGCCCGAGCGGCGCGGCCGGATGATGGGCACCATCTCCATCGTCATCTCGGTGGCCCCGGCCATCGGCCCGACGATCTCGGGCATCATCCTGCAGTCGCTGTCGTGGCGCTGGATGTTCCTCTTCGTGCTGCCCATCGCCCTGGTGGCGCTGGCGGCCGGCGCCCGGTGGGTCCGCAACGTCACCGAGCCCCGCGCGATCCCGCTGGACGTGCTCTCCGTCGTGCTCTCGGCGATCGGCTTCGCCGGACTCGTCTACGGCCTGGCCGGCTTCGGCGAGGCCGCCGAGGGCGACCCGCTGGTGCCGCTGTGGGTGCCGCTCACCGTCGGCGGCGTCTCGCTGGCCCTGTTCGTCGCCCGCCAGCTCGTGCTCAAGGACCGGGCGCTGCTCGACCTGCGCGCCTTCGCCAGCCCGTCCTTCTCGCTGGCCATCGGCCTCATGGCCGTCGTGTTCGCGGCCCTGTTCGGCGTCATCGTGCTGCTGCCGCTGTACCTGCAGAACGCGCTCGAGCTCTCCGTCCTGCAGACCGGCCTCATGCTGCTGCCCGGCGGCCTGTGCCTCGGCCTCCTCGCCCCGTTCGTCGGGCGGGCGTTCGACCGCTGGGGCCCCCGGCCGCTCGTGCCGCCGGGCATCGGGCTGGCCGCCGTCGCGCTGTGGCTGATGACCACGCTGGACGTCGACTCCTCACGCCTGGTCGTCGTCGCGATGCACGTGGTGATGTCGATCGGTCTCGCGCTCGCCTTCACCCCGCTGATGACCACCGCCCTGGCTTCGGTCCCCCCGCGGCTCTACAGCCACGGCAGCGCCATCCTCGGGACGCTCCAGCAGGTCGCGGGTGCCGCCGGCACCGCCCTGTTCGTCACCCTGCTGACCCGCCAGGAGGTCACCTCCCTGGCGGCCGGCGCCCCCGAGACGGTCGCGACCGCCGACGGACTGCACGCCGCCCTGCTCGTGGCCAGCGTGGTCGCCACCGTCGCGTTCGCGCTCTCGTTCGCGATCCGCCGCGCGCCCGAGCACGCCACCGAGCCGGGCGAGCACGCCGTCCCCGCGCACTGACCCACGTCTGCCCCCCCCACCCCGCCGAGTCGGCAGCAGCTGTCACGGCGCGGTCGGGCGAGGTGCGTGGCGGGGCCGCTGGGTAGCGTCGAGGCATGCCCGAGGGAGACACCGTCTACCTGCTGGCGCGCAAGCTCGACCGCGCGCTGGCCGGTCGGACGCTGGCACGCTCGGACTTCCGCGTCCCGCAGCTGGCCACGCGCGACCTCACCGGCCGCGAGGTGCTGGGCCACGACACCCACGGCAAGCACCTGCTGACCCGGTTCTCCGGCGACGTCACGCTGCACTCGCACCTGCTCATGGACGGTGAGTGGTCGCTGACCGGGCCCGGCAAGCGACTGCCGGCACGGCTGCAGGCCGACGTCCGCGTGGCCCTGGAGACGACCGAGGGCGGCACCGCCTGGGGGCGGCGGCTGCACCGGCTCTCGCTGGTGCCGACGGCCGAGGAGTCGTCCGTCGTGGGGCACCTCGGCCCCGACCCGCTGCGCGACGACTTCGACGCGGACGAGGCGGTGCGCCGCCTCTCCGCGGACCCGGCGTGGCCGCTCGTGAGCGCCCTGCTCGACCAGACCCGCATGGCCGGGCTCGGCAACCTCTGGGCCAACGAGATCGCGTTCCTCACCGGCGTCAGCCCGTGGACGGCCGTCGGGGACGTGGACGTGCCCGCGCTGGTCGCCCGTTCGGCCCGCGCGCTGCGACACTCAGCGCTCGTGCCCGGCGCGTACCAGACCACCACCGGGCGGCCGCGCCCCGGCGAGGACCACTGGGTCTACGGCGCCCGGCGGCGGCGCTGCCTGCGCTGCGGCACGGCGATCCGGCGGGCCGAGGAGATCCCGAACGACCCGACCAACCGGCTGACACAGTGGTGCCCGCACTGCCAGCCGGGGCCCGGGCCCGAGGCGAGGCTGACCGGGCGCACCATCGGCACCTGACCTCGGCCCCTTCCCGCGCACCGTGAAGAAGTCGTGAGGGCGCTGCCACGGGTGCGGGTCGCTGCCGATGGCGTGAGCATGACCCTGCTCGCGCCCCCGCCCGTCTCGTCCCGGTCCGCCGGCTCGTCGACGGCCTTCCCCGCCGCGGACCCGAGCGGCGCCCCCCGTACCTCCCCGTCTGCCTCCCCCGGCGGCTCGTGGATCCCCCGAGGCGCCCAGCTGACCGAGGCCCAGTTCCGGGCCCGGCACAACGGCATCAGCGTCATCACGGCGCTGCACATCCCCGTGCTCGTCGTGATGGCCTGGGTGTGGCACCCGTTCGGCACCGCGGACGCCCCCTCGCACGCTGAGCACAGCTCGGCGGCCGCCAACCACGGCTGGATGGCCTGGACCGGCGTCGCGATCGTGATCGTCGCCTTCGCCCTCGGCCGGGTGCTGTCCTCCCAGGCCGCTCGCGCCACCGCGATGTCGACCTCGCTGATGATGACCTCGGTCGTGCTCGTGCACGTCTCGGGCGGCCTCACCGACCTGCACCTGCACTTCTTCGTAACCGTCGCGATCGTCTCGCTCTACCAGACCTGGACGCCGTTCCTCGTCGCCATCGGCATCGTCGCGCTGCACCACATCGGGATGAGCCTGATGGACCCGACGATGGTGTTCTCCGACGCCCGCGCCCAGGCGCACCCGATCCTGTTCTCGCTCCTGCACGCCGGCATGCTGCTGGCCGAGTGCGTCGCCCTGGCGGTCTCGTGGAAGTTCACCGAGGACGCCGACGCCGAGCGCCGCGCCCAGCAGGCCAAGGCCGAGGCCGGGGCGCTCGAGCAGGTCGCCGCGCAGCAGCGCCTCGCCGAGGAGCAGTCCGCGGCCGCCGAGCGTGCCGAGGCCGAGCTGGTCACCCGCCAGGCGCGGGCCGCCGACATGGAGCAGCGACTCGTCGCCCTCAACTCCGCCGGCGACAGCCTGCGCGGCAGCGTCACCGAGTCCGAGACCGTGATGGCCGAGCTGCTCGCCGCCGCCGGCGAGATCGAGTCCGCGGCCGCCACGGCCACCGCCTCCGCCGACGCCGCCAACGCCTCGGTCACCGCCTCCAACGAGGTCATCCGTCGGCTCGAGCAGTCGGCCTCGCAGATCGCCTCGATCGCCCAGACGATCACCGGCATCGCCGAGCAGACCAACCTCCTGGCCCTCAACGCCACCATCGAGGCGGCCCGGGCCGGGGACGCCGGCAAGGGCTTCGCCGTCGTGGCCGGCGAGGTCAAGGAGCTGGCCGGCGAGACCGCCCGCGCCACCGAGCTCATCGGCGGGGTCGTGGACGACGTCCGCAACGGCACCCGCGACGTGCTGGCCTCGGCCGGCGAGATCGAGTCCGTCTTCGCCCGGGTCACCGAGGCGCAGGCGGTCATCTCCAGCGCGGCCGCCGTGCAGAAGTCGGCTGCCGACACCGCCCGCGGCGCCATCCAGGCCGTCGCCCGCACCACCGAGCAGGTCACGGACGAGGTCGCGCACCTCGCCCAGCAGCGCGACTGACCGCTCCCCCTGCCCCCCCCCGGCGCGACGAGGCCCGGGTGACCACGCACCGTGGTCGCCCGGGCCTCGTGGCGTCCGGCTGCTGGTGCCGCCCCCTCCGCCGGTGTCGCGCGCGGTGGCTCAGCCGGCGAGGCCGTCCACGATCTCCAGGGTGCGCGCCCAGGCGTCGGAGTCGGGGTCGATGACGGTGAAGTGGTCACCGTCGACCTCGACCAGCGCGGCGGTGGCGCCGGCCCCGGTGGCGGCGTCCACGTAGGCCTGGGACTGGGTGAGCGGCACCGTCGTGTCGCCGCCCGCGTGCACGCACCACACCGGCACGTCGAGCGGCACCTGGGAGAGCGGGTCCACCGCCTCGTCCGCCTGCCCGTCGCCGAAGGCGTGCCCGAGGAAGTCGGTGACCGCGCCGCCCCCGAGGTTCTCCCGGGTGGCACCCGCGAGGTCGAGGACGCCGGCCTGGCTGATGACGTGGGTGAGGACGCCGGGCCCGCCGGGGCCGGCCGCCCAGGTGATGAGGTGCCCGCCGGCGGAGTGGCCGATGCCGACGACCGTGTCGAGCGGCAGGGGTGCGCCGACGGCGGCCTCGATCGCGGCGTCGTCGGTGAGCAGCGCGAGGGCGGCCGCGACGTCGTCCAGCGTCTGCGGCACGCCGCCGCCGTTGCCCACGCGGCGGTACTCGGGCACCAGCGTGGCCCAGCCGCGGTCGACCAGGCTGGGGGCCAGGGGCTGGGCGTACTCGACGCCGTACTGCGCGCGCCAGAACCCGCCGTGCAGGAGCACGGCGACCCCGACCGGGGTGCCGCCCGGCACCGTGAGCTCGGCGACCTGGCTGGGGTCGTCGCCGTAGGTGAGGCGGACGGGGCCGGTGGCGGCGGGGTCGGACACGGCGGGGACCTCCGGGGGTCGGGTGCAGGCAGCGAGACCGATGCTCGCGGTCACGGCGCCGAGGGCGGTGAGCAGGTGGCGTCGGGTGAGGGGCACGGGTGGGGTTCGAGGCCGCGGCGGGGCCGGATGGCTCGCTCAGCGCAGCATCGTGACCGAGTCCTCGGCGTTCACCAGCACGCCGCCGATGGCCGGGACCGCGACACCGGACTCGACAGCCCCGTCACCCAGGTCGCTCCACCGGACCTGCCAGAGCTCGTCGCCGTCTTCCAGCGACACGGCCCGCAGGACCTTCTCGGTGATGGCGAGCGCCTGGCCGTCGGCGACGCCGAACGGCAGCGCCCGGACCGTGGCGATCTCCGACAGGGAGCCGTCGAGGATGCTGACGCCACCGTCCTGACCCGAGACGCCGCCCAGCGCGAGCACCCGCACGTCGTCGCCGCGGCTGCCCACCGGCCACCAGGCGGCGCCCTCGGGCTGGACGGTGCGCTTGCCGTCGCGGGTGATCAGGTCACTGTCGATCGTCGGGTCGACGGCCATGAGACCGGCGCCCCAGGACTCCGGCTCGATGATGTCGTCACCCGCGGTGGAGCCGGTGGCGGTGCGCTCGTAGAGCACCGTGCCGTCGGTGGAGAGCACGGTGGACGACCGGCCGACACCCACGCCGAGGAGGTCGCCGGCGGCCGCGACGGCCACCTCGTCCCCGGCCGCTCCCCGCACGGTGCCGAGGTCGGCGGTGACCTCGCCGGTCGCAGCATCGTGCTCCAGGACGTCCAGGTCCGCGGTGACCACGTAGAGGCGATCGCCCCAGGCGGTGACGGCGGCGACCGGGTCGTCGGCTCCCCAGCGCTCGTCGCCGGTCGCGGCGTCGCGGGCGAGGAGCCCGTCGTCACCCCGGTCCACGACCACGAGGTCGCCGACCGGGACTCCGCCGGCGTCGGACCACAGCGTCTCACCGCTCTCGGCATCCAGCATGGCGGCGCCGTCCTCGCTGTCGACCCACACCAGGGAGTGGTCGTCGGAGACGACCGGCTCGATCTCGTAGAGATCGGGCTCGGCGAAGAAGTCGTCGGGCGTGTCCTCGACGTAGACCTGCCGCCAGGCCTCCTCGCCGTCGGCGTCGAGGGCGACGAGGTCCTGCCCCGTCCACAGCAGCGCGCCTCGGCCCAGCGGCCAGACCTCGTCGACGGACTCCTCCTCGGCGGACGTCCACGTCCAGGCGACCTCGGAGACCTCGTCGACCGCCGGGGTCCGCGGGCGGCCCTCCGGCGTCAGCCAGCCGTCGCCGCCGAGGGTGAAGACCGGCTCCGCGTCGGCCAGCGGGTCCTCGGCCGTGAGCGTGGTGACGACCTTCGCGATGCCGCCGGCGACCACCACGAGCAGCACGAAGCCGATCAGCACCCGCAGGCCGCGGCGGTTGGTCGAGGCTCCCTCGAGGACCTCGGCCGGCTCCTGCGCCGGCTCGTCGGTGGGCTGGTCGGTGGGCTGGTCGTCGGTGTTCTCCGGCGGCGTCTGGCTCACGGTGTCCTCGTTCGGGATGACGGGGTGGTCAGGGGTGCTTGACGGGCACCGTTCTACCGCAGCGCGTCACGACCAGTCGCCGCCTCGTCCCTTCTGACGCCCTTTCTTGATCTCCCCGCGCTGCTTCTTGGCGTCGAGGCGGCGGCGCTGGGAGCCGCGGGTGGGCTTGGTGGGGCGGCGCTTCTTGGGCGGCGGGGCGAGGGCCTCGGCGAGCAGGGCGGTCATCCGCTCGCGGGCGGCGCGGCGGTTGTCGAGCTGGGCCCGGTGCTCGCTGGCGGTGACGACGACGAGGTGGCCGTCGACCAGCCGGCTGCCGAGGCGCTCCTTGAGCCGGGCACGGGTGGGCTCGGGGAGGTCGGCGTGGTCGAGGTCCAGCAGCAGCTCGACGCGGCTGTCGGTGGTGTTGACGCCCTGCCCGCCCGGCCCGCTCGACCGGCTGAACCGCTCGGTGAGGTCGGACCCGCGCAGCGTCACGTTGCGGGTCAGCGGGAGGTCGTCGGGCACCCCTCCAGGATGGGCCCTCCCCCGGCGTCCTGGCTCATCGGTGGGGGCTCCGGAACGGAAACGACCCACCACATTCGTGGTTCCCGCCTCGGGAAACCACGAATGTGGTGGGTCGTACCCCCGCCGCAGCGGGTCAGGCCATGGCCGCCGGGATGGTGGCGGTCCAGGTGGCGCGCAGCTCGAGCAGGCCCGCGGTGAGGACGGGCTCGCCGCCGGCGGTGACGACGAGGTCGTCGCCACCCGTCACACCGAGGTCGGTGACCGGGACGCCGTGCTTGGCGGCCATCGCGAGGAAGGCGGAGAGGTCCGACTCCTCGACGGTGACCAGCGCGCGGGCGGTGGACTCGGCGAACAGCGCGAGGAACGGGTCGCCGCCGGCGACCTCGGACACGTCGACGCTGACGCCGACCATGTTGCGCAGGCTCGCCTCGACGAGCGCCTGCGAGAGGCCGCCGTCGGAGAGGTCGTGGGCCGAGGTGATGACGCCGGCGTCGAGGGCCGAGCCCTCGGCCAGCAGCGAGGCCAGCGACATCTCGGCGGCCAGGTCGACCTTCGGCGGGAGACCGCCCAGGTGACCGTGCACGACGTGGGCCCACTCCGAGCCGGAGAGCTCCTCGCGGGTGGTGCCGAGCAGCAGCACGCGCTGACCGGCGGCACTCCACGCGGACGCGGTGCGCTTGGCGACGTCCTCGATGAGGCCGAGCACGGCGACGACCGGGGTGGGGAGGATCGGGGTGCCCGCGGTGGAGTTGTACAGCGAGACGTTGCCGCCGGTGACCGGGACGCCGAGGGTGAGGCAGGCCTCCTTGAGGCCGCGGCAGGCCTCGGCGAACTGCCACATGACGTCCGGGTCCTCGGGAGAGCCGAAGTTGAGGCAGTCGGAGACGGCGAGCGGGGTCGCACCGCCGGTGGCGACGTTGCGGTACGCCTCGGCCAGCGCGAGCTGGGCACCGGTGAACGGGTCGAGCTTGGCGTAGCGACCGTTGCAGTCGGTGGCCAGCGCGACGCCGGTGCCGTTCTCCTCGTCGATGCGGATCATGCCCGAGTCGGACGGCTGGGAGAGCACCGTGTTGCCGCGGACGTAGCGGTCGTACTGGTCGGTGACCCAGCTCTTGTCGGCGAGGTTGGGCGAGGCGACCATCTGCAGCATCAGGTCCTTGAGCTCGGCCACGGACGGGCGGGGCAGCGCCTCGGCGCCGTCCGCCTGGAGGCCGTCCTGCCACTCGGGGCGGGCGTAGGGGCGCTCGTAGGTCGGGCCGTCGTGGGCGACCGTGCGCGGGTCGACGTCCACGATGGTCTCGCCGTTCCAGTCGATGACCAGGCGGCCGGTGCCGGTGACGGTGCCGATGGTGACGGCCTCGACGTCCCACTTGGCGCAGATCTCCATGAAGCGGGCCTCGTCGGCGGGCTCGACGACCGCCATCATCCGCTCCTGCGACTCGCTCATGAGGATCTCCTCGGGAGCCAGCGTGGAGTCGCGCAGGGGGACGCCGGAGAGCTCGACGTGCATCCCGCCGTCGCCGGCCGCGGCCAGCTCGGAGGTGGCGCACGAGATGCCGGCGGCACCGAAGTCCTGGATGCCCGCGACGATGCCGGCCTGGAACAGCTCCAGGGTGCACTCGATGAGCAGCTTCTCCATGAACGGGTCGCCGACCTGCACCGCGGGGCGCTTGGTCGGGCCGGTGGACTCGAACGTGTCCGAGGCCAGGATCGAGGCGCCGCCGATGCCGTCGCCGCCGGTGCGGGCGCCGTACATGATGACCTTGTTGCCCTCGCCGGACGCCTTGGCCAGGTGCAGGTCCTCGTGCTTGAGGACGCCGACACACAGGGCGTTGACCAGCGGGTTTCCGGCGTAGGAGGAGTCGAAGACGACCTCGCCGCCGATGTTCGGCAGGCCGAGGCAGTTGCCGTAGCCACCGACGCCGGAGACCACGCCCGGCAGCACGCGGCGCGTGTCCGCGGCGTCGAGCGCACCGAAGCGCAGGGGGTCCATCACGGCGACCGGGCGCGCACCCATCGCGAGGATGTCGCGAACGATGCCGCCGACGCCGGTCGCGGCGCCCTGGTAGGGCTCCACGTAGCTGGGGTGGTTGTGCGACTCGATCTTGAACGTCACGGCCCAGCCGTTGCCGACGTCGATGACGCCGGCGTTCTCGCCGATGCCGGCGAGCATCCGCCCGGCCTTGGTCTCCTGCGGGATCTCACCGAACTGCTTGAGGTGGACCTTCGAGGACTTGTAGGAGCAGTGCTCCGACCACATGACGGAGTACATGGCGAGCTCGGAGCTCGTGGGCCGGCGGCCCAGGATCTCCTTGATCCGCTCGTACTCGTCGGGCTTGAGGCCCAGGTCGGCGAACGGCTGCTCGCGGTCGGGGTCGGACGCGGCGACGGAGACGGTGTCCAGCACGGGAGCAATCTACCTGCCGCGGCCCCTCGGGCCGTCCTCGGCGGACGTGGGTGGACGCACCCGAGCGTGGCGGGGTGAAAGTTGCTGCCGACTCGGCGGGGACACCCGGTGAGTCGGCAGCACGTTGCTGCCGACTCGGCGAGGGTGGGGTCAGGCGCGGGTGGGTCAGGCGGACGAGGCGGGGTGGTGCTCGAGGGTGAGGAACCCGTCCGCGACGACGCCGAGCATCGGGCCGGTCGCGGCGGTGTCCAGCTGGCCGGAGTCGGCGACCATCGCGACACCGCCGACGAGGCGTCCGACCTCGATGGCGGTGACGTCGGCGCGCAGCGCGCCCTCCTCGCGCAGCGGCGCGAGCACCCGCTCGTGGGCCGCGAGCAGCACGCCGCACTTGTGCTTGATCGGGGAGCCCTCGTCGCCGAGCGCGATCGTGAACTTCGCGGGGCCGCCCTTGTGCACCGCGATCAGTCGCACGTACTCGTCGAACCAGGCGAGCAGGCGCTCGCGCGGCGTGCCGGTGGCCTCGAGCGCGCGGTCGGCCGCCGCCTCGACGCCGGCCACCCAGGGAGCCATGACCGCGTCGACCAGGTCGTCGCGCGTCGGGAAGTGCCGGTAGAGCGTGCCCGGGCCCACCTCGGCCGCCTTGGCGATCTGGTCGAGCGGGACGTCGTAGCCGCCGCAGCGGAACGCCTCCTGAGCAGCCTCGACGATCTTGTCGCGATTGCGCTGGGCATCAGCGCGCATGACGCACCTCTCACGGATCACACGGGTGGATTCGGAACAGATCTCGGCTGTTCCCTTGCTAAGCGGAGACACTCTCCGTATCGTCGAAGGCGAACCGGAGGACATCTCCAGTTCAGTCTACGTCGGCCCAGCCAGGGTCAGAACAGGACGCGCTCCCCATGTCCCAGACACCGCCCCACCAGACGACGACCACCCGCACCACGAGCCGCAACGACGACGCGCTCGCGTCCCTTCCCGAGATCGACACCGTCCCCGCGACCCTCACGACCCGGCACGCCCAGCCGCGACGGGTCGACACCGTCGCCCTCGACGCCTCCGACCCGCTCGAGGACCTCATCCGCCGCGACCGCGAGCGCACCGCCGACCGGGCAGCAGCCCGCCAGGTCCGCCGTGCCGAGCGTCGCGCCACCCGCGCCGGCTCCACCGCCTCCGCCACCGGCGAGCCGGGCGTGGCCCGGCTCATCCCCGGACGCGGCCGCCCCGCCGGCGTCCGCCTCGACGAGAACCGCCCCTCCCGTAAGGACAGCACCACGAACACCACGCAGACCGCCGAGCCCGACGAGAAGTCCGGCCTCGGCCTCGGGATGGCCATCGTCCTGGTCGCCCAGCTCATGATCGTGCTCGACGCCACCGTCGTGAACGTCGCCCTGCCCCACATCGACACCGCGCTCGGCTTCGGCCCGGCCTCGCTGTCGTGGGTGCTCAACGCCTACACGCTCGCCTTCGGCGGCCTGCTGCTGCTCGGCGGCCGGCTCGGCGACGTCCTCGGTCGGCTCCGCCTCTTCCAGGTGGGCCTGACCCTCTTCACCCTCGCCTCGCTGCTCGGCGGCCTCGCCCAGACCCCCGGCCAGCTGGTCGCCGCCCGCGCGGCCCAGGGCGTGGGCGCGGCGCTGGCCGCTCCCAGCGTCCTGGCGCTGCTCACGACGAGCGCGAAGGACGACGCGGCACGCCACCGCGCCTTCGCCCTGTTCGCCGCTGTCTCCTCGGGCGGCGCCAGCCTGGGCCTGCTGCTCGGCGGGGTCGTGACCGACCTCGGCTCGTGGCGCTGGACGCTGTGGATCAACGTCCCGATCGGCCTGGCCGTCGTGGCGCTGGTCGGCCGGCACGTCGCGGAGACCCCGCGTCGCCCCGGGCGGTTCGACGTGCTCGGCGCCCTGCTCGCCACGGGTGGCGCGGTGTCCCTGGTCTACGGCCTCGTCGGCGCCGCCGAGCACGGCTGGACCTCCACCAGCACCCTCGACCTCCTGCTGATCGGCCTGGCGATGCTGGCCGTGCTGGTCCGCCAGGAGCTGCGCCAGGAGGCGCTCGGCCGCACCCCGCTCGTCCAGCCCGCGCTGCTGCGCGACCCGCGCCGCGTCGGCGCGCTGGTCGTGATGCCGCTCGTCTTCGGCGCCCAGATGTCGATGTTCTTCCTGGTCGTGCAGATCCTCGAGACCGACCTCGGCTTCGGGCCGCTCACCAGCGGCCTGGCGTTCCTGCCGGTCAGCCTGTCGATCTTCACCATGTCGCGCTTCGCCCCGAGCCTGGTCGCCCGGCTCGGCGCCCCGGTGATGGTGCTCGCCGGCACGATCGGCCTGGCGCTCGGCTTCACGGTGCTCTCGACCTACGACGCCGGCGCCGGCTACGCCCCGGCGCTGCTGCTGCCGCTGGTCCTCATCGGCGCCTCGGCCGGCGCGATCTTCATGCCGGTCACCTCGCTCGTCATGGCCGGCGTGCAGCCGCAGGACGCCGGCGCCGCGTCCGGCATGCTGCAGACCGCCCAGCAGCTGGGCGGGGCGGTCGGCCTCGCGGCCGTCGTCTCGGTCTACGCCGTGGGCGCGGTGCCCGGCGAGGTCGTGCCCGGGGCGCAGGCCGCGTTCCTCACCTCGGCCGCGTTCGCCTCGGCGGCAGCCCTGGCCGCCCTCGCGCTGACCGTGCAGGCCGCGCGGCGTGCCCGGGCCGCCCGGGCCGCCCAGCCCGACGGCGAGCCGACCGAGCCCCTGGAGCAGGCAGCCGCCTGACCTCGCTCCACCCGACGCGGGTCGTGTGCCCCAGCGGTCGCTCCGGCCACCGCTCAGGCACACGACCCGCTCGTGCGTGCACAGGGTCGTGCAACTCGTGTGAAGTGCCGTGATCCGTGGGACTCCTGGGGTTATCGTCGTCCGGTCGCTCCCCCCACCGGCCCTTCCCCGGCCCGACCTCTCCCGGAGTCCCCGATGACCCGCCGCCCGCGCCTGCGTGCGTTGCTCGCCGCCGTCCCCCTCCTGCTCGTGCTGCCGCTGGCCGGCCCCCTGCCCGCGACGGCCGCGCCCGCCGCCGTCCGCACCGGGTCGACCGTCGCCACCACCGGCACCCTGGCCTCCGCGGACGACACCGCCGCCCGCGAGGGCGAGCCGGGGGTCGTGACGCCCCGCAACCTCACCGGGCTGGCCTTCGACCAGTGCCACACGCCCGACCAGAAGACGATGAACACCTGGTGGCGCACCTCGCCCTACCAGGCCGTGGGGGTCTACGCCTCGGGCAAGTCGCGCGCGTGCCGCGACCAGCCGAACCTCACCGCCGAGTGGGTCGCCAAGCAGGCGTCGACCGGGTGGCGCATCCTGCCGATCACCCTCGGCCCGCAGGCCTCCTGCAACCCCCGCTTCCCGCGGTACCGGAACGACGAGACCGTCAACCCCCGGCCCGGGAGGAACGGCCGGTACGACCTCGCCTACGAGCAGGGCGTGAAGTCGGCCTCCGGCGCCGTCAACAAGGCCGCCGACCTGGGCATCGCCGCCGGCTCGACCCTCTGGTACGACATGGAGGGCTTCGACCTCGGCAACAAGAACTGCCGCGAGTCGGCGCTGTCGTTCCTCGACGGCTGGACCGACCGCATCCACACCCTCGGCTACGTCTCGGGCGTGTACTCCAGCGCCGGGTCCGGCATCAAGGCGCTCGACGGGGCCCGGCAGAACCGCCCCCACCGCTTCTCGATGCCCGACCGCGTCTGGATCGCCGACTGGGACGGCCAGCAGAACCTCACCTCGACCTCGCTCAGCAACACCGGCTGGACCGAGGGCGACCGGATGAAGCAGTACCGCGGCGGCCACGACGAGACGTGGGGCGGGGTCACCATCAACATCGACTCCAGCTACCTCGACCTCGGCAAGGGCACCCGGGCACCGGACGAGGCCGAGGTCTGCAACGGCACGCAGATCTCCTACCGCGACTACATGAACCTCGCCCCCACGCGCACCGCCTCCGACGGCAGCACGGTCGTCGCCGACGAGGGCAGGACGGCGGCGCTGCAGTGCGTCCTGCGGCTCGACGGCTTCGCCGGTGGCCGCACCGACGGCGAGTACGACGCCGAGCTGGTCTCCGTCGTCCGCTCCTGGCAGCGCCACCACGGCTTCGACGAGTCCCGCACGTGGTCGCGGGAGAACTGGGTGGCGGCGCTGTCGGAGTACGCCCGCGGCACCCGGCTGAAGTTCGGCGACGGCAGCAACCAGGTGCGCTACCTCCAGCGCACCCTCAACGCGGTCGCCGCGAAGATCCGGACCCCCGTCAACGGGCTCTACCTGGCCGCGACCACCAAGGCCGTCAAGCAGTGGCAGCGACGGGTGGGGCTGGAGGCGACCGGCATCATCACCGGCCCGCAGTGGCGCCTGCTGAAGCAGGGCCAGCGCAGCTGAGGTCGAGCCTCAGGACGCCGGCGGGCCCACCAGCAGCGCGAGGCCGGTGAGCGCGGCGACGGCCACGACCCCGGCGGCCAGGCCGCGCAGGGGCTCGCGCAGCAGCCACGCCACGGGCTTCTCCAGGACGCCGGCGGGCTGCTCGGCCCGCAGGCGCCAGGTGGTGCCCAGGCCGCCGCGACGCTCGACCACCTGGTCGAAGACGACGGTCACGAACGGCGGGACGGCGGAGGCCAGGCCGAGCACGGCGCGGCCGAGGCTCCAGCGCTGGTCGACGGCCACCACGACGGTGGTCACGCAGTAGGCGACGAACACGATCCCGTGCAGCATCCCGAAGACGCGCACGCCGAGGTCGGTCGTCTCGGTGCCGTACTTGAGCACCATGCCGAGGATCAGCAGGGCCCAGGTCACCGCCTCCGCGATCGCGACCTTGCGGAACAGACCCAGGGGGGAGCGCATGGGTCCAGGGTGCCTGAGCGGCCCAAGAGGGTGAGCATCGGCGGCACTCTCGATGGGTGGTGGCTCAGCAACCTGTCTGCTCAGCCGGTTCGGTTGCCGACGCACCGCTCGTGCTCCGGAACGCCGACCGGCGGTGAGCCTGCAACCCTTCCCGCACGGGGTTCGGTTGGTGGCTCACCGCCGGTCGGGCGGAGTCGATCAGAGGGGCCTCAGACCGAGGCGGCCTGCTCCAGGAACGAGGTGAAGAAGCCGAGCCCGTCGGTGCCGGAGCCGGTGAGCTCCTCGACCGCGTGCTCGGGGTGCGGCATCAGCCCCACGACGTTGCCGCGCTCGTTGGTCACGCCGGCGATGTCGCGCATCGAGCCGTTCGGGTTCACGTCGAGGTAGCGGGCGACGACCCGGCCCTCGGCCTCGAGCATGTCGAGCGTGGCCTCGTCGGCGACGAAGCCGCCCTCCCCGTTCTTCAGGGCGATGGTGATCTCGGCACCGTGGCTGTAGGCGCTGGTCCACGGGGTCGAGGCGTTCTCGATCCGCAGGCGCTGGTCGCGGCAGACGAACTTCATGTGGTCGTTGCGGATCAGCGCGCCCGGCAGCAGGTGCGACTCGCACAGGATCTGGAAGCCGTTGCAGATGCCGAGCACCGGCAGACCACCGTTGGCGGCCGCGACGACCTCGGTCATCACCGGCGCGAAGCGGGAGATGGCGCCGCAGCGCAGGTAGTCGCCGTAGGAGAACCCGCCGGGCAGGACGACGGCGTCGACGCCCTTGAGGTCGTGGTCGCCGTGCCACAGGGAGACGGCCTCGTGGCCGCCGATGCGGATCGCCCGGGCGGCGTCGACGTCGTCGAGCGTCCCGGGGAAGGTGACGACCCCGACCTTCACGCGTTCGCTCCGGCCACGATCTCCGAGGTGGTCTCCACGCGCACGGTGAAGTTCTCGATCACCGGGTTGGAGAGCAGCGTCTCGGCCATCTTCGCGACCTGGGCGAGCACCTCGTCGGTGACCTCCTCGACGGTCAGCTCGAAGCGCTTGCCCTGGCGGACGTCGCTCACGCCGGCGAAGCCGAGGCGGGGCAGAGCGCCCTGCACGGCCTTGCCCTGCGGGTCGAGGATCTCGGGCTTGGGCATCACGTCGACGACGACGACGGGCACGGTGACTCCTGCGGGTCTCACGTATCAGGGACGTCGGCAGCGCCGACGCGTCCCATCCTAAGCCGCGTCGACCGATGCTCCGAGCCGGCCGCGTGCGGCGGACGCGACGCCCGGGACAACGCCCCGGAACCCGGCCTACCCTGCTGGCATGCCTCGGCTCCCCCACCGACCGGCCCACCGGCCTTCCCCGCGCACGCTCGGGAGGGCTGTGGCGGCGCCCGCCCTCGCCGGCGCGCTCGTGCTCGGCCTCGCGCCGGCCGCACCGGCGCTGCCGTCGTCCGAGCTGGCCACGTCGGGGCTGGCCACGGCCGTGAGCGCAGCGCAGGAGCGCAAGCCGCTGGCCGGCGTGACCGTCGTGCTCGACCCCGGCCACCAGCTGGGCAACAAGAACTTCCCGGAGGAGATCAACCGGCTCGTGCAGGCCGGCGGGTTCAAGAAGGCGTGCAACACCACCGGCACGGCGACGAACAAGGGCTGGCCCGAGGCGACCTTCGTGTGGCAGCTGGCCGTGCGCACCCGCAGGAAGCTGCGCCGGCTCGGCGCGACCGTGCGGCTGACCCGGCACAGCAACCGGGAGGACCGGTGGGGTCCGTGCATCAACACCCGCGGCAAGGCGGGGGCGCGGTACGACGCCGACGTCCTGCTCTCGCTCCACGGCGACGGCAGCACCACGAGCGGGGCCCGCGGGTTCCACGTCATCCGGCCGACGAAGCGGAAGGGCTGGACCGGCGACATCTGGAAGCCGTCGCGTCGCCTCGCCCGCACGCTGAAGCGGGCGATGAAGCGGCAGGGGTTCCCGGTCGCGAACTACGTCGCCGGCGGCACCGGCATCGACGCCCGGGGCGACCTCGGCACCCTCAACCTCTCCGACGTGCCGGCGGTGCTGCTGGAGGCGGGCAACATGCGCAACCGGCGGGACGCGCGCGCGATGCGGCGCACCGCGGGGCAGAGGCGGTACGCAGCCGCCCTGGTGGCGACCGTCAGGCGGTTCACAGGCAACTGAGGGCCGAGGACACCCCCGCGGGCACCCACGGCGGGGGCAGACTGGGGCCATGAGCAGCCCCGGAACCCCCCGCCGCCTCAGCGCCGACGCGTTCGCGCTGGAGTTCCCGCAGTCCCTGGCGACCTACGACGACTACGCGCACGCCCAGAAGACGGTCGACTACCTCTCCGACCACAAGTTCCCGGTCGAGCAGTGCATGATCGTCGGGACGGACCTCAAGCGAGTCGAGCGGATCACCGGTCGGCTCACCACCGGCCGGGTCGCGGTCGGCGGTGCCGCCTCGGGCGCCTGGTTCGGCCTCTTCGTCGGCCTGGTGCTGAGCCTGTTCTCCTCCGACCAGGGGCTGCTGGCGCTGCTCGCCTCCACCGCCGTCATCGGCGCGCTGTTCGGCCTCATCTTCACGCTGATCAGCTACGCCCTGACCCGTGGCCAGCGGGACTTCTCCTCCGTCACCCAGGTCGTCGCGACCCGGTACGAGGTGCTCGTCGAGCACAAGGTCGCCGCCCAGGCCCGCGAGATGCTGGCCGGGCTGCCCGGCGCGCTGCCGAACCCGTTCGAGTGACGTCTCACGTCTGGTGCGGCGGTCTCGAGGCTCGTCGCTGGCGCTCCTCGCACCTCGACCACCGGCTGTGCTCAGTCGCGCTTGACCGCCTGCTGCACGACGACGATCGCCATCGCGACGCCGAGGCCGGCGATCGGCGGGCCGAGCACGGCGGTGCCGCTGCCGGACGTGGGCTCCTCGCCCCACCAGCCGAAGGACTCACCGGTCCACAGGATGCCGACGGCCAGCATCAGGAACGACAGGAAGCCGAAGACCAGGAACTTCACGTCCTCACCGTAGCGAGTCGCGTGCAGCGGTCCCGAGGCTCGGCCGTGGCCGGCCTCGCACCTCGACCACCGGATCGCGTCAGCTGAGCTCGCGCTTGAGGATCTTGCCGGTGGCGGTCATGGGCAGGCTGGGCACGAACTCGATGATGCGCGGGTACTTGTACGCCGCCATCTGCTCCTTGCCCCACGCCAGGACCTCGTCCTCGGACACGCTCGCGCCCTCGTCAAGGATCAGCACCGCCTTGATCTCCTCGCCGTGCTCCTCGTGCGGCACGCCGATGACGGCGGCCAGCGAGACGGCGGGGTGGGTCAGCAGGACCTCCTCGATCTCGCGCGGGTACACGTTGAAGCCGTTGCGGATGATCATGTCCTTGGAGCGGTCGACGATGTAGTAGTACCCGTCGGCGTCCTGCCGACCGAGGTCGCCGGAGCGGAACCAGCCGTCGGCGTCGAGCACCGCGTCGGTGGCGTCCGGGCGCTGGTAGTAGCCCTTCATCACGCAGTGGCCCTTGATGGCGATCTCGCCGACCGGGGTCATGCCGTTCTCGTCGCGCTCGTCGGGGATCGAGCCCCACTCGCCCGGGGTCGGGTCGATCAGCTTCATCTCCACGCCGGGGATCGGCAGGCCGATCGAGCCCACGCGCACGGGCTTGCCGAACGGCGAGAACGACGCGACGGGGGACGTCTCGGACAGGCCGTAGCCCTCGAGGATCGTCACCCCGAACTGCTGCTCGAACTTGCGGTGCACCTCCACCGGCAGCGCCGAGCCGCCGGCGGCGGCGACGCGGAGGTTCTTGGCCAGGGTGTCGACGTCCACCTCGGGGGTCAGCGCCCCCAGCAGGCCCCAGTACATCGTCGGGACGCCGGCGAAGAACGTCACCTGCTCCTTGAGCATCAGCCCCAGGGCGGGCGCCGCCTCGAAGCGCGGCAGCATCACGACGGTGCCGCCGAACGCGAAGCCGCCGTTCTGGATGACGCTCTGCCCGAAGGAGTGGAACAGCGGCAGCACGCACAGGTAGGTGTCGGGGTTCTCGGCGTCCGCGCCGAAGAGCTCCGTGCCGGCCAGGGCGTTGTCGCGCATGTTGCGGTGCCGCAGCTCCGCGCCCTTGGGCTGACCCGTCGTGCCGGAGGTGTAGAGGATGACGGCGGTGTCGTCCTCGTCGGTGACGACCGTGTCGAACGTGGGCGGCTGCGTGGCCATCGCCTGGCCCATCGTCATGGTGCCCTCGATGGGGCTGGGGGCGGCCGGGTCCGCAGTGATCATGAAGAAGTGCTCGCAGCCCTCGGCCTGCTCGAAGCCGGCGAAGCCCTCGGCGCCGATGGGCAGCTCGGGGGTGCCCTGGAAGCAGAAGTAGGCCTTCGCGTCGGAGTCGGCCAGGTGGTAGGCCACCTCGCGCCCCTTGAGCAGCACGTTGAGGGGGACGACGGTCGCGCCGGCCTTGAGGATGCCGAAGTAGACGATCGAGAAGTACGGCAGGTTCGGGCAGCTCAGCGCCACCTTGTCGCCGTGCCCGACGCCGCGCTCCTTCAGCGCGTTCGCGACCTGGTTCGCCGCGCCGTTGACCTGCGCGTACGTGAGCCGGGTGTCGCCGAGGACCACCGCGTCGCGACCGGCGTAGGCCGCCGCGCTGTTCTCGAGCAGGCTGGCGAGGTTGTAGTCGGTCACGAGTGGCCTCCGTCACGTCGGGGTGTGATGGGAGCAACCTACCCACGAGTCACAAGCGGGTACAGGGGCCGGACGGGCCGCGTGCCCGGTCGCCGGCGACCGACGCCTGTGGGATGCTCGGGATGTCAACGTCGGCCTCACGCCCCCAGTCGGCCGACCGTCTCGGGAGGATCCATGCCGCACCCGTCCATGCACGACCCCAACGAGCGCAACAAGGCGATCAACGAGATCACCGCGCAGTCCGAGACCGGCGGGCCGGCACCGGACGGCATCTCCAGCGCCCGCGCTGCCTGGCAGGCGCAGCCCGTCGGCGACCGCGCCCGCAAGATGACCCGGTGGCTGCTGCTCGGTGGCGCCGCGCTGATCCTCGTCTCGGCGATCCTGTCGGTGGCGCTGGTCGACGGCCTCTCGCCGCGCGACCTGAGGGACCTCACCACGGTGCTCTTCGTCGTGGCAGCCGTCCGCTACGCCGGCCTCGGCTGCGTCGCCGTCGCGGTCGTCTCGTACGGCGTGCGGCTGGGGATCGACTCCGGCAAGGAGTGACCGCACCGCGGTGATCGAGGCGGTCTCGCCGCTGGTCGAGGAGGTTGCGCAGCAAACGTCGCGAGACCGAGGCGGCGCCTACTGGCGCTCGAGGAGGATCTTCGCGGCGTGCTTGAGGTCCGCACGAACGGCCGGGACCGACGCGAACGTGGCCACCAGGCCGAGGACGCCCAGCGCCTCGATGCGGAACCGGAACGACACGTCGCAGGCCAGACCCGCGGCGGCCGGGGTGAAGGCGAGGTCGAGGTCGGCGCGGACCCCGCGCCAGGTGCCGGACTCGGCCCACACGTGCGGACGCTCCAGCCGGGTCGTGCGCATCGCGGGCCGCGGACCCGGCACGGTCACGTCGGTCCAGGTCTGGCCGTCGCGCGGCTCGCCGTCGACGTCCGCGACGGAGCGCAGCGAGGACTGCCACGCGGGGCGGTTCGCCGGGTCGACCAGGTAGTCGAAGGCGACCTCCTGGGGCACGGAGAACCGGACGCGACCCGAGCCGTGGCGCGCGACCATGCTCAGAACGTCTCGCCGGTGAGAAGCTCGTAGGCCTCGATGTAGCGGGCGCGGGTCCGCTCGACGACCTCGGCGGGCAGCACCGGCGGCGCCTCGCCCGAGGACTTCACCCAGCCGGACTCCGGCGAGAGCGCCCAGTTGCGGACGATCTGCTTGTCGTAGGAGGGCTGGGTCTGACCGGGCTTCCACTCGGCCGCGGGCCAGAAGCGCGAGGAGTCGGGGGTCAGCACCTCGTCCGCGAGGATCGTGCGGCCGGCGGCGTCCCGCCCGAACTCGAACTTGGTGTCGGCGAGCAGGATGCCGCGCTCGCGGGCGATCTCCTCGGCCCGGCCGTACACGGCGAGCGTGAGGTCACGCAGGTCGGCGGCGTCCGGCTCCCCGATCGTGGCGACGACCGCCTCGTAGGAGACGTTCTCGTCGTGGTCGCCCAGCTCGGCCTTCGTGGCCGGGGTGAAGATCGGCTCGGGCAGGCGGCTGCCGTCCACGAGGCCGGCGGGCAGCGGGACGCCGCAGACCTCGCCGGACGCCGTGTAGTCGAGGAGGCCGGACCCGGTCAGGTAGCCGCGCGCCACGCACTCGACGGGGAACATGTCGAGCTTCTCGCAGATGACCGCGCGGCCCTTGACCGAGTCCGGCACGTCGGTGGAGACGACGTGGTGCGGCACGAGGTCCTCGAGCTGCTCGAACCACCACAGCGACATGCGGGTGAGGATCTCGCCCTTGTCGGGGATGGTCGTGTCGAGCACGAAGTCGAAGATCGAGAGCCGGTCGCTGGCGACCATGAGGAAGCGGCCCGCGTGCTCGCCGTCGGTGACCTCGTACAGGTCGCGCACCTTGCCCGAGTGGACGTGGCGGGTGCCGGCGATCGGCGGGGCGGCGGGGATGTTCAGCTCCGTGCTCACGGGGCCAGCCTAGGGCGTGCGGGGCGTGGTCTCGACGTGCGTTCGTCGCTCGCGCTCCTCACTGCTCGACCACCGGCCTCGGTCTCGCGACAGGACTTCGTCCTTCCTCGACCAGCGGGCTGGGCCCGTCCCTTCGACCAGCGGAGCGGTCAGCAGCCGCAGGAGTAGTAGGTGACGTCCCAGTGCGAGCCCTCCTTGGCGTACACGTTGCCGGAGGCGGCCTGGTACATCGCGGCGCCGTCGCTGCGGGTGCCGATGTAGGCGTAGTGGCCGGTCACCCAGTTGTTCAGGCAGGTGGTGATGCGGAAGTCGAGCTTGTAGCCGTTCCAGTGCGAGTAGGTGCCCGAGGAGTGGCCGGTCTCGGTGCCGCCGGTGATCGTCAGGGCGCAGCCGGAGGCGTTCTTCAGCGTGATGGCGCCGTCGATCGTGGCCTGACGGATGCCCTCGAACGAGGTGCAGGAGGAGTTGTACCGGTCGGTGCAGCCGCCGGAGGAGACCCAGCTGATGCCGGCGGCGGAGAGCTGGGAGGCGGCGCTGGACTGGCTCACCGCGGAGGCGGTCGGCGCCGCCAGGACGCCGGTGCCGGCCGTGAGGAGCAGGCCGGCGAGCACGATGCCGATCCGGCGGAGGTGACGGTGGAGGGTGGTCCCGAGAGTGGTCATGGGCGACACGCTGCCCGGCGGCGTCCGCGCTCGAAACCGTCAGCCACCTGCAGGTCGATGCACTGCAACGAACTGCACGTTCTGCGGGGGTGGCCGGTGGTTTCGAGACAGGACTTCGTCCTTCCTCAACCTCCGGCTCAGCAGGCCCAGCCCTTCCTCGACCTCCGGCGACCTTCGTCGACGTCAGGCGGAGCGGGCGCGCCGCCAGGGGGCCGGGCGGCCCTGGAGGAACCACTCCATCTTGCGGGTGATCCACGGTAGGCCGAAGAAGACCATCAGCGGGGTCAGCACCACGATCGTGGAGAGCAGCCGCAGCGGCAGCGGGAGGGCCTGGACCCAGTCGATCTGGCCGGCGATCCAGTTGACCACCAGCGAGGCCGGGTAGAACACCATGAAGATGGTGATCGCCTGCTTCCACCGCGGCGGCGGGGGCGGGGCGTCGGTGAGGATCTCGGCGTCCGGGGCGTCGAACCAGCCCTCGATGCCGGACCTCTTCTCGGTGCCGACCTCGCGCACCACCAGGCCGGCCGCCGACTCGCGCCACCAGTGCCGCTGCGGGGACTCCTCCCACGCCTTGAGGGCGTCGGCGTCCGCGAACCGGTAGAGCGCGTGCCAGGTGTCGTGACCGGGGGCGGGGCGGACCCAGCCCACACCGAGGAACCCGGGGAACAGCTGCGCCAGCGATTGGCCGGCCGTCAGCCACGAGATCATCTCCGCCTCGCGGGCAGGGTCGACGACGCGGCTGATGCAGACCGTCACGGCGTCCGGGTGGACCTCGGTGACGTGATCGGGAGCGGGCGCAGGTTCCGACATGTCCCTCATCCTCCCCCTCCTCAGCCCCCTGTCACACCGGTGCGGGCGTGCAGGCGGTCACGCCGTCTCTGTCATCACCGGAGGCGCGACACCGGGAGCGGGGCGTCACCGCCGCCAGGCCCGGACGGCCATGGCCAGGGCAGCGAGCAGCAGCACGATCTCGGCGGCCAGGGCGGTCGAGAGGCCCAGGGCGGACGACGTCGCGCCGGCCACCAGCGTGTAGACCGAGACGGCGAGGGCCGCGCCGATCGACGCGCCGATCCGCTGGCCCGTCTGCAGGGCACCGCCCGCGGCGCCACCCATCTCCGGCGGCACCTCCTGCAGCGTGAGGGTGATGTTCGGGCTGACCACCGCGCCGGCGCCCAGGCCGGTGAGCAGCAGCACCGGCGGCAGCCACGCCCAGATCGGCGTCGCCAGCGGCACCACGATCGCGATGAGCACCGTGCCGGTGATCATCAGGCTCAGTGCCCCGACGGTGAGCTTGCGGCCGACGTCCGTGACCACGCGGCCGGCGAGCGGGGCTGCCACCGCGGAGCCGACGGCGAAGGGGGCCATCATCAGTCCGGCCTGGAGCGCGGAGTAGCCGAGGCCGTCCTGGAGGTGCAACGACGCGACGAGCATGAGGCCCGTGAAGCCGGTGAAGTACAGAGCGCCGACGGCCATGCCGTTGACGTAGCCGGGCAGGTGGCGCAGGAGACGGAGGTCCAGCAGGGGCGGACGCCCGGTGCGGACCTGGCGGGCCTCCCAGCGCACGAACGCCCAGCCGAAGGCCGGCACGCCGACCAGGAGCAGCATCGGCAGCACCGAGCCGTTCTCCAGCGAGACCACCGGCAGGAGCAGGCAGATCACGGTGGCGCCGAGCAGCACCGACCCGAGCACGTCGATCCGGGCGTCGCCCGTGCGCTCCGCGGCCGGGGTGCGCGGCACCATGAACCAGATCGCGGCGAACGCCACGAGGCCGATGGGCACGTTGATCAGGAACAGCCAGCGCCAGCCGTTCTCGGTGCCGGCCAGCGCGATGATGAGTCCGCCGATCACGGGGCCCGTGGCCGAGGCGATCGAGACCGTGAGCCCGAAGAACCCGAACGCCTTGCCGCGCTCACGCCCCCGGAACAGCTGCTGGATGAGCCCGGAGTTCTGCGGTGTCAGCAGACCCGCCGAGGCGCCCTGCAGCAGCCGCGCGAGCACCACCGTCCCGGCACTCGGCGCGAACCCCACGAAGGCGGACGACGCCACGAACCCGGTCAGCCCGATCAGCATCATCGTGCGACGGCCGTACGCGTCGCCCAGGCGACCGCCCGCCACCAGCGTCAGACCGAACGCCAGCGCGTAGCCGGACACGACCCACTGGATCGTCGCCTCCGAGGCGTCCAGGCCCGCCGACATCGACGGGATCGCGACGTTGACGATCGAGACGTCGAGCAGCGACATGAACCCGACGACCAGCGACACCCCCAGGATGCGCCAGCGGCGTGGGTTCGGCTCGTAGGGAGCCTGCTCCTGCTCCGGGTGCGCGGGTTCCTCCACGTGCTGCTCGACCACGAGGGTCATCCTTCCCCGGTCCGTGCGACCTCAAGGGGTGGGGCTCGACACGTGTGGTTTCGAGACAGGACTTCGTCCTTCCTCAACCACCGGGGGGAGCAGCTTCGTCGCTGCTCGACCACCGGCGGGTCCGGACGCACGAGACCCCCGCGCCGGGTGGCGGATTCAAGCGGTCCTCGCAACACCGTTGTTGTTAGCTGGCGGTGAGTAGATCACGCAGACGCTCGGCTGGGTTCTTCCAGCCGAGCGTTTTGCGTGGTCGTCCGTTGAGGAGCTGCGCGACGT
>NZ_JAMOIL010000035.1 GCF_023656415.1 Nocardioides bruguierae
GGAGGTGTACAGCAGTGATGCCCAGCCGACCGGTACTAATAGGCCGAGGGCTTGTCACCACACTCCTACACTGCACACACAAACAAACACACAGATACAGCGTGTGATTGAGCGTGTCTCGCGTCCACTGATTGAACAACCAAACACCGGCCCCGTAGGGCCCTGTTAATTGGATACATATGGCTTGGACACCCGGAAACCACCATTGGTGGCGGGTGATCCTCTAGAGTTACGGCGGCCATAGCGAGAGGGAAACACCCGGTCCCATCCCGAACCCGGAAGTTAAGCCTCTCAGCGCCGATGGTACTGCAACCGCGAGGTTGTGGGAGAGTAGGACGCCGCCGGACATAACCCCCTACGAGGGCCCTGTCAGGGTCGAGCACCGCGTCAGCGTGTGGCTCCCCGACACGGGCCCTCGTAGTGTTTTTCCCGCGTTCCGTGTGCGTGTGGCGGTCGTGGCGCTGCGTCAGTCGTGCAGACGGCGCAGCAGGATGCTGGGGTTCGGCTTGGGCTGGAAGGACGTCGACTTCTCCGGCAGCACGCCGTCGCGGTCCGTGATCTCGAGGACCCGTTCCAGGGTCAGAGGTGCGAGGAGCAGGGCCACCCCGTCCTCGTGACGGGTCTGGGCGATCGCCGGCCCCGCGGCGTGGTGGTGCGTGATGTCGACGTACTCGTCCACGAGCTGGGGGAGCAGGCCCTGGTGCACCACCTGGAGCGGCAGGTCGTGCTCTCCGGCGGCGCTCAGGTGGATCGTGAGCGTGCGCCGTCCGTCGGTGGCGACGATCGTGCTGGGGGAGACGTCGGTCAGCCGTACGCCCAGGTGGTCGGTCACGGGCAGTCCGGCGGCGTGGGCCACCTGTCCGAGCCGGCTCAGGGAGAGACCGGCGACGAAGCGGTGGATGGGCCCCAGCGCGAGCGGGGTGTCGTCCTGGTCGATGAGCATGGCGAGCCCCGAGGTCGCCAGGCTGTCGCCCCGTCTCGCCTCGTCGAGGTAGGCGGCATAGCGGTGGTGCCCGTCGGCCAGGAGTGCCCGGGTGCCGGCCAGCTCCCCCTGGACGTCGCGGACGAACTGCTCCGGGATGCGCCACAGGCGGTGGATCTGGCCGGCGCGGTCCGCACCGTCGACCAGCGGCTGCTGGTCGGTGACCATCGCCAGGATCGCGCGCAGGCGGGGAGTGCCACGGTGAGCCAGCAGGATGGGCGCCGGTTGGATGTGGGTCTCCCGCATGCGTGAGGCCAGCTCGGCGACCTGGTCGGGCTCGACGCCCTCGTGAGGCACCAGCACCGCCTCGTCCACGGAGCCGGAGAGCAGGTCGAGCGGGATGACGCCCACGAGGCCTCGGACGGTCAGCTCGGGCGTGCCGTACTCGTGCACCCACAGCGCCGGCCCGTCGTCCTCGAGGAGGTGGCCGCGGCGTTCCCACTGGGCGAGCCGCTCGGCGACCCGGTGGTACGGGCGGGCGAAGGCCCGGGCCGCGGCGGGGTCGGCCACGTGCTGGACCGCCATGCGCGTGGCCACGAACGGTTCCAGCCGGAGGGGTCCGCGGATGCCGCGCACCTGGGTGCCCCTGCCGTCGCCGTGCACGACCGGCGTGGTCGCGCCCGTGGGCAGGGGGGTCTGCGCCGTCGAGCCCCCGGGCAGCATCGTCGAGCCCGTGGGGGGAGTCCCCGTCACCATCTGCCCATCGTAGGCTCGAGCGTTGGTGGCGTCGCCACCCGTGGTGCGACGCAGGTCACAGGCGTGTCGCGCTGTTCCCACCCACCTGGAAGGCCCCCACGATGAGCACGACGGGCAGCCCCGTCCCCGAGGACGACCACCGCGAGGCGTCCGCACTGGGAGCAAGCAGCCGGCCCCTGCACGAGGCGCACGACCTGGCGATGCTCGACCTCGACGGCGTCGTCTACGTCGGCGGGCACGCCGTCGCGCACGCGCCGGAGTCGATCGCCGCGGCGCGGGAGGCCGGGACAGGGATCGCGTTCGTGACCAACAACGCCTCGCGAACGCCGGAGAGGGTCGCGGCCCACCTCCAGGACCTGGGCATCGACGCCGGGACCGAGGACGTCGTGAGCTCGGCGCAGGCCGCTGCAGGCGTGCTGCGCGAGCGCTTCGGCGCCGGCGCGCGGGTCGTCGCGCTCGGGACGACGGGCCTGGTGGAGGCGCTGCGTGTGGCGGGGCTGGAGCCCGTGGGCGTGGAGGACGACGCCGACGCCCTGGCCACCGGCTACTCGCCGGACGTGCCGTGGAAGGACCTGATGCGCGGCGCCGTGCGGGTGCGCCAGGGGCTGCCGTGGGTCGCGAGCAACACCGACATGACGATCCCGACCCCCTACGGCGTGGCGCCCGGGCACGGCGTGCTGGTCGACATGCTGCGTCGCTTCACCGAGGTCGAGCCCGTCGTGGCTGGCAAGCCGGCGCCGCCGCTGCTCGAGGAGACCGTGCGCCGCGTGGGCGGGAGCACCCCGCTCATGATCGGCGACCGCCTGGACACCGACATCGACGGCGGCATCGCCGTCGGCCTGCCGACGCTGCTGGTGCTCACGGGCGTCTCCGGCCTCGACGAGCTCGTCGCCACCCCCGCGGGTCACCGGCCGACCTACGTGGCCCCGGACCTGCGCGGCCTCCTCGCCGCGCACCCCGAGGTGACCGTCGACGGCGGGTCGGCGGACTGCGGCGGGTGGACCGCCGTCCGCGACGGGGGCGCGGTGACGGTGCACGGGGGCGGGGAGCCGATCGCCTGGTGGCGCGCCGTCCTCACCGTCGCCTGGCAGCACCTGGACGAGACGGGGGAAGCAGTCGGCACCGACGGCCTGGTCCCGCCCGCCGCGGACTGAGGTCGTGTCGCCGGTGACGGATAGTCTCGCGTCCATGAGCAGCACCCCCGAGTCCTCGAGCGAGCCGACGGCCGTCGTGCCCCCGCGCCCGGAGACCGGGGTGGCGGCCGTGGACGCCGTCCTGGCCGACGTGGCGCGGCTCGACGAGACCGACCCGGAGACGGGGGAGACCCCGGGCACCGACCGGCACGCGGCCGTCTACGACTCCGCGCACTCGCGCCTGCGACGGGCGCTCGACACCGATCCCGACGCCCCGGTGTGGACGGGGCCCCGACCGGACGTCGCCGAGCAGCGGGAAGAGCAGGGCTGAGCGTGCCGCCACGTCGACTCCGTCTCGACGCCGAGCTGGTGCGCCGCAAGCTGGCCCGCTCGCGCGAGCACGCCAGCGAGCTGATCGCCGCCGGCCGCGTCACGGTCCAGGGGGTGCGCGCCACCAAGCCCGCGACCGCGATCACCACCGACGTGGCGATCGTGGTGCGCGCCGACGAGGAGCGCCCGGACTACGTCTCCCGCGGCGGTCACAAGCTCGCGGGTGCGCTGCGGGCCTTCGCCTCCGGCGGGCTCAGCGCGCAGGGGCGACGGTGCCTGGACGCCGGGGCCTCGACCGGTGGCTTCACCGACGTGCTGCTGCGCGCCGGGGCCGCGGAGGTCGTCGCCGTCGACGTGGGCTACGGGCAGCTGGCCTGGTCCCTGCAGTCCGACGCGCGCGTCCACGTCCACGACCGGACGAACATCCGCGAGCTGACCACCGAGCTGATCGGTGGCCCCGTCGACCTGGTGGTCGGCGACCTGTCCTTCATCTCCCTGACCCTGGTGCTGGACGCCCTGCTCGGCGTCACCAGCCCGGACGGCGACCTGGCGCTCATGGTCAAGCCGCAGTTCGAGGTCGGCAAGGACCGCGTGGGCAAGGGCGGTGTCGTGCGCGACCCGGACCTGCGGGCCGAGGCCGTCCTCACCGTCGCGGACGCGGCGGGGCAGCGCGGCTGGGGCGCGGTCGCCGCGACCACGAGCCCGCTGCCCGGACCGTCGGGGAATGTCGAGTTCTTCCTGTGGCTGCGCCGCGGCCCGCGCACGGTCGAGGCCGAGGCCGTCCACAGGCTGGTGCGGGGCGACGACCCGTGGGCCGTGGCGGATGAGAGGGTGGAGACGTGACCGACCCCGCCCCGTCCGACCGTCGTGTGCTCGTCCTGACCCACACGGGTCGCGACGCCGCCTGCGACGTCGCACGCGCCTCGATCGTGGGGCTCACCGGGCAGGGCATCACGGTCCGCGTGCCCGCCGTCGAGGCCGGCGACCTCGGTCTCGACCCGGCCCTGGCCGCCTCGTCGATGGTCGAGGTCGTCGCGCACCTGGAGGACGCCGGCGCCGGCTGCGAGCTGGCGCTGGTGATCGGCGGGGACGGCACGATCCTGCGCGCCGCCGAGATCGCCCTGCCGACCGGGACGCCGATCCTGGGCGTCAACCTGGGGCACGTGGGCTTCCTGGCGGAGGCCGAGCACGACCACGTCGCCGCCACGCTGGAGGCGATCGTGAGCCGCAGCTACGTCGCCGAGGACCGGATGACGCTCGACGTGCGGGTCTACCACGAGGGCGCGCTGGTGCGCTCGACCTTCGCCCTCAACGAGGCGTCGGTGGAGAAGGCCTCGCGCGAGCGGATGCTCGAGGTGGTCGCCGAGGTGGACGGTCGTCCCCTCTCCCGCTGGGGCTGCGACGGCGTGGTCTGCGCGACCCCGACAGGCTCGACGGCCTACAACTTCAGCGCGGGCGGCCCTGTCGTGTGGCCGGACGTCGACGCGCTGCTCATGGTGCCCATCAGCGCCCACGCCCTGTTCGCCCGTCCGCTCGTGGTCTCCCCGGACTCGGTGCTCGCCGTCGAGGTGCTGCCCGGCCCGCAGAGCGCGGGCGTGCTCTGGGCCGACGGCCGGCGCGCGGTGGAGCTCCCGCCGGGCGCGCGCATCGAGGTGCGCCGCGGCCCGCACCCCGTGCGTCTCGTGCGGCTGCACGAGGCGCCGTTCACCGACCGGCTCGTCGCGAAGTTCGGCCTCCCCGTCGAGGGCTGGCGCGGACGGGCCGAACGACTGCAACGAGGAGAGCTGTAGGTGATCCGACCGTGATCGAGGAGATGCGCATCGCCGACCTCGGCGTCATCGACTCCTCCACGCTCGAGCTCGGCCCCGGACTCACGGTCCTGACCGGTGAGACCGGTGCCGGCAAGACGATGGTGGTGACCGCCCTCGGGCTGCTGCTCGGCGCACGCGGCGACTCCGGGGCCGTGCGCTCCGGTGCGTCCCGCGCACGCGTGGAGGGCCTGGTGCGCCTGGACGGCCTCGGGTCCGGGGCGAGCGCCTTCACCACCGGGGTCGAGGACGCCGGCGGAGAGGTCGAGGACGGGCAGGTGCTGCTCGCCCGCAACATCTCCGCCGAGGGTCGCTCCCGCGCGTTCGTGGGCGGGGCCAGCGTGCCGGCGTCCACCCTGACGGACCTGACCGAGCCGCTCGTGGCGGTGCACGGCCAGTCCGACCAGCACCGGCTGCTGCGGCCCCGGGCGCAGCGCGAGTCGCTCGACCGCTTCGGCGGCACCAAGGTCGCCCGGCTTGCGGAGCGGTGGGCCACCGCCTTCGACGCGCTGCGCGCGGTCGAGACCGAGCTCGGCGACCTCGTCGAGGCGGCGCGCGAACGGGCCCGCGAGGCCGACCTGCTCCGCTTCGGCCTCGGGGAGATCGAGGAGGTCGACCCGCAGCCCGGCGAGGAGGACCAGCTCGCCGCGGACGAGACCCGCCTGGGGTTCGCCGACACCCTGCGCACCGCGGCCGAGACCGCCCGGGAGGCGCTCTCCAGCGAGAACGAGAACCCCGACGCGATGGCCGCCGTCGCCGCGGCCCGCTCGGCCCTGGAGGGCGTGCGCGAGCACGACCCCGAGGCCGCCGCGCTCGCCGACCGCGTCAAGGAGGTCTCCTACCTGCTCACCGACGTCGCGGCCGACGTGGCCTCCTACGCCTCCGGCGTCGAGACCGACCCCGCTCGGCTCGCCACCGTCTCCGAGCGGCGGGCAGCGCTGACCGCGCTCACCCGCAAGTACGGCGAGACGGTCGAGGAGGTCCTCGGCTGGGCCCGGACCTCCGCGGCCCGGCTGCTGGAGCTGGACGGCACCGACGACCGGATCGAGGCGCTGCGGGCCGAGCGGACGCGCCTGCGCACCGAGCTCGCCGAGACCGGCGCCGCGCTCACCGCCGCCCGGACCACCGCCGCCACCAGGCTGGGCAAGGCCGTCACGGCCGAGCTCGGCGGGCTGGCCATGCCGCACGCCCGGGTCTCGGTGGCCGTGACCCAGCACCCCGTGGACGCGCCGTCCGACGACGCCGCGCCCGGCGCCCCGCTGCCGGTCGGCGACCGGTGGCTGCGCTACGCCCGCTCCGGGCTCGACGAGGTCGAGCTCCTGCTGGCCGCGAACAACGGCAGCGAGCCGCGTCCGCTCGGCAAGGGTGCCTCGGGTGGTGAGCTCTCCCGGGTCATGCTCGGCCTCGAGGTCGCCCTCGCCGGCACCAACCCGGTGCCCACGTTCGTCTTCGACGAGGTGGACGCCGGCGTGGGTGGCGCGGCCGCGGTGGAGATCGGCAAGCGCCTGGCCCGGCTCGCCCGCGACGCGCAGGTGCTGGTGGTCACCCACCTGCCGCAGGTCGCCGCGTTCGCCGACCGCCACGTCGTGGTGCGCAAGTCCCACGACGGCACGATCACCAGCTCGGGCCTCACGCTGCTCTCGGAGGACGCGCGCGAGGAGGAGCTCTCCCGGATGATGGCCGGGCTCGAGGGCTCGGACACCGCGCTCGCGCACGCCCGCGAGCTGCTCGACGTCGCCCGCAGCACCCGCGCGGAGGCCTGACAGCGCCCACCCAGCCGGCCGGGTGGCGGCGCACAGCCCGGGGACACGCCCACCGCCGCCTCCCGGGCTGCGCGCACCGGGTTTGTCAGAGTGGGTCAGTCATGAGGATCTCCGGTCGACGACGTGAGCAACAGCTGCCCGGCCTGCGCGGCACCGCACGGGTGGAGCGGCGGGCAGGCGACCTCCTGGGCCGCCTCCAGCCCGGTGACGTGGCGGTCATGGACCACACCGACCTCGACCGTGCGACGGCGGACGGCCTGGTGCGCGCGGGCGTGGTCGCGGTCCTCAACGCCGCCCCGATGATGTCGGGCCGCTACCCGAGCCTCGGGCCCCGCGTCCTGGTGGACGCCGGGGTCACCGTGCTCGACGGGCTGGGCCCCTCGCTGCTGACCGGCGTGCGTGACGGCGTGCCGGTGCGGCTGCACGACGGGCTGGTGCACGTCGGCGATGCCACGATCGAGGGGCGCACGGTCGACGCCGACCTCCTCGACGAGCAGGCCACGCAGGCGCGCACCGGCCTCTCCGCGCAGCTCGAGACGCTCACCCACAACGCCACCGAGTTCCTCCGCCGCGAGGAGGACCTGCTGCTGCACGGCCGCGGGCTGCCGACCCTCACGGTCTCGATGCGCCGCCGCACGGTCGCCGTCGTGGTCGACGGCCCCTCGCTGGACACCGAGCTCGCCCGTGTGCGGGACTTCCTGCGCGAGCAGGAGCCCGTGGTGGTCGCGGTCGACGGAGCGGCCCCGGCCCTCCTCGCCGCCGGGGTGAAGCCCGCCGTCCTCGTGGTCGACACCCGCGACGGGGCCGAGCCGCCGCCGGTCGCGGTGCTGGAGGCCGCCAAGCAGGTCGTCGTGGTCGTGCGCGGCGCCGGCGAGCCCACGGAGCTCGAGCAGCGGCTCGGCCGTCGCGCCGTCCGCGTCGAGACCAGCGCCCAGGCCGAGGACGCCGCCCTCCTCCTCGCGGACGCCGGCGGTGCCGCCCTCGTCGTCGGGGTCGGCGTGCACGCCACCCTGGAGGACTTCCTCGACCGCCAGCGCGGCGGTCTCGCCAGCACCTACCTCACCCGGCTCAAGCTGGGCCCCCGGCTCGTGGACGCCGAGGCCGTGCCGCGGCTCTACTCCGGGCGCGTGCGCCCCTGGCACCTGCTGGCCGTGATGCTGGCGGGGCTCGTCGCCCTGGTCGCCGCGGTCTCCACCACGCCGGTCGGCTCCGGCTGGAGCGAGCAGTGGCTCGACTGGGGCCAGACCGCCTGGGACGGCCTCGTCGCCGCCTGGGACTGGCTCTCCTCGGCCGTCTCGTCCCTGGTCGACCGCGTCACCGGCTGAGCGCCGCCCCACCACCCCCTGCCCCACCACCCCCTGCCCCACCACCCCTTGGCCCGGCAGCACCCGTCGGGTCCCCCTACCCGGAAGGCCCCCGCCACCGTGATCACCTACCGCCACCACGTGGTCTCCCTCGTGGCCGTGTTCCTCGCGCTCGCCGTGGGCGTGGTGCTCGGCGGAGGACCCCTCGCGGAACGCACCCTCGAGGCCACCGACGACACACCGTCCACCTCGGCCTCGGAGGAGCGGGCGCTCGAGCAGGCGGCCTACGGCGACGCCTTCGCCGAGGCCGCGGCCCAGCGGCTCGTGGGCAACCGGCTCGACGGACGCACCGTCGCCGTGGTCACCACGCCGGGCGTCGACGAGGGCCTGGTCACCGCCGTCACCGCCGACGTCACCGACCGGGGCGGCGAGGTCACGGCCCGCTTTGACCTGCTGGAGACCCTCGTCGACGGCGGCTCCACCTCGCTGGTGGACACCCTGGGCACCCAGCTGGTCACCGAGCTCGACGCGGGCACGGTGGACCGGGGCGCCTCGAGCTACGTGCGCCTCGGACAGCTGCTGGGTCTCGCGGTCGGCACGACGAACGCCGGTGGCGTGGCCGCCGACCTGGACACCAGCACGATCCGTGACAGCCTCGCCGGCGCCGACCTGGCGACCAGCAGCGACGACGAGGCGGACCGGGCGGGCCTCGTCCTGGTGCTCCTCGGTGACGACACCGACCCCGACGTCCTCGCCGCCATCGCCTCCGGCGTCTCCGCGATCGCCGGGGGAGTGGTGGTCGCCGGCAGCACCTCCTCGGCCCGGGGCGGCACGCTGGCCGGGGTGCGGGAGTCCTCCGCGGCCGACACCCTGCTGACCGTTGACGGCGTCCAGCGCCCCCTCGGGCGGATCACGGCGTTGGTGGCCCTCACGGTGGCCGACGAGGGGCAGACGGGCGCCTACGGCCCCGACGGCGACGGGCCCGTCCCGCTCGGCTGACGGGCCGTACGAGCCCCGCGCCAGGGGGCGGACGCGGTCGCGCCGAGGCACCCACAGGGGTGACACGCCGCCGATCGTGTCGCGGGTTTCCGCGCTGGGGCCCTTCGGGACGTAGGATGGAGTTCCGTGAGGAATTCAGCCCCGACCAAGCACGTGTTCGTCACCGGGGGCGTCGCCTCCTCCCTCGGCAAGGGGCTCACGGCCTCCAGCCTCGGCCGGCTGCTGCGCTCGCGCGGCCTCCGCGTGACGATGCAGAAGCTCGACCCGTACCTCAACGTGGACCCGGGGACGATGAACCCGTTCCAGCACGGTGAGGTCTTCGTGACCGAGGACGGTGCCGAGACCGACCTCGACATCGGCCACTACGAGCGGTTCCTGGACACCAACCTCTCCGGCCACGCCAACGTGACCACCGGCCAGGTGTACTCCAACGTCATCGCCAAGGAGCGCCGCGGCGACTACCTCGGTGAGACCGTCCAGGTCATCCCGCACATCACCAACGAGATCGCCGAGCGGATGCTCGCGATGGACGCCGACGACGTCGACGTCGTCATCACCGAGATCGGCGGCACGGTCGGCGACATCGAGTCCCTGCCGTTCCTCGAGGCCGCCCGGCAGGTGCGCCAGAGCATCGGCCGCGACAACGCGTTCTTCATCCACGTCTCCCTGGTGCCCTACATCGGCCCCTCCAAGGAGCTGAAGACGAAGCCGACGCAGCACTCGGTGGCCGCCCTGCGCCAGGTCGGCATCCAGCCCGACGCGATCGTCTGCCGCGCCGACCGCGAGCTGCCCGAGGACATCAAGGGCAAGATCGCCCGGATGTGCGACGTCGACGACGAGGCCGTCGTGACGGCCGCCGACGCGCCGTCCATCTACGACATCCCCAAGGTGCTGCACCGCGAGGGCCTCGACGCCTACGTCGTGCGCCGCCTGGACCTGCCGTTCCGCGACGTCGACTGGACGCTGTGGGACGACCTGCTCCGCCGCGTCCACCACCCCAAGGAGGAGGTGACCGTCGGCCTGGTCGGCAAGTACATCGACCTGCCCGACGCCTACCTCTCGGTGGCCGAGGCGCTCAAGGCCGGCGGGTTCGCCAGCGAGGCGAAGGTCCACATCGAGTGGATCCCCTCCGACGAGTGCGCCACCCCCGCGGGCGCCGCCAAGAAGCTCGCCGACGTCGACGCCGTCTGCGTGCCCGGCGGCTTCGGCATCCGCGGCCTCGAGGGCAAGCTGGGCGCGCTCACCTACGCCCGCACCCACGGCATCCCCACGCTGGGCCTGTGCCTGGGACTGCAGTGCATGGTGATCGAGTACTCGCGCAACGTGCTCGGCCTCTCCCAGGCCGGCTCGACCGAGTTCGACCCCGACACCCCGGAGCCCGTCATCGCCACGATGGACGAGCAGAAGTCGTTCGTCGAGGGCGCCGGCGACCTCGGCGGCACCATGCGTCTGGGCAGCTACCCGGCGCTGCTCAAGGACGACTCGGTGGTCAGGGCGACCTACGGTGCGGCGAACGTCGACGAGCGGCACCGGCACCGCTACGAGGTCAACAACGCCTACCGCGACCGCCTCGAGGCAGCCGGGCTCGTCATCTCGGGCACCTCGCCCGACGGCTCGCTGGTGGAGTTCGTCGAGCTGCCCAAGGCCGTGCACCCCTACTACGTCTCCACCCAGGCGCACCCCGAGCTGAAGTCCCGCCCGACCCGGCCGCACCCGCTGTTCAAGGGCCTCGTCGGCGCCGCCATCGCCCGTCAGCGCGAGACCCGGCTCGAGATGGACGAGTCGACCCTGCGCCGCAAGGACGACGACGCCGCCGTCGAGCAGGACTGACGGCCGCACCCGGCTCCTCACGCACCGACGCCCCCGGCACCTCCTGCGAGGTCCCGGGGGCGTCCTGCGTCGCGAGCCGGTGCCGGCGGCCGCTCAGCCCTCCAGCAGGCCGCGGGCGACGAGGTAGCGCCGCAGCTGGTCGGTGCCGATGGCCAGGTTCGTCCGCACCGCCGGGACGACGGCGGGGTCGGTGGCCAGGGCGCTCGCCCGCTCCAGCAGCGCCGCGTCGCCCACCGACGGGAAGAACCCGCGGATCAGGCCGAGCACGTTGAGCATCGCGCCACCGTCCAGGGCGGCGACCTGGTCGAGGTAGCGGTCCGCGAACGGGCGGACGAGGTCGGCCTGGTCGAGGCGCCAGAAGGCGCCGGAGAAGAGCGAGTACCCGGCGCTGCGCGGCAGGTCGCGGTCCACCACCATCCGCTGGAACGCGGCCTCCTTGGCCTCGACCTCGGGCAGCGCGGCCTCCACCGCCAGGGCACTGACCCAGGCCTCGGGGTCGGGGTCCCGCTCGGTGAGGCTCACCAGGTCGTCGGCGTCGTGCCGCCCGGCCGCGGCCCGCGTGCGCAGGATGCGCCAGCCCAGCGGGACGTCGTCGACGGCGGCGTCCTCGAGCAGCACGTCCCACCGCGGGTCCGCGCTGACCATGGCGAGCGTGCGCAGCGCCGGCGTGCGCAGGCCCGGCCGCTCGGCGAGGGCGGCCGCCACCTCGGCGACCCGCGCCCCCGCGGTCCCGACCGCCTCGGCGGGGGTCCACAGCGTCGCCACCACCCGCGCGTGGTCCAGCAGCGCCTCCACGAGGCTGGGCGCCGGGTCGGCGGCGAGCAGGTCCAGCAGGACGTCCAGCGTCCGGTCGGGGCCGAGCTCGCCGGTGAAGAGCAGGTCGAGCACGGTGCCGGCGGCCACCGCGTGGTCGATCGTGGCGGGCAGCGCGGCGGCGCTGCCCAGCAGGGTGGACAGCGACGCGGCGTCGGTGCGGGACCTGGCGAAGGTGAGGTCGTCGGCGTTGACCAGGTGCAGCCCGCCCTCGCCGACGTCCGGGAGGCAGGGGAGGCCGGTGCGGGAGCCCTCGGTCTCGACGGTGGTGGTGGCCACGACCCGGAGCCCGCCGTCCGGCGCGGGAGCGAACGACCGCACCGAGAGCCGGTGCGGTCGCGGCTCCCCGCCGTCGGGGGCAGTGACGACCAGCGCCGGCCCGTCCTCGGCGGCGAGGTCGAGGGCGATGGTGTCGGTGCCGGCGCGGTCCAGCCAGGCGCCGGTCCAGCCGGACAGGTCCCGCCCGGAGGCCTCCTCGAGCGCGCCCACCAGGTCGGCCAGCACGGTGTTGCCCCAGGCGTGCTCGGCGAAGTACGCCTGCAGGCCCGCCGTGAACGCCTCGTCCCCGACGAGGACGGAGAGCTGACGCAGCACCGCCTGGCCCTTGAGGTAGGTGATGGCGTCGAAGTTCGCCATGGCCTGCCCGACGTCGGGCACGTCGCCGCGGATGCCGTGGGAGGCGGGGCCGGCGTCCTGCCGGTAGCCGATCGGCTCGCTGTCGACGGCGAACGCGGCCCAGGCGTCGGTGTGCTCGGTGGCCTCGGCGGCGGCCCACGCCGAGGCGAAGGAGGCGAAGGCCTCGTTCAGCCACAGGTCGTCCCACCAGCGCATGGTCACCAGGTCGCCGAACCACATGTGCGCCATCTCGTGGAGCAGCACGCTGGCCAGCTCGGCCTCGTCGGCGGGCGTCGGCGTGCTCCGCGGGATCATCATGTCGCCCCACGTCACGCAGCCCCAGTTCTCCATCGCACCACCCATGTCGGGCACGAACACCTGGTCGTAGCGCTCCTGGCCGAACGGCTGCCCGAAGGTCTCGCCGAAGAACGCCAGGCCCTGCTCGGTGAGCGTGAGCAGCTGCGGGGCGTCGCGCTCGAGGAACTCCTTGAGCGACTGCCGGCAGAAGAGGCCGAGGTCGTGGGGGCCGCGCCGCTCGCGGATCTCGTGGAACGGGCCGCCGTTGACGACGACCACGTACGTCGAGAGGGGCGGGGTGTCGGGGAAGCGCCAGGTGCGGGTGGTCGCACCGGACTCCTCGACGCTGCTGGGGGCGCGGTTGCTGGTGATCGTCCAGGCGGCGGGCGCCAGCACGGTGAAGGCGTGCGGGGCCTTGAGGTCGGGCTGGTCGAAGCAGGCGAAGGCGCGCCGGGCGTCGTCGGCCTCGAAGGAGGTCCACACGTAGACCAGCCCGTCGGCGGCGTCGACGGTGCGGTGGATGCCGGCGGCGCGGTCCGTGTCGTCCTGGGTCATGGCCACCACCAGCTCGTTGTGGCCAGCCAGGTCGGTCAGGTGCACGCGCCCCTCGCGGACCTGCGCCAGGTCGACCGAGAGGCCGTTGAGGGTGACGTCGGTGACCTCGCCGACCGCGTCGACGAACGTGCTCGACCCGGGCTCGCAGGTGAAGGTGATCGTGGAGACCGAGCGCCAGGTCGAGCCCTCGAGCAGCCCGGTCATGTCGATGTCGACGTCGTAGCGCTGCACGTCGACCAGGGCCGCTCGCTCCTCGGCCTCGGCCCGGGTCAGGCTGCGCTCCGTGATGGTCTCGGGCTGTGCGGACATGTGCTGCTCCTGCGGGGTGGTCGGGCTGAGACTCCTCCTCACGCTAGCGTCGGACCCATGCCGTCCGCAGACGCCTCCCAGCCCGCCCTCGCCGACGCCGCTGCGTCCTGGCCGGTGACCGGCAGCGGTGACCTGCACCGGGACGGCTGGGTGGTGGCCCTGCGCGCCGACCAGGTGCAGCGGCCCGGCCACCCCGAGGAGGAGCCGTTCCGGCGGATCGTGATGGAGCACCCCGGTGCCGCCGTCGTGCTCGCCCTCGACGAGCAGGACCGGGTGCTGGTGCTGTGGCAGTACCGGCACGCCGTGGGCCAGGTGCTCGTCGAGATCCCCGCGGGGCTGCTCGACCAGGGCGGGGAGACCCCCGAGCAGGTCGCGCGGCGCGAGCTGGTGGAGGAGACCGGGTGGGAGGCCTCGTCCTGGACCCACCTGGTGACGACCTGGCCCTCGCCCGGGATCTCCGCCGAGCGCGCGCACCTGTTCCTCGCGCGCGACCTGCGCGAGGTCGGACGCCAGGGCTTCGTGCCCGAGCACGAGGAGGCCGAGGCCGTGACCGGCTGGGTGCCGTTCGAGGAGCTGCACGCCGCGGTGCTCGACGGCCGCGTGCAGGACGCCCCCGTGATCATCGCCGTGCTGGCCGCCCGGGCCCGCGGCCTGGCCTGACCCGGCGGGGGAGCGGCCCGACGTCGGTCGTGGGGGCTACCCTGCCGCCGTGACCGTGACCCACGCCTCGACGTCCGCCGGTGCCGCCGGTGGCAGTGGCGGTGATGGTGGTGCCGGCGGGTCCGTGGAGCGCGCGGTGCGCACCTACCTCGACCACCTGGCCGTCGAGCGCGGGCTCTCGCCGAACACGCTGGCCTCCTACCGGCGCGACCTGCGGCGCTACCTCGGCTACCTCGACGGTGCGGGCGTCGCCTCGCTCGCGGACGTCGGCGAGCAGACCGTGGCCGGCTTCCTCGCGCACCTGCGGGCCGGTGACGACACGCACCCGCCGCTGGGGCCCAGCTCCGCGGCGCGGGCGGTGGTGGCCGTGCGCGGCTTCCACAAGTTCACCGTGGCCGACGGCCTGGCGGAGGTCGACCCCGCGGCCGCGGTCCGGCCGCCCCAGCCGTCCAAGCGCCTGCCCAAGGCCCTGCCGTTCTCCGACGTCGAGGCGATCCTCGAGGCCGCCGGCGCGCCCGGCACCCCGCTGGCGCTGCGCGACCGGGCGCTGCTGGAGGTGCTCTACGGCACCGGCGCCCGGATCTCCGAGGCCGTCGGGCTCGACGTCGACGACCTGGACACCGTCGACCGCACCGTCCTGCTCTCCGGCAAGGGCGGCAAGCAGCGACTCGTGCCGGTCGGCTCCTACGCGCTCAGCGCCGTGCAGGAGTACCTGGTGCGTGCCCGGCCCGGCCTGGTCGGGTCGACGACGCCGGGCGGCGCGCTGTTCCTCAACTCCCGCGGCGGTCGGCTCTCGCGGCAGTCGGCGTGGACGGTGCTCACCCGGGCCGCCGAGCGTGCCGGCGTCACCCGAGACGTCTCGCCGCACACGCTGCGCCACTCGTTCGCCACCCACATGCTCGACGGCGGTGCCGACGTGCGCGTCGTCCAGGAGCTGCTGGGGCACGCCTCGGTGACCACCACGCAGGTGTACACGCTCGTCACGGTCGACAACCTGCGCGAGGTCTTCGCCACCGCGCACCCGCGCGCCCGCGGCTGAGCACCGCGCCCGGTGCAGGTCGGGCAGTGCTGGTCGGGCAGTGCTGGTCGGGCGGTGCTGGTCGGGCGGTGCTGGTCGGGTGGTGCTGGTCGGGCGGGGATGAGGGCGCTGTCGGCGGCGACCGGGATACTGGGCCGCGATGTCTGAGACTGCGAGCACGCCCTCCTTCGACGCGCGCGACTGGCCCCCCGCGGGCTCCGACCCCGACCTGGTCGCCGACGCGGTCACGGCCTACGCCGCCTCGCGCGGCCTGGAGCTGTACCCGCACCAGGAGGAGGCGGTGCTGGAGCTGCTCGCCGGCTCGAACGTGGTGCTGGCGACCCCGACCGGCTCGGGCAAGTCGCTGGTGGCCGTCGCCGCCCACGCCGCGGCGCTGGCCGACGACCGGGTGTCGTTCTACACCGCCCCCATCAAGGCGCTGGTGAGCGAGAAGTTCTTCGACCTGTGCCGGGTCTTCGGCGCCGACAACGTCGGGATGCTCACCGGGGACGCGTCCGTCAACGCCGACGCCCCCATCATCTGCTGCACGGCCGAGGTGCTGGCCAACCTGGCGCTGCGCGAGGGACGGGCGGCCGACGTCGGGCTGGTCGTCATGGACGAGTTCCACTACTACGGCGAGCCCGACCGCGGCTGGGCCTGGCAGGTGCCCCTGCTGGAGCTGGTGGACGCCCAGTTCCTGCTGATGTCGGCCACCCTGGGCGACACCCGCGACCTGCGCGCGGACCTCACCGAGCGCACGGGCCGCGAGACGACGCTGGTCGACCAGGCCGAGCGCCCGGTGCCGCTGACCTTCGACTGGTCGCTGGAGCCGCTGGCCGACACGCTGGAGGAGCTCGTCACCACCGGGCAGGCGCCGGTCTACGTCGTCCACTTCACCCAGGCCGCGGCCGCCGAGCACGCGACCTCGCTGCTGACCGTGCCGTGGGCCAAGGCCGCCCCGGAGCAGCGCGACGCGATCGGCGAGAAGCTGGCGGGCGTCCGCTTCGCAGCGGGCTTCGGCAAGACGCTGAACAAGCTGTTGCGCCGCGGCATCGGCGTGCACCACGCCGGGATGCTGCCGCGCTACCGCCGGCTCGTGGAGCAGCTCGCCCAGGCCGGTCTGCTGCGGGTCATCTGCGGCACCGACACCCTCGGCGTCGGGATCAACGTGCCCATCCGCACGGTGCTCTTCACCGGGCTGGCGAAGTTCGACGGCACCAAGATGCGCACGCTGCGCACCCGGGAGTTCCTGCAGATCGCCGGCCGGGCCGGTCGGGCCGGCTTCGACACCGCCGGGTCGGTGGTCGTCCAGGCGCCCGAGCACGTCATCGAGAACGAGAAGCAGAAGGCGAAGATCGCCGAGCGCGTGGCGGCGGGCAAGAAGAAGTCCAAGGCGCAGCTGAAGAAGCCGCCGGAGGGCACGGTGGTGTGGACCAAGGACACCTTCGACAAGCTCGTCGAGGGCCAGCCCGAGCCGCTGGTGCCGCGGATGAAGGTCGACAACGGCATGCTGCTCAACGTCCTCGCCCGCGAGGAGGACGCGGTGGCGGTGCTGCGGCGGCTGCTCACCGAGAACCACGAGGACCGGCGCCGTCAGCTCAAGCTCGCCCGCCGCGCCCTGCGGCTGGGCCGTTCCCTGGTGGAGTCGGGCGTCGTCGTCCGCCTCGAGGAGCCGGACGCCCACGGGCGCCGCTACGTCCTCGGCGTGGACCTGCCCGACGACTTCGCCCTCAACCAGCCGCTGGCGCACTTCGCGCTCGAGGCGCTGGAGGTGCTCGACCCGGAGAGCCCCGAGCACGCCCTGGACGTGGTCTCCGTGGTCGAGGCGGTGCTCGAGGCGCCCCGGCAGATCCTCCTCGCCCAGCAGTGGGCGGCCCGCGGCAAGGCCGTGGAGGAGATGAAGGCCGACGGCATGGAGTACGAGGACCGGATGGGGGCCCTGGAGGAGATCACCTGGCCCCAGCCGCTCGCCGAGCTGCTCGAGGCCACCTACGAGATCTACCGCCGCCAGCACGCCTGGCTCTCGCCCGACCTGCTCGGGCCGAAGTCCGTGGTGCGCGACATGATCGAGCAGGGCATGGGCTTCACCGACTTCGTGGCCCGCTACCAGCTCGCCCGGGGTGAGGGGCTGGTGCTGCGCTACCTCACCGACGCCTACCGGACGCTGCGCCAGACCGTCCCGGAGACCCACCGGGACGAGGAGCTGCACGGGCTGGTCGAGTGGCTGGGGGAGACGGTGCGCCAGACCGACTCCTCGCTGCTGGACGAGTGGGAGGCGCTCACCGACCCCGAGGGCGCCCTGCTCGTGCGCGGCGCCGAGCTGGCCGACCACGCCCCGCCGCCCCCGCCGCGTCCGCTCTCGGCACAGGGTCGGGCGTTCGAGGTCATGGTCCGCAACGCCATGTGGAGCCGCGTCGCCGGCGTCGCCCGCGACGACCTGGACGCCCTCATGGCCGTCGAGCGGGCCGCCGCCGACCGGTTCGAGGAGCCGCGCGAGGTGGTGATGACCCGCTCCGCGTGGGACGAGGCGATCGAGGCCTACTACGACGAGCACGACGAGGTCCGCACCGACGGCGACGCGCGCAGCCCGCGGCTGCTCGAGACCACCGCACGCGCCGGCGTCGCGGTGGGCGCGGACCCGGACGGGCCCGAGGTGCGGCTCCTCGAGGTGCGCCAGACGCTGCACGACCCGGAGGGCCACCACGACTGGGTGGTGGAGGCGCTCGCCGACCTGGACGCCACCGACGCCCTCGGCGAGCTGGTCATGCCGACCGTCGCCTTCCGGCGGCTCTGAGTCCGGCCGGCCCGGGTTTGGTCACCAACCCGAGGTCCTCGGCCCCCGGAGACCGGGTTGGTGACCAAACGTGGACGCCCGACCGCCCGACCGCCCGACCGGATGCCGGGCCCGGTGCCGGGCCGCCTAGGCTCGGCCGCATGAGCGACGCAGTGACGGTGGAGCACCGTGCGGAGGAGTCCCGGTTCGTGGCGCTGGTCCAGGAGGGCGCGGACCCGGCGGAGGCCGGCGTCGCCGAGTACGAGCTCGACGGGGAGACCATGACGCTCACCCACACGGTCGTCGACCCGGCCTTCGGCGGCCGGGGCGTGGGCTCCGTGCTGGCGCAGGCCGCGTTCGGGCACGCCCGCGAGGCCGGGCTGAGCGTGGTGCCGCAGTGCTCGTTCATGGCCGGGTACGTGCGCAAGCACCCCGAGCTGGCGGACCTCGTCCGCGGCTGAGCGGCAGCCGTCAAGGCCTGAGCCGGGTCGGCCACGACCCCGGCGACACGCCGGGCGCCGTCCACAGATTGCTCCACAGCCGGCCGCCGGCATGTGCACCTGAGCGCGCCCGGGTGCACAGCGCGGGCCGCCGTCCGGGGGAGAAGTCGCCACATCTGGACGCGCCACACCGACCCTCCTACGCTCGCCGGGCGGTCGCCTTGTCGACAATGGTGGGCAGAGACCGCCGCACGCTCTCGGGTGCGTGCGGGAGACGATGAGAGAGAAGACGACCAGACGTGAATGACGCCCTGCCCTTCGACGGCGACGACCCGGCAGACGTGGGCCCCACCGGCCGCCGGATGCCGGAGCTGCCGGAGCCGCCCGTGCTCACGGGCCACGGGCCGGCGCGGGTGGTCGCGATGTGCAACCAGAAGGGCGGGGTCGGCAAGACGACGACCACGATCAACCTGGGCGCCGCGCTGGCCGAGTACGGCCGCCGCGTCCTGCTGGTGGACTTCGACCCGCAGGGCTCGCTGTCGGTCGGCCTGGGGCTGAACCCGCACGAGATGGACGCCACCGTCTACAACCTGTTGATGGAGCCGGACTGCACGGTCGACGAGGTCATCGTCCCCACCGGCGTCGACGGCATGGACCTCGTGCCCTCCAACATCGACCTCTCCGCCGCCGAGGTGCAGCTGGTCGGCGAGGTGGCCCGCGAGCAGACGCTCGCCCGGGTGCTCGCCCCCGCGATGGCCACCTACGACGTCATCCTCATCGACTGCCAGCCCTCGCTGGGCCTGCTCACGATCAACGCCCTCACCGCCTCCGACGGCGTGCTGGTGCCGCTGGAGTGCGAGTACTTCGCGCTGCGCGGCGTGGCGCTGCTCAAGACGACCATCGACAAGGTCAAGCAGCGGCTCAACCCGAAGCTGCACGTCGACGGCGTGCTCGGCACGATGTACGACGGTCGCACGCTGCACAGCCGCGAGGTGATGGAGCGGCTGGTGCAGGCCTGGGGCGACACGGTCTTCCACACCGTCATCCGCCGCACCGTGAAGTTCTCCGACTCCACGGTGGCCGGCGAGCCGATCACCTCCTACGCGTCCTCGTCCACGGGCGCGGAGTCCTACCGCCAGCTCGCCCGGGAGGTGATCAGCCGGTGGCACGACGCGTGAGCATGCCCACCGCCGACGACCTCTTCCGCCCCACCGCCGACGGCGAGGCCCAGCGCGGCGAGCCGGGGGAGCAGGGCGTGGACGAGGCGGGGTCCCCGGCTCCGGCAGCACCGGTGCCCGCGGCACCGGCCCCCGCGGCACCGGCCGCTGCGGCGTCGGCTCCGGTCGCGGAGCCGCCCGCCGGCAAGCCCAGCGGCCGGGTGCGGCACGACGAGAAGATGACGGTCTACCTCTCCTCCGACGAGCTGCTGCGGATCGAGCAGGCCCGGCTGGCCCTGCGCGGGACGCCCGGCGCGCGGGTCGACCGTGGCCGCCTCGTGCGGGAGGCGCTGGCGCTGGTGCTGGCGGACTTCGAGGAGCAGGGCGAGGACAGCGCGCTCGTGCGCCGCCTGCGCCAGGAGTGAGCACGGCCGCGGCCCCGGTCGTGCCCGAGGGTGAGCAGGAGTCCGGCTTCGCGGTCCGGCTCGCCAACTTCGAGGGCCCCTTCGACCTGCTGCTCCAGCTGATCTCCAAGCACAAGCTGGACATCACCGAGGTCGCGCTGTCGCAGGTCACCGACGAGTTCATCGCGCACGTGAAGGCGATGCGCGACCGGCCGCGCACGAGCACCGGCGGTCGTGGGTCCAGCGGCGAGCTGGAGGAGACGACGTCCTTCCTGCTGGTCGCGGCCACCCTTCTCGACCTCAAGGCCGCGCGGCTGCTGCCGCAGGCGGAGGTCGAGGACGAGGAGGACCTGGCGCTGCTGGAGGCCCGCGACCTGCTGTTCGCCCGGCTCCTGCAGTACCGCGCCTACAAGCAGGTGGCCGGGGTGCTCTCCTCCCGGCTCGCGGAGGAGGCCAAGCGCTACCCCCGGGCCGTGGGCCTGGACGAGCGGTACTCGGCGCTGCTGCCGGAGGTGCTGATCGGCATCGGGCTGGAGGAGTTCGCCAAGCTCGCCGCAGGCGCGCTGGCGCCCAAGCCGGTGCCGGAGGTGACGCTCCAGCACATCCACGCCCCGGCGGTCTCCGTGCGCGAGCAGGCCGCGATCGTGATGGCCCGGCTGCGCGACGCGGGCGCCCTGACGTTCCGGGCGCTCACCACCGACTCGCCTGACACGCTGACCACCGTGGCGCGGTTCCTGGCGCTGCTGGAGCTGTTCCGCGAGAGCGCCATCTCCTTCGAGCAGGTGACCCCCCTGGGCGACCTGACCGTGCGGTGGACCGGCGAGGTCGAGGCCGACGTCATCGACGTGGACGAGTTCGAGGGCACCCCGGAGGGCCCGACCGGCGGTACCGCCGTCACCGGTGTCGCGGTGAGGGCCCAGGAGGAGGACGAGTGAGCCAGGACGTGAGCCAGGACGTGAGTCAGGACGCGAGCCAGGACGCCCTGCCGGGGACCGAGCAGGAGAGCCGGCCGGGCAGCGAGGAGGCCGCGCCGGCGGTGCCGGCGTCCGCGCTGCGACCCGCGCTGGAGGCCGTGCTCATGGTGGCCGACCAGCCGTTGGACGCGATCGGGCTGGCCGGCGTGCTCGGCCACCCCGTCGGCGACGTGGTGGCGGCCCTGCAGCTCTTGGCCGAGGAGTACACCGAGCAGGGTCGTGGCTTCGAGCTGCGCCAGGTGGCCGGCGGCTGGCGCTTCTACACGCGTGAGGACTACGCGGCCGTCGTGGAGAAGTTCGTGCTGGAGGGCCAGCAGTCGCGGCTGACGCAGGCCGCGCTGGAGACCCTGGCCGTGGTGGCCTACAAGCAGCCGGTGAGCCGGGCGCGGGTCTCGGCGGTGCGGGGCGTCAACGTCGACGGCGTGATGCGCACGCTGCTGACCCGCGGGCTGGTCGAGGAGGCCGGCACCGATCCGGTGAGCGGCGCGCATCTCTACCGCACGAGCGCCTACTTCCTGGAGCGCATCGGCATCCTCAGCCTCGACGAGCTGCCCGAGCTGGCCCCGTACCTGCCGGACATGGAGGACCTGGACGAGATCGAGTCGGCGCTCGCCTCGCCGGGCCTGCCGCGGCGGGCGGCGGGGGAGCCGGGGGACACGGGGACCGAGGAATCGCCCGCGGGCCCGGCCACCGGGGAGACTGGGGGCGCTCAGCCCGACCACGGGCCCGACGACCAGCCCGACCCGGAGGAGACCGCGTGACCGGCCCCGACCTGCCCACCGACGACGAGGGCCTCGTCCGGCTGCAGAAGCTGCTGGCCTCCAGCGGGGTCGCCTCCCGGCGTCGCTGCGAGGAGCTCATGCTCGAGGGCGCCGTCGAGGTCGACGGCGAGGTCGTGACCCGGCTCGGCACGAAGGTCGACCCGACCACCGCCGTCATCCGGGTCGAGGGACGCCGGCTCCCGCCCGTCTCCCCGCACGTCTACCTGGTCCTCAACAAGCCGCGCGGCGTCGTGTCCACGATGTCCGACCCCGAGGGCCGCACGTGCCTCACCGACCTCGTGGCCGACCGCCCCGAGCGGCTCTTCCACGTCGGCCGGCTCGACACCGACACCTCAGGGCTGCTGGTGCTCACCAACGACGGCGACTTCGCCAACCGGCTCGCGCACCCCTCCTTCGAGGTCGACAAGACCTACGTGGCCGAGGTGGACGGTGAGGTCTACCCGCGCACCGTCAAGGACCTGCTGGCCGGCGTGACGCTGGAGGACGGGCCCGTCGCGGTGTCGAAGTGCAAGGTCATCTCCGGCGGCCACCGTCGCAACCACCCGGGCCGCAGCATCGTCGAGCTGGTCATCCACGAGGGCCGCAACCGCATCGTGCGGCGGCTGCTCGAGCACGTCGGTCACCCCGTCACCCGCCTGACCCGCACCGCCATCGGACCGGTGCAGTTGGGCACGCTGAAGAGCGGCGAGATGCGGGACCTGACCCGCGAGGAGCTCGGCGAGCTGCTGGACAGCGCCCAGCTCTGACGGCCGCTGCCGGGAGTACACCGACCGGTGTGGCCGGGGTCGCCGCACAGGCGCGGATGGATACACAGATCGGGGTATGACGCGGTAGACCGACCTGTCTACCTTCGGTCCCGTGCTCGCCCAGGACCAGCCCGTCGAGTGGACGCCCAAGGCCCACGACCTGCTCGAGGCCGCCGCCGCGCTGTTCTACGAGCGCGGGATCGCGGCCGTGGGCGTCGACACGGTGGCCCAGCACGCCGGCGTCACGAAGAAGACGCTCTACGACCGTTTCGGCTCCAAGGAGCGGCTCGTCGCCGAGTACCTGCGCTCCCGGGAGGAGCAGCGACGCGCCGCGCTCGTCGCGGCGCTGGACGAGGCGCGCGACCCGGTCGAGCGGGTGGCAGCGGTCTACGACGGCACGCGGGCCTGGGCCGCGGCGCAGCCGGTGTGGCGCGGCTGTCCGGTCGTCAATGCCCACGCCGAGATCAACACCGCCGGCCACCCGGCGTACCCGCTGGTCGCGGAGCAGAAGCGCTGGACCCGCGACCTGTTCTCCGGCCTGCTCGTCTACGCCGGCGTGCCGGCCGAGCACCGCGACGCGCTCGCCACCCAGCTGCTGGCGCTCCTGGAGGGCGCCCAGGTGGTCGTCGGCATGGGCGCGGACCCGCACGGCTTCCTCCGGGCCCGGGACGCCGGCGTGGCGCTGGTCCGGTCTGTGCTCGCCTGACCGCCCACCGGTACGCGGCCGCCTGGCCACGCCTGGCTGGGTAGCCTTCGACCGCAGTGGACGGCACGGGCAACACAGCAGGGGAGCAGGCGTGATCCAGGCGAGCGAGCGCACGGACGGCATGACGCTGTCCGGGCCGGTCGAGGTCGTCGGCACCGGGCTGCTCGGCACCTCGGTCGCCCTGGCGTGCCGCCGCGCCGGCCTGGAGGTGCTGCTCACCGACGCCTCGGCCGAGCACCTCGCGACGGCTGCCGAGCTGGGCGCCGGTCGCCCCCGGCTGCCCGAGGACGCCCCGCAGCTGGTGGTCGTCGCCGTGCCGCCGTCCGCGCTGGGGACCGTGATCACCGACGTGCTGGTGGCGACCCTCGAGCACGGCACCGTGGTGACCGACGTCGGCTCGGTGAAGGCCGCCCCGCTGGCCGGCGTCCTCGCGGGCGCGCCGACCCAGGTGCACCGCTACGTGGGCAGCCACCCGATGGCGGGCTCGGAGCGGTCGGGGCCCTCGGCCGGCAACGCGTCCCTCTTCGAGGGCCGGCCGTGGGCCATCACCCCGCACGCGGACGCCGACGTGGCGGCCGTCGAGCTCGTGGAGCAGCTGATCAAGGTCTGCGGCGCGGTGCCCGCGTGGCAGACCCCCGCCGAGCACGACCGGGCGGTGGCGCGGATCAGCCACGTGCCGCACCTGATGTCGGCGCTGGTCGCCGGGCGGCTCTCCGGCGCGCCCGACAACCACCTGGCGCTGGCCGGCCAGGGCGTGCGCGACGTGACCCGGGTGGCCGCGGGCGACCCGCGCCTGTACGGCCAGATCGTCGGCGGCAACGCGGCGGCGGTGGTCGAGCTGCTCACCGAGGTGCGCGGCGAGCTGGACCGGCTGATCGAGGCCGTGGGCTCGGGCGACGCCGCGGCCCTGGACGGCATCCTGGAACGCGGCGTCGAGGGCACGAGGTCGATCCCGGGCAAGCACGGCGGGCCCGCGGTGCCGATGACCTCGGTGTGGGTGACGGTCTCCGACCGGGCCGGCGAGCTGGCCCGGCTGCTGGCCGACGCGGTGGCCAGCCAGGTCAGCGTGGAGGACATCCGCATCGACCACGACACCTCCCGCGAGGCCGGTCTCGTCGAGCTGGTGGTGGCGCAGCGCCGCGGCGAGCACCTCAGCGACGCTCTGGAGTCGAGAGGCTGGACCGTCCAGCGGTAGGCTCACGCCCCGTGAGCAGCGCCCCCGACCCCCAGACGCACTCGCCCAGCAGCACCTCGGAGCTCCCCCCGACCGCCGGCATCGTCGTCGCGGTCGACGGCACGTCCGGCTCGGGCAAGTCGAGCACCTGCCGCGGCGTGGCCCAGCGGCTCGGCCTGGCCTACCTCGACACCGGCGCGCAGTACCGCGCGATGACCTGGTGGATGCTCGAGCACGGCGTCGACGTGCACGACGCGGACGCCGTCGCGGCGCGCGCGGGCGAGCCCGACCTCGTCTCGGGCACCGACCCCGCCGGCCCCACCATCACGGTGGACGGCACCGACGTCTCGGCCCCGATCCGCGGCGAGGCCGTCAACGGCGCCGTGAGCCCGGTCGCGACCGTGCCGGCCGTGCGGGCCCGCCTCGTCGACCTCCAGCGCGAGACCATCGCCGCGGCCCTCGGCGGCCGCGGCATCGTCGTGGAGGGCCGCGACATCGGTTCCACGGTCGCCCCCGACGCACCGGTGAAGGTCTACCTCACCGCCGACCCGTCGGCCCGCGCGCGCCGCCGGGCGCTGGAGGAGGGCGGCTCGGATGCCGCCGCCGTCGAGGCGAGCCTGCGCAACCGCGACCAGATCGACTCCGGTCGCGCCACCAGCCCCCTGACGATCACCGACGGCGCGGTGCAGGTGGACTCCACCGACCTCACCCTCGACGAGGTCATCGGCCTGGTCAGCGGCCTGGTCGTGAGCGCGGCCACCGGCTCCGCCGTGGGGTCGTCGTGACGCTGCTGACGGGCTTCGGCTCCAAGGTCGGGCTGGGCGCGCGGGTTGGTCGACCCCTGCGGCCGCGGGAGCGCGCCGCCGTCCACACCGACCTGCCGCGCACCGACACCACGCCGTACCCCGCCCGCCACCTGCTCTACCCGCTGCGGCCGGTCTCCCGGTTCCTGGTGCGGCGCCGGTGGGACATGGGCGTCCACGGCGAGCACCGCGTGCCGCAGGGGCCGGTGATCTTCGCCGCCAACCACGTGGGGGCCTCGGACGGTCCGCTGCTGGCGATGTTCGCGCCGCTGCCGGTGCACGCCCTGACGAAGTCGGAGCTGTTCGGCGGCAAGCTGGGCACCTTCCTCCTGCACTCGGGCCAGGTCCCGCTCCAGCGGTTCGGTGCCGACACGGCGGCGATGCGCACGTGCCTGCGGGTGCTGCGCGACGGCGGCTCGGTCGGGATCTTCCCGGAGGGGCGGCGCGGCGACGGCGAGATGCGGCGCTGCCACACGGGCGTCGCCTACCTGGCGATGGTCACCGGTGCGCCGGTCGTGCCGGTGACCTTCTTCGGGACGCGGGAGCCGGGCGGACGCAGCGGCTCCCTGCCCCCGTGGGGACGTCGCCTCGACATCGTCTTCGGCGAGCCGACCAGCGTCGAGCAGACGCCCTGGCCGCGGACCAAGGAACACGTGCACGCCACCACGGTGTTGCTCCACCGGTACCTGCGCGAGCAGCTGGCCGCCGCGAAGGCCGAGACCGGCCGTCGCCTCCCCGGGCCGCTCCCGGCCGGGGACCTCGAACCCGATCCTCTGACCGCCACCACGGTCAGCGAGCTAGGAGAAGCATGACCGAGCACGCCGACGCCCCCCTGGGCCCGGAGGGCTCCGGCCCCGATGGTCCCGGCGCCGACGGCCCGACGCCGGTCCTGGCCGTCGTGGGCCGCCCGAACGTGGGCAAGTCCACCCTGGTGAACCGCATCATCGGCCGCCGCGAGGCGGTCGTGCAGGACATCCCGGGCGTGACTCGGGACCGGATCAGCTACGACGCCGACTGGAACGGCCGGTCGTTCACGGTCGTCGACACCGGCGGCTGGGACCCGGACGCCCGCGGCCTCGCCGAGCGGATCGCGGCCCAGGCCGAGATCGCCGTGAGCCTGGCCGACGCCGTCCTGTTCGTCGTCGACGCCACCGTGGGCATCACCGACGCTGACGAGGCGGTCGTCAAGATCCTGCGCAAGGCCGGCAAGCCCGTCGTCCTGGCCGCCAACAAGACCGACGACCTGCGCACCGAGTCCGAGGCCTACGGCCTGTGGAACCTCGGTCTGGGCGAGCCGTACCCGGTCTCGGCGCTGCACGGCCGCGGGTCGGGCGACATGCTGGACGCCGTCCTGGCGGCCCTGCCCGAGACGCCGCCGATGCCCGAGGGTGTCGAGGTCGGCGGCCCGCGCCGCATCGCGCTGGTCGGCAAGCCGAACGTGGGCAAGTCCTCGCTGCTCAACAAGCTGGCCGGCGAGGAGCGCTCGGTGGTCGACAACGTCGCCGGCACCACCGTCGACCCCGTCGACGAGATGGTCGAGCTCGGCGGGCGCACCTGGCGCTTCGTCGACACCGCCGGCATCCGCAAGCGCGTGAAGGAGGCCTCGGGGCACGAGTACTACGCCTCGCTGCGCACCTCCGCCGCGATCGAGCGGGCCGAGGTCTGCGTGCTGCTGGTCGACGCCGAGCAGTCGATCTCCGAGCAGGACGTGCGCATCCTCCAGACCGTCCGCGAGTCCGGCCGCGCGCTGGTGATCGCGTTCAACAAGTGGGACCTCGTCGACGAGGAGCGCCGCTACTACCTCGAGCGCGAGGTCGAGCGGGACCTGGTGCAGGTGCAGTGGGCGCCGCGGATCAACATCACCGCCCGCACCGGCTGGCACGTCGACCGGCTCGTGCCCGCGCTCGACCGGGCTCTCGAGGGCTGGGAGACCCGCGTCGGCACCGGCGCGCTCAACACCTTCCTCGGGCGTCTCGTGGCCGAGCACCCGCACCCGGTGCGCGGCGGCAAGCAGCCGAAGATCATGTTCGCGACCCAGCCCTCCACGGCTCCGCCGACCTTCGTGCTGTTCACCTCCGGCAAGCTGGACGACGGCTACGAGCGCTACATCGAGCGGCGCCTGCGCGAGGAGTTCGGCTTCGTCGGGTCGCCGATCATCCTGCAGCAGCGCGTGCGCGAGAAGCGGAAGCGCTCGTGAGCGCCTCCGCTCCGCGCGACCCTCGCGGCACGGCGCCCGTCGCCCACTGGGACGGCGTCTACGCCGAGCGTGGTCCGCGTGACGTGTCCTGGTACGAGGAGACGCCGGCCGTCTCCGCGCGGCTCGTGCTGCGCGACGGCGTGCCGGCCTCGGTCATCGACGTGGGGGCCGGTGCGTCGACCCTGCCGGACGCCCTCCTGGACGCCGGCGTGGGCCACGTGACGCTGCTCGACCTGTCGCTGCGCGCGCTGTCGCTGACCGCCGCCCGGCTGGACGAGCGGTCCACGGCCCTGACCACCATCGCCGCCGACGTCCTGACGTACGCGTTCGAGGACGTCTTCGACGTGTGGCACGACCGGGCCGTCTTCCACTTCCTCACCTCGCCCGAGCAGCAGGCCGCCTACGTGGCCGCCGCCGCGGGCGCGGTGAGGCCCGGTGGGACGCTGGTGCTCGGCGCGTTCGCGCCCGACGGCCCGGAGTCGTGCTCCGGGCTGCCGGTGCAGCGCTGGTCCTCGTCCTCCCTCGCGGAGGCGTTCGGGTCGGCGTTCGACCTGGAGCACACCGAGCAGGCCGAGCACCACACGCCGTGGGACGCCGTGCAGCCCTTCACCTGGGTGGTGCTGCGGCGCCGCTGAGCGCTCTTCTCGATCAGTGGGTGCGTCTGCTGTCACCAGGTGGCAGCAGGCGCACCCACTGTTCTCAGTTTCGCAGGTTCGCTCCTAGCCTCGCGGCATGAGGCGCGTGCTCCCCGTCGTCGTCCTGGGTCTGGTCATGCCCCTGCTGGTGGCGCTGCCCGCCGCGTCCGCGCCGGTGGCGGGGTGCCGCGTGTTCCCCGCGTCGAGCTGGTGGAACACCTCCGTGCGCGGTCTGCCGGTGCACGCGCGCTCGCGGGCGTGGCTGCGCACCATCGGGACCGACGGCAGACTGCACCCCGACTTCGGGCCGAACCCCGGGGGAGTGGACTACGGCATACCCGTCACGGTCGTGGACGCCGAGCACCGGCGGGTGCGGGTCCGGTTCACCTACGCCGACGAGAGCGACCGGGTGCGGTACCCCCTCGGTCGTGACACGCGGATCGAGGGCGGGCATCGTTCATCTGGCGATCGCCACGCGATCGTCGTGGACCGCTCCGCCTGCCGCCTCTACGAGACGTGGGCGACCCGACGCGTGGACGGCAGGTGGCGTGCCGGATCGGGCGCGGTGTGGTCGCTGCGCTCGAACGACCTGCGGCCCGACGGGTGGACCTCTGCGGACGCGGCGGGGCTGCCGATCCTGCCCGGGCTGCTGCGGTGGCGGGAGGTGCGGCGCAACCGGATCGACCACGCCATCCGGTTCACCGTGCCCGTGACGCGCCGGGCGCACCTGTGGCCTGCACGGCACCACGCCGGCTCGACCGACGCGGTCTCGGCGCCGCCGATGGGGGCGAGGTTCCGACTGCGGGCCTCCTACGACGCCTCGGACCTGGGGCGGTACGCCCGCCGCGTCGTGCGGGCCATGAAGACGTACGGGCTCGTGCTGGCCGACAACGGGTCGGCCTGGTACTTCCAGGGAGAGCGGAACGCGCACTGGCCGTCGCGCCTCGTCGCAGACCTCAAGGAGATCCCTGCGTCGGCGTTCGTGGCCGTCGACACCTCGTCGCTGCGGGTGGACCGGGACTCGATGGAGACCCGCTGACCTGGGGATCTCCGTCGGCGGACCAGGTCGGCGTGGCCCTCGGGGGCGCCGATTCCGGCCTCGGAGAGGGTCTGTTGTAGTGTTCCCGTGCTGGTCCACCGCGATCCGGTGAACCAGCTTCGGGCTGTAGCGCAGCTTGGTAGCGCACTTGACTGGGGGTCAAGGGGTCGCAGGTTCAAATCCTGTCAGCCCGACCGAACCAAACCGCCTCTGACCTGCGGAAACGCAGACGTCAGAGGCGGTTTTGTTGTCCCTGGCATCCATCGGCTGCTACCCCTGCTGCTACCCCTGCTGCTACCCCATGGCCAGTTGGGTACGTGAATGGATGGGATCGGCCAGATCGTTTCGTGATGCCAGCCTCACTTCAGGGCCGGCGGCCGAGGAGACGCCGAGCCGGCCAGTCGTTTGGATGCCAGCCCCAACGTCCACTCGACTGTCCGTTGTATCCCCTAGCCTGAGGCCATGACTGTGGCGTTCGGACCCGTGGAGCGTTGTGACGTCGGTGGAGACGAGTACAAGTGGGTGCTGGAGCGACTCCATGGAGATCAGTCAACTGTCCTCCTCTATGGGAGTCGCGCTCGAGGTGATGCACGCGCTGACAGTGACATCGACGTTCTCCAAGTAGTGGAGACTAATCCGCATTGCTACTCTGTGGATAACATAAATGTGGCCGCGTACACGTTTGGACATCTAGAGCAGTTGGCTAGCAGGGGGAGCCTCTATATGCGGCACCTCAAATATGAGGCCGTCATCCTTCGCGATGATGATGGGCTCACAAAGGACATCTTCGCCATGTATCGTGATCCGCGAGATTACGCAGCCCTTCGCCGAGAACTAGCTATAGTGGTTTCTGTTCTTGGTATCGACGGTTCACGTCGAGGTGAACCAAGTGAATCACGAGTATATGCCTATGTTCTGCGCACATTAATATATGCGGAATGCGCCATGCGTGGCGAAATTGAGTTCGATGTCGTGCGTGCCGCCAACAGTGTGGATCTACCAAATGTGGGTCTATCCATTCGCGAGAAGACTGTGACGTACGAAATGTTCGACACGTTTTCAAAAATCATGCTGGATCGTGCAGGCGTCCTGCCACCAAAAGTGAAGCCGCGAACGTTCGGGGAAGCGGTACTTTGGACGGGCGTCGAGCATCCGCTTGCAGGTGCGCTCCTCGAGAGTTTTGCTGGCGCTGTAGGTGAACTCGAATATACTGCACTCACGTTGCCACTTGCATGACGCCGTCAATGTGGTGGTGCAGATGCCGTCTATAGACCACTTGGTAGTTATCGGTGACGTGCATGGAGAATCAGTAAAATTGTCACGAGCAATCCAGGCTATACGAAATCAGTCGGTGGAAATCGTGTTCGTGGGAGACTACGTGAATCGTGGACCTGACTCTCGAGGTGTAATCGATCAGCTGCTGGAACTCAAGCGCGAATTCGGTGAGCGACTTACGCTTCTTCGAGGCAATCACGATCAGGTTCTATTAGACTTCTTGAACTACGGCGATATAGCTGCTCTCGTCGGGCATGGCGGGATTGCTACTGTAAGGTCATACATGTCTGAGAGTCAGGGAGGATTTGAGGAATTCAGGGACTTGTTTCCGGAAGCTCATCTTTCGCTGCTAAACTCGACGGTAGATTTTTATGAGGATCATCAGCTGCTGATTACTCACGCCGGATTTGACCCGTCGAGAGTCGGCTGCCGTGATGGCGATGCTGTACGCGGGTCCGGCCATCGCGAGTTGTTCAGTTATAACGGGCCTTTTCCCAACAAGTTTACGATATTCGGGCACTATGTTCAGCGGACGGGAAGACCGTGGGTCACGGACTCGATGGCCTGTATTGACACTGGGTGTGGATCCATTCCTGGAGCGCCCCTTTCGGTCATGTACTGGCCGTCCAAGAAAATGGAGATGTACTAAAAGTGGAGCGTATTCATGGACGTTGAGGTGACCTCCCTTGCTCCGTTGCGGCGCGCGCTTGAGGGAGGAGAGGGCGTAATAGCTGTTCACTATGCCTGTGAGTCTTTCTTGACTGCCACAGATCATCCCCCAGGTATTGCTAGTGCGGCAATCTCGGACCTCAAGACGGGTGAGCTCATTGGCTTTAGCCGGGCGGACTGTCCTCCCGGGGCGTCGGCTCAAGAGTCTGAGATCTACCTGTTGAGGCGACTGTTTGAGGTTCTACGATCTCGCCAGGACGCGCATGTTCTACATTGGAACATGGACAGGCCGGAATTTGGTTTCGATGCTCTCGTGAAGCGTTGGAATTATCTGACTGCAGATCCGGTGCCATTCGACGTGCCGCGGCAGCGGTACGACGTTGACGACCTGTTTGGCGCCGTTTACGGTGAATCGTATGCCCCCCATGGCAAGCTTGAGAGCATGGCGCAGCTTAATGGCCTTGATATGCGCTCATTTCGCACCGGAAGAGAGGAGGCTGAGGCCTACGATTCGGGAAACTGGGCGGCACTCGGTCGTTCTTCGGCGGCGAAGGCTGGAATCATCGGGACGCTGCTCAGAAGATTGTTGGATGGTTCAGCAAAAACGGCTGTCAGCGCGGGCCAGGTGTCTTTCGCTGGAGGGCGACTAGATGCTGTTCAACTCATTCTCACGCTGGCAGAGCGGTTCTTGCTCGTTCAGAGACGGCTGCGGAAGCATCCCCACGGGGGGGGGGCCGGCGTGCCCTTCAATAATGAATATGATGATCAGTTCTTGCTGCGGGCACTGCTGGCGCAGTTCTTCGATGATGTCCGAGCGGAGGACTACACGCCGTCCTATGCAGGGTCAAATAGTCGGATAGATTTCGTTATCCCCGGATATGGTCTTGCAATCGAGCTCAAACATGCCTCTTCCTCGCTAACGGACGCGAAGGTCGGGGAGCAGTTGGCCGTCGATAGGGATCGATATCAAAAGCATTCCGATGTTAGACACCTGATTGTACTAGTTTTCGACCATGACGGACATATCGAGGAACCGCGAGGCATTGAAGCCGACCTACAGAGGGAGAATAGTCATCCAGATCTAACCGTCACCGTCCGCATAGTTGATAGATGAGTGAATTGCTCGACCAGTTCAATGATGTTGCGAGCCAGCTGATTTGCCAGCACTTATTTGGAGGGTCACGTATGAAAGAACCTGTGTGCGATGGGCAGGCGATCTGTCCGTCGTGTCGGCGCTCGTACTTGGAAAGTGAGGCGAAAACCCACGTTGATGCCCAGTTCTGCAACGGGTGTTCACGTTGTAGCGGTCGGCCTGCTTGTTACCTATGTCAGGGGATGTTCTGCTCCTGCTCGGTTCATTAGCTGTCGGGATATAGACTAGTTTTTGGGGCCTGCGTGATAGGATTTCTTGGTCGGTTGTTGGCTTTCAGTACGCCTGCCGTCCCGTAAACCATCACGCGGTGCCAGGATGGCGCGAGAATAGGTCGTTTATTTGATCGAGGGCTGCGCGTCGGTCAGTCTGAGACACGTGGCCGTAGACATTCATTGTCATTTCTATGCTTGAGTGTCCGACGATTTCCATCGCGGTTCGAGGTGGAACATTCAATGAAAGCAGTACCGAGATGCATCCGTGTCGGAAGTCGTGGAGCCGGACGACTCGGACGTTAGCTGCTCGGCAGGCTGCCTGCACCAGGCGCGTGGTATTTCGGGGGTCCAGCGGGGTGCCGATGCCAGTGGTGAAGACGTAGCCGGTGTCCTGCCAGTCCATGCCGTGTTTGTCGCGTTCGTCGGCCTGTTGCTGTTGTTGGTCTTTGAGGGCAGTGAGGACAAGCCCGGGGAGAGGGACGGTCCGGCGGGAGCGGGCTGTCTTGGTGGGCATCGTGGTCAGCTGGCCGTCGATTCGGTGCAGGCCGCGGTTGATCTGGAGGGTCTCGCCGTCGAGGTCGACGTCCTCCCAGCGCAGGCCGAGGGCCTCGCTGCGTCGTAGGCCGAGAAGTGCCAGGGTCACCAGCAGCGCGTAGTGCGGCTTGTCTCGGTGGAAGCGGAGAAGCTGCTTGATCTCGTCGACGTCGAGAGGCTTCACCTCCGTCTTCGGCGCCGCCGGGAGTCGGACGAGCTTGGCGGGGTTGCTGTCGAGGATCTCCTCGCGGACGGCGTCCTCGACGGCGGCACGGATGGTGGTGTGGACGTACCGGATGGTGCGTTCGCCGGTGCCGGCCTTGCGGAGCTTGTCGTAGAAGAGGCGCAGCTGTCGGGCCGTGATGGCGTCGATCTTCGTCTTGCCGATGCCGGGCACGATGTATCGGTTGACCATGAAGACGTAGGTCTTGTGCGTGGTCGGGCGGACGCGGTGCACGACGATCTGGTGGAGCCACTCGTCCATGTACGTCTCGATGGTCATCGCGCGGGGTGCCTGCCGGCGGCCGCGGTTCTCTTCCTGGACGAGCTTTCCGACTGCGAGCTCGACCTCCCGCTTGGAGACGCCGCTGACGGTCCTGCGGACGCGCTTGCCGTCGGTCTGGGTCACCCAGACCTGGCCTTGCCAGCGGCCGTTGGGTCGCTTGTAGATGCCACCGGAGCCGTTGACTGCCTTGGTCACTGGAAGGCGTCCTGGTCCATGGCGGCGACGTAGTCGGCGAGGGCTCGGGCGGAGATGCGGCGGCAGCGGCCGACCTTCATGGAGCGGAGCTCGCCGGAGTTCATGAGGTTGTAGACCATGGGCCGGCCGACGTGGAGGAGGCGGGCGACGTCCTCGGGGGTGAAGAGCATGGGGGGCATGTCGTCGGCGGTGAGGAGCCAGACGTTGGGCTTGATGGTGACGGTGCCGTCGACGTCGTCGACTGCTTGGCGGGCGGTGTCGAGGTTGAAGAGGTAGTCCATGAGGGGCTCCCGAGATGAGTACTGGTCGTGGCGGTGTGGTGGGGTGGCCCGGTGGTGGGGCGTCCTCCTGACGTGGGGATGGTCTGCGGACCCGGAGGTCCGTCAAGGGCACTTCGTGCCACTACGTGGTTCGCTTCGCTCTCCCTTGACCGCCCTCCGGGTCCGCAGAGATCGGCGGGTTGTCAGGAGGACGCGGGAGGTCCGGTCGACGGGGCTGTGGTGGCGAGGCCGAGCTGGGCCTTGGCGGACTGGTAGTCGGCCTGCCAGCGGATGCGTTCGGCGATGGCGCGGGTGAGCACGATCCGGTACACCGGGACGGGGGCTTCGTGGGCGTTCCAGAGCCGCCACTCATACCGGGGCCGGCCATCGGGGCGTTTGGTGTCGGCGGCGAGGCGGTCGAGCTCGACGGAGTCGATCCCGGCGGCCTCGAGGGTCTGACGGACCACGTCAGCGCGGTCGGCACGGTGGTCGGTGAGGGTCTTGCCGGTCCACCGGCGGGAGACCAGGACGCGTCGTCCGCCGCAGCCGAGGTGCTGCTCGTCGTGGGCCTTGCCGGGGCAGGAGCCGGGGAGGGCCTCGGGGGTGGCGCCGTCGGGTTGGACGCCGTAGCGCAGCCAGTTCCAGCAGCGTGGTGAGCAGGGCAGCCACCGCAGCTCGGCGAGGAGGCGGTCGACGTGTGAGCGTTGGCGGCGCGTGAGGTGGGTGCCGGGGGTGGTGGGCTCGGACAGGCTCTTGCCGAGGTACTTGGTCAGGTAGGCGACGCGACGGTCGGCGTCGTCCTCGTCGGCGACGACGCCCTGGATGTCGATCTGCTTGCCCAGCCGCAGGGTGTGCGCGGGTGAGGCGGCGTCGCCCTGCTGGTCGAGGCTGTCGAGGGCCTGGGCCCAGGTAGGCAGGGGGTTGCCGGTGGTGGGGTCGACGAAGTCGGTGCCGTCCCAGAGGGGGAGGGCGTGCTGGGGGTAGCGGACGACGTCGAAGGGCGGCCACCACACGTGCTGGTAGGTGGCGGCGGCGACCTGGCGGAGGAGCTCGCGGGGGATGGCTCCGCGTAGTGCGGTGTGGAGGTGGGGTGCGAGGCGGCGTTGGGCCTCGATGACGGCGAAGTACTGGACCTGGTAGCCGGTGCAGCGGCGGAGGTTCTGCCAGACGCGGTCGATGAGCTTGGGGAAGTGCAGCGCGTCCAGGGCAGCGCGGCGATAGTGGTACCGGGCCGGGGCGACCGGGGTGCCGTCGTCGCGGACGCGGCCGTAGGAGGGCAGCGTGAAGGTGACGAACATGGAGGGCCGGTAGGTCCGGCCGCTCGGGGTGGTGAAGGTCTGGCCGATGGTCCGGTGGTCCATCGGGACGCGGGGGAGGTCCGGGGCGTCCTGCCGGCGGCGGGTGGAACGCACGCGTCGGTCGCCAGCGTCACTGGGCTCTTCGATGGCGGCCTCGGTGTCTTCCGGGTCCTCGGTGTCATCGGCCGGGTCATCGGCCGGGTCCTCGGTCGGGCGCCGCTCGGGCTCGTCCTGGAGGTGCCAGCCCTCGCGGCACTGCTGCATCCGCAGGACCCTGTTCCGGTGGGCGCAGGGCTCGCACTTGGACGCCAGGGTGGCGCCGCACGGGGTGGAGACCAGGTGCAGTTGGCCTGTGACGGTGTCGGCGACCTCGTGGACGACAGGGCGGATGCAGACGCCGTGCTGCTGCGCGAGGTCGCGCAGAGTGTCGGTGGTGATGCCGCGGTCGATCATGCTGCACCCCAGCCATGGTCGGGTGCTTGGTCGTGTCGGTGGTCGCCGTCGCTCTGGTGGGCGTGGCACTGGTGGGGGAGCGGGGTGCGGTCGCGGCCGTTCCAGAAGCCGGAGGTGACCCCGAGCTCGAGGGCCGTGCGTTCGCAGTCGTGGCTGACGGGGCAGGTCAGGCAGATGCCGGCCATCTCGAGGCGCTGGTCGATCGTCCGGGCGACGGGCTCGGCGATCCACGGCAGATCGGCGGCGTCGCGGCAGCGGGCCTCGGCCAGCCAGGACTCCTGCACGGCCAGTTTCGAGGGGGTGGGCGTGGCCTGATGACGCATGTCAGCTCGCCTCCTGATCGGCGGTCGTGTCGCGGGCGGGGCGGCGGGGACGTCGTACGGAGTCGTCGACGGCCAGGGGCGGGACGTCGAGGTGGGTCGAGGTCGCGAAGCGCTGGGCGACATTGCGGATGGCGTCGTCGCTGGCGTAGCCGGCGCGGACGCGGAGTGCGGGTCCGCCGTCCTCGGGGACGACGTAGGCGGTGCCGGGGACGTCGCGGGTGATGCGGTGGCAGGCCGCGCCGGTGGTGGCGGCGGAGTCGCCCAGGACCATGGCGGTCTCGGAGGCGTCCTTGAGTCTCAGACCGATGGTCTGGGTGAACAGTCCGCGTGAGGGGATGACCTCCTTGCGGGGGTCCTGGAGGCAGGCGATGAACACGAATCCCGTGGCTCGACCCTGGGAGCAGAGCAGGTTGATCGCTGCCTCGGCTCGGCGCTGGAGGTCGCGCTCGGTGCTGTAGGCGGTGAGGGCGGCGAGCTCGTCGATCATCACGACGTGCAGCGGCTCGGCGGTGCTGGGGCGGTGGCTGCGGACCTTGCCGGCGTAGGCCAGGTTGCGTTCCCGCATGAGCGTCACGAGGTGCTCGAGGGAGGCGACAGCGGTGCCGGCGTCCGTGGCGGTGGTGCTGAACAGCTCGCGCCCCATCAGGACCTCCATGCCGCCCTTGAGATCGATGCCGTGCAGCAGCACGCGTCCCTCGCGCACGGCGCCGGCGAGGGCGAAGGCGATCGACCAGAACACCGATCCCTTGCCGGAGCCGGAGGAGCCGGCGACCAGGGTGTGCGGGCCCAGGGGGAGCCGCCAGGTCTCGCCACGCTCGGTACGCCCCAGGGGCAGTGACGAGAGGTCCAGGACGTCGGCTCGCGCCGTGGCGGCGAACGGGCGCCGGAGGTCGTCGCCCACCGTGAGGTGAAGGACGACGTCGCGGAACCCGCGAGGCTCGCACCGGACCCGGGCGATCCCGAGGGCGGTCTGCAGGGCCGGGCCGGCGGCGTCGTACTCCTCGATCATCTGCCCGCGGACCGGGCGGACCGTGACCCGCATGTGCGGCCACAAGCCGGCGATGCTGCGCAGCTCGGGAAGCCCATGAACATCCAGCCCACGGGCGGCGGCGACATCGGGCCAGACCTCGCGGACCTGACGGCGCCACCACCACGTGCGGGGCAGCGCGGTGGCGTGGCCGAAGGAGACCGGTCGCGTGAGGGCCCAGCACCGGATCGCTGTGATCACCACAACGAGGCCCGCCACCGTCGCGGCGACCAGCACGGCCGACGGGCGAACCAGCCACGGCACGGCGACGACGAGCACGATGACACCGGGCTGCTTACGGGTCACGAGCAGGAACCCACGTCCCCACGAACCGATCTCCTTCAGCGCACGCATGACGTCACGCCACGTCCGGGTCGGGGCAGCGACGCAGCTCGCCGGCGGCGGCCTGGAGGTTCTCGATCGCCTCGGTGATCGCCGAGCGGGCGACGCGGAGCATCTCCTCGGTGTCGTCCGACGGGCAGCCGGCGAGGTTGCGCAGCACGTACTGCACGAGGTCGCCGGCCTCGTCGATGCGCTTGACCAGGCGGATCAGCTCGGCGGCCGCGTCCTCGCTGTTGCGGATGCCGGTGAACATGAGCCACTCCCGAGGGGCTCCCGCGCGGCTCATCGGTTCATCACCGGGACGGTGACGGTGAGG
>NZ_JAMOIL010000002.1 GCF_023656415.1 Nocardioides bruguierae
CTTCAACGACCACAAGCAGTGGCGAGGGATCGCCACCCGCTACGACAAGCTGGCTGTCGTCTACCGAGGCGGCGTCGTGCTCCGCACCATCACCATCTGGCTACGCGAATAACCAGACACTCCCTAGGCCCGCCCCCGCTAGGCCCGCCCCCGCTAGCCCGCCTCCGCTAGCCCGCCCCCGCTAGCCCACAGGGCCCGCGAGCGAGGAGAGCACGCTCGCCAGTGCGGGCTCCCGGAACGAGCGCACGACGGCGCGGTCCTTGGCGCAGGACAGGTCCAGCACCACGTCCTGCACCAGGAGCCGTGCGCCGGGTCGGGCGTAGGTGTCGCGACTGCGGGCGCTCACCACGACCACCTCGCCGGCCGGCGGGGCGCCCACGCCGCGCCGGCACGTGGTCGGCCGGCGGCCGTAGATGCCCGCCACGTCGCGGGCGCGCTCCAGGACCCGGTCGGACACCCCTGCCCGGGCCAGGGCGAGGTAGGCGCCGCCCGCCTGCCCGTCCTGCCAGTCCTGCCCGTCCTGCCCGTCCTGCCCGGCGCGGTAGGCGCACAGCCAGGAGCGGCGCAGCGAGCCCGGGCCCTCGACCGTCCAGGCGTAGGAGGTCCGCGGCAGCACGTCCATCGTGGTCGGGCACAGTCGCTGCGGGCGCAGGCTCCCCAGCACCCGCGCGCGCACCGCCTCGTCGTCGCTGGTCACCGTGACCGTGGTGCCCAGCACGGCCACCGTCCGACGCACCCAGCCGTCCCCCAGGTCGGTGGTGCCGGGCTCCAGGTCCGCGCCGAGCCAGACCGACGGCTGCGTCGGCACCGGCGCGCCGTCGAGGGGGGTGCACAGGTCCGAGACCTGGACGGGGCGTCCGACCCAGCCGCCCTGGTCGGGTGCGTCCCCGCAGGTCGCGAGGCCGTCGTCGAGCGCGACGGGCGCGACGCCGCTCCCCCACGCCGCCGGCACCGAGACCGCGACCTCACGCCAGACCTCGGTGCGCCAGCCCCGCACCGGCGACCCGTCGGCGGCCACCTCCGAGACAGGCTCGGAGGGACTCGCCGCGGACGTGGTGGGCGCAGGCTCGGGGGCGTCTGCGGTCGTGCAGGCGGCCGCCGCCCCCAGGAGCAGCAGGCCCAGCAGGGCGGGCAGCCGTCGGGCGACAGGACGGGCAGGGCGGAGGCTCATGCCCCTACGACGCGCCGGAGGCCGCGGGAGTTGCACGCTCACGCGCCCGGGTAGAGGCGGAAGCCGCTCATCGCCTTGTGCCCGAAGGAGCCGTAGAACGCCTCGGCCCCCTGGGTGACGAGGTCCATCCGCAGGGTCGCGGTGGCCTGGAAGGTGGCGACGACGAGGAGGCGGCCGATGCCCCGGCGTCGGTGGTCGGGGTGCACGGCGACGAACGAGAGGTGGCTCTGGAGCACGCCGTCGCCGACGGCCTGGGCCCAGCCGACCACCTCACCGCCGTCGTCGGCCACGTAGGCCACAGACCCGGGTGCGGTGCACACCCGGTGCACGACCTCGGCGTCGACCAGCGAGGGCCACTGCACCAGCCGCGACAGGCGGGCGATGCCGTCGGCATCGGCGCGAGTGGACTCCTCGTAGGGGCGCACGTCCACAGGCATGCACCGACCCTAGGGGGCCGGACCCGGACGCGGGGCGCCCGCCCGGGTGGCGTGTCAGGCGGGGACGGGCTCGGGGCGCTCCGTGGCGCTGGTGACGGAGCGGTCCTCCCCCAGCTTCACGGCCACCACGCCGGCGAGCACCAGCACGCCGCCGAGCAGCTGGACGAGGCCGGGCAGCTCCGCCAGCAGCAGCCAGGCGAACACGACGGCGGTGAGCACCTCGGTCAGGGAGACGAAGGAGGCCAGCCGCGAGCCGAGCCGCCGGCCGGCGGCGATGCCCGTCGTGTAGGCGACGCCGGCGGTCACGACGCCGAGCAGGGCCAGCGGCAGCCACCACGGCACCGAGACCGAGCCGGCCACGGTGCCGTAGTCCACCGCGTCCAGCGAGCCCGCCATCGGCAGCACGCCGACGGCACCCAGGGCGCCCAGCACGAGGGTGGCGACGACGAGGCCGCCGGCGGCGAGGGTCAGCGGCGGGAGGCCGTTGCTCTCGTCCGCGTTGAGGATGAAGTAGGTGGCGGCCCCGATCATGGCGCCGAGCGCCCAGGCGACGCCGAGCAGGCTGACGTCGGCCCCGGAGAACAGGTCCAGCACGAGCACGAGCCCGGCCGTGGCGAGCGCGGCGCCGAGCACGGTCACGCGGCCCGGTCGCTGGCCCTGGCGCAGCCACAGCCACAGCACGACGACGGCCGGGGCGGTGTACTCGATCAGCAGCGCGGGGCCGACCTGCATGTGCTGGACCGCGGAGAAGTAGCAGAACTGCGCGCCGGCGACCGCGAGCAGGCCGTAGACGACGACCACGCCGCTGTTGCGGGCCAGCAGGTGCCAGCGCCCGGCCAGGTCCCGCAGGCCGAGCGGGGTGACGACGAGGGCAGCGATCGCGATGCGCGCGAGCACGGCCGCGCCCGGCGTCCACCCGGCGTCCAGCAGGCCCCGGGCGAGGGCACCGGACAAGCCGAAGGAGGCGGAGGAGACCAGGGCGAGCATGAGACCGGAGCGGACCCGCGAGGAGGGACGGCGCACGGCGGCGCTGTCATGAGTCATCGTCGTCATGGGACATGACGCTAGGGCTGCTTTGGTAAGTTGTCAAAGTGGTATTCGCCCATGACACCGAGATGGCCCTGCAGTCCGCGGTCTGGCTCGTCAACACCGCCGAGGAGGAGCCGGACGCGCTGAGCACCGTCGCGTCCCTGGACGCCTTCTTCGCCGCGTGGGAGTACACCGGCCGGCACGAGCGCACCCTGGCAGAGCTGGAGGAGGTCCGCGCGCTGCGCAGCCGCCTGCGCGCCCTCTTCCTCGCACCCCGGGACGAGGCGGTGGAGACCGTGAACCAGATGCTGCACGAGGCCGGGGCCACCCCGCAGCTGGTGCGGCACGACCCCTACGACTGGCACGTCCACGCCGTCGCCCCCGACGCGGCCCTCGCCGAGCGCATCGGCGTCGAGACGGCGATGGCGATGATCGACGTCATCCGCACCGACGACATGTCCCGCTTCGGCATCTGCGCCGACGACGAGTGCGAGGCCCTCGTCCTGGACCTCTCGCGCAACCGGTCCAAGCGCTTCTGCTCGACGACGTGCGGCAACCGCAACGCCGTCGCCGCCTACCGGGCACGCCAGGCCGCGGACGCCTGAGGCGGCTCGCGGGGACGCGGGGGGGCTCAGCAGTAGGCCCGCACCCCGTCGACGCTCAGCGCCCGGTCCCGCAGCACCACCGGCACCGCGGCGCCCTGCGTGCGGCACGTGCGTCGGAAGTCGCGGCGGCGGTACTCCACCATCAGCACCTGGCGGCCGTAGTGGCGTCGGTAGCTCCCGCACTCGCGGTAGCGACCGCACTCCTCGGCCACCGCGAGGTCGAGGCGGACCGACGTGCCGTCCCAGCCGGCGCGGTTCTTCTGCGCGGCGCGGAGGCCGGCCGCGTGCGCCCCGCGCGCCAGCAGCCGCGCGTAGGCCCGGGCGTCCCGCGGGCTCAGGAGGCCACGGCTGCGCGTGAAGGAGTCCAGGTTGTCGTACTCGACCGCCTCGTAGCCGTCGTCCGCGCAGCCCTGCGTCCAGCCGGCCATGATCCGCGCCAGCCGCGCTCGTCGCCGCGGGGTGCGGATGTCGAGCAGCCACTCGCCCCACCCCTCGTCGACCACGGGGTCGCCGTCGGCGTCGGTGAGCACCAGGCGCCAGCGCTGGCGCCAGAACCGGCGCTGGTCGGGCTGGGTCTGGAAGCCGTTGACGTAGCAGACGTCGTAGAGCCCCGCCGGGTCCTCCGTCCGGTCCCGCACCACGATGCCCACGGAGTCGTCCGGCTCGGCGGCGCCGCCGAGCTGGTAGTCCACGTCCTCGTCCGCCGGCAGCCGCGGGGCCCGCGTCGGGGAGTCCCCCGCCGTGGCCCCGGCCGTTGCGGCGGCACCCGATGGCACGGCATCGGACGCCCCGGCGGACCGGGCCTCGTGGCCCGACGGCACCGAGCAGCCCGCCAGCAGCAGGAGCGTCACGATCCCCGCCGTCCACCCCGGCGTCCACCCCGCCCGCACGCTGCGTCCGCCCATGGGCGTGACGGTAGCCCCGCCAGGCCGTCGCCGACAGGCGTGACCTCCGCCGTGCCCGCTCGTTCTGCTCCTGGGACCGCCGTGCCGCAAGGTCAAGGTTCCGACCAGGCGGGTGCGACCCGCCCGCGGGTGTGGGACTCTGAGGACAGGGCCACCACCCGCCCGGCAGCACCACCCGGCAACACCTAGCACCACCGCTGAACCCTGGGACCACGACGACCGTCCGGTCCCGCCCGCTCCCCCAGGAGGAACCGTGCGCGTCCTCGTCGTCGACGACGACCCCGACCTCGTCCTGCTCATCAGCCTGTTCCTGCGTCGCCAGGGCGGGCACGACGTGGTGACCGCCGGCGACGGCCTCGAGGCCCTGGACGTCCTGGCCGCCGACGGTGCCGTCGAGGCCGTCGTCCTCGACTGGTCGATGCCGCGGCTGGACGGGATCGGCCTGGCGACCGCGGTGCGCGGGGACGAGCGCTGGCAGCGCCTGCCGCTGCTGATGGTGACCGCGATGCCGGACCACGGCCCCGCGCTGGAGGCCGGGATCGACCACGTGATCCGCAAGCCGTTCGACTCCGCGACCCTGCTCCAGGCCCTCACCGCCGTCGTGGAGGCGCGGGTCGCCTGACCCTGCTCCCGGGCCGGCCTGCGACCTAGAAGTCGAAGCCGTCGAAGAAGTCGCCGATCCCCTCGCCGATCTCGCCGAAGCCGTCCCCGATGCCCTCGCCCAGCCCGGCGATGCCGTCCCCGATGCCCTCGCCGATGCCACCGAGCGCGTCGAAGCCGCCGAGCCCGCCGAAGAGCAGGCCGGCGAACATCCAGTCCATGGGCGTGAACGCGCCGAAGTAGCCGGCCGCGTACGGCTGGTAGGCGCGACCGGCCTGGTAGTAGGGCACCCGCTGGGAGCCCACCATCACCTTGCGGCTGTCCGGCTCGGCACCCGCGCGGACCCGCTCGGCGTCCAGCGCACAGGCGGGCACGTCGCGCTGGCTGCCGCCCGGCGGCGTCCACGGCACGTCCGTGACCGACAGCCCGTGGCGGGGGTCGAAGAAGCACGGCGGACGACGGACCGGCAGCGGCTCCCCGGCGACCCGGGCCCGCACGCAGGCCATCGCGTACCTGCCGTCCTCGAGGATCTCGGTGACGTGCCGGACGTCGTCGGGCCGCGTCATGGCCGCCACCGAGCCCTTCGCCGACTCGTAGGCGTCGAGCGCCCGCTGGTAGTCGGCGTTCGCGCCGGCGTCCAGGGGCGCACCGGCCAGGTCGGCGTCCAGCTCCTGCAGCTCCACGCCCAGGGCGGTCACGTCCTCCTCCGCGAGGCGACGCACCGGCGCCAGCTCCGCCTCGCGCTGCGCGGCGGCCTTGCGCTCGCTCGCGCGGGAGATCCCGACGGCGAGCGCGATCGCACCGCCGACGACGACCAGCAGGACCACCAGGAGCTCCATGGTGCGAGGCTACCCGGCGGGCGGAGGGCGCCCCGGCTTCGCGACAGGTGTGGAAATGTGCGGTCCACGCCGCGTCAGTCACTGCGCGCACGCGCAGGTCGTGGCAGTCTTTCGTCCATGCCACGCCCCCAGGCCCTCATCGTCGAGGACACCGAGGAGTTCGCCCGCATGGGCCGCAAGGTCCTCGAGCAGGAGGGCTTCGAGGTCACCCACGCGGTCTCCGCGGAGGCCGGCCTCGCCCTGGTGCCCGGCTCGTCCTTCGAGCTCTACCTGGTCGACGTGACGCTGCCCGGCATGGACGGCTTCGAGTTCTGCCGCCGGCTGCGCGAGAGCAGCGACGCCTACGTGATCATGGTGACCGGCCGCGACGCCGACGCCGAGAAGGTCGTCGGCTTCCGGATGGGCGCGGACGACTACGTCACCAAGCCCTACTCCCCGCTGGAGCTCTCCGCGCGCATCCTGGCGATGCGGCGCCGGCCGCGCGCGGCGCCGCAGACCGACGGCCAGGCGCGCAGCTTCGGCCGGCTCGAGCTGGACGCCGACGGCCGCGAGGTCCGCGTGGACGGGCAGCTCGTCGAGCTCACCCGCATCGAGTTCGACCTGCTGGCGGTGCTCAGCTCCGCGCCCAAGCGCGTGTTCACCCGCGCCCAGCTGCTGGAGACCGTCTGGGGCTACTCCGACGGCGACGACCACGTCGTGAACGTCCACATGGGCAACATGCGCCGCAAGCTGCGCGCGCACGGCGACGACGTCGACCTGATCCGCACCGTGCGCGGCGTCGGCTACAAGTTCGACCCCGCCGCTCTCTGAGGAACCCTCCGGGCGGCCGTGGGGGCCTGGGGCACCGCCCGGGTCAGTCCTGACATGCCGCCCCGCGCGGCAGGCGCAGCCGCGCCTCCGTGCCGCCACCGGGCGCGCTGTCGAGCACGATCGAGCCCTGCCAGGAGGCGGCCATCGCCATGGCGGCCGCCAGGCTGAGCCCGGCGCCCTGGTGCTCGAGGCTGCTGGAGGTGCGGGAGCGGAAGAACGGCTCGCCCACGTGGTGCTGCTCGTCCTCGGGGATGCCGACGCCCGTGTCGGCGACGACGATCTCGACCTGCTCGCCCTCGACCTCGGCCACCGAGACCGAGACCATGCCGCCGTCGGGGGTGAACGTGACGGCGTTGTCGACGAGGCGGTCGAGGATCTCGCGCAGGTCGTCGCTCGCGATCCGTGCGCTGGTGCCGGGCGCGGTGTGCTGGCGCACGCCGAGCTCGCGGGAGGCCGGCACGGCACGCGCCAGGACGTCGGTGACGACCTCGTCGACGTCGGCGCGGGCCAGGTCGGCCAGCAGCGGGTCGGGCGTGCCCCGCGCCATGAGCGAGGCGTTCTGCGCGATGTCGAGCAGCCGGGCCACGGAGGTCTCGACGCGGGCCAGGAGCCGCTGCTCCGGGCCGGAGAGGTGGTCCTCGGCTGCCTCGGCCAGCAGCTCGACCCCGCCGCGGATGACGCTCAGCGGCGTCCGCAGCTCGTGGTTGACCGTGGTGAGCAGCTCGCGGCGCATCTCGTCGAACTGGGCGCGGGCGCGCTGCGCCGGGGAGCGCTGACCGGCGACCATCCGTTCCAGCGCCGCCGCGAGCGTGTCGGCGGAGAAGACGAGCAGGCGGTGGTCGCGCGGGGTCCAGGCCCGCGGGCCGCGGCTCCACACCACGAGCAGGTGGCGCTCGCCGGCCACGACGACCTCGGCCAGGCCGACGGCTGCGCCGCGGGTGCTGCCGCCGCCGAGCGGGCCCCACGCCCCGTCCTTCGGGCTGAGGTTGCTCAGGCGCACGCCCTGGCCACGGTCGAGCTGGGCGGCCAGCGACTCGGCGAAGCGGCCCGGGGCCTGCAGCCAGCAGTCCTCGACGCCCATGAGCTGGCCGATCAGGTCGGTGGCGGCGGAGACCACGTCCTCGCGGGCGACGCCGGGCACGGACGGCAGACCGTCATCGCCCAGGAGGTCGGCGACGAGCACCTCGGGGTCGGAGCCGTCGACGGCGGGCCGGCGCGGTGCGCCGGCCAGGGGGTCGGTCAGGGTGGAGTCGGTCATCGCAGGCGAGCTCTCAGCGAGCGCCTTCTCGGCGGCCCGACGCCGACGCACCGCGTCGAGGTCGGTGACGATCGCCAGGCGCGCGTAGACCGCCGGACGCCCGGCGGCCAGCGGCGCGGTGGGCAGGGGGTCGACCCGCGCGGCGCCGGGGACGGGGTGCTCCTGCGTGGTGGTCATGCCCCCAGGCTGACCCGGCTGCCGCAAGGAACGGACAAGTACCGGCACAGTTCGCGGCCAGATCCGTGCGGCTGCCCCGGTGCGCCCGGCTAGGGTCGGCCGACGTCACCGGCCGGCCCTCGTCGGGCGCGGCGCGATCATCGCCCCAGCCAGGCGTGCCACTCCGCCTCGGCCGCGCGGGCGACGGGCAGCACCGAGGCGGCGTCCGCCTCGCCGTGCTCGACGCGTCCGGCGGCCTCGGCCAGCACGAGGGAGCCCATCTGGTTCGAGGTCGAGCGCAGGCTGTGCGCCACCCGGCGCAGGGCCTCGGCGTCGCCGTCGCGCTCGGCGGCCACGAGCTGGGAGAGCCGGTCGTCGAGGGAGTCCAGCAGCATCTCCAGGATCTCCTCGGCCTCCTCACGGGCCCCGAGCTGCGCCCCCAGGTCGTCCAGGACGGCGGTGTCCACGAGCGGGCCGGCGGTGTCGGAGGAGGAGGGGGTGGTCATCGGGGCTCCAGGTCTGTCTCGTGCGAGCGGTGCGTCAACCGGACCCGGACGCGCGGGGGCGGTGTGCACAGTCAACACTCGGCAGGCGTGGATGGCACCTGAGGAGGGGCCGCTGGGGTCGTCTTGTCGCAATCTTGCTCCTGGCTTGCCACTGCCTACCGGTGACGAGGCCACCGTGGTCGTCGTGAGCCACGCCATGCCCCCAGCGGCTGCGACCCCGACCCGGCGCCCCCGGGTGCGCCTGCACGCGCGCCCGCGCGTCCACGCCCTGCGCGGCGGGCTGCCCGCGCTGCTGCTCGCCGGCCTGCTGGTCGGGCTGACCGCGTGCGGCTCCGAGACCGCCACGACGGCCGCCCCCGAGGAGGACGGGGCCACCGGCGCGACGCTCGTCGCCGGGGACGAGGTGCCCGCCCCCACGGGCAAGGTCCTGCTCACCGTCACCGGCGGCACGGTCACCAACGTCGACGGGGAGCTCCAGCTCGACCGCGCGCTCCTGGACGCCCTCGGCACCGTCAGCTACGAGGTCGACGACGTGCAGGCCACCGGCGAGGTCGTCACCTTCTCCGGACCGCTGGTCCGTGACGTCCTGGCCGTGGCCGGCGTGCCGGAGGACGCCACCACGATGCACACGGTCGCGATCAACGACTACAAGGTCGACGTGCCCGTCTCCGACGCCGCCGAGCTGCCGCTGATGCTCGCCACCACCATGGACGGCGAGCCGATGAGCGTGGCCCGCTACGGCCCGACCCGCTTCGTCTACCCCACCGACGGCTACGACCTCGACCCCGCCACCTACAACCCGCGCTGGATCTGGCAGCTGGCGTCCATCGACGTCGAGTGAGGCGCGCCGTGAGCCACCCGCTGCGGGGACGCCGCCCCGCCGCCTGGGTGGTCGCGGGGCTGGGCCTCGTCGTCCTGGCCATGACCACCCTGGTCGGCCTGGAGGTCGCCCAGCAGTCGCGGGCACTCGTCGACCGCGTCGACACCACCGAGGACCTGGTGCTGGCGAACGTCCGCACCCTCGGCCAGACCCAGCGGGAGGTGCTGCGCCTGCAGGTGCTCGTCGTGACGGGCGCCGACGGCCCGACCCTGCGCCGGCAGGCGGCCTTCGTCACCCAGCGGACCCAGGAGAGCGCCCTGGACTCCCACCGGGCCACGCTCGGTGCCGCAGATCTCATCGCGGTCGCCCGCCAGGACGCGCAGGCGTGGCGCAGCGACCTGCTCCCCGACGTCCGGGCGCTCGCGGCCGTGCCCCCCGCCCGGCGGGACCCTGCCGCGACCAGGCAACTCCTGGCAGACTTGGAGGTCCTCGAGGAGTCGTACTTCGACCTCGTCTCCCTCGGGGAGATCTACCGTCGTGAGCAGGCGGCCCAGGCCAACGCGGACAACGAGGAGCTCGTGAACTCCACCCAGGACCTCTTCATGTGGCTGACGGGCACGTTCGCCACCGCTGCCGTGCTGCTCGCGGCCGGCGGCGCGTTGATGTTCCGCCTGCACCAGCAGCGCAGCGCCGCCCACGAGCGGCTCAGCCAGCTCAACGAGGACCTGATGTGGTACGCCCGCATCGTGCAGGCGACGGACTCGATCCTGTTCACCATCGACAACGACGGCCGCTTCACCTGGGTCAACGAGGCCTTCGAGCGGACGATGGGCTACGCCTACTCCGACGTCACCGGCAAGCGCCCGCCGGACGTGCTGCACGGCCCGGCGACCGACCCCGAGACGGTCCGGGCGCTGCAGGAGAAGCTCCAGGACGGCGAGCAGTTCCGCTGCGAGCTGGCCAACTACACCGCCGACGGCCAGGAGATCTGGATGGCCGTGGACGTCTCCCCCGTGCTCGACGAGGAGGGCGCGGTCACCGGCTTCTGCGCCATCCAGTCCGACATCTCCGAGCGGCACGAGGCCGAGCTCCTTCTCAAGCAGGCACGCCTGGACGCCGAGGCCTCGGCCCGGGCCAAGGCCGCCTTCCTCGCGACCATGTCGCACGAGATCCGCACCCCCCTCAACGCGGTGCTCGGGCTCACCGACCTGCTGCTGCTCACCGAGCTCAACGTCGAGCAGCGCGACTACGTCGAGACGGCGCAGCAGTCGGGCCAGCACCTGCTCGCCCTCGTCAACGACATCCTCGACATCTCGGCGCTCGAGGCCGGGCGCATGGAGTACCACGACGACCCGTTCTCGCTCGCCGAGGTGCTGGACGAGACCACGACGATGTTCGTCGCCCAGGCCGAGCGCAAGGGCCTGGACCTGCGGCTCGACCCGGACCCCGGCATCCCGCCGCTGCTGCGCGGCGACGCCGTGCGCGTGCGCCAGATCCTCGTCAACGTCGTCGGCAACGCCCTGAAGTTCACCGAGACCGGCTCGGTGCGGGTCAGCCCCCGCGTCACCGGCCGCGCGGACGGTCGCTGCCAGCTCGAGGTCGTCGTGGCCGACACCGGCATCGGCGTGCCGAAGTGGCGCATCCCCCAGCTGTTCCGCTCCTTCGCCCGCGGGGACGTCTCCTCGACCCGCACCTACGGCGGCAGCGGCCTGGGCCTGGCGATCTCCCGGACCCTGGCCGAGGCCATGGGCGGCACGATCGAGCTCGACTCCGAGCTGGGCCACGGCACCACCGTGCGGATCACCCTCGACCTCGCCGTGGTGGAGGAGGAGCAGACCGCGGCCGTCCGCTCCCCCGACACGCTGCCGCACCACGGTGGCCTGCGCGTGCTGGTGGCCGAGGACGACCTGGTCAACCAGAAGGTCGTGAAGCGGATGCTCCAGCGGCTCGGCGTCAGCCCCGTGATCGTCGCCAACGGCCAGGAGGCCGTCGACGCCGTCGCCGAGGAGGTCTACGACATCATCCTCATGGACGTGCAGATGCCGGTGATGGACGGCGTGCGCGCCGTGCGCCTGGTGCGCGACCTGGACCCGACGCCCCGGCCGTGGGTGGTGGCGCTGACCGCCAACGCCCTCTCCGGCGACCGGGAGCGGTTCATGGCTGCCGGCATGGACGACTACGTCTCCAAGCCGATGACGATCGACTCGCTGGCCGCGGCGCTGGAGCGCGCCTCGCTGCAGCTGCCGAACGCCCTGCCCGGCCCCGAGGCGTCCGAGCCCCGGCGCAGCTGAGGGCAGTACCGACCGGCGCTCGACGCTGGACGCGCGCCGGGACCCGCGGGACGGTGGACCCATGACCACCACGCCCCGCCCCGTCCGTGCCGTCCAGGTGACCCTCGACGCGGCCTCGCCCCGGCGCCTGGGCCTGTTCTGGGCCGAGGTCCTGGGCTACGCCGCCGACCCGGTGCCGGGCTCCGGCGAGGCCCCGGACCCGGCCCGGGTCGAGGAGACGGCGGACGCCTGGCTGGTCTTCCTGCGCGCCCAGGGGGTGCCCGAGGCAGCCCACGACAGCGCGTTCGCGCTCGTGGACCCTCAGGGCTCGGGGCCGCGGCTGTTCCTCCAGCAGGTGCCGGAGGCGAGGTCGGGCAAGAACCGGATGCACCTCGACGTCCGGGCCGCCCCCGGCCTGCGGGGCGAGGAGCGGATGGCGGCCCTCGAGTCCGAGTGCGCGCGGCTGGTCGGGCTCGGTGCCACCCGCCTGGAGCGGCACGAGCCCGGCCCGCGCTCGCACGGGTTCGTCGTGATGGCCGACCCCGAGGGCAACGAGTTCTGCCTCGACTGAGCGGGCCTCAGCGTCGTGAGTGGTCCCGGAAGCCCCGGCCGGTCTTGCGTCCCAGGTAGCCGGCCGTGACCAGGTGCTCCAGGAGCGGCGCGGGCGCGAACCCGGGCTCGCGGAACTCCAGGTACAGCTCCTTCTGGATCGCCAGGGACACGTCGTTGCCAACCACGTCGAGCAGCTCGAACGGGCCCATCGGCAGCGCGCAGCCCGCCTTCATCGCCAGGTCGATGTCGTCGGCGTCGGCGTAGTGCGCCTCGAGCATCTTCACCGCGTCGTTGAGGTAGGGGAACAGCAGCGCGTTGACGATGAACCCGGCCCGGTCGCCGCAGGAGACGGCCACCTTGCCCAGCTGCGCGCACAGCGCCCGCGTGGTCTCGGTGACCTCCGCCGAGGTCGCCACGGTGGAGACCACCTCGACCAGCTTCATGATCGGTGCCGGGTTGAAGAAGTGCATGCCCACGACGTCCTGCGGCCGGGTCGTGGCCCGGGCGCACGCGATGATCGGCAGCGAGGACGTGGTGGTCGCCAGCACGGCGCCGGGCTTGCAGATGCGGTCGAGGTCGGCGAAGAGCGCGGTCTTGACCGCGAGGTCCTCGGCGATGGCCTCGACGACGAGGTCGGCGTCGGCCAGGGCCTCCCGGCTGGTGGCCGCGGTGAGCAGGGCCAGCGTCGCGGCCTTCTTCTCCTCGGTCGCGCGGCCCTTGGCGATCAGCCGGTCGAAGTTCTTGGTGATCTGGGCGACCACGCCTGCGTTCTTCTCCTCCGAGCGGCCGACGTAGGTCACGGGGTAGCCGGCCTTGGCGAACACCTCGACGATGCCGGCGGCCATGGTGCCGGTGCCGACGACGCCGACGGTGCGGACGTCGTGGCGCATCTGCGGGGCGTCGTCCGCGCTGGGGGTGGCGGCGTCGGCGACCACGACCGGGCTGTCGGGGGCCTCGTAGGTGTAGAAGCCGCGGCCGCTCTTGCGACCCAGCAGGCCCGCAGTGACCATCTGCTTGAGGATCGGCGCGGGGGCGTGCAGCCGGTCCCGGCCCTGCTTGTACATCGTGTCCAGGATCTCGTAGGCGGTGTCGAGGCCGATGAGGTCCAGCAGCGCCAGCGGCCCCATCGGGTAGCCGCAGCCGAAGCGCATCGCCGCGTCGACGTCCTCGCGGGAGGCGTAGCGGTTCTCGAACATCGACACCGCGTGGTTGAGGTAGCCGAAAAGCAGCGCGTTGGCGATGAAGCCCGCCTTGTCGCCGCAGACCACGGGGCTCTTGCCGATCCGGTCCAGCACCGCGGCGACGTCGTCGAGCACCGCGGGCAGCGTGACGACGGTGCGGACGACCTCCACCAGCTTCTGCACGGGGGCGGGGTTGAAGAAGTGCATGCCCACGACCCGCCCGGGGTGCCGGGTGGCGCTGGAGAGCTCGGTCACCGAGAGGGAGGAGGTGTTGGTGGCCAGGACCGCCTCGGGCGCCACCACGTCGTCGAGCTCGGCGAGGATCGCCTTCTTGGTGGCCATGGACTCCACGGCGGCCTCGACCACGAGGTCGGCGTGCGCGAGGTCCTTGAGGCTGGTGGAGAACGAGATCCGGCCGAGCAGCCCCGCGCGCTCCTCCTCGGTCAGCTTGCCGCGCTCGACCGCCCGGGCGGTGGACGTCTCCAGGTGCGTGCGGCCCCGCGCGACCCCGTCCTCGTCGAGCTCGACGCCGGTCACCGAGAAGCCGTGCCGGGCGAATACCTCGGCGATGCCGGCGCCCATGGTGCCGAGGCCGACGACGCCGACCTGGTCGACGGTGCGGGTGGTGGTCTCGGTGGTGGCCCCGGGGGTGCTCGCGACGCTGCTCATGGCCCGGATGATGACAGCGCGGCCCCGCCTCGCGCGTGACCTGAGTCACCTCGTGAGACCCTGGATTCGTCCGACTACCGGATCAGGGCGTCCCACCAGCGGACATGCGGGACGGGCGGTCTCGACGACGTCGAGAAATTTCCCGGCGGTCCACACCACCGGGGACCAGGGCGGACGTCAGCTCCCGACCGTGGGGCGCGCCATGACCACACGGCGCCCCGCCCCGTCCGGCCGGTGGCCGACCTCCTCCAGGTGCAGCGAGCGCTCGTGCTCGGTGATCCGGCGCAGCCAGGCCGGGAGCCGCTCCTCGGGGACCTCGGCGAACCCGAGCCGGGCGTAGAACGGGCCGTTCCACGGCACCTCGGCGTAGGTGGACAGGGTGAGCTCGTCGAACCCGTCGCGGCGCGACTCGGTGAGCGCGGCGCGCACCAGGGCCGAGCCGATGCCCTGCCTGCCCCAGGCCGGCAGCAGCACGGAGAGCTGCTCCAGGTGCGCGCGCGGGTAGCCGTCGTCGCCCTCGAGGTGCAGCACGTGCGCGAACCCCACGATGCTGCGCCCGCGGGGCGGACTGCCGGCGTCGGCGACCAGCAGCGTGCCGGGCGCCGCGTCCCGGTCGAAGCCGGAGGGGGACGCGCCGACGAGCGCGGGCGGGCAGTCCTCGCCCCACAGCGCCAGGAACGGCTCCGCCCCGCTGTCCTCGACGTGCGCCAGACGGCGCAGGTCGGAGGGACGAGCGGGGCGGATCCGCGGGCTCGGGCTCGGGGTCATGCCCCCTAGCCTGTCAGGACCCCACGCGCTCCTCCTTGGGGACCTCCGCGATCTCGCCGGAGCGCAGCCCGGCGAGGAACGAGGTCACCTCGCGCTTGACCACCGGCAGCAGCAGGTAGCAGGCGAGGAGGTTGACCACGGCGCAGACGAAGAGCATCGCGTCGGCGAAGTTGAGGACCTGGCCCAGGTCGACCACGGCACCGAGCACGGTGAAGATCAGGAACAGGCCCTTGAAGATGTTCTCCTTGGTCTTGCTGCGGCCCACGAGCGTGGTCCACGCCTTCAGCGTGTAGTAGCTCCAGGTGATGAGGGTGGAGAACGCGAACAGCGCCACGGCGAGGGTCAGGACGTTGTCGAAGCCGGGCAGGAACGAGTCGAACGAGCGCGAGGTCAGCACCACGCCGGCGTCGCTGCTGACGCTGCCGCCGGCCTGGGCGTCGGCCTGGAGCTCGGAGTAGGACGGGACGTCGGCGATGACGATCGTCAGGGCGGTCATGGTGCAGATGACGACGGTGTCGATGAACGGCTCCAGCAGGGCGACGAAGCCCTCGGAGACGGGGTGCTTGGTCTTCACCGCGGAGTGCACGATCGGCGCGGAGCCCACGCCCGCCTCGTTGGAGAACGCGGCGCGCTGGAAGCCGATGATCAGCACGCCGATGGCACCGCCGGTGACACCGTCGGGGCTGAAGGCGGAGGAGATGATGGTGCCGACGGCGCCGGGCACGGCGCCGAGGTTGCCGACGATGACGGCCAGGCAGGCGAGCACGTAGATGCCGGCCATGAACGGCACCAGCTTGGAGGTGACCTTGGCGATCGAGGTGACACCACCGAGGATCACCAGGCCGACGCCGAGGGCCAGCAGCACGCCGAACCCGAGCGAGGCGCCGGCCGAGCCGAGCCAGCCGTCGTCACCGCCGGTGATCTCCTTGGCCTGCGCGTAGGTCTGGTTGGCCTGGAACGCGTTGCCGCCGAGCGCACCGAACAGGATCAGGGCGACGGCGAAGATGCCGACACCGATCTTCGAGGCCAGCGACCCGAAGCGGTTGAAGGCCATCGGCAGGTACTTGAACGGACCGCCGGTGACGGTGCCGTCCTCGTGCACCTCGCGGTACTTCACGCCGAGGGTGCACTCGACGAACTTGGTGCACATGCCGAGGAGGCCGGCCAGGATCATCCAGAAGGTCGCACCGGGGCCACCGACCGTGACCGCGACCGCCACACCGGCGATGTTGCCGAGCCCGACGGTGCCGGAGACGGCCGAGGCGAGGGCCTGGAAGTGGGTCACCTCCCCCGGGTCGGACTCCCGGGAGTAGCGACCCCGGACCAGCGCCCAGGAGATGGGCATCGACCGGAACTGGATGCCCTTGAAGTAGACGGTGAAGACGGCGGCCGCGACCACCAGCCAGAAGACGATGAGCGGGAAGGAGTAGTCCCCGAGCGGGACCTCCCAGAACACGACGTCGGTCGCGAACGTGGCGATCGGCTCGAAGACGGTGTTGATGCCGTCCTCGAGGGAGGCGATGGCCCCGCCTTCCGCAGCAAGGGGCGTGAGTGCCGAGAGCGTCATGCGCAGCCAGACTCCCGGAGGCCTCACCCACCCCGCTTCACCCCTCCGGGCATGTGCCACCACCCGACCCGTACATTTGCGCGGCGTGAGACTCGTCGTCGCGCGCTGCCAGGTCGACTACGCCGGCCGGCTGACCGCCCACCTCCCGCTCGCCACCCGCGTCCTGATGATCAAGGCCGACGGCTCCGTGCTGGTGCACTCCGACGGCGGCTCCTACAAGCCGCTGAACTGGATGAGCCCGCCGTGCACCGTCGTCGAGGGCACCACCGACGAGGGCACCCCCGAGTGGGTCGTCACGAGCCCCAAGACCGACGACACCCTGCGCATCCTGCTCGCCGAGGTGCTGCACGACTCCAGCCACGACCTCGGCGTCGACCCCGGGCTCCAGAAGGACGGCGTCGAGAAGCACCTCCAGGAGCTGCTGGCCGACCACCCGGCCACCCTCGCCCCCGGGCTCACGCTCGTGCGCCGCGAGTTCCCCACCGCCATCGGCCCCGTCGACCTGCTCTGCCGGGACGCCGACGGGCGCACCGTCGCGGTCGAGATCAAGCGCCGCGGCGAGATCGACGGCGTCGAGCAGCTCACCCGCTACCTCGAGCTGCTCAACCGCGACCCGCTGCTCACCGCGAAGGGCCCCGTGCAGGGGATGTTCGCCGCGCAGCTGATCAAGCCGCAGGCCCGCGTGCTCGCCGAGGACCGCGGCATCACCTGCGCGCTGGTCGACTACGACGCGCTCCGGGGTCTCGACGACCCGGAGAGCCGGCTCTTCTGAGCAGCGAGGGCGCGCGATGATCGTCCACCACGTCGCCACCGTCGCCGACTGGGAGGCCGCCCAGGCGTCCGGCGAGTACACGACGTCCACCCGCGGCCGCACCCTCGCCGAGGAGGGCTTCCTGCACGCGGCCCGGCCCGAGCAGGTCGCGGGCGTGCTCGCGCGGTTCTACGCCGGCGTCACCGACCCGCTGGTGCTGCTCGTGGTCGACACCGACCTCCTGGCCGCACCGCTGGTGGAGGAGCCGGCCGTGCCCGGCGGCACCGAGACGTTCCCGCACCTGTACGGGCCGATCACGCCCGGCGCGGTCGTCGAGGTCCGTCCGGTGAGCGCACCGCCCGCCTGAGCCTGCCTGCCTGAGCCGGGCCGGCTGGCCCCGGCGGACCCTAGCGGGCCTCGTCGAGCGGGAGCCGCACCGTGACGCAGGTGCCCGCCCCGACCTCGCTGTCGATCTCCAGCCGCCCGCCGTGGGTGCTCACCACGGCGCGGGCGATGCTGAGCCCGAGGCCCGCGCCCTGCGCGGCCGAGCGGACGGCGTTCTCGCCCCGGTAGAGCCGGTCGCACACCCGGGGCAGGTCGTGGGCGGCGATCCCCTCGCCGGTGTCCGCGACGAGCAGCACCGCCTCGTCCTGCTCCACCCGGGCCACGACCCGCACCGTGCCTCCGGGCGGGGTGAACTTCACGGCGTTGGTGACGAGGTTGTCGAGCACCTGCTCCAGCCGCTGCGCGTCACCACGGACGACGGCCTCGTCCTCGATCTCCACGAGCAGCCGCAGCCCGTGCTGCCGCACGGCGATCCGCAGGCCCTCGGCGCAGCGGCGCACCAGGTCTGCCACCGGCACGTGTCGCATCGCCGCGCTGGAGACCCCCGCCTGGAGCGAGGTGAGGTCGAGCAGGTCGTTGACCAGCCGCAGCTCGCGCTGCGCGTTGCGGGCGATCACCTCGAGCATGGAGGCCGCGCGCGCCCCGAGCCGCTCGGACTCCACGTCGCGCAGCAGCTCGACGTAGCCGATGATCGAGGTCAGCGGGGTGCGCAGCTCGTGGGAGACCGTGGCCACCAGGTCGTCGCGCAGGCGGTCGGCCCGGTCGTGCAGGACCCGCTCCTCGGTGACGTCCCGCAGGCCCACGAGGACGACGCCCGGCGCCAGGCCGGAGGGCGGCTCGCTGAGGACCACGCGCACGTGCCGCTCCTCGCCGCCGGGACGGCGCAGCACGGCCTCGCGCGCCTCACCGTCGGGCCGCACGGTCGGGACCGGGTCCGAGGGGAGGCCGAGCGGCGGGTCCAGGAGCGGCGAGAGCGCGGTGCCCACGACGTCCTCGGCCGCGCACCCGAGGATCGCGAGAGCCAGGTCGTTGAGCTCGGCCACGCGGCCGTCGCGGTCCAGGACGCAGAGGGCGTCGGGGGTGGCCTGCGCCAGCATGCGCCAGAAGGAGGCGGTGTCGGACGGGGCCGGCAGACGGTCGTCGGGCTCCGGCTCCGGGACGCGGTGGAGCGGGCCGGGAGGGCGCGCGCCGTCCCCGTGCGCACCCGCGGGCGCCCACGTGCCGGGCACGGGGTCTTCCTCGTGGCCGGCGGATCCCGAGAAACCACCAGACATAGGGGCACATTATTGCCTCATCCCGGCGATCCGTTCACCGGGTTGGAATACCCCGTCCGGTATCTTTTCGTGCACCAGGCCCCAGCAGGGCCCTCAGCCGGCCAGCGCCTCGTCCACCAGCACCCTGACCTCGTCGGCGCAGCCCCACGACAACGTGACGCCGGCACCGCCGTGGCCGTAGCAGTGGACGGTGCGTCCCACCCGCTCGAGCCGCACCTGCGGGCGACGCGGCCGCAGGCCGACGCGCTGGGCGAGCACGCGGGCGCCGGCCAGTCGCGGCTCGACGGCGAGGGCGCGCCGCCAGATGTCCTCGGCCGTGCCGGCCCGGACCGTGCGGTCCCAGTCGCCGGGCTCCTCGGTGCCACCGACCACCACGTCGTGCACGCGCGGCACCACGTAGGTGGGCCCCTCGCCGTCCAGGGTCCAGGAGTCGACGTCGGGTGCGTGCACCCGGAAGACCTGCCCGCGGACCGGCCCCACGCTGTCATCGCCGGCGAGGAGCCGGGCACCGATCCCGGAGGCGTCCACCACGGCACCGCCCTCGGGCGCGGTGGGCAGCACCGTGAGGGCGTGCCGGGTGAGGGTGCCGCCCAGGGCGAGGAAGCGGCCACGCAGCCAGGCCAGGTAGACGCTCATGTCGGCGACGGGCACGGTCAGCGTCCAGGCCTCGGCGTACCCGCGGGGCACGTCGTCGGTGCGACCGACGTCCGGGACGGCGGCACGCCACCACGGCTCCTCGCCGCCGACCCGGCGCAGCTCGCGACCCGCGAGGAGTCGCACGCCGGCGTCCTCGACGTCGGCGAGGGCCGTGAGCTCGGCGAACGTCGTGGCAGCCCAGGCCCCCACCCGCTCACGCGGCTCGGCGAGGTAGGGGTACCAGATGGCCGCGGCCACCGCGGAGGTCGTCTCCGCGGGCAGGTCCCGGGCCAGGACGTCGACGCGGTGCCCGGCCTCGAGGAGCCGCACCCCCGCGCTCAGCCCGATGACGCCGGCGCCCACGACGAGCACGCGCCCCACGTCCGCTCCCCCTCCGTGCCGCGACGCGGCTCAGGCGCCGGCGGCCGGCGGGGCGGTCGGGTCCTCGCCCTCGCTCCCGCCCTCGCGGGTCACCCACTCCTCGATCTCGTCCACGTCGTCGGCGTTGCGCATGCAGACGGCGAGCAGGTCGGACATGGAGGAGACCTCCTCGACCTGCTCCTTCACGAACCAGGCCATGAACTGGTCGCTGGCGAAGTCCATCTCCTCGCGGGCGATCCGCATGAGGCCGTTGATCTGCTCGGTGACCCGCTTCTCCTGCTCGAGCGCGAGCGCGACGGGCGCCACCACGTCGTCGAAGGTGGTGATCGGGGCCTCGGTGCCGGGGATGCGCACCTCGGCGTCGGTGTCGAGCAGGTACTGCACCATCATCATGGCGTGCTCGCGCTCCTCGAGCGCCTGGGCGTAGAAGAACGCCGCCATGCGGGGCATCGTCTGGGAGTCGTAGTGCACCGCGCACGCCAGGTACTGGTGGTGGGCGGCGAGCTCGTGCGCGATCTGGGTGTTCAGGGCGTCTGCGAAACGTGCGGCGACCACGGCCGGCTCCTTCGGTGCGGGTGTCGCGGGGAGGGCGGCTCCTCACCCGCGGGGGTGGGACGAGCCTAGGCGAGGAGCCTCAGGCCGCGCGCGTGAGGTCCTTCTTGGAGAAGGTGCCCCCGTCCAGGCGCACGAGCTTGCGGCGCTTGACCGTGTAGCCGTCCGGCAGCGTGCCCTCCTTGAGCATGCGCAGCGGGCAGCGGCCGCACTTGGACTTCGACTCGCAGCACTTGAGCTTCGGCACGCAGGCCTTGCCGCTCTTCTTGCCCTTCTTCTTGCTCACGCCACGACGGTAGCAAGAAGAAGGAAGGTATGCCTCACCTCATCTGCGGATCTCATGGGTTCCTCACACGAGACGGCCGCGCCACGACGGTCAGGGACGTGGGTCCAGGCCCTGCGCGGCGCGGACGACCTCGACGATGCCACCCATGATCTCGGTCAGGCCGAAGTCCTTGGGCGTGTACACGGCCGCCACGCCCCGCTCGAGCAGCGCTCGGGCGTCGGAGTCTGGGATGATCCCGCCGACCACGACCGGCACGTCGTCGGCACCGGCCGCGTGCAGCCCCTCGAGCACGGCCGGCACCAGCTCCATGTGGGAGCCGGAGAGGATCGAGAGGCCGACGCAGTGCACGTCCTCGGCCACGGCGGCGGCGACGATCTGCTCGGGCGTGAGCCGGATGCCCTGGTAGATCACCTCGAACCCGGCGTCGCGGGCCCGCACGGCGACCTGCTCGGCACCGTTGGAGTGGCCGTCGAGGCCCGGCTTGCCGACCAGCAGCCGCAGCCGGGCGCCCGGTCCGCCGACCTCCTCCCCGGTGGCCTGCACCCGCTCGCGGACCGCGGTCAGCTCGGTGCCCGCGGCCGCGGCGCCCACGGCCCCGGCCACGCCGGTGGGGGCACGGAACTCGCCGAACACCTCACGCAAAGCCTGGGCCCACTCCCCCGTGGTCGCGCCGGCCCGGGCGGCCGCGAGGGTGGCGGTCATCAGGTTCTCGTCGGTCTTGGCGGCCGCCGCCAGTGCGGCGAGGGCCTCTGTCACGCCCGCCTCGTCTCGCTGCTCCTTCCAGGCGCGCACGGACTCCAGCGCCGCGGCCTCGGCCGCGGGGTCGGCAGTCTGGATCGCGGCGTCCAGGTCGGCCGTGAGCGGCGACGGCTCGGTGCTGGTGAAGCGGTTGACGCCCACGACGACCTCGTCGCCGGACTCGATCCGGGCGCGGCGCGCGGCGTGCGCCGAGACCAGCTCGGACTTCATGTAGCCGGACTCCACGGCGGCGATCGCGCCGCCCATGGCCTGCACGCGGTCCATCTCGGCGCGGGCCCCCTCGACGAGGGCCGCGACCTTGGCCTCGACGACGTGGCTGCCGGCGAAGAGGTCCTCGTGCTCGAGCAGGTCGGACTCGTAGGCGAGCACCTGCTGCAGGCGCAGCGACCACTGCTGGTCCCACGGGCGCGGCAGCCCGAGCGCCTCGTTCCAGGCCGGCAGCTGCACGGCGCGGGCACGGGCGTCCTTGCTGAGGGTGACGCCCAGCATCTCCAGCACGATCCGCTGGACGTTGTTCTCCGGCTGCGCCTCGGTCAGCCCGAGGGAGTTGACCTGGACGCCGTAGCGGAAGCGCCGCATCTTCGCGTCCTCGACGCCGTAGCGCTCGCGGGTGATCTCGTCCCACAGCTGGACGAAGGCGCGCATCTTGCACATCTCCTCGACGAAGCGGACGCCCGCGTTGACGAAGAAGGAGATGCGTCCGACGACCCGGCCGAAGTCCTCGGGCGCCACCTGCCCGGAGTCGCGGACGCGGTCGAGCACCGCGATCGCCGTGCACAGCGCGTAGGCCAGCTCCTGGGTGGGCGTCGCGCCCGCCTCCTGCAGGTGGTAGCTGCAGATGTTGATCGGGTTCCACTTCGGCACGGCATTGACCGTGTAGGCGATGACGTCCGCGGTCAGTCGCAGCGACGCCTCCGGCCCGAACACGTAGGTGCCCCGGGAGAGGTACTCCTTGATGATGTCGTTCTGCGTGGTGCCCGCCAGCCGGGCGGCCACCTCGGCGGGGTCGGCCTGACCGTCCGGGACGCCGGCCTGCTCCTCGGCCACCACCTGGTACAGCGCCAGCAACCACATGGCCGTGGCGTTGATCGTCATCGACGTGTTCATCTCCGCGAGCGGGATGCCGGCGAAGAGCCGGCGCATCTCCCCCAGGTGCGGCACCGGGACGCCGACCTTGCCGACCTCGCCACGCGCCAGCGACGAGTCCGGGTCGTACCCGGTCTGGGTCGGCAGGTCGAACGCCACCGACAGGCCGGTCTGGCCCTTCGAGAGGTTCGTGCGGAACAGCGCGTTCGAGGCCGCCGCGGTGGAGTGGCCCGCGTAGGTGCGCATCACCCAGGGGCGGTCGCGCTCGGGACGGTCGCTCGCCGGGCGACCCTGCTCCGGCGACTGCTGCTGCTCGCTCATGCAGGGGAGCGTAGGCCGACCCGTACGCGCCGGTAACCCGGTTCCGTGTGGCACGTCACACGCGTCCGGGGCCTTGACGATCGGACGCGGGCGCTCGGATGCCGGACGCCCAGCACCGTGGAGCTGCGGGGCCGGGCGGGGGTCCGGCTCAGGCGGAGACCGGCTGCCGCTCGACCTCCACGACCCGGTTCAGCCGCGAGACGGCCAGCAGGCGACGCACGGAGGGGCGGCACCCCCGCAGCGCCAGGCGGCGGCCCTCGAGGTGGGCGCGACGGCTCGCGGCGGCGATCATCCGCAGGCTCGTCAGGTCCACGACCTCCACGTCGGCCAGGTCGACGGTCGCCCGCGGGTGCTCCTCCAGGTGCGCGTACAGCGCCTCGCGCACGACCTCGGTCGTCTGCGCGACGCAGTCGCCGTGCAGGCGCAGGGTGCTCCCGTCCGCCTCGATCTCCATGAGCCAGCCTCTCCGGTGCGCGGGCCCCCGAGGGCCCGTCACGTGGTTCTTTACCTACTGTGACGCGCGAGCAGGGCCAGGGGTTGCACCCGGAGCCGGACTTTTCTCCGTGTCCCTCTCCCCCGCCTCTCCCGGGCCCGTCGCGAGGCTGTGGCCGACGGGGCCGAGGCGCGCTCGCGGAGCGCCCCGCGGGGCGTGCGCGGGGCCACCGACCTGCCACTACGCTGCGAGGCATGGTCAACCTCACCCGCATCTACACCCGTACCGGCGACGGCGGCCGCACCCGCCTCGGCGACATGAGCGAGACCACCAAGAACGACAGCCGCCTGCACGCCTACGCCGACGTCGACGAGACGAACGCGACCGTCGGGCTCGCGGTGGCCTGCGGCGGTCTGGAGGACGACGTGGTGGCCGTGCTCACGCACGTGCAGAACGACCTCTTCGACGTCGGCGCCGACCTGTGCACGCCGGTGGTGCCCGACCCGGAGTTCCCGCCGCTGCGCGTGGAGCAGGCCTACGTCGACCGGCTCGAGGGCTGGTGCGACACCTACAACGCCGACCTGCCGACCCTGCGCTCGTTCATCCTCTCCGGCGGCACCCCCGGCGCCGCGCACCTGCACGTGGCCCGCACCGTGGCCCGGCGTGCCGAGCGCGCGGCCTGGGCCGCGGTCGAGGAGCACGGCGCGTCCATGAACCTCCTCGCCGTCACCTACCTCAACCGCCTCTCGGACCTGCTGTTCATCCTCGCCCGGCACGCCAACCGCGCACAGGGCGACGTGCTGTGGGTGCCCGGGGGCGAGCGGGGCACCGACCAGACCACCACCGACCAGAGCACCACCGACCAGAGCACCACCGACCAGAGCACCACCGACGAGGAGGCCCGGCCGTGACCCCCGAGGAGTTCTGGGCCCACGTCGACTCCCTCGGCGGCGTCGCGGACGACGGCACCGTGGAGGACCTGGTCGAGCGGTTGAGCACGGCCGAGGCCGAGGCGTTCGCCGAGCGGGTGGAGGTGCTCGTCGAGGAGCTGCTGCGCGCCTGCGACGTGCCCGGCACCCACACCGGCGACACCGCCGAGTGGCTGGCCGCCGCGGTGATCGCCGCCGGCCGCGAGACCTACGAGGCGACCCTGGCCGCCGGCGAGCCGCTCGACCCCGAGCGCTGGTCGTGGGACGAGGCGGAGGCCCTGCTCGTGGTCGCCCCCGTCGAGGGCGAGGACGAGGCGTTCGGCCTGCCCGCCACGCCGCCCGTGACCTTCCAGTGGCTGCACCTGACCTCCCCCGACGACGTCGAGACCGCCTACGACGAGAACGTCGCCGAGGTGACCGGCGCCCTGGGCATCGGGCCGGACCCGGCGTTCGGACCCGTGCCCGCCTCCGACCCGGCCTTCGACCGGGCGCTGGCGCGCCACCAGGACTGGCCCACGGCCGCACCGCAGCTGCACCTGGCGGTGATGGAGGGCTTCGACGAGCCCACCCCCACCCTGTGGCCGAACGTCGAGGAGCCCGAGCACGTCGTGCTGGTCGTGCCGCCGCCGATGCTGCTGGAGGCCATCAACCGCGTCGAGGTCTACGACTGGCTGCTCACCGGTCTCGAGGGTCTGGCCCGCGAGCTGGCCGGGGGCGCCCCCGCCGACGCCTGAGGCCCCCTCCGGCCCGGCCCGGCGGTCTCAGCCGGGCGGTCCCAGCCCGGCGGTCTCAGCCGGGCAGCACCCGGCGCAGCCACCGCGGCTGCCACCAGTTCGCCTCCCGCAGCAGCACCATCGTGGCCGGCACCAGCAGCAGCCGCACGACGGTCGCGTCGACCAGCACGGCGACGGCGAGCCCGACCGCGAGCATCGTGACCACCACGTCCCCGGTGAACGCGAACGCCCCGAACACGCTGACCATGATCGCGGCCGCCGCCGTGATGACCCGGGCGGTGGCCGAGAGCCCGGTGGCCACCGCGTCGGTGGTGCCACGCCCGGCCAGGTGCTCCTCCCGCACCCGGCTGAGCAGGAAGACCTCGTAGTCCATCGACAGCCCGAAGACGATCGCGAACATCATCATCGGCACGAAGGACTCCACCGGCACCGCCTCGTCCAGGCCGAAGAGCTGCGAGCCCCACTGCCACTGGAAGACGGCCACCACGACGCCGTAGGAGGCGCCGATGGAGATCAGGTTCATCACCGCAGCCTTGAGCGCGACGACGGGGCTGCGGAAGGTGACCGTCAGCAGCACGAACGCGGCACCCACCACGAAGGCCACGATGAGCGGCAGCCGGTCGGTGAGCCGGTCCCCCATCTCCACCTGGCCGACGGTCTGGCCCGTCATCATCAGCGGGGCGCCGGTGGCCTCCTCGACGGCGTCACCGGTCTCGCCGAGGAGCCGGTGCACGGTGTCGGTGGTGCCGGCGTCCTGCGGCTCGGTGTCGGGCACGACGGTGGCGGTCGCGACCTCGCCGTCGGCGGAGGCGACGAAGGCGGTCACGGACGCGACCCCGTCGGTGTCCCCCACGAGGGTCGCGGCCTCGGTCATCGCCTCGGCCCTGGCGGCCTCGGGGACCTCGCGCAGGTCGAGCACGGCGGTGACGGAGGCGGGCGCGCCCGGGCCGAACCCCTCGACGGTGCGGTCGTAGGCCGTGCGGGTCGTGGTGCCGACGGGGTCGGCCCCCTCGTCCACGTGCCCGAGCCGGATGGAGGCCAGCGGCACGGCCAGCACCCCGAGCAGGAGCACGCCCAGCACGGTGACCGCCACCGGGCGCCGGGCCACGGCACGGGCGAACGAGGCCCAGCGGTCCCGGCCACCCTCCTGGGCGTCCTCCTGGCTGGTCGGCCCCTCCGCCACGGGCCGCCGCACGCGCAGCCGGTCGATCCGCCGCCCGAGCAGCACGGTCGCGGCCGGCACCACGGTGACGGCCGCCAGCGCGGCCGTGGCCAGCGTGACGACGGCGGCCAGGCCCAGCCGTCCGACGAAGTCGACGCCGCTCACGTAGAGGCCCAGCAGGGCCACGGCGACGGTGCCGGCGGCCACCAGCACCGAGTGCCCGGCGCTGCGCTGGGCGTCGCGGACGGCGGCGGCCGGCTCGGCGCCCTCGAGCAGCCGCTGCCGGGCGCGGGTGAGCAGGAACAGCGCGTAGTCGATGCCGCAGCCGAGCCCGATCATGAGCGCGAGCGTCGGCGCGGAGGTGCCCAGGGTCAGCACCGCGGCCAGGAGCAGCAGGAGCGCGGACCCGGCCAGCGCGCCCAGCACCGCCGAGGCCAGGGGCAGCAGCGCGCCGAGCACCGAGCCGAACGCCAGCAGCAGGACCAGCAGCGCCACGCCCAGCCCGATCATCTCGGGCAGCCGGTGGCCGCCGGGGTGCTGCGCGGACTCGACCACGTCGCCCAGCACGCCCGCCCACGAGACCTCGACGGTGCTCGGCAGGTCGTCGGTCGGCGCCAGGAGCGCGTCCACATCGGCATCGTCGAGGGAGCGGGGGTTCTCGGGGAGCCGCAGGGTGACCAGGGCGGTGGTGCCGTCGTCGCTGACGGTGCCCGGGGCCAGCGGCTCGCTGACCGAGGACACCCCGTCCACCGCCGCCAGGTCCGCGGAGAACGCGTCGAGCGCGGCGGCGTCGACGGAGGCCAGGCCGTCGGGGTCGTGCAGGACGACGGTGGCGCTGTACCCGCCGGCCTGGCCCGAATCCTGGCCCGACCCCTGGCCCGCGGCCGGGTGCTCGGCGAGCAGGTCGGCGGCCGCGACGGCCTGGCTGTCGGGCACGTCGATGTCGTCGGTGTAGGTGCCGCCCCAGGTGGCGGCCGCCGCCAGCAGAGCCACCACCAGGACGAGCCAGGCGGCGAGCACGGAGCGGGGCCGGTGGACCGGCAGGTCGGCGGCACGGCCCACGAGCCGGGCGGCCCGCACACGGGCACGGCCCCACGGGGGCGGGCCGGGGTCCGGGTGCTGCTGCGGGGCGGTCGGGGCTTCTCGGTCGTCAGTGGTGGACACGAGACCCATCGCACCGGCTCCGCCTCCGGGGCGACCCGGGCCCCGACCGCGGAGGTCCTGCCGGTCACCTGACGATCCGCTGACGACGGCTCCGGTCCCCGGGGCGCCCGGCAGGGACAGCTCCGCCGCCAGGCCGGGGCCCTCCTCCCGCGGCAGCAGCCTCAGCACGCCGCCGTGCCGTGCCGCGGTCTCCGCCACGATGGCCAGGCCGAGCCCGCTGCCACCGCCGTCGGTGGCGGCACCGCCGGTGGAGAAGGGGGCGGCGCCGACGTCGTCCTGCGGGCCGGGGCGACCCGCCCGACCCGGGTCCCCGCGCCAGAACCGGTCGGTGGCGAGCGTCCGCTGCTCGTCACCCAGCCCGGGGCCGTCGTCCAGCACCCGCACGGCGACGTCGCCCGCCTCGTCGTGCGCCAGCACCACCTCGACCCGGCCGCCGCCTTTCCCCAGGCCGTGCCGCACCGCGTTCACCACGAGGTTGTCGACGGCTCGCCGCAGGGCGGGCCGGTCGCCCAGCACCGGTGCGGGCCCGGCGGCGACGGGTGGGACGAGCCGCGGGCGGCCCGCTGCGTCCGTGCCCGCGAGCACCGCCAGGGCGGTGCACGACTCCGCGACGACCGCGGCCAGGTCCACCGGCTCGCTCGTGTGCGGGGCCCCGGCGTCCATCCGCGCCAGGACGAGCATCTCCTCCACCAGCACCCGCAGCCGGTCGGCCTCCCGGCCCACGGAGTCCAGCGCCTCGTCGGTGTCCGCGGGCGTGGGCAGGGCGCCGGCGCGGTGCAGGTCGCCCCAGGCCGCGAGAGCCGTCACGGGCGTCCGCAGCTCGTGCGAGGCGTCGGCGAGGAACTGGCGGACGGCGGCCTCCGAGCGCGCCCGGGCCGCGAACGCCTCGTTCAGCGCGGTGGCCACCTCGTGGGTCTCGGTGCCGGGGGCGCCGGGCGGCACCACGGCGTCCTCGCCGGCCTCGATCGCCCGGGCCGCCCGCGTCATCCGGCGCAGCGGGAGCAGCCCGACCCGCACCAGCCCGGCGGCCGCCAGCGCGCCCAGGAGGAGCACCAGGACGCCGGCGACCAGCTCGACCAGCAGCAGGGCCCGCAGCGCCGCGACGTCGTCGGCCAGCGGGAGCCCCACCACGACGGCGTCGACCCTGACCCGGTCGGAGTCGCGCGAGGTGCCGCTGCGCACGAGCAGCCTGCTGTCCGGCGCCAGCGAGACCCGCAGCAGTCGGACGGCGTCCTCCCCCTCCCCCGCGGTGACCAGCGTCTGCTCGGGTGCGGTGCGGGCGAGGTCGACGGCGTCGTCCATGGCCGAGGACGGCAGGCCCGTGGGCGCCTGCTCCCCCACCACCGCGCCGTCCTCGTCCAGCGCGACGACGAGGAGACCACCGGGCACGATCCCAGTGAGCGTGCCCGGGTCGACGGTGACGGGGCGTCCGGGGTCCAGCAGCGCGACCCGGGCAGCGGTGCGCTCGAGCGCCTCGTCGGTGCGGCCGGCGAGGTGGTGGCGCAGCCCGAGCCAGGCGGTCACGTCGACGGCGACGAGGCCGGCGAGCAGCACCGCCACGGTCACCAGGACCAGCCGGCCCCGCAGGCTCGTCGCCGGAGGCGTCACGCGCGCGGCTCCCGCAGCACGTAGCCGAAGCCGCGGACCGTGTGCAGGAGCGGCTCACGCCCGGCGTCCACCTTGCGCCGCAGCTGGCTGACGAACTTCTCCACCACGCCGCCGTCGCCGCCGAAGTCGTAGCGCCACACGTGGTCGAGGATCTGCTGCTTGCTCAGCACCCGTCCGGCGTTGAGGGCCAGCACGTGCAGCACCCGGAACTCCGTGGGAGACAGGGTGAGCGGCTGCCCGTCGCGCAGCACCTCGTGGGAGTCCTCACGCACCTCGAGGTCTCCCACTCGCAGCCCCGGCAGCTCCGCCTCGGCCGGCTGCGGCGCCCGGGTGCGGCGGAGCACCGCCTGCACGCGCGCCACCAGCTCCGCCACCGAGAACGGCTTGGTCAGGTAGTCGTCGCCGCCCAGGGCGAAGCCGGTGAGCCGGTCGTCGACGCCGTCGCGGGCGGTGAGGAAGACGACGGCCACGCCCGGGTGGTGCTCGCGCACGTGGGCGCAGAGGTCGAGCCCCGACCCGTCGGGCAGCATCACGTCGAGCACGACGAGGTCCGGCAGCCGCTCGGCGAGGGCGGCGCGGGCCGCGGCGACGGTGCCGACGGTGCGCACCCCGTGCCCGGCGAAGGAGAGCGTGCGCCCCAGCACCGTGCGCAGCGACGCCTCGTCCTCCACGACCAGCAGGTCGGCGGGCGGGTCCGTACGCGTCTCGGTGGCGGGCGACAGGGAGGGCACCCGCCCAGTGTGGGGGTCGTACCTGACGGTTGGCTGACGATCGGCACCCGGAGCGGTGCCGACGCCCGCCCCGACGGGTGGAGGACCGTCAGCCGCGGGCGGGGCCGTCCCTCAGCCGCCGGCGCCAGGCTCGGTGCCCATGTCGACCACCAGGCCTCCCGCCCCCGCCACGCCCGCCCCCTCTCCCCCACCCGACAGCGGACGCCGCCGGACCCGGCTGCTCGTCGTCGGGCTGCTGACCGGCGTCCTGGTGCTCCTGGTGGGCCTGCTGCTGGGCTCCCACGCCGTGGAGCGACGGCTCGAGGACCGGCTGGCGGACGCGCTCACCTGCACCGGGGACGACGAGACGGATGCTTCCGTGGACCTCGACGTCTCCACCTGGCGGCTGCCCCTCGCCCTGGCCGGCGGCTCGCTGGGGGACGTCGGCGTGCACCTGGAGCGCGACGACGCGACGTTGGATCTCCGGCTGCGCGACGCCCGGCGCGGCGAGGAGGGCACCCTCACCCACGACGGCGGCAGCCTGACCCTCGTGGTGCCGCTGGCGCAGGCCCGCGAGATCGCCGCCGGCCTCGCGGGGCGCAGCAGCACCGGAAGGACGGACCGCGGGCTCGGCGACGGCCTCACCATCGAGAGCGTGCGGCTGCGGGGCGGCGCGGTGGTGCTCCAGGCCGCGCTGCCGGCCGGCACCCTCGGTGGCGACGGGCCGGCCGCCGGCCCCGCCCCGGACGGGCCGCTGACGGCGCTCCCGGGGTGCGGCTGAGGCTGAGACTGGGGGCCGACGCCCGCGGCCCTCAGGCCGTGTGGTCGGGCGGCACCGGGCGCTCGCGGGCAGCACCCACGGCCAGCGCCGAGGGCACCACCATGGCGGCGAGGAACAGCAGCATGTGCAGGGTGCCGACGTGGTCGGCCAGCCAGCCGAGCAACGGCGGGCCCGCGAGGAACGCACCGTAGCCGATGGTGGAGACCACGGAGACCCGGGCGGCGGCGCGCACCGGGTCGTCCGCCGCGGCCGACATGCCGACGGGGAAGCCGAGGGCCGCGCCGGCGCCCCAGAAGAGGATGCCGACGACGACCACCGCGAGGTGGGGGCCGAAGACGGTGAGGAGCACGCCCACGAAGGTGCACGCGGCACTCGCGAGCAGGACGCGGACGCGACCCAGCCGGTCGAGCAGGGCCGTGCCCACCAGGCGACCGGTCGTCATCGCCACCACGAAGACCGTGAAGCCGCCGACGCCGGCCCAGTGCGGCAGGTCGTAGCCGTCGATCAGCGCCAGCGAGAGCCAATCGTTGGCGGTGCCCTCCGTGAGGGCGAAGGCGAGCACCATCAGCCCCAGCGCGAGGGTGCGGCCCTCGCCCCAGGCCGAGCGCGAGTCACGCACGACCGCGGTCTCGTCGTCCTCGTCCTGCGGCTCCAGGAAGCGTGCCGCCGTCAGGTGCGCGGCCACCAGGACCACGGCCACCACGACGCCCACGTGGACCAGCACGTCGACGTGCAGCGCCAGCAGCACCGTGGCGACGCCGAGGCCCAGGAACGAGCCCAGGCTCCAGCCGGCGTGGAAGCGGGGCATGATGGTGTAGCCCAGCCGCCGCTCGACCTCGGCGCCCTCGACGTTCATGGCCACGTCCCACGAGCCGTTGCCCATGCCGAGCAGGAAGAGCCCCACGACCGTGACGGCGGGCGTGCCGAGCACGGCACCCAGCACGGCGACCAGGAGACCCACGGTGTCGAGCAGGGCGCCGACCCGGACCGTGTTGCCCGCACCGATGCGACCGATCACCCAGCCCGTGGCGGGCAGCGCCAGCAGGGAGCCGCACGAGGTTGCGAGGAGCAGCAGGCCCAGCGCACCGTTGCTCAGGTCGAGCCGCTCGCGGACGTCCGGCAGCCGCGAGGCGAACGTCGCGAAGACGATCCCGTTGAGCGCGAAGCTGCCGGCCACGCTGTTGCGGGCCAGGACGAGGCGGGGCGGCAGGGACGCCGGACGGGGGCTCCGACGGGGTGCGGTGGTGCTCACGAGCCCACTGTGACACCCCGGAGGTTTACCGGTCTACCCAGCTGCCTCGGAAGGCGCCGAGCCGGCGGTCCGGGCCGACATCAGGAGCGGGCGCCGCCGGGCATCTCGGCCCCGGGAGGACGCGCCTCCAGCCAGGCCTGGAACCCGGTGACCGTCTCCGGGGCCATGGCGAGCTCGACCGCACCCCGGGGGCCGGTGCAGGTGATCACCACGTGGCCCGGGTACAGAGCCATCTGCTCGTCGCCGTCGGGATGGCGGCGGCCGTGGTACTCCAGCTCGGCCCGCGCCCAGGCGCTCTTCGGCAGCGGGGAGAGGGAGAAGACGCGGAACCACTCGAGACGCTCGTCGGCGTACCGGCCCACGCCCAGCGCCCAGCCGCGACCGGGGCGGCTGGCGTCGACCCGGTGGGCGAGCTCGAACGTGCCGCCGTGGCGGCCGAGGAGGCGACGTCGCAGGACGAGACCCACGACGTAGAGGAGCAGGAGGGCGAGGAGCACCAGGGCCGCGTCCAGCAGCCACTCCCAGATCGCCATCCGCACCTCCTCCGCGCCACGCCGCGCTCGTGACCAGAGCCTAGCGGCCCCGGTCGAGACCTGCCGCAGGCAGGGTGGACGCACGGACGCCCCGTGCCCTCAGGGGGCACGGGGCGTCCGGGACGCACGGCGTCAGCCGCGCGATGCCTCGTAGGCGCGCATGCGCGCCTCGGCCCGGCGCAGGCGCATCTCGCGCTCGTCGCCGGTGGGGAGGTGCTCGGCGGACTCGAGCTCCGCGTGCACCTCGTCGATCTTGATCTCCTCGGCGAGCAGCGCCCGCTCGGTGAGGATCGAGACCCGGTCGTCGGACACGGAGACGAACCCACCGTCCACCGCAGCGTGGACGACGCCCTCAGGCGTCGTGACCTCGACAGCGGCGTCCGTGAGCAGCGACAGCAGCGGCGCGTGCCCCTGCAGGATGCCCAGGTCGCCCTCGACCGTCCGGGCGATCACCATGGAGGCCTCGCCCGACCACACGACGCGGTCGGCCGCGACCATCTCGACCTGGAGGCCGGTTCCCACGGAGACAGCCATCAGAGGCTCTTCTGGATCTCAGCCCACTTCTGCTCGACGTCGTCCAGACCGCCGCACATGAAGAAGGCCTGCTCGGCCACGTGGTCGTACTCGCCGTCCGCGATCTTGTTGAACGCCTCGATGGTGTCCTTGACCGGCACGGTCGAGCCCTCGATGCCCGTGAACTGCTTCGCCACGTAGGTGTTCTGCGAGAGGAAGCGCTGGATGCGACGGGCTCGGGAGACGATGACCTTGTCCTCCTCGGAGAGCTCGTCGACACCGAGGATCGCGATGATGTCCTGGAGCTCCTTGTTGCGCTGCAGGATCTGCTTCACGCGGATCGCGCAGTCGTAGTGCTCCCGACCGATGTACTGCGGGTCGAGGATGCGGGAGGTCGAGGTCAGCGGGTCCACGGCCGGGTAGATGCCCAGCGACGCGATCTCACGGGAGAGCTCGGTCGTGGCGTCCAGGTGCGCGAAGGTCGTCGCCGGAGCCGGGTCGGTGTAGTCGTCCGCCGGCACGTAGATCGCCTGCATCGAGGTGATCGAGTGGCCGCGGGTCGAGGTGATCCGCTCCTGCAGGACGCCCATCTCGTCGGCGAGGTTCGGCTGGTAGCCCACGGCGGACGGCATGCGGCCGAGCAGCGTGGACACCTCGGAACCGGCCTGGGTGAACCGGAAGATGTTGTCGATGAACAGCAGCACGTCCTGGTTCTGGACGTCGCGGAAGTACTCCGCCATCGTCAGCGCCGACAGGGCGACGCGCAGACGCGTGCCCGGCGGCTCGTCCATCTGGCCGAAGACGAGCGCGGTCTGACCGAGGACGCCCGCCTCCTCCATCTCCACCATGAGGTCGTTGCCCTCACGGGTGCGCTCGCCGACACCGGCGAACACCGACACACCACCGTGGTCGCGGGCCACACGCGCGATCATCTCCTGGATGAGCACGGTCTTGCCCACGCCGGCGCCGCCGAACAGGCCGATCTTGCCGCCCTGGACGTACGGGGTCAGCAGGTCGATGACCTTGATCCCGGTCTCGAACATCTGGGTCTTGGACTCGAGCTGGTCGAAGGCCGGGGCCTTGCGGTGGATGCCCCAGCGCTCGTTGACCTCGAAGGTCTCGCCTTCGGCGAGGTTCAGGACGTCACCGGTGGCGTTGAAGACCTTGCCCAGGGTGGCGTCGCCGACAGGCACCATGATCGGGTTGCCGGTGTCGGTCACCTGGCCGCCGCGCACGAGGCCGTCGGTCGGCTTCAGCGAGATGGCGCGGACCATGCCGTCACCGATGTGCTGGGCCACCTCCAGCGGCAGGGTGGAGGTCTCGCCGCCCAGGGTCACCTGGACCTCGAGCTTGTTGTAGATCTCAGGCATCGCGTCGACGGGGAACTCCACGTCGACGACGGGGCCGATGACCCGGGCGATCCGACCGACGCTCGCGCCGCCCGCCTGGCTGGTCTCTTCAAGAGTTGCAGTCATGTCTCTCACTCACTCCGTGGTCAGTCGGACCCAGCGTTGGCGTCGGCGAGGGCGTTGACGCCACCGACGATCTCGCTGATCTCCTGGGTAATGCCGGCCTGGCGGGCCTGGTTGGCGATGCGGGTGTACTTCTTGATGAGCTCCTCCGCGTTGTCGGTCGCGGACTTCATCGCCTTCTGACGGGCGGCCAGCTCGGAGGCGGCGGCCTGCAGCAGGCAGAAGTAGATCCGGCTCACGACGTACTGCGGCAGCAGCGCGTCGAGGACCTCCTCGGCGGACGGCTCGAACTCGTACAGCGGCAGCAGGTCGGAGTCCTCCGGCTGCTCCACGCCCTCCACGACCTCCAGCGGCAGCAGGCGCGTCGCGTGGGGCTCCTGCGTCAGCATCGAGATGAACCGCGTGAACACCACGTGGACCTCGTCCACGCCGGCGATCTCGCTGTCCGTGGCCTCGGCACCGCCGGCGCCGTTGAGGAAGGCCTCGATCAGCGTCGCGCCCATCTCGGCCGCGGCGTCGTAGGTGGGGCTGTCGGAGAAGCCCGTCCACGAGTGGGCCACTGGCCGGCCGCGGAAGCGGTAGTAGGCCTCGGCCTTGCGCCCCGAGAGGTACAGGTCGACCTCCTTGCCCTCCTCGGTGAGGCGACCGACCAGACGCTCGGCCTCCTTCAGCACGCTCGAGGAGTAGGCGCCCGCCAGGCCACGGTCGCTGGTGATCACCAGGACCGCGGCACGCTGGGGGTTCTCGGGCTCGGTCGTCAGCACGTGGTCGACGTCGGAGTACGTCGCCACGGCCGACACGGCACGCGTCAGCTCTCGCGCGTAGGGCGCAGCGGCCTGTGCCCGCTGCTGCGCCTTGATGATGCGCGAGGCAGCGATGAGCTCCATGGCTCGGGTGATCTTCTTCATCGACTGGGTCGACTTGATGCGTGCCCGGTACTCACGCAGCGAGACTGCCATGTGCGCTCACCTCCTTGCTCGTCGTCGGGATCGTCACGGGTCAGCCCCGCTTCTGCTTGACGATCTGCTCCTGGCCGAGCTCGTCGTCACCGAGGGCCTGGGTCTCCTCGCGGCCCGGCTTCACCGAGGAGCCGTCGGAGGTCTCGAACTGGTCGAGGAACGAGTCGTAGGCGGCGCTCAGGCCCTCCTCGACCTCGAACTTCAGGCTCTCGCGGATGGAGGACAGGATGCCCTCGTGCGAGCGGCGCAGGTAGTCGATGAACTCCTGCTCGAAGCGGATCACGTCGTCGACGGGGACGATGTCGAGGCGGCCGCTGGTGCCCAGCCACAGCGACACCGTCATGTCCTCCACCGGGTACGGGGAGTAGGCCGGCTGCTTGAGCAGCGCCATCAGGCGCTGACCGCGGTCCAGCTGCTGGCGCGACGCGGCGTCGAGGTCCGAGGCGAACATGGCGAAGGCCTCCATGGCGCGGTACTGCGCCAGGTCGACCTTGAGGGAGCCGGTGACGCCCTTCATGGCCTTGGTCATCGCCGCACCGCCGACGCGGGACACGGACACACCGACGTCGATGGCCGGGCGCTGGTTCGCGGCGAACAGGTCCGACTGCAGGAAGATCTGGCCGTCGGTGATGGAGATGACGTTGGTCGGGATGAAGGCCGAGACGTCGTTCGCCTTGGTCTCGATGATCGGCAGACCGGTCATCGAGCCGGCACCCATCTCGTCCGAGAGCTTGGCACAGCGCTCGAGCAGGCGGGAGTGCAGGTAGAAGACGTCACCCGGGTAGGCCTCGCGGCCCGGCGGACGACGCAGGAGCAGCGACACGGCGCGGTAGGCCTCGGCCTGCTTGGTCAGGTCGTCGAAGACGATCAGGACGTGCTTGCCGTCGTACATCCAGTGCTGGCCGATGGCCGAGCCGGTGTAGGGGGCGAGGTACTTGAAGCCGGCGGAGTCCGAGGCCGGGGCGGCCACGATGGTCGTGTACTCCAGGGCGCCGGCCTCCTCGAGGGCACCGCGCACGGAGGCGATGGTCGAGCCCTTCTGGCCGACGGCGACGTAGATGCAGCGGACCTGCTTGCTGGGGTCGCCGGACTCCCAGTTCTGCTTCTGGTTGATGATCGTGTCGATCGCGATCGTGGTCTTGCCGGTCGCGCGGTCGCCGATGATGAGCTGGCGCTGGCCGCGGCCGATCGGCGTCATGGCGTCGATCGCCTTGATGCCGGTGGCCAGGGGCTCGTGCACCGACTTGCGCTCGACCACGGTCGGGGCCTGGAGCTCGAGGGCGCGGCGGCCGACGGACTCGATGTCGCCGAGGCCGTCGATGGGGTTGCCCAGCGGGTCCACGACGCGGCCCATGAAGCCGTCGCCGACCGGCACCGAGAGGATCTCGCCGGTGCGGCGCACCGTCTGACCCTCCTCGATCTTGTCGAAGTCACCCAGCACGACGACACCGATCTCGCGGGTGTCGAGGTTCAGGGCGATGCCCAGCGTGCCGTCCTCGAACTCGAGGAGCTCGTTGGCCATCGCGGACGGGAGGCCGGAGACACGCGCGATGCCGTCCGCGGCCTGGGCGACCGTGCCGACCTCTTCGCGGCTGGCCGCGTCGGGCTGGTAGTCGGCCACGTACTTCTGCAGCGCGTCGCGGATCTCGTCCGGACGGATCGAGAGCTCCGTCATCGTCGTTCCTTCTCTCTGTGTCGTGCGGGAGTCAGGTGGGTGGGGGCCGGTCAGCCGGCGAGCGAGCGGCGGGCGTCAGCGAGCCGGCCGGAGACCGTCCCGTCGATGACGTCGTCGCCGATCTCGACGCGCATGCCGCCCAGGAGGGCGGGGTCGACGACCAGGTTGAGGTGGACCGGCCGCCCGTACTGACGGGTCAGGGCCTGGGCGAGACGCTCACGGTCGGTGTCGGACAGGGGCTGCGCCACGCGGACCGTGGCGACGTCCTGGCCGTGCACGTGCGCGGCGACCTTCTGGTACTCGGCGAGCGCGACGCCGACGGTCCGGTAGGTGCCGGACAGTGCCTGGGTGGCGAGCGCCTGGGTGGCGGGAAGAGCCTTGCCCTCGAGCAGCGAGGACACCAGGGCGCCCTTGTCACCCACCGACCGCGCGGGGTCGGACAGGGCGTCACGCAGGGCGGGGTTCTTCTTCACCGTCTGGGCGAAGACGAACAGCTCGTCGGCCAGACGACCGGCGTCGCCGCCGGTCGCGCGGACACGAGCGACCACCGAGAGGTGCTCGAGCGCGTCCGCGAGGTCACGGGTGACGGTCCAGCGACGGCTCACGGCCGAACGGGACAGCGCGAGGCTGATCTCGTCGACCTTGCCCCCGAGGACCTCGCCCACGAGGCCCGAGCGGGCCTCGACGGGGACGGAGACATCGGTGGTGAACCGGCGCAGCGCCGCCTCCCCGCGCAGCGTCCGGGCGACGCTGAACAGGTTGTCCGCCACCGTCGCTGCCGCCTCCGGCGAGCCGGAGAGCGCGCTCTCCAGCTCGCCGGTGAGGACGGCGACGGCATCGGCGGAGGCTCCGCGGAAGTCCGAGGTCATGTCAGTTGACCCCCGACGTCCCGGCCTCGAGGTCGACGAGGAAGCGCTCGACCACGCGGCTCTGGCGAGCCTCGTCCTCGAGGCTCTCGCCGACGATGCGACCGGCGAGGCCGGTCGCGATGGCGCCGACCTCGGCACGCAGGGCCGTGACGGCCTGCTGACGCTCCGCCTCGATCTGCGTCTTGCCGTTCTCGACGATGCGCGTCGCCTCGGTCTGGGCCTGGTCGCGCATCTCGGCGATGATCGCCGCGCCCTGCTCCCGAGCCTCCTCGCGGATGCGGGCAGCCTCGTGACGAGCGTCGGCCAGCTGGGCCTCCAGCTCGGCGAGCCGGGCGTCGGCCTCGGCCTGCTTCGACTCGGCCGCGGCGATGCCGCCCTCGATCGCCGCCGTGCGCTCGGCGTAGGCCTGCTCGAAGGCAGGGACCACGAACTTGCGCACCGCGAAGAAGAGGATGCCGAAGACGATCAGGGAGAGAACGATCTCGGCCGTGTGGGGAACGAGGGGATTGAGCTCCCCCTCGGCCGCCTCAACGACGAGAGCCGTCGTCAACGTGTGCATGGCAGGTCCTTCCGGCTGCTACTACGTCAGAAGTGGGCGCAGAGCCCGGTCAGAGGACGAAGGCGAGGGCGATACCGATGATCGCGAGCGCCTCGGCCAGCGCGAAGCCCAGGATGGCGATCGACTGCAGGCGGCCCTGGGCCTCCGGCTGACGGGCCACGCCGGCGATGTAGGCGGCGAAGATGAGACCGATGCCGACGCCGGGGCCGATGGCGGCCAGGCCGTAGCCGATCATGTTCATGGAGCCAGTGAGTTCCACGGGGTTTCCTTTCGGGTTTCTCTGCTGAGTCAGAGCTGAGGTGGTCGGGGACCGCAGGTCCGGCGGTGCCGGCTACCTGAGAATGGTGGTCAGTGCTCGTCCGCGAGGGCGCCCTGGATGTACATGGCGTTGAGGAGGACGAAGACATAGGCCTGGAGGAACTGGACCAGCAGCTCCAGGAAGGCGATGGCGATGAACATGACCCACGAGAGGATGCCGACCGCGGCGTAGGCGCCGCCGAGCTCCACGAGCAGGTACTCGCCACCGAGCGCGAAAAGGATCAGCAGCAGGTGGCCGGCGAGCATGTTCGCGAACAGACGCAGGGCCAGCGTGACCGGTCGCACGATGATGTTGGAGAGGAACTCCAGCGGGATCAGCAGCGCCAGGATCGGGCCGGTGACGCCCGACGGCACGGACTGGAGCTTCAGGTAGCCCAGGAAGCCGTGCTTCTTGATGCCCACCGCGTTGTAGATGATCCAGCTCATCGCCGCGAGGCCGTAGACCATGCCGGAGCGGGAGAACGTGGGGAACTGGAAGAACGGGATCGTCGCGAAGACGTTGTTCACCAGGATGAAGAAGAACAGCGCGAAGAGGTACGGCGTGAACTTCATGAAGTCGTGGGTGCCGAGGATGTCGCGGCTCATCGAGTTGCGGACGAAGTTGTAGCCCTGCTCGCCGGCGAACTGGAGGCGACCCGGCACGACCTGGCGGTGGCGTGCGGCGACGTAGAAGAAGACGAAGACGATGACCGCAGCCAGCACCAGCTGCAGCATCGGCTTGGTCACGCCGAAGGCGATGGCCGGGAGCTCGAAGTCTGCCGGGCCCGGAGGGGTGAAGCCCTCGGCTTTGATGATCAGGCTGCTCAACGTGACTCCTGTGTGATCACTGCGTCTGGTCGTCGGTGGAACGAAGGCCGCCGGCCCGTGGTTCCCCCGTCAAGTTCGTGTCCGGGTCCGTGCTGCCCGGGTGCTGCTCGGCGGGCTCCTCCTCCGGGGTGCGGAAGCGAGCCCAGGTCTGGTAGGTCCCCAGTGCGGCGCCGACGATGACCCCCACGGCCACCAGCCAACCGGTCCCCCACCAACGGTCGAGGCCCCAGCCGATGCCGCCGTAGACGAACACCCCGGCCACCAGGTAGCCGAAGGCCGACCACGGGTCCCCACCGGAGCCGCTCCCCACCGAGGGGTCGGGCCGCCGTGCGGGAGTGTCGTGCCGGGCCATCGCGCCACGGACGATAGCAGGCTGTGGTGCTCATCGCGCACCCGCATCCGCATCCGTCCGACTGGTGTCGTTCGGGCTGTTCACGGGGGCGTCGTACACGGGGACACGCTGCTTGACGGCGGCAACGAGATGCGCGGGGGTCCAGGCGAGGACGACGGCCACCAGGGTGCCCGACAGCCAGGGCCGGACCTCCTCGGATCCCAGGACGTCCCCTGCCGTCAGCGACCCGAGGGCGACCACCAGGAGCACCAGCTGGAGCCCGTAGGTGAGCAGCGCGACGAGCAGGGACGCGGCCGGCAGGACGCGGGCGACCAGGGCCACGGCTCCGGCGCCCAGGGCGAGGACGACGACGCCGACGACGCCTCCGGCCACGGCCCCCAGCGCGGCGGCGCCGCCGGAGGTGACGGCGGCCAGCAGCGCGGCCACGCCGACGACGGCCAAGGCCACGGCGGGGGCGAGCACCAGCGGCCGCAGCAGTGCCCGCGACGGGCCTCGTGCTGCCTGGCTCATGTGCCTCCCTCCGCTGTGCGTCCGCACCCGGCGGTCACCCGCTCGGGGACGCCGGGACGGTGCCGGACACCGTGCTCCGCGGCCCTGCGACCAGGTGGTCCGCAGGGAGCCGAGCGCTCGTGAAAGTTATCACAAACTCGGGTGGCGCCCGTCACCGGGGCCGGCCGTCCCATCCTGCGTCCTCTCCCCCGAGGCGTCCAGGACGCGTTCGACCTCGGTGGCGGCCTGGCTCGGCAGCACCCTCCGCGGGCCGACGGCGGGGAGCAGGAAGGTGAGGGCGACCGTCACGAGCAGGCCCACCACCAGGGCCGCGACCACCATCGGCCCCGAGTAGAGGCTGGCGAAGACGGTGCCGAACGCGACCAGCGCCGCCCACAGCCACATGATGAAGACCGCGCGCCGCTGGGAGTGGCCGATCTCGAGCAGCCGGTGGTGCAGGTGCTGCTTGTCCGGCGAGAACGGCGAGCGCCCGGCCCAGGTCCGTCTGACCACGGCCAGCACGAGGTCCAGCAGGGGCACCAGCAGGATCGAGATGGGCAGCACGATCGGCAGCAGCGTCGGGGCCAGGCTGGCGGGCGAGCCCGACCCGTCCACGCTCAGCTCGCTGGCGGAGAACTGCCCGCTCAGGGTGACCGCGCTGGCCGAGAGCACCAGCCCGATGAGCATCGACCCCGAGTCACCCATGAACAGGCGGGCGGGGTTGAAGTTGTGCGGCAGGAAGCCGAGGCACACGCCGGCCAGGGCGATGCTCAGCAGGGCGGCCGTGGAGGCGCGCGAGGTGTTGTTGATGCTGGTCAGCTGGTAGCAGAAGGCGAAGAACGCCAGCGCCCCGATCCCGACCACGCCCGTGGCCAGGCCATCCAGGCCGTCCACGAAGTTCACCGCGTTGATGGTCGCCACCACCAGGAACCCGGTGAACAGGGCGCCCTGGCTCAGGTCCAGCGTGAACTGCGTGCCGTCCAGCAGCGTCACGAAGTAGAACTGCACGCCGAAGCCGATGAGGATGCCGACCGCGATCAGCTGGCCGCCCAGCTTGGTCAGGGCGTCGAGCTCGAAGATGTCGTCCAGGACGCCGACGAAGCAGATCAGCGCGCCGGCGACCAGCACCACCGCCGCGTCCCGGAAGACGAAGGGTGGCGACTGCTGGGAGAGGAACGGCAGCTGCCGGGCGACCAGGTAGGCGGCGCCGAGGCCGCCCAGCATGGCCAGCCCGCCCATGTAGGGGGTGGGCTCGTCGTGCACGTCGCGGTCGCGCACCCGTGCCACGGCCCCGGTGCGCAGCGCGATCTCGCGCGCGACGACGGTCAGCAGGTAGGTGACCGAGGCCGCGACGAGGAGGACGAGGAGGTACTCCCGCACCGGGCCTCAGTCCTCGTCGAGGGTCAGCGTGGCGCCGAGCGGCTCCAGCACCGCGTTGAGCTGCTCCAGGCTGAGCGCCCCGAGCCGCAGCACGCGGCCCTGGCCACCGGTCGCGTCGACGATGGTCGAGGCCTCACCGCCCGGCGAGGCCCCGTCGTCCACGATCACGTCGACGGCCTCGCCCAGCATCTCCTCGGCCGCGTCCGCGTCGAGGGCGGCCGGGCGCCCCGACAGGTTCGCCGAGGACACCGCCAGGGGGCCGGTGCGCTCGAGGACCTCGCGCATCAGGTCGTGGTCGGGCATCCGCACCGCGACGGTGCCCCGGGTCTCCCCGAGGTCCCACCGCAGCGACTGCTGCTGGTGGCACACGATGGTGAGCGGGCCGGGCCAGAACTCCTCGACCAGCGCCCGGGCGTAGCCCGGGACCTTGGTGGCCAGGGCGTCCAGGGTCGTGCGGGCGGAGACGAGGACCGGCGGCGGCATGTCGCGACCGCGGCCCTTCGCGGCCAGCAGGTCGGCGACCGCGTCGGCGTCGAAGGCGTCCGCGGCGATGCCGTAGACGGTGTCGGTGGGCAGGACGGCCAGGCCGCCCCGCTGGAGGGCCCGGCTCGCGGCCGCGACGGCGGTCTCGCGCTCCTCCTCGGACCCGGTGGGAAAACGCTCCATGGTGCTCATCGTGCCAGTCGCGCCGTGCAGTACCGCGCCCGCCCGGCCAGGTCGGCGTGGTCGCGCACGTCCTCCCAGCCCCCGACCTGCACGAGCACCTCGGGCGCGGACTCGCCCTGGGCGTCGGCGTGCTCGAACCCGAGCACGCCGCCGGGGCGCAGCAGGCGCTGTGCGCGGCGGGCGATGACCCGGATCGCGTCGAGCCCGTCGTCGCCGCTGAACAGGGCGAGATGGGGGTCGTGGTCGCGGGCCTCGGGGGCCACGGACTCCCAGGCCTCCAGCGGCACGTAGGGCGGGTTGGAGACCACCACGTCGACGTGCCCGAGCAGGTCCTCGAAGGCGTCGGCCAGGTCGCCCTGGCGCAGGTCGACGCCGCTGCCGGCGAGGTTCCGCGAGGCCCAGTCGAAGGCGTCCTCGGAGAGCTCCACCGCGTGCACGCGGGCGCCGGGCACCTCGTGGGCGACGCTGCCGGCGATGGCCCCGGAGCCGGTGCACAGGTCGACGACGACGGGCTCGGCGGTGCCGGCCGCCTGGAGGGCCAGCGCGGCCTCGACGGCCCAGCCCGCCAGCAGCTCGGTCTCCGGCCGCGGCACGAAGACGCCCGGGCCGACGGCGAGCTCGAGGTGCCGGAACGCAGCGGTGCCCACGAGGTGCTGGAGCGGCTCCCGGGAGGCGCGTCGCGCGACCAGGGCGGCCAGCCGGCCGGCGTCCTGCTCCCCCACGTCGGCGACCAGCGGCAGGCGCGAGCGCGGCACGTCGAGCACGTGCGCCAGCAGGGCGGCGGCGTCGTGCTCCGGGCTGGCGACCCCGGCGTCCGTCAGCACGGCCGACGCCTCGCGCAGCAGGGCCCGCACGGCGTCCACGCTCACTCCTCCAGGGCCGCGAGGCGGGCGGCCATGTCGGCGTCGACGCAGGAGTCCAGGACGGGGCCGAGGTCGCCGTCGAGCACCTGGTCGAGGTTGTAGGCCTTGTAGCCGGTGCGGTGGTCGGAGATGCGGTTCTCCGGGTAGTTGTAGGTGCGGATCCGCTCCGAGCGGTCCACGGTGCGCACCTGGCTGCGGCGGGCCTCGCCTGCGGCGGCGTCCGCCTCCTCCTGGGCCGCGGCCAGCAGGCGCGAGCGCAGGATGCGCAGGGCCTGCTCCTTGTTCTGCAGCTGGGACTTCTCGTTCTGGCAGGAGACGACGATGCCGGTGGGCAGGTGGGTGATCCGCACGGCCGAGTCGGTGGTGTTGACGCTCTGCCCGCCGGGTCCGGAGGAGCGGAAGACGTCGATGCGCAGGTCGTTGTCGTCCACGACGACGTCGACCTGCTCCGCCTCCGGCAGCACCAGGACGCCGGCGGCGCTGGTGTGCACACGACCCTGGGACTCGGTCACGGGGACCCGCTGGACGCGGTGCACCCCGCCCTCGAACTTCAGCCGCGCGAACGGGGTGCGGCCGGGCTCGGTGCTCCCCTTGGCCTTGACCGCCACGGTGACCGACTTGTAGCCGCCCAGGTCGGACTCGGCGGCGTCGAGCACCTCCACGCCCCAGCCCGCGGTCTCGGCGTAGCGCGAGTACATCCGCAGCAGGTCGCCGGCGAACAGCGCGGACTCCTCACCGCCCTCGCCGGACTTGATCTCGAGGATGGCGTCCTTGTCGTCGGCGGGGTCGCGCGGCACGAGGAGACGGCGCAGCCGCTCCTCCGCGTCCTCGCGCGCGATCGCCAGACGGTCGGCCTCCTCGGCGAAGGACGGGTCGTCGGCCGACAGCTCACGGGCGGCCTCGAGGTCGTCGGCCAGCGAGCCCCAGGTGCGCCAGGTGGTGATGATCGCGGACAGCTCGGCGTAGCGGCGGTTCAGCTGCTTGGCCAGGCGCGCGTCCGCGTGCGTCTCGGGCAGCGCCAGCCGCCCCTCCAGCTCGGTGTGCTCCTCGAGCATGTGCTCCACGGCCTCGAACACGCGTGGTCCCCTCCCCCGGCCCTGCGCCGGCGCTGCGGTCTCACCTCTTCGAACACGACGAGCGCCGGCCCCGTCCGCAAGGGACGGAGACCGGCGCTCGGTCGGAGGTGCTACTTCTTCTTGCCGTAGCGAGCCTCGAAGCGGGCCACGCGCCCACCGGTGTCGAGGATCTTCTGCTTGCCCGTGTAGAACGGGTGGCACTGGGAGCACACGTCCGAGCGGATCTGGCCGCTGGTCACGGTGCTGCGGGTGGTGAACGTGGAGCCGCAGGTGCAGATGACCTCGGTCTCGACGTACTCCGGGTGGATGTCAGCCTTCATGGGAAGTCCCTTCTCGATGGGTCGTCCCGGGTCGTCACTGGCCGATGCGCGAGCGTCGACGGACGTGAACCGGGACCGTACGTACCATTGTGCCCAACGGCCGCGGGCGGCGGCGAATTCCCGCGCTCCCGGTCGCCGCGCGGCGTCCCGTCCGCTGCGCCGGGGACGCCTCAGCCGGGGTGCCGTCCGGAGGCGACGAACGGCGGGGGCGTGTCGACCGTCGGCTCGCCGGGCTGCTCCAGCCGTGGCGCGCGCGGCGTGCTCGGCAGCCGCTCACCGCCGCCGGTCGAGACCTCGCCGGGCTTGAGGTCGAGGCGCTCCGGCAGACGCAGCTCGGGGACGTCCTCGGCCGCGTCGTCCTCGCGGTCGTCGGCCGCGTCGATCGCCTCGGCGGGCTCGGCTGCCGCGGGCGTCGGGGTGGCTCCCGCCTCCTCAGGGTCGGCGAGCGCGTCCTGGCCGTCGTCGGTGGGCTCGCCGGGCTCGGGCAGGACCCCCGCCCGCAGCAGCGGCACCCGCAGGACGACGGTGGTGCCCTGGCCCTCGACGCTGCTCAGCCGCAGGTCGCCGCCGTGGCGGTCGACGACGGTCTGGACGATCCGCAGGCCCAGGCCGGTGCCGGCGATCTCGTTCTGCACCGCGTTGCGGGCGCGGAAGAACCGCGTGCCCAGCCGCTCCACCTCGTCCTCGGGGATGCCGATGCCGTGGTCGGTCACGGTCACCGCGGCCACCTGGTCGTCGGGCAGGGCGACCACGGAGACCTCGACGTTGGAGTCGGGGCGGGAGAACTTCACCGCGTTGGAGACGATGTTGAGCAGGGCGCGCCCCATGAGTGCCCGGTCCACCATCGTCGGGACGGTGCCCGCGGGCTCGTCCATGACGACGCGGATGTCGCGGCCGGCGGCGGTGATCCGCACGTCGGTGACGGCGTCGCGCACGATCGTGGCCAGGTCGCTGGCCTCGCGCTCGGTGCGCACCGTCTCGGCCCGGGAGAGCGTCAGCAGGTCATCGATGAGGGCCTTGAGCCGGCCCACGTTGCGGCGCGTGGCGTCGAGGATGCGCTCGTGCCGCGGCTGCATGCGGCCCTCGAACTCCTCGGCGACGAGCTCCAGGTAGCCGGCGATGGTGGTCAGCGGGGTCCGCAGCTCGTGGGAGACGTTGGAGACGAAGTCGTCGCGGGCGCTGTCGAGGGTGTGCAGCGAGCTCTGGATGTGGGACTCCACGGCCCGGGCCCGGGCCTGCGCCTCGGCCAGCTCGTTGACGGCCAGCGCGATCGAGCGCACCTCCCGCGGCCCGGCCGGACGGGCCCGGACGGTCGGGTCGGCGGCCATCCGCTGGACGCAGGCCTCCAGCTCCAGCAGCGGGGTGGACAGGCGGGTCAGCAACGAGCGGCGGGCCGTGACGAGCACCCACACGGCGAGCACCGCGAGCACGAGCAGGCTGCCGACCGCGCCCCACTGGCGCCAGGTCGCGGCGGACTCGGCCTCGGCCAGGCCCGCGGCGAGCGCGGTGGTGGTCGACTGGTGCGCCTGCTCGACGTCGGCGATCCGGTCCTGGCCCACGGCGTAGAGCGCCGGGCGGTAGCGCGCGCCCGGCAGCGCCAGCCGCGGCTCGACGTAGTCGTCCAGCCAGGTCTCGGCCGCCCCGGCCTCGGCCTTGACGAGGGCGAGCAGCTCGGCGTCGTCCCCGACCCCGGCCCGCACCCGGAGCAGGTGGCCGGCCAGCCGCTCCCGCAGGTCGGCCACCTCGGCCGGCTTGGCCGGGTCCCCCGTGCGCGCCCAGTCACCGACCGCGGCGTCGATCGCGGTCACGTCCTGGAGCACGCCCGCGTGGGCGGCGACCGCGGGCTGGAAGGAGCCGGTGAGACCGCTGAGCGCCTGCGCGGAGAGCACGACGCTGACCACGCCGACCACGACCAGGGCCACGACCAGGCCCATCAGCCGGTGCAGCGCCGGGTTCACGGTCGACGCGACACTGCGACTCGTCCCCTCGGCCATGCTGAGACTCCCTCCCCTGCCGCTCGCCTGAGCCCCCGGCGGCACGGTTGTGTGCCGACGAGAATACCGCCCGGGGCTCCCCCGAGGGCGGCTTCGTCACAGGTCCCGCGGAGCGGTGCTCAGCGGGATCGCTCGAGCAGGGCCTCCACCCGCGAGGCCAGCTCGCGGGGGCTGAAGGGCTTGGTGATGTAGTCGTCGGCGCCCGAGTCGAAGCCGCTCTCGACGTCGGACTCCTGGGCCCGCGCGGTCAGAAGGATGACCGGCAGGTCGGCCAGCGCCGGGTCCGCCCGCATCTCGCGGATCGCGTCGAGGCCGGACGCGACCGGCATCATCACGTCGAGCACGGCCAGGTCGGGGCGGTCGGCGCGGGCGGCGGCCACGGCCTGGGCGCCGTCCGAGACGGCGACGATGTCGTGCCCCAGCGAGGAGAGCTTGAACTCGACGAGCTCGCGGATGTCGACGTCGTCGTCCGCCACCAGGATGCGTGCCACGGGAGAAGCGTGCCACAGCGGACCCCGTCGCGGCGCCGGACGTCGGTACCGGTCCGGGCACCCGCCCCTCCCCGGGACGGAGAGACGCGGGCACCCGGCCGGACCGGGCGTCGCGGGTGCGTCAGCCGAGCGGGTCCTTGGCCGCCACGACGTCGGCGTTGGACGCGGTGGTGCGCAGCTTCTCCACGAGGCGGGTCGTGCCCTCGAGCAGGCCCGCGTCACGGACCGCGTCCTGCACCGCCACGGTCGTGGCGACCTCGGCGTCCGCCGCGAGGTCCGCGGAGCGTCGCGTGCCCGAGGCGGTGACGTCGACGGCCGGGAAGACCCGCCGCTCGGCCATCTCGCGGCGCAGCCGGATCTCGGCGTTCGCGGTGCCCTCGAGCTCCTCCAGGATGACCTCGTCGGTCGCCGAGCCCGTGTCGGCCAGCGCCGTCGCGAGGATCGTCAGCGACCCGCCGTCCTCGATGTTGCGGGCGGCCCCGAAGAACTTCTTCGTGGGGTGCAGCGCCGAGGAGTCCACGCCGCCGGCGAGCACGCGACCGCCACCGGTGGCCGACAGGTTGTAGGCACGGGCGAGCCGGGTGAGGCCGTCGACCAGCAGCACCACGTCCATGCCGAGCTCGACCAGGCGCTTGGCACGCTCCACGGCGAGCTCGGCGACGACCGTGTGGTCGGCCGGCTGACGGTCGAAGGTGGAGGGGATGACCTCACCGCGCACGGAGCGGGTGAAGTCGGTGACCTCCTCGGGCCGCTCGTCGACCAGCACGACCATCACGTGGGTCTCGGGGTTGTTGCGGGTGATCGCGTCGGCGACCGCCTGGAGCACCATCGTCTTGCCGGCCTGGGGCGGGGAGACGAGCAGGGCGCGCTGGCCCTTGCCCAGCGGCGCCACGAGGTCGACGACCCGACCGACCAGCTCGTCGGCGGTCGTCTCCAGGCGCAGCCGCTCGGTGGGGAACAGCGGGGTCAGGTCGGAGAACTCCGGGCGGTCGCGGGCCTCCTCGGGGTCCAGCCCGTTGACCGTGTCGATGCGCACGAGCGGGTTGAACTTCTCCTTGCGCTCGCCCTCGCGGGGCGTGCGGACCTGACCGGTCACGGCGTCGCCGCGGCGCAGGCCGTGCTTGCGGACCATGGAGAGCGAGACGTAGACGTCGTCCGGGCCGGGCAGGTAGCCGGTGGTGCGCACGAAGGCGTAGTTCTCCAGGACGTCGAGGATGCCGGCGGCCGGCACGAGCACGTCGTCCTCGAGGATCGTGGTGTCGACCTCGCCCCGGGTCCGGCCGCGCTCGCGCTCGCGGGCGCGGCGACGACGGTTGCGGCGGCCGCCACCCTCCTCGTCGTCGTCCTCGTCCTGCTGCAGGTTCTGGTTGCCGGGGTTGTTCTGGCCCTGCTGGTTGTTCTGCTGGCCCCCCTGCTGGTTGTTCTGCTGGCCGCCCTGCTGCTTGTCGCCGGACTTCTGCTGGTTGCCCTGCTGGCCGCCCTGCTTCTGCTGGGGCTGCTTGTCGCCCCTCTGCTGGCCCTTCTGGCCCTTCTGCTGGTTGCCCTGCTGGTTGCCGCCGGACTTCTCGTCCTGCTGGCTGCCCTGCTGGTTGCCCTGCTTCTCGGCGCCGTCGGGCTGCTGGCCGTCGCCCTGGCCACGGGAACGGCGGGAGCGACGCGACGGGCGCTCACCGCCCTCGGTCTCGGCAGACTGCTCGGCGGGCCGGTCCGCCGACGGCTCGTCCGCCTTCTCGTCCGGCTTCTGGGCGGTCTTCCGGGCGCGCTCGCGGGCGGGCTTCTGGGCCGTCTCCTGCGCCGGCTGCCGCGCGGGGGCGGCGGCCTTGTCCGCGGCGGCACCGTCCTGCAGGTTCTTGATCGCCTCGACCAGCTGCGGCTTGCGCATCTGCTCGGCGTCGGCGATGCCGAGCGCGCCGGCCATGGCCTTGAGGTCGGCCACCAGCATGCCGTTCAGGCTGGTCGGCTTCTTGCGGGCCTTGGCCGCGGTGGCGGCCTCGGGGCTCTCGGTCACGTACGTTCCTTTCCCACGACGGGGTACCGCCGGACGACGCCGGACGGCTGATCGGTGAGGTTGATCTCCAGAGTCCATCTGCTGGATCGGACTCCCGCGCCGGAGGACCGTTGCCGGGAGTGGACCCGGGCCGGGCGGTGCGGGGACGTCGCAGGTGGGCGACGTGAGGCGGCCACCGAGCGACGCGAGCAGGCTAGCAGCACGACCGTGGCCCGTGGGCGGGCACGTCCCAGGTCGCGCAGGCAGGTCACCGGGCAGGCGCCCGACCGCCGTCAGACCAGCGCCGCGCCCGCGGTCTCCACCGGCAGGTAGGAGGCCCACCAGCCCTCGGGGCAGCGGGCCAGCACGTCGGCGGTCAGCCCGCCCTCGGGACCGTCGGTGAACGCCAGCACCGTCGGCCCGGCGCCGGAGACGACCGCCGCGACGCCCGAGGCGCGCAGCGCGTCGACGAGGGCCAGGGACTCGGGCATCGCCGGGCGGCGGTAGTCCTGGTGCAGGTAGTCCCGGGTGGCCCGCAGGAGGTGCTCGGGCCGGCCACCGAGGGCGGCGACCAGCAGGGCGGTGCGACCCGCGTCCGCGGCGGCGTCGGCGTGGGGCACGGTGGCGGGGAGCAGGCCGCGGGCGGCCTCGGTCGAGACCGGGGTGGGCGGCACCAGCACCACGGCGCCGACGCGCGGGTCGACGGGCGCGCCCACGGCGTAGAAGGTGCCGTCCTCGTCCTGCCCGGAGACCACGAAGCCGCCGAGGAAGGCGGGGGCCACGTTGTCGGGGTGGCCCTCGATCCGCGCCGCCAGGTCGAGCACCGCGTCGTCGTCGACCAGCAGGGCACCGCCGGCCACGAGGCCGCGGGCGAGCACCAGGCCGGCGACGATCGCCGCGGAGGAGGAGCCCAGTCCGCGGGCGTGCGGGATGACGTTCTCGCAGGACAGGCGCAGCCCCGGGGGCTGGGCGCCGACGAGGTCGAAGAGGGCCCGCATCGAGCGGACCACGAGGTGCGACTCGTCGCGCGGCACGTCCTGCGCGCCCGAGCCCGACACCTCGACGACGAGACCCTCGTCGAGCACCTCGGCCTCGAGGTGGTCGTGCAGGCCCAGGGCCAGCCCGAGGGAGTCGAAGCCCGGGCCGAGGTTGGCGGAGGTGGCCGGGACGCGGACGCGGACCGGCCCGGAGGCGAAGGAGACCACGCGGGGCTCAGGCCAGGCCGGAGGTGGTCAGGCCCGCGGCCTCGGCCGCGGCGTCCACGTCCGCGTCGACCACGGTGTCCACGACGCTGCGACCGCCCGCGGAGAAGCCCTCCAGCGCGGTCGCGGTGTCCTTGAGCCCGTGGCCGGTCACGGTGACGACGACCGTGCTGCCGCGGTACTCCACGCCCGCGGCGACCTCCTGGAGCAGGCCGGCGACGCTGGCCGCGGAGCCGGGCTCCACGAAGACGCCGTCGCGCTGGGCGAGGTCCTGCTGGGCGGCGAGGATCTGCTCGTCGGTGACCGAGGCGATGCTGCCGCGCGACTGGTCACGGGCCGCGATGGCCAGGTCCCAGGACGCCGGGTTGCCGATGCGGATCGCGGTGGCCTTCGTCTCCGGGTTCGGGACGGGCTCGCCGATCACCAGCGGGGCCGCACCGGCCGCCTGGAACCCGTGCATGACGGGCAGCCGCGTGGTCTGGCCGAGGTCGCGGTACTGCCGGTAGCCCAGCCAGTAGGCCGAGATGTTGCCGGCGTTGCCGACGGGCAGGACGTGGTGGTCGGGGGCGTCACCGAGGAAGTCGGCGATCTCGAAGGCGGCGGTCTTCTGCCCCTCCAGACGCACCGGGTTCACCGAGTTCACCAGCGCGACCGGGTACTTCTCGGACAGGCCGCGGGCCATCATCAGGCAGTCGTCGAAGTTGCCGCGCACCATGATCACCTGGGCGCCGTGGACGATGGCCTGGGCCATCTTGCCGGCGGCGATCTTGCCCTCGGGCACGAGCACCAGCGGCTTCATCCCCGCCTTGGCGGCGTAGGCGGCCATCGAGGCGGAGGTGTTGCCGGTGGAGGCGCAGACGCAGGCCTGGGCGCCCTGGAACTTGGCCACCGACATGGCCGCGGTCATGCCGCGGTCCTTGAAGGAGCCGGTCGGGTTCGAGCCCTCGACCTTGACGAACACCTCGGCACCGGTGAGCCCCGAGAGCCACTCGGAGTGCACGAGCGGCGTGCCGCCCTCGCGCAGCGTGACCGCCGGCGTCCCCTCGGGGATCTCCAGCAGGTCGCGGTACTCCTCGATGACGCCGCGCCACTGACGGGTGCGGGGCCCGGCGGGCGCCTGGGTGCTCACTCGTGTCCTCCTTCGACGCGCATCACCGAGGTGACCTCGCGGACGATGTCCATGCCCTGCAGGTGGGTGACCGTGGCGGCCAGCTGGGCGTCGCTGGCCTCGTGGGAGACGACCACAAGGGTCGCGTCGTCGCCGCGGCCCTCCTGGCGGACGGTCTGGATCGAGACGCCGTGCTCGGCGAAGGCCTGGGCGACGGCGGCCAGCACGCCGGCCTTGTCGTCGACCGCGGCCGCCACGTGGTAGCGGGTGCGGGTCTCCCCCATCGGCAGCACGGGCCGCTGCGTGTAGGCGGACTCCCCCGCGCCGCGCGCGCCGGCGAGCCGGTTCCGCGCGATCGTCACCAGGTCGCCCAGCACCGCGGAGGCCGTGGGGGCGCCGCCGGCACCGGGGCCGTAGAACATCAGCTGGCCGGCGGCCTCGGACTCGACGAAGACCGCGTTGTAGGCCTCGCGCACGGACGCCAGGGGGTGGCTCGCCGGGATCATGGCGGGGTGGACGCGGGCGGAGACCGCCTCCTCGCCGTCGGGGCCCTCGCGCAGCTCGCAGATGGCCAGCAGCTTCACCACGCAGCCCATGTCGGCGGCGGAGGCCACGTCGGCCGCGCTGACCTCGGTGATGCCCTCGCGGTGCACGTCGGATGCGGTGACCCGGGTGTGGAAGGCCAGCGACGCCAGGATGGCGGCCTTCGCGGCCGCGTCGAAGCCCTCGACGTCGGCGGTGGGGTCCGCCTCGGCGTAGCCCAGGTCCTGGGCCTCGGTGAGCGACTCGGAGAAGCCCGCCCCCGTGGTGTCCATCTTGTCGAGGATGAAGTTCGTGGTGCCGTTGACGATGCCGAGCACCCGGGTCACCCGGTCACCGGCCAGCGACTCGCGCAGCGGGCGCAGGATCGGGATGGCGCCGGCCACCGCGGCCTCGTAGTAGAGGTCGCGGCCGGCCTTGGCGGCGGCCTCGAACAGTGTCGGGCCGTCCTCGGCCAGCAGCGCCTTGTTGGCGGTCACGACCGAGGCCCCGCTCTCGAGCGCAGCCAGGATCAGCCCGCGGGCGGGCTCGATGCCACCGATGACCTCGACCACCAGGTCGACGTCCTCGCGGGTCACCAGGGCGTGCGCGTCGGTGGTGAGCAGGTGCTCGGGCACCTCCACCTCGCGGGTCACCTCGAGGCGGCGCACCGCCACGCCCACCAGCTCCACGGGCGCGCCCACGCGCGCCGTCAGGTCGCCGGCCTGCTCACGCAGCAGCCGCACCACCTGGGAACCCACGGAGCCGCAGCCCAGCACCGCCACCTTCAGCGGCTTGACGCCGTCCATCTCTACAGATCACCCACGTCGGTCGACAGCAGATCCTCAACAGTCTCGCGCCGCAGGAGCGTACGCGCGACCCCGTCCCGCACCGCGACCACCGGGGGCCGCAGCGCGTGGTTGTAGTTCGAGGCCAGTGAACGGCAGTACGCGCCGGTCGCCGGCACGGCCAGCAGGTCGCCGCCGGCCACGTCACCGGGCAGGAACTCGTCCTTGACCACGATGTCGCCCGCCTCGCAGTGCTTGCCCACGACCCGGGAGAGCACGGGCTCGGCGTCCGAGCGGCGCCCGGCCAGGGTGCAGGAGTAGTCGGCGTCGTAGAGGGCGGTGCGCACGTTGTCGCTCATCCCGCCGTCCACGGAGACGTAGGTGCGCACGGCGCCGCCGTCGAGCGCGACCGGCTTGACCGTGCCGACCTCGTACACGGTGCACATCGAGGGGCCGACGATCGCGCGGCCCGGCTCGATCGAGAGGTGCGGGCGCTCGATGCCGAGCGCGGCGCACTCGCCGTCGACGATCGCGGTCAGCTCGGACGCCAGCGTGGCCGGCGTCGAGGGGTCGTCCTGCGTCGTGTAGGCGATGCCGAAGCCGCCGCCGAGGTCCATCTCGGGCAGCGTCACGCCCAGCTCGGTGGCGATCTGCGCGTGCAGCCGCAGCACCCGGCGGGCGGCGACCTCGAAGCCGGCGGAGGCGAAGATCTGGCTGCCGATGTGGCTGTGCAGGCCGCGCAGCTCGATGCCCGGGGCCGCCAGCACGCGGCGCGCGGCCTCCAGGGCGGCACCGGAGGAGATCGAGAGGCCGAACTTCTGGTCCTCGTGCGCGGTGGCGATGTACTCGTGGGTGTGCGCCTCGACGCCGGCGGTGACCCGGATGAGCACCTGGGCGCTCGTGCCGGTCTCGGCCGTCAGCGCGGCCAGGCGCTCGATCTCGTCGAAGGAGTCGACGATGATGCGCCCCACCCCGACGCGCAGGGCTGTGGCCAGCTCGGCGGTGGACTTGTTGTTGCCGTGGAAGCCGACGCGCTCCATCGGGAAGCCGGCCCGCTCGGCCACGGCCAGCTCGCCGCCGGAGCAGACGTCGAGGTTGAGCCCCTCCTCGTCGATCCAGCGGGCGACCGCGGTGCACAGGAACGCCTTGCCGGCGTAGTAGACGCCGTAGCCGGCGAACGCGTCGCGGAACGCGCCGGCGCGGGCGCGGAAGTCCGCCTCGTCCAGGACGTAGGCGGGGGTGCCGTGCTCGGCGGCCAGCGCCGGGAGCGGGACGCCGCCGACGCTCAGCACGCCCGCCTCGTCCTTGCGCGCGGTGGCCGACCACAGCTGCGGGACGAGCGCGTCGACGTCGGTGGGCTGCCGCAGCCAGGACGGCCCGCGCAGGGCGCCGGCGGCGTGCGCCCAGCCGGCCTCGTGGGTGTGGCTCATGGTCGCGTCCTCACATCCGCTCGGGCGCGGAGACGCCGAGCAGGTCCAGGCCGTTGGCGATGACGGTCTGCGCCGCCCGGGTCAGGACGAGGCGGGCCAGGTTGACCGGGGCGACGGGCTCGTCGCCCTGCGGCAGCATCCGGCACTCCTTGGTGTCGTACCACTTGTTGAACACCGCCGTGGTGTCCTCCAGATAGCGCGCCACGCGGTGGGGGTGCCGCAGGTCGGCGGCGCTGGCGACGACGCGCGGGAACTCGGCGAGCGCACGGAGCAGCTCGCCCTCGCGCTCGTGGTCGAGCAGCGCGGGGTCGAACCCGGCGACGGCGTCCTCCAGGCTCATGCCGAGGGCGGTCGCGTTCTCGATCATCCGGCAGGTGCGGGCGTGCCCGTACTGCACGTAGTAGACCGGGTTGTCGTTGGTGGCCCGCGCCCACAGCTCGAGGTCGAGGTCGATGTTGACGTCGCTGGAGTAGCGGGTCAGCGCGTAGCGGCCGGCGTCCACGCCGATGGCCTCGACGAGGTCGTCGATCGTGACGACGGTGCCGGCACGCTTGGACATCCGCATCGGCTGGCCGTCACGCAGCAGGTTCACCATCTGGCCGATGAGGATCTCCAGGTTGGTGCCCGGGGTGTCGCCGAACGCGGCGCACATCGCCATCATCCGGCCGACGTAGCCGTGGTGGTCGGCGCCGAGCATGATCAGGCAGCGGTCGAAGCCGCGCTCGCGCTTGTCCAGGTAGTAGGCCAGGTCTCCGGAGAGGTACGCGCCGTTGCCGTCGGACTTGATGACCACGCGGTCCTTGTCGTCACCGAACTTCTCGGTGGCCAGCCAGGTGGCGCCGTCCTTCTCGTAGACGTTGCCCAGCTCGCGCAGCCGGGTCACGGCCCGCTCCACGGCGCCGGACTTGTGCAGCTCGTCCTCGTGGAAGAAGACGTCGAAGTCCACCCCGAAGCCGGTCATCGAGCGCTTGATCTCGGTGAACATCATGTCCACGCCGACCGCCCGGAAGACCTCCTGCGGGTCCTCGGCGGACAGGGCGTCCGGACGCTCGGCCAGCACCGCGGCGGCGATGTCGTGGATGTACTGGCCGCCGTAGCCGTCCTCCGGCGCGGGCTCGCCCTTGGCCGAGGCCAGCAGGGAGGAGGAGAACCGGTCGATCTGGCTGCCGTGGTCGTTGAAGTAGTACTCGCGGGTGACCTCGGCGCCCGACATCGTGAACACCCGGCCCAGGGCGTCGCCGACGGCGGCCCAGCGTACGCCACCGATGTGGATGGGGCCGGTGGGGTTGGCGGAGACGAACTCGAGGTTCACCTTCTCGCCGGCGAACGCGTCGTTGCTGCCGTAGGCCCGGCCCGCGGCCACGACCCGGGCCGCGACCTCGCCCTGCGCGCCGGCGGCCACGGTGATGTTGAGGAAGCCCGGCCCCGCGATCTCGACCTCGGCGACGCCGTCGATGGCCTCCAGGCCGGACTTCAACTTCTCGGCGAGCGCGCGCGGGTTCATCCCCGCCTTCTTGCCCAGCTGCATCGCGACGTTCGTGGCGTAGTCGCCGTGACCCTTCTGCCGGGGTCGCTCCACCGTCACGGAGGTCGGGACGCCGCCCTCGACGGTGAGGTCACCGGTCGAGGTCAGGGTCGTCAGCACGTCGACGATCGCGGTGGAGAGCTGCTCGGGAGTCACCAGGTCACCCTATCGGCGGGCGGTGCCCCGGCCGAACCGCAATACCCGCGGCGGACACCCGCCCCGCCGAGGAGGCCGATTGAGCCCCCGGGGCGGCGGCGCGCTATGTTGTCGCCGTCGCGACACCGGTCCGCCGGTCGTCGAGGACGTGCCTCCGTAGCTCAGGGGATAGAGCACCGGTTTCCGGTACCGGGTGTCGCAGGTTCGATTCCTGCCGGAGGCGCAGACCAGCGAAGGCCCGGCCCACAGTGGGCCGGGCCTTCGTCGATCCCGCTCCGCTCGCTCGGGCTCCCCCTCGCTCAGCAGCCCCCGCTCAGCAGCCCCGGGGCAGGGTGGCGTCGCGGCGGGCGGCGTTCGCGAGCCGGCGGGCCTGGGCGTAGCTGGGGCGGATGACGCTGGCGCCGTTGATGGTGGCGAACGAGCCCCCGAGCACGCAGGTGGAGATCCGCCCGGGGCGCACCTGTGCCACGGCCTGGGCGAGCCGGAACAGCTCGGCCGGCGCCGCGTTCGCGCGGGTGTTGCGCAGCACGCTGAGCACGCCCCGCTCGAGGAAGCCCGGCTGGCCGGCACGCTGGCGCACCTTGGCCGCGATGCCGCGCAGCACCCGCTGCTGGTTGGCCGAGCGGTCGAAGTCCCCGCCCGGCAGCGACTTGCGGATGCGCGAGAACACGTGTGCGTCGTAGCCGCCGAGGTGGATGCGTCCGGCCTTGAACCCCTTCGGCTTGAGGAACTCGTCGGCGAAGGGACGCGGGTTGCTCACGGTGATGCCGCCGATGTCGCGCACCATGTTCTCGAAGAACGTGAACCGCGTGACCATCACGTAGTCGGGCTGCAGCCCGAGGAAGCTGCCGACCGTGCGGCCGAGCAGCTGCGGGCCGCCGTAGTAGAGGGCGGCGTTGACGCGGTTGCTGCCGTGGCCGGGGATCGGGACCCAGGAGTCGCGCGGGATGCCGATGCTCGCCGCCGCGCCGGTGCGGGTGTCGATACCGACCATCTGCAGGGCGTCGCCGCGCGAGCGGGTCATGTCCTGCCCCGGCCGCGCGTCCGAGCCGACCGCGAGGATCCAGACCACCCGGTCGCTGGTGTCGAGGCCGCGGGCGTGCGGCAGGGCCACCACCGTGACCTCGTCCTCGGGGGTGGCGCTGTCGGGCACCACCACGGCCACGAGGGCCAGGACGACGGCGAGCAGGCCGAGCCTGCGGACCGTGCTCACCACGTACCGGCTCATCGGCTCGCTCCCGTCCGCCGCTTGGCCTTCTGCTTGGTCTTCTGCCCGGCCTTCTGCTTCTTCTGCTTGTCCTGCTGGCCGCTCTTCTGGCCGCCCGCCCGGGGTGCGGCCGCCGCGCCGCGCGCCTGCGTGACGTCGTAGGCCACGACCTGCCAGCCCTCGCGGGCGTCGTGCGTCATGGCGAGCCGGGCCTGCACGAGGAAGCGGTCGCGGACCCGACCGTCGGTGGCGTAGACGAGGCCGACCCGGGCCGTGGCGGCGCGCGGCACGCGCTTGACCGAGAGCACGTCGACCAGCACCCGACGTCGCACGGCCACGAGGTCGTCGACCCGGGCGCTCACGGCGGCCGCGGTGGTGAGACGACGGTCGGCCGCGGCCTGCCGCGCGGTGGAGCGGGTGAAGGAGGAGAACGCGCCCTGGAAGGCCTGCCTCGAGCCCGGCCGCGGGTAGCGGCGCTGCACGAAGGCCCCGTCGATCCACGCGTCGGCGGCCCGGCCCACGGACGCGGCCACCTGGCGTCGGCGGTCGAAGGGCAGCGCGCCGACGACGGTGCCGACCTCGACGGTCGTCCGCACCGGACGGGCCCGCAGCGTCTCCCCCTCCTCCACCGAGGCAGAGGGAGGCGACGTCGGCGTGTCCGGGCCCTCCGCCTCGTCCTGCCCGGTGCAGGCGGCCAGCCCGCCCAGCCCCAGGGCGAGCACCAGGGCCAGGGCGAGGAGCCGGGCCGGGACGAGCGCCGCCCTCGGCGTCCCGCCGACTCCGCTGCGTCGCACCTGCGCGACCTCGTCGTCGGGCCTCCGACTCCGGCGCACTGCCACTGCTCACCCTCCCGGTGACGTCGTCGCCGCGGTCGTGCCCGAGTGCCGTCCGCGATCGGCGCACCACGGTACGTGGAGGTGGGACAGGGATCACATCGACCGGGCCGGACGGCCCGTCCCCCCGTGGCCACGGCCTCTGGAACCATCAAGTCCACCCCTGCCGGACCGATCGGGACCACGACTCGGGACCAGGGGTCGTCCTCGCGCCACCGGGCGAGCAACAATGGTGCGCAACCGTGACGCGTGCGACCCCGGCAGGTGGCTCCCGCATGCTGCGACCCGGCGTGGGTGCAGCCTGCGGAACCGGTCTAACCTGGAGTCCTCCGTCACACCCCGCCACCACCAGCGCGCGAAACCCGGAAGAGGCGAACCCAGCCGTGCCGCAGTCCCCAGGCAGCTCCACCTCCGCCACGACGACCGAGGTCTCCGACGACTTCGGCGCCAACGAGTGGCTCGTGGAGGAGATGTACGAGCAGTTCCGCAAGGACCCTGCCAGCGTCGACCCCACGTGGGCCGCGTACTTCAAGAGCCACCAGCCCGGCGCCGGCAACGGCAGCAGCAACGGCACGAGCAACGGCACCGCCAAGCCCGCCGCCTCGAGCAACGGCAGCAGCAACGGCACGAGTAACGGCACCGCGAAGGCCCCCGCCAAGGCCCCGGCCCCGGCTGCCAAGCCCGCCGAGAAGCCGGCCGAGAAGCCGGCCGAGGCGAAGTCGACCGGCAAGCCCGCCCCCGTCGCCAAGCCGCGCCCGTCCGGCAAGGCCGCCGAGCCCAGCCGGGGCACGTCCACGCCCATGCCCAAGGAGTCGGCGCCCGCCGCCAAGAACGCGACCAGCGACGAGCCCACGTACACGGTGCTGCGCGGCGCGCCGGCCCGCACGGCGCAGAACATGGACGCCTCGCTGACGGTGCCCACGGCCACGTCGGTGCGCTCGGTGCCGGTGAAGCTGCTGTGGGACAACCGCACCGTCATCAACAACCACCTCGCTCGTGCGCGCGGCGGCAAGGTGTCCTTCACCCACCTCATCGGCTACGCCCTGGTGCAGGCGCTGAAGTCGATGCCGGAGATGAACAACTCCTACGCCGAGGTCGACGGCAAGCCGAACCTGGTGACGCCGGCCCACGTGAACCTGGGCCTGGCCATCGACATCAAGAAGGGCAGCACCCGTCAGCTGCTCGTGCCCAGCATCAAGGGCTGCGAGTCCATGGACTTCGCGGGCTTCTGGACGGCCTACGAGGACGTCGTGGTCAAGGCCCGCGACGGCAAGCTCACCGTCGCCGACTTCCAGGGCACGACGATCAGCCTCACGAACGTGGGCGGTCTGGGCACGAACCACTCCGTGCCGCGCCTCATGGGTGGCCAGGCGGCCATCATCGGCGTCGGCGCGATGGACTACCCGCCGGAGTGGCAGGGCGCCTCGGCCGACGCGATCGCGCGCAACGCGATCAGCAAGGTCATGACGATCACCTCGACCTACGACCACCGCGTCATCCAGGGCGCCCAGTCCGGCGAGTTCCTCAAGCGCGTGCACCAGCTGCTGCTGGGCGGTGACGGCTTCTACGACGAGATCTTCCGCTCGCTGCGCATCCCCTACCAGCCGATCCGCTGGGCGAACGACATCGCGACGTCGCACGACGACGAGATCTCCAAGCAGGCGCGCATCCTCGAGCTGATCCACGCCTACCGCGTGCGCGGCCACCTGATGGCCGACACCGACCCGCTGGAGTACCGCCAGCGCACCCACCCCGACCTCGAGGTCGAGAACCACGGCCTCACCATGTGGGACCTGGACCGCGAGTTCGCCACCGGCGCGTTCGGCCCGACCGGCCGCCCGTTCATGAAGCTGCGCGACATCCTCGGGATCCTGCGTGACTCCTACTGCCGCACGACCGGCATCGAGTACATGCACATCATGGACCCGGAGCAGCGTCGCTGGCTCCAGGAGCGCGTGGAGGTGCCGCACACCAAGCCGCCGCGCGAGGAGCAGCTGCGCATCCTGCTCAAGCTGAACCAGGCCGAGGCGTTCGAGACGTTCCTGCAGACCAAGTTCGTCGGGCAGAAGCGGTTCAGCCTCGAGGGCGGCGAGACCGCCGTCCCCGTCCTCGACGAGATCTGCGAGGCCGCCGCGGAGGTGGGCCTCGACGAGGTCACCATCGGCATGGCCCACCGCGGCCGCCTCAACGTCCTCGCGAACATCGTCGGCAAGAAGTACAGCCAGATCTTCCGCGAGTTCGAGGGCAACGTGGACCCGCGCACGGTCCAGGGCTCCGGCGACGTGAAGTACCACCTCGGCGCCGAGGGCGAGTTCACCGCCGGCGGTGGCGAGAAGATCGCCGTGTCCGTGGCCGCGAACCCCTCCCACCTGGAGACCGTGGACCCGGTGCTCACCGGCATCGCCCGCGCCAAGCAGGACGTGCTGGACCGGGGCGAGGACTTCCCGGTCCTCCCGCTGCTCGTCCACGGCGACGCGGCCTTCGCGGGCCAGGGCGTCGTGGCGGAGACGCTCAACCTCTCCCAGCTGCGCGGCTACCGCACCGGCGGCACGATCCACCTGATCATCAACAACCAGGTCGGCTTCACCACCTCCCCCGGCTCCTCCCGCTCGTCGCTGTACTGCACCGACGTCGCGCGGATGGTCCAGGCGCCGATCCTGCACGTGAACGGCGACGACCCCGAGGCCTGCATCCACGCGGCCCGGCTCGCCTTCGAGTACCGCCAGGCGTTCCACAAGGACGTCGTCATCGACCTCGTCTGCTACCGCCGCCGCGGCCACAACGAGGGTGACGACCCGAGCTACACCCAGCCGCTCATGTACGACCTCATCGAGCAGAAGCGCTCGGTGCGCAAGCTGTACACCGAGTCCCTCATCGGCCGTGGCGACATCACCATCGACGAGGCCGAGCAGGTGCTGCGCGACTACCAGCAGCAGCTGGAGCGCGTCTTCACCGAGGTCCGCGAGGCGTCCTCCGAGCCGCCGACCGAGTGGACGACGGTGCCGGACTACCCGGACAAGCCGGCCGGCGACACGGTCACCGCCATCGACGACGAGCTGATGGCGCGCATCGCCGAGGCGTACACGACCCCGCCGGAGGGCTTCACGGTCCACCCGAAGGTCATGCCGCAGCTCCAGCGCCGGGCGAAGGGCATCCTCGAGGGCCCGATCGACTGGGGCACCGGCGAGATCCTCGCCTTCGGCGCCCTGCTGAGCGACGGCCGCCCGGTCCGCCTGGCCGGCCAGGACTCCCGACGCGGCACGTTCGTCTCCCGCTTCGCGACGATCATCGACCGCAAGAACGCCGACGAGTGGACGCCGCTGGCCCACCTCACCGAGGACCAGGCCCGCTTCTACGTCTACGACTCGCTGCTCTCGGAGTACGCCGCGCTCGGCTTCGAGTACGGCTACTCGGTGGCACGGCCGGAGGCCCTCGTCCTCTGGGAGGCCCAGTTCGGCGACTTCGTCAACGGCGCCCAGTCGGTCATCGACGAGTACATCTCCGCGGGCGAGACCAAGTGGGGCCAGCGCTCCGGCGTCGTCCTGCTGCTCCCCCACGGCTACGAGGGCCAGGGCCCGGACCACTCCTCGGCCCGCATCGAGCGGTTCCTGACGATGGCGGCCGACGAGGCGATCGTGGTGGCCCAGCCGTCCACGCCGGCGTCCTACTTCCACCTGCTGCGCAAGCACGCCCTCGGCGAGGTGCACCGCCCGCTGGTGGTGTTCACGCCGAAGTCGATGCTCAAGCGCAAGGAGGCCGCCTCGCAGCCGGCCGACTTCACGCAGGGCACGTTCCGACCCTTCATCGGCGACGACTCCGCCGACCCGAACCAGGTCGACACGCTGCTGCTGTGCTCTGGTCGTGTCACCTGGGACCTCATGGTGGAGCGGGCCAAGCGCGAGGACGGCCACCGGTTCGCCATCGGTCGCGTGGAGCAGCTCTACCCGCGTCCGCTCGGCGACATCCAGGCCGAGATCGCCCGGTACCCGCACCTCAAGGAGGTCCGCTGGGTGCAGGACGAGCCGATGAACAACGGCCCCTGGCCGCACTACGCGCTGAACGTGTGGCCCGAGGTGGACGCCAAGGTCGTGCCGGTCACCCGGCCCGAGTCGTCCTCGCCGTCGGTCGGCACGATCAAGCGTCACCAGGCGGAGCAGAAGGAGCTGCTGGGCCGGGCCTTCGCCTGATCCACGCGGCAGCATGACCGTCCCCCGGGCCGGGTCGACCTCGTGTCGGCCCGGCCCGGGGCTGTGAGGAAGACCCTGCAGGAGAACGCATGTACTTCACCGATCGAGGCATCGAGGAGCTCGAGAACCGCCGAGGCGACGAGGAGGTGACGCTGGCGTGGCTGGCCGAGCAGCTGCGCGCCTTCACCGACGTCCACCCCGAGCACGAGTCCGCCGTCGAGCGGCTGGCCACCTGGCTCGCCCGCCTGGACGACCCCGAGGACTGAGCAGGGGCCCGCGGGACGCCGTGCCGGATGCGTGCACACCTCGACACCGACCCCCGCTTGAGTGGACGCGTGTCACCGGACCGCACCGGTGTTACCCGATTCGGCGTATGTGAACCTTTTCCCAGGTCACCGCTAGGGCCGATATACCCTGGGGGTATTCCCTCCGGTGCTTTACTGTCTGCACATGGGACAGGTGAGAGCGGAACGCAAGGAGCAGACGCGCAGAGCGCTGCTGTCCGCCGCACTGGACCTCTCGGGAGACAGCAGCCTCGGGTCGGTCTCGTTGCGGCAGGTGGCCAAGCACGTGGGCATCGTTCCCACGGGCTTCTACCGGCACTTCTCCTCCGTCGAGGAGCTGGGACTCGCCCTGGTGGACGAGTCCTTCACGTCGTTGCGCGCGCTGCTGCGTGACGTCCGTGCCGTCGAGACGGGCGCCTCGCTGGCCGACGACGCCAGCGCCTCCGACGTCGTGGACGCCTCGGTGGACATCATCGTCACCCACGTCGAGGCCCACCAGCCGCACTTCGCGTTCATCGCCCGCGAGCGGGCCGCGGGCCCGCCGGCCGTGCGCGACGCGATCCGCCACGAGCTGGACCTCTGCGCCCGCGAGCTCGCCACCGACCTGGCGCGGGTCGGCGGCGCGGACACCTGGTCCGGGGAGGACCTCCGCATCCTCGCGGACCTGTTCGTCACCACGATGACGGCCACGGCCGAGTCGCTGCTGCGCGCCGAGGGTCGCCCGGCCGCCCGCACCGCGGTCGTGCAGACCGCGCGCACGCAGCTCCGGATGATCCTGGTCGGCGCCTTCCACTGGCGCTCCGACCGCTCCTGACCTCGCCCGCTCCGCGGGCCGTGTGCGCCGGTCGGCCCCTGGCCGGCCGGCGCACTCGTGCTCTCAGCCCCGTGCTCAGCCCCGCGGTCGGACCGGCAGGTCCGGCACCTGGGCGTCGCCCGGCAGGTCGAGGACGTGCAGGACGGCGTCGGCGACCGTCTGCGGCCTGATCCACCGCGCGGGCTCGTACTCCTTGCCCTCGTGCGCGTGCACCGCCTCCTGCATGGGCGTGTCCGTGCGACCGGGATAGACCGACGAGACGCGGACGCCGTGCCCGGCCTCCTCCGCCCGGAGGCTGTCGGCCAGCGCCTTCAGGCCGTGCTTGGACGCGGCGTACCCGGCCCACGAGGGCGAGGCGCTCAGGCCCTGGCCGGAGCTCACGAAGACGACCGTGCCGCGGCTCGCGCGCAGCGCGGGCAGGCACAGCCGCGTCAGCACCGCCGGGGCGAGCAGGTTGACCGCCAGCTGGTGCTCCCACTCCCCCAGCGGCGCCTCGGCCACCGGCCCGAGCGCCACGACGCCCGCCGAGTGCACGAGCGAGTCGAGCCGGTCGGGCAGGTCGCCCGCGAGGCCCTCCAGGGAGGCCGGGTCGGCGAGGTCGGCGACCAGCGTGGTGCTGCCGGGCCAGCGCTGCTCGAGCTCGGCGGCGCGCTCGGCCGAGCGGGCGAGGAGCACGAGCGCGTCCCCGCGGGCGTGCAGCCGGTCGACGAGCGCGGCGCCGATGCCGGAGCCGGCGCCGGTGACCAGGTGGGTCCGGCCGCTCACCGGGTGAGCACGATCTTGCCGAAGACGTCGCCGTCGACCATCGCGGAGAACGCGGTGGGGGCGTCGTCCATGGGCACGGTCCGGTCGATGAGCGGCCGGGTGCCGGTGGCGTCCAGGAGCTGCACGAGGGAGGCCAGCTCGCCCGAGGTGCCCATGGTCGAGCCGATCACCGAGAGCTGGAGGAAGAAGATCCGGGTGAGCTCGGCGTCGTCCAGCTTCGGCCCGGAGGTGGTGCCCGAGACGACGATGCAGCCGCCGGGACGCAGCGAGCGGACCGAGTGCGACCAGGTGGCGCGTCCGACGGTCTCCATCACCCCGTCCACCTTCACCGGGAGCCGCGCACCGGACTCGAACACCTCGTGCGCGCCGATCTCCAGCGCGCGTGCCCGCTTGGCCTCGTCACGGCTGGTCACGAGCACGGTGAGGCCCGCCGCGCGGGCGAGGATGATGCAGGCGGTGGCCACGCCGCCGCCGGCGCCCTGCACGAGCACGGTGTCCCCCGGCTTCAGGCCACCGCGGACGAAGAGCATCCGGTACGCGGTCAGCCAGGCCGTGGGCAGGCAGGCGGCCTCCGCGAAGGAGAGGGACGCCGGCTTGGGCACCACGTTGCGCCGGGGCACGGCGACCTTCTCGGCGAACGTGCCCTGGTAGCGCTCGGAGAGCAGCGAGCGGCGCGGGTCGAGGGTCTCGTCCCCGCTCCAGCGCGGGTCGTTGACGACGGCGTGGACGACGACCTCGTTGCCGTCCTCGTCGGTGCCCGCGGCGTCGCAGCCGAGGATCATCGGCAGCGCCTCGGCCTTGAGGCCGACCCCGCGCAGCGACCAGACGTCGTGGTGGTTCAGCGACGCGGCCCGCACGGTGACGGTCGTCCAGCCGTCGGGGACATCGGGCTCGGGGCGCTCCCCCACGCGCAGCGCGGAGAGCGGGTCGTCGGGGCTGGCGGTGTCGGTGTAGACGGCGAACATGCTCGTGACGCTACTCGGAGGCAGGACTCGTGGGCAGGGCCCGGGCGCAGGAGGCGGCGCCTCAGCGCCGCGCCACCCCGTCGCGGCGGGCGGCCTCGGCCACGGCGCGGGAGACCGCCCCCGGCACGCGCGGGTCGAACGGGTGCGGGATCACGTGGTCCTCGCGCAGGTCGTCACCGACGAGGTCGGCCAGGGCCGTCGCCGCGGCCACCTTCATCGGCTCGGTGATGGAGCGCGCCTGCACGTCGATGGCGCCGCGGAAGATCCCCGGGAAGGCCAGCACGTTGTTGATCTGGTTCGGGAAGTCCGAGCGCCCGGTCGCCACGACCCGGGCGTGCCGGTGGGCGACCTCCGGGTGCACCTCCGGGGTCGGGTTGGCCAGCGCGAAGACGATCGCGTCGTCGGCCATCCGCGCCACGTCCTCCTCGGGCACCGTGCCGCCGGAGACCCCGATGTAGACGTCCGCGCCGTCGAGCACGTCGGCGAGGCTGCCCGTGCGGCCGGTGAGGTCCGCGGTGGTCTCCGCGAGCGCGCGCTTGACCGGCGTGAGGTCGCCGCGCGAGGAGTGCAGGACGCCCTTGCGGTCGGTCACCGCGAGGTCCGTGATGCCCGCCTGGAGCAGGATCTTGGCGACGGCCACGCCCGCCGCGCCGGCGCCGGAGATCACGACACGGGCCTGACCCGGCTCCCGGCCGGTCAGGCGCAGCGCGTTGGTCAGCGCCGCCAGGGCGACCACCGCGGTGCCGTGCTGGTCGTCGTGGAAGACGGGGATGTCGAGCATCTCCTTGAGCCGGTCCTCGATCTCGAAGCACCGGGGGGCGGAGATGTCCTCGAGGTTGACCCCGCCGAAGCTCGGCGCCAGCCGCGCGACGGTCGCGATGATCTCCTCGGTGTCGGTGGTGTCGAGGCAGATCGGGATCGCGTCGACGCCACCGAACTGCTTGAACAGCACCGCCTTGCCCTCCATCACGGGCATCGCGGCCGCGGGGCCGATGTCGCCGAGGCCGAGCACCGCGGTGCCGTCGGAGACGACCGCCACCGTGTTCGGCACCCAGGTGTAGGTGCGGGCCAGCTCCGGGTCCTCCGCGATCGCCTCGCAGACGCGGGCGACGCCCGGGGTGTAGGCCAGCGAGAGGTCGTCGGCGTCGCGCAGCGGGGCCGTGGCCGCGATGTGCATCTTGCCGCCGACGTGCAGGTCGAAGGCCGGGTCGCCCGCCCGCGGGTGCTCGTCCGGACCGGGCAGCGTCGGGCCCACCGCACCCGGGGCGGCCTCGGCCTCGGGCGTGCGGGGGTCGGTCTCGACGAAGGCGTCGGTCATGGCGGGCTCTCTCCTGGGCGCGGGTGCTCGTCCGGGCCGGGACCGGCCGGAGTGCGGGCGTGCGTGACGGTGGGCGGCGACAGGTCGGTGTCGCGGGGTGTCCGGATCGGACGGCGGCGGGTGCGCCGGACCCGCAGTCTGGCACAGCGAGGCGGCACAGAAGGTGGGTCAGGTCACACCGTGGTACCGCTGGGCGGACGCGGCCGTCCGCAGAACGTGACGTAGCGGCGGACCTGGGGCGGGCGTCTCGGGTGGGGTCCTCAGGCGGGGTACTCAGGCAGGCGGAGCGAGCCGCCGGGTCGGACGAGGCCACAGCCGCGCCCGGACGACGCCGAGCACGTCGTCGTCCGGGACCGGCCCGCGGTGCCTGCTGTCGACGCCCTTGTCCGGCGCGTCGCTCAGCACCCACCAGGCGGGTCGACCCGTCGCCGTCGTCCGCCGGTCGTGGGCCCGCTTGACCGCGACGGTGCCGTCGGCGAGGCGGGCCACCACGACCTGCCCGGGCGCGGGCGCTGCGTGGTAGTCGACCCACAGCCGGTCGCCGGGGCGCAGCGTCGGGGTCATCGACTCCCCGCTCACCAGGGCCATGCCCCAGCGCGGACCGAGCCTCGCCCCGCCCGCGGCCCCGGACGCCTGACCGTCAGGTGTCGGGAAAAGCACGTCCCGGACCGTCTCAACCAGAGGTGGGAGGCGTCGTCGGCGTTCGGGCACGAGAGTAGTGTCCCAACCGACCGTTCCCCATCCTCGAGAGGACGCCATGCTGCGCTTCCCGCTGGCTCGTACCGCCACCGTCTCCGCCCACTGCGACCTGCCCTGCGGCGTCTACGACCCCGCCCAGGCCCGCATCGAGGCCGAGTCCGTCAAGGCCGTCATCGCCAAGGCCAACGACTCCTCCGACCCCGACTTCCGCACCCGCGCCGTGCTCATCAAGGAGCAGCGCTCCGAGCTCGTCAAGCACCACCTCTGGGTGCTGTGGACCGACTACTTCAAGCCCCCGCACTTCGAGAAGTACCCCCAGCTCCACACCCTCTTCAACGAGGCCACCAAGCTGGCCGGCGCCACCGGCACCAAGGGCACCATGGACGCCGAGGCCGCCGACTCCCTCCTCGCCAAGATCGACGAGATCGCCGAGATCTTCTGGGAGACCAAGAAGGCCTGAGGCCACTGCCCTCACCCGGGGCCTCACCCGGGGCCTCACCGGGGCACCGCCCGCACGGGCGGACATCGAACGACGCCGTCGCCGGCACCCGGCGACGGCGTCGTCGCGTCCGGATGGGGCCCGCGGGCTGGTACGGACCGCCGCGGCCGAGTCGGTGAGCACTGTTTCACCGGGCGCGCCCCGGGGTACCGGAGCCGGTGCGAGGTCATGACCTAGGGTCTGGCGCGAGCACGGCCCGTCCCCCTGACCGGGCCACGACCAGCGAAGGCGGTACCCATGTCCCTGCCCGGCCAGCCCGCGGGCCCCGGCACCCCGGCCGACGTCGAGATCCGGGTCCCTGCCGACGGCGCCTACGTCGCCGTGCTGCGGACCCTCACCGCCGGCCTCGCGGCCCGCCTCGACTTCACCATCGAGGACATCGAGGACCTGCGCATCGCGGTCGGCGAGGCCTGCGCCATGGTGCTGCCCGAGGCCGACGAGGCCACCGACCTGGTGGGCAGCTTCGCGCTCGCCCCCGGCCGCCTGACCGTCCAGGTGGGCGTGCCTGCCACGCACCCCTCGCCGCCCGACTACGACTCCTTCGCCTGGCAGGTCCTCACCACGCTGGCCGACGCGACCGTCGCCACGCACGACGGCCGCTTCGTCGTGACCCTCGTGGCGACGTCGACGCCGCTCGGCGGGAGCTGAGGACCGTGGTGGCCACGTCCGGGCACGACAGCCTCAGCGGGGACGCCCCCGTGCCGGAGCTGTCCCTGCCGGAGGTCCCCGACGCTCCCGACCGGGACCGCCGGGCCGGCATCGAGGAGACCCGCCGCCGCAGCGGGGAGCTGTTCGCGCGCCTGCTCGACCCCGCGGCGAGCGAGGCCGAGCGGGAGACCGCGCGCGACGCGCTGGTCCAGCTGCACCTGCCGCTGGTCGACCACTGCGCGCGCCGCTTCCGCAACCGCGGCGAGCCGTTCGAGGACCTCGTGCAGGTCGGGACGATCGGGCTGATCAAGTCCGTCGACCGCTTCGACACCGACCGCGGGGTCGAGTTCTCCACCTACGCCACACCGACGATCATCGGCGAGATCAAGCGGTACTTCCGCGACAAGGGCTGGGCGATCCGCGTGCCGCGCCGGCTCCAGGAGCTGCGGATGCAGATCGGCTCCGCGACCGCCGAGCTCACCCAGGACCTCGGCCGCTCCCCCACGGCGAGCGAGCTCGCGGGGCACATCGGCTGCAGCGTCGAGGAGATCGTGGAGGGCATCGAGTCCTCGCACGCCTACTCCACGCTCTCGCTGGACGCGGGCGACGACTCCGAGGACGGCGCCGCGACCATGCTCGACGCGATCGGCGAGGAGGACGTCAACATCGCTCAGGTCGAGGTGCGGGAGTCGCTCAAGCCGCTGCTGGACCAGCTCGAGCCTCGGGAGAAGAAGATCCTGCTGCTGCGGTTCTTCCGCAACATGACCCAGTCCCAGATCGCCGAGGAGATCGGCGTCTCGCAGATGCACGTCAGCCGGCTGCTGAACCGGACGCTCACGCACCTGCGCGCCTCCCTGGCCGAGGACGCCGGCTGAGTGACGCGGGCTGAGCGACGCGGGCTGAGTCAGGCCCGGCGGGGCTCCCCGCCGGCGTCCTCGCCGTCGACTGCGTCCTCAGGCGCCTCGGCGTCGGGGTCCTCCCCGCGCGCGAGCGCCCGCGCGCGCCCGCGCTCGTCCAGGTAGCGACGGGTGCTGGGATGGAGCAGCCCGGCCAGGCCGAGCCCGCCGGCGGCGACCAGCGCCGCCGAGACCGGCTCGACCGAACGCAGGCTCCAGGCCATCAGCAGGGTGAGCGCCTGGACGAAGACGAGCGGGTTGCGGCCCCAGCCGCGGCCGACGACCAGCGACACCCCGGCCGCCACCACGACCAGGCCGAGCCCGACGAAGAAGATCGTGGTGCTCACGCCCAGCTCGAGGCGCTCGGCCGCGGTCGCACGCGCCTCCAGGACGCCCAGCACGAGGAGGGTGGCGCCCTCGGCGAGGGCGGCGAGGGCGGCGACGAGCAGCCAGCCACCCCTGCGGGTGGCCGCGGGGACGGGCAGGTCCGTGGGACGGTCGTTCACGTCGACCAGCCTAGGGCTGCCCCGTGACCCGACCCCGATCCCGGCCGCTTTCGTGCCTGCCGTGTGACGTCCAGATGACGTTGCTGTGACGCAGCCGACGAACTCCGCAGGGGGAAGGGACTTGTGTCACGGGGTGTTCGTTGTCAATCTAGTCGCTGCGCTCGTCGACGCGTACACGTTGCTGTGCCCACCGCACGAGCCCCGCAGGCCCTGTCGCCCCTGGCCTGCACGATCGTCAGAAAGAGGGAACACCCTGCCATGGACTGGCGCAGTCGCTCCGCATGCCTGGACGAGGACCCCGAGCTCTTCTTCCCCATCGGCAACACCGGCCCGGCCGTCCTCCAGGTCGAGGAGGCCAAGCAGGTCTGCCGCCGGTGCGACGTCCGCGAGCAGTGCCTGCAGTGGGCGCTCGACGCCGGCCAGGACCACGGCGTCTGGGGCGGCCTGTCCGAGGACGAGCGGCGCGCGCTGAAGCGCCGCAACGCCCGGGGCCGTCGCACCGCCTGACCCGCTGACGCGGTCCGGGCGGGGCGGCCCGGAGCGCGTCCCCGGCCGACGCCGGCCCACCGAGTGTGGGCCTAGGACCGGCCGAGACGTCAGTCCAGGGGCAGGTCGACGACCACGCGCGTGCCCGCCTCCCGACCCTCCGGTCGGGGGCCGAGCGAGAGCGTGCCCGACAGCTCGGACTCCACCAGGGTCCGCACGATCGACAGGCCCAGGTTCGTGGAGCCGTCCAGGTCGAAGCCCTCGGGCAGGCCGCGGCCGTCGTCGGTCACGGTCACCCGCAGGCGCCCCTCGCCGGGCTCGACGTCGAGGGTGATGTGCCCCTCCGTGCCCGGCCCGGGCTCGGGGTAGCCGTGCTCGACGGCGTTCTGCAGCACCTCGGTGATCACCATCGCCAGCGCGGTGGCGGTCTCCGAGGGCAGCCGCGCGAACGTGCCGCGGCGCTGCACGCGCACGCGGCCGGCGGCCGCCGAGACCTCGGTGACCATGACGCAGAGCCGGTCGGCGATCTCGTCGAACTCGACGTCCTCCTCCACGGCCTGGCTGAGGGTCTCGTGCACGATCGCGATCGAGCCGACCCGGCGCACCGCCTCCTCCAGCGCCAGCTTCGCCTCGTCGTTGTCGATCCGGCGGGCCTGGAGGCGCAGCAGCGCCGCCACGGTCTGGAGGTTGTTCTTCACCCGGTGGTGGATCTCCCGGATGGTGGCGTCCTTGGTGATCAGCTCCCGGTCGCGGCGGCGCAGGTCGGTGACGTCGCGGACGAGGACGAGCGCGCCGATCCGCTCGCCGGTCGGGCGCAGCGGGATGCTGCGGGCGATGATCGCGACACCCTCGGTGGCGAACTCCATGTCCCTGTGGACCCGGCCGCCCAGGACGGCCGAGAACGTCTCCTCGTCCGGGCGTCGTCGTGAGGGCACCAGGTCGCGCGTGACGTCCACGAGACGGCTGCCCGCGAGGTCGCCGGAGAGCCCGAGGCGGGTGAAGACCGACTGCGCGTTGGGGCTGGCGTAGACGACCCTGCCGTCGGCATCGACGCGAACGAAGCCGTCGCCCACGCGCGGGGTGTCGGCGTGGTCGCTGCGCTGCCCCGTCGAGGGAAAGTGCCCGGTGGCGATCATCTGCGTGAGGTCGGCGGCCGACTGGAGGTAGGACAGCTCCAGCCGGGAGGGGGTGCGCACGCCGAGCAGGTTGGTGCTGCGCGCCACCACGGCGATGACGCGGCCCTCGTGGCGCACGGGGATGGTCTCCACGCGCACGGGCACGTCGTCGCGCCACTCCGGGTCGCCCTCGCGCACGAGCCGCCCCTGGAGCCAGGCCGCGTCCAGCAGGGGCCGACGGCCGCGCGGCACGAACGTGCCCACGACGTCGTCCACGTAGGCGGTGGGGGCCGTCGTGGGCCGCATCTGGCCGGCGGCCCAGAAGCCCTGGCCGTCGGCGTCGGGCAGCCACAGGACGAGGTCGGCGAAGGAGAGGTCGGCGATGATCTGCCAGTCGGCCATGAGCAGCTGGAGCCAGGCGACGTCGTCTCCGGTGAGGTCCGTGTGGCTGCGGACGAGCTCGCTGAGGGAGGGCACGAGCAGAGCCTAGATCCAGCCGCCGAGCACGTCCGGGTGGGCCTGCGCGTGAGCCCGCGCACGCGCCTGGTGACCGGCCGGTAGCCCCCTGGCCTGCGCCTTCGCAAGGGGTCCCCCCCAAGGGGTGAGCGCGCCGGTGGTGTCTGTCAGGATGGCCGACATGTCGGGGTCCTACTGGGAGCAGGTGATGGCGGACGATCTGGCGGTCCCGACGGACCGTCCGCTCGCCGACCTCACGGCGGAGCTCACCCGGATGCTCGGCGACGCCGACCCGTCCCGCCGCGACGGCCTGGCCCTGCCCACGCTCGGCGCGTGGGTCGCCCGGGGCGTCTACGACGACCTCCTGCCCGGCCTGGGCGACGGCATGGCCGCGGGCCTGCTGGTCGGCCTCGGCGAGGAGGGCACCGACTCGGTCTTCCGCCGCTCCTTCTCCGCCCTCGTGCTCGGCGCCTGCATCCAGCGCGACAACCGCCGCCCGCTCGTGCTGGCCGGCAAGGTGCTGGAGTGGGGCGACCGGCTCGCCACCTGGCTGCTGCGCGAGCAGGACACCCGCGGCTTCGTGCCCGGCAAGGGCTGGGCGCACGCGATGTCGCACGGCGCGGACGCGATCGCCACGCTCGCCCGCTCCCCCCACCTGTCGGCCCCCGAGCTGACCGTGCTGCTCGACGTCGTCGCCGACCGGGTGCTCGCCCCCGGGCCCGTGTGGACGCACGGCGAGCACGACCGGATGGCGCGGGCCGTCGTCGCCGTCCTGCGCCGCGAGCTCGTGCCCGTGGGCGTGCTCGAGCCCTGGGTGAACCGGCTGGCCGCCGGCGCCGACCCCGAGCGCAGCGAGGCCGACGACCCCTACACCGCCACCGGCAACGCGCAGGCGCTGCTCCGCTCGCTCTACCTGCTGCTGGCTCTCGGCCCGCGGCACCCGGCCACGCGCTCGGACCTGCTGCTGGTCCTCGTCGAGGCGCTGCGCCGCACCAACGGCGTGCTCGCGCCCGTCGGCGCGCACTGAGCGCCCGACCTCTCCGGGGCCGCCGCACCCCTCGTCAGCGCTCCCTACCCGTGAGTAGGGTGCGAGCATGAGTGAGACCCAGCACACAGCCGCGCCCTCCGGTGCGCCCGGCCCCGCCGTCGTCGACGGGCACGCCGGCACCGCCGCCCTGGCGGCCGCGCGGGCCCACGGCGTCGAGACCCTGTTCACGCTCTCGGGCGCCCACGTCTTCCCGCTCTACGACGCGGCGGTCAACGCCGAGCCGCCGATGCGGATGCTGGACGTGCGGCACGAGCAGACCGCGGCGTTCGCGGCCGAGGCCACCGGCAAGCTGACGCGCACCCCCGGGTTCGCGGTGCTCACCGCCGGGCCCGGCGTCACCAACGCCGTCTCGACGCTCGCCCAGGCGCACTTCGCGGGGTCCCCGATGGTGGTGCTCGGCGGGCGCGCCCCGGCCAACCGCTGGGGCATGGGCTCGCTCCAGGAGCTGGACCACCCGCCGGTGCTCGCCGGCGTCACCAAGGACGCCCGCACGCTGCACGGCCGCGACGACGTGCTGCCCGGGGTGGACGCGGCGTTCACCACCGCCGCCTCTCCGCACCGTGGCCCGGTCTTCGTCGACGTCCCCATGGACGAGCTCTACGCCCCCGCCTCGGGGCCGGTGCCGACCCCGCAGCGCCCCCGGGGCGCCGACCCGGACCCCGACGCCGTGGCCGCGATCGCCCGGCTGCTGGCGGCGGCCGACCGACCGGTGCTGGTGCTGGGCACCGACGTGTGGGCCGACCGCGCGGAGGTGGCCGCGCTGCGCCTGGTCGAGTCCCTGGGCCTCCCGACCATCACCAACGGCATGGCCCGCGGCGTGGTGCCCGGCGGGCACCGACTGCTGGTCACCAAGGCGCGCAGCCGGGCGTTCGCCCGCGCCGACCTCGTGGTCGTGGTGGGCACCCCGCTCGACTTCCGGCTCGGCTACGGCACCTTCGGCGGCAAGCCGGACGCCGACGGCAGCCCCACCACCCCGGCCCGCGTGGTGCACGTGGCCGACTCCCCCGGTCAGGTGGCCGGGCACGCGGCGCGGGAGGCCTCGCTGGCCGGCGACCTCACCGCCTGCCTGGACGCCCTGCTGACGGCCGCCCAGCCGCACGTGGGCGAGGGCGCCGGCTGGGCGTCGTGGGCCGAGGAGCTCGCCGCCGGCGTGGCCGCGACGATCGCCACGGACCGGACGATCCTCGACTCCGACGCCGCACCCGTGCACCCGGGGCGCATCTACGGCGAGCTGAACCGCCGCCTGGACGACGACGCCGTGGTGATCGGCGACGGCGGCGACTTCGTCTCCTTCGCCGGCAAGCTCGTGGAGCCGAAGCGGCCCGGCTGCTGGCTCGACCCCGGCCCCTACGGCTGCCTCGGGGCCGGCCCCGGCGCGGCCATCGCCGCACGCATCGCGCGGCCGTCGTCCCAGGTGGTGCTCCTGCTCGGCGACGGCGCCGCGGGCTTCTCCCTCATGGACGTGGACACGATGGTGCGCCACGGCCTGCCGGTGGTGATGGTGATGGGCAACAACGCCGCGTGGGGCCTGGAGAAGGGGCCGATGCAGATGATCTACGGCTACGACGTGGTCGCCGATCTCTCCCCGCACACCTCCTACGACGGCGTCGTGCGCGCGCTCGGCGGCGGCGGGGAGACCGTGCGGACCCCGGGCGAGATCGGGCCCGCGCTGGACCGGGCGTTCGCCTCGGGCGTCCCGTACCTGGTCAACGTGGTCACCGACGTGGACGCCGCCTACCCGCGCGCCACGTACGGGGTGTGAGTGGTGCCGGGGCGTCTGTCAGGGTGGGTGGCGTGCTGATCCGCCGCGCCTCCCCCGACGACGCCGACCTGCTGCACGAGGTCGGCGAGGTCACCGTGGCCGCCTACGCGTCGTTCCTCCTCGGCCCCTCCGACCCCTACGTGCCGCGCCTGCGCGACGCCCGGGCACGGGCGGACGAGGCGGAGCTCTGGGTCGCGGGCAGCGACGAGCACCCGCACGGCCGCAGCGAGGTGCTGGGCTCGGTGACGCTGTGCCCGCCCGGCTCGCCGTGGCGCGAGATCGCGGCCGAGGGCGAGGGCGAGTTCCGCATGCTGGCCGTGGCCCCGGGCGCGCAGGGCCAGGGCGTCGGCGGGGCGCTGGTCGAGCACGTGCTCGAGCGATGCCGCGAGGCCGGGGACGCGGCCGTCGTGCTGTCGTCCCTGCCGCAGATGGGCGACGCCCACCGGCTCTACGCGCGGCACGGGTTCGTCCGCGTGCCGGAGCGGGACTGGTCGCCGGTGCCGTCCGTCCACCTCGTCGTCTTCCGGAGGCCGCTGTGAGCACCGACCCCACGTCCGGCGCCACGCTCGTGCGCACCGTGACCGAGGAGGACACCGCGCGGGCGGTGGGCTCCGGCGCGCTGCCGGTGCTCGGCACGCCCGTGGCGCTCGCCTGGGCGGAGGCCGCGACCTGCGAGGCCGCCGAGGCCGTGCTGAAGGACGGCGAGACGACGGTGGGCACCCGGGTCGAGCTCGAGCACCGGGCCGCCAGTCCCGTGGGCGCGGAGGTCGAGGTGACCGCGACGCTGGTGCATCGCGACGGCCGGCTGCTGCGGTTCGCCGTGCAGGCCCGGCACTCCTCCGGGCGGCACGCCGGGCGCCCCGGCACCGTCGTGCTCACGGGCGAGGTGACGCGCGTCGTGGTGGCCGTCGAACGGTTCCTGTCGCGGCTCTGAGCACCCCGCCGCGGGGCCCGTTTTGAACATGGGTGCGTGATGGTGGGAAACTGCGGTGTTCGCTGGTCCCCGGGTGGGGCCGCACCTGCAAACCCCGGAGGTAACCATGGGCAAGACCGGACGCAAGCGCCGCGCTCGCCGGAAGAAGGGCGCGAACCACGGCAAGCGCCCCAACTCCTGAGCGCTGACGCCTCAGACGCGACGAACCCCCCGAGCCTGTCGGCTCGGGGGGTTCGTTACATGTTGCCCTTGGTCAGGGAGTGATGCCCTCCAGAACGTCGTTGAAGACGACGTCCAGCTGCGTGCCAAGGAGCCCGACGGTCACGATGATCGCCAGGGCGATGAGGAAGACCATGAGGCCGTACTCCACGGCGGTGGCGCCGCGCTCGTCGCGCTTGGAGGCGGCGTCGTTGGTGAGCATGAAGAACATCATCTGGAGCTTCTCGATCATGGTGTTTCCCCTTGTGTGAGAGTGGAGGCCCCGTCCCCGGAGCTGTCCGGGAGCCCCCCACGGGCTCCCTGCTGCGCCCTACTCTTCCGGCCGGCGGGCGTCGCGCCGTCCACCTCCGGGTCCACCCTCGGGCGCCGGGAGGTGGACGGCCTTCTCCACCCTCCGGTGTAGTCCGAACGGGCCATGTCGAGCTCGGGCCCGTCGAAGGTCCTGGCCGGCAGCCCAAGCGCCGTCCCCGCAGGTCAGCGACACAAATGGCCACGTGCCCACCCTCCGAGACGGAGGGCGGGCACGCGATCGAGCCGGGCGCGGAGCTGGTCCGCTGCGGTCAGGGCGCCACCTGGTCGAGCAGGAGGCCGGCGCGCACCGCCTCGGCGAGCGCCTGGGTGCGGTTCCTGACCCCGAGCTTGCGGTAGATCCGGTTGAGGTGGGTCTTCACCGTGGACTCCCCCAGGTAGAGCCGGGCGGCGATCTCGGCGGTGCCGAGGCCGTCGGCCAGGCAGCGCATCACCTCGGTCTCGCGGTCGGTGAGCCGGGAGACGCCGACGGCCGCGCGGCGCCGGATGGCGCCGGCCAGGCCGGTGCTGACGAAGCCGTCGGGGTCCCGCAGCGCCTGCGCCGCGATCGCCACGACGTCCGGGCCGCGGGTCTCCTTGCCGAGGAAGGCCGAGGCACCCGCCTCCATCGCCGCGAGCACCTGCGCGTCGCCGAGGTGCATGGTGAGGATGACCAGCCCGACCTCGGGGCTGTCCTCCCGCAGGGCCCGCACCACGTCGAAGCCGCTGCCGTCGGGCATCTGGAGGTCGGTGACCACCACGTCGGGCTTGAGCACCCGCGCCAGGGCGAGCGCCTCGGCCACGCCGGCGGCCTCGCCCACGACCTCCCACTCCCCCGCGCGCTCGAAGGCGCGTGCCAGGCCCTGCCGGATCAGCTCGTGGTCGTCCACGAGCAGCACCCGCTGCGTCATCTCGTCCCCTCTCCCGACGCCGGCAGGCTGCCCGCGTCCTGGGCGCCCGTGCGGGCGCTCGTCGTGTGGTGCTGCGTGCTGCCGGCGCCGCGGTGCAGGTGCACCCGGGTGCCGGGGCGGGCGCCGCTGCCGGCCCGCTCGACGCTCAGAGTGGCGTGGAGCAGGGCGGCCCGCTCGCGCATGGTGTGCAGGCCGTAGTGGCCGTTCCGCGGCTCCGCGCCGCCGATGCCGTCGTCGGTGACGACGAGGTCGAGCGCGTCGCCGTCGCAGGTGAGCGACACTCGGACCTGCCCGGCGCCGGCGTGCCGCCGGGCGTTGCCGGCGGCCTCGACCGCGACCCGCAGCACCTCGTCCTCCTGGGCGGGGTCGAGCCGAGGGCCGGTCTCGTCGACCTCGAGCAGCAGCGCGGGCGCACCCGGGCCGGTCAGGGTCGCCTCCAGCCGACGGCGCAGGGCGGTGCCGAGGCCCTCGCCGGCGCCGCTGCGCAGGTCATGCACGGAGCGCCGCAGCTCGAGCACGAGCGCGTCCACCTCGTCCCGCAGCTGCGCGGCGATCCCCGCCACCTGAGCGTCGGTGTCCTCGATCAGCTCGTCGGCGAGGTAGCCGAGGGCCACCGCCCGCTGGGCCACGCCGTCGTGCAGCTCGCGGGCGAGGCGGCGGCGCTCGGCGCCGGTGGCGCCGGCACGGGCCCGGTCGACCAGGACGGCGGTGTCCAGCCGAAGAGCACCGACACCGAGACGTGCGCCGACAGCATGGAGCACAGCCACGGACGGCTTCTGCGCGACGGGCAGGACGACGGCACCGTAGGTGGTGCCGCCGGCGGCCAGCGGCAGGGCGAGCACACCGCGCTCGTGCACCGCGTCACCGCGCCGCACCGCCTTGGCGACGACGGTTGCGCTCCCCGCCAGCGGTGCCCCGCGGCCGTGGACCCGCCGCACCCGCCGACCGTCGGCGGCGACGAACACCTCGCCACGCCGCGGCCGAACCTGGTCCTGACCGGCCAGTGCCTCGGCAGCGGTCGCCAGGACCGCCTCGGCCCGCCGCTCGACGTCCAGGTCGACCCGGTCGTGCTCCACCAGCTCGCGCAGCTGCCCCACCAGGTGCCGCGCGGCCAGGTGCGGCTGGATCTCCCGCGCCGCGGCGCGGTCGGCGCGGGTCAGTGCACCGGTGAGGAGCCCACCCGCCAGCCCGAGGACGAGCCAGGTGGCTGCCCCGAGCCAGGGAGCGCCGCCGAGCCCCAGCCCGATGACCAGCGATCCGAGGGCCGTGGAGAGCCAGGTGACGAGAGTGAGGCCAGCACCGTGCCGGAGGCCCGCGAGCGTGGCGGGGACGGCCAGGTAGAGGAGGAGCGAGTGTGCCCCGGTGCCGGACGCGGCCACCAGCACGACACCGGCCGCGGCTACGCCCTCGCCGACAGGCAGGAAGACATGGCGGGACCCGTGCGGCGGCAGGTCCATCAACGCGATGGCCCCGACGACACAGCCGAGGGCGAGAACTCCGAGCAGGGCGATGCTGGTCGTTTCGGTCGAGAGCACCTGCCCGGTCACGAGGGCGAGCGCGAACACGCGGGCCGCAGTCCCGAGACGCCATGACCGTACCTGCGGATCGGCGGAGGCCACGAGGCTGCGCATCACGAGAAGGCTCCAACTATGCGAGCCGCACCGGGCGCCATCACGACGATGAAGAGGCACGGCAGGATGAAGAAGACGAGCGGCACCATGATCTTCACCGGCACCTTGGCGGCGGTCTCCTCCGCGCGCTGCCGCCGTTTGGTCCGCATCTCCTGGCTCTGGACCCGCAGCACCTTGCCCAGCGGCACGCCCAGCTCGTCGGCCTGCACCATGGCGAGGCAGAAGGAGCGGAGGTCGGCCAGCGTGGACCGCTCCGCCATGGCGCGGATCGCCTCCGTGCGCCCCAGGCCCAGCTGGGTCTCCTGGAGGAACCGGGCGAACTCGCCCGCGAGGGGGCCTCGGGTCTGCTGCGCCACGCGCAGCATGGCCGCGTCGAAGCCGAGGCCCGCCTCCACCGAGATGGTGAGCAGGTCGATGGCGTCCGGCAGCGCGCGCTGCATCGCCGCCTCACGCTTCTGACCTGCGTTGTAGAGCAGCAGGTCCGGCAGGACGTAGCCGGCGCCGGCGAGCAGCAGCGGCGCCAGGAGGAGCACCACCAGGCTCTGCCCCGAGGCGAAGGTCCACAACAGGGTGAGCCCGCCCAGGAGTGCCAGGGCGAGCACCTTGGCGCCGAGGACCCGCGAGACGTCCCACCCGTCGGGGTTGCCGGCGACGTCGAGCCGGTGCTCGAGCCGGCGGGCGGTGTCCGCCCGGACGAGCCGGCGGCCGATGCCGACCAGCTGGCCCGCCAGGGGTGCGAGCACCCGCTCGGAGAACGGCCGATCCACGTCGTGCCGGACCTCCTCGGGCGCGGCGTCGAGGGCACGCACCGCGGCGAGCGACCGTCCGACGGCGGCGCGCTGGCTACCTGCTAGGCCCACCACCGACAGCGCGAGCGTACCGGCGACGAGGATCGCCCCGCCGCCCAGGAGCAGGAACCACGAGGACTCCATGTCAGACCTCCACCTTGACCATGCGTGACATGACGAACGAGCCGAGGGCCAGGAGAAGGCCACCACCCGCCAGCACCAGCACGCCGAGCACCGACGTGTAGAAGAAGGACGCATACTCGCGGTTGGCGACGAGCATGTAGCCGAGCATGAGGATCGGCAGCGCGACGAGGATGTAGGCCGAGATCCGACCCTCGGCGCTGAGCGTCCGCACCTGCCGCCGCAGGTACTCCCGCTCGCGCAGCGTGCCGGCCACGGTGTCCAGCAGCTCGGCCAGGTTGCCGCCGACCTCCCGCTGGATGCGGATGGCCATCACCACCCACGCGAAGTCGGGGCTGCCCATCCGGTCGGCCACGTTCTCCAGCGCGTCCTCGACCGGGATGCCGAGCCGGTGCTCGGCCAGCGCCCGGCGCAGCTCGCTCGCCATCGGCTCCGCACCCTCGCGGACGACGGTGTCGATCGACTGCGCCACCGAGAGGCCGGCAGAGAGCCCGCCCGAGATCATCGTCAGTGTCTCGGGCAGCTGGGCGCCGAAGGCGGCCAGCCGTCGGCCGTGGAGCACGCGCAGGGCCACGTAGGGTGCGGCTGCGCCCAGCACCAGCAGCAGGAGGAGCAGCGGCAACCCGCCGAGCAGCAGCCCGACCAGTCCCGCCAGCACCGCGATGCCCGCATGCAGCAGCACCCACTCGGCCACGGTCATCGCCAGGCCGGCGCCGGTGAGCCGCTGCGAGAACCGCGCCTCGAAGTCCTGCTTGACCAGCGAGTTCGTCACCGCCAGGGCGGAGTCGCGCAGCGTGGTCCGTTCCTGCGTCAGCGGTGTCTCCCCCAGGTAGCGGGCCACGGTGCGCTGCGCGGCGCTGGGCCCGCGGTGCTGGAGCAGCACCAGCGCCAGCAGCGCGAAGACGCCCGCGGCCAGGGCCACCCCGCCGACCAGCAGCCCGGTGGTGCCGACCAGCGAGCGACCGACCGCGGCGGATGCGCCGGCGAGGCCGTCGTCCGCCGCCCGGAGGTCGACGAGGGCGCGGTCCCCGACGGCGAGCCCACCCGCGGTGGCGCTCACGGACAGGTCCACGTCGGAGAGCGAGGCGAGGCCCGCCGGTCGCTCGAAGGTGATCAGCAGCTGGCGGCCGAGGGCGTCGGCCTGCGCGGCGAAGACGTCGGTGAGGGCGGCGGCGCCCTGGGCGTCGACGAGGGTGCCCTCGGCGGCGTCGACCATCCGGCGCACCGGCGCGACGTCGGCGGCGTCCTGGTCGAGGGCGACGGCGTCGAGCGCGACGCCGGAGTCCTCGACGGCGGCGATCGCGGCCGCGAGGTCGACCCCGCCGCCGGTGTCCCGGCCGTCGGAGAGCACGAGCACGGAGCGGGCACCGGTCGAGCCGGTGGCCGCGGCGGCCGCGGCGACGCCGTCGTAGAGGCGGGTGCCGCGCCGCAGGGTCAGGTCGGCGACGGCGTCGCGGACCTGGGCCCGGTCGGTGGTCGGCTCGACGGTGGTCTCGACCTCGCCGGCGAACGACACGAGGCCGACGGCCACGTCGTCCGGCACGGCGGCCAGGAACGCCTCGACCGCCTCGCGGGCGGCGGCGATGCGGGCGCCGGCCATGCTGCGGCTGGCGTCGAGGGCGAGGACGATGGTGCGGTCGACCTGGCCGGTCACCTGCGCCACGTCGGCGTCCACGAGCGTGTCGTCCACGCTGACCTCGACGTCCTCGAGCGGGGAGGTGAGGTCGGCGCCCTGGTCCAGGAGGACCGAGACGCGGCCGTCCTCCGCGGTCTGCACGTAGGCGATGTCCAGCCCGCCGTCGCCGGCTCCGGTGCCCTTGCCGTGGGCCGGGCCCACGAGGGGCCCGACGAGCAGCAGCAGGCCGGCGACGAGGCCGACGACCAGTGCCGAGGCCGCCAGCCGCCGCGCGCGGGTCGTGCCCGCGCCGCTGCCCGCGCCGGGAGCGGTCAGGACGCTCATGCGCCCGCCCGGGTCAGGAACAGCGCCGGGTCGACCCGGACGTTCGCGTCGGCGAGGGTCTCCAGGAAGCGGGGCCGCAGGCCGGTGGCGCGCAGGTGGCCGCGGGTGCGGCCGTGCTCGTCCCAGCCGGCGCTGTGGTCGAAGGAGAAGACCTCCTGGAGGGTGACCACGTCGCCCTCCATGCCGACCACCTCGGTGATGGAGGTGATCCGGCGGCTGCCGTCCTTGAGCCGGCGCTGCTGGACGACCAGGTCGATGGCGCTGGAGACCTGCTCGCGGATCGCGCGGACCGGCAGGTCCAGCCCCGCCATCATCACCATCGTCTCGACGCGGGCCAGCGCGTCGCGCGGGCTGTTGGCGTGCACGGTGGACAGCGACCCGTCGTGGCCGGTGTTCATCGCCTGGAGCATGTCGAGCGCCGCGGCGTCGCGGATCTCGCCGACGACGATGCGGTCGGGGCGCATGCGCAGGGCGTTGCGGACGAGGTCGCGGATCGTGACGGCGCCGCGGCCCTGGATGTTGGCCGGACGGGCCTCCATGCGGATCACGTGCTCCTGCATGAGCCGGAGCTCCGCCGCGTCCTCGATGGTGACGATCCGCTCGTCGGCGGGGATCGCGGAGGAGAGCACGTTGAGGGTGGTCGTCTTGCCGGCGCCGGTGCCGCCCGAGACCAGGATGTTGAGCCGGCCGCGCACGCAGGCGCTGAGCAGCTCGGCGGACTCGGCACTGAGCGTGCCGAAGCCGACCAGGTCGTCGACGGTGTAGGGGTCGGCGGAGAACTTGCGGATGGTCAGCGTCGAGCCGTCGAGCACCAGCGGCGGGATGACCGCGTTGACGCGGCTGCCGTCGGGCAGGCGGGCGTCGACCATCGGCGAGGACTCGTCGACGCGGCGGCCGACCTTGGCGACGATCTTGTCGATCGTGCGGCGCAGGTGGGCCTCGTCGGTGAAGGCGGTCGGCACCTTGGTGAGCCGGCCGTCGCGCTCGACCCAGATGTCGTCGGACCGGTTGACCATGACCTCGGTGAGGTCCGGGTCGTCCAGCAGCGGCTGGAGCGGGCCGTAGCCGAGGATGTCGTCCGCGATCTCCTGGGTGATCCGCGTGCGCTCGGGGCCCGACATGGGTCGCTCGGCGCCGACCACGGCGGAGGCGAGCGCTGCCCGGACCTGGGTCTCGAGCTCCGCGGGCGTCAGCCCGACGTCGTAGAGCTTCGGGCCGAGCGCCGCGACCAGCTGGGCGTGCACCTGGCGCTTGAGGTCGGCGATCGGGTCGGTGCTGCGCGCGAGCTTGCCGGCCTCCACGTCGGCCCGCAGGCTGCGGCGGCCCGGGGCGGCGGAGCCGCTGCCGGCCCCCGAGCCCGAGTGCGAGCCGGCGGTGGTCCGGCCGGTGGCCGTGGGCCCGCCGGAGAGGGCGGTGACCGTGGCCGGGCCGGGCGGGGCCGGGGCCGCGCTCGCAGTCGGGCTCGGAGTCGGGCTCGGGGTGGCAGCCCCATCCGCGACGCCGGTCGGCTCGGTGGTGCCGGGCGTGGTGCCGGGCGTGGTGGCGGTGTGGGCGCCGGCCGTGCTCTCGCGACGGGCGGCGGCGAGTCGGTCCGCGAGGCTCATGTCAGCTCACCTTCCTGCGCAGGCGGCGCCGCCCTCCGCGGCGCTCGCTCCGGTTGGTCGCGGGGGTCTCCCCGCTGGTCACCAGCTCGGCCTCGACGAGGTCGGCCAGCTGGGTCAGCGCCTTGCTCACCGAATGCCCGGGGCGGACGCGGACCATGGTCTCGGTGCGGTTGAGCACGGCCACGACCTCGCGGTCGGCCGGCACGGCCACGGTGACCGGCACGCCGAGGGTCTCCTCGACCTCGGCCGTGGTCAGCCCGACCTTCGGCTCGACCCGGTTCAGCACCAGCGAGCGGCGCTCGCGGGGCAGGTCGAGCAGGTCGAGCGTGCCCGTCGCCAGCTTCAGCGACTTCAGCGACGGGATGTCGGGGGTGCCGACGAGCACCAGCTGGTCGGCGTGGTCCAGCGCGACCAGGGCGTGGTCGTCGAAGGTGCCCGAGGTGTCGGCGACGACCACGTCGAACTCGGCGGTGAGCAGCCGGAGCACGTCGCCCAGGTCGTCCGGAGGCACCGGCTGGCCCGGGTGGGTCGGCGCGGCCATCAGGCTGAGCCCGTCCTCGGCCTCGGTGAGCATCGAGAGCACGGCCGAGCGGTCCACGGTGCCCACGCGCTGGAGGTCGGCCAGCGTGGCCGTGGGGTTGATCCGCAGCATGATCGCGACGTCGCCGCAGGCCACGTCGAGGTCGATGACGCACACCCGGTGGCCGCGGTCGGCCAGGGAGACGGCGAGGTTGGTGGAGACCATGCTCTTGCCGACCCCGCCCTTGAGCGAGAAGACGGTGACGACCTGGCCGTGCCGCTCCACGGGGGGCGCGGGCGGGGCCACCGGCACCAGGGCCGAGCCGAGCGCGTGGGCCCGCTCGACGGCGCCGGCGAGCCCGTCGGCGTCGTCGGCGTCGACCACGGCGCGCAGGCCGGACTCCAGGGCCCGGGTCAGGGTCGCGGTGTCGACCTTCTCTCGCAGGAGCACCACGCCGAGCCAGGGACGCTGGACCCGGGCTGCCTCGGCCAGTGCCACGGCGTCCTCCAGGGACTCCGAGGCGCCGAGCACCACGACGGTCTCGTGCGGGTGCTGCGCGAGGTGGGCGGCCACCTCGTCGGTGCCGGCGAGCGCCGCGACTCCGCCGGGCACGCCGCCCAGCCGGTCCACGAGCCGCTCGTCCAGCCCCGCCACGATGGCGCCAGCCAGGCCGGCGTCCTTCTCCACGACGATGGTCATCAGTTGCCCCCGAACGCGCCGGGGAGGACGTCGGAGGCGGTGACGCCCTTGCCGGCGCGGGCCACCGTCTCGTCGTCGCGCAGGGCGAAGGAGAGGTCGCCGTTGCGGCTGGCGTAGATGACCTTCTCGGCCTGGTCCTGGTCCACGGCGATGGTGAGGATGGTGCGCGGCACCTCCTCGGTGGTCTGCTCACCGTCCTCGGTGGTGGTGGTGCGCGAGGTGACCGAGGTGGTGCCCACACCGACGACCGTCACCTTCGGCAGCAGCAGGCTGGTGTAGGGCGAGAGCTTCCGGGTGCTGCCGTCGGGCAGGTAGAGCTCGGGGTCGGCGGAGGCGAAGATGACGACCTCCGAGCCGGGGGTGACGAAGCCGGCGACGCGGGCGGGGTCGGTGAGCTCCACCGAGATCGCCATCGTGCCCTCGGGGATCTTCAGCGCGGAGGCGCCGGCGGCGTCGCCGAACTGCTGGCCGAGGATCTGCTGGCCCGGGTAGACGGTGGCCAGCGCGACCTCGCCCTCGATGCTGCGGGTCGAGGCGAGCGCCCCGTCGACCAGGTCGTCGCGCAGCACCGAGCTCTTCTCGAGCTTGCCGGCGTCCTGGGCGTCGGAGACGCTCTCCCCCGCCGCGATGGTGTCGGTGGCGACGAGGACCTCGACGAGGTCCTGGCCGGCGGTGGCGCGGGCCTCGATGCCCTGCACGTAGAGCACGACCATCGTCGTGCCGAACGCCGCGATGAGGAACGCGACGCCGAGGAGGATGCTGCGACGTGCCATGACGTCTCCTTGTCCCAGGCCCGGGAGGGCCGTCTGTCGTGGCTGAGCGGTCTGGCTGAGCTGGGTGGCTGAGCTGGGTGGCTGAGCTGGTGATCGATGGGCTGCGGGCGGACGGGTGCTACTCGACGAGCGTGAGCACCCGCGTGCCGGAGCCGCGGTAGGAGATCTCGTCACCGGTGGCGGCGGCGGTCTCGGGGAGGGCGTCCTCGGAGAAGAGGACGACGTGCAGGGCGCGGATGCCGGAGCTGTCGGCCTCGACCCCGTTGAGGGACGAGATCGAGCCGGGTGCGGCGTTGGTGGCGGACAGCGACTGGTCGGTGATGAAGCCGGGGCGGAACGCGATGATCGGCCAGGACTTCTTGCCGTTGCCCGGGTCCGTGTCGACGATCGGGATCCAGAAGAACCGGGGCGAGTCGAAGATGTCGGCCGACAGGGCGTGGGTGCCCGAGGCGTTGCCGCTGACCAGGTCGTTGATGCTGGCGCCGTTGATGATGAAGCAGGTCAGCAGGTCGTCGTTGAGGTGGTAGCCCTTGACGGTGCCGCTCGTCCGGGCGTCGCTGCTGTTGCGACTGCAGTCGTGCGTCGAGTCGGCGTCGAGCCGGCCGGGGTACTCGCCCTCGCCCTCGACCATGCCGTCGTTGGTGAACGAGACCTTGAGCCCCGGTTCGCTGGTGAGGCAGTTGGTGCCGTCGACCGGGGCACTCTTCGACTCCACGGTCGGGCTCGGGTCCCCGCCGCACTCGCCGTTCGGCGAGGGGTGGATCGCCAGCTCCGGCTCCACGCCGAGGATCATGTTCAGCGGCAACCACGAGGAGCTGTTGCCGGAGCTGCGCGGCACGTCGATGGTGCCGAAGTTGCCCTCGTTGGAGTTGTCGCAGTACAGCTTCTCGGGGCCCACCTGGAACGGCTGGGCAGTGCTCAGCGACGACCAGTCGCCGTTCTCGTCCAGGATCCGCACCCACCAGGTGCCGACCGCGGCGAGGACCGAGGAGGGGACGCTGACGGACACGGTCTTGGTGCTGTTGGAAGCGACCGAGACGTCGACGGTGTAGTGCTCCGGGATGCCCGCCTCGCTGGTGAAGCCGATCGCCGCAGCCCTGCTCAGCTGGTTGCCGGTGACGGTGAGCACCGTGGTGGCGGTGTCCTCCGGGACGCTCGTCGGGGAGATGGCGCTGATGGTGGCCCGGCCGGCGTCGGCGCTGGAGGGGTTCAGCGTGTCCGGCGCCGGCAGGCTCTCGTCCTGCGGGCCGGAGTCGTCCCGAATGGTCTGCGCGCCGTAGTCGCACCCCTGCACGCCGAAGAACGGCAGGGTGCCGCTGGCGCCGGGCGAGCCGACCTCGGCGGCCGCGTAGGACGCGACGTCGAAGCTGTCGGAGTCGCTGATCACCTGGCCCAGGCCCAGCTCGACCTCGGAGGCGGGCGCCCACAGGTGCACGGTCCAGTCGCTGCACGAGATGAACCCGTCACCGTCGCCGGCGCTGCCGCCGAGGTCGATCGGGTACTGCCCGGGCACCGCGTTGTCGGCGTGGGTGAGGTACTCCTCGGCCGTGTCGATCACCTCGGCGTTGCAGCCGTCCTCCTGGGTCAGCTCGGCGGCCGCGGCCATGGAGGCCACGTCGACGTCGGTCTGGAGCAGCGACTTCTTCGCGTACGCCTGGCCCAGGTCGACGGCGAAGGCGCCGATCCCGATGAGGACGACGGCGAGGATCGCGACCAGCACGGCCACCGCGCCGCGGTCCTCCGGCGAGCGGCGTGCCGCCCGTCGGGTGGACACGTACATCCTCACGTCAGCACCCACCGGCCGGCACGTGCTCCACCCGGGTGGTGACGCTCTTGTCGATCGCCGGGTCCAGGAACGGGAAGAACCCGAGGTCCAGGGCGTCGAAGGTGATGGTCACCGTCAGGTCGGAACCGACCTCGACGGGCGACGGCGGCGTGACGGTGACGCCGGCGGGCGCCCCGTCGGTCGGCGTGCCGGCCAGCGCGTTGGTGGCGGCCGTCTGCACGGCCGCGGTGTCGCACGGGTCCACTGCCCCGGCCCGGGCCGCGGAGCGTGCCGCGTTGCCGGCCGACTGCCAGGCCCAGAAGTACAGGCTGAACTGGATGATCCCGAAGACCAGGGTCACCAGGATGATCGCCACCAGGGCGAACTCGACCGCGGCGGCGCCGCGCTCCTCGTGCCGTCCCCGTCGCAGCTGCTGCCGCGTCCGGCCCCGTCCCTCGCGCCCCCCGTGCCGGGTGTGCTCACGCTCGGTGCTCATCCGCCCTCCCCCATGGCTGGTCGGTCTCTCCCTGTGGCTCCGCTGTCCGACGGGGCCACGTCAAGGAGGGTGATCCGACCCGTCCGGGGGAACAGGACGACCCGAACGTCTTACTCAATGTGGGGGAACGAGCGTGAACTGCGGGCTAGACCTCACACGGGTAAATCCCCGTATCCAGGTAACGCCAGGACGATTCCATGACACGCGCGGGTGCACGGACGCGCACCCGGTCAGGCGACGGACGTCGACGCGGGTCGGTGCCAGGCCGCGCCGCCTCCGGAAGCACCAGGACCCGTGGCCGCGCTCCGGGAGGGCAGCCACGGGTGACCCGGTGGGGTCCGGCGGGGCCTGGCGGGGCTCCTCCACCCCGCCGGCCGCACGGCCGGACTGCGGCCAGCGTGACGGGAGTGGCGGACGGCCGGGGTCTGCACGGGCGTCCGTACGCCATCTGGGGGACCGGTCGGCGGCGGTGGTCTGGACAGACGACCCGGACAGACGGCGACCCCCGCCCCTCGCAGGAGGGACGGGGGTCGCCGGTGGATCTGTGGCGGGTCGGCCAGGGGGGGGTGGGGGGTCTCAGCCCTCGGCGATGCGCACCTGCACCTCGCGCACGCGCATCAGCACCCGCGCCCGCAGGTCCTCGGGAGCCGCCTCGGCGCACGAGCGGGCGACGACCTGCTTCACGGTGCGCTGGAGGTCGTACTTCTCCAGGCACGGGTTGCAGGTGTCGAGGTGGACGCGCACGTCGGCGCAGTCGGTCTCGTCCAGCTCGTTGTCGAGGAAGTAGACGATCCGCTCGAGGAAGTCGGCACAGTCCGACTCCGTCGCGGGCGCGGCCGTGGGCGCAGCCCCGGTCTGCCCGGCGTGGTCGTGGTCGTGGTGGGTCATGACGTCTCCCCCGGCAGGCTCGAGGCGGGCAGCAGAGAGTTGTCCCGCACGTAGTCGGTCAGCATGTCGCGCAGCTGGCGGCGGCCGCGGTGCAGCCGCGACATCACGGTGCCGATGGGCGTGCCCATGATCTCCGCGATCTCCTTGTAGGCGAAGCCCTCCACGTCGGCCAGGTAGACCGCGAGGCGGAACTCCTCGGGCAGTCGCTGGAGGGCGTCCTTCACCTGGCTGTCGGGCAGGTGCTCCATCGCCTCGTTCTCGGCGGACTTCAGCCCGGACGAGGAGTGCGAGGCCTCCCGCGCCAGCTGCCAGTCCTCGACGTCCTCGGACATCGACTGCTGCGGCTGGCGCTGCTTCTTGCGGTAGGAGTTGATGAAGGTGTTGGTGAGGATGCGGTACAGCCACGCCTTCAGGTTCGTCCCGGGGCGGAACTGGTGGAAGGAGGAGTACGCCTTGGCGAACGTCTCCTGCACCAGGTCCTCCGCGTCCGCGGGGTTGCGGGTCATCCGCATCGCGGCCGAGTAGAGCTGGTCGAGGAAGGGCAGGGCGTCACGCTCGAAGCGCGCGTTGCGGTCCGCCTCGGACTCGGTGGCCACGTCGATCTCGGTGGGGTCGACGGTGCTCGAGTCGAGGCCGGTGTCGAGTCCGGCGTCGTCGGCGCGGGGGGAGAGCTCAGTCATCTCTCCCGAGCCTAGCCGCGGTGCGGTCGGTTCCAGCAGTGCCATCACGGGTGGGACAACCACCGACACCCACCGGACATTCCCCGGTGCGTGTCCGGTCGGCCCCTCAGACGCTGCCGCCGACGACCTCGCGCACGAGCCACTCCAGCGTGGTCTCCACGAGCATCGCCAGCACGTCGTCCTGGCCGGGCTCGGCCCGGGCGCCCACCTTCAGGCCGTGGTCGGCCCCCGGCAGCACCCCCATCTCGACCCCGTCCGGCATGGGGTCGGGGTACTCCTCGGGGCGGCCCATCGTGTCCCGCTCCCCCTGCACCACGAGCACGGGGACGCCGACGTCGGAGAGCTCCGGGAGCCGGCTGCGCTCGGGCTTGCCCGGCGGGTGCAGCGGGAAGGAGAGCGCCAGCACGCCGACCGCGCCGAGGTCGCGGGCACTGCGGCAGGCCGAGCGGGCGCCGGCGGAGCGGCCCCCGAGGACCAGCGGGACGCCGGCGTGCGACTCGGCCACCGCCGCGGCCGCGGCGGCCAGGCCGGCGTCCAGGGTGGCGGGCGGCGTGGCGACCTTGCGGCCCGCGACGCGCCAGGGCTGGGTGAACAGCGCCACCGAGAAGCCCTGCGGCGGCAGCAGCTCGGCGAGGGCGGCGAGGTCCCGGGTGTCGACACCCGCGCCCGCGCCGTGCGAGAGCAGCAGGAGCGCGACCGGCTCGTCGGCGTCCACCACCTGGAGCAGGCCGGGGCCGTGCGGGGTGTCCACGGTGCGGCCGGGCACGCCCGGGAGGCCGGTCTCGTCGGTCATCGGGACTCCTCGGGAGCGGGCAGCAGGGCGGGCTGGCCAGGATCAGCATCAGGGTCGGGGTGGGCCACCTGGCCGGTCACGTCGTCGGGCAGGCCGTCCAGCGGCAGGGGCGCGACGAGCTCGGGGCCGTTGTTGCGCACGTTCGAGACCGCGGTCGAGACGGGGAAGGCCTCCAGCCGACCGGGCGCCGCGGGCATCAGCAGGTCCACCAGGTCGGCGCGGGCGACGGTCGGGTCGAGCCAGGCGCCCCAGCGCTCCCGGTCCAGCATCATCGGCATCCGGTCGTGGATCTGGCCCAGGGAGTCCTCGGCCTGGGTGGTGATCACCGTGCAGGTCCACCGGAAACGCGCGGGGTCGTCCTCGCCCCGCGTGGGGTCGCGCCAGATCTCGTAGAGCCCGGCCATCGCCAGCGTCCCGCCGTCGGCCGGCCGGATGAAGAACGGCTGCTTGCGCTGCTTGCCGGCCTTCGTGGTCTCGGAGGTGGCGTACCACTCGAAGTAGCCGTCCGCGGGCAGCAGGCAGCGGCGCGAGGCGAACGCCTTGCGGTAGGCCGGCTTCTCCGCGACGGTCTCGACCCGTGCGTTGATCATCCGGTTGCCGATGGCGGGGTCCTTGGCCCACGAGGGCACCAGCCCCCAGCTCAGCACCCGCAGCTGCCGCTCGGCGCTGGGTCGCTCCTCGCCCTTCGGCGGGCGCTCGAGCACCGCGTAGACCTCCTTGGTCGGCGCGACGTTGAAGTCGGCGGCCAGCGGCGCGGCGAACATGGGCACGTCGACCTCGAACTCCTCGACGAGGTCGGCCGCGTCCCGGCTGGAGGCGTACCTGCCGCACATGCGCCCAGCCTAGGGGCTCCCCACCCATCGATCGCGCACCCACTGATCGTGCAACCCGAGGATCGCGCCGGCGACGCGGCCACCCGGCGGGGCGGGCCGCTCGCGCAGGGCCGTGTAGTAGGAAGGTGTCATGTCGCTCAGCCGTGCCATCGCCCGTCCCCTGCTCGCCGCTGCCTTCGTCACCGGTGCCGCCGGTGCGCTGAAGAACAGCTCCGCGCTCGCCGAGAAGGCCGAGCCCGTCACCGAGAAGCTGGTGCCGCTCGTGCGCCGGGCCGTCCCCCAGTTCCCCTCGGACCCGACCCTGCTCGTCCGGGTGAACGCCGGCGTGCAGCTGGCAGCCGCGCTCGGGCTGGCCACCGGCAAGGCGCCGCGCTGCTCCGCCGCCGTCCTGGCCGCGACCATGGTGCCGACGACGTGGGCCGGCTACCCGTTCTGGAAGGCCGACTCCCCGGCCGCCAAGAAGGAGGCCCAGATGGGCTTCACCAAGAACGTCTCCCTCGTGGGCGGGCTGATCATCGCCGCCGGCGACACCGACGGTGCCCCCGGCGTCGCGTGGCGCACCAAGAAGGCCGCCTCGGACGCCTCCAAGGGCGCGAAGTCCGCGGCCAGGAGCGCCAAGCGCGAGGTGAAGTCGGCCAAGCGGGCCGCGAAGGCCGAGGCGAAGCTGGCCGCCAAGAGCCTGCCCGGCGCCTGAGCCGCCGGCCACCCGAGCCCCTGCTCGCTCCCGACCGACGCCGGTCTCCCCGCTCGCCCGAGCGTGCGGAGACCGGCGTCGTCGCGTCCACCGACTACGCTCGGCCCGTGAGCAGCGCCCCCTCCAGCACCGACCTCTACGACGCCCCCGCCGCGGCCGGGCCCGTCGACCTCGTCGTCTCGCTGCCCGGCAGCAAGTCGCTCACCAACCGGGCCCTCCTGCTGGCCTCCATCGCCGAGGGCCCCTCGGTCGTGCGCCGGGCCCTGCGCAGCCGCGACACCACGCTCATGGCCGCGGCCCTGACCTCCCTCGGCGCCCACGTGGACACCAGCAGCGAGGACTGGCGGGTCACCCCCGCCCCCTTCGCGGCGGACGCGGCGGTCGACTGCGGCCTGGCCGGCACCGTCATGCGCTTCGTGCCGCCGGTGGCGGCGCTCTCGTCGGGAGCGGTCGCCTTCGACGGCGACGCCCACATGCGCAACCGCCCCGTCGGCGAGGTCCTCACCGCGCTGCGCGGCCTCGGCGTCACCATCGAGGACGACGGCCGCGGGGCGCTCCCCTTCACCGTCCGCGGCTCCGGGTCGGTGCGCGGCGGCCTGGTGACGCTGGACGCCTCGTCCTCCTCGCAGTTCATCTCCGCCCTGCTGCTCGCCGGCGCCCGCTACGAGCAGGGCGTCGACGTCCGCCACGTGGGCAAGCCCGTGCCGTCCCTGCCGCACATCGAGATGACGGTGCAGGTGCTGCGGATGCACGGCGTCGAGGTGGACACCGACGGCGCCAACCGGTGGGCCGTAGCTCCCGGGCCGGTCGCGGCCGTGGACCACGTGATCGAGCCCGACCTCTCCAACGCCGCCCCCTTCCTGGCGCTGGCCGCCGTGACCGGCGGCCGCGTCGTCGTGCGCGACTGGCCGGCCGAGACCACGCAGGCCGGCGACGTGCTGCGCGACCTGCTGACGCAGATGGGCTGCCAGGTCTCCTTCGTCGACGTCGCCGACGCACCGACCGGCCGCGGCCTCGAGGTCGTCGGCCCCAGCGTGCTGGCGGGCGTGGACGTCGACCTGCACGACGTGGGCGAGCTGACCCCGGCCGTGGCGGCGCTGGCCGCGCTGGCGCAGGGCCCCAGCCACCTGCGCGGGGTGGAGCACATCCGCTTCCACGAGACCGACCGTCTCGCGGCCCTGGCCACCGAGCTGCGCGGCCTCGGCGCCGCGGTCACCGAGCACCGCGACGGCCTCTCCTTCACCCCCGCCCCGCTGAGCGGCGGCGTGTTCCGCACCTACGCCGACCACCGGATGGCCCACGCCGCGGTGATCGCCGGGGCGGCGGTGCCCGGCGTCCGCGTGGAGGACGTGGCGACGACCTCGAAGACCTTCCCCGACTTCGCCGGGTTCTGGTCCGGCCTGCTGGCCCGGCCCACCGGGTCGTCGAGCGAGGGCTGAGCATGGCGCGGAGCCGCTACGGGCGCGAGGACGTCGAGCACTACGAGCGACCCCGCCGCCGCACGCGACCCCGCACGAAGGACCGGCCGACCTACGACGACGCGGTGCGCGGCCGCGTCGTCACGGTCGACCGTGGCCGCTTCACGCTGCTGGTCGACGGCCGCACCGTGATGGCGATGAAGGCGCGCCCGCTGGGCCGCAAGGGCGTCGTCGTGGGCGACCGCGTCAAGGTCGTCGGCGACGTCTCCGGCGACGACGGCTCGCTGGCCCGGATCGTCGAGGTCGAGAAGCGCAGCACCACCCTGCGCCGCACCGCGGACGACGACGACCCGGTGGAGCGGGTGATCGTCTCCAACGCCGAGCAGCTGGTCATCGTCACCGCGCTCGCCGACCCCGAGCCCCGCACCGGGCTGGTCGACCGTGCGCTGGTCGCCGCCTACGTCTCGGGCATGAAGCCGGTGCTGTGCCTGACGAAGGCCGACCTCGCCGAGCCCGACGCGTTCCTCTCCACCTACCGCTCCCTGGGCGTGCCGTGGGTGGTCACCCAGCGCGGCGGCGACCTGGAGGAGGTGCGCGGGCTGCTGGCGGGGCGCACGTCGGTGCTGGTCGGGCACTCCGGCGTCGGCAAGTCCACGCTGGTCAACGCCCTCGTGCCGGACGCCGACCGCGAGACCGGTCACGTCAACGCCGTGACGGGCCGGGGCCGGCACACCTCCACCTCGGCCTACCTGCTGGCCCTGCCCGAGGGCTGGGGCACGGGCCCGGACGGGGCGGAGGGCTGGATCATCGACACCCCCGGCATCCGCTCCTTCGGGCTGGCCCACGTGGACCCCGAGACCCTGATCGAGACGTTCCCGGACCTCGACGAGGCCACCGAGGACTGCCCCCGCGGCTGCACCCACGGCGGCGACGAGCCCGAGTGCGGGCTCGACGAGGCCGTCACGCAGGGCACGGTGGACCCCGACCGCGTCGAGTCCTTCCGCCGGCTCCTGGCCGCCCGCTCCGAGCCGGCCTGGTAGCCGACCTGGTAGCCGGCGCTCAGCCCCAGACCAGGGAGGCTCCGGAGTGCCCGGCCAGCGCGATCACCACGATCATCGCGACCGCGGCCAGCGCCGTGGCGACCGGCGCGAGCGTCGCGAGCAGGCCGTGCAGGCGCCGCTGGAGCGCCGTGGTCGCGATCGCGAGCACGCCGAAGAGCAGCGTCAGGTTCCGCGCGAGCTCGCCGCCCTCCTCGTGGTCGTGCATCCCGTCCAGCTGCCGCAGCTGCTCGCGGCTCTCCAGCAGCGACTCCCCCGAGGCGGCCGCGAGCACCAGGAACACCACGGCCGCGACGGCGCCGACGAGCAACGGCCACCGGAGGAGGCCGCGCCAGGCGGGACGCAGGTAGGCGAGGCTGACGAGACCCGCGAGAGGGCCGAGGACGACGGCGCCGTGCACCACCAGGGGGTGGGCCGGGAGCCCCAGGATCTCCATGGACGAGGAGGCTAGCCGGGGTGTGACCCGACCGACAGTGCCTGCACCGGTAGCCTGCTCACCGTGGCTGAGCCCGACTACACCGACGACCTGCGGCTGGCCCATCTCCTGGCCGACGACGCCGACTCCCTCACCAGCAGCCGGTTCAAGTCGCTCGACCTGCACGTGATGGCCAAGCCTGACCTCACGCCCGTCACCGACGCCGACCGCGGCGTCGAGGAGGCCATCCGCCGCACCCTCTCCCGCGTGCGCTCGCGCGACGCCATCACCGGCGAGGAGGAGGGGTCCACCGGCACCTCCGCGCGCCGCTGGATCGTCGACCCGATCGACGGCACGAAGAACTTCGTCCGCGGGGTGCCCGTGTGGGCCACCCTCATCGCCCTGGCGGTGGAGGACGAGGTGGTGTGCAGCGTCGTCTCGGCGCCGCAGCTGCAGCGCCGGTGGTGGGCCCAGAAGGGCGGCGGTGCCTTCACCGGCAAGTCGCTGATGAAGGCCCAGCAGATCCACGTCTCCGACGTGCGCCGCCTCGAGGACGCCTCGTTCTCCTACTCCTCGCTCTCCGGCTGGGAGGAGCGTGACCGGCTGGACGAGGTGCTGGCGCTCATGCGCCGCGTGTGGCGCACCCGCGCCTACGGCGACTTCTGGTCCTACATGCTGGTGGCCGAGGGCGCGGTCGACATCGCGGCCGAGCCGGAGCTGGAGCTCTACGACATGGCGGCGCTCGACGTGATCGTGCGCGAGGCCGGCGGCCGGTTCACCTCGCTCGACGGCAGCCCCGGCCCCTGGGGCGGCAACGCCATCGCCTCCAACGGGCACCTGCACGAGGCCGCCCTGGGCTTCATCGGGTCCCTGCCCGACTCCGACGACCCCGACCCCGACTGGCCGCGCATGGGCCCTGGGTCGGTCTCCCCGCTGCGGGGGCGCTGAGGACCAGCCGCCCTCAGACCAGCCGCCCTCAGACCAGCCGGGGTGCCGGACGCGGGAGCAGCAGCGCGATCCGGTGGCCGGCCATGACCACCCGCGCCGCCTCGTCCACGACCTGGTTCAGCACGGGCACGCCGTCCACGCGGGTGGAGCCGGACAGGGCGCTGAGCACCAGTCGCCCGGCGCCGTCGCGCCCGAGCACGGCGTGGCGCGCGTGCAGTCCCGGGAGCACCACGTCGCAGGAGGGGTGGGAGCCGAAGACGAGGGAGCCGGAGCCCACGGCCACGCGCACCTCCCCCGCGACGTGGGCGACCTCGCCGGGCTCGGGGACCCGGGCCGTGCGCTCGGCCTCGCGCCGACGCCGGGCACGGATGGCCCGGAAGCCGCCGGGCAGGTCGGTGCGGGAGCGCTCGGTGAGGCGGACGACGGGCGCCAGCGTGCCCTCACCCTCGTCGGTGGGGGTGCTCATCGCGCGACCCCCGTGCGGTCGCGCGTGCCGGTGGCGCTCATCGGTCCCACTCCTGCTCCGGCCGTGCCGGACTAGCCCGTCCTCATCCTCGTCCACGCCATGGATGGCACGAACACCGTGTTGAGGTTTACGCTCTGATTGTGAACACAACGTTGAGGTCTGCGCAAGCCGCCCCCTGGAGCATCGGGGACCTGGCCGAGCGGACCGGCGTGAGCCCCGCGACGCTGCGCATGTGGGAGGCCCGGCACGGGTTCCCGATGGCCGTCCGGCTCGACGGCGGGCACCGCCGCTACACCGACGCCGACGTCGCCGCCGTCCGTCGCGTCCTGGCCCGGCGCGACGCGGGCCAGCGCCTCGACGCCGCCGTGGCGGCCGAGCAGGCGACCTCCCCCACGCAGGCAGCGGCCCCGGTCTCGCTGTGGGCGCACCTGCGCGAGCGCCACCCGGCGCTGGCTCCGCAGCGGCTGACCAAGGCCACACTGCTCGGGCTCTCGTGGGCCATCGAGGACGAGGCCCTCGCCGTGGCCGGGCAGGGAGGTCACCTGGTCGGCCTGTTCCAGCGCGACCGGCACTACCGCTCCGCCGCGGCCCGGTGGCGCGACCTGGCGGGGGGCACCGCGTCCTGCTTCGCGCTCGGCGCCGGCCTCAGCGGGGCCGAGGCGGAGGCGGCAGGCCCCGACCTCGCGGGCCTGACCGACGCCTCTCCCCTGCGTCGGGAGTGGGCGGTGGTGCACGACCACCCGCGGCTGCCGATGGTGCTCACCGCCTGGGAGCCGCCGGGGCAGGCCGACCGGCCCGACCGGGAGCGGGTCTTCGAGACCCTGTGGAGCGTCGAGCCCGCCGTCGTCCGCGACGCCGCCCGCCTGACCCTGGGCGCCCTGGCGTCGCCTGGCACCGGCGTCCAGGAGGTCTCCCCCGCCGCGGCCGACCGCGCGCGTGCGGCCGCGCAGGCGCTCGCCTCGCCTGCTGCGCCCGACGTCGACGTCACCGCGGTGACGCGGCTGTTCAACCGGGTGCTGTCCTACGTGGACCGCACCGCACGGCACCGCCCGCTGGACTGACTCCCGCGGCCCGGCCGCGGAGGCCCGACGAACCGACTACGGAGCCGCGGAGGTCGCGGGCTCGGCGTCCTCCTCGCGAGCGGCGAGGGTCGCGGCCAGCTGGTCGAAGGCCGGAGGCTTCTCGACCAGGCCGAACCGGTCGGCCGGCCAGACCCGGGCGAAGACCTTGCCGACCACCAGGTCGACGTCCACGTAGGCGTCCGAGGCGTCGCACGTCTCCGCCTTGCTCGTGCACTGCAGGTGGTAGCTGGAGTCCGCCGAGTTGTCGCGGTGGTCGCCCATCACGAACAGCTCCCCGTCGGGGACGGGCCCGGCGGTCCAGTCGCAGGCGCCCACCATGGGGCCGTCGCAGCGACTGTTGTTCTCGATCCACTCGTCCGAGGAGTCCAGCGGCACGCCGTTGATCTCCAGGCGTCCGCGGTCGTCGCAGCAGTGGATCGTGTCGCCCGCGACCCCGATCACGCGCTTCACCAGGTGCCCGCCGGTCGGGTAGAGCCCGATGCGGCTCAGCGCCTCGGTGAGCGGGTTGGTGGCGGTCACGGCCTCGTTGGCGTCGAGCCAGCCGCCCGGGTCGGCGAAGACGATGACGTCGCCGCGCTCGGGCTCCCCGGAGCCCCAGTAGGAGGGCTTCTGGACGAGGATGCGGTCGTTGACCTCCAGCCCCGGCTCCATGGACCGGGAGGGGATGTAGAACGCCTGGACGAGGAACGTCTTCACGAGGATGGCGAGGACGACCGCCAGCACCAGGAGCAGGATCGACTCCTGCCACACCGGCATCCGCTTCTTCTCCGTCGGCGCCTCGTCGGCCGCCGACGGGCCGGCGTTCTCCTCGGTCACGTGCCCTCGTCCCCTGCTCGTCCCGCCACCGCGTCCCGGCAGCCTGGCAGACCATACCGCCCACTCCGACGCCGGAGCCCTAGCACCCGATCGCGCCGAGGGCGACCACGCTCCCCGCGGTCCGGCCGCGCTCGGGACGCGCGACTGTGGGCCTGGTCACAGGCGAGGTTCGCCAGTACCGTCCCGCCATGCGTATCGGAGAGATCCTCGCCGCCAAGCAGCACCAGGACGTCCTCACCGTCGACCCGGACGCCGGCGTGCGGGCGCTGCTCGGCATGCTGGCCGAGCACAACGTCGGCGCGCTCGTGGTGAGCCGCGACGGACGCGAGATGCTCGGCATCGTCAGCGAGCGCGACGTCGTCCGACACCTGCACCACGACGGCACGGTCGTGAACAACCACGTGGGCGCGATCATGACCGGCGCCGTCCACACCTGCACCCCCGACGACGAGATGGACGACGTGCTGGGGCAGATGACCCACCAGCGGGTGCGGCACGTGCCGGTGCTCGACGAGGGCACCCTCGTCGGGATCGTCTCGATCGGCGACCTGGTCAAGCACAAGATCGACGCCCTCCAGTTCGAGCGCGACGCCCTGGACTCCTACGTCAACCAGGGCTGAGGCCCCGGCCTCCGGCTCCGGACTTCAGCCCCCGGCGCCCTCGCCGCGTAGGCTCACGCCCATGGACAAGCCCGAGATCGACTTCCCCGACTTCGACCCGCCCGCCGACCTCATGATCGAGGACATCACCGTCGGTGAGGGCGACGAGGCCCAGGCCGGCCAGGCCGTCTCCGTGCACTACGTGGGCGTCGCCCACTCCACCGGCGAGGAGTTCGACGCCTCGTGGAACCGCGGTCAGCCGCTGCAGTTCCGCCTCGGCATCGGACAGGTCATCTCCGGCTGGGACACCGGCGTGCAGGGGATGAAGGTCGGCGGCCGCCGCAAGCTCGTCATCCCGCCGCACCTGGGCTACGGCGACCGCGGCGCCGGCGGCGTGATCAAGCCCGGCGAGACGCTGATCTTCGTCGTGGACCTGCTGGGCGTCTCCTGACCCCACCCCGCCCGACGCGCGAGGGCCCGCACCGACTCGGTCGGTGCGGGCCCTCGCGGCGTCCGGAGCGAGGTCGCTCAGTCGCCGCGGACGGCGTGCAGGTCGGCCAGCGACGGGTAGGCCCACCGCAGGTAGGGCAGCGGGATGCCGGTGGCGCGGGCGATGCTCTCGTGGTCGGCACGCTCGGGGCCGAGGTCGCCGAGCGCCTGCGCGATCGCGACGATCCGCTGACGGGCGCGGCCCGCGCGGGCGGCGGTGACGGTGCCCGAGGCGCCCCGGCCGCGGGTGGCCCGGACGTGGCGGGGCGGGTGCGCGGGGGCCTGGGTGAGCAGGTCGCCCAGGCCGGCCTCGACGGCCCAGGCCCGGGTGCTCTCGACGTCCGCGGTCATCTGGGCGACGAGCTCGGCCGAGCCCTTGAACCGGCGCTGGCCGCGCAGCAGGCGGTGCAGCCGCACGACCACGCGGGAGCCGTACAGGTCGCCGTCGAAGTCGACGAGGTGGGCCTCGAGCAGTCGCTCTCCGTGGCGGCGGTAGTACGTGGGGCGCCGCCCGACGGAGACGGCGGCCACGCAGACGCGCTGCTCGGTGCCGCAGGCGATCACCACGGTGGCGGTCCACACGCCGTCGCGGACGCCGTCGAGCGGGACGCCGACGTTGGCCGTCGGGAAGCCCAGCTCGCGGCCGCGCTGGTCACCGCGCTCCACGACACCGACGAGCGGTCCGTGCACGGCGCTCGGGAAGGCGGGGGCGCTCAGCTCGACGGGGGCGGCGAGGGTCGTCACGGGTGTTCCTCCAGGGTGCGGGGAGCGCCGGCCACTCGGATCAGCCGACGACCGTAGTCCACCTCCGGCGGATTGCGCCGGGTTCACTCGGGGGTAACGCGCCTATTGCGCCTGTGACACACACGCTCCGCCGCAGGTCAGGCGCGTCCGGCCGCGAATGCGGCCACAGAGTTCCTCCCCGCGTCGGGGTGTCCGGGGCCCCGGCCGGGCCGCGCGGACCGGCGCACGGCTACCAGGGCAGGTCGTCGCCGGCGTCCGTGTCGCTCACGCGGGCGGCCTGGCCGCCGACCTCCACCACGTCCCCGACGACGAGCCGACGCCCGCGTCGCTCCTCGACCTCGCCGTTGACGCGCACCAGGCCGGCCCCGATCACCTGCTTGGCCTCCGAGCCGGACTCGATGAGCGAGGCCAGCTTCAGGAACTGGCCGAGGCGGATCGCCTCGTCGCGGATGGGGACGTCGAAGGGCTGCGGCACCCGCCCATCCTCCCCCACCGGGCCGCGGCGGGCCCACTCCACGCACACGCCGCGCACACTCCGGGTCCTCACCCCGGGCGAGCGCCCCGGGGCCTCAGCCGAGGAGCAGCGCCAGGCCGTGGATGACGACGCCGACGAGGCCGCCGACGACGGTGCCGTTGAGCCGGATGAACTGGAGGTCCTTGCCGACGTGCAGCTCGATCCGCTGCGCGGCCTCGCGGCCGTCCCAGCCCTGGATGGTGCTGCTGATGATGCCGACCGCCTCGTGACCGTACCGACCCACGACGTGCACGACCGCGTCCGCGGCCAGCCCGTCCAGACGCGCGCGCAGGTCCGCGTCCTGCACGAGCCGCTCGGCCAGCAGGCGCACCTCGTCCAGCACGCGGGCGCGCACGAGGCCGTCGGGGTCGGTGAGCGAGCCGACCAGGGCGCGACGCAGCGCGTCCCACACCGACACGGCGGTGGCCACCACCTGGGGCTGGTCCAGCAACCGCTCCTTGAGCCGCTCGGTGGCGGCGGCGGTCTCGGTGTCCTCCCCCAGGTCCGTCGCCAGCTGGGCCAGCCACGAGTCCAGGGCCCGGCGGGCGCGGTGGTCCGGGGTGTCGCGGACGTCGACCACGAAGCGCACCAGCTCGCGGTGCAGCCGGCTGCTGACCATCTCGTTGACGCCCTGCGGGGCCCACCACGGGGCCCGCTCCTCCACGACCTCGGCCACGGTCGCGGGGTTGGCGAGCAGCCAGTCGTGCAGCTCGTCGAGGACGAGGTCGACGACCCCGTGGTGCAGGTCGTCCCGCATCGCCTCGGTGAGCATCGAGCCCAGCAGCGGGGCGAGCCGCTCGTCGCGCAGCCGCGGCACGAGGCCGTCCTCGACCAGCAGCCGCACGTGCTCGTCGGTGACCCGGGCCAGGGCGGTGCCGAGCAGGTCCGAGCCCTCGTCGACCAGGCGCTGGCGGGCCTCGGGGCGCGAGAGCCAGGTGCCCACCCGCTCGGAGACGCGGGCCGCGGCGAGACGGTCGCGCACCACGTCCTCGGCCAGGAAGTTCTCCGAGACGAACTCCGAGAGCCCCGCGCCCAGGTCGTCCTTGCGCCGCGGGATGAGGGCGGTGTGCGGGATCGGCAGGCCCAGCGGGTGGCGGAAGAGGGCGGTGACCGCGAACCAGTCGGCCATCGCGCCGACCATCGACGCCTCGGCGCCGGCGTTGACGAAGCCCCAGAACCAGTGGTCCTCGAACGGCAGCGTGACCGCGTAGGTGATCGCGGCGACGAGCAGCAGCCCCAGGGCGATCAGCTTCCAGCGCCGTAGGTCGCGGGCGCGGCGCGCGTCCGCCTCCTCCCCCGCCACCAGGCCGGCCCCGAGCGCGCGGGCGCCGCGGGGCCCGCGGGACCCGGCAGGGTCGGACGGAGGGTCGGACGGAGGGGGTGGCGTGCTGGGTGGCGTGCTGGCTGGCGTGCTCATCGCCCCCGATCATGCCCGGCCGCGGCGACACGGGCGTGCACGCGGGCCCGCCGGGTAAAGTCGGCCTCCCCACCCCGGGTCCCGGTGCCACCGCTCCCGGGCCCAGTCCTTCACCTCGGGAGGCCCCGTGCCCCGTCCGTCGGCCGTCTCCCCGGCTGCGCCCGCGACCCCGCCCGCCCGCGGGCTCCTCGGGGGGCCGCTCCGTGGGCCGGCGAGCGGGCTCGTGAGGGCGCTCGTCCTGTCGCTCGCCTCGGCGCTGGTCCTCGTCGCCCCGGCCGCCGCGGACGACGACGACCAGGCCTCCAGCGCCCCCGCGGCAGCCGCGCTCGCCACGGCGCGGGCGGCCCTCGCCGCGACGCCGCAGACCGCCTCCCGCGCCGGTGCCGCACAAGTACCGGCGCGCGGCACCGGCCTCGACGCCACCCTCGCGCTGCGCGACCTGTTCCTGCTGCGCGGCGACCTGTCTGCCACCGACCGCGAGGACGCCGACGCGCTGCTCGCGCGGCCCACCGACTCCTGGGACTCCGACGCCTTCGACCGCGGCTCGAAGGTCCGCTGCCGCGAGCACGTGTGCGTCCACTTCGTCACCTCCGGCCCGGACGCCGCCACGCTGGCCTGGGTGCGACGCACCCTGAAGGTCATGGAGGCCACGTGGGCCACCGAGGTGGGGCGTCTGGGCTACCGCCGGCCGCTGAGCGACGGGTCGCTCGGCCGGCCGGCCAACGGCGGCGACGGCCGGTTCGACGTCTACCTGACGCAGCTCGCCGACCAGGGCCTCTACGGCTACTGCGCGCCCGACTTCCGGCTCACCGCGCGCCCGCAGGTGGGCGGCGGCTACTGCGTGCTCGACGACGACTTCGCCCGCGCCGAGTACGGGGCCGCCCCGGCCGAGACCCTGCGGGTGACGGCTGCCCACGAGTTCTTCCACGCCGTGCAGTTCGCCTACGACTACACCGAGGACGCCTGGTTCATGGAGTCCACCGCCACGTGGATGGAGGAGGTCGTCGCCGACAAGGTCGACGACAACCGCCAGTACCTGCGGGCGGGCCAGGTGCGGCATCCCGAGCTGCCGCTCGACGAGTCCACCCCCGGATCGCTCGCCGTCTACGGGCAGTGGGCGTTCTGGCAGCACGTGCAGGACGAGGCGAACGCCGCCGTCGTCCGCCGTGCCTGGCGGCAGGCCGGCGCCTACGCGGGGGCCGGGCAGACCTTCTCGATCCGCGCCACGACCCGGGCCCTGGCCCCCGAGGGCGGCTTCGTCCGCGCCTACGCCCGGTTCGCGGCCGACAACCTCACCCCCGGCCGTGCCTACGAAGAGGGCCGCACCTGGCCGAGCGCCCCCGTCGAGACCCACACCCTGGGGGTCGGCACCCCCACCTGGACCCGCACCAGCACGCTCGACCACCTGACCAGCAGCTCCGTCCTGGTCCGACCGGCCTCCCGGGTCACCGACGGCTACCGGCTCGTGGTCGAGGTCGACGCCCAGCGCGCGGAGGTCGCCTCCGCCGCCTACGTCGTGGTCGTGCGACGGGCCGACGGCACCCTCACCCGCCGCCTCGTCACGGCGGACGAGGCGGGGCTGGCGTCCGTCTCGGTGCCGTTCGACCACGGCACCGTGCAGGCCGTCTCCGTCACGCTGGTCAACGCCTCCACCCGGTACCGCTGCGACCGCGGCTCGGTCTGGTCCTGCGAGGGCACCCCCCGCGACGACGGGCTCGAGCAGACCCTCACGGTCACCGCCACGCCGGTGGGCTGACGGGGCCAGCTGACGGGGCCAGCTGACGCCGGCGGGCGCCGGGTCACCTGTCGCGGTTCGTCCGAACGGATGGCTCCCCCTCGGGTGAGGGCGAGCGGGCGCGCTGCGGGGAACCGAGGAGGAGAACCCACCAGCACCCCCCTCCGCGCGGTCCGCCCGCGCGGAGGACACGGAAGGACTCCCGCATGGACCTCGGCATCACCGGCCGCACCGCGCTCGTCACCGGAGGCGACTCCGGCATCGGCTGGAACACCGCCCGACTGCTGCTCGACGAGGGCGCCACCGTCATCCTCAGCGACATGGACGAGCAGTCGCTCGCCGCGTCCGCGGAGAAGCTCGAGGCGCCGGAGGGCCGCCTGCACACGGTCACCGCCGACCTCTCCACCGACGAGGCCTGCCAGGCCCTCGGCGCGCGGGTCGAGGAGATCCTCGACGGCGGCTCGCTCGACATCCTGGTGCACTGCGCGGGCGTGACCGGCGCGCAGGGCCTCTTCCACGAGATCGACGACGAGGGCTGGGTCTCCACCCTCACCACCGACCTGCTCGCGCCGGTCCGCGTGACCCGCGCCGTGCTGCCCGCGCTGCGCCGCGGCGGCTGGGGCCGCGCGGTCTTCCTCGCCTCCGAGGACGCCGTGCAGCCCTACGACGACGAGATCCCCTACTGCTCGGCCAAGGCCGGCGTCCTCGCCTTCGCCAAGGGCCTCTCGCAGACCTACGCGGGCGAGGGCCTGCTGGTCAACTGCGTCTCCCCCGCCTTCATCCACACGCCGATGACGGACAAGATGATGGAGCGCCGCTCGAAGATGGAGGACATGTCCTTCGACGAGGCCGTCGAGACGTTCCTCTCCGACCAGCGCCCGCACATGGAGCTCGGCCGCCGCGGCGAGCCCGACGAGGTCGCCAACGTCATCGTCTTCCTGTGCTCCGAGGCCGCCAGCTTCGTCAACGGCTCCAACTACCGGGTCGACGCCGGCTCGGTGGCGACGATCTGACCCGGCCCCGACGAGAGGAGAGAGCCATGACGCGCTACGACTACCTGATCATCGGCGGCGGCATGAGCGCCGACGCCGCCGCGCAGGCGATCCGCGAGAAGGACGAGAACGGCACCATCGGCATCCTGTCCGAGGAGCCGACCCAGCCGTTCCCCCGGCCGGCGCTGAGCAAGAAGCTGTGGACCGACCCCGACTTCACCCGGGACGAGAACTGGCTCGGCACCGTCGAGGCGGCCCGCGCCGACGTCCTGCTCGAGCACCGTGTCGTCGGGGTCGACACCGATGCCCGGTCGGTGACCTGCGCCAACGGTGACACCTACTCCTACGGCCGGCTGCTGGTCGCGACCGGTGGGCACCCGCGCACGCTCGAGGGTCTGCCCGAGGGCGAACGGGTGCTGTACTACCGCTCGCTGCGCGACTACGAGCGCCTGCGCGCGCTGACCTCCGGTGACGGCCTGGCCGACGTCAAGCCGCACGTCGCCGTCGTGGGTGGCGGCTACATCGGCACCGAGATCGCCGCCGCGATGCTGGGCGAGGGCTGCCAGGTCACCCTCGTCCACCCCGACGAGGTGCTCGGTGAGAAGACCTACCCCACCGAGCTCGCGCGCGAGCTGGACCAGGAGTTCCGCTCCCACGGTGCGACCGTGCTCGCCGGGGCACGGGTCACCGACGGGGACGAGGAGGGTGACGGCGTGCGGCTCAACCTCTCCGACGGATCCGTCGTGGAGGCCGACGTGGCGGTCGTGGGGCTCGGCATCGAGCCGGCCACCGGCTTCCTGTCGGGATCGCTGCGGCGCGCCGAGGACGGCAGCATCCTGGTGGACGACCGGCTGCGCACCTCCGCGCCCGACGTGTGGGCCTGCGGCGACGTGGTGACCTACCCGGACGCCGTGCTCGGCCTGCGCCGGGTGGAGCACGTCGACAACGCCACCACCATGGGCGCCGTCGCCGGACGCAACCTGGCTGGCGCGGAGGAGGTCTACGACCACACGCCGATGTTCTACTCCGACCTCTTCGACCTCGGCTACGAGGCCGTGGGCACGCTCGACGCCTCGCTGGAGACGTTCGTGGAGGACGCCGGCGACGGCGGCCGGATCGTCTACTACCTCACCGACGACGAGGTGGTCGGCGTGCTCGGCTGGAACGTCTTCGGCAGGACGGACGCCGCGGTGGCGCTGCTGGCGCAGCACAGCCGCCCTGCGGACGCCTCCGACCTGGCCGGCGCGCTGGACTGAGCGACCGCTTCCGTCGGGCCGGTGCCCCGGGTTCCAGGGCTCAGGGCTCAGCGCTCAGGCCCCGGTGTACCGGCCCGGGCGGTGGTTGATCGCGAGCACGAGGTTGAGCAGCGCCGCGCCCACGGCGGAGAGCAGGACGATGGCGGGCGCCTGCACGGCGAAGCCGGCGAGCACCACGCAGACGTCGAGCACCATCTGCACGTAGCCGGCACGGAGGCCGAGCCGCTCCTGGGCCAGGAGGGCGACGATGTTGAAGCCGCCGAGGCTCGAGCCGTGCCGGAACACGATCAGCAGGCCGATGCCGACCAGCAGGTTGCCGGTGAGCACCGCGTAGGGGGAGGCCAGGTCCCCCAGCACCGCGAAGTGCGCGTGCGCGCTGGCGAAGACCGAGACCAGCACCACCGAGACCAGGCTGCGCACGGTGAACTGCCAGCCCTTGGTGAACACCGCGACCGCGAAGAACGGCAGGTTGACCAGCACGAACATGACGCCGAAGGGCAGGCCGAGCGCGTAGGAGACGACGATCGCGAGGCCCGCGGTGCCGCCGGTGACCGCGCCGACGTGGGTGAGCAGCGAGACGCCGAAGCTCACCGTCCAGGTGCCGGTCAGCACGCCCAGCACGTTCTCCAGGCGGGAGTGCGGCACGACGGCGGGGGCCTGCTGCGCAGGTTCCTGCGCCGGGGTCGGGGTCTCGGGCTGGGACGCGGTCACGTGCTCAGGGTCGAGCTCGCGACCGCGTCCTGCCAAAACGAGCGGGCCGTCAGCCGAGGTTGCCCGAGAGCCGCTCGTGGCGGGCGGTCGAGTCCTCGTTGAGCCCGTGGATCTCCACCGTCTTGCCCTTGCGGCCGTACTTCGTGGTGACCGAGTCGAGCGCCGCGACGGTCGAGGCGTCCCAGATGTGGGAGTCGGTCAGGTCGATGACCACGCGGTCCGGGTCCTCCGCGTAGTGGAACTGCGCGTAGAGGTCGTTGCTGGAGGCGAAGAACAGCTCACCGCTGACGGTGTAGCGGGCCACCTCGGCCCCGTCCTCGACGACCACCGCGCGCTCGACGCGGGCCAGGTGGGCCACCCGCTGGGCGAAGAGCACCGAGGCGATGAGCACACCCACGATGACGCCGTAGGCGAGGTTGTGGGTGAGGACGGTGACCACGACCGTGGCGAGCATGACGGCGGTCTCGCTGCGCGGCATGGAGTGCAGCGTGCGCAGGCTGTGCCAGTCGAAGGTGCCGACCGAGACCATGATCATCACCGCGACCAGCGCGGCCATCGGGATGCGGGCCACCAGGTCGCCGAGGCCCACGACCAGGATCAGCAGCAGCACGCCGGCGCTGAAGGTGGAGAGCCGGCTGCGCGCGCCGGAGATGCGCACGTTGATCATGGTCTGGCCGATCATCGCGCAGCCGCCCATGCCGCCGAAGGCACCGGTGACGATGTTGGCCACGCCCTGGCCCCAGGCCTCGCGGGTCTTGGACGAGCCGGAGTCGGTGATGTCGTCGACGAACTTGGCGGTCATCAGGGACTCGAGCAGGCCGACCAGCGCCATCGCCAGGGCGTAGGGGGCGATGATCTCGAGCGTGTCGAGGGAGAACGGCACGTCGGGGATCACCAGGGACGGCAGGGACTCCGGCAGCGCGCCCTCGTCGCCGACGTTCGGCAGCGACATCCCGCTGGCCAGGACGATGGCGGTGATGATGACGATGGCGACCAGCGGCCCCGGCACCAGCTGGGTCACCCGCGGCATGCCGACGATGATCAGCAGCCCGAGCGCCACCATCGGGTAGACCGCCCACGGCACGTCGATGAGGTTGGGCAGCTGCGCGGTGAAGATGAGGATCGCCAGCGCGTTGACGAAGCCGACCATGACCGAGCGCGGCACGAACCGCATCAGCTTGGCCACGCCTAGCACGCCCAGCACGATCTGGAAGAGGCCGGCCAGCAGCACCGTGGCGATGAGGTAGTCGACGCCGTAGTTCAGCGCCACGGGCGCCACCACGAGCGCGACGGCGCCGGTGGCGGCCGAGATCATCGCGGGGCGGCCACCGACGATCGCGATGGTCACGGCCATCGTGAACGAGGCGAACAGGCCGAGGCGCGGGTCGACGCCGGCGATGATCGAGAACGAGATCGCCTCGGGGATGAGGGCGAGGGCGACGACCAGGCCGGCCACGAGCTCGCGGCGCAGGAGGCGCGGGCTGCGGAGGACGGTCCGGACGAGGTGGCCCTCGGGGTCGTCGGTCACGGTCGAGGTGGCGGTGGCTGACACGTGCCGTGACCCTACCCTTCCGTTACGGAAGGGTTGAACTCCCCGAGCCCGACTCCGTGGTGTGATCCGGGACACCTGCTCCGTCGGTCGGACCGTCGATCGGCACGCCGGCCGGGGCGTCGGACAGCGCCTCCAGACGGTCCCCGAGACCCGTCGCGAACTCCTCGGCCATGCCCAGCTCGCGGCGCGCCTTCTCCGCGCGCTCGGTGGCCTGGGCGTGGACGGCGGCCAGCCGCTCGAGCAGCGCCGCGCGCTGCGCACCGGCCGCGCCGGCGTCCAGGGCGTCGACGACCTCCAGCAGGTCCCGCATGGCCTCGAGCGGGAAGCCGAGCGGCTTCATCCGCTTGATCAGCAGCAGGCGGTCCACGTCGGCGTCGGCGTAGAGCCGGAACCCGCCGGCGGAGCGGTCCGCGGGCACGACGAGACGCATCTCCTCGTAGTAGCGGATGCTGCGCAGGCTCAGCCCGACGCGCTCGGCGACCTCGCCGATCTGGAGCAGCGACACCGGGTCAGAGCGCGGCGAGCGCGGCCTGGAGCCGCGTCCGGGCGTCCTCGGCCACGCCGCACAGCGGCGCGTCCGCGTCCACGCCGGCGAGGCCCACCATGGCCTGGGGGTCGAACGCCTCGACGACGGTGCCGGCCTCGGTCTCGCGGACGACGACGTTGCACGGCAGGACGGCGGCGATCGACGGCTCGGCCTGGATGGCCGCGTGGGCCAGCGGCGGACGGCAGGCGCCGAGGATGACCTGGGGCGCGATGTCGACGTCGATCTTGGCCTTGAGCGTGGCCTGCATGTCGATCTCGGTGAGCACGCCGAAGCCCTGCTCGGCCAGGGCGGCCCGGGTCGCCTCGACGGTCTCGGCCCACGGGCGGTCGAGGGTGCGGATGAGGGTGAACGAGGCCATGACACGCTCCACGGGTCTGCGACGTCCCGGTCGCCGCCGGGCTTGCCCCGACCCTAGCGAGGACCCGGGCGGGCCGCCCTCACGGGAGCCGCGGCAGCAGCGGCGGCGCGGTCGTCAGGCGGGCGAGCGTCTCGCGCAGGTGCACGGCGATGTCCTCGCGGCGCACCTCGACCTCGGGCGTCCACACCCCGTCGGCCTGCATCTGCTCGGAGAGCTCGGAGTAGTACTCCAGGACGAGGCCGGCCGTGCGGGCCGTCATCAGCGCCTGGAGGTCGCCGCGCTCGCGGCCCATCCGCGCGAGCACGGCCTGCTCCAGGTCGCGGCGCTCGTCGGCGACCAGCTCCAGCACCCGGCCGCGCACGGACGGGGTGGCGAGGACGACGGCCTGGGCGCGCGTCACCAGGCTGTGCTCGCGGGGCGCCGCGAGCACGTCCAGCAGCATCTCCCCCAGCGCCACCTCGATCGGCTCCTGCTCGGGACGTCGCAGCAGGGCGTCCGCGAGACGCCCGACCACCTGGAGCGGCTCGACCAGCAGGAGGTCCTTGGAGGCGAAGTAGCGGTAGAGGGTCGAGGAGCCGACGCCGGCGGCCGCGGCGATCTCCTCCATCGTCGTGCTCTCGTAGCCATGGTCGAGGAACAGGCCGAGAGCGACGTCCAGGATGGTGCGCCGCGTCCTCGCGGCGTTCTCCTCACGCAGTCCCATGTGGGCATGCTAACAGTAACTCCCATCTTGGGAGTTACTTCCAGATTTGCCTACACTCGACCCTGTCGCCGACCGATGGTGTGATCGAGACACACCTGTGGATCGCCCGGCGGACCCGAACCCTGATGGAGGACCCGCGATGGCATGGCACCTGTTCCGACTCGGAAGGGGCTCGTTCCGGCACCGCCGACTGGTGGCGAGCCTGTGGCTGGCCCTCCTGGTCGCCGTGGGCATCGCCGCGACCACGCTGGGGGGTGAGACCTCCGACAACTTCGAGCTGGACGGGATCGAGTCGACCGACGCGTTCTCCCTGATCGAGGACCGCACCCCCGACTCCGGCATCGACGGCGCGACGGCGCAGGTGGTCTTCCAGGCCCCGGACGGCGAGACGCTCACCGACCCCGCCAACCAGCAGGCCGTGAGCGACGCGCTGGCCGCCGTGCAGACCGAGGACGTCGTGAGCGTCTCGGACCCGTTCACCACCGGCACCATCAGCCAGGACGGCACGGTCGCCTACGCCTCGGTCTCCTACACCGTCCAGGCCATCGAGATGACCGAGGCCGACCGCGACGCCCTCGACGACGTCAAGACCACCGGCGAGGACGCGGGCCTGCTCGTGGCCGTCGGCGGTGACGCCGTCGCGCCCGAGACCGCACCCCCGGTCGGCGAGGTCGTCGGCATCGCCGTCGCTCTCGTGGTCCTCACCCTGACCTTCGGCTCGCTGGTCGCTGCCGGCATGCCGCTGCTCACCGCGCTCATCGGCGTCGGCGTCGGCTTCCTCGGCATCACGATCATGACGGGCTTCGTCGAGCTCTCCTCGACCACGCCCGCGCTGGGCTCCATGCTCGGCCTGGCGGTCGGCATCGACTACGCGCTGTTCATCATGTCCCGCTACCAGCACGAGGTCGCCGAGGGGCGCGACCGCGAGGAGGCGGCCGGCGTCGCCGTCGGCACCGCGGGCTCCGCCGTGATCTTCGCGGGCCTCACCGTCATCATCGCGCTGGCCGGCCTCACGGTGGTCGGCATCGGCTTCCTGACCCAGATGGGCGTCGCGGCCGCCGCGATGGTCGCCGTCACCGTGGTCCTCTCCCTCACCCTGCTGCCCGCCATCCTGGGCTTCGGCGGCAACCGCGCCATCGGCCGCGCCGCCCGCAAGGCGGTCGCGGAGGAGCAGGCCGAGGCGAGCGGCACCCCCGCCAAGGCGCACCTGGGCACTCGCTGGGCCTCGTTCCTGAGCCGCTTCCGCTGGCCCGCCGTGGTCGGCGGCATCGCGCTGGCCGCGGTCGTCTCGATCCCGGTCGCCTCGATGGAGCTGGCCCTGCCCGACAACGGCACGGCCGCCGAGGGCAGCGACGCCCGGATCGCCTACGACCTCATCTCCGACAACTTCGGCCCCGGCTTCAACGGCCCGCTGGTCGTCGTCGTCGACACCGCCGGCGCCGACGACCCGGCCGCGGCCTACCAGACGGCCTTCGCCGAGCTGGGCGGCGTCTCCGACGACGTCACCGCGATCGTGCCGGCCGTGACCAGCGACTCCGCGAAGGCCCAGCAGGCCTTCGCCCAGCAGCTGGACGCGGTCCAGTTCGCCACCATCACCGTCATCCCCTCCTCCGGCCCCTCGGACCAGGCCACCAAGGACCTGGTCAGCGACATCCGCAGCACCCTGGCCGACCTCGAGGACGAGACCGGCGCCCGCGCGCTGGTGACCGGTCAGACCGCCGTCGGGGTCGACATCTCCGACGAGCTGGCCGCCGCGTTCCCGAAGTACCTGCTGGTCGTGGTGGGCCTGGCCTTCGTCCTGCTGGTGCTGGTGTTCCGCTCCCTGCTGGTGCCGCTCAAGGCTGCCCTCGGCTTCCTGCTCTCGGTGGGCATCTCGCTGGGCGCGACCGTGGCCGTCTTCCAGTGGGGCTGGCTGGGCTCCGTCATCGGGCTCGACGGCGAGTCCCCGGTGATGTTCCTGCTGCCCATCCTGCTCACCGGCATCCTGTTCGGCCTGGCGATGGACTACGAGGTGTTCCTCGTGACCCGGATGCGCGAGGCCTGGGTGCACGGCACCGAGGCCCGTCGCGCGGTGATCGACGGCTTCCAGCACAGCTCCCGGGTCGTGGTGGCCGCCGCGTTGATCATGATCGGCGTGTTCGCGGGCTTCGCGCTGGCCGACGACGTGATCATCAAGTCGATCGGCTTCGCGCTGGCGATCGGCGTGCTGGCCGACGCGTTCCTGGTCCGCATGCTCATCGTGCCGGCCGTGATGGCGATCATCGGTGAGCGGATCTGGTGGATGCCCCGCTGGCTGGCCAAGGTGCTGCCCAACCTCGACATCGAGGGCGAGGGGCTCGTGCGCCGGCTCGGCCACGCGCCGCGCAGCACGGGTGCCGGCTCGACGGTCGACTCCCCCACCGGTTCCGCCGACTGACGCAGGCGGTCCCGGCGCGCCTCACGACGCCGGGTCGGGCTCCCGCCCGGCCCGGCGTCGCTGCTCCGGATCGCCGCCGCCCTGGTCCGCGCGGCGCAGTCGCCCCTGGTCCGTGGAGGGCCACATCCGCTCGATCTCGGCGTTGAGCTCGGCCCCGACCAGCACCACGATCGCCGAGATCCACAGCCACAGCACCACCGCGATCGGGGTGCCCATCTGCCGGTAGGCGACGTCACCGGTGCCGCTGACCAGCAGGTAGGCCCGCAGCCCGGCCGCCGCGAGGACCCAGCCGACCATGGCCAGCACGGCCCCCGGCAGGTCCCGGCGCCACGGCGTCCGCCACGGGACGCCGACGTGGTAGAGCGTCGTCAGGGCGGCCATCACCAGCAGGCCCAGCGCCGGGTAGTAGAGCCAGGACGTGGCGTCCAGCAGCGAGTTCGCCGCGCCGTCCGGCATCAGCGCGCGCAGCAGCCGCGGCCCGAGCACCAGCAGCGGCAGGATCGCCACGGCGCCCACCAGCCCGGCCACCGTCAGGAAGAAGGCGAGGATGCGCCGCTTCCAGCCCGAGCGCGCCTCGGCCTCGGCGTCGTAGGCGATCACGATCGTCTCCAGCGAGCGGTTGACCGCCCGCGACCCGGTCCACAGCGCCAGCACCAGGCCGATGCCCGCCACGTCCGCGCGGCCCTGGGAGAGCACCTGCTCGGCGACGTCGGAGTAGGCCGCGTAGGTGGAGTCGGAGAGCACCGTGGACGGCAGCCCGTAGACCACCGTCTCCAGCTGCTGGGTGTTCTCGGCGTCCAGCGCCGCCGCGACGTAGCCCAGCGAGCCGAGCAGCACCAGCAGCAGCGCCGGCAGCGAGATGAGCGTGAACAGCGCCGTCTCCGCCGCCAGCCCGGGCACCCGGTCGTCGAAGGTCTCGCGGACCGTCACCACCGTCAGGTCCCACACGGCCCGCAGCGGGCGCGGGAGCCGGTCGCGCACCCGGTCGGCGTGCGCGAGGGCGCGGCGCTCCGCCTCGTCCCGACGCTCGCGGACGTGGCCGGTGACCCGGTCCCCCACCTGGCGTCCGGCGCGGCGCACGTGGCGCGCGCGGCGCTCGAGCCGCCGGCTCGTCGAGCGGCCCTCGTCCGTGTCCGGCACGGCGCTCATCCCGGGAACCTCAGGTCCGGTCGGCGCCGGGCCCCATCGTGAGGTCGACCATCAGCTCGTCGGCCAACCGCTCCAGCGGGCCGCTCACCGCCGCCGCGTCCAGGTCGGCCGGCACGCTCAGCCGGGCCTCGACCTCGAACAGCAGACCGCCCGCCATCGGGGCCTCGGTGACCGAGGTGGCCAGCTCGTCGATGCCGACCCCGTGGCCGGCCAGCGCTGCGGAGACCTCGGCCAGGATGCCGGGGCGATCCTGCCCGACCAGGTGCAGGTGCCAGTGGTCGACGCCCGCGGCGTCCTCGGACCGGCTGTCCGGCTGGGCGGGCGCGACCCCGACCGTGAGGCCCGCCGCGGAGAGGTCGACCAGCGCGGCCTCCAGCGCCACCACCTGGCTGTCGGGGACGTCCACGAGGACGACACCGGCGAACTTGCCCGCCAGCCGCGCCATCTCGGAGCGCTGCCAGGAGCCGCGGTGGTCGGAGATCGCCGCGGAGAGGGCGGAGACGAGGCCGGCGCGGTCGTCGCCGATGACGGTGAGCACGAGGGTGGCCATGGCGGGAGGCTAGTGCCTCCCGCCACGGCCCGGTGCCCCTCGTCGGGGTGGCCGACGGCGCCGACTACCAGGTGGTGACGGTCTCGAGCGTTGCGCCGCCGTCGCTGCTGCGCTCGAGCCCCTCGCTGGTGGCGACCCACACGTGCCCGTCCGGCCCGGCCGCGAGGGCGCGGAGCTCGCCGTCGACGGCGGCGCCCTCCGTCCAGGTGCTCAGGTCCTCGCTGGTGCGCAGGACGCCGTCGACGCCGACCCCGACGAGGGTGCCGTCCGGGGCCAGGTCGACGAGGACCAGCAGCGGGGCGTCGGGCAGCGGCGTGAACGTGGCGCCACCGTCGGTGCTCAGCTGCGGCCCGTTGCCCGTGGTCGCGACGATCCGGCCGTCGTCGGCGGCCAGGTCGGCGACGGCCGCATCGGTCGCCACGGTCGTCCACGACGCGCCCTCGTCCTCGGAGACCAGGACGGACCCCGACGCACCGTCGAAGCCGACGACGCCGCCGTCCCAGGCGTCGAGCGCGTCGAAGTCGACGGTGCCCCCGAGCGAGACCTCCGCCCACGACGCCCCGTCGTCCCCGGAGCTGAGGAGGCCGAGGTTGCCCGGCCCCGCCTCGTCCTCGCCGGGGTGGCCGCTGGCGTAGAGGCGGTCGCCGCCCACGGCGAAGCCCATGAGGTCGCTGGAGATGCCGCCGACGCGGGCCGTCTCGTCGCCGTCCCAGGCCACGAGCCCCTCGTGGGTGGCGATCAGCACGGTGCCGGGGTCCACGGGGTCGACCGCGATGCCGTGCACGTGGGTCAGGTCGACCGCGGAGGGACCCTCGTCGGCGCCGCAGGCGGAGAGCCCCGCCAGCCCGAGACCACCCAGCACGAGGCCGGCGGCGAGGGAGGCCCTCACAGCAGACCCTCCATCAGGGTGCTCTCGGCGGACTGGGAGTCCACGATGTCCTGGGCCATCTCCTGGGCGACGGGGTTGGTGACGTCGGCCAGCTCCGTCTCGGCCATGGCGACGGCGCCCTCGTGGTGCTCGATCATCAGCTCCAGCCACAGGCGCTCGAACGCGCGGTCGCCGGCGTCCTCGAGGTCGGCCATGTCCTGGGCGGTCATCATCGAGTCGGCGAGGTCCTCGCTGCCGTGCTCGTGGGCGTGGCCGTCGTCGGCGGTCTCCACGCCCCGCATCTCCAGCCACTGCGTCATGGTCTCGATCTCGGGGGCCTGCGCGGCCTCGACGTCGGCCATCAGGTCGGCGACCGCGGGGCGCAGGTCACGGCCGGCCGACATCTCCACCATGTCGATGGCCTGGGTGTGGTGGGGCAGCATGCCGCTGACGAAGGCCACGTCGGCGTCGTTGAACTGTGCCTCGGGAGTGCCGTCGTCGGCGCAGGCGGTGAGCGCTGCGGCGGGGAGGACGGCGACCAGCAGGGCGGCGCGGGCCCGGGTGGAGGTGCTGCGGGCAGGGGTGCGTGCGGGCACGGGAGTGCTCCTTCTCGGTGCGGTGTGGTGGCGCTGGTGCGGACGACGGCGACGCCGGTGCGTCGCCGGGCCGCTCAGCAGCGCAGGACCGAGAGGGCGTGCAGGTCGGGAGCCGCGGCACCGGAGGGTGCGCGCAGCGGTCGGTGCGCGAGCGCACCGGGGTCGCGGCGCAGGTGCCGGACCGGGGTGCGGTGCGCCGCCAAAAGGAGCAGGAGCAGCGTCAGCAGCGCCAGGCACCCGCCGAGGACGCCCCCGTGGGAGCCGGCCACCCCGGAGAGCGAGGAGCCCATGCAGCTGACCGTGTCCGCCACGGTCACCTCCACGGCCGTGCCGGCCGCGGTGACCATCCAGCCGACGTGCTCGGGGGCCGAGGCGGCCACCTCGGCGTGGCCCGTCGCCGTGCCGTGCTCGGCCGCGCCGTGCCCGGTGTGGCCGGAGACCGCGTGCATGAGCAGCACGCCCACGGCCAGCAGCCCGACGACGACCACCAGCGCAGCACGGCGCGCGCCGGTGCTGCCGGTGACGGCGGTCGGGGAGGTCACGCGGCGACCAGGGTACGGACCCGTCCGGCCCGCGGTCACGGGCGCAGGGCCTCCAGGGTGCCCATCATGCCGAGGTCCTCGTGGTCCAGGACGTGGCAGTGGTACACCGTCCGCCCGGGGAAGGCGTCGAAGGCGACCCGCACCACCACCCGATGCCCGGCCGGCACGTCGACGGTGTCCAGCAGGAGCGGCGCCTCGCCGCCGTCCAGGACCTGCATGGGCCACACGTGCAGGTGGAACGGGTGGTCCATGGTCGTGTCGTTGACCAGCGTCCACTCCTCCACCGTGCCGAGCGTGACGGTGTGGTCGGTGCGCCCGGCCTGGAACGTCCGTCCGTCGATGCCGAACAGCATCCCCCCGCCCATCCCCTGCCCCATCCCCGAGGTCAGCGTCAGCGTGCGACGGCGGTCGGGCTCGACGTCGCGCAGGTCGCGGGGCGGGGCGGTCGTTCCCGACGGGCCGGGCGGGGCCGTGGTCGCGGGAGAGGACGAGGGAGGGGCACCGGGCCCCGTGGCTCGCAGCGTCAGCAGGGTGGAGGGCTGTTCGTCCGAGGCACCGCCCATCATGCCGCCCGTCCCCCCGCCCGCCGTCCCACCGGTGCCCGCCCCACGGTCGACCGGCGCGGTGGTGAGCACGAGGTCCTCCTGGCCGACCGGCACGACCAAGTCGGCCCGGCCGCCCGGCGGCACCACGACCTCACCCACGCCGAGACCCGAGGCCAGGTCCCGCCCGTCGCGGGCCACCACCCCGGCACCCGCCACCGCCGCGGCCCCCACGGTCGAGAGCAGCGGTCGCAGGTACCGCGACGTGCACGCGTTCACGACGCGCCACCGCTCCACCGTGCCCGGCGCACCGACCACCTCCGGGGCCGACTGGCCGTCGACCAGCACCAGCGCGCCCTCGCGCCCGGCCATCCGGTCGTGCCTGGTGACGCCGGCGACCGCCCCACCGGCCAGGGTGACGTCGGAGACCACCAGCACCCGCTCCGTCCGCGCGGAGGCGGCCGGGTCCAGCACGAGCAGCGCCCCGAACAGGCCTCGCCAGACCTGGTCGGCCACCGAGCCGTGGTGGTGCGCGTGGTACCAGAAGGTGCCGGTCGGGTGGTCCTCACCGATCTCGTAGACGTACTGGTGCTGCTGCCCCGGCGCCACGCTGACGAACACGTCGTCGGAGGCGCCGGTGGGTGAGACCTGCAGCCCGTGCACGTGCAGGTTGGTCGGCTCGTCGAGGTCGTTGACGAGGAGCACCCGCAGGGTGTCCCCCGGGGCCACCCGCAGCGTCGGCCCCGGCACCGACGCCCCGTACCCGAGGCAGCGCACGTCCGAGCCCGCCAGGGCACGGACCTCCTCCGAGGCGACGAGGCGCACGTCCAGCAGCCCACCGGTCGAGGTGTGCACCGGCGGCTCCACGAGTGCGGCGCCCGTGACCGCGGCGGGGTCCGACGACTCCCGGGCCACCCACCACCAGCCACCGGCCGCACCCAGCGCGACCACGCCCGCTCCGCCGAGCAGCGCCCGGCGGCCGATCGGCTGGGTCACCGCCACCACCTCCTCGCCGACGAGACGGCTCAGCCGCGCGGCAGCAGCTCGGTGGCCAGCACCCGCACCTGCCGGGGCGTGGGGTGGCCGAGACGCTCGACGACCCGGCCGTGGGAGAGCACGGTGACGGCGTCGGCGTCCCGGGCGAGCACCGCGTCCCCGGTGCCCACGAGGACGGTCAGCCCGAACGTGCGGACGAGGCGGTGCAGCCGGTCCGCCAGGTCCACCAGGGACGTCGGGTCCAGTGCCGCCTCCGGGTGGTCCACGACCAGCACCGCGGGCCGACGGGCGGCCGCCGAGGCCAGTCCCACCCGCAGCCGCTCCCCGGCGGCCAGGGACCCCGGGTCCCGGTCGAGCAGCGGCTCCAGCCCGAGCGTCGCCACGAGCCCGGTCAGCAGGGCCTCGTCCGCACCGTCCGGCACCAGCCCGGCCGAGAGCCGCAGGGCGTCGCGCGGGGTGGGGCTGGGCAGCGGCGCAGGGTCCTGGGCGACGCCGACACGGGCCACCGGGCCGGTGGACGCGTCCTGGACCGACAGCCAGGCGACCAGCGCCCTCGTCCCGGCCCCGCGTGCCCCCACGGCCGCGTGCAGGGTGTCGGCGTGCACCTCGAGGTCCACCCCGTGCAGCTCCTCGCCGCCGGTCCGGGCCGCCTCGTCGCCGGCCAGCGTCAGCCCGGCCACCCGGAGCACCGGCTCGTCGAGCGCCGGCCGGGGGGACGCGTCAGGGTCGACCGGCGCGTCGGGGCCGCGCGCGGAGTCACGATGGGTCATGCCCCCAGCGAACGCCCCGAGGGGGCCGAAAGATCAGGGCCGAAAGGCCGTGGTCCCGTCCACCGGGCTCAACCGAGCAGCTGCTCGACCTCGTCCTGGACCTCGGCGTACGGCTCCACGTCGAAGGTGCCGCCGCGCCAGACCAGCACCCGGTCCTCGGCTCCGTCGCCCCCGTCGTCGGACCCGTACCCGGTGAAGACCGCCGACCCGTCCTCCAGCACGAACGCCTCGTGGAGCGGGTCGGCGTCGTGGGTGTCCCAGCCGGCGTCGGGACCCGTCGAGACCGCCAGCAGCCCGCTGCTGAGGTCGTCGGCGTCGTCACCCTCCGGCAGGCTCGTCGCCGCCGTCTCCAGGACGACCGCGACCGTGTCCCCGCCGACGCTGACGGCCGACGAGGTGTAGGCGTGGCCGGTGGGCACGGCCCCGACGTCACTCGGGTCGGACCACGTCCCCTCGTCGCGCCGCTGCACCAGCAGCCGCCCGTCCTCCACCGTGACCGCGACGGCCACCGCCCCGCGCTCGACGACGTCGGCGTCCTCGTCCGGGCCCGCGCCGCTGGTGCACGCCGCCAGCGGGAGCAGGGCAGCGAGGGCGAGCGCGCGCACGGCCGCCCGGGCGGGAAGCGAGCGACCCTCGGCGGTGACAGACATGCCGGGGACGCTAGCAACGACCGCCGACGCCGCCCCTCTAGGTTGGACGGGTGGACCTGCCTGCCTCCGTCGACGTCGCCGTGATCGGTGGCGGCCAGTCGGCGCTGGCCTTCGGCTACCACCTGCGCCGGATCGAGCGCGGCCGCACGGCCCGGGGGCTGCCGCCGCTGCGTGTGGTGGTCCTCGACGCCCACCCGGCCCCGGGCGGCGCCTGGCAGGACATGTGGCCGACCCTGCACCTCTTCTCCCCCGCCGAGCACAGCTCCCTGCCGGGCCGCCTCATGCCGGGCACGTCGGAGGAGTACCCCGACGCCGCGCACGTGGTGGAGTACCTCACCGACCACGAGCGCCGGTTCGGGCTGGACGTGCGCCGCCCGGTGCGGGTCTTCTCGCTCACCGCCGGCCGTGCAGGGGGCCTGGTCCTGCGCACGGACGACGGGGTGCTCGACGCCCGCCACGTGGTCAACGCGACCGGCACGTGGGACCGCCGCTTCATCGCCTCCCTGCCCGGGCTCGGCACCTTCCGCGGCCAGGTGCTGCACACCCGGGACTACCGCGACGCCGAGTCCCTCGAGGACGCCCGCGTGCTGGTGGTCGGGGGCGGCAACTCGGCCGCCCAGATCGCCGCCGACCTGCTCGGCACCGCCGCCGTCGTCCGGTGGGCCGCCCGCCGCCCGCCGCAGTTCCTGCCCGACGACGTCGACGGGCGCACGCTGTTCGAGGTCGCCAGCCAGGCCGTGGCTGCCCGCGCGGCGGGCGAGGAGCACGCGGGGGTCGGCTCGCTGGGCGACGTCGTGGCCGTCGCGTCGGTGCGCCGGGCGCGGGACGAGGGCGGCCTGGTCGCCCGCGCGATGCCGGCCCGGTTCACCCCGGACGGGGTGCAGTGGCCCGACGGCAGCACCGAGCGGTTCGACGCCGTGGTGCTCGCCACCGGGTTCCGGCCGGCCCTCGACCACCTGCGTGGCCTCGGCCTGACCTGGCGGGGCGGGCACCCCGCCGCGTCCGCGCCCCCGGGGTCGCCGTTCCCCGTGCGCTCCGCCGACGACCCGCGCCTGTGGTTCCTCGGCTACGGCGACTGGTGCGGCGCCGCCTCGGCCACCCTGGTGGGGGTCGGGCGCCCCGCACGCGACCTGGCGACCGCGCTGGTCACCGCCCTCGACGAGGAGGCCTGAGGACTGCGACCGCGCTGGGGCTCCTGCGTAGAATGAGTCTCATGTCTCCGCAGGCCAGCAGCACGGGCACCGACGCCGTCCGCCGCGACACCCCGCAGCGCCGCGCGCTGCGCGAGCACCTCGAGGGCACCGAGTCCTTCGTGAGCGCCCAGCAGCTGCACGACCAGCTCCGTGCGGGTGGCTCCCGCATCGGCCTGGCCACCGTCTACCGCGGCCTCCAGACCCTCGCCGAGTCCGGCGAGGTCGACACCCTGCGCACGGACGACGGCGGCACGCTCTACCGCAAGTGCGGCGAGCGGCACCACCACCACCTCGTCTGCCGCAGCTGCGGCCTCACCGTCGAGGTGGACGGCCCCGGCGTGGAGACCTGGGCGGAGCAGGCGGCCCAGGCGAACGGCTTCAGCCAGGTCACCCACGTCGTGGAGCTGTTCGGGCTCTGCGCGGGCTGCACCGCCGCCCAGGCCTGAACCCGGGCCCTCCCCCCTCCTGTCGACCCTCGGCCGTCCGCCTCAGACGGCCGCGCGGTCGCGGACCGCGCCGACGAGCCGTGCCACGAGGTAGATCACGAACGAGATCGTGGTGATGTAGGGGCTGATCGGCAGCGAGCCGCCCAGCGCGAGCAGGATGCCGCCGACAGCCGCCGTGACGCCGAACAGCGCCGCCAGGAACGGCACCAGCGTCAGCGACGACGAGACGCGGAGCGCGGCCGCGGCCGGGGTGACGAGCAGGGCGAGCACGAGCAGCGCGCCGACGATCTGGACGGCGACGGCCACGACGAGGCCGAGCGCTCCCATGAAGACCAGGGAGATCATCCGGCGCGGCACGCCGCGGGCCGCGGCGACGTCGGGGTCGAGGCTGTCGAAGAGCAGCGGGCGCCAGATCGCGACCAGCACCGCAGCGGCGAACACGCAGATACCGATCAGGTAGTACAGCTGCGGCCCGTCGACGGAGACGATCTGGCCGGTGAGCAGGCCGAACTTGCTGGACGCGCGCCCGTCGTAGAGAGCGAGGAACAGGATGCCCAGGCCCAGCCCGAACGGCATCAGCACGCCGATGGCGGAGTTGCGGTCGCGCGCGCGGGCACCCAGCAGGCCGATCGCGAGGCCCGCGACGAGCGAGCCGACGACGGCACCGGCGACCACGCTGGTGCCGATCAGCAGGGCCGCCGCTGCGCCCGCGAAGGAGAGCTCGCTGACGCCGTGCACGGCGAAGGCCATGTCGCGCTGCATCACCAGCACGCCGAGGACGCCGCCCACGACGCCGAGCACGCCGGCGGCGATGATCGAGTACTGCACGAGGCCCAGCAGGAGCCCGTAGTCGGAGAAGTCGACGACCTGGTGCCACCAGGCGTCGTCGGCGAGCACGGTCACGCGGTGCCTCCCGACGTGGGCGCTCCGGTGGTCGGGGCGGAGGCGCTCGAGGGCGAGGAGGGCGTGGTGCGGGCGCCGGGGTGCTCGTCGGGGGCACCCAGGACGACGATCCGGTCGCCGATCTGGGCGACGTCGACGCGCGTGCCGTAGAGCTCGCTGAGGGTGTCGGAGCGCATGACCTCGTCGGGGTGGCCGAGCCGGTGGGAGCCACCGGCGAAGTAGAGGACCCGGTCGGTCAGCGGCAGCACCGGGTTGATGTCGTGGGTGACGAAGAGGACGGGCGTGCCGTGCTCGCGGCGGCGCCGGTCGACCAGCAGGCTGACCTCCTGCTGGTGGTGCAGGTCGAGGCTGGAGAGCGGCTCGTCGCACAGCAGCAGCTCGGGGTCGGAGACCAGTGCCTGCGCGATCCGCAGCCGCTGCTGCTCGCCGCCCGAGAGCTCGCCCACGGGCCGGTGGGCGTACTCGACGGCGTGGACGTCCTCGACCACCTGCTCGACCCGCTGCCGCACCGCACCGCGGCCGAACAGCCGCGGGCCGAAGCGGTGCCCGTCTATGCCGAGCGCCACCAGGTCGCGCCCCCGCATCGGGGTGCCGGCGGGGAAGACCCGCTGCTGCGGCACGTAGGCCATGCGGCGGTCACCGCGGCGCACCGGCTCGCCCTGGAAGCGCGCCTCCCCACCGCTGAGACCCACGAGCCCGAGGACGGCCTTGAGCAGCGAGGACTTGCCGGCGCCGTTGGCGCCCAGCACGGTGATGAACTCGCCGGGGTGGACGTCGAGGTCCAGCCCGGACCACAGGGTGCGTCCGCCGAGGGTCAGCTCGGCGCCGCGCATGCTGAGCACCGGGTCGCCGCGGTGCGCGTGGGGGGTGGGGTGCGTTGCCGTCACGTCGGTGGGTAACTCCGTCTCTGCGGGGTGGATTCCTCCCCGGGGGTCTGTCCGGGGGTCTTTCCGGGGGGTGATGCTGCCAGGAACGCGGTGCACGCCCGACGTCCGACCCGGGGGCCTGGACGGCGGGCGTGCGGTCGACCACGTGAGCGGCCGAGTGGCTCAGCCCAGCGCAGCGGTCAGGTCGTCCACGTTGTCCTGCATCCAGGTCACGTAGTCGTCGACGCCGTCGGGCAGGGTCTCGCTGAAGTCGACGACCGGGACGCCGGCGGCCTCGGCGGCCTGCTGGACCTGCTCGGTCGTGTCGTCGGCGGCCTGGGTGTTGTAGGCCAGCACGGCGATGTCGCTGTCACCGTCGAACAGGGCGAGGGTCTCGGCGAGCACCCGCGGGGGCACGTCGGTGCCCTCCTCGACGGCCTCGCTGAACTCGTCCGGGGTCTCGTTGGTCAGGCCGGCCTCGGTGAGCAGGTAGAGCGGGACGGGCTCGGTGATCGCGACGCCACGGCCCTCGGTGCTGGAGGCGAGGTCGGAGACCTGGCTCTCGAGGTCCTCCACCTGGGCGGCGAAGTCCTCGTAGTTGGCCTGGTAGGTGGCCGCGTTGTCGGGGTCGACCTCGGCGAGGTGCTCGTTGATCTCCTCGGCGACGGCCTCGACGGTGTGGAAGTCGTACCAGACGTGCTCGTTGAAGCCCTCGACGTGGTCGTGCCCGTCCTCGGACTCCTCGTCCGCGTGCTCCTCGTCGGAGTGGTCGGAGTCCTCGTCGAGCAGGCCGGAGATGTCGACGGCGGTGAGCACGGTGGGGTCGGTGTCGACCGAGTCGAGCATGGTGTCGACGAACGAGTCGTAGCCGCCGCCGTTCTCGATCACGATGTCGGCCCCGGAGAGCGTGGCGAGGTCGGAGGTCGTGGCCTCGTACTCGTGGGGGTCCTGGCTGGCGGAGTCGATGATGCTGGTGACCTCGACGTCGTCACCGCCGATCGCCTCGGCGATGCTCCCGTAGACGTTGGTGGAGGCCACGATCGAGATCGTGCCGTCGTCGGCGGAGCCGCTGTCGCTGCCGCACGCGGCGAGCGTGGTGACGGCGAGCGCACCAGCGGGGAGCAGGGCGAGGAGGCGCCAGGAGGAGGTCTTCATGCTGACGACGATAATCAGAATGATTCTCAGTAGCGAATCCGGGGGGACGCGACCTGCGCCACACCCGGCTACAGCAGCAGGTCGGCCAGCTGGTTGAGGGCCAGGACGCCGAAGAGCGCCGCACAGATCGCGAGGCCGGCGTTCGAGAGCCAGCCGTTGCGGGCACCAGCCGGCACGCGGTGGGTGTTGAGCAGCCACAGCAGCGTGACCGCCAGGAACGGCATGAAGACCGCGCCGAGCACGCCGTAGGCCAGGATCAGGTAGACCGGCTTGCCCAGGAACAGCATGGCCATCGGGGGCACGGTCAGCCAGAGCACGTAGAGGCGGTACCAGCGGCCGCCGAGGCGGTAGGCCGGGGCGTCCGGGTCGACGTCAGCCTCGCCGGCACGCTCGGCACGCTCGGCCCGGACGTGGCCCACGAAGTCGGCGAACATGAGGCTGACGCCGTTCCAGACGCCGATCAGCGACGACATGGCCGCGGCCCAGAACCCGACGAGGAACACCGTGCCCGCCGCCGTCCCGTAGCGCTCCTTGATGACGTCGCCGAGGTCGAGCAGGCCTTGGTCGCCGGAGGAGACCGCGATGCCGGCCGAGTACAGCAGTTCGGCGCCGACGATCAGCGTGGCGATGACGAAGATGCCCGTCACGACGTAGGCGGTGACGTTGTCGAGCCGCATCACGCGCAGGTAGCGGGGCGTGGCCCAGCCCTTCTCGCGCAGCCAGTAGCCGTAGGCGGCCAGGGTGATGGTGCCGCCCACTCCCCCGGCCAGGCCGAGCACGTAGACGAGCGAGCCGTCGGGGATCGTCGGCACCAGGCCGGTGACCATGTCGGGGATGTTCGGCACGGCCAGCACCGCGGCGCCGACCATGGTGACGAACATGAAGAGGACGAGCGCGGAGCAGACCTTCTCGAACAGCCCGTAGCGCCCGAGCAGCACCAGCGCGGCGCCGACGAGGCCGGAGGCGATGCCCCACCAGGTCACCGACACGGCCGGGAACAACGCGTGCAGGGGCAGGCCCGTGCCGGCCATGGCGGCCGCGCCGTAGACGAAGCCCCAGACCACGATGTACGGCCCGAAGTACCAGTGGGTCCAGCGACCGAGGCTCGACCAGCCCTGGAAGATCGTCCGCCCGGTGAGCAGGCTGTACCGCCCGGCACCCTCGACGAGCACGATCTTGAGGAGGACGCCGACGACGGCCGTCCACAGCAGGGCGTACCCGTACCGACTGCCTGCGACCAGCGTGGCCACGAGGTCGGCGGCGCCGACACCGGTCGCGGCGACGACCAGGCCGGGGCCGATCAGCCGCCAGCGGGGCGCCGGGCCGCCCTCGCCGTGCGCGTGGCCGGAGGGCTGGTCGGCCGGCGAGCCGGAGGGCGTGCCGACGGGGGTGCTGCTCACGGGTGGGTCACTCCTGTAGCTGGGGGGGTGGCGCGCCGGGGACGCGGGGGCAGGCTGTGTGGAACGGGCGGGAGGGTGGTCCCGGTCACCGTAGTCGAGGATGTCCGACAGTCGTCGTTCAGTGGTCGCTCCCCGGACGTGCGGGCGCCCGGCCGGTCGCGCCCGCGTCGGGGAGCGCGTCGGGGAGCGGGTCGGGGAGCGGGTCGGGGAGCAGGTCGGCGAGGAGGCCGAGGCCGCTCTCGCCGACCAGGTCGTCGGGCAGGAGAGGCACCTCCTGCACGGACGCGGCGTCGGGCCCGAGCCCGACGACGAGCTCGCCGAGCCACCGCTCCTCGGCCTGGCGGCGGGCGCGCAGCACCGGGCCGTCGTCCGGCGAGCGGCGATTGACCACCACCGAGTCCACCGCGATGCCCAGCTCCCCCAGCTCCGCGTGCAGCGCGAGCGTCTCGGCCACCGGCATCCGCTCCGCGGTGAGGACGAGGCGTGCCCCGCAGCGCGCGGGGTCGACGAGGACGTCGCGCAGCCCCGCCAGCCGGTCACGGCGGCGGAGCAGCACCCGGCGCAGCTCGGCGTCGCGGTCGGCCGTGGGGTCGGTGGCGCGGTCGCCCCCGCCCAGGCCGCGCAGCGCGGCACCGAACCGCTCGGAGCGGTCCCGGTTGGCCAGCAGCGACTCGGTCCAGGTGGTCAGCCGCTCCGGCAGCGCCATGAGCCGCAGGGTGTGCCCGGTGGGGGCGGTGTCGACCACCACGGCGTCGTGGGTGCGCAGCCCGCTGGTGACGACGTCGGCGAGCCGCTCGAGCACCGCGGCCTCGTGGGTGCCCGGTGCGTGCCTGGCCTGCTCGAGGTGCCGGTCGGCCGGCCCGTGCATCCGCTCGGGCAGCAGGCGACGCAGCCTGCCGCGCACGGCCGCGAGGTGCGCGTCGACGGTGGCGGCCGGGTCGATCTCCACCGCGTCCACGTGCCCGGCGCCACAGTCGGCCACCCGGCGGGGCTCGTCACCGAGCTCCGCGCCCCAGGCGTGGCCGAGGTTGTGGGCGGGGTCGGTGGAGACCAGCAGCACGCGGGCTCCGGCGCGGGCCCGGGCGAGCGCGGACGCGCAGGCCAGCGAGGTCTTGCCGACACCGCCCTTGCCCACGACGAGCAGCACGGCCGGGGAGGACGCGGCGGGCCGGCGTGCCCCGGCCATCAGCAGCACCCCACGTGGTCGAGCGGTGAGGCCTCCATGCCCATCCGCCGGTGCCAGGCGTGGAGCTCCGGCAGGGTCGCTGGCAGCACCTCGGCGGAGTAGTAGGCGGCCGGGTCGGGCACGCCGAGGGCCTCCGCGAGCACCACGAGGAGGAACAGGTCGTCCTCCTCGCGGCGCGCGCGGCGCATCGTGGTGCGGTACGGCCCCGCGTAGAACTCCTCCAGCCCGGCCCGGACGGCGGCCCAGCGCTCGCGCAGGCGGGCGGCCGGGCCGGTCACGAGCCGACGTCCTCCAGGGCGCGGCGGTCGTCCTCGTCCGTCTCGACCGGACGACGGCGGGCGTCCCGCATCGCCAGCACGGCCTCGAGGCCGACCCAGACCGCCGCGAGGATGATCACCACGTCGATGCCCAGCAGCAGCCAGTCCCCCGAGTCCCGGAGCGTGCCCAGCTGGAGGATCGCGGCCCAGAACGCCATCACGAAGACGAACGCGAGCGGCACGAGGGCGGGCAGCGGGTTGCGGCCCTTGCGCATCAGCATGACCGCGACGATCGCCAGCGTCAGCGAGGCCAGCAGCTGGTTGGTGGTGCCGAACAGCGGCCAGATCCGCATGCCGCCGTCCCCGCCCGCGCCGGCGCTGAAGGTGAGGCCGACGGCGATGACGAGCACGATGCCGGTGGCCAGGTACTTGCCCACGCGCAGGCCGAGCACCTCGCCGATCTCCTGCACCACGAACCGCTGGAGGCGGACGCCGGTGTCCATCGTCGTGGCCGCGAAGAGGACGGCCATGGTGGCCAGGATCGTGGCCGAGAGCGAGGCAGGGATGCCGAGGCCGGCGTTGATGATGCTGCCGCCGCCCTGCACGAACGCGGCCACCCCGCCCTCGTTGAACGCGGTGTAGACGGCCTGCCAGTCCGCGAGCGTGGCGTAGCCGGCCGTGGCCGCGATGATCGCGCCGAGCGCGAGCAGGCCCTCGCCCACCGCGCCGAAGTAGCCGACGAACCGGGCGTCGTCCTCGCCGTCCAGCTGCTTGGAGCTGGTGCCGGAGGAGACCATGCCGTGGAACCCGGAGATGGCGCCGCAGGCGATGGTGACGAACAGCAGCGGCAGCAGGCCCGGCGTGCCGGCAGGCACCTGGTCGTTCACGGCCGGCGCCACGACGTCGGGGGCGCTGAGCAGGGTGGCGCCGTAGAGGATCGCCAGGCCGACGAACAGCTGCACGCCGTTGATGTAGTCGCGCGGCTGGAGCAGCACCCACACCGGCAGCAGCGAGGCGATGCCGGCGTAGACGAACAGCGTGAGGATCCAGAAGGTGGCCGGCGACATGCCGAGGACCGGGTCCGGCAGGGTGATCGGGTAGGCGTCGCCGAGCAGGATGAGGCCGTACAGGGCGGCCACGCCGAGCACGGTGGTGAGCAGCAGGCTCACGCCCCAGCGGTAGATCATCTGGCCGACCACGAGGGCCACCACGATCGCACCCCACGCGGGGATCACCGCGGACGGTGTGGAGAGCAGCAGGTTCTTGATCACCACGGCGAACGCCGCGACGACCATGAGCAGCAGCAGGTAGATCACGACCAGGAACAGGTTGCGGCCCCGCGCGCCGATGTAGCGGCCCGAGAGCATGCCCATGGAGCGGCCGCGGTTGCGGACCGAGGCCCACAGGGCGCCCAGGTCGTGCATGCCGGCGAAGAAGACGGTGCCGAGCGTGACCCAGAGGAACGCCGGCAGCCAGCCCCAGATGACCGCGACCGCCGGGCCGACGATGGGCGCCGCGCCGGCGACCGACGTGAAGTGGTGGCCCCACAGCACGTACTTGTTGGTCGGCACGAAGTCCACGCCGTCGCGCAGCTCGTGCGCCGGGGTGGTGAACTCCGGGTCGAGCCGGTAGACGCGCCCCGCGAGGAAGCGCGAGTAGAGCAGGTAGCCGCCCGCCAGCATGGCGAGCCCCACGATCAACAACCACAACGACGACATCAGGGGCCTCCGAGCAGACTCCGGGTGGACGAGCAGCGGCCGACGTCCGTCAACCGCGTCCTCACCCTAGCCGCCGTCCTGTGACCCCGGTCACCGCCCCTGGGTGCGTCCTCAGCCGCGGGCGCGTCCACCCGCCAGCCACAGGACGGGCACCAGCGCCAGCGAGAGCAGCCCGGCCGCCAGGGCCAGCACGGCGTAGCCGGCGGCTCCCATCACCAAGCCGGAGGCCAGTCCTCCCCCGGCCCCGGACAGCGCCACGAGCACGTCGATGCTGCCCTGTGTCCGCCCCCGGTTGGCGGGGGTGGTGGCGTCGACGACGAGGGCGGTGCCGGAGATGAGGCCGAGGTTCCAGCCGAGCCCCAGCAGCACCAGTGCCAGGACGAGGAGGGCGAGCGAGTCGCCCGGCGCGAGTGCGGCGACGAGCCCGGCGGCGAGCAGCACCAGCCCGGCCCCCGCGGCCACGGGCGTGCGGCCCACCCGGTCGACCAGGCTCCCCGTCACCAGCGACGGCAGGTACATGGCGGCGATGTGCAGCCCGATGACGAGCCCGACCTGCCCGAGGTCGTGGTGGTGGGCGCGCATGTGCACCGGGGTCATCGTCATCACCGCGACCATCGCCATCTGGGTCACGACCATGATCGTGGCGCCCACCCAGGCCCCGCGACCGGGCCGCTCGGCGTCGTCCACCGGCACGGCGTCCGCCCCGGGAGCGGCGACCTCGAGGCTACGGGCCAGCAGGAGCGGGTCCGGGCGCAGCAGCGCGACGAGGACGAGGCCCGCCGCCGCGTACGCGACGCCACCGAGCAGGAACGGCCCGGCCAGCGACGGCAGGCCGAGCGCCACCGCGAGCCGGCCCAGCGGCTCGACGAGGTTCGGCCCCGCGACGGCGCCGACGGTGGTGGCGACGAGCGCGACGCTGATCGCCCGCCCGCGGGACGTCGGCGTGGCCAGGTCGGTGCCCGCGTACCGGGCCTGGAGGTTGGTGGCGGTGCCCGAGCCGTAGACCACCAGCGCGACCAGCAGCAGCGGGACCCACCCAGTGGCCGCGGCCGCCACCACCCCGGTGGCGCCGAGGCTGCCGAGGCCGAAGCCGAGCCCGAGGCCCACGCGCCGCCCGGCGCGCTGGCTGACCCGGCCCACGCCGTAGGCCGCGCCGGCACTGCCCAGCGTGAACAGTGCCGTCGGGATGCCGGCCAGGTTCTCGCTGCCGAGCATCTCCTGCGCCAGCAGCGCGCCCACGGTGACGCCGGCCGCGAGCCCGGCGCCGCCGAGCACCTGCCCGGCCACGACCACGCGCAGCGTCCGGCGCTGCACCTGCGCGCGCAGCTCCTCGTCGGCCTGCGCTCCGAGATCAGTCGTCACGAGCCGATCCTCGGGGAGGGATGCTCCGCCTGACCAGTCGCCGCGCGGACGGGCTGGCGGAGCACCGTGCGCAGCCGCTCCGGCGCCGTGCGCCGCGGGTCACCCAGGTAGACCTCGTGGTGCGGGCCGTTCCAGGTCAGCCCGGCCTCGGGCATCACCTCGTCGTGGAGCAGTGCCAGCGTCGGTCCCTCCTCGTCGTAGGGCCCGACGTGCAGGGTCTGGAGGCAGCGTCCCTCGTCCAGGGTGAGCACCCGGACGTCCCCGGTGGGCACATCGGGCCTGCGGGTCGCGGCCGTCGTGCGAGCACGGTCGAGGGCGGCGTCCACGTCGGTGTCGGTGACCGCCGTGCCGACGAGCGCCGGACCGATCAGCGCCGGCCCCATCAGCGCCGGGTCGGGCAGGGCGATCAGCATCGTCCAGTCCCACTCGTCCTTGCGGCGCCCGGTGAAGGCCGTGGGGTCGGCGCTGGTCCACAGGCCTTCGAGCGGCGCGACGACCGCGTCGATCCCGGTCGCCTCGCGCAGCCCGAGCTTGGTGGCGTAGGCCAGCGTGTAGAGCGCCCCGACGGCCACCGCGTACACGGGGGCGGTGTTGGGGTCGCCGTGGCCGTCGACGGCCAGGTACCGCAGCGGCGGCACGTCCACCTCCGCCCAGTGACCGGCGCGAGGGCGGTAGAGGTCGGCGCGGATGCTCTTCGGATCGACCTTCACGGGTCGATCTCAGCGCACGGCGGCGCCGCCCGTCACGCCTACGGTGCCCACGTTCCCGGTGGCGGAGGGAGCCGGCAGGACCACGGCCTCCGAGAGCGCGCCGCGCCAGCGCAGCAGCACGCCGGAGGCCAGCGCCGTCGCGACGGCGACCCCCGAGGCGATCACCAGGATGCCCGCGGCCGCCCCGGCCGCGGTGACCAGCGGCGAGCTGAGCGCGATCGTCAGGCCCGCGGTGCCGTAGCCCAGGATGTTGAAGACGGCCAGGACGCCGGTGAGCCGCGTGAGGTCGCAGGTGCGCCGCGCGGTCGTCAGCGCGACCGACTGGCTCAGGCCCTGGGCCGCACCGGCACCGACCGCCGCGACGAACAGGGGCACGACCTGGTCGGTCAACACTCCCACCAGCAGCAGGACCGCGCCGCCGAAGCCGCAGCCCAGCGCCGTCCACGCCTGCGCCAGGGTCGGTGCCCCCGCCAGCACCAGCTGGCCGGTGAAGGCCCCGGCGAAGACGATGAACACGAGCAGGCCGGCGACGGTCGCACTGTCGTCTCCGAGCAGGTCGCGCAGGTAGGCCGAGCCGATCGACTGGAACACCGCAGCGGCCACGCCGCACGAGATCATCACCGCGACGCCCATGAGCAGCGCGGTGCGGCGCAGGTGCTCGGGCACCATCGGCGGCCCGGCGGGCGCGGGCTCCTCCTCCACGTCAGCGGGCCCAGTCGACCCAGCGGACTCGTGGGAGGGGGACGCTGCCGGCGCCGGGGCGGCGGCGAGGCGGCGTCCGACCCACGCCCGCTCGCCCAGCAGCAGGGCGAGCACCGCGACCAGGCCGACCGCCTCGACGGCGAACACCAGCCGCGTCGGGGCCGGCGCGTGGTCGGCCAGCAGGCCCGCCACGATCGACCCGCAGGCGAACCCGGCCGACAGGATCAGTCCCGCGACCCGTGGCGCCCGGGGGACGCCCCGCGCCTCGAGCCGCCCGGTCATCGCCGAGGCACCGCAGGAGAGCACCAGCCCGACCGAGAGGCCGCAGACCAGCCGGGCCACGCCCAGCAGCCACGGCCCGGACGCCACCAGGAACCCCGCTGAGGAGAGGAGTCCCAGGGTGCAGGCCAGGGGCAGCAGACGCTCGGCGTCGACCCGGCGGCCCAGCGCCCGCACGGTCAGCAGCGCCGCGAGGACGCCGCCGGGGTACACGGCGAAGAGCAGGTTGATGACGCCCTCGTCGAAGCCCATCTCCGCCTGCCACAGCGGGTAGACGGGGCTGGCCATGTTGGACAGCAGCAGGGTCACGAAGCAGGCGAGGACGACGGGCACCGGCACAGCCTGCACGAGTCGTGTTTCGGGCTCGGTCCGCCGGCGACGTCCGCCCCGCCGCCGACGCCGGACGGGCGCGGAGGCGGGGCGGGCCGGGTGCGCGCGGCGCGGCGCGATCAGCGCCCAGCCAGGCCTCGGCGCAGGTCAGAGGGGCGAGGACACCCTGGACGAGCAGCGCAAACGAGAGTTCACCCCGACGCCGCCCCGGCCCGGGACCCGAGCGGTTCAGAACTCCCGCAGCGTCCCCCGCAACGTCGGCTGCGCGTACTCGCTGCGCACCACGCCCCGCCGCTGGAGGGCGGGCACCAGGCCGTCGACGACCTCGTCGAGGTAGTGCCGCGTCGGGGTCAGCGAGGTCAGCAGGAACCCGTCCCCGCCGATCTCCTGCATCATCCAGGCCATCTTCTCGGCGACGTGCTCGGGCGTGCCGACCAGCTCCGCCTCGTCCGCACCCGCCCACGCGCCGACGGCCAGCTCACGCAGCGGACGGCGCTAGCTCACCATGTCGTGGAGCTGGCCCTGGTGGCCGTTGGTGGTGAGGTCCTCGGGCAGTGGCTCGTCGAGGTCGAACTGCGAGAAGTCGGTGGTCGTGACGCTGGCGAGGCTGGAGAGGCCGAAGTCGATGAACCGGTCCCGCTCCTCGACGGCCAGGCGCGCCTTCTCCCGGGCGATGGTGTCGGACTCCCCCAGGATCGGCTCGACCAGGAACATCACCTTGATGTCGTCGGGGTCGCGCCCCTGGTCGGCCGCGTGCGCCCGGATGCTCTCGCGCAGGCGCTTCATGTCGGCAATGCTCGAGCCGGTGGCGATGATCGTGTCGGCGTGCTTGGCCGAGAACCGCTGCCCGCGCGGGGAGACGCCGGCCTGCACCAGCACCGGGTGGCCCTGCGGCCCCGGGATCGTGTTGAGCGGCCCCCGCGTGCGGTAGTGCGGACCGTCGTGCTCGGGCACGCTGACCTGCGAGGCGTCGACGTAGACCCCGGACTCGCGGTCCATCACGACGGCGTCCTCGCCCCAGGAGTCCCACAGCGCCCGAACCGCGGCGATGAAGTCGTCGGCCATGTCGTAGCGGTCGTCGTGGCGGGCCTGGCCGTCGTGGCCGAAGTTCTGCGCCGCGCGGTCGTTGGAGCCGGTGACGACGTTCCACCCGATCCGGCCGTGGGTGGTGTGGTCGAGCGTCTGCATCAGGCGCGCGAGGCGGAACGGCTCGACCTCGGAGGTCGCCACCGTGGCGATGACGCCGAGGTGCTGCGTGGCCGCGCCCACCAGGGTCGCGAGCACGGTCGGGTCGTGCTTGGGCGCGCGCTGGCCCCACTTGAGGTAGACGTCCATCGAGCCGCCGTAGACGTCGGGGACGTAGTTGCTGTCCTCGATCATCAGGTAGTCGAATCGGCCGCGCTCGAGCGTGCGGGCGAGGTCGACGTAGAAGCCGCCGTCGAGCCAGGCGGTGTCGGAGGTGCCGGACCACTCCCGGTTCCACGACGGCACACGGAAGCCGTCGAGGAACCAGCCGAGGTGAAACATGGATGTGCTCCTTGCGAGGTGGGGACGCCGGGACCGTCCGGCCCGGTGCCCGCACCCTCGCCGCCGCACGTTGCGGGCGAGGTCGGCTGCGGTGAGCGGCGCTTTGCGCGGCTCCTCGTGCCCTCCCCGCGCGGCGCGAGCGGCTAATCCGCCGCAGGCACCAGCCGCACCCGGGGCACCGCGTCCAGCAGCACCACCCTCGCCACGTACCCGGGTAGGGGGACGTCGGCCTCCCGGCCGAGGCCCGCGGGCACCGTGCCCGGGCCGCGCCGCAGGCCCTCCCCCGTCGCCTTGAGGACGGCCTCGAGCCGCACCCAGTCGGGCAGTGCACCGATGCCGGGCAGGTCGGGCGCGGCCGCGTCGTCGGGCTCGGCGTCGACGCCCACCGCCCGGCCGTCCTCGGCGGTGGCCAGCAGCGCGAGGCCCGGCGCGTAGGCCAGGGAGCAGAGCCGGCCGTCGGGGTGCCGCGGGCGGCCGTGGTCGCTCGACCCGCAGTGCGCGCACAGGCGGAGCAGCCCCGGCCAGGCCTCCGCTGCTGCCGCTCGCATCGCGGCGCGTGGGGTGCCGGGGAGCGTCAGGGCGCGGACCTCGACGGTCATCGGCCTCGGTCTCGCGACAGGACTTCGTCCTTCCTCGACCATCGGCCCCTCCTCGACCACCGGCCTAGCTCACTGGGGGAAGGGCGGGAGGTCCGTCTCGTGCAGCCAGGGCCGCAGCAGGACGGAGGCGTTGACGCCCGTCTCCTTGCTCGCGTGGGCGAGGAAGTCCTCGGTGGTGACCGAGGCACCGGCGAAGTCCTTCACCCAGGCGCGGAGCATGGCGAAGAAGCGCTTGTCGCCGACCTCCACCCGCAGGGCGTGCAGGGTGAGCGCGCCGCGCTTGTAGACCCGGTCGTCGAACATCAGGTCGGCGCCGGGGTTGACCAGCAGCAGGTCCTCGGGCTTCTCCTCCAGGCCGCCGTAGTAGCGGGCGGCCTGCTGGGCGGCGGTGGGTCCGCCGGAGGCCTCCGACCACACCCACTCCGAGTAGCAGGCGAAACCCTCGTGCAGCCAGATGTCCTTCCAGTCCCGCAGCGTCACGGCGTTGCCGAACCACTGGTGGGCGAGCTCGTGGGCGATCAGCCGGGTCGCGTCCCAGTCGCCGCGGACGAGGTTGCGACCGAACGTGGAGAGCGTCTGGGACTCCAGCGGGATCTCCAGGTCGTCGTCGGTGACCACGACCCGGTAGGAGTCGAACGGGTAGGGCCCGAAGTGCTCCTCGAAGACGTCCACCATCTCGTGCTGGCGGCCGAAGGCGTCGTGGAACGCCGCCCGGTCGAGGTCGCCCGCGACCACGGAGACCGGCACGCCGGAGGCGGGCTTGCCGGGGAGCTTCCAGTCCCGGTAGCGGCCGATCTGCACGGTGGCCAGGTAGGTGGCCATCGGCTGCTTCTGCTCCCACACCCAGGTCTCCGAGGAGCCGCGGCGGGTGTGCTTGGCGAGCTCGCCGTTGGCCTCGACGCGGTAGCCCGCGGTGACGGTGAGGGAGAGCCGGTAGGTGGCCTTGTCGTCGGGGCGGTCGTTGCACGGGAACCACGTGGGCGAGCCGTGCGGCTGGGCGGCGACGATGACGCCGTCCGTCAGCTCCTCCCAGCCCGCGTCACCGAGGTGCCGCGTGACCAGGGGCTTGGGATGACCGGAGTAGCCGACGGTGACGGTGAGCCGGGTGCCGGTCTCCACGTCGTCGTCCAGCGCCAGCACGAGACGGTGCGACCGGGCGGAGAACTTCTTCAGCGCCGGCCCGCGCTTCTTGCGGCTCGTCTTGTCGCTGGCCCAGCCGGCGGCGAGCTTCACCTTCTGCGCGGCGAGGTGCGCGAGGTCGAGGACCAGACGGTCGGTCTCCTCGAGCACCTCGACGTCGAGGGTGGCGCGTCCCTCGAGCCGGTTGCTCTCGACGGCGTAGGTGAGGTCCAGGTCGTAGTGGCGGACCGCGAACGAGGGGTCGCCGTGCCCGGGCAGGTAGTCGTCGGCGGTGGGCAGACCCATCACGAGAGGACCCTCATGACACGACCCAGGGGCCGATGGGATTGCCGATCCACACCGTCTTGTCAGGCAGGCTCTCGCCCCTCATCACCAGCGACACGGGCCCGACCGTAGCGTGCCGCCCGATCGCGGCCGCGGGCAGGATCACCGAGTTCGGGCCGAGCGTGGCGCCCGCCTCCAGGGTCACGGTGTCGCAGGCCAGCACCCGGTCGTGGAAGAGGTGCGTCTGCACCACGGTGCCGGCGTTGACGACCGCCCCGTCACCGAGCGTGACCAGGTCGGTCTCGGGCAGCCAGTAGCTCTCGCACCACACACCGCGGCCCACGGTGGTGCCCAGCGAGCGGAACCACAGCGTGAGGAGCGGGCTGCCGGTGGCCAGACGCGCGAACCAGGGGGCGGCGACGGACTCCACGAACGTGTCGGCCAGCTCGTTGCGCCACACGAAGGAGCTCCACAACGGGTGCGTCCCGACCCGGTGCCGGCCGACCAGCAGCCACTTCGCCACGGTCGCCGAGGCGGCCGCCACGAGTCCGGCGACGACCAGGCCGGCGACGGTGACCAGGACCGCCTGCCACCAGCCGCCGTGCATCCACGCCAGCAGCGCGGTCGAGGCCACGGCCGCGTGCAGCAGCACCCCGAGCAGCACCGGGAGCACGCGGGCGGCCTCCCAGCAGCCGCGTGCCAACTTGAGCGCGCGGGAGGGGGCGTAGGTGCGGGAGTCGTCGGACTCCTCCGCCGCCCGGCGCAGCGGTGCCGGCGGCGAGCCGACCCAGGACTCGCCCTTCTCGGCGGTCTTGCGTCGGGGCGCGGCCGAGAGTACCGCGACGAGGCTGTGCTTGGGGACCTTGCGGCCGGGGGCGGCCATGCCGGAGTTGCCGACGAAGCCGCGCTTGCCGACCTTCACCCGCTCCACGCGCAGCCAGCCGCCGCCCAGCTCGTAGCCGCCGATGAGGGTGTCGTCGGCGAGGAACGCCCCGTCGCCCACGCTCGCCATCGCGGGCACCATCAGCACGGTGGACGCCTCGACGTCCTCGCCGATGCGGGCACCGAGCAGGCGCAGCCACACGGGCGTGAGCTGGCTGGAGTACAGCGGGAACAGCCAGGTCCGTGCCTCGTCGAGGGCCCGGACCGTCGCCCAGACCCGCAGCGCCTCGCTGCTGCGGACCGGGTAGACCCCGGCCGCCAGGCCGGCACCGCAGGCCCGGACGAGCGCGAGGACGGCCAGCGCGAGGAGCACGATCCCGATCAGCGCCCCGGGCACCAGCCAGGCCAGCAGGGTGCCGAGCGCGGCGCCGGTGGTGCCGGCCTCCCGGACCCCGGAGACGGCCAGGACGACGAGCCCGGCCAGCGCCGTCGCGAGCGCCGGCAGCAGGCCGATGAACAGGCCGGTCGCGCCGTACGCGGCGACCCAGGCGCGGCTGGAGGACGGGCGGTTGTCCCACGGGCCGCGGGCCCGCTTGCGCATCTTGACCGCGGGGGCGCCGGACCAGAACTCACCGGCCGGCACCCGGCCGAACACGGCGGAGCCGGGCGCGATCTCGGCCTCCTCCCCCACGTCCGCGCCGGGCAGGAGGCTGGAGCGGGTGCCGACCCGGGCCCGCTTGCCCACGCGCACGTCGCCGAGGTGCAGGACGTCGCCGTCGATCCACGCGCCGGTCAGGTCGACCTCCGGCTCGATGGAGGCGCCCTTGCCGAGGGTGAGGAAGCCGGTCACGGGAGGCAGGGAGTGCAGGTCGACGTCCTTGCCGACCCGGGCGCCCAGCAGCCGGGCGTACCAGGTCATGAAGGGGGCGCCGGTGAGCGCGGTGGCGCCGACCTGGTCGACGGCGCGCTCGGCGACCCACAGCCGCAGGTGCACCTGACCGCCGCGCGGGTAGCGGCCGGGCGCGACGCCCCGCAGCAGGAGCCGGGCCAGGCCGGCGCCGAGGAGCATCCGGCCGGGCGGGGTCAGGAAGACCAGCGTGCCGACGACCAGCAGCCACCACGGCGCGAGCGGCAGCGCCGTCACGCCCAGCAGGTGGCCGGCCGCGGCGGCGAGCAGCGTCCAGGTGAGGTAGCGCGGGGCGGCCAGCGCGCGGAGGCCGACGAGGGCCGCCACCTGCCCGGCCTGGGTCTTGCGCGGGATCGGCGGGACGTCGCGGTCGGCGAGATTGGCGGGGCTGGCCAGGGAGTCCAGGTAGCCGGCCAGGCCGGCGACCGTCGGGTGGTCGTAGAGGTCGCCGACCGTGATCTCGGGGTGCTCGCGGCGCAGCAGGCCGATCACCTGGGCCGCGGCCAGCGAGCCTCCTCCGAGGTCGAAGAAGTCGTCGGTGCCGCGTTCCGGCCCGGCACCGAGCACGTCGGCGAAGACCTCGGCCACACGAGCGGCGGTCCCCTCCAGGTCGCCCGCGGCGGCCTCGGACGCCCCCGCCCGGCGCTCGAGCGGCCACGGCAGCGCGTCGCGGTCGACCTTGCCGGAGGTGCGGGTGGGCAGGTCGTCGACCTGGGCCAGGCGGGGCACGAGGGCGGCGGGCAGCGCGGCGCGCAGGCGCTCGAGGGCGGACGCGGCGTCGAACCGCTCGTCCACGACGACGTAGCCCACCAGCAGCTGGTTGCCGGCCTTGGAGCGACGCACGGCCGCGGCAGCGCCGAGCACGCCGGTCTGGGCGAGCAGCGCGGCGTCGATCTCGCCCAGCTCGATCCGACGTCCGCCGAGCTTGACCTGGTCGTCGGCGCGGCCGCCGAACAGCAGACCGGTGGAGTCCTTCACCACCAGGTCGCCCGAGCGGTAGGCCCGGTCCCAGCCGAGGCTCGGCATCGGGGCGTACTTCTCGGCGTCCTTGGCCGGGTCGAGGTAGCGGGCGAGGCCGACGCCGCCGATGATCAGCTCGCCCGTCTCCCCCTCGGCGACCTCCTGGCCGTCCGTGTCGACGACGGCGAGGTCCCAGCCGTCCAGGGGCAGGCCGATGCGGATCGGGCCCTCGGCCTCCACCAGCGCGCCGCACGCGACGACGGTCGCCTCGGTGGGGCCGTAGGTGTTCCACACCTCGCGTCCGGGGCGCACGAGCCGCCCGGCGAGCTGAGCGGGGAACGCCTCGCCGCCGGTGATGAGCAGGCGGACCTTCTCCAACGCCTCGTCGGGCCACAGGCTGACGAGCGTGGGCACGGTGGAGACGACGGTGATGTCGTTGGCGACCAGCCAGGGGCCGACGTCCATGCCCGACTTCACCAGCGCGCGGGGTGCGGGCACGAGGGTGCCGCCGTAGCGCCAGGCCAGCCACATCTCCTCGCAGGAGGCGTCGAAGGCGACCGAGAGGCCGGCCATCACCCGGTCGTCGGGGCCGAGCGGTGCGTCCTGGAGGAACAGGTGCGCCTCGGCGTCCACGAAGGCGGCGGCGTTGCGGTGCCGGACGGCGACGCCCTTGGGGGTGCCGGTGGAGCCGGAGGTGAAGATGACCCAGGCGTCGTCCTCGGGCATGGGGTCGACACGCTCGCGCGGCTCGCGGCCGGCGGCGTCGCGGACCTCGACCTGCAGGTCGGCACCGATGATCCCCGCGACCCTGGCCTCGCCGAACACCAGGCGGGCGCGCTCGTCGGGGTCGTCGACGTCGACCGGCACGTAGGCGGCTCCGGCGAGCAGGGTGCCGACGATCGCGAGGTAGAGGTCGGTGGTGCCACTCGGCACGCGGACGCCGACCTTGTCGTCGGGTCCGATGCCGAGCCCGGCCAGCTCCTCGGCCAGCGTGGTCGCGGCCTCCATCATCTCGGCGTAGGTGAGCTGCTCGGTGCCGGCGTGGAGCGCGACGGCGTCGGGGGCACCCGCCGTGGTGGCGTGCAGGACGTCGATCAGGGTCCGGGTCGCGGGGGCGCGGTCGCCGGCGCGCAGTGGGTCGCCCGTCGTCCCGCCCGTGCTCCTGTGCGCGGCCTGCTCCTCGGTCACCTGTCCCCTCTCCGCGTCCGCGAGCGTCACGGACGCGGAGGATCCTGGCGCAACCGGGTGAACAACGGGTGCCGGCGAGGCGACCCGGCGTGTCCGACCCGTCGCTCAGACCGCCGAGGTGGTCATGCTGGCTGCTGCCTCGGCGGGCGAGGCGTCGGGCGGCACCACGCGCAGGTGGTAGCGCCGGCCCTCGAGAGTGGTGACCACGAGCGTGCGCGTGTCGTCCATGGGGAAGCACCCCGTCTTCACGCGTCCGCCGCGGATGGGTACCGACCGCGGCCGGTCGTCCCAGTCAGGGGGTGAGAAGAGCACGCGGACGATGCGACTGCCGTCCTCGGGCCACTGGTCGAACAGGTCCGGGAGCGCCTCGGCCAGCGAGCGACCGGAGGGCCACCACACTCCCGTCGCTCGTGAGGGCGTCCCCTCGTGCAGGACCAGACGGACGGGATCGGGCTGCGAGGTCACTCGCCACCACCTCGTGGTTGCTGCCGGACCAGGATCAAGGATGAACCGGACGCCTGCAGTCGTGCTGCGAGCCTACGTCGGTGCACCTGAGCGGAGGTCAGCCGTCGAGCCGGTACACGGACCAGTCGCCCTCGGTGTCGACCAGCCGGTAGCGGGAGGCCAGGACCCTGTCGGCAGTGGTGGCGTCCACGCCCCAGGTCGCGATGTCGGTCCCGGTGGTCACGACCCAGGTCGGGCTGTCGTCGCGCAGGACGGCGGTCAGCTCGGTCAGCCCGGGGTCGCGCACCCGCGCCGGCAGGCTCCACAGCTCCTCGTACGGACTGGTGAGCCCGACGCCGTGCAGCAGCTGCGGGTCGCCGAAGGCGGTGACACCGGTGTCCCCCGGGCGGGCGTGCGCCGCGAGGTAAGCGGTCACGGCCGTCTCCGAGGTGGGTCGGTGCGTCATCACCGTCGCGATCGGCAGCGCCACCATGGTCACCACGGCGGCGTAGGCGACCACGCCCACGAGGGCGCGCCGTGCCCAGCCCGGCTCCTGGACCTGCGGCCGCTGCTCGACGACCACGGCCGCGCACAGCAGCAGCCCCGGGATCGTCCCGACCAGGTAGTGGTGCCAGTAGCTGCCGCCGAGCAGGACGCCGAGCGTCTCCCAGCCCGTCACCACCAGCGCGAGCAGGCCCAGCGGCACGCCTCCCCGAACGGGGCGCACCCGGGACGTCGCGCTCGCCGCCACGGCCAGCAGCGGCAGCAGCACCGCTCCGCTGGCGACCGCTGCCAGCAGCAGCGCCCGCGCGCGGGCCGGGGTGGCCGACGAGGCCGAGGAGGAGATGACGGCGGACGCCTGCAGCCGGAACGTGACCACGGCCTCCCACAGGCCGGCGGGGTCGGTGCCGCGCCAGGCCGCGACGGCCAGCAGCGCCCCGAGGGTCACCAGGAGGGCCGCGCCGCAGGCCAGCAGCCCGCGCAGCGCCGCACGCCGGTGGCCGCGGGAGGCCAGGACGAGGAGGGAGACCGCGGCGGCCAGGGCGACGCCCAGCATGTTCTGCTTCACCGCCGGCGCGGCGACGGCGCAGACGCCCGTGAGCAGCCACCACCCGACCGACGTCGTCCGCGACCGGGCGCTCCAGGTGCGGACGACGGCCAGCAGCCCCGCCAGCACGAACGGCAGCGCGAGCAGCTCGCCGTCGACCTGGTCGGCACCGAACAGGGGGCTGGTCACGAGCGCGGCCGTCAGCGTGGCCAGGAGCAGGGGCAGCAGCCGGGCCGTGCCGGCGCGGCGGTCTCGAGGCTCCTCGCCCGTCTCCGGTGGTCGAGGTGCGAGGCCGGCCACGGCCGAGCCTCGAGACCGCCGCGCCAGCGCTGCCCCCAGCGCGCCGGCGAGGACGACGGCAGCCGCGGCCCAGACGAGGCCGAGCAGTCGGAGGGCGATCGTCTCCCCCAGCCACCCGCCGCCGGCCGTGCCGAGCAGGTGGGCGAGCCCGAAGATCGCGACGATCAGCGGAGGCCGGTCGACCCAGTAGTCGCCGTAGAGCGAGGAGCCCGGCGACCACTGGGCCGCGACCATGAGGAACCCGCCCTCGTCGGAGGTGAGGGCGGTGGTGAGGAACGGCAGGCGGGCCAGGGCCGTGAGCACCGCGAGCACGCCCACCCACACCGCCACGGGCACGGACGCCGCGCCCCAGCCGGCGATCAGCCGGACGGCCTCGAGCGCCGTCCGAACGCTCATCTTGGAGTCGCCCTCGGTGCGGTCGACGAAGGTGATCGGGTGCTCGACGACGCGCAGGCCGGCCCGTTCGGCGTGCCAGGTGTTCTCGACCTGGAAGCCGTAGCCGTCGGCGCGGCTGGTCAGCACGCCGGTGCGGCGGACGGCGTCGGCCGTCCAGGCGCGGAAGCCGGCCGTGGCGTCGTGCGTGCACAGGCGCAGCACGCCGCGCGCGTAGAGGTTGGCGGCCCCCGACAGCGCACGACGCTGCCACGGCCAGCCCTCGGTCCCGCCGCCGGCGACGTAGCGGGAGCCGATGACGACGTCCGCCTCCCCCGCGGCCAGGCGGGCGAGCATCGCAGGCACGGCCGCGGCCGGGTGCGAGCCGTCGGCGTCGAGCTGGACGACGGCGTCGTAGCCGGCCTCCAGCGCCGCCGCGAACCCGGCCCGGTAGGCCGCGCCCAGACCCTCGCGGCCGGTGCGGGAGAGCAGCCGGACGCGGTCGTCGAGGTCCGCCCGGGCCAGCACCCGATCACCGGTGCCGTCGGGGCTGGAGTCGTCGACGACCAGCACGTCCAGGCTGGTGCCGTCGGGCAGGTCGAGGCCGAGCAGCCGGTCGAGCACGGTGTCGACGGTCGCGGCCTCCTGGTAGGTGGGGACGACGGCGACGGCGCGGGTCGTGCGCGTCCCGCCCGTGGCCGGTCTGCGTGCTTCCGTGCTGGTCGTCGTCACCCCTCGAACCTGCCTCGCCGAGCCTGCACGTCACCTGACCGCCCGGGTGAGCGGCGGTCGGTTCAGGGCTCGCGCACGCTCGCGCGGCCGGGCAGCGTGACGCGGAACACCGCACCCGTGGCCGCTCCGGCCACCGCTCCTCCGCGTTCCCGCGCGCCGTCCGGGCCCGGGCGGAGCAGCACATCGCCGCCGGCCGAGCGGGCGACGCGGCGCGCCAGCGGCAGGCCCAGGCCGGCTCCTCCGCTGCCGGAGCGCCCCGGCGTGAACAGGTCGGCCGCCACGTCCGCGTCGACACCCGTGCCGTCGTCCGCGACGTCGAGGTGCACGCGGCCGGGCTCGACCGTCGCCGTCACCACGACCTGCGAGCCGTGCCGGTCCGCGTTGGCCAGCACCGGTGCCAGCGCCCGGACCGCCAGCTCGTGCGGCACGTCGAGCACGAGGCCGTCGGGCAGGTCCAGGGTCGTGGCGGCGGTGAGGACGTAGCGGCGCACCGCGTCCTCGAGCACCTGCCGTGCGGGCACGACGGCGTCGAGGCCGGACGCCTGGGCACGTGCGACGTCGAGGAGCACGGTGATGGTGGCCCCCATCGTGCGCGCGGCCAGCAGGATGTCGTCGAGGTCCTCGCGCAGCTGCTCGTCGAGGTCGTTGCGGGCCGCGGCCAGCTCGGCGGTGACCTGGAGGCTGGTCAGCGGCGTGCGGAGCTCGTGCGCGAGCTCGGCGGTGAGCCGTTGCTCGGCCAGGATCGCCTGGGCGACCCGCTCCAGCAGGGCGTCGAGGGTGTGCCCGAGCGCCCGGATCTCGTTGGTCGGCGCGCCCAGGTCGAAGCGGCGGTGCAGCTCGTGCTCGCTCCACTTCTCCGCGGTGCGCGCCATGTCGGCCACCGGGGCCAGGGCCCGGCCGCTCGCCCAGGCCGCCACCCCCGCGGCCAGCAGCACCAGGACGACGGCCGCCGTCGCCGAGACGACGAACGCGACGCCCTCCTCCGACTCGTACGGCGCCCTCGGCTCGGAGACCACGAGCACGGCCTGGCCCGCGTCGGTGTCGAAGGGCGTGGCCAGCACGCTGTAGTGGTCACCCAGGTCGACCTGCCGGGTGGCGGTCTCCTCGGAGAGCTCGGCGAAGACCTTCTTCAGCGACGGCGGCACCGAGCCGGCCACCCGCGTGCCGTCCTCGTCGTAGACGACGACGCCCGGGTCCAGCAGTGCCTCGGGCACCACGAGTCCCGCCTCGGCCGAGGACGTGGCCTGCACGGAGGCGATCACGGCGGCGGAGCGGTCGGTGAGCACGCGGTCGACGGTGCTGCTGGTCGACAGGTCCAGCACGAGCTGGAGGACGAGCACCAGCACGACCCCGACCAGCACGGCGACCGAGGCCGCCAGGGCGACCACCTGGCCACGCAGGCCCAGACTGCGCAGGCCAGGACGACGCAGGCGCCGCGGCAGCAGCCGGGCCGGGGACGGCCCCATCAGGCGACGGCCCCCTGCTCGCGGGCGGTGAAGCCGACCCCGCGCACCGTCTCGATCCGCACGGGCGACCCGACGGACTCCAGCTTCGCCCGGATCTTGCGGAGGAAGGAGTCGATCGTGTTCTCACTGACCTCGGCGCCGTCCGGCCAGGCCGCGGCGACGACCGTCCGACGCCGCACGACCTCGCCGGGCCGGGACAGGATCGCCGCCAGCATCCGGAACTCGGTGGGGCTCAGCAGCACCTGGCCGGCCTCGGTGCGCACGGCGTGCGCGACGGCGTCGAGGGTGAGGCCGCCGACCACGGCGCGGCCACCCGTGCCTCGTCGCACCAGCACGTCCAGCCGCGCCAGAAGCTCGGCCAGGCCGAACGGCTTGACCAGGTAGTCGTCGGCCCCGGCGGCGAAGCCGGAGAGCAGGTCGTGGGTGCCGCCCAGCGCGGTGAGGAACAGGACGGGGGCGTGCTGCCCGGCCGCCTTGAGCGCCGTGACGACGTCGCGACCGTCCGCGTCGGGCAGGCCGATGTCCATCACCAGCGCCTCCAGCGGGCAGTCCGCGCCGAGCAGCGTCAGTGCCTCGCGTCCGTCGTGGGCGACGACGGTCTCGTGACCCGCCTCGCGCAGGCCGCGGACGAGCACCTTGCGGATGGCGGGGTCGTCCTCGCAGACACCGATGGTGGCCACCGGTCCTCCTCTCCTCCCCGGCACCGGGCCGAGGTGTCTCAGCGGGTCGACGCGGACGCGACCTCGTCGCCCCACACCGCCCTCGCGCCGGACTCCCCGACACGGTAGACCTGCACGGCCGTGGCGAGCGCGACCAGCACGGTGAGCACGGCCACCGCAGTCGGCAGCCAGCCCGGCCCGGGCGTGGCGGCCCCGGTCGCGCGCCGGCGTCCGAGCAGGACCACGGCGATCGTGAGCACGAGCAGCGGGAGCGCGAACCAGATCAGCTGGTCGCCCAGCTCGGCGTGCTCGCCGGGATCTCCGACGCGGCGCTCGAGCGCCTCGCCGCTGGAGGTCGCCACCGGCACCAGCACGGTGGCGACCGCGGCCACGGCCACCACCAGCCAGCCGACACGGTGCGCCCAGGCCGGGCGCACCGCCACCGCGATGGCGCCGAGGACGGCGAGGGGCAGCAGCACGACGACCGCGTGCACCACGAGCGGGTGGACGGGCAGTCCGTTGACGAGGTCGAGCACGGGCGCTCCTGGCGTGGGTCGGCTGCCGCGGGTCGTGCGGCTGCGGTGGGTCGGTCAGCCCCACGGTGCGGTGCCGCACCTGCACGCGACCTGACCGTCGGTGGTCAGGTGCCGTGCAGGGGCTCGGCAGGAGCGTCGAGGCATGACCCACCCCGCCGCTCCCCTCCCCACCGGCCGGCAGCCCGCCCAGGTGCCTCCCGTCGACCGGCCGCCCGCCGGCTGGGCCCTGCTGCGTCACGGCCTGCCGGCAGCGCTTGGCATCGCTGCCGTCGCCCTGCTCGCCCCGCGACTGGCCGGTGTGCCCTGGGCGTCGGTGCTGGGCGTGGTCACGGGCGTGCCGGCCCTCTGGCTTGTCGCCCTCGTCCTCCTGTGGGCGGCAGGCCTTGCTGCGCACACGGTCACGCTGACGGCCGCGATGCCGGGTCTCACCCACCGCCGGGCGGCGACGCTCAGCCTGACCGGCAGCTTCGTCGCGAACGTGCTGCCGCTGGGTGGCGCCGCGGGGGTCGCGGCGAACTCGATGGTGGCCCGCCGTTGGGGCTTCTCCGGTCACGACGTGGCGGCCTACACGGTCGTCACGAACGTCTGGGACGTCCTCGCCAAGCTGCTGGTCGCCGCCGTCGCCGCTCTCTACGTGCTGCAGGCGGGGCTGGCACTGCCCGGCCTCGGGCTGGTCGGCGGGGTGGCGGGCGGTCTCGTCGTGGTCGTCGGCGCGCTGCTCGCCTCCGACGCGCTCACCCGCCAGCTCGCGACGGTCCTGGACGCCGCCGAGCGGCTGCTCCTGCGTCGGTCCGGGCCCCGTGTCGGCGCGGCCGTCCTGCGCACGCGTCGCACCGCCGCCGCGACCGCACGCCGGCGCTGGGCCGGGCTCAGCGTCGGGATGCTCGGCTACACCGCGCTGCTGGCCCTGCTCCTGGCCCTGTGCCTGCACGTCGCCGGTGCCGGCGTCCCGCTGGTCGGTCTGGCAGCCGGCTTCGCCGTCGAGCGGGTGCTCACCCTGGCGGCCCTCACCCCGGGTGGCCTTGGCCCCGTGGAGCTGGGGCTGACCACGGTGCTCGTCGCCGCGGGCGGGGCCCCCGTCGGGGTGGTCGCCGGCGTCCTGCTCTACCGGCTGCTGACGTTCGCGCTGGAGATCCCGGTGGGCGGCGCGTGGCTGGCCGGGTGGTGGTGGACCACCGGCCGCCGCTCGGCCGCGCCGGCCCGCGACGGGCTCGCGCTGGCCGCGGGCGAGGGGAGCTCCCGATGACCGCCTGGAACGGCCCGACCGGCCGGAGCCTCTGGCACGTCGCCGACAGCTACGCCCCGAAGGTGGGCGGCATCGAGACGCACGTCGCGGCCCTGGCCGCGCACCAGGTCGCCGCGGGGCACCGGGTCCGCGTCGTCACCCTGGCCCCCGCGGGCGACACCGCCACGAGTCCGCAGGACGGCGTCGAGGTCACCCGGCTCGCCGCCGGCGAGACCGGCCTCTCCTTCGCGGGGCTCGCCGGCCTGGTCGACCACCTGCGGCACCGGCTGCGGCACGACCGCCCCGACGTCGTCCACGTGCACGCCTCGGTGCTCTCACCGCTCGCGGCCGCCGCCATCCGGGCCGCGCACGAGGAGCGGGTGCCCGCCCTGGTGACCGTCCACTCGCTGTGGGCCGACCTCGGGCCCCTGCCCTGGCTGGTGCGGCACGGGCTGCGCCTGCACGAGACCGACACCGTGTGGAGCGCGGTGAGCCGGGTCGCCGCCGACGCCGTCGCGCCGCTCGCGGCACCGCGCGAGGTGCACGTGCTGCCGAACGCCGTCGACCCCGACGCCTGGACGTCGCTGGCGGCCGCGGCCCTGGCCCGCACGTCCTCCCCCGAGGCCGACCCCGACCCCGACCGTGCCCTGCACCTCGTCGCCGTCATGCGGCTGACGCGGGTGAAGCGGGCCGTGCCGCTGGTCGAGGTGCTGCACCGCGTCCGGGAGCAGGTGCCCGCCGTGGTGCCCCTGCGCGCCACGATCGCCGGCGACGGGCCCCAGCGCCGGGGTGTGGAGGCGCGGCTGCGCAGGCACGGGATGGACTGGGTGTCCCTGCCCGGCTCGCTCGACCGGCCGGCCGTGCGCGCGTTGCTGGCCGACGCCGACGTCTTCCTGGCCCCCGCCCACCGCGAGTCCTTCGGCATCGCCCCGCTCGAGGCACGCTCCTCCGGGGTGCCCGTCGTCGCCCCGGCAGCCTCGGGCGTCACCGAGTTCCTCCAACCGGGTCTGGAGGGCCTGCTCGCCTCCGACGACATCGACATGGCCGCCCAGGTGACCCGGTTGTGCACCGACCCCGCGCTGCGCGCACGGATGGTGCACCACGACGCCACCACGCCGCCGGCCTTCGACTGGCAGCGGGCGCGGCAGGGCGCCGACGTCCTGTACGCACGGGCCGCTGCCCTGGTCGGGGTGCCCCTGCCGGCGGCTCCCCTGCTGCTGGAGGTGGGGCGGTGAGCACGCTGGTGTCGTTGCACGCCCACCCCGACGACGAGGCGCTGTGGACCGGCGGCACCCTGGCCGGCGCGGCGGCCGCCGGGCACCGGGTCGTGCTGGTGGTGGCCACCGACGGGGAGGCCGGGCTGGCCGACGCCGGGCTCGCCCACGGTCTGGGCCGACTGCGACTGGCCGAGCTGGACCGGTCCGCAGCCGCCCTCGGGGTCGCGCGCATCGTCCGGCTCGGGCACCGCGACAGCGGCTCCGGCACCCCGACGGCCGGCGGGTTCGCGACGCTCCCGGTTGCCCGGGTGGCCGAGCAGGTGGCCGCCGTCCTCCGCGAGGAGGGTGCCGACCTGCTGACCTCCTACGACGCCGCCGGCGGCTACGGCCACCCCGACCACGTGCAGGTCAACAGGGTGGCACGCACCGCGGTCGCGCTGCTGGGGGCGGACGCGCCTCGACTGCTGGAGGCCACGGTGGAGCGCGAGCGGGTCCTGCCCGTCGCACGCCTGCTGCGGGCCGCGGGGCGGGTGCTCCCGGTGCCGCGCGTGCCGGACCTGACCGACGCCTTCACGCCGCGGTCGCGGATCACCCACCGCCTCGACGTCCGCGACCAGCTGCCCGCCAAGCTGAGCGCCCTCGAGGCGCACGGGAGCCAGCGCACGGGCGGTCCCCGGACGGCGGCGCTGCTGCTGGGCCTGCCCGGCCCGCTGCAGCGCCGCGTGCTGGGTCGCGAGTGGTTCGCCGAGTGGGTGCCGGGCGGGGTCAGCGTGCCCGACCACCCCTGGGGCGACCCCTGGCAACCGGTCGAGTCCGCCTCGTGTCGGGGCCGTAAAGACTTCCTTGTTGGGGATTCGGACCGGCCCGTGCAGCGCTAGCGTCAGCCCGTGAGCACGCAGCGGCGGTCCGCCTCGCGGCACCTGGTGCTGCGGGACGAGACCCCGTTGGCCGGGCGCGCGATCGACGTGCGGGCCCGGGTGGGGTGGACGGCACGGATGGCCCGGCTCCTGCACGGCGCACCGCAGCTGCGGGTCGTGGGCGGCGACCTGGGCGTCTCCGCCAGCACCCTGCACCGCCTGGAGACCGGCGAGCTGCGCGACGGCACCCTGCTGCGCGCCTACGAGGAGCGCTTCGGCCTCGCCGGCGGGGCGCTGCGCGGGGCGATCGGCGCCACCTGCCGCACCTTCCCGCGCGAGAGCCAGTCCGACCGCCGCCCCACCTTGGGGCCGTCGACCGTGGAGCACGTCTCCGCGCTGACCGAGGGCCTGCTCGACGCCCTGCGCCGCTCGGACGGTGGCCGCGCCGCGCCCCTGGCCGGGGCCGGCGCCTGGCTGGACTGGGCGGCCGCCCTGGCCAGGCCGGAGTCCCTGGGCCTGCCCGAGTCGATCGCCCTGGACCTGCTCGACCACCTCGCCGACGAGATGGGCCGCGCGGTCGGCCCCGGGTACCCGACGCGCTACGAGGCGCTGTCGCTGATGCGGTGCGGGCCCTACGGACACCTCGTGGTCGAGGTCGCCCGCCGGCTCGTGGCCGACCCGGACGTGCAGGTCCTCGCCGACCTGATGAGTGCCGTGGGCGAGCACGTCGACGACGCCGGCCTGTCCTGGTGCGGCACGCTCCTGCACGACCCGCGTGGCCGGGTGGTCGAGAGCGCCGTGCTGTCGCTGTGCAACATGGCGATCATCGGCGACCCCGAGCGGGTCTGGGGCCACGTCCTCGCGCCGCTGCTCGCCGCCTTCGACCAGGCCGAGCCGGGCTCGACCGCCCACGAGTGGCTCTCGCACGCCCTGCGCTCCCTCCCGCCCGTGCTCGTGGACGAGGCCCGCCCCTCGGTCCGCCGCCGCCTGGCCCCGTCTCCCCCGACCGACTTCGAGCCGGGTGAGGCCCTGCGCGAGACCCGGGCGGCGCAGTGCGACCGGGCCGCGCACCGGATCACCGAGGGCCTCGGGCTGGAGGAGCAGCCCGTGCTCTCCCGGCTGCTCTACGACGTGAGCACCCCCGCCCACGAGGAACGGGCCGTCACCAGCTACATGCTGCTCGGCGTGCACCCGGAGATCGCCGGCCCCGCGGCCGCCGCGCTCCTGGCCCAGGCCCAGGCCGAGCCCGACCCCGTCCTCCAGCGGCGGACGACCCGGCGGCTCGCCGGGGCGCGGCTCGGGGCCGACGTCCCGGACCTCTCGGCGTGGCTCGACCACCCCGACCCGCGCCTGCAGGGCGTGGCGGTGCGGCTCCGGGCCCAGACCGGCACCTCGCCGAGCGCGCCGTGGGCGCGGGCCGACGGCATCGACGACCTCAACCCCGCACTGGCCGACGCCCTCGTCGGTGCCTGGGGACTGGCCGGCGACGCCCCGTCCCGCGCGGCGCTGGGCGAGCTGGCCCTGACCGGCGGCACCCGCGCCGGGGCGGCCCGGTGGTGGCTGGCCCGCGGCGCCCGCGTGCACGACGGGTGTTCCACGGCCCGCGAGACCTGAAACCGCAGGCCACGAGGCCGCGCCGCGGCCTAGGTTCGGCAGCGTCCGGGCAGGCCCACGGGCCGGCTCCCTGGGAGGGGACACCGGACGGACACCGACCACGCCTCTGCGGGGGCAGCAGCGGGGCTGCCACCGTGCAGCCGCCTTGGCGGGCTGCTGCTGCCCACGCACGGCACGGGACGACGTCGCCGCGCTCGGGCTCCGGGCGGAGCGCGGCGACGTGCCGGGCGGGTCGGTCCGTCCACCGTCACGGACGAGGCCCGGCCGGGCGGTCGAGCACCGGGTGCCACATGGGGGCACCGCGGGGCTCCCGCCGGGTCGGGTCGGACACCGCCTCAGACGGGCCGGCGTCGCAGGCCCGCGTACGCCTGGGCGACGGCGGTGAGCAGGTCCTCCTCGACGCGCAGGCGCGTGCCGTCCACAGCCGTGACGGGGCGGTGCGGCTGGGTCGCGTTGACGGCCAGCACCAGGTCCGCCTCGGCGAGCTCGGCCGACGTCACGGGCCGCGCCACGAGCGCGCGGCCCAGGGCCTCCACCGCCGGCCGCAGGTGCTGCACCGTGGTGCTCGGCAGCACCGGCCCGTCCGGCGTCGCGACCTCACCGCCACGCCACACCAGCACCGACCAGGTGGCGCCCTCCAGCACCTGCTCGCCGTCGACGAGCAGCACGTCGTCGTGCCCGGCGAGCCGGGCCTCGCGCCGCAGCAGCAGGGTGCCGACGAGGTCGGTGGACTTCACCTCCGGCAGCGCACGCCGGTGCGCACGCGTGGCCACGGCGATCCCGTTCGCCCGGGTGGACGACGGCGGACCGGCCGGCCGTGTGCTGACCAGCACGCGGCAGCCCCGGGCCGTCTCGGGCGCGGCCAGGCTGAAGGCGGCCGGGTACAGGGTGACGCGCACGGTGACCCGTGCCTCCGCTCCCCCCAGCCGCCCGAGGTGGGCCCGCACGAGCCCCGTCACGTGGTCGGGGTCGAGCACGTGGCCCCAGAGCCGGGCGGCGTCGCGGTGGAGGCGGGCGAGGTGGTCCTCCCAGCCGAGCACCGTGCCGTCGTCCACGACGAGGGTGGTGAAGACGCCGTAGGGGTAGAGCGCCAGGTCGGCGGGCACGGCGTCGACCGGCGCACCGTCGAGCGTGAGCACCGCCGGCTCAGCCCTGCGCGGCGACGCGGAAGGCGGCGGAGCGCTCCTCGTAGCTGGCGAACTCGTCGAAGCTGGGCGCGCCGGGCGAGAGCAGGACGACGTCGGTGCTGGCCGGCCCGGCCGGGCCGGTGGGGTCGTGCAGGGCCGCGACGGCGCCGGCCCAGGTGCCGGCGAGGTGGGTGTGGCGGACGGCGGGGCCGCCCTCCTCCACCCAGCGGGTGCCGGCCGGGCCGATCGCGAGCACCCGCACGTCGTCGCCGGCCGGGCCGGCGAGGTGGGTGCGCAGCGGGCTCATGTCGAGGCCGCGGTCGGCGCCGCCGAGCACCAGCGCGACGCGCTGACCGGCGAAGGAGCCGAGCGCGGCGACGACCGCCTCGGGGGCGGTGGCGAGGCTGTCGTCCACCCAGCGGCGGCCGTCGGCGGACGCGATGGTCTCCAGGCGGTGCGCCAGCGCGGCGAACGTGGTCGTGGCGGCGAGGACGGCCGGACGCTGCTCCTCGGGCAGGTCGAAGCCGAGCGCCACCGCGGTGAGGGCGAGAGCGACGTTGACGAGGTTGTGCCGGCCGTGGACCTGGAGGTCGGCCGCGGCCACGGTGCCGACGCCGCTCCACCGCACCGCCTCGTCCGTGACCGTGATGCCGGCGTCCGCCGGGGTGACCAGCACGGTGTCCTCCCCGACGGCCGCGCGCACCCGTTCGGCAAGGTCGTCGTGGGCGTGCGGCAGGACGACGAGCTCGGTGCCGTGGGCGAGGAGGTTGAGCTTGTCGGCGGCGTAGGCCTCGAACCCGCCGTGCCAGGGCAGGTGCTCGGGGTAGAGGCAGGTCACCACGGCGACGCGGGGCGAGGACGACAGCTCGGCGGCCTGGTAGCTGGAGACCTCGGTGACGGCGATCTCGCTGGCGCTCGCGTCGTCGGCCGTGACGGGCGTGCCGCCGTTGCCGACCAGGGAGGCGGTGCGGCCGGCGGCCTCCAGGAGGTGCCGCACGATGGCCGAGGTCGTGCTCTTGCCCTTGGTGCCGGTGACGCCGACGACCCGGTCGGGGTCGGCCGAGAGCCACAGGTCGGTGAGCGAGGTGACCGCGACGCCCGCCTGCCTCAGCGCCACGTACTCGGGCGAGGTGTGCGGGACGCCCGGCGACTTCACCACCACGTCGGCGGCCAGCATCCTGGCGAGGCCCGCCTCGCCGGTGGCGGTGAGGTCGGCTAGGTCGGCCGGGGCCTCGCCCCCGGTGACGGCGTAGCCGACGACGTCGACGCCGCGGCCGGTCAGCTCGGCGTGGGCGGCGCGGCCCTCGCGCCCGGTGCCCCACACGACGACGGCACGGCCGGCCAGGTCCTCATACCGCACGGGCGACGTCCTCGAGGTCGGGCGTGAGCGCGTGCTCGCCCTCGCGGAAGGCGAGGACGGCCTCGGCGTCGCCCGGCGCCGCGTGCAGCGCGACGACCTCGGGCTCGGCCAGGAACGGGTGGCCCGCCCAGTCGGGCTTCTCGGTGACCAGCGAGAGCGCGACGCGGCACTCGTCGGGCTCGCCGACGCACTCCAGCGGCTTGACCAGGCCCTCCTTGCCGAGCAGCTCCAGGAAGCCGGCGTAGCGGTCGGCGTGGTCCAGCGCCTCGGCGAACAGGTCGCGCCCGCCGAAGACCGCCTCGAGGTCGGCGCGCGGCATGAAGGGGCTCAGGCAGAGGAACACGAAGCGGCACTTCGGGCACTCACCGCACCAGGAGGTGCGGTCGGCCTCGGTGAGCTTGAAGGCGCGGTTGCAGCTGGTGAAGACCGGGTGGTACGCGGTGCGGGTGGCGAACCGGCGCGCGATGCGCAGCTCGGTGACCGGGCGCAGCAGCGAGACGTAGCGGGGCGCGCCGGCGGGCAGGGCACCGCGCAGCAGCCGCTCGAACTCCAGGCCCTTCGACCACTGGTGGTTGACCTCGACGCCGTGCCAGTCGATGTTGCCGAACGAGGCGCTGGCCTCGTTGCTGAACGCGACCGTGTCGAAGCCGAGCGCCAGCGCCGTGAGGAGCCCGACGAGGCTGTTGACCGCCGTCACCGGCACGTGCCCGTTGGGCGCGCCCTCGGCGTTGAGCCGGAACAGCTCGGGGTCGAGCTTGCGGCGGGCGGTGTGCAGCGGCAGCTGCGCCACCCGGGCCGTGGCCTCGATGGGGGCGTAGCTGTTGACCGAGAACAGGCCGACCTCGTAGCCGGCCTCGCGCAGCGCCTCGATGGAGACCACCGAGTCCTTGCCCCCGCCGACCGGCACCAGGACCTTCCGCGGGGTCGCTTCGTCCACCCAGGGCTGCGCGACCGGTGCGGCCGCCGGGGCGTCGATCGGCGTCTCGAAGACGGCCGGGAGGTCGTTGACGTAGGCGAACTCGCCCAGTCCGTGGCGGGTGACCTCACGCAGGAAGGTGCGCTCGACGGTGGTCAGGCCGCCGGGCACGCTGATGGTGCCGGGCGCGAACGCCTTGAAGTAGCTGAGCGACGCGGCGAGCGAGAGCAGCCGCAGGACGGGGCGCACGACCGCGTCGTCGACGTGCTCGAGGCTGCCGGGCAGCTCGACGGTCTCGGTGAAGCGGGTGAGGGTGCCGTCGTGGCCCGTGCCGACGTAGTCGAGCTCGATGCGGGCGCCGTTCAGCGTCGGCTCGAGGCACTCCAGCCCCGCCGTCGTCCGCTGTGCCTCTTCTGCTGCCGTGACCACGGGGCGGAGTCTACGGAGGACGGAGCGGCCCGGCCGCGTCGACGGCACTACCGTCGTGCCATGAGCACCGCGATGCCCCTGGTCACCGTCGACGAGAGCGGCGGCTGCGCCCTGCCCGCCTCGGTGCCGCCGGGCACCTACGCCGTCGAGATCGCGGACGGGGTGGTCGTGCTCCGCCCGGTCCTCTCCCCGCCCGAGGAGACCGAGCCGACGCCGGTGGTCGTCGCCGACCCGGTGCCCGCCGCGCCGCGCCGGGACTGGGCCGAGGTGCCCGCCGGCACGGTGCTGATCGGGCCGGCCGACGTCGGGCTGGTGGTGATGGACGAGGGCGGGGTGCTCCAGGACGGCAGCACGCCCGGCGAGCACCTGCGTGAGCACCGGATGATCGGCAACGCCTGGCGGCTGTACACGCTGGAGGACGGTCGCAGCGTCGGGCAGGCCTACGACGCCGGCGAGTGGGTCTGAGGGACCGCCTCTCACGGTGAGGCGACGACGCGCGGGGTGCCGTCCTCGACGAGCAGCCCGCGGGCGTCGGTGAGGAACGTGAGCGGGTAGGCGTCGTCGTAGGTGCGCTTGATCTGCGCGATCAGCTCCAGCGGGTAGGGCGGCAGCAGGCCGTCCGCGTGCGGGACGACGACGGTGTCGACGAGCCCGAGCCCGTCGGTACTCGCCAGGCCGGGCGCGTCGGCCGGGTCGTCCATCGGCGTGAGCGGCTCGATGCTCGGGCCGGCCACCACCGAGCCCGCGCTGCACCCGACGTAGGGCAGCCCGGCCCGGACCTTCTCGACGAGGACCTCGTCCGCACCGCGCGCCCGGAGGGCGGCCAGCAGGACGAAGACGTTGCCGCCCGCGACGTAGACGGCGTCGACCGCGTCGAGCGCGTCGGCGAACACGCCGGCGTCGACGCTGTCGGCGGGTGGCAGCACCGCGACCTGGAAGCCGAGGCCGGCGATCTTCTCCCGCTCGGCGATGACGAAGGGCGCGTCGGCGTGGGGCCGCGCGGCGTCGGCGAGGTAGCCGAGGCGCGTCCCGGCCGCGGGCAGGGCGGTGTGGCGGGCCACGAAGTCCGTGACGGCGCCGGACCCCAGGGAGAGCAGCAGCAGAGGCATGCCGGCGACCGTACGAGGTGGCACCGACGCCCGTGTCCGGCCGGCGTCCGGCACGGCCCCGCATCCGACCCGGCCATGGCGTCCGGCACAGCCCTGGGTGACGTCCGGCCCCACCGCTCCCCCGCGCCGCGGAGGAGACTGGGGGTAGCGGCCCGGGCCCGGCGACCCGCCGGGCGGCGCCGTCGGAGTGGGTGTCGCCATGAGCGTGCTGCAGCAGCTGCCCGCCTCGTCCCGTGCTCGTGCGGGGCTGCTGGCGGTCGGCGCCCTCGCGTGGACGGCCGCCTACTGGGTCAACGGGCGGATCTGGGACCTGCTGCTCGTCGACCTGGTCGGGCTCGACCCGGACGCCCGGTGGACGGCGTCGCTGCGGTTCTTCTGCTACGACACGGTGAAGATCGCGCTCCTGCTGGGCGTGATCGTCTTCGGCGTCACGCTGCTGCGCTCCTACATGAGCGTCGAGCGCACCCGCGCCCTCCTCGGCGGTCGGCGCGAGGGCGCCGGCAACGTGCTCGCGGCCGGCCTGGGGGTCGTCACGCCGTTCTGCTCGTGCAGCGCGGTGCCGGCCTTCATCGGGTTCGTGGCCGCCGGCGTGCCGCTCGGCGTGACGATGAGCTTCCTCATCGCCAGCCCGCTGGTCAACGAGGTGGCCATCGGGCTGCTGCTCGGGCTGTTCGGCTGGCAGGTGACCGTGCTCTACGTCGCCGCCGGGCTGAGCGTCGCGATCGTCGCCGGCTGGGTGCTCGGGCGGCTGCACCTGGACCGGTGGGTCGAGCCGTTCGTGCTGGAGACCCCGGTGGTCGACGGGCCCACCGGGGCACGGCCCCGCTTCGAGGACCGGGTGCGCGCCGCCGCGGACGAGGCGCGGTCGGTGCTGCGCCGTATCTGGCCCTACCTGCTGATCGGCATCGGCATCGGCGCGCTCATCCACGGCTGGGCCCCCGAGGACCTCTTCACCCGGTACGCGGGCGAGGGGGCGGCGTTCGGCGTGGTCGTCGCCGTGCTGCTCGGCGTGCCGCTGTACTCCAACGCCGCCGGCGTCCTGCCCCTCGTGGGGGCGCTCTACGACAAGGGCCTGCCGATGGGGACGCTCCTGGCGTTCATGATGTCGGTGGTCGCCCTGTCGCTGCCCGAGCTGATCCTGCTCCGCCGCGTGCTCAAGCCGCCCCTGCTGGCCGTGTTCGTCGGCGTCGTCGCCTCCGCGATCGTCGCCGTCGGCTACCTGTTCAACGCCGTGCTCACCTGAGCGCGGCGCCCACCGGAAGGAGACCGCCATGCGAGCCCCGCTGCAGATCGCCGTCCTCGGGCCCGGCTGCCGCAACTGCCGCGCCCTGGAGAAGGCCACCCGTCGCGCCCTCGACGAGCTCGGCCTGGACGCCGAGATCAGCCACGTCACCGACTACGCGGCCATCGCCGCCCTCGGCGTCCTCGCCACCCCGGGCCTGGAGGTGGACGGCCAGGTCGTGCTCTCCGGCCGGGTGCCGTCCGTCGCCGAGGTCAAGGACCTGCTCGGTGCCGTGGAGGCGGAATGAGCCAGGCCCCAGCCGTCGTCCGGAAGGCAGAAGGCCCGCCAGGCTGGTGCCTGGCGGGCCTTCTGATTGGTAGCGGGGACAGGATTTGAACCTGTGACCTCTGGGTTATGAGCCCAGCGAGCTACCGAGCTGCTCCACCCCGCGTCGGTGAAGAGAACGTTACGCCTCGGGTCGACCCGAGCCAAATCGGTGGGCCGCAGGGGGCCCTTCCCGCTCGGATCACCCGGGCCCGAGGATCATCGCGGAGCCGCAGACGCACCAGGTACGTGCAGCGCTCCGCGATGACGCACGACCCTCATCCGGAAGGCAGAAGGCCCGCCAGGCTGGTGCCTGGCGGGCCCTCTGATTGGTAGCGGGGACAGGATTTGAACCTGTGACCTCTGGGTTATGAGCCCAGCGAGCTACCGAGCTGCTCCACCCCGCGTCGGTGTCTCCACACTCTCAGAGACCGAGGGCTGAGCCAAATCGGGCCACGTCGAGCCGCGGCCCCCGCCCAAGGAGGCAGGGGCCGCGGGCGGGTGCGACGGGTCAGCCGTCGGAGCCGGTGCTGTCCGAGGACGCGGAGTCGGAGGCGTCCGCGGACGGGGACGCCGAGGCGTCCGAGCCGGAGCCGGCGTCCGAGGCCAGCGAGAGCGCCTGGCTGATCGCGTCCTGCGCCCGCTCGACCTGGGTCTGGTACTCGCCCAGGTCACCGTCCGTGTAGGCCTGGTCGGCGGCGTCGAACGCGTTCTCGGCCCGCTGGAGCAGCTGGTTGATCTGCTGCTGCGTGGTGCCGGAGAGCGGGGTGTCGTTCGAGCCGGAGCCGGAGCCCGAGCCGGAGTCCGACCCGGTGTCGCCACCCGAGTCGGTCGGTGTGCCGCCCACGTTCGAGAGCAGGTCGCGCAGCGACTCGCGCAGCGTGGACCCGATCCCGATGTTGTTGCCGTAGGCGGTGGTGACGAACCGCAGCACCGGGTACGACGCCTCGGAGGCCTGCCGACGGATGTAGACCGGCTGGACGTAGAGGAACCCGTCGTCCAGCGGCACCGTCAGCAGGTTGCCGCGCTCGACGACGCCGTCGGTCCGGTTGAACTGGGCCAGGGCGTCGGCAATGTCCTCGTCGGAGGAGAACGTGTTGGCCACCTGCTCGGGGCCCGGTGTCTGCTCGGTCGGCAGCTGGAGCACCCGGATGGTGCCGTAGCTGTCGCTCGTCGCGTCGGAGTCCACCGACATGTACGAGGCCAGCACCGCACGGCCGATCGGCACGAACACCGACGTCAGCGACCAGGTCTGGCCCGACGCCGCGTCGGTGCTCGACCCGGAGCCGGTGCCGGTGCCCGAGCCGGAGTCGGTGCCGGAGTCGGTGCCGGAGTCGGTGCCGGAGTCGTCCGTGGTGTCCTCGTCCGCGGACGGGCCCACGTAGTCCTCACCGACGAAGAGTCGGTAAGGCGGCTGGTAGGACGTGCCCGAGGTGGTCGGGTCGGCCGGGACCTCCCAGCGGTCGTTGCCCTGGTACCAGTCGTCGGCGTCGGTCACGTGGTACCGGGCCAGCTGGTAGCGCTGCACCTTGAACAGGTCCTCGGGGTAGCGCAGGTGCTCGAGGAGCTCCTCAGGGATGTCGTCGCGCGACTCCACGGTCCCCGGGAAGGCGCTCATCCACGCGGAGAGCATCGGGTCCTCGGTGTCCCACTGGTAGAGGGTCACCTCGCCCGAGTAGGCGTCAACGGTCGCCTTGACCGCGTCCCGCATGTAGTTCACCTGGTCGGTGGGGATGGTCTGGAGACCGGTGTCCTCCGCGCGGGAGTCGTCGATCATCTCCGAGTACGACTCCTTCTCCGCGCCCGGGTAGGCGTCGGAGGTGGTGTAGCCGTCGACGATCCAGACGATCTTGCCGTCCACGACCGCCGGGTACGGGTCGGAGTCCAGCGTCAGCCACGGGGCGACCTTCTGCACCCGCTCGAGCGGGGTCCGGTCGTAGAGCACCTTGGAGTTGCTGTTCACCCGGCCCGAGAGCAGGAAGTTCGGGTCGCCGAAGCGGATCGCGTACATCAGCTCCTGGAAGGCGTTGCCCACGTCGCCGTCACCGGCGCCGGTGAAGGTAGTGGTGCCCGTGCTGTCCCCCTGCAGGTCGAGCTCGATGTCGGCGGCGTCCTCGCTGGCCTTGCCGACGATCGAGTACTCGCTGGAGTCCTCGCCGTAGTAGATCCGGTCCTCGTAGCCGCCGGTCACGTCCTGCAGGTCGTTCTCGTTGGCGGCGGTGCCCTGCGCCCACTCCAGGCCCGCGGTGGTGTCGCTGCCGGACGTGGAGGACGAGCTGTCGTCGACCTCCAGCTCGGCCCCGTCGACCCGGTCGCGCTGGTTGGCGTAGGCGGCGATGACGCCGTTGCCGTGGGTGTAGACCGTGTGCAGGTTGGCCCAGTTCTGCTCGGGGATGCCCGCGGAGTTTAGCTCGCGCACGCCCAGCACGAGGGCCCGGTCGGTGCCGTCGACGTCGTAGCGGTCGACGTCGAGCACGTCGGCGGTCGTGTAGTAGTCGCGGACCTGCTGGTCCTGCTCGAACGCGTCGGAGACCAGCTGCGGGTCGACCAGCGGGATCGACTTGGTCTCCCCGTCCAGGGAGGCCAGCGAGACGCCGAGGGTGTTCTCCGGGCTGAAGTCGGTGATCTCGACGTTCGTCAGGTCGTAGGCGTCCCGCGTGGCGTCGATGTTCTTGGCGATGTACTCGTTCTCGCGCACCGGCTCGGACGGGCGCACCTGGAACTGCTGCACCACGCCCGGCCAGATCAGTCCCAGGATGACGGCGGAGAGCGCGAGCAGCGCCACGCCCACGCTCGGCAGCATCCACGTGCGGCGCCAGACGTTGACGAAGAACAGGACCGCGCAGATCACGGCGATGCCGAGCAGGATGTTCTTGGCCGGCAGCACCGCGTTGTCGTCGGTGTAGGTGATGCCGGTGATCAGCGAGCCGGACTGGCTGGCCAGGTCGAAGCGGTCCAGCCAGTAGTCGACGGCCTTCGCCAGCACCAGCAGGCCCACCAGCAGCGAGAGCTGCGCCTGGGCCGGGCCGGAGAGCCGGTCCCCCGGTGTCTGGAGCGAGATGCCGCCGTAGAGGTAGTGCGTCAGCGCCGTCACCAGCGCGGCCACGACCAGCGTCGCCATCACGAAGTCGGTGAGGTAGTGGTACCAGGGCAGGTCGAAGATGAAGAACCCGATGTCCCGGTCGAAGTAGGCGTCGGTCTGCCCGAAGTCGCCACCGTTGCGCCACAGCAGGTAGTCGCGCCAGCTCGCCGAGGCCGAGGTGCCGCCGAAGACGAACAGGACGCCGGCGGTCGCCAGGAGCACCCAGCGGCGGATCGGCGTCACCGCGTCCCGGTAGCGGCGCACGCCCCCGGCGTCCGGCATGCCCACGAACAGGGGCCGGAACCGGTAGGCGATCACCATGTTCACGGCGGCCACCAGGCCCATGACGAGGCCGAAGACCACGAACAGGACGACGCGGGTGCCCAGCAGCGTGTTCCACACGCTCACGAAGCCACCGGCCGAGTACCACGCCCGGTCGGTGTAGACGCCGGCGAAGCTGGTGAGCCCGAAGAAGAACACCACCAGGACGACGGCGGTCGCGATCAGCGCGCGCGTGCGTGCCGAGGCACGTTCGGGCTGCTGCTCGGGGGTGCTGGGCTGCTCGAAGGTGTCGCTCACGCTCTCCTCGTCTCGTCACCGGGCGCGGGGGCCGGGCATCCAGGGTGCTGCTGGTGGTGCAGGTGCTTGCTCAGGGTGCTGCTCAGGGTGCTGCTCAGCCCGTTCTGCGGGGTCTCTCAGGTGCTCCAACGACCGGGAGGCCCCGGGAGTGCCGCCGATCAGTCCTCGACCAGGGTCGCGGACAGCAGCTCCAGCAGCGAGGGCACGAGGTCCGTGCCGCCCACCACGAGGGACTCCTCGTCGTGGCTGCGGAAGCGCATCGCACAGTACGTGGAACCGGTCCGCGTCGTCCCCGCAACCAGGCGCATCTCCTGGCGCAGCGGGTGGTTCGCGGCGAACTCGGTCGCCTCGTCGTCGTCCTCGGGGATGTCCTCGTGCACCTCCGGCGGCAGCACGATCCGCTCCACGACGGCCGCACAGCCGGCCACCGAGCCGGGCCACGAGATGCCGGGGAGCACCTGCTCCAGCGGCACGTTCGGGTTCAGCGAGTCCTGCTCCACCGGCGTCAGCGAGCCGTCCTCGGACGGCTGGTCCAGGCCCATCAGGGCCGCCAGCTCCGGCTCCTGGGCCACGAGCGCCGCGGTGTCGACGAGGCCGAAGAGACGCGCGGGCTGGTCCCAGCCGGCCTCGGCGACGTGCTTCTCGATCTCCAGCACGGCGGTGGCCAGCGCCGGGTCGGCGTCCAGGTCCAGCTTGGCGGCGTCGACGGTCTCCGGGAACGGGTCCTCGGGCAGGTCCGTGGGGCCGGTCGGGTCGGCGGGGTTCTCGTCAGGCATGGCGGCTCGCTCTCGCGGTTCGTCGTCTCACTGGTTCGAGCAGGTGGGCAGGTCGGGGTCGTCCGGGTCGGCGACCCAGTCCTGGACCGCGGCGAGCGCGGAGTCGAAGTCGTCCGCCCGCAGCAGGGTGGGGCTGCCGTCGTCCACCTCGAGGGCGTCGGCGCAGTTGTCGGCCGGGACGAGGAACACCTCGGCGCCGTCGCGCTCGGCGCCGGCGATCTTCTGCTGGATGCCGCCGATCGGCCCGACGGTGCCGTCCTCGCTCATCGTGCCGGTGCCGGCGATGACGTGCCCGCCGGTCACCGACTCCTCGGTGAGGGTGTCGTAGACGGCGAGGGAGAACATGAGACCGGCGCTGGGCCCGCCGATGGAGGAGTCGATGTCGATCGAGACCTGCACGGGGAACTCGTAGCCGGTGCCGGGGGTGAACCCGACGCGGTAGACGCCGTCGTCCCCCTTCTCCGGGGTGATCGTCACCGTGCGGCGCTTGCCGTTGCGCTGGAGGACGAGGGTGACGGGGTCTCCCCCGCTGCGGCGGATGGTGCGCACGAGCATCTGGGTGCCGGTGACCTTCTCGCCGTTGATCCGCAGCACCAGGTCGCGCACCTTCAGCACCCCGTCGGCGGGGCTGCCGTCCTGCACGAGCGCCACCATGAGCACCGGGCTGACGTCGTAGCCGAGGGCCTCCTCGGCCACGGCGACCGCGACGTCCTGCGAGGTCACCATCTGGATGGCGCCCTTCTGCTCCTCCTCCTCGGCGGTGGTGTCGTCGGGGTGCACGTAGTCGTAGGGGTAGACCGCCTCGGAGGGGTCGAACCACGCCCACAGCAGCTCGGGCAGGGGCATCTGACGGTCGGTGGCCGAGACCGACACCGTCGTCATCCGCAGCTGGCCGGAGTCGTCGTAGTAGGCCTTGGCCCCGTCGACGCTGATGATCTCGCCGTCGCCGCTGCCACCGACCGCGTCGCCGGAGATCCCGAGGACGTCGATCGTCGGGCCGGGCGCGTAGGTCGCGTAGGGCAGGCCGGTGAAGGCCACCGCCACGAGCAGCGCGATCACCACGGGCACCGCGAGCACCGCGGCCAGGGTGCGCTGCGTCATGCGGCAGATCGTCCCATGCCGCCCAAGACGGACGGGGCGCGGCCCTGCGCCCGGCCGCTGCACCCGGCCGCTGGGCGCGGGCGTGCGGGTCACCGGGTCAGCCGGGCGGTCGCGGCAGCCGCGAGCGACGCACGGCGAGGCCGGTACCGCGGTCGGCCTCCGGGCGCGGCGCGGCGTAGCGCAGCGGCGTGCTGCGGCCCAGGCCCTTCTCCAGGCGTGCCAGCAGCACCTCGCGGTCGGGCTCGCGGCGGGTGCGGCCCAGCCACGCGACCCATCCCATGGCGAGCACGGTGACGACGGCCGCGGGCACGAGCCAGAGCAGGACCTCCACCCGGCCACGGTAGGACGCCGGCGGCCCACCCCGGCGGCGGCGCGCTGGGCCGCGGACGGGCCAGCGGAACGGTCAGTGGCCCGGGGTCAGGCCCGGGTCACGGCGTGCCGACCCACTCCTCGCCGCCGTCGCTGAACCGCTGGTGCTTCCAGATGGGCACCTGCTGCTTGAGCGTGTCGATGAGGTCGCGCGAGGCGGCGAAGGCGACGTCGCGGTGGGCCGCGGCCGCGGCGACCACGACCGCCACGTCACCGATCGCCAGCGTGCCCACGCGGTGCACCGCGGCCAGGGCGCTCACGCCGTGCCGGCCCGCCACCTCGGCGCAGACGTCCTCCAGCCGCGCCAGCGCGCTCGGGTGGCCGGTGTAGTCGAGGCCGTCGACGCCCCTGCCGCCGTCGTGGTCGCGCACGCGGCCGACGAAGAGGGTCAGCCCGCCCGCGTGCTCGTCGTCGCAGGCGTCCATCACCTCGGTGACGTCCAGCGGCGTGTCGCGGACGTCGACGAGTCGGACGACGGGCCTGCCGGGGCTTCCGGGCTGCTCGCTCACCGGGCCAGGCTAGTGCGCCGCCCTCCGGGGACGCCCCCGGCCCGCCCGGCACGGCGCTCGTGCCCGGAAGGTTCCCGGGTTCGCGGGCCGCGAACAGACGGGGGTCCGCGCCCGGCACCTGGGTACCGTGGACCCATGAGCGAGACCCCCGGCGACGACGAGAACAACAACCCCTTCAAGGGGACGCCGTTCGAGCACCTGTTCGGCCAGGGCTCCGGTGGCCAGGGCGGAGCCGGCGGCTTCGACATGTCGCAGCTCTTCGGCGCGGGCGGCCCGCTGGCGGGCGCGGGCGGGGCCGGCGGCTTCGACATGAACGCCCTGATGGGCCAGTTCCAGCAGATGATGCAGCCCTACGACGGCCCCCTGAACTGGGAGCTCGCCCAGGACGTGGCCCGCAAGACCGTCGCCCAGTCCCCCGACCCGTCCCCGTCGGGCAAGCAGCGCGACGCCGTGGCCGACAGCCTCCGGCTCGCCGACCACTGGCTGGACTCGGCCACCGACCTGCCGTCGGCCGTCACCGCGACGGCGGCGTGGAGCCGCGCCGAGTGGGTGGTCGCGACCGCCGACACGTGGAAGACCCTGGTCACCCCCGTGGCCGAGTCTTCCGTCGGGTCGATGGGCGACGCCCTGCCCGAGGAGGCCAAGGCCATGGCCGGCCCCTTCGTCGGCATGATGAGCAAGGCGATGGGCGGCATGCTCGCCCAGCAGACCGGCTCGGGCATCGGCACGCTGGCCGGTGAGGTGCTGAGCGCCTCCGACATCGGCATCCCGCTCACCGAGACCGGCAAGGCCGCCATCGTCGTCGCGAACGTGGAGAAGCTGGCCGAGGGCCTGGACGTCTCCTACGACGACGTCCTCCTCTACGTCGCGCTGCGCGAGGCCGCGCACGAGCGCCTCTTCGCCAACGTGCCGTGGCTGCGCGAGCACGTGCTGGGCACCGTCACCGACTACGCCCGCGGCATCTCGATCAACACCCAGGCCATCCAGCAGCGGATGGAGGAGCAGCTGCGCGGCGTCGACCCCAGCGACCCCGCCTCCTTCCAGCGGCTGATGGAGGAGGGCATGTTCGAGCCGCCCCGCTCCCCCGTGCAGGAGGCCGCCCTGGCCCGCCTCGAGACCGTGCTCGCGCTGATCGAGGGCTGGGTCGACGAGGTCGTCGGCCAGGCCACCGAGGGCCGCATGCCCACGGCCGGCAAGCTGCGCGAGACCATGCGCCGCCGTCGCGCCAGCGGCGGCCCCGCGGAGGAGACGTTCGCGACCCTCGTCGGCCTCGAGATGCGTCCCCGCCGCCTGCGCGACGCCTCCACCCTGTGGGGCTCGCTGCGCACGCGACAGGGCACCGAGGGCCGCGACGGCGTCTGGACCCACCCCGACCTGCTGCCCACCGCGCAGGACCTCGACGACCCGTTGACCTTCCGCGCGGACGCCTCCCAGCCGGACGCGCTCAGCGACGAGGAGTTCGACGCCGAGCTCTCCGCCCTGCTCCAAGGCGGCCTCTCCGGGACGGCCCCGGAGGACGTGGTCGACGAGGGCTCCACCGACCAGGGCGACGAGCCCGACGAGGGCGGCCCGACCCCCGCATGAGCCTGCACGACGACGCCCTGGCCCGGCTGGAGGCGTGGTCGGCGCCCAGCACCGAGCAGGAGCGGCTGCGCGAGCGCTACGTCGCGCACCTGCGCACGCACCCCGACGCCTGCGACCGGTCCTGCCGGCCCGACCACCTGACCGCCAGCACGCTGGTGCTCTCCCCCGGCGGCGGCCACGTGCTGCTGACGCTGCACGCCAAGGCGCGGCAGTGGTTCCAGCTGGGCGGGCACTGCGAGCCGGGCGACACCACCCTGGCGGCCGCGGCCCTGCGCGAGGCCACCGAGGAGTCGGGGCTGGGCGAGCTCGAGCTCGACCCGGTGCCCGTCCAGCTCTCCGAGCACGCGGTGCCGTTCTGCGGCACGCCGACGTCTCCCGGCGAGCGCCCGGTGCACCACCTGGACGTGCGGTTCCTGGCCGTCGTCCGCGGTGAGGCCGACGCGGTGGTCAGCGACGAGTCGTTGGACGTGCGCTGGTGGCCGGCGGACGGGCTGCCCGACCCGCAGCCCGACATGGTCGAGCTCGTCGACCTCGCGCGCGCCCGGCTGCGCGCCTGAGCCCTCAGTCGACCTCGGACTCCTGGCCGGGAGGCTCGGCCACGGCGCCGGCGTCCGACCAGCCGAGCAGGTAGCCCTTCGCGCGCTCCGTGTGCGGGTAGCCGTTGACCCAGCCCCAGAAGTTGTCGTCGTGGCCGGGCTCCAGCAGGTGCGCCAGCTCGTGCACGATCACGTAGTCGACCACCCACGAGGGCATCGCCTGGAGCCGTTCGGAGAGCCGGATGGTGCGGTCACCGGGCGTGCAGGAGCCCCAGCGGCTGGTCTGGTTCGAGACCCAGCGCACCGAGACCGGCGCGGCCAGGCCTCCCAGGTAGGTGTCGGAGAGGACCCGGGCCCGCTCGAGCAGCTCCTCGTCGTCACGGCGGCTGCGCTCGTCCGCCTCGACGCGGGCCACCATCGTCTCGACCCAGGCGTGCTCCTCCTCGTCCGAGAGGGCGTCGGGCACGAGGACGACGACGCGCTCGCCCTCCCGGTAGGCCGAGACGGTCTGGCGTCGACGCGCGGAGCGCCGCACCTCGACCTCGACGGCGTCCACGGCCGCGATCGTGGTGGACTCCACGGGCTCCTCCGTTCCACCGGGGCGGGGCCGTGACGGGCGGTCGTGGGCAGCACGCACCCGCGACCGACGTGCCTCGCGGGTGGGGGGCATGTGTCCAGGTTAACCGTTCGCCCAGGCGAGCAGGCGCTCCCGCGGCCACGTGTTGACGATCCGGTCGGGGTCGATGCCGGCGGCCTCGGCGCGCTCGCAGCCGTGCACGAGCAGGTCGAGCTGGCCCGGCGCGTGGGCGTCGGAGTCGATGCTGAACAGGCAGCCGAGGTCGCGGGCGAGCTCCAGCAGCCGCGTCGGTGGGTCCCGTCGTTCGGGCCGGGCGTTGATCTCCACCGCCGTCCCGGTCTCCGCGCAGGCCTCGAGCACGGCGCGCGCGTCGAAGCGCGACTCCCCGCGCGTCCCCCGGGACCCGCCGGTGAGCCGGCCGGTGCAGTGGCCGAGCACGTTGGTCAGCGGGTTCCGCACGGCCGCCACCATGCGCCGCGTCATCGGCTCGGCGTCCATGGCGAGCTTGGAGTGGACGCTGGCCACGCGCACGTCGAGCCGGGCGAGCAGCTCCTCGGTCTGGTCGAGCGAGCCGTCGTCGAGGATGTCGACCTCGATGCCCGAGAGCAGCGTGAAGGTGCCCCCTCCGGCGGCGAGGTGCGCGTTGACGGCCGTCACGACGTCCAGCTGGCGCGCCAGCCGCTCCGCCGAGAGGCCGCGGGCGACCTTCAGCCGCGGGCTGTGGTCGGTCAGCACCTGGTAGTCGTGCCCCAGCTCCAGGGCGGTGAAGGCCATCTCCTCGATCGGCGAGCCGCCGTCGGACCAGTCCGAGTGCGAGTGCAGGTCGCCCCGCAGCAGCGCCCGCAGGTCGTGCCCGCCCTGGGTCAGCGGGCCGCCGTGCTCGGCCTCGACGCGCGCCAGCCGCTCCGAGACCACGCCGTCGACGGCGGCCGCGACGACCTCGGCCGAGCTGCGGCCGACCCCGGGCAGGTCGGTCAGGGTGCCGGTGCGGGCCGCCTCGGCGACCTGCTCGGGCGGCAGCGGGAGCAGCGTGGCCGCCGCCTTGCGGAAGGCCTTGACCTTGTAGGTGTCCTCCCGGGCGCGCTCGAGCAGGAACGCGACCCGGCGCAGGGCTGCGACCGGCCCACCCTCCCACGGGTCGCCGACGCGTGGCACCTCACTCATCCACAACCTCCACCGCAGCGACGTGCACATCCGGTGGAACACCGAACCTGCAGTTCAGAGGGCTCACGCTGACGCTCGTCGAGAAGTTCCCCACCGCTTCGTCCACACCTTTCCACATGGTTCTCCACAGCCCGTCTCACCGGCCCGTCTCACCGGCCGGTGAACCGCGGGCGGCGGCGCTCCCGGGCGGCGGCCAGCCCCTCGGCCAGGTCCGCCGTGGCCAGCGTGACCGGCTGGGCCAGGCCCTCCCACTGCAGCGCCGCCTCCAGGTCGGAGTGCCCGCCCCGGGCCAGGGCCAGCTTCGTGAGGCGCGCGGCCACCGGCGCGGTGGCGGCGATGCCGCGCACCAGCGCGAGGGCGGACGCAGCGAAGTCGCCGTCGTCCAGCACCTGGGTGACCAGCCCCAGCCGCAGGGCCTCGTCGTCGGCGACCAGGCGGCCGGTGAGCAGCAGGTCGCGGGCCGCGGCGTGGCCCACGACGTCGGGCAGCAGGTGGGTGGTGCCCATGCCCGGGTGCAGCCCCAGCGCGGTGAAGGGCACGCCCATCCGTGCCCCGGGCGCGGCGACGCGGACGTCGCAGGCCAGGGCGAGGGCGAGGCCGGCGCCGATGGCGGGGCCGTTGATCGCCGCCACGACCGGCACCTCGAGGCGTCGGACTCCCAGCCAGGCGCGGTAGAAGCCCATCATCCGGGTCCGCAGGTCGTCGACGGAGGCGTCGGGCTCGGAGGCCAGCCAGGTGGTGTCCCCGCCGGAGCAGAACGCGGACCCGGCGCCGGTGACGAGCACGGCGCGCAGTCCGTCGTCCCCCTCGAGGTGGGCGAGCGCGGCCTGCCAGGAGGCGGTCATCTCGGTCGACATGGCGTTGCGCCGCTCGGGCTGGTCGAGCGTCAGCACGGCCACGCCGTCGTCGTGGCGCTCGAGACGCAGGTGCGTGAGCGGCAGGTCCGGGGTGTGCGGCAGCGGGGTCGCCATGCGGGCACGGTAGCCCGCCCGAGGTCCGGCGAGAGGGCACCCCGGGGGCCGTGCGTCCGGTCCCGCGCGGCGGGCCCGCACGGGAACGTTCGCCACGCGGACGGTGTGCCGCTGCGCCCTGCGTGGCCGTGTGTCGTAGTGTCGGCGCAGTCCGCCGCGCTCTGGCGGGCCTCGGAGGCCGCCCCGGCGGGCTCCGCAGAGACCGAGCACCACCCCCACAGACATCAAGGAGGCCGTCATGGCTGAGACCTGGAGCGGCGAGTTCTACTGCGTCAAGTGCAAGGAGAAGCGCGAGGCGACCGGCGAGGTCAAGGTGAACGACAAGGGCACCCGCATGGCCAAGGCCCAGTGCCCGGTGTGCAGCACCAACCTCAACCGCATCCTCGGCAAGGCCTGAGCACTCAGACCTCGCGTCGATCCGGCCGGGGGCCGTCCGCACGGACGGCTGCCTGAGGTCCGGACGCACGGCGGCGGCTCCCGCATCCCGCGGGGCTGCCGCCGTTCCTGCTTTTCAGCCCGCCCCCTCCCCCTCCTCGCTGCGCGGCGGGCCTGTGGACAGGCACGGCGGGACCCCGCGGGCCGGGTAGGACCCGGTGCATGACCCCACCGACACGCACCCCGCCCCCGTCGTCCTCCCGGCGACCCGATGCCCCCGCGGCGAGCCCGGTCCGCCTGCGCCTTTCTCCCGGCGCCGACCTGCGGCGCCGCGACCGCGACCACCTCCAGGTCGGGCTGTGGCCCTCGCCCGCGGCGGTCGTGCCCGACCACCCCGAGGTCCGGGCCCTGCTCGAGGTGCTGCGTGGCGGCCTGCGCCCCGACGGGCTCGCCACCTCGCGGCAGTCGGCCGCGCTGCGCTGCCTCGTCGAGGCGGGCCTGGTGGGTCCGGTCGGCGAGGCCGTCCCCGGCACGCTGACCGACCAGGACGCCGGCTCCGCGCCCGGTCGCCGAGCACGGCGCACGCGCACCGGGGTCGCGGTCAGTGCGCCGCACGGCCCGGCGACGCTGGCCGCGGCCACCACCGAGGCCCGCCGGCTCCTGGAGGCCGCGGGCACCCGGCTGGTCGCCGAGCAGGACGCCGACGTCCTCCTCGTCGTCGGGGCCGGCGAGCCCGAGCGCGACGCCCTGGACCCCCTCGTGGCCGATCGCCGCCCCCACCTGCTGCTCACCGCGCTGGCCGGGCGGGTGCGCGTGGGGCCGTTCGTGGAGCCCGGCCGTTCCGCGTGCCTGCGCTGCGTGGACCAGCACCGGCTCGACGAGGACCCCCAGCACGCCCTCCTGCTCGCACAGACCGGCGCCGAGCCGGAGGCCGACCCCGTGCTGCTGGGTCTCGGCACCGCCTGGGCCGTGCACGACCTCGTCGCCTGGGTGGACGGGGCGGCCTGCTCCACCTGGTCGGCCACCCTCGACCTGGGGCCGGTGCCGGCGTCGCGACGCTGGACGCGACATCCCGAGTGCCCGTGCACGTGGGAGGGCGCCTGAGCCCTGCGGGCGTCAGCGCCCAGGGCTCACCACCAGCGGGAGTCGAGCTTGCTCTCGATCGCGCGCAGGTGCTCGCGGCTGCACGCCGGGCAGTAGGTGCGGCGCTGCCCGCGCTCGACGGACAACGACCAGGTCAGGGCGCGGGCCTGGTCGGTCTCGACCGTGCCGCAGAAGTCGCAGGTGACGGCACCGGCCGCTCCCGCGGCGTCGTCCGTCGTCCGTGCGGTCATGTCGATCAGGGTAGGGACCCGGCGGGGTCCCCGCCCACTCCTCGGGCGCGATCGTGAGGCAGGTCGCGTCCGGACGCAGGCCGGCCCGGCCGGGGCGAGGCCCGGCCGGGCCGTGGTGGTGCTGCTGGTGCTGTCGTGCGTGCTGGTGCTGTGCTTGCTGCTGTGCGTGGTGCTGGTGCTCATCAGAGCGCCCGCGCGAGCGCGAGGCGTGCCCGGAGGGCGGCGGCCTCGGCGCGGCGGGACAGGCGCTGCGCGCGGGCGAGGTGGTACCCCCGCCGCTGCTCGTGCGCAGCGTCGAGACGGGCGGTTCTCTGGGCCCGTGCCAGTTCCTCTGGCATGAGGTGCATGTCGGTGCTCCCGGTCTGGTGGTGCTGGTGCTGGTGCTGGGCGCCCGGGCCCGTGGTCGGGCTCGGGTGGGGGCCGGCGTCGCCGGCGTGGTCGCCCCGGACGGGACGGGTGAGGGCGGTGGTCTCGGCGGCGCGCTCGCGCTGCTCGGTCACGGTGATCACGTCACGTGCTCCTTCGCGGTCTCGGTCGTGTGCTCTGCGCGGGTGCTCAGAGAGCCCGGGACAGGTCGGCGCGGGCAGCGGCGGCGGCGCGGGACGCCCGGCGGGCGAAGCGCTGCGCGCGGCTGAGGTCGTGGTCGCGACGGCGGCGGGCCGCGTCGTCCACGCGTGCGGCGATCTGCTGGCGGGCGAGGAAGTCGGCGTTCACGGTGTCTCCTGGTGAGGTCTTCCGATCAGTGCTGATCGGGGGTTGGTCGGGTGTGGGTCGGGATGGATGGGCGGGTGTTGGGGGGGTGGGACGGGGGCGAAGGAGAAGGCTCACGCGGCGTTCTCGTTCTTGCGGGGACGGCCGCGGGGCCGCTTGCGCGGGACCACGACACCGGCCAGGAACAGCTGGCCTCCCCACACGCCCCACGGCTCGCGGCGCTCGAGGGCGCCGTCGAGGCAGAGGTCGCGCACCGGGCAGCTCAGGCAGAGGGCCTTCGCAGCCTCGACGTCGGCGGGCGACTCGGCGAACCAGAGCTCGGGGTTCTCGACCCGGCACGGCATCGCCTCGTCCGCTGCGGTCCCCACGTCGTGGAGCTGCCCGAGGGTCAGCTCGGTCAGCGGGTCCAGAACGTAGGCGGTCATGTCTCGTCTCACCTCCTCTCGGTGACCTGGTGGGTTCGTCTGCTTCGAGGGCGGACCCGACGGCCGGTGCGTCTCCCGCTGCTCCTGCGCACCGGATCGGTCGGTGCTCAGGGGCCCGGGAAACACGAAGGCCGCGGACCCTGTCGGGTTCCGCGGCCTGGAGGCTGCTGCTGAGACGAGGTCTCAGGCGGGCGGTCTCCAGGGGGCGGTACCCGGGGTGTGGGCAAAGATCGGCTTCACGGCGACGGTGCGCTGCTGCGCGTCCACGACGGTCGTCTCGGTCATGCCCCGGTAGGACAGACCTCGGGCGTCGACGGACGCACGGGTGCCCTGGGCACGATCACGGACGGCAGCGGACGCACCGGTGCCGAGGACGGCCTCGGAACCGGCCCAGCCGGCCCAGCCCGCGAACGGGGAGGTGCCGCGCAGGGAGGCGGACGCAGACGTGTGGGCGCACGGCGCGCTGAACGGCGCGGTGCGGCTGATCGTGGCGATCATCGTGTTCATCTGCTCCACCTCCTTCGGTGATCGGGCGCCGGCCGTGGCAGGGCCGTGGTGCGCGGGTGAGTACGTGGGCAGCACGGTATCGGCGTCCCGTTGTAAGGGGCAAACTATTTTCTTGGTGATTTCAGATTTTCTTCTCACCAGCGGTTCCCGCCCGCGTGGGGACGCCTCCCGGAGTGGCGCAGCCCACCCGTCCGGGTCGGTCAGGCCAACAGCGCGAGGACGTCGTCCCCGTACTTCTCCACCTTGCCGCGGCCGATCCCGGCGATCTTGAGCAGCTGGGTCTCGTCGGCGGGGCGCAGCTCCGCGATCAGCTGGAGCGTGGCGTCGGTGAAGACCACGTAGGCGGGCACCTTGTCGGCGTCCGCACGCTCCTTGCGCCAGGTGCGCAGCTGCTCGTAGAGCGCCTCGTCGTAGGAGGCGGGGCAGTCGGAGCAGCGGCCGCGCTTCTTCTCGGCGGGGCCGCCGAGCGGCTTGCCGCACTCGCGGCACGTCAGGGCCCGGCCCGAGCGGCGCCGCCCCGCGTCGGGGTCGGGGCGGGCGGACGCCGGCAGCACCGCGTCCAGGAACCGGGAGGGCTTGCGGGTGCCGCGGCCGCCGGGGTTGCGGGCGGCCGACCACGACAGCTCGAGCCGCTCCCGGGCCCGGGTGACGCCCACGTAGAGCAGGCGGCGCTCCTCCTCGACCTGGGTCGGGGTCTCGGCGTAGGTGATGGGCAGCGTGCCGTCCTGGAGGCCGACGCAGAACACCACGTCCCACTCCAGGCCCTTGGCGGCGTGGAAGGTGGCGAGCGTGACCCCGTCGGCGACGGGGGCGTGCTGCTCGGCCGCGCGCCGGTCGAGGTCGTCGACCAGCGCGCCCAGCGGGTCCTCGGTGCCCTCGGCGGCCGCGGCGGTGAGGAAGGTCTCGGCCTGGTCGCGCAGCGCCTGCCACGACTCCCAGCGGTCGCGGGTCTGGCCGCGCGCCGACGGCGCCTGCTGCGTCCACCCCATGGCCGCGAGGGTGGCGTGCACGACCTCGAGCGGCTCGTCGTCGACCTGACCGGAGCGGGCGGCACCGCGCAGCCGGGTGACGGCCTCGCGGACCTCGGGCCGGTCGAAGAACCGGCCGGCGCCGCGGACGACGTAGGGCAGCCCGCGGGCCGCGAGGGCCTCCTCGAACTTCTCAGACATCGCGTTGATGCGGAAGAGGACGGCGACCTCGCCGAGCGAGCGTCCCTCCTTCTTCAGCGCGAGCACGCGGGCCGCGACCTCCTCGGCCTCCGCGACCTCGTCGGGGGCGGGGCGGAACGCGACCTCGGGACCGCCCTCGCGCTGGGCGCGCAGCTGCACCCCCTGGCTGGGGCTGCCCGCCAGCAGGTCGTTGGCGAGCCCCACCACCTGGGGGGTGCTCCGGTAGCTGCGCACCAGCTCCACCGAGGTGGTGCCGGGGAACTTCGCGCCGAAGTCGCGCAGGTAGGCGGCGTCCGCGCCGGCGAACGAGTAGATCGTCTGCGCCGGGTCACCGACCACGCAGAGCTCGTCGCGGCCCCCCAGCCAGAGGTCGAGCAGCGCCGACTGGAGCGGCGAGACGTCCTGGAACTCGTCGACGACGAACCACTTGTACTGCTTGCGCACCTGCGCCGCGACGCGCTCCTCCTCGGCCAGGAGACCGGCCGTGAGCAGCAGCGCGTCCTCCATGTCCATGCGCCCCTCGGCGCGCTTGACCTCCTCGTAGGCGCCCAGCACCCGCGCGACGGTCTCGTGGTCGAGCCCGTTGACCGAGCGACCGCGGGCCTCGGCGAGCCGGGGGTAGGTCTCGGGGTCGACGTTGCTGACCTTCGACCACTCGATCTCCCCCGCCAGGTCGCGCAGCGTGGCCTGGTCGAGCCGCAGGCGCAGGCGCCGCGCGGCGCCGGCGACCATGCCGAGCTTCGACTCCGTCAGCTCCGGCAGGCCGGTGCCGTGCACGTGCGGCCAGAAGTACCGCAGCTGGCGCAGCGCGGCGGAGTGGAACGTGCGGGCCTGGACCCCGCCCGCCCCGAGCGTGCGCAGGCGCTGACGCATCTCGCCCGCCGCCCGCGTCGTGAAGGTCACCGCCAGCACCTCGGTGGGCACGTACAGCCCGCTGGCCACGCCGTAGGCGACCCGGTGGGTGATCGCGCGGGTCTTGCCGGTCCCGGCCCCCGCCAGCACGCGGACCGGGCCGCGCAGGGTCTCGGCCACCTGTCGCTGCTCGGGGTCGAGGGCGGCCAGCAGGGCCTCGGGGCCGGACGGCGACGACATGGGTGGGAACAACTCCGCTCACGGGTGGGTTGGGCAGTGCGTCCCACACCCTAGATCCCGGAGGCGACAGACCGATGAGCGCCGGCTTCACCATGTACAGCACCCCCTGGTGCGGCTACTGCCACCGACTCAAGAGCCAGCTCGACCGCGAGGGCATCGGCTTCGAGGTCGTCGACATCGAGGCCCAGCCCGAGGCCGCCGCCCTGGTGGAGAAGGTCAACAACGGCAACCAGACCGTGCCGACCCTGGTCTATTCCGACGGCACGGCGCAGACGAACCCGTCGCTGGCGCAGGTGAAGGCGAAGCTCGCCGAGCTGGCCTGAGCGCCCCGCACGTCGGCCCGACCGCTGCTCCCCGGCGGTCGGGCCGACGTGCGTCCGGGGACGGAGTCACCGGGCAGGGGGCTCACCACGAGCCGGGCAGCTCCCCGCCGTACCAGGCCTCGATCAGCGACCGGCTGATCGAGAGCCCCTGCGGCAGCACGACCGTGCCCGCCTGCGTGTGCTCCAGCAGCTCGGCGCGGGTGAACCAGCGCGCGTCGGTGAGCTCCTCGTCGAGCAGCGCCACCTCGGTCGTCGTCGCCCGTCCGGTGAAGCCCAGCATCAGGCTCTGCGGCAGCGGCCAGGGCTGGTTGCCGAAGTAGTCCACCTGCCCGACGTGCACGCCGGCCTCCTCGTGCACCTCCCGGCGCACCGCGTCCTCCATGGTCTCCCCCGGCTCGCAAAACCCGGCCAGCGTGGAGTAGCGGCCCTCGGGCCACACGGACTGGTGCCCGAGCAGCGCCGTCTCCTCCGCCGACCCGGGCTCGCCGTGGCTGATCAGCATGATCACCGCCGGGTCCATCCGCGGGAACTGCGGGTGGTCGTGGGCCTCGCAGCGCATCTCGTGCCCGCCCTTGACCAAGCGCAGCGGCGAGGAGCAGCGCGGGCAGAAGCGGGTGGCCCGCCGCCACTCGGCCATGCCGATCGCGTGCATGAGGACGGGGCCGGGCACCGCGTCGTCGGCGTCCGGCGCCGCCAGGGCGTCGACCACCTCCATCAGCAGGGCCCGCAGGCTGAACCAGCCCTCGGCCTCGGGCGCCGGGTCGGGCAGCAGCACGGCGAACCACGTCCGCCCGCCGGTCTCGCCGAGCAGCACCCGCTCCCCCTGGCCGCCCTCCGCCGGGCCGACCTGGCCCTGCTCGTCCGGCCTGGACCACGCCACGCCGCCCTCCGGCCGCCGCTGCACCTGCGCCCCGGCGAGCACCAGCACCCGGGTGGTCGGGTCGGACCAGCGGGCGTCCAGCCAGGACTGGTCGCGTCGGTGCTCCGCGAGGCGGGCGTGGGCGGGGGTCGCGAGTCTCTCGTGCGGGGCGGTCACGCCTCGACGCTACTGGGCGCCGCTCACCCGCTCCTCGCCCGTCTCGACGCTCGTCGGAACAGGGCGCGGCACCTCGTGCGTTGACCGGTCGTGGACGAGCGGACGGAGCCCTGGCCGGCGGTGGTCGTGGGCGCGGGGCAGGCCGGCCTGGCCGCGTCCTACCACCTGGGCAGGCTCGGCATCGAGCACGTGGTGCTCGACGCCGACGAGGGACCGGGCGGTGCCTGGCGGCACCGGTGGGACTCGCTGACGATGCACGACGTGCACGGCGTCGCGGACCTCCCCGACGACCACGCCCCCGCGCCCGACCCGGCCGGCCGCGCCAACCAGGTGGTGCCCGCACGGTTCGCCGCCTACGAGGCCCGGCACGGGCTCCCCGTCGTCCGCCCGGTGCGGGTGGAGAGGGTCGAGGACGCCGGCGGCGGGCTGCTCCGGGTCACGGCGGCGCCTGCCGACGGGCGGGTGCGCGGGTGGACGACCCGCACCCTGGTCAACGCCACCGGTACCTGGACCCGGCCGTTCGTGCCGCACTACCCGGGTCTGGAGCGCTTCGCGGGCCTCCAGGTGCACACCCACGACTACCCCGGCGCCGAGGCGTTCCGCGGTCTGCGCACCGTGGTGGTGGGAGCCGGGGCGAGCGCCGTGCAGCTCCTGGGCGAGGTCGCGCTGGTCACCGACACCCTCTGGGTGACGCGCCGGCCGCCCGTGTGGCGCACCGATGACTTCACCCCCGAGGCCGGCCGCGAGGCCGTGGCGCTCGTGGAGGACCGGGTGCGACGCGGCCTGCCGCCCGCCAGCGTGGTGAGCGTGACCGGGCTCGTGCTGCGCGAGCAGGAGCGGGCCGCTGAGGCGCTCGGTGCCTACGCGGACCCGCGGCCGGTGTTCTCCTCCGTGGAGCCGCACGGGGTCCGGTTCGCCGACGGCTCCGTCGAGCCCGTCGACGCGATCCTGTGGGCGACCGGGTTCCGCCCCGCGATCGGCCACCTCGCTCCCCTGCGGCTGCGCAGCGCCGCCGGCGGTGTCCAGCTGGACCGCCACGGCACCACCGCGGTCGCCGACCCGCGGGTGCAGCTGGTCGGCTACGGCCCCTCGGCCAGCACCATCGGCGCGCAGAAGGCCGGCCGCTTCGCCGCCCTCGGCGTGCGCCGTGCCCTCCGCGGGGAGGCCGTCGGGCCGGCATCCGCAGACCCCGCAGGTGCGGCCGTCACGGGCGCAGCAGCGCGGTGATCTCCTCCCGGTCCGGCAGCCGTCGCGGCTCGACCAGGCTGCCGCTGCGCACGTAGTAGAACCCGCACCGCACCTCGTCGGGGTCCAAGCCCTCGAGCTCGGCCCAGGCGAGGCGGTACAGCGCCAGCTGGAGGGGGTCGGAGTCGGCTCGGCGACTGGTCTTCCAGTCCACGACCAGGAACGACCCGTCGGGCTCGCGGTAGACCGCGTCGATCCGGCCGCGCACCACCTGGCCGTCGAGCACGAGCGCGAACGGCGCCTCCACCCGGTGCGGCACCCTGCTGCCGAACGGCCCCTCCTCGAAGGCGCGGGTGAGCTCGGCCAGGTCGGCGTCGTCCTCGATCCCCGCGTCGCCCTGCCCCGGGAGGTCCTCGTCCTCGAAGAGGCCCTGCTGGCCGAAGCGCGCCTCGACCCACGCGTGGAACCGGGTGCCGAACCGGGCAGCCGGCGCCGGGGGGCGCGGCATCGGCCGGGCGAGGTCGCGGGCGAAGGACTCGGGGTCGTCGCGCAGCCGCGCGACCGAGGTGGCTGAGAGGCTGGAGGGGCGTGGCACCTCGATCACGTCGGCCCGGTCACGGCGGGCCTCCGCGAGCAGCCGCTCCACCTCCGCGTCCCACTCGGCGACGACGGCGGCCTCGACCATGTCCAGGTCGTCGTCCGGCTCGGCCGGCTCCGCCTCAACGACGCGGCGCGCCGCCTCCAGGCGCAGCCGGGTCTCGCGCCCGGCGACCGTCACCGGCCAGGGCCGCGAGGGGTCGACCGCGTCGTAGGGGTTGGGGTCGTCCTTGTCGGGCTTGTCCCGCCAGGTCGGCACCTCCTCGCCCCAGGACTCGATCACCTCCCGCACGGTCTGCTGGTAGGACGACGGCCCGAACGGCGTCTTCCGCTCGCTCCAGCAGTAGCTGGAGACCTCGAGCAGGTGCGCGGCGCGGGTGACGGCGACGTAGCCGAGCCGCAGCTCCTCCTCGGCGTCGTTGGCCTTGGTCTCCTTGCGGTAGGCGTCGAGGGCGGCCTTGTCCCAGCCCCTCAGCTGGGGCAGGTCGGCGGCGTCGCCGCGCAGCGGGGCCGGGAGCACCGCGGGCGAGGAGGTCCACAGCGTCCGGGACCGGTTGCTGGGGAACCGGGTGTCGCAGACGCCGACGAGGAACACCGCGTCCCACTCCAGGCCCTTGGAGCGGTGGACCGTCAGCAGCTTCACCGAGTCCGCCTCGGTGGGCGTCGCGACGTCCAGGCCGTTGCCCTGGTCGTCCTCGGCGGTGAGGTAGGCCAGCAGCGCCGCCAGCGTCACCGCGCCGTCGACGGCCTGGAAGTCCGCGACCGCGCGGACGAACAGGTCCAGGTTGTCGCGTCGGGCCGGCGCCGCGGGGCTGACCGCGGAGGCCAGCTCCACGTCGGCACCGGTGGTGTCGATGATGCGGCGGACCACGTCCAGCAGCGGCTCCCCCACCAGCGTGCGCAGGAACCGCAGCTCGGCGGCCAGCAGCCCGAAGCGCTCGCGCGCCTGCGGCGAGTAGGGCAGGTCGCCGGGGTCGGCGAGCGCGTCGTCGAGGCTCGGCACCTCGGCCGGGTCGACCCCGTCCGCGATCGCCACCAGCGCCTCGCGCACGTCCGCGTGCTCCACCCGGTGCCGGCTGCCGGCGATCTCCTGGGCCCGGTTGAACAGCAGCCGCAGGTCGCGCGGACCGATCGCCCAGCGCGCACCCGAGAGCAGCGTCACCAGCGACTCGTTGGCGGTGACGTCGTCCAGCAGGTGCAGCACCGCCACCACCTCGGCCACCTCCGGCAGCCGTAGCAGGCCGGAGAGGCCGACGATCTCGACCGGCACCCCGGCCTGCCCGAGCGCGTCGAAGACGTCCGCGGCGTGCGCGTTGTCCCGGGTCAGCACGCCGATCTTGGCCCAGGGGGTGCCCGCGTCGTGGGCACCGCGCACCTCACCGGCCAACGCGAGCAGCTCGTCGGCGTGGGTCTCGTGCACCGCCACCCGCACGGTGCCGGCCGGGGCGTCCTCGGGCGCCCGCAGGGGCTGGACGTCGCGGTACTTCTCCAGCAGCGGCCCGGCCAGGGTGTTGGCGACCTCGAGGATGCGCGCCCGCGAGCGCCGGTTCACCGTGAGGTGGTAGAGCCCGACCTGCCCGCCCTCGGCTGCCGGGAAGGAGTCGGCGAAGGTGAGGATGTTGGAGACCGACGCCCCGCGCCAGCCGTAGATCGCCTGGTTCGGGTCGCCCACGGCCGTGACCGCGTGCCCGCGGCCGGCGCCCTCGGGGCCCGAGAACAGCCGGGCCAGGAACAGCGCCTGCGCCACCGAGGTGTCCTGGTACTCGTCCAGCAGCACCACCCGGTACTGGGACCGCTGGGCCTCGCCCACCGCCGGCTGCTGGTCGGCCAGCCGCGCGGCCAGCTCGATCTGGTCGGAGAAGTCCATCAGCCCGAGCTCGCGCTTGAGCCGCCGGTAGCCCCCGACGAGGCCGAGCAGCTCCGCGCGCCGGTCCAGCACGTCGATGCTGGTGCGCAGCGCGTCGAGGTGGGTCTTGCGGTGCTTGCCCGCCTCCTCCTCGAGGACGGCGCGACCGAACCCGGCCCGGGCCTCGGCGTCGGTGGCGAGCACGTCGTCGGGGCCGACGAGGTGCTCGCTCATCGCACCGTCCAGCGCCAGCAGCTGCTGGATCACCGTCGGCGGGTGGTCGGAGAGCCGCTCGACCTCGCCCGTCCAGCCGGCCACCACCCGGGCGCCCAGCTGGTAGCGGGCCGCGTCGGTGATCACCCGGGTGTCGGGCTCGTGCCCGATCCGCAGCCCGTGCTCGGTGAGCAGGTTGGCCGCGTAGGCGTTGTAGGTCAGGACGCTCGGCTCCAGGACCTCCTCGACCTCCTCCCCGGCGCCGGGCACCGGGCGGGCGGGCTCGCTGAGCAGGCCGGCCTCCGCCAGAGCCGTGCGCACCCGCTGCCGCAGCTCGCTGGCGGCCTTGGTGGTGAAGGTGAGACCGAGCACCTGCTCGGGCCGCACCTGCCCGGTCGCCACCAGGTAGACCACGCGGGCGGCCATGAGCGTCGTCTTGCCCGAGCCCGCGCCGGCCACGACCACCGCCGGCTCCAGCGGCGCCGAGATCGCGGCCCACTGCTCCGGGCTCGGGGCGAACTTCGTGCCCATCAGCCGCTGGAGGTCCTCCGGCGTCTCCAGCCGGTGACGCGGCCGTGCCGGCTGCTCCGCCTCGAGGTCGGGGAGGGCGAAGAGCCCGTCGTCGGTCTCGTGGTGCTCGTGGTCCGTCGGGTCGCTCACTGGGTCACCACCGCTCCCGCGGACTTGATCGGGCACAGGGGCACGAAGGGACAGTCGCGGCAGTGCTGGCCCGCGATCGCCGGGAACGACTCCTGCCGGAGCATGACCGCCGCACGCCGGAGGCGGGTGCCCAGCTCGGCCCGGAACGGGCCGTCGGGGTCGGGCGCCTCCTGGGCCTGGACGACGGCGGTCTCGCTGTCCTCCAGCCCCAGCTGCACCAGCTCCGCACCGCCGGCCCGTGCCGGGGCCCCGACGAGACCGTCGACCGCACCCTCGTCGACCGCCAGCTGGTAGACCCCCAGCTGGAGGTGCTGCTCGACCGACTTGTTCGACGGCTTGGAGCGTCCGGTCTTGAGATCCACCACCACGACACCGCCCTGGGCGTCCAGCTCCACCCGGTCGGCGTAGCCGTGCAGCCGCACCTGCTCGCCGTCGTCCAGGTCGAGCACGGTGCCGAAGCGCGCCTCGGTGCCCACCAGGCGTCGCCCGCCTGCGTGGTGCCAGGTCAGGAACTTGGCGCAGGCGTGGCGGATGCGGGCGTACTCGCGCTGGGCCGACCAGGGGGTGCGGAACTCCAGCCGCCCCCACACCTCGTCGACGTGGCCCATGAGCACGTCCACGTCGTCGGGGCCGGCCTCGATCTCGCCCGCCGCCACCTTCTCGGCCAGGGCGTGCACGATCTGGCCCAGGTTCGCGGACTGGTGGGCCCGGACCACGCCGCCGGCCTCCTGCGCCAGGAACCACTGCATGGGGCAGACGCCGAGCGCCTCCAGCACCGACGCGCTCAGCGGCACCGGCTCGTCGGCCGGGCGCACCGGCTCCGGCGCGACGCTCGCCGCCCGGGTGCCCCACCAGGACGACGGGTGCGCCTGCGGCACGAGACGCCTGGCGCCGGGCTCGGTCGAGGAGCCCACCAGCTCACCGGAGAGCCGCGCGAGGCGTCGTGCGGCCGCCCGCCGCAGCCCCTCGGGCTGCTCGGGATCGGCGAGGGTCCGCCGCAGCTCGGCCACGAGGCCGTCCATGGACAGGGGCCGCCGGGGGCGCCCGACCACGTGCTCGACCTCCAGGCCCAGCTCCTCGAGGAACCGGGAGGGTTGCTCCCCCTCGTCCTCGGGGCTGCGGACGGCGGTGACGACCAGGCGGCTGCGGGCGCGCGTGCAGGCCACGTAGAACAGGCGCCGCTCCTCGGCGAGCAGCTCGCGCGCGGAGGTCGGCGGCACCAGCTCGCCGAGCGCCCCGCCGGGGCCGGTGCGCCCCTGGCCGATCCGGTCGGCCTGGAGGAGCGTGGACCGGCGGCGCAGGTCGGGCCAGCCCTCGGCCTGCACGTGCGCGACGACCACGAGGTCCCACTCCAGGCCCTTGGACCGGTGGGCCGTCAGCAGTCGCACGGCCGCGCCCCGGGTGCCGCGGTCGGCCAGGGTGTCGCCCGGGATCTGCTGGGCCACCAGCGTGGAGAGGAACGACGAGACCCCCAGGTGGTCGCGCTGCTCGCCGGCACGCGCGGCGACCTCGAACAGGGCGCACACGGAGTCGAGGTCGCGGTGGGCACGACGGGCCGCGGCACCGCCCGCCTCGACGGCGCGACGCAGCCGGGCCGGCCAGCCGGTGCCGGACCACAGGTCCCACAGCAGCTCCTCGGCGGTGTCCCCGTCGTCCAGCCGCGCGCGGGTGGCGGCGAGCAGCCGGGTCACCGCGAGCGCCCGTGCCAGCTCGGGGGCGTCCTCCGGTGCCGGCAGCACGCCCAGGTGCGCCTCGGCGAAGCCGGCGTCCACGACGAGCTCGCGCACCAGCTCCCGCGAGGGTCGCGGGGTGCGCTCCTGCTCGTGGGCCAGCTCCTTCTCCCGGGCGCGCAGCCGTCGGGCCAGCCTCCGCACCTCGCCGGCGTCCAGGCCGCCCAGCGGGCCGGTCAGCAGCGCCTCCGCGCGGGCGGGGCCGACGTGGTCCAGGTCCTCGGGCTCGCCCTCGGGCGCGGCGGGGGTGTCGAGGTGGACGACCGCGCGCAGCGCGTCGACGAGCGGCAGGACGGCGGGGTCCCGCACCAGCGGGACCTCGTCGCTGCCGACCTCCACCGGCACCCCGGCCGCGGCCAGCGCCCGCCGCAGCGGCGGGATCGTGGTGCGCCCGGAGCGGACCAGCACGGCCATGTCGTCCCAGGAGACGCCGCGCTCCAGGTGGGCGCGCCGCAGCAGGTCGGCCAGGTTCTCGGCCTCGGCGCGGTCGGTGTCGAACGTGCGGACCTGGACGCGGCCCTCGTCGCGGGCACCGCCCTCCGCGGCGGTGAGGGCGCGGGGCGCGAGGAACGCCTCGCGGGCGCCCTCGTCGATGGTGCCGGGCAGGCCGAGGCGTCCGGCCACGCGCTGGGAGGCGGCGAGAAGCCGCGGGCCGAAGCGGCGGGTGCTGCGCAGCGCGACGACCTCGGCCGCCCGTCCGTCGGCCCGCGGGAACGCGGTGGGGAACTCGAGGATGCCGCGCACCTCGGCGCCGCGGAAGCCGTAGATCGACTGGTGGGGGTCACCCACGACGACCAGGTCGCGGCCGTCGCCGGCCAGGGCACGCAGCAGCGCGACCTGCCCCGGGTCGGTGTCCTGGTACTCGTCGACGAAGACGTGCCGGATGCGCTCGCGGAGCATGCCGCGGTGCGCCTCCGCCTCGAGGGTCGCGCGGCGGATGAGGTCGGGGTGGTCGGTGGCGCCCTGGGCGTCGAGCACGGTGAGGTACTGGTCCAGGAAGAGGCCCGCCGCCACCAGCGCCGGCTCGCCCTCTCGACGCCCCAGCTCGGCCAGCGCCTCGCCCTCCAGGCCCTTCTCCCGGGCGCGGGAGAGGACGGCGTGCACCTCGCGGGCGAACCCCCGGGTGCCGAGGGCCCGCGTCAGGTCCTCGGGCCAGGCCACGGACTCCGGGGTGTCCGCCAGCAGCTCGCGCAGCACGACGTCGGACTCCGGCGCCGAGAGCAGCCGCAGCGGGGACTCGTAGAGCTCGGCCGGGGAGAGCTCGCGGATGAGGGCGTAGGCGAAGGAGTGGAACGTCATCGACAGCGGCGTCGCCATCGTCCGCCCGAGGCGGGCCGTCACCCGGTCGCGCAGCTGCTCGGCGGCCTTGCGGGAGAACGTCAGCGCCAGCACCTGGTCGGGGCGGGCGCCGTCCTCCACACGGCGGGCGATGGCCTCCACCAGCGTCGTGGTCTTGCCCGTGCCCGGCCCCGCCAGCACCAGCATCGGGCCGCCGGGGTGGTCGACGACGCGCTGCTGGTCCGCGTCCAGCACCGGCGGACGGCCCGCGGACGGCGGCGGCGCCAGCCGGTAGGCGGGGCCCGCCTGCCCCGCGCGGGCGGGTCGGTGGTCGGCAGCAGCGGTCATGACCCACATCAGACCACCCGGCGCCGACAGCCCGCGGCACCGGGCGTTCACCTCGACGTGGCGCTCCGCCACGCGCACGCCACCCGGGCGTGGCCGCGGCGCGGCAGCGTGCGGGGCATGCGCCCCCAGCGCCGCGGCCTCCCCCGGGTCGAGGACCTCCCCGTCACCCGCCGCGCCGTGGTCGGCACCGGCCTCTCCTCCGTGGTCCTGGTCGCGGCCGCACCACCCCTGGCCGACCTGGCCGGCGCGGCGGCCCGGCGCGAGCCGTTCACCCTGGGCGTGGCCAGCGGCGAGCCGTCCCCCGACTCCGTCGTGCTGTGGACCCGGCTGGCCCCGGACCCGCTCGCCGAGGACGGGCGCGGCGGCATGCCCGGGGTCGAGGTGCTGGTGCGCTGGGAGGTCGCCGAGGACGAGCGCTTCCGGCGGGTCGTCGCGCGCGGCCGGACGGTTGCCCGCCCGCGGGACGCGCACGCGGTGCACGTCGAGCCGCAGGGCCTGCGGCCGGGGCGTGAGTACTTCTACCGGTTCCGCACCGGGCTGCACCTCTCGCCGGTCGGCCGCACCCGCACGGCCCCCGCGCGCGGTTCCTCCCCGACGTCCGTGGACCTGGCGATCGCCTCGTGCGCGCAGCTGGAGCACGGGTACTTCACGGCCTACCGGCGCATCGCCGAGGACGCCCCGGACCTGGTGGTGCACCTCGGTGACTACCTCTACGAGTACGAGGCCGGCGGGTACGACCTGCCGCCCGTCGGGCTAGGCGGTCGGGTGCGCGACCACGCGGGGCCTGAGGCGCGCGACCTGGCCGGCTACCGACGCCGGCACGCGCAGTACAAGCTCGACCCCGACCTCCAGGCCCTGCAGGCCGCGGCGCCGATGGTGGTGGTGTGGGACGACCACGAGGTCGACAACAACTGGGCCGCCGGCACGCCGGAGGAGCTGGAGTGGCCCCAGCCCGACTTCGAGCAGCGGCGGGCGGCGGCCTTCCGCGCCTACTGGGAGCACCTGCCGCTGCGTCGTGGCCGGCGCCCCCGCGGCCTCGACGCCCGCATCTACCGCCGCCAGCACTGGGGCGACCTGCTCGCCCTGCACCTGATGGACACCCGCTCCTACCGCGACGACCAGGCCTGCCGCGACCTCAAGCGCGTCGGCTGCACGGCGGCGCTGGAGCCGGGGCGGACGATGCTCGGCCCGGGTCAGGAGACCTGGCTGGAGGCCGGCCTGCGGGGCTCGCGCGCCCGCTGGGACCTGCTCGGCCAGCAGGTGCCCTTCGCCCGCCGCGACACCGACCCCGGCGACGACCTCGAGCTCGTCATGGACTCCTGGGACGGCTACCCGGCCGACCGCGACCGGGTCACCGGCCTGCTCGGGCTGGCCGAGAACCCCGTCGTCCTCACCGGGGACGTGCACCGCCACTACGCGGCCCAGGTGCTCACCGACTACGACGCCCCCGACGCCGCGCCCGTGGCCGCGGAGCTGGTGACCACGTCGATCACCTCCGGCGGCGACGGCTCCGACCTACCGAGGGGCGGTGCCGCCGAGCTCGCCGCCAACCCGCACCTGCTGTGGGCGTCGAACCGGCGCGGCTGGGTCCGCGCCCGGCTGACGCCCGACGTCCTCACCGCCGACTTCGTCACCCTGCCCTTCGTCGAGCGCCGCGGAGCGGAGCCGTCGGTGGCCGCCACCTACGTCGTCGAGGCGGGGGTGCCCGGCCTCACCACCTGACGAGGACGACGGCGCCACGGACGAGGCGGGGCGGTGTTCCTGCCGACCTGCCACGACATCCTGCCGACCCCGCGGCGAGGCCTCCCGAGGACGCCGCCCGGCGAGCAGCATCGGGGCCATGAGCACCCGACGCGTCGCGATCCTGGCCTTCCCGGACATGGAGGTCCTGGACCACGCCGGCCCCTACGAGGTCTTCCACGTCGCCGGCGAGCTGGCCGCGGGGGTCGGCGCCCCCGGCTTCGAGGTCGTCTCCGTGGGGCTGCGGCCCGGTCCGGTGGCGGGCCGCGGCGGCTTCACCGTCGTCCCCGACCACACGATCGAGACCCTCCCCGGGACCGACCTGCTCGTCGTGCCCGGCGGCGCCGGCACCCGACCGCTGCTCGGCGACGAGGCGCTGGCCGCGTTCCTGCGCGAGCGGGCCGCCACCTGCGAGGCGCTGCTGAGCGTGTGCACCGGCGCGCTGCTCCTCGCGTCCGCGGGGCTGCTCGCCGGGCGACCCGCCCTGACCCACCACACCGCGCTCACCGAGCTGGCGGCGCTGGAGCCGACCGCCGAGGTCGTCACCGGCCGGCGCTTCGTGCGCACCGACGAGACCGTCTGGTGCTCGGGCGGCATCTCGGCCGGCATCGACCTCTCGCTGCACGTGGTCGAGACCCTGGCCGGGCGGCCGCTGCGCGACGCCGTCGTGGAGGAGATGGAGTGGGGCTGGTGCCAGGGCCGGGGCTCAGCCGACTGAGGGTCCGGCCTCCTCGGCCAGCTCGAAGTCGTCGAAGTCGAAGCCCGGCGAGACCAGGCAGGAGACCAGCGCGTGCTCGGGCGAGGTGACGGTGCGCTGCCAGGTGCCGGCGGGCACCAGCGCCTGGCCGTGCTCGCCGGCGGCGACGTCCGTGCCGATCGTGAGCGCGGGCCCCTCGACGGGCACCGGGCCCTGCCCGCCGAGCCGGAGCACGACGCGGCCCGTGTGCGCCAGCCAGGTCTCGTCGCTGGCGACGCGGTGCCAGGCCGAGGACTCGCCGGCCGGCAGCAGGAACCAGATGAGCGTGGCGGTGGGGCGGGTACGGCCGTCGGGCAGGGTCACCGTCACGGGGCTGACCCAGGTCCGCCGGTACCACCCGCCCTCGGGGTGCCGGACCAGCCCGAGGGTCCGGACCAGGGGGTGCGTCGCGTCGCTCATGCGGCCATGATGACGAGGGTGCAGACCGAGATCCTGTATCGCCCCGCGTACGCCGCCGCCCGCCTCGTCCTGGAGGCCGGTGAGCGGGTGAAGGCCGAGGCCGGAGCCATGGTCGCGATGTCCGGGGTGGAGATCGAGACCTCCACGCAGGGCGGCCTGCTCAAGGGGCTGCGGCGCAGCCTGCTCGGCGGGGAGTCGTTCTACGTCAACACCTTCACCGCGCAGGCGTCCGGCGCCGAGCTGTGGGTCGCCCCCGCCCTGCCGGGCGACATGGTGTCGTGGGAGCTCGAGCACCCCCTCCTGGTCACCTCGGGCTGCTACGTCGCGTCGTCCGCCGACGTGGACGTGGACACCTCGTGGGGCGGCGCGCGCACGTTCTTCAGCCGGGAGGGGCTGTTCCTGCTCCGGGTGACCGGCCGGGGCACCGTGGTGCTCTCCTCCTACGGCGCGATCCACCACGTGGACCTGCAGCCGGGGCAGACCTACACCTTCGACACCGGGCACCTCGTCGCCTGGAGCGAGGGGATGCAGTACGGGGTGCGCAAGGTCGGCGGCTGGAAGTCGACGCTGTTCTCCGGCGAGGGGCTGGTGACCGACTTCGTCGGCCCCGGCCGGGTCTACCTCCAGACCCGCAGCCAGGACGCGTTCCTGTCCTGGCTCATCCCCCAGCTGCCGCAGCCCTCCAGCAGCTGAGCCTCAGGTCGTGGAGGGGCGCTCGTTGTAGACGCCCGCCTGCTCCTGGCCGGTGAGCCCGCCGATCGCGGCCATCACCTCGTCGGTGAGCAGCCGCCGTGCCTTGCCCAGGGGCAGGCCTGCGAACCGGTCCCCCGGCTCGATCGCGGTGCCGAAGCGCACGGTGATCCTGGCCAGCCGCGGCAGGTTCGCGCCGACCGGCTGGATCTTCTCGGTGCCGACCAGGCCCACGGGCACCACGGGCACCCCGGCCGTCAGCGCCAGGTGGGCGACGCCGGTGCGGCCGCGGTAGAGCCGGCCGTCGCGGGAGCGGGTGCCCTCGGGGTAGAGCCCGAACGCCTCGCCCCGGGCCAGCACCTCGAGCGCCGTGTCGAGGCTGGTCAGCGCCGAGCGCGGGTCGTCGCGGTCGACGGGGAGCATGCCGAGGCCGGCGAACCAGGCGCGGCTCAGCCCGCCCGAGAGGCCGGTGCCGGTGAAGTAGTCGGACTTCGCGAGGAAGACCACCTTGCGCGGCACCACGCACGGGATGACCACCGAGTCCACGAAGCTGAGGTGATTGCTGGCCAGCACGACCGGGCCGCTGCGCGGCACGTTCTCCAGCCCCTCGACCCGGGGCCGCCAGATGCCACGCGCCAGGGGCGGGACGACGGCGTGCAGGCTGCGGTAGAGCCGGTCGTGGCCCTCGTCGGCTCGCTCGTGGTTCACGGGACACCATCCTGGTGGTTACCGGTCGGTCAGGGGGCACCGGGTGCCGACACGTCCCCACTCAGGGCGACGTGGGCCGCCCGGAGTGCACAGGTCGGGGGTCGTCGTCCACACCCTGGGGCTGTCGCCCACAGGTTCGTCCACACCTTCATCCACAGGCTGTGCACACCCCTGCCCGGGTGGTGCCCGGGCGGTGGTCGGGGGTGCGGTCGAGCGGCGACCGGGGCCGGGGCTCAGACCGGGCGCGGACGGACGGCGAGCAGCACCACGTCGTCCTCGTGGCCGTCGACCAGGCCCAGCAGCCGGGTGCACAGCGCGTCCGGGGGCTCGTGCGCGCCGGCGGCGACGGCCTCGGCCAGCCACGTCACGCCCTCGTCGATGCCGCGGTCGCGCCGCTCCACGAGCCCGTCGGTGTAGAGCAGCACGAGGTCACCGGGCGCGAGCACGGCGCGGTGGTCGCGGCGGCGGGGCGTGCCGTCGACGCCGAGGAGGACGTCGGCGGGCTCGTCGAGCACCTCCACGCTGCCGTCCACCCGGCGCAGCACCGGCGGCGGGTGCCCCGCGTTGCACCAGTGCAGCAGGTAGCCGTCGGGCCCCTGCTCCTCCAGGACGCCCACGACCGCGGTCGCCAGCGCGGGGACGCCGAGGCCCTCCATGGCGCGGTCGACGTCGCCCAGGACCTGGCTCGGGAGCCAGGCGTCGCCGGCGTAGGCGACGCCGCGGACGAGGTTGCGCAGCTGCCCCATCACCGCGGCGGCGTGCTGGTCGTGGCCGGCCACGTCACCGACGACGACGGCCACGGCGCCGTCGGGCAGGCTGAAGGCGTCGTACCAGTCGCCGCCCACGGCGGACTCCAGCGCGGCCGGCTCGTAGCGCACCGCCACGTCCACCTCGGGCTCGACGTGCGGCTGGGTCAGCAGGCTGCGCTGGAGCGCCTCGGAGAGACGCTGCTGGGAGTCACGGACGACGACGACGTCGAGCGCCCGGGCCACCGTCGTGGCCACCGAGGCGACGAAGGTGCGGTACTCGTCGTCGAAGCGCAGGTGCGGGTTGAGCCGCACCACGAGGTGCCGCGGCGCCGCGCTGGGGTGCTGCACCGGCAGGTCGATACGCGCCCGTGGGCCCCGGTCGTCGCCGGCGTGCTGGCCCGGGTCGATGGTGAGGCCGATGTCGGGCGCGCGGCCGTCCGCGACGCCGACCTCGACCAGGTCCTCGCCGGCGTGGGCGCGCAGGTCGCCGACCACCCGACGTAGCAGCGCGCGCTCGTCGCGGACGTCGCCGAGGTCGCGGTCGAGCCGGGCCAGCGCCTGGGAGCGGCGGCGGGCGAGGACGGTCGCGGTGGTCTCGCTGGCGACCACGAGGACGCCGGCCACGCCGCCGTCCGCGCCCCGGACCGGGGAGCAGGAGAAGGTGAACCAGCACTGCTCGACGTAGCCGGCGCGCTGGAGCAGCACCAGCGCGTCCTCGGACCAGGTGGACCCGCGACCCTCGGCGGCGTGCCGCACCAGCGGGCCGACCTCGTCCCAGGCGCTCGAGAACGTGTCGGCGTAGGGCCGGCCGAGCGAGCCGGGGTGGGCCGCGCCGATCATCGCCGCGTAGGACTCGTTGTAGAGGAGCACGAGGTCCGGGCCCCAGCACAGGGACGCCGGGAAGCGCGTCCCGAGGACGACGGAGAGGGAGTCCACCAGCGTGTCCGGCCAGGTCGCGGGCTCGCCGAGGGGCCCGTCGGCCCAGGGGACCTCCTCGTAGGCGCTGCGCAGCGCCTCGCTCGCGTGTGCGAGGAGGCTCGCGAGGCGGGCGGCGGTGCTCACGGCACCATCCTGCCGGTCCGGTCCGGTCCGCGTGCCGTTATCCCGGAGTGTCTCAGCCCTGCCCGGGCATGCCTGACGGTGCCGCCGGTGGGGTACCGAGCGGCTGGTGGAAGGCGAGCCGGAGGTCGACCTTGCCGCTGGGTCGCAGCGGCGTGCCCTCGGCCAGGTAGGCGGCGCGGGCCTCCTCGCCGTGGCTGGGTGGGAGGCCGCCGTCCGCCCGGACCACGCGCCACCAGCACACCGCGCCCCCGTGCTCGGCCATCACGTTGCCGACGCGGCGGGGCCCGTACCGGCCGACGGCGTCGGCGATGGCCCCGTACGTGGTGACCCTGCCCGCGGGCACCTGCTCGACGGCGCTCAGCACGTCCTCGACGTAGTCCTCCGGGTGGTGCACGCGCCCGAGCCTAGGACGTGGGGGCCTGCCCCGTGGAGAGGCCCGTGGAGGGCCCGGTGAACGGTTCCGTGCCGACGGCGACCCGCAGGCCGCGCGGGGCCCCGTGGCGGCGGGCGAAGTCGAGCGCGCGCCGCAGGTCGGAGACGCCGTTGCTGCCGGGCACGGGCAGCAGGGTCAGGGTCGAGAGGGTGCCGACCGCCCGGCCGCGGGCGTCGAGCAGACCCGAGCCGGAGTCGCCCGGCACTCCGGGCGTGAGCGTGAGGACCTCGTGGGTCCAGCCGCGGGCGGACTCGTCCGCCGGGAGCACAGTGCCGGCCCGGGGCGAGAGGACGTTCTCACCGGCGCGCAGGGAGGAGGCGCCGTAGCCGAGGACGGTCTCGCCGGCGGCGAGGCCGTCGCCGAGACCCGTGGGGCCGCCCCACACGGGCACCGACGGGTTGACCAGGTCGTGGACGCGGCGGGGCAGCCGCACCAGGGCGAGGTCGTTGCCCGTGCAGGCCGGGCCCGTGGTGCCCGCGCGCTGCATCGCGCGCCAGGTGACCAGGCCAGCCGTCCCCGGGCCAGGGTGGTGCCGCCGTCGACCACGGAGCCGCCCGTGGCCACGCGCACCCGCGTCCCGCGGGCGAAGCCGCCGGTGCGGCACCCGTCGAGGTCGGTGGACTCCCCGCCGGCGGCGCAGTGGGCCGCGTAGCCCAGGTAGACGCCGCCACGGGCGTCGGTGAGCACGAAGCTCGCCGTGCACTGCGCACCGCGCGTGTAGAGCTGGACCCCGGGGTGGATCGTGGCGGTGCCGGCCGGCGCCCAGGCGGTCACCCGCCGGTGCTCGGCGGTGGTGGACGAGGTGGTGCCGACCGCGAGCGCCGGGGCGCCCTCGCTCGGGGCCGCCTGCGAGAGGGCCATGAGCCCGGTCGCCAGCAGCACGACCAGCGGCGCCACCAGGGCGGTGGCACGGTCCCGGGGCAGCAGCGTCATGGCTGGTCAACGACCGTGGGCCCCGCCGGTCACGGCGAGGCCCACGGTGGAGCGGTGCGGCACCACGTCGGCGCCGGAGAAGCGTCAGAGCAGGGGCGCGAACGGCTCCGTGCCCAGCGCCAGCGCGAGCCCGTCGATCCCGGAGTGCTCCTGCGCGTAGGCCAGCTCGTGGGCCAGGTCGCCCACGCCGTTGGAGCCCGCCAGGGGCGCGAGGGCCACCGTGGAGAGCGTGCCCAGCGCGGCGCCGTCGGCGTCCAGCATCCCGGACCCGGAGTCGCCGGGGATGCCGGGCGTCGCGGTGTAGACGGTGTGCGACCAGCCGGAGGGGGTGCTGGAGAGCGCGAGCCCGGTCTTGGGCGAGAGGACGCTCAGCCCGCCCCGCAGGGAGCTGTTGCCGTAGCTGGAGACGGTCTCGCCGGCGTCCACGCCGTCGGTGGCCAGCGCCGTGGGTCCGCCGAAGAAGGGCACCGAGGGGTTCACCTCGTCGACGAAGGCCGGGTCGACCTCGACCAGGGCGAGGTCGTTGTAGGCGCAGGTGTCCTCGTCGGTCTCGCCGACGGCGTCCATCGTCAGCCAGGAGGAGTAGGCCAGCGTGCCGGTGCCGAGGGTGGTGCCGGCGGTGAGCAGCGACCCGCCCTCGACGAACTCCACGGGCGTGCCGAGCGGCAGCGAGCCCGTGCCGCAGCCGGTGGTGTCCGTCGACTCCCCCAGCCCGGCGCAGTGGGCGGCGTAGCCGACGTAGACCGCCCCCGAGGAGTCGGTGTAGACGAAGTTCGCGGTGCACTGCGCACCGTCGGTGTACATCTGCACGCCGGGGGTGATGGTGGCGTCCTGCGCGGGGGCCCAGGCGACCGGCTCGGCCGCGTCGGCGCCCTGGGCCCCGGCGAGGCCGGCGCCCACCGTGGCGGCGGTGGCGAGGACGGCGGCGGCCGCGAGCCCGAGGGCCCGCTGCGTCCGGTGGGTCCCGGTGCCGGCGGTGGTGCGGGTGGTGGTGGTCGTGCGGGTGCTGCTCATGGAGGCGCTCCTGCGCTCGCGGGGGCGCTTCCGAGTCACGCCCCCTCGTGCAGCGCTCAACGAGCCGGTGCGGCGCAGGTCACGCTCTCGGGTGCACCGCACCCCGCGCGGGAACCTCCCCGGGACGCGGCGAGGCCCGTCCGAGCAGTGCTCGGACGGGCCTCGCCGGTAGTGGTGCTGCGCCTCAGTAGGAGGGCTGCGAGGGGTCGATCTGGTTCACCCAGGCGACCACGCCGCCGCCGACGTGCACGGCGTCGTCGTAGCCGGCGCCCTTGAGCACCGCGAGGGCCTCCGCGGAGCGCACGCCCGACTTGCAGTGCAGGACGACCTGCTTGCCGGAGTCGACGCCGGGCAGCTCGGAGAGCGCGTTGCCGTTGAGGAACTCGCCCTTGGGGATCAGCACGGAGCCGGGGATCTGGTTGATCTCGTACTCGTTGGGCTCGCGGACGTCGACGAGGACGAAGTCGCGGGTGCCCTCCTCGCGCTCCTTGAGCATGCCCTCCAGCGCGGTCACCGAGATGGTGGAGCCGGCGGCGGCGTCGGCGGCCTCGTCGGAGATCGCACCGCAGAAGGTCTCGTAGTCGATGAGGCCGGTGACGGTCGGGTTCTCGCCGCACAGCGCGCAGTTGGGGTCCTTGCGGACCTTGAGCTTGCGCCACGACAGCTCGAGGGCGTCGTAGATGACGAGCTCGCCGACGGCGGGGTCGCCGATGCCGGTGATGAGCTTGATCGCCTCGTTGACCTGGATGGAGCCGATGGACGCGCACAGCACGCCCAGGACGCCGCCCTCGGCGCAGGAGGGGACCATGCCCGGCGGCGGCGGCTCGGGGTAGAGGCAGCGGTAGCAGGGCGCGTTCTCGGCCTGCTTGGGCGCGAACACGGAGGCCTGGCCGTCGAAGCGGTAGATCGAGCCCCACACGTACGGGATGCCGAGGAAGTACGCGGCGTCGTTGACCATGTAGCGCGTCGCGAAGTTGTCGGTGCCGTCGACGATGAGGTCGTAGCCCTCGAACACGCGGTAGACGTTGTCGTTGTCCAGGCGCTCGTCGTGCAGGACGACGTTCACGTAGGGGTTCGCCTCGAGGATCGACTCCTTGGCGGAGACGGCCTTGGACTTACCCACGTCGGACTGGCCGTGGATGATCTGGCGCTGCAGGTTCGACTCGTCGACCTCGTCGAACTCGGCGATGCCGATGGTGCCGACGCCGGCCGCGGCCAGGTACAGCAGCGCCGGGCTGCCGAGGCCGCCCGCGCCGATGACGAGCACCTTGGCGTTCTTCATGCGCTTCTGGCCGGTCATGCCGACGTCGGGGATGATCAGGTGACGGCTGTAGCGACGGACCTCGTCGATCGTCAGCTCGGCCGCCGGCTCCACGAGTGCAGGGATGCTCACTTCAGCTCCTCGGTCTGGGGCACGCCGTGCCCTGCGTGGGCGGGCTCGGCGTCATGGGACGAACGACCCAACGCGGGCCGGTCCGGTGGTGTTCCCGGTTCCCCACCATGGTGAGGTGCCGGACGACGGCGGGCCGCCGCGTCCCGTCATCCGGACCCCGCCCCGACGCGCCCCGGACAAGGCCCGGGGCGTGAAGTGACGGGCAGGTAACATCGCACCCCACGGTTCCTGCGACGCACTGCCGGACCCCTGTCGCACCCGCACGCCAGCACCGAGGAGCACCCCCGTGTCCGCAGACCAGTACCAGGCCTCGTCGGCCGACGCCGACGTCCGCCCCCGCGGAGGACGCCTCCCCCGCAAGGAGCGGCGGGCCCAGCTGCTGGAGTCCGCGCTCGAGGTGTTCGTGACCAACGGCTACCACGCGGCCGCGATGGACGACATCGCCGAGCGAGCCGGCGTCTCCAAGCCCGTGCTCTACCAGCACTTCCCCGGCAAGCTGGAGCTCTACCAGGCCCTGCTGGAGGCCTCGGCGGACACCATCGTCGCCAACTGCCGCCAGGCGCTGGCCGCCACGGACGACAACAAGCTGCGCGTGGCCGCGGCGATGGACGTCTTCTACTCCTACGTGGCGGAGAAGTCCGGCGCCTTCCGCCTCGTCTTCGAGTCCGACCTCACCAGCGAGCCCGCCGTCCGCGCCCAGATCGACCGGGTCACCAGCGAGTGCGCCGAGGCCATCGCCGAGGTCATCCACGACGACACCGGCCTGGACGACGAGGCCTCCCGGCTGCTGGCCGTCTCGCTGGTGGGCATGGCCCAGGTGAGCGCCCGCTTCTGGCTCGTCGAGGGCGGCGAGCTGAGCCGCGAGCAGGCCACGGCGCTGGTCTCCGGCCTCGCCTGGCGCGGCATCGGCGGCTACCCGCGCACCGAGGAGCCCGGCCAGGCCTGAGCCGCCGGCCCGGCTGCTCACCTGCTGCCCCACCGGCCGCCCCACCGGCCGCCGGCCCTCCCCCGGCCGTCTGGGCACATGCCCTAGGCTCGGGACGAGAGCTCATCCAGGCGCCAGCCGCCTCGCGACGAAGGAGGACCCGTGGAGGTCAAGATCGGTATCCAGCAGGCCGCCCGCGAGATGGCGGTGGACGTCGACTCGACGCAGGAGTTCGTCCAGCAGCAGGTGGCGGACGCCGTCGCCGCCGGCACCCTGCTCACCCTCACCGACACCAAGGGCCGCACCATCGCGGTCCCCGGTGCCAAGATCGCCTACGTGGAGATCGGCTCCACCCAGGTCGGTGCCGTCGGCTTCCGCAGCTGACCCGGGCCCGACGCGCGCACGCCCCTCGTCCCCGACCACCACGGTCGAGGACGCGGGGCGTCGTCGTTCCGGACCGAGCGCCGGGTCAGGAGTCGAGGCCGAGCTCGGCCATCCGCTCCGCGTGCCGCTCGGTGAGGCGGGTGAACATGCGGCCGAGGGCGGCCAGGTCGAGGCCCGGCCGGTCGATCCCGCCGGCCAGGAGGGACGACATGCCCTCCCGCTCGGCGGCCACCCGCTGCGCCTGGATCAGCGCCTCGCCCATGAGGCGGCGGCCCCACAGCGCCAGACGACCGCCCAGCCGCGGGTCGGCCGCGATCGCGCCGCGCACCTGCGCGACCGCGAACGCCGCGTACCCGGCGTCCTCGAGGGTGCCGATGACGAGGCTGCGGGTGCCGGCGTCGAGGTAGGCCGCGATCTCGCGGTAGAAGTCGTTGGCCAGGCCGTCACCGACGTAGGCCTTCACCAGGCCCTCGTACCAGTCGGCGGGGGCGGTGTTGGCGTGGAAGGCGTCGACAGCCGCCATGAACGGCTCCATCGCCTCGAACGGGTCGGAGCCGAGCTCCGCCATCCGGGCCTCGATCCGGCCCAGCTTGCCGAGCTCGCCGGCGGCCATGCGGCCCAGCTGGACCTTGGCCTCCAGGTGCGGGGCGAGGGTCGCGTCCTCGCCGAGCCGCTCGAAGGCGGAGATGAGCCCGTAGCCGATGACGGCCAGCAGGTCGACGACCGCCTCCCGGTACTCCGGGTCCTCGAAGGCCAGCGAGTCCTCGCCCTCGACCTCGGCGTGTGTGACGTCGGATTCAGCCATGCTCGCAGCGTATCGGTAAGGTGGACCTGCGCGGACGCCGCGCCGACGCCCACGACGGCCGCCGGCGGCAGGCCCGCGGCGGCCCCGAGCCGCGTGACGACCTCCCGAGGTCGCCGCGCTCCGCAGGGCCGCAGGTATGTGCGCGGCAGACGTGCAGGGGACTCCCAACGGAGCCGCCGGGTCGGCCGCATCCGAGAACCCGCGGCCACGCCCCCCGGCCGGCCGCCGCACGAAAGCAGACGAATACTTGACCACCTTCCGCGACCTCGGCGTCATGCCCGAGATCTGCGACGCGCTCGAGCGCGCCGGCATCACCAGCCCCTTCGCCATCCAGGAGATGACCCTCTCGGTCGCCCTGGAGGGCACCGACCTCATCGGCCAGGCCCGCACGGGCACCGGCAAGACCCTCGCCTTCGGCATCCCGGTCATCCAGAGCAGCACCGCCGTCGGGGACGAGGGCTACGCGGCCCTCCCCCAGGGCAAGCCGCAGGCGCTCGTCGTGGCGCCGACCCGCGAGCTCGCCCTCCAGGTCTCCTCCGACCTCACCCTCGCCAGCGCCGACCGCGGCCTGCGCGTCCTCACCGTCTACGGCGGCGTCGGGTACGAGCCGCAGATCGAGGCCCTCGAGTCCGGCGTCGACATCGTCGTCGGCACGCCCGGCCGCCTCATCGACCTGGCCAACCGCAAGGTGCTCGACCTCGGCCACGTCCGCGCGCTCGTGCTGGACGAGGCCGACGAGATGCTCGACCTGGGCTTCCTGCCCGACGTCGAGAAGCTCCTCAAGCTCACCCCGGCCACGCGCCAGACGATGCTGTTCTCCGCCACGATGCCCTCCGCGATCGTCGCGCTGGCGCGCACCCACATGCGCTCGCCGATGAACATCCGCGCCGAGGCGTCCTACGAGAACGCCACCGTGCCCGCCACCTCGCAGCACGTCTACCAGGCGCACGACCTGGACAAGCCGGAGATCGTGGGCCGCGTCCTGCAGTCCAAGGACGTCGAGAAGGTCATCGTCTTCACCCGTACCAAGCGCGCGGCCCAGCGGCTCGCCGACGACCTCGTCGAGCGCGGCTTCAAGGCCAGCCCGCTGCACGGCGACATGGCCCAGGTGGCCCGCGAGAAGGCGCTGACCCGCTTCCGCGACGACAAGCTCCAGGCCCTGGTCTGCACCGACGTCGCCGCCCGCGGCATCGACGTGCGCGGCGTCAGCCACGTCATCAACTACTCCTGCCCCGAGGACGACAAGACCTACGTCCACCGCATCGGCCGCACCGGCCGCGCGGGTGCCTCGGGCACGGCGATCACGCTCGTCGACTGGGCGGACCTGCACCGCTGGAAGATGATCAACAAGACCCTCGACCTGCCGTTCGACGAGCCGGCCGAGACCTACTCGACCTCCGAGCACCTCTACACCGAGCTCGACATCGAGCCCGGCACCAAGGGCCGGATCAAGGCGCCCGAGCCGGCCCAGCCTCGCGAGAAGCGCGAGCCCCGCGAGGGCGGCGAGCGCCCCCGTCGCGACCGCAACCGGACGCGCACCCGCTCCCGCGGCGGCGAGGCCGTCGCCACCGAGGGCGCGCCGAAGGCCGAGCGCACCGGCGGTCCGACCATCACCACCGGCTCCAGCAACGCCGACGGCTCCTCGTCCTCGGGCCCGGCGGGCTCCGCTCCGAGCGGCGGCTCCGAGGGCGACGCCCCGCGTCGTCGCCGTCGCTCGCGTGGTCGCGGCGGTCGTGGCCGCGGCCAGGGCGCCGGCCAGGGCGGCTCCTCCGAGGGCTGAGCCCGCGGGCTCTCCCTCACCAGCAGCACCGACGGCCCGTCACCGCCTCACGCGGTGACGGGCCGTCGTCGTCCGGAGCCGCCTCAGCCCCAGGTGGACGGACGTCCCGGCCACGATGCCAGGCCCGAGACCGTCCTGCCCAGGTCCGTGCAGCGCCCGCCCGGCTCGAGCACGCACGACACCAACCGCTGCTGCCCGCGCAGCCGGGCGCTGCTGCCGCGACCCAGGGCCGCGCCGCCGACCACCGTGTGCTCGTCGGTCCAGGTCGCCACCACGAACCTGTCCGCGCCGTCGGGCAGGTCGACGTCCAGCGCCGTGCCACTCGCGACGTCGATCGGGCGCCAGCTGTGGTTCTCGGCGTCGACGAGGGCGGCGGTGCGGTCCGGGGAGAGCTCGCCGTGCCGGCGCACCAGCACCGGGGGAAGCGTCGCTGGGTCCACGTCGAAGCTGTCGTAGCCCTGGCCGGCGGACGGCAGGAGGCCGTCGACGATCGTGCTGTCGGCCCACGACTCGGTGAGGTCCTCCGCCGGCACCTCGGTGGCCGCGCCGCCGTCGAGCGGGAGGTAGAGGGCGGGGCCGGTAGCCGGCTCGACGACGACCGCGTCGGCGGTGAACCCGAGGGGCCGGGCCCAGGTCTCCTCGTAGAGGTCGCCCAGGTCGTCGGTGACGGGGTCGCCCATCCCCCGGGTGCTGGCGTTGAGGAGGTCGCCGGACTCGAGGTCGTAGACGGCCGCGGAGGCGACCCGGGAGGAGAAGTCCACCAGGGCCAGCGTCTCCCCCTCCGGTCCGAGGACCAGCGGCGAGAGGCTGACGTCGACGTCGAGCGGCGTGACGGTCTCGAGGTCGGTGAAGACGGTGCCCTCGTAGGTGTCCGCGTACACGCCGCGCGGCCCCACGACGAACTGGGTGACCCGGCCGCCGAGGTCGACCTCCCGTCCGTCCGCGTGCAGCGTGTTGCCGACCACGTAGGGCAGCGAGTCGAGCTCCAGCGGCGCGTCCGCCACGGGCAGGGCGTCGGGCGCTCCCCCGCCGGCGGCGAGGTCGTCGACCACGCCGCAGGACGCGAGGCCGACCACTGCCGTCGCGGCGACCAGCACGGGCGCCGCGCGCCTCACGCCGTCACCACCACCGTGGTCCCGAGCTGCGCGAAGTCCCACATGACGCGGGCGTCCGAGCGCTTCTGCCGGATGCAGCCGTGGGACAGCGGCGTGCCGAGCTGGGCGAGCGTCTGGACGCGCTCGCCGTCGAAGACTGGCAGGTCGTGGAAGCCGATGGCGGCACCGGAGGGGCCGCGGGTGAAACGGACGAACCAGCCCATGGTCGAGCCGTCGATGCCGGTGGCGTCGCGGCTGCGCGAGAACACCTCGTAGGTGCCGGGGTCGAGGTTGTCCAGGGTGCTGCCGGAGACCAGGTAGCTGGCCCGGACCCGCCCGGCACCACCGACGATCCAGACGCGCTGCTCGGACTCGGAGAACACCGCCCGACGGCCCGTGCCGGAGCCCTCCGGGAGCGCGGGGAACGCGACGGACGCGGTCTCCTCCTCCACGGGCTCCTCGACCGGCTCCTCCGACGCCGGTGCCGACGCCGACGCCGACGGGCTGGTCGACGGGTTGGTCGACGCGCTGGTCGACGGGCCGGCCGACGGGCCGGCCACGGACGACGGGGCTGACGACGCGGCAGCCGGGTCCAGCGCCACGCTCACCTCGGCGGACGCCGGCTCCTCCGTGCTGCCGAGCACCCCCACGGCGCCGAGCACGGCGCCGAGCGTGAGGGCCAGCGAGCCGACGAGGGCCCCGATCCGCCCCCAGCGGGGCCGGACCGGCGCGGTGTGGCGACCGACCACGGCTCAGCCCTTCGCGCGGCGGCGCGAGCGGGGTCGCGCCGCCCGCTCCACCAGGTTGACCGCGACCTCGCGGTAGGCCTGGGCGCCCTTGCTGGTGCGCGAGGTGGCGAGGATCGAGCGACCGGCAGCCGGTGCCTCGGCGAACTTGATGGTCTTGGGGATCGGCGGCTCGACGACGTCCAGGGAGTAGGTCTGGGAGATCGTCTCGAGCACGGTGCGCGAGTGGGTGGTGCGGCCGTCGAACAGCGTCGGCAGCACACCCCAGACCTCCAGCGACTTGTTGGTGAACCGCCGCACGTCGTGCACCGTGTCGAGCAGCTGCCCGACGCCGCGGTGCGAGAGCGTCTCGCACTGCAGGGGCACCAGCACGCCCTGGGCGGCGGTGAGGGCCGCGACCGTCAGCACCCCGAGCGAGGGCGGGCAGTCCAGCAGCACCCAGTCGTAGTCGTCCTCGAGCTCCTCGACGACCATCTTCACCACGTGCTCGCGGCCGGTCCGGGTGAGCAGGTCGGCCTCGGCCCGCGCCAGCTCGATCGTGGCGGGCAGCAGGTCCACGCCGTCCTCGGTCTCGAGCACCACGTCCGCGGCGTCGGTGCCCTGCGTGAGCACGTGGTAGATCGAGGTCTCCACGTTCTCGGGGTCGATGCCCAGCGAGAACGTCAGGCACGCCTGGGGGTCCAGGTCCACGAGCAGGACGCGGTGACCCAGCTCGGCCAGCGCGGCCCCCAGGGACGCCACCGAGGTGGTCTTGGCGACGCCGCCCTTCTGGTTGGCGACGGCGAGTGTCGTGGTCATCACGACCACTATGCAGCAGCGGGGCACGGCCGCGGTGCACCCGCGCGCCGACGGGCCGGGTGGGCGGCCCGGCCGGGACGACGCGCGGTGGTTGACTGGTCCGGTGACAGCCCCCGACACGCACCCCGGTCCCGAGGCACCGTCCGGCCGCCCCCGCGCCCTGGTCACCGGTCCGACGGCCGGCATCGGTCGCTCCTTCGCGGTCCAGCTCGCCGCCCGCGGCCACGACCTCGTCCTCGTCGCCCGGGACGAGGCGCGGCTGGCGAGCCTGGCCGAGGAGCTGGACCGACGCTTCGGCACCGACGTCGAGGTGCTGGCCGCCGACCTGACCGACCGTGCGCAGCTGGCCCGGGTCGAGGCACGGCTCGCCGCCACCGAGCGCCCCGTCGACGTCCTGGTCAACAACGCGGGCTTCGGGCTCAAGGGCCGCTTCGGCGACAACGACGTCGAGGCCGAGACCGCGATGCTCGAGGTGCTGGTGGTGGCCGTCGTGCGGCTCTCCCACGCCGCCCTGGGCGCCATGGCGGCGCGCGGGCACGGCGCGGTCCTCAACGTGTCGTCCGTGGCGGCGTTCCTGCCCCGTGGCACCTACAGCGCCGCCAAGGCCTACGTGAACCGGTTCGGGTCCTGGGCCTCGGCGGAGTACCGCGACCGCGGGGTCACCGTGACCACGCTGTGCCCCGGCTTCGTCCGCACCGAGTTCCACGAGCGGATGGGCGTGGGCCGCGGCTCCGCGCCGGCCTGGATGTGGCTCGACGCCGACGACCTGGTCGCCGAGGCCCTCGACGACCTGGACGCCGGCCGCGCCCTCTCGGTGCCCTCGCGCCGCTACCGCGCCCTGGTGCGGCTGGCCCGACTCGTCCCGGACCGGGCCCTCCTGCGGCTGCAAGGCTTGGGCCGCCGCTGACGACGCGCGAGACTCGGTGCATGCCCGACCTCTGGGGCCGCGTGGAGCGGTCGGACGCCGAGGTCTGGTTCCTCGACCAGGCCACGGACGCACCTCCCGTGGTGCTGCTGCACGGCCTCGCGGGGTACGCCCGGGAGTGGACGGCGACCATGGACGCCCTCTCCCCCGAGTTCCGCTCGGTCGCCGTGGAGCAGCGCGGCCACGGCGGCAGCACCCGCCGCCCCGACGACGTGTCCCGCGAGGCCTACGTGGAGGACGTGCTGGCGGTGCTCGACGACCTGGGCCGCGACGACGTCTCCCTGGTGGGGCAGTCGATGGGCGGGCACACCGCCATGCTGGTGGCGGCGCGGGCGCCCGAGCGGGTCTCCAGCCTGGTGATGGTGGAGTCCGGCCTCGGCGGCGGTGACCCCACGGCGACGCAGGCCGTGGGCGACTGGCTGGCCTCCTGGCCGGTGCCGTTCGCCGACTCCGAGGACTTCGCCCGCTTCTTCGGCGGCAACGAGCACACGGCCGCGGTCTGGGCCGCCGGGCTGGAGGAGCAGGCCGACGGCCTGCGTCCCGCCTGGGACGCCGCCACCCTCACCCGCGCGCTCGCGCACGTGCACGCCCGCGAGCACGTCGAGGAGTGGGCCGAGGTCTCCTGCCCGACGTTGCTGGTGCTGGGGCAGCACTCCTCCGTGCCCCGCCGCCAGGTGGAGACCATGTGCGCCCTGCGGCCCGGGGCCCAGGTGGTGACCGTCGCCGGCACCGGCCACGACGTCCACCTCGACGCCCCGCGCACGTGGGCCGACGTCCTCACCGACTTCCTCCGCGACCCCCTGCGCAGCCTGGGCTGACGGCGGCCAGGGGCGGCTCAGGGGCCGACTCAGGGGGCGCTCAGGGGCGGACGACGGCGGGCGTGCTGCGCCCGGAGGCCGCCGCCGCGGCCCGCGCGGCCCCGAGCAGCCGCTCGTACTGCTCGGGGTCCGTGGTGTTGCAGCCGAGGTCGTGGTCGACCTTGCCGGTGCCGTGGTGGTCGCTGGAGCCGGTGACGACGAGGTCGAGGTCGCGGGCGATGTCGCGCAGCCGCGTGCGCACCTGTGGCGCGTGGTCCTGGTGGTCGACCTCGAGGCCGGTGAGGCCGAGCGACGCGGCCTCGGCGAGCAGGTCGGGGCCGGGCTCCTGGACGCGGCGGCGCCCCCAGACGTGCGCGATGACGCTGACCCCGCCTGCACCGGCCACGTCACGCACCACCTCGCGCAGCGGTGCGGCGTACCGGTCGACGTGGGCCGGGCGGCCGGCGTTGAGGTAGCGGGCGAACGCCTCGTCCCGGTCGCGCACCGCGCCGCGGGCCACGAGCGCGTCGGCCACGTGCGGGCGGCCCGAGGCGGCCGCGTCGCCGGAGACCCGGGCCACGTCGTCGACGGTGAGGTCGATGCCCAGCGCGTTGAGCCGGGCCACGATGGCGGGCGTGCGCCCCGAGCGGCCCTCGAGCACGCGGCGCAGGTGCTCGGCCAGCGGCGGGTAGGTGGGGTCGGGCAGGTAGGCGAGCAGGTGCACCCCCCAGCCGTCGAGCTGGGTGCTGATCTCCATGCCCCGCACGAGCGTGACGCCGACGTCGCGGGCCGTCACCTCGGCCGCCGCCCACCCGTCGGCCGTGTCGTGGTCGGTGAGCGCGAGCACGTCGAGCCCCGCCGCAGCGGCCGCGCGCACGAGCTCCTCCGGCGACTGCGTGCCGTCGCTGGCCCGCGAATGCGTGTGGAGGTCGATGCGCACGTCCCCACCCTAGTCAGCCGGGAGCGCTCACCAGGGCTGGCCGGTCTCCCCGAAACCGATCTGCACCAGGGCCGGGCCCAGCGTGGTGAGGTCGCGCAGGTGCCAGCCCTCGCGCAGCATCAGCACCGCGGAGGCCGGCCGCACCACCAGCCACAGCCACTGCCCGTCGACCTCGCCGACGAGGACGCTGCGGTCCTGACCGTCGTCGTCCGGCTCCACGCCGGGCAGGTCGAGCAGGACGTCCACGTCGGTGCTGCCGGTGGAGACCGGCCACAGGTTGACCTGACGGTGCTCGGCCCGCAGCCGCACCAGGGGCGGCGCCTCGAACGCCTCCGGGCCCGGTTCCCCGGGCACGCCGGCGCAGCGGGCGCCGAGGCCCGTGCCGGGGCGCTCGTGGACCACGAGCACGTCGACCGGGCCGTCGATCGCGGAGGTGCCGGAGACCCCGACGAGGGTCGCGACCGTGCGCGGGCTGCCGGCGGTGGCCAGGGCCGTCACGGCCCAGCCGGGGCCCAGGGGCCACGGGACGAGGCTGGCCTGCTCGTCGGAGAGGTCGACCTGGGCCACGAGGGCCGCGTAGTCGAGCGCGTCCGCGCGCCACAGCGGCGCCACCGCGCCGTGCGTCGGGCAGGTGTGCGCGGTCTCGCCGTCGAGCTCCGTCGTCCCGACCGGGGCCGGGCACCGGGGGCAGCTGGCGTCACTCACCTGCACACGGTGCGGCGAACCGCGGCCCCGCGTCAACAGTCGTGCGCGGCCCACGGCCGCGGCCGGTGGAGCGCACAGGCCCGCCCCAGCCGGCTCAGGCGTTCCAGCGACGGACCTCGCGCAGGCCGCGGTCGGTGCCCAGGATCGAGACGGTGGTGGTGTCGAGGTGGAAGTGCCGCCCCTCGGCCACCGGCAGGTCGAGCCAGCGGACCGCCAGCACGCGCAGCGAGTGCCCGTGGGCGAACGCCAGCACGGGGCCGCGCGCGGCGCGGGCGCGCTCGACGACCCGGTCGAGGCGGGCGGCGACGTCGCGGGGGGACTCCCCGCCGGGGCAGCCGTGGGTCCACACGGCCCAGGTGGGGTCGTGCTCCTCGTGCACCTGGGCGCGGGTCAGGCCCTCGTAGTCGCCGTAGTCCCACTCCTGCAGGTCGTCGACGACCTCGGGCTCACCGAAGCCGGCCAGGGCGGCCGTGGTGCGCGCCCGCTGACGCGGGCTGGCCCAGACCTCCGCGAACTCCACCTCGGCCAGGCGCTGGCGCAGCGCGCGGGCCCCGTCCTCGCCCTCGGGCAGCAGCGGGAGGTCGGTGGTGGAGGTGTGCCGGCCGTTCTTGCTCCACTCCGTCGCGCCGTGGCGCACGACCCACATCTCGGGGAGCTCGGGGTCGTGCCGGTGGGGCAGGGGGGCGGCGAAGGGTGCGTGGTGCTCGATGCTCACGAGGAGACATTCTCTCCCCCGTCCTGCCCGGGGCGGACCACCGGGGCGGCTACCGGACCCCCGCCATCAGCCGCCCGATGGGCTTGGTCGCGACCAGCACGAGCAGCCCGGCCAGCACCGCGGCGGCCCCGAGGATCGCGAAGTAGCCGGTCTCGGCCTCGGGGTCGTAGTAGGCGCCGAGGCTGCCCGCGAGCGTGGTGCCCAGCGAGACGGAGAGGAAGTACAGCGCCACCATGCGGGTGGCGAAGCGCTGCGGCGCCAGCTTGGTGGCCAGCGACAGGCCCACCGGGGAGATGAGCAGCTCGGCGAGGGTGAAGACCAGCAGGATGCCCGCCAGCGCCGGCAGGGGTGCCGCGCCCTCGCCGCCCGGCACCGCCAGGAACAGCCAGAAGGCCACACCCATCAGCACCGTGCCGAGGCCGAACTTCACGGGCGTGCTCGGCTGGCGCGGGCCCAGCCGCGTCCACGCCGCCGCGAACAGCGGCGCCAGCGCGATGATGAAGACGGGGTTGATCGAGTTGACCCACGAGATCGGCATCTCCCAGCCGAGCAGGTCGCGGTCCAGCCGCACGTCGGAGTAGACGGCCACCACGGTGAACTGCTGCTGGTAGAGCGCCCAGAACACCACGTTGGCGGCCATCAGCGGCACGAACGCCCACACCCGGCTGCGCTCGGTGGCGGTGATCTCGCGGCTGCGCAGGATCTGCACGAAGAAGGCCAGCATCGCCACGACCACCACGACGGCGGTCACGTCCGCCAGGTCGGAGGCCGTGAGCAGGCCGGTGAGCACCGCGACGGCCACGACGACGACCAGGGCGAGGCCCACGCCCACGGCGACCAGGCGGCCGGAGGCGCTGAGCGGGTTGGGCACGTGGGCGGTGGACGCCGGCAGGTGGCGGCGCCCCACGGCGTACTGGGTCAGGCCCAGCGCCATGCCGAGGGCGGCGAGGCCGAAGCCCCAGTGGAAGCCGACCCGGCTCTGCAGCAGGCCCGTGAGCAGCGGCCCGACGAGCGCGCCGGCGTTGATGCCCATGTAGAACAGCGAGAACCCGGCGTCGCGGCGCGGGTCGCCCTCGGCGTAGAGCGCGCCGACCAGCGAGGTGGCGTTGGCCTTGATCCCGCCCGAGCCGAGGGCCACGAGCACGAGGCCGACGCCCACGCCGGCCGCACCGGGCAGCAGGGCGAGCGCCACGTGGCCGGCCATCACGACGATCGCGGAGCCGAACAGCACCCGCTCCGGCCCGGCCACCCGGTCGGCGAGCCAGGCGCCGAGCACGGTGGAGAGGTAGACGCCGCCGCCGTAGGCGCCGACCAGGCTGACGGCCACGCCGCGGTCCAGCCCCAGGCCGCCGTCGGCGACCGAGAAGTACAGGTAGATCGCGAGGATGCCCTGCATCCCGTAGAAGCTGAACCGCTCCCACATCTCCACCCCGAACAGGTGCGCCAGGGGGCGGGGGTGGCCGAAGAAGCCACGGTCGCCGCCGGCGGGGTCGGAGGGATCGGGCCGGGGCGTGGACGCCGTCGTCGTTGTCGAGGTCACCCAATCGACGGTGCCAGCGACGCTCGTCACGAGGCAAGTCGGCGGTCCCGGTCGGTGCGGCTCCGGCGGCGCGGCCCGGCCCGGCTCAGGCGGGGGGCTCCTCCCCCGTCCGCGAGCCCGGGCCCGGGTCGGTGCCGACCGGCGGGGCGGGCAGCCGGTCGATCAGCACGGCCAACTGCTCGCGCAGGGCCGTCACCTCGCGACGCAGCGCGGCGGTCTCGGCGTCGCGGGCCTCGTCCGCCCGCTCGTCCTCGGCCCGCTCCGCCGCGTCCGCCTGCTCGTTCTCACCGGTGATCCGGTCGACGAGCCACGAGGCCAGCGTCGCGGTCACGGTGCCGAGCAGCGCGACGCCCGTGACCATCAGCCCGGCCCCCACCCAGCGACCGGCGCCGGTCACGGGGTAGGTGTCGCCGTAGCCGACCGTGGTCATCGTGGTCAGGGACCACCACATGGCGTCGGCGAAGCTGGTGATGGACGCGTCGGGCACCCCGCGCTCGGCGTCGAGCACGGCCAGGGCGGCGGTGAGGGCCAGCAGCATGGAGCCGAGGGCCACGTAGAGCCCCACCTTGCCGCGCAGGGTGCCGGCCGCCGTCCGGTTGAGCACCCGGACCAGGAGCAGCAGCCGCAGCAGCTGGAGCGGACGCAGCAGGGGCAGGGCGAGGATGAACAGGTCGAGCAGGTGGTGCAGCACCCACCGGCCGCGCCGGTCCGCGCCCAGGAACCGGACGACGTAGTCGACCGCGAACAGCGCCCAGGTGCCGAGGATGACGGCGTTGCAGGCCGCCACCGCGCCCCGCGAGAGGTCGGGCTCGAGGATCGGCCAGGCGTAGGCGCCCAGGAAGACCAGCGAGAAGAAGATCAGCGGCCACTGCGACCAGCGCTCCCACGCGGAGACGGGCCAGGAGTCGCGGGAGAGCAGAGCCGTCGGTCGCATGGCCCCATCCTGGCAAGACCGACGCCCCGGCGGGCGCAGGTGGCGGCTACTCCCCCGCGGGTCCGGGCCAGTTCTTGTCCGGCTGCGGCACCGGCCGGCCGGGCTGCTCCCCGCCGCGGGCCTCGAGGTAGTTCTCCTTCGGCACCATCACCTTGCGGCGGAACAGGCAGACGACCTTGCCGTCCTGGTTGTAGCCGATGGTCTCGACGTGCACGACGCCCCGGTCGTCCTTCGAGGTCGACTCCCACTTGTCGAGCACGGTGGTCTCGCCGTAGAGCGTGTCGCCGTGGAAGGTCGGCGCCACGTGGCGCAGCGACTCGATCTCCAAGTTCGCGATGGCCTTGCCGGAGATGTCGGGCACCGACATGCCCAGCAGGATCGAGTAGACGTAGTTGCCCACCACGACGTTCTTGCCGAACTGCGTGGTCTCCTCCGCGTAGTGGGAGTCCAGGTGCAGCGGGTGGTGGTTCATCGTCAGCAGGCAGAAGAGGTGGTCGTCGTACTCGGTGACCGTCTTGCCCGGCCAGTGCTTGTAGGTCGCGCCGACCTCGAACTCCTCGTAGCTGCGCCCGAACTGCACGTCCGACTCCTCTGCTCCGGTACCGGCTCTGGTACTCCTGTGCGGGTGACGCCCCATCCTCACCACTCCCCGAGCGCGGGGCACCCCCGCCCGGAGTGGCGTGGTTCACGCCCAGGCCCCTTCCCGTCGCCGACCGGCACGGTAGGACGCGGCGGGGAACCGCGCGGCGCCGCGCCCCGTCCCAGGAGCATGAGGACCGCACCCCGCCCCCGCGCGCTCACCCGCACCGCCCGTGTCACCCCCGTCCCGGCGCCGGGCCGCGCACGGGGCCTGGTCCTGGTGCTGGGGCCAGTGCTCGCGCTGCTGCTCACCGCCTGCTCGGGGTCCGGCACCACGACGGCCGCCGACCCCGCGGCCCAGGACGACACCGGCGGCTCGACCGGCACCGCCTCGTCCACCCCCGACCCGGGCACCGACCCGAGCACCAGCCCCACCGCCGAGCCGACGGTGGGCACCTACCCCGGCTTCGGGCCGACGTCGTACTCCTACACGCTGGTGGTGGGCTGCTTCTGCCCCGACGGCGGGTCGCCGGTGCGGGTCACCGTGGTCGACGACGAGGTGGTCTCGGCGGTCTACCTGCGCGGCGGCGGCCGCGGCGGCGTCGAGAAGGGGCAGGAAGCCCCCGCCTACCGCTGGGTGAGCCTCGACGACGTCATCGACGCCGCCAACGACACCGAGGCCGACCAGGTGGTGGTGGACTGGCCCGACGGCCAGGACTTCCCGTCCGCGGTCGCCGTGGACACCGACGAGCGGATGGCCGACGAGGAGATCAGCTACCAGGTGCGCGACGTCGAGGTCACCGGCTGACCCTCGGCGGGTCGGCCCTCGCTCGGCCCGGGTGCAAGAATGCCCACGCCCGCACCGCCCCATCGGCGTCGCGGGCACCGACGACGAGCGAGATCTGACGAGAGGCGGCGACGTGGCCAAGCGGGTGTTCCTGCACGTGGGGACGATGAAGTCGGGGACGACGTTCCTGCAGTCCCTCACCTGGAAGCACCGTGACGCCCTGGAGGAGCGCGGACTCCTGCTGCCCGGCGAGCGGCTGCTGCGGCACTTCCACTGCTCGGCGATCGTCTGCCAGCGGCAGGAGGTGCTCGACGAGCTGACCCCCGAGGAGCTGGGCACCTGGGACCGGCTGCTGGAGCAGGTCCGCACCTTCGACGGCGACGCCTTCATCGGCCACGAGCTGTTCTCCCCCGCCACCGCCGAGCAGGCCGCGGGCGCCCTCGCGGACCTCGCGAAGGTCGCCGACGAGGTGCACGTCGTGCTCACGATGCGCGACCTCGCCCGCCAGCTGCCCTCGCACTGGCAGCAGATGGTGAAGTCGGGCAGCTCGGCGACCCTGGCGGGGTACGCCGAGACGATCGAGGCCGACCGGTCCGACCGGTTCTGGACCTTCCACGACGCCCCGCGCATCCTCGACCGCTGGACCCAGGGCGTGCCGACCGAGCGCGTCCACCTCGTCGTCATCCCGAAGAAGGCCCCCTCCGACTGGCTGTGGCGCGAGTTCCTGGGCGTCATGGGCGTCTCCTCCGAGGGCCTCGACCACACCTCCGACAACGCCAACGAGTCGCTCGACCTGGGCGGCGTCGAGGTGATGCGTCGCCTCCAGGCCGCCATCCCCGACGAGGAGCACGGCCTCACCATGCGCCGGCTCACCAAGGACTTCGTGACCCGGCGGGTGCTGGCCCCAGTGGGCAACGGCACCAAGTTCGTCACCCCGCCCGCGGCCCACGCGTTCATGGCCGAGGTCGCCGGCACGACCACCGAGGAGCTGCGCGGGCGCGGGCACCACGTGGTCGGGGACCTCGACGACCTGCTCGTCGACCCGACTCCTCCGACGGGCCGCACCACCGAGGACGTCACCGAGGAGGAGGTGGCCTCCGTCGCGGTGGCCGCCCTGGCCCGGATGGTCGTGCACGAGCGTCACCAGCGCGACGAGATCGCCACGCTCGTGGGGCAGCGCAAGCGGCTGCGGGGCCGCGTCGAGGCGCTCGAGCGTCGGCCCGCCCCGGCCGAGGCTCCCCTCTCGACGTACCGCCGGGCCCGCCGCGCCCTCGGCCGCCGCCTGCGCCGGGGCTGAGGCCGCGTGGCCGAGCGCGTCGTCCTGCACGTCGGGCTGATGAAGTCCGGCACGACCTACCTCCAGGGGCTGCTCGAGCGGAACCAGGAGCGGCTGCTCGGCCACGGCGTCCTCTTCCCCGGCCCCACGTGGGACGTGCAGGCCCGCGCCGTCAACGACCTGCTCGGCCTCACCCACTGCGAGCCCGGTGACTGGGCGCGCACGCGCGACGCGCTGCTCGCCCACCCGGGCACCTCGCTGCTCTCCATGGAGTTCCTCGCCAACCTCGGCGCGCCCGGCATCCGCGGCCTCGTCGCGGAGCTGGCGCCGGCGCCCGTGGAGGTCGTGATCACCGCCCGCGACCTCGGCCGCGGCGTGCCCGCCCTGTGGCAGGAGAGCTGCAAGAACAGGCGGACGTGGACGTGGGAGGAGTACGTCGAGGGCGTCCGCACCGGCGAGGACCGGCCCGGCCCGGGCCGCCACTTCTGGCGCCGCGCCGCCTACGGCCGGATCGCGCGGCGCTGGGCCACCGAGGTGGGTGCCGACCGCGTCACCGTGGTCGTGGTGCCGCCGCCCGGCGCCGGCCCCACGGCGCTGTGGGACCGGTTCCGCGAGGCCTCCGGCCTGCCCGCCGACGACTGGCTGCCGCCCGCACGCGCCAACGAGTCGCTCGGCCCCGCGCAGGCCCTGCTGATGCGCAGGCTCAACGAGGGCGCCGGGGACCTGGGCGGGGAGCAGTACCGCCAGCGGTTCAAGGCGCTGGCCAAGCACACCCTCGGCGAGCAGGACGAGGCGGGGCGGATCGGCTTCACCGTGCCGCCGTGGCTGCACGCACGCTCCCGCGAGGAGGTCGGGACGCTGGAGGCCGCCGGCATCCGCGTCGTCGGTGACCTCGCCGACCTCGCGCCGCTGGACACGCCCGGCACCGACCCCACCGAGGTGCCGGTGGGCGACGTGCTCGCCGCCGGCGTCCGGGCCCTCGACACGCTGCTGCGCGAGGGCGACGACGCCGTCCGACCGGCCGCCGAGCGCAGCGGCACCGAGGGCGTCCACCGCTGGGCCCCGCGGCGGCCGGGAGGGGACCGCCCGCGCCCCTGAGGGGCCCAGCGCGGTGTGCCAGAATGCGCCGGACCCGGGCGGACCCGCCCGGGCCGCCACGGGGAAGGATGTCCATGGGCAAGCGGGTGGTCCTGCACGTCGGCCTGATGAAGTCGGGGACGACGTACCTCCAGTCGTTGATGGAGGCCAACCACCAGCGACTGCTGGACCAGGGCGTGCTGTTCCCGACGCCGTGGGCCGTGCAGACCCGGGGCGTCTCGGAGTTCCTCGAGCTGCCCCTCCAGCGCTTCCCCGGGGCCTGGGAGAAGCTGCGCTCGCGCATCCTCGAGCACGAGGGGGACACCGTGGTGATCTCCATGGAGTACCTCGGCCCCGCCAAGGTGGAGGTCATCCGCCGCCTGCGCGAGGAGCTGCCCGGGTGCGACGTGCACGCGGTCATCACCGTGCGCGACCTCGGCCGCGGCATCCCCGCCATGTGGCAGGAGACCATCAAGAACCGTCGCAGCTGGGGCTGGAGCGAGTACCTCGAGGGCATCGCCGCCAAGGGCGCGAAGCAGCCGCCCGCAGGCGCCCAGTTCTGGCGTCAGCAGGGCTTCGGCCGCGCCGTCACCCGCTGGGCGGAGGCCCTCGGCAAGGAGAACGTCACCGTCGTGACGATCCCGCAGCCCGGCGCGCCCCAGACCGTGCTGTGGGACCGCTTCCGCGAGGTCGCCGGCATCACCGAGGACGAGTTCGCCCCGCCCTCGCGCAGCAACACCTCGCTCGGCCTGCACTCCACGCTGCTCATGCGGCTGCTCAACGAGCGCACCGAGGACCTCACGCGCGACCAGTACCGCCACCGCTACAAGGCCCTCTCGAAGCACACGCTGGGCGCGCACGCCCGCGAGGAGGCCAAGCTCGGCTTCACCGTGCCCGGCTGGCTGCGTCGGCGCACGAAGAACGAGGTGCAGCTCGTCCGCAAGTCCGGCGTCCGGGTGATCGGCGACCTGGAGGAGCTGACCCCGGTCGACACCCCCGGCGTGGAGCCCTCGGACGTCGACGACGCGGCCGTGCTGGACGCCGCCGTGCACGCCCTCGACGTGATCCTGCGCGAGGGCGAGGACGCCTTGCGACCCCAGGGCAAGCGCACGCACGACGGCGGCACGCACCCCTGGGACCCCGCGGCCGGCGAGAAGACCGGCTCCGACGAGGGCTGACCCGGCCCGGCCCCGGCCTGGCGACCGGGGCGGAGCCTGGGCCGGGGGTCAGCGCGGCAGCGCGTAGTCCTTGAGCAGCGCGCGGCCGATGATCATCTTCTGGATGTCGCTGGTGCCCTCACCGATGAGCATGAACGCGCTCTCGCGGTAGAGCCGCTCGATCTCGTACTCCTTGGAGTACCCGTAGCCGCCGTGGATGCGGAACGACGCCTCGACGACCTCGTTGCAGTACTCGCTGGCCAGCATCTTGGCCATGCCTGCCTCGACGTCCATCCGCTTGCCGGTGTCCTTGAGGCGTCCGGCACGCACCATCATCGTGTGGGCGGCCTCGACCTTGGTGGCCATCTCGGCGAGCCGGAACTGGATGGCCTGGTGCTGGGCGATCGGCTTGCCGAACGTCTCGCGCTGCTGGGCGTAGGCCACGGCCAGCTCGAAGGCGCGCCAGGCGATGCCGCAGGCACGAGCCGCGACGTTGACGCGGCCGACCTCGACGCCGTCCATCATCTGGTAGAAGCCCTTGCCGGGCTCGCCGCCGAGGACCTGGCCGGCACCGACGCGGTGGTCGTTGAAGACCGCCTCGGTGGTGTCGACGCCCTTGTAGCCCATCTTGTCGATCTTGCCGGGGATGGTGAGGCCGGGGGCGGTCTCGCCGAAGCCGGGCTCCTTCTCCACCAGGAACGTCGTCATGTTCTTGTAGACCGACTCGGCGCCCTCGTCGGTCCTCGTCAGCACGGCGATGAGGGTCGAGGTGCCGCCGTTGGTCAGCCACATCTTCTGGCCGGTGATCGAGTAGGAGCCGTCGTCCAGGCGCGTGGCCTTCGTGGAGATGGCCGAGACGTCGGAGCCGAGGCCCGGCTCGGACATGGAGAAGGCGCCGCGGACCTCGCCGGTGGCCATCCGCGGCAGGTAGTGCTGCTTCTGCTCCTCGGTGCCGTGCTGCATCAGCATGTAGGCGACGATGAAGTGGGTGTTGATGACGCCGGAGACGCTCATCCAGCCGCGCGCGATCTCCTCCACGCACAGGGCGTAGGTCAGCAGGGACTCCCCCAGGCCGCCGTACTCCTCGGGGATCATCAGGCCGAAGACGCCGAGCTCCTTGAGGCCCTCGACGATCTCCGCGGGGTACTCGTCGGCGTGCTCCAGGTCGTTGGCGACCGGGATGATCTCCTTGTCCACGAAGGCCCGCACGGCCTTCAGGATCTCGGTCTGGTCCTCGGTGAGGCCCTCGGTCGAGCACAGACGCATGGCTCATCCTCCACGGGTGGCGCCACCCGGGTCGCCCCGCGCGACGGCGCGTGGACGCCCGCACGGCGAAGTCGTCGGGTCGCGAGGACAGTATTACCGGCGGGTTAACCACAGGAACCGCCCCGACGGTGACCCACGTCACTCGGAATGGTCCGCGGGCCCCGCCTGCCTGCCTGCCTGCCCTGGCCCGCCCTGCCTGCCCCGGCGGCTACACGCGGGGGTCGGGTCCCGGTGCCGGGGGCACGACCCCGCCGGGGCCGGCCTCCCGCACCCGCGGCTGCGCCGGGTACGGCCGCTGGAGGGCGGCGGCGCCGAGCGCGGGCCGGCGGTCACCGCCCGGCCGCTCGGCCGCCAGCACCGAGGCCACGAGCGCCTCGGGGTCCAGGTCCGCGGGCACCGGCTGGTCGGGCTCGGGGTCGCCGGCGCCGGCGCCGGCGACGAGGGGCTCCAGCGCCGCCGCGTCCCCGTGCACCGACCAGCCCGCGGCCCGCACCTCGGCCAGCCAGCCCTCGGAGGCCTCGCGCAGCAGCGGCGCCAGGGCGGCGGGCGCGAGCACGGGGACGTGGCCGGGCCGGCCCGCCCGCGCCGGCAGCACGGTCTCGGCCCACTCGCGCAGGACGAGCCGTTCCCGCGTGGCGCGGTCGACCCGGTCGCCGAGCAGCCGGTTGACCTCGCGCAGCGCGGCGACCTCGCCGGCACCGAGGCTGGGGTGGGCGCGCACGGGCACCCGGGCGTCGATCGCGGAGTCGTCGATCGCGCACGCCTGCGCGAACCGCGTCCACAGCATCTCCGGGGCGGCGCCGCGCGGTGGGACCACCACGAGGTGGCCACGGTCGGCGGGCAGGCCGGCGGTCCAGCGACGCAGGGTGTCGGCCAGGTCCTGGGCGTGCCAGAAGCCGGGGCGACGGCCGCCGTCGTCCGGGCCGGCGTCGCGGCCGGTGTCCGCCCGCAGCTCGGTCTCGACCACCTCCGCGAAGGTGGTCGTGGAGCCGGCCTCGACGCGCTCCTGCCAGTGCGTGACGGCCTGTCGGCCGAGGTCCCGCGCCGTCACGGCGACGTGCACCTCGAGCCCGTCCAGCGCCTCGATCGCCCAGGCGACCTGCTCGGGCGTGGCGCCGGAGAGCAGGGGGTGGCTGATCACCGCGTTGCCGCCGGTGCGGCTGCAGAACTCGCGGGCCCGGTCGGCCAGGGCCCGCCAGGTGCCGGCCACCTCGGCGCGGCCCAGCCCCAGCGCGGGGCGACCCCCGCGGACCTCGGCGGCACCCTCGCGCTGCGCGTCCGGGTGGACGAACGGGAAGACCGTGCCGGCCACGCGCAGTCGCTCGCGCTGGTCGGCCATGAGGTTCTCGAGGTAGGACGTGCCTGCCCGGGACAGGCCGACGTGGAGGGTGACGCGCACGTCGCCATCGTGCCACGCGCGGCCGGGCGGCGAGCAGGCGCGCACGGCCCGGACGACCGGGTGGGGCCGCGGACGATAGCGTTGGGTCGTGAGCAGCAGCCCGTCCCGCGTCTACGTCGCCCGGCTCGTGGGTCTGCCGGTCTTCGACCCGCAGGGCGAGCAGGTGGGCAAGGTGCGCGACCTCGTGGCGGCCGTGCGCTCGGAGGAGCACCAGCCCCGCGTCCTCGGCCTCGTCCTCGAGGTCTTCGGCCGCCGCCGGATCTTCGTGCCGATGACGCGGGTGACCAACGTGGACGCCGAGCGCGTGTACACCACCGGCCTGCTCAACATGCGCCGCTTCGAGCAGCGCTCCACCGAGACCCTGGTGATCGGCCAGATGCTCGACCGCACCGTCACCATCAAGGAGACCGGCGCCTCCGGCGTCGTCTACGACGTGGGCATGGAGCAAGCCCGCAACCGCGACTGGGTGATCTCGCGCATCGCGCTCCAGGAGCCCGGCAAGGGTCTGCGCCGCCGCGGGCAGACGCACGTGGTCGAGTGGCGCGACGTCGAGGGCCTCAGCCGGCGCGAGGCCGCGCAGGGCGCCACGCACCTGCTGCACGCGCTGAACGAGATGCGCGCGGCCGACGCCGCCACGATGATCCACGAGCTGCCGCCGGAGCGACGTACCGCCGTGGTCAGCGCGCTGGGCGACGAGCGGCTCGCCGAGGTGCTCGAGGAGCTCAGCGAGGACGACCAGGTCGAGATCCTCTCCGCCCTGGAGGACGAGCGGGCGGCCGACGTCCTGGAGGAGATGAGCCCGGACGACGCGGCCGACCTCATCGCTGAGCTGCCCCCGGACACCGCCCAGGCCCTGCTGGAGCTCATGGAGCCGGAGGAGGCCGAGGACGTCAAGCGCCTGATGTCCTACGTGGAGGACACCGCCGGCGCGATGATGACGCCGGAGCCGGTGGTCCTCGCGCCGGACGCGACGATCGCCGAGGCGCTGGCGCACCTGCGCCGCCCGGACCTCACGCCGTCGCTGGCCTCGCAGGTCTACGTCTGCCGCACTCCCCTGGAGACGCCGACCGGCAAGTTCCTCGGGGTCGCGCACATCCAGCGCCTGCTGCGCGAGCCGCCCTCGACCCTGATCGGCGGCGTGCTCGACGACGAGATGGAGCCCATGCGCCCCGAGGCGGGCAAGGACGACGTCGCCGCCTACCTGGCCACCTACAACCTCGTCGCCGCCGCCGTCGTGGACGAGGCGGGGCACCTGCTCGGTGCGGTCACCGTCGACGACCTGCTCGACCACCTGCTGCCCGAGGGCTGGCGCGACGCCGCGCCCCGGCGCGGCTCGATCCCCACGGCACCGACGCCGCTGGGCCGGCCCCAGGGAGGACGTCGTGGCTGACGGCGACCGCTCCGACTCCCCGCTCGACACCGCCGCCCTCAAGGACTCGCTGCGCGAGCGGCTGGCCCGCCGCGCCGAGGCGCGCGACCCGCGCGGCGACTCGCGACGCGACGGCCGCGGCGACGGCCGCCGCGACACCCGGGGCGAGAGCCGGTGGGAGCGCCGGCACGAGATCTCGCGGCTGGACACTCCCCGCGACGCGCGCCGTCAGCTGGTGCGCCGCCCCGCCTACGACCCCGACGCCTTCGGCACCTTCGCGGAGCAGTTCGCCCGGTTCATGGGCACCGCGCAGTTCCTGCTGTGGATGACCGGGTTCGTGGTCGTGTGGGTGGTGTGGAACGCCGTCACGCCCGCCGGCTGGCACTTCGACGGCTACCCGTTCATCTTCCTCACCCTGATGCTCAGCCTCCAGGCCTCCTACGCGGCGCCGCTGATCCTGCTGGCGCAGAACCGGCAGGAGGCACGGGACCGGGTGGTCGCCGAGCAGGACCGGCAGGCCGACGCCCGCGCCCACGCCGACATGGAGTTCCTCGCCCGCGAGGTCGCGTCGCTGCGGATGGGCCTGGGCGAGGTCGCCACCCGCGACTTCGTGCGCTCCGAGCTGCGCTCGCTGCTGGCCGAGATGGAGGACCAGCGCGAGGACCGCGACGACGACCGCCCGCGGGACCGGACCAAGGAGCGCAAGCGGCCCCGGCCGCCCGCCTGATCCCCGCCCGATCCCCGCCCGATCCCCGGCCGGACCCTGCCTGGTCACCGCCGCGTCCCCGGGTCGTCGTGTGCGTTCCTTCACCTCGATTGGGGTCCGGGTGGGGGGCCGCTCCTATGCTCGGGTGCTGTGAGTGTCTCGCTGGAGCAGGTCCAGGCCGCACTGGCCACGGTGAACGACCCGGAGATCAAGCGTCCGATCACCGAGCTGGGGATGGTGCGCGACGTCTCCGTCGGTGACGACGGCGGCGTCTCCCTGACGGTGCTGCTGACCGTCGCCGGCTGCCCGCTGAAGGACACCATCGACCGCGACGTGAAGGCCGCCGTGCGCGGCGTCGACGGCGTCGTCGACGTGGACCTGACCCTCGGCGTGATGACCGACGAGGACCGCGCCCAGCTCAAGGAGACCCTCAACGGCGGCCAGCCCGCCCGGGAGATCCCGTTCGCCCAGCCCGGCAACCTCACCAAGGTCTTCGCCATCGCCTCCGGCAAGGGCGGCGTCGGCAAGTCCACCGTCACGGTGAACCTCGCGGTCTCGATGGCCAAGCAGGGCCTCAAGGTCGGCCTCGTCGACGCCGACATCTACGGCCACTCGGTGCCCGCCATGCTGGGCGTCGCCGACTCGCGCCCGACCCAGGTCGACGACCTGATCATGCCCGTGCCGACGTCCTCGGGCGTCTCCGTGATCTCGATCGGCATGCTCAAGCCCCGCCGCGACCAGGTGGTCGCGTGGCGCGGCCCGATGCTCGACCGTGCGCTCGTGCAGATGCTCGCCGACGTCTACTGGGGCGACCTCGACGTCCTGCTGCTCGACCTGCCCCCGGGCACCGGCGACATCGCCATCTCGCTGGGCCAGCACCTGCCCGGCGCCGAGGTGGTCGTGGTGACCACGCCGCAGGAGGCCGCCGCCGAGGTGGCCGAGCGCGCCGGCACCATGGCCTCGATGATGCACCAGCGCGTCGTGGGCGTCGTGGAGAACATGAGCTACCTGCCCTGCCCCCACTGCACCCCGGAGGGCACCGACCACCGCATCGACGTGTTCGGCACCGGTGGTGGCCCCCGCGTGGCGGCCACCCTCTCGGAGCGGTTCGGCTACGACGTGCCCGTCCTGGGCGAGATCCCGCTCGACACCTCGCTGCGCACGGGCGGGGACGACGGCAAGCCCGTCGTGGACGCGGACCCGTCCGCTCCCTCGGCCCGGGTGCTCGCGGACGTGGCGGCGCGGCTGGCCGGACGTGGCCGAGGTCTCGCCGGGATGCAGCTCGGACTGACGCCCCAGAACAAGTTCTGATCCACCTGCGGCCTAGGCTGTCCTCGTGCCCGGCCTCCACCCCGTCGTCCCGCTGATCCTGGACATCGGGCTCCCCGAGATGGCGGTCATCGCCGTCGTCGCCATCTTCGTCTTCGGCCCCGACAAGCTGCCCGAGCTCGCGAAGCAGGCGGCGCAGTGGGTGAAGATCGCCCGTCGGTTCGCCAACCAGGCCCGCGACGAGCTGCGCGAGGAGCTCGGGCCGGAGTACGCCGACCTCGAGCTGCGTGACCTCGACCCCCGCCAGATCGTGCGCAAGCACGTGATGGAGGCGCTCGAGGACGACGACGAGGACGACGATCCGGACGAGGACGACAGCCTCGCGGACGGCGAGGTGCCGCCCTACGACGACGAGGCCACCTGAGCCGGCTCCCCCGGCTCAGCGCTCGCTGCTGCTGACCGCCGCGAGCGCCTCGCACGGCACCAGCAGCACCCGTCGCGCCTCGCCCTCCGCGAGCTCGACGAAGTCCGCGCCGACCCGCAGCACCACTCCCTCGTGCCGCGCCGCGTCGCGCAGGTGCAGCACGCACCGCTCCCCCGCGTCCGCCAGACGTCGTAGCGCCGAGCCCAGCCCCAGGCGGGACGCGGCCGGCCAGGCCACGTCGGGCACCGCCCGCTCGGAGGCGCCGTCCACGCCCAGGAGCGCGGGCAGGCGGACCACCCAGTCCTGCGCCGGGCCGGACAGCAGGAGCCACCCGTCGGCGACCCGGTCCAGGGTGCCGCGCAGACGGCCGATGCCCTCCACCCGGAGGCCGACCTCGCACCCCACGCTCGCCATCAGACGTCCGGCGAGGGCCACGGAGGCGTACTCGGCGCGTGCCCGGTCCGCCAGCTCGAGGCCACGCTCGGCGGCGTAGGCCGCCTCCGCCTGCTGCTCGAGGTCGTCGAGGAACGTGAACAGCTCGTCCTCCCACGCCATGGGCCCACCCTCCCACACGTCCGGGCTCCACTGACACACGCGCACACCTACGTTTGCTTGCGTTTGCGTCTACTTGACGTCCCTCACTCACTTTTTCGACGCGATCGTGCGATTTCTGTGGAGAACGGGTTGTCATCGTCGCTTGACGCACGTTGAATGAGACAAACGCACGCAAACGCAAGGATCGTGAGGATCTCGGGATGACCTCCAGCACTCGCGCGTCGCTGCCCCGCTGCCTGGCGGTGCAGGTCGGCGCCACCGCGCTCGTCGGCGCCCTCGTCGCTGCCCTGCGGCCCGGGCTCGTCGCCTCGACGCTCGTGGACCTGGCCGACCCGTCAGCCCTGGCCGCGCAGCCCGGCGCGTTCTCCGACGTCCTCGTGGCCGGCTGCACCGCCGCCCTGCTGGTCTGCCTCGCCTGGGCGTGGCTGGCCACCACCGCGGTCACGCTGCAGGCGGCCCGCGGGGCGGCCGCGGCCCGGGTGCCGGGCGTCCCCTCCGCGCTGCGCGGCCTGGTGCTGCGCTGCCTGGGCGTGGGCCTCGTCGGGGTCGTCGGCGCGACCGGCCTCGCCGGCACCGCCCACGCGACCCCCACCCAGGCCGGCACGGTTCAGGCCGGTCTGCACGCCTCCGGGGCGCAGACCTCGGCGACGACGGGCTCCGCCACGGTGATCACCGGGGTCGCCGGTCTCTCGGGGCTGCCCCTGCCGCAGCGCGCCGGCCTCGGCGACCGCACCCGCAGCGGCGACCCGGCCGCCGCGCGGGCCGCCACGCACGCCTCCCCCGCGCCTCGTGCACGACCCGCTCCCAGCGGCACCCACCTGGTGCGCACCGGTGACTGCCTCTGGGACATCGCCGAGGCACACCTGCGGCGCGGGGGCGACGCCCACGACGACGTCGCCGTCGCTGCCTACGTGGCCCGCCTCCACGCGGCCAACCGCGCCGAGATCGGCGCGGACCCGGACCTCGTCCTCCCGGGCCAAGTGCTCGTCCTCCCCGTCTGACGGACCTCCCGGGGCGCTGGTGCGCCCCGCCACCTCTCCCTTCCCCGCCCTCGACCTCTCGGAGTCGACATGACCGCGATGCCGCACGCCCTCGTCCAGCCCCACCAGACCCAGCGGCCCACCCACCAGCCCTCCCACCCGCCGGTCCACGAGCCGTCCCCGGCGGCGCCCCGCGGGCGCCGCCCCGCCTGGAAGCCCGAGGCCGGCCACGTGCCCGGCCCGCTCGAGGCGTTCCTGCTCGCCTCGATCGCTCGGGACGAGCAGCGGGCGGAGACGGCCGCCGTCCAGGCCGCCCGCGACGCGCGGGACTCCGTCATCGCCGTCGACCAGGCCCGCTGGCGCGCCGGGCTGCCCAGCGGCCCCGTCCAGGGCACGCTCGCGCTGGACCTGGGGCACCGTCCTCCGGCGCCCGCCGACGGCTTCGAGCGCCTGCCGGACGACGAGCCCGCCCCTGCTCCGGTCGTCCCGCTCGACCGCCCCGCCCGACAGGGCTGCGAGCGGTGGGCACGCCAGGTGGTGCAGGCGGCGCTGGAGATCGTCGGTGGCACCCGACCGGCCGCGCAGCTCGCGCGCTGGACCGCCCAGGACGTCCAGGCGGACCTGGTGCGCCGCGCCCAGCTGGTGGGAGCGCAGCTGGACCGGGAGCACGCCCGCGGGTCCACCCCGCGCGCCCAGGTGGTCTCCACCCACGCCGGGTACCCGGTGGCCGGGGTGCTGGAGCTGGCCGTGCACGTGCGGCACGGCCGTCGCTCGCGCGCCCTCGCCGCCCGCTTCGAGCAGCGACGCAGCCTCCCGACCGACCGGTGGCTGTGCACGGCCCTCGACTTCGCCTGAGGACCGGGCCACGGCCTCGCCTCAGGACCGGCCGCGGCTCTGCCTGAGGACCGGCCGCGGCTTTGCCTGAGGACCGGCCGCGGCTTTGCCTGAGGACCGGCCGCGGCTTTGCCTGAGGACCGGCCCGCCGTCCGTTCCTCGCCGACTCGCCACAGCCACGTCACGAGACGTTCAGGTCCCACCAGCACCATCCGAGACACCCGCCGTCCTGCCCGTCAGACGGCCACGACCCGTCCCGGAGGTGCACCCGATGCTGTGGGTGGTGGCACCGAGCCCCGAGGAGGCCGAGGGCCTGCGCGACCTGCTGCCGCGTGTCGTGGGCGAGGTGGGGACGGCGGACCCGCACGGCCGCGTCCTGGTGGTCGACGACGGCGCTCGTCCCGAGGTGGCGGCAGCCGTGGGGGCCCTGATGCTGGACCTGCCCAGCCTGGAGCTGGTGACGCCTCGCACCTGCGTCGGCACGTCGGCGGCGCTGCGGGTCGGGATCGCCCACGCCCTGCGCGGTGGTGCCACCTGCGTCGTGGTGCTCGACCCCGACGGCCGCGACGACCCGACCGACCTGGAGCACCTGCTCGAGGCGCTGGACGCCGGGCACGACCTGGTGACCGGCGTCCGCGGCCGGGCTCGCAGCGGTTTCCGGGCCATGCGCGCCGAGGTGGCCGCCGACGTCGCACCCCTGCTGCACGGCGAGGTGCACCGTCATCTCGGCGTCGTCGCCCTCGGGCTCGGCCACCGCGTCACCGAGGTGCCCGTGCACCGTCCCCTCCGACGCCCGCCCCGACGCCCGCACCGTGGCTCGACCGGTCGCGGGTCCGGTGGCGGGTCCGGCCGTGCGCCGGGGGCGCGGGAGGCGAGCGCCCTGCTCCGGCGCTGGCGCAGCCTCGTCGACCTGCTCACCCTGCGACTCCTGCTCGACGGCCCGGGCCGAGGCCCGGCCAGGGCCGTCGCGACCGGTGGCGCCGTCGCCGCACTGCTGGGGGCCGTGCTCCTGCTGCTGCTCGCCCTCCCGCCCGCCGTCACCGGTGGCCCTGGCGCCGACGGAGGCGCCCTGCTCGGCGCTGCGCTGCTGCTGGTGCTGGGGGTCCAGGTGGCCGGCTTCGGGCTGCTCGCCGAGCTCGTCGTGCACGCGCGCAGGCTGGGGCAGCTCGGGCGGGGCCGCGCGTGAGGACGACGGCCCACGGGCAGACCGGCACCGAGACCGGCACCCAGACCGCGGTGCCCGCGCGTCCCTCTCCCTCGCGGGCGCGCCTGCGCGTCGCCGTCCGCGTCCTGTTCGTGCTCGCGGTGCTCGCGTGCGCCGGCGTCGGCCTCCGCGGGCGTTGGGGTGACTTCGTCGCGGCGCTCACCGGGGTGCGGCCGCTCGACCTGGCCGGCGCGGCCGCCTGCGTCCTGGTGGGGCTGTGGCTGACGGCCGGCACCTGGCTCCGTCTGCTGCGGGGGTTCGGCCACCGGTTGCCCCCGTACGAGGGTCCGCGGGTCTTCTTCACCGGCCAGCTCGGCAAGTACATCCCGGGCGCGGTGTGGTCGCTGGGTGCGCACGCGGACCTGGCGCGGCCGTACGGGGTCGGGGTCCGCACCGCCGTGGCCACCGGGCTGCTGTTCCTGGTCGTCAACGTGGCGACCGCGGGGGCGCTGGCCGGTGCTCTGGTGACCGCCGGCGTGCCCGCGCTCCCCGTGCCCCGGTGGACGGGGCCGATCGCCGTCGTCCTCTGCCTGGCGGCGCTGACGCCGCCCGTGGTCGACGCCCTCGGGACGCGGCTGGCCCGGCACGGCGGACGCCTGGGGCTGGGCTGGGGCGACATGGCCGTGCTGTGCGCGCGGATGGCCGCCACGTGGCTCTGCTACGCCGGGTCGGTGGTCGCGCTGGCTCCCCGGCCCTCGCTGGAGCTGCTGGCCGTCGCCACCGGGGGCTTCGCCGCCGCCTACGTCGTCGGCGTCGCCGTCGTGGTCGCGCCGGCGGGCGTGGGCGCCCGCGAGGTGGCCCTGGTGGCGCTCCTGGCCCCGCACACCGGCGTCGGGCACGCGACCGCCATCGCCCTGGTCACCCGCGTCCTCCAGACGCTGGGGGACTTCACGGCGGCGGCTGCCGCCCACGGGTGGGCGCAGGTCCGCGGCCGCCTCGCCGGACGACGGCCCGCCCCAGCCGACCAGGCCGGCCCCGCCGACTGAGCCGCGCCGACCCACCGGCGCCGCGCGACGGGGCGCACGACGGGTGGACGCACGACGGCCGGACGGGTGCTCCCGTCCGGCCGTCGTGGTGCGCCGGTGCCCGGGCCTCGGCCCGGCTCAGCGCGTTGTGCTCGACGCGGCGTGCTCAGCCGCCCGCGCGGGTGGTGAGGCCGGTGGGGCCGCCCGGGGCGCCGTGGCACTGCTTGAACTTCTTGCCCGACCCGCAGGGGCAGGCCTGGTTGCGACCGGTGCCGGCGTAGGGGTCCTCGGCCTGCTCGTTGCGCACGACCTCGGCGTCGCCGGACTCGTCCGGCGCGGAGTAGGTGAGGTTCGTGGGCTCCTGCGGCTTGACCAGGCCCTTGACCGAGAGGCTGGGCGTCACCGGGGACTGGAGGCCCGGAGCGACGGTCAGGAGGTCGGCGGCCGACTTCTCCTCCGGCTCCACCTCGACCTCGAGGTGGAAGAGCAGGCCGATGGCCTCCTCCTTGATGCCGTCCATCATGGCGTTGAACATGTCGAAGCCCTCGCGCTGGTACTCGACCAGCGGGTCGCGCTGGGAGTAGGCCCGCAGGTAGATGCCCTCGCGCAGGTAGTCCATCTCGTAGAGGTGGTCGCGCCACTTGCGGTCGAGCACCGAGAGCAGCACCTGGCGCTCCAGCTCGCGCATGACGTCCTCGCCGACCTCGGCCTCGCGGTCGTCGTAGGCGGTGTGGGCGTCCTTCTTCAGCGCCTCGATGACCTCGTCCTGGTCGAGGTTCGCCTGCCCGCCGACCTCCTCGGCCATGGCGTCGAGATCGACCTCGACCGGGTAGACGGCGGTGAGGTCGCGGGTCAGCTGGTCGAGGTCCCACTCCTCGGCGAACTCGCCGCCGTGGCCACGGACGTAGCCGGTGACCACGTCGTCGATGAACGTCCGCACCTGCTCGCGCAGGTCGGCACCCTCGAGCACCTCGCGCCGCTCGCCGTAGATCACCTTGCGCTGGCGGTCCATGACGTCGTCGTACTTGAGGACGTTCTTGCGGGACTCGAAGTTCTGGGACTCGACCTGGCCCTGCGCGTTCGCGATGGCGCTGGTGACGCGCTTGTTCTCGATCGGGACGTCGTCCGGGATCTTCATGACCTGGAGGACCCGGTCGACCCAGTCGGACTTGAACAGCCGCATCAGCTCGTCCTGCAGCGACAGGTAGAACCGGGACTCGCCCGGGTCGCCCTGGCGGCCGGAACGACCGCGCAGCTGGTTGTCGATGCGGCGCGACTCGTGGCGTTCGGTGCCGATGACGTAGAGGCCGCCGAGCTCCTTGACCTCGTCGTGCTCGGCCGCGACCTGCTTCTTGATCTTCTCGACCGTCTCGGGCCAGGCGGCCTGGTAGGCCTCGGCGGTCTCGCCCAGCGGCTCGAGGCCGCGCTTGCGCAGGTCGTCGTCCGCCAGGAAGTCGACGGAGCCACCGAGCATGATGTCGGTGCCGCGACCGGCCATGTTGGTGGCCACGGTGACGGCGCCGCGGTGACCGGCGAGGGCCACGATCTTGGCCTCGTCCGCGTGCATCTTGGCGTTGAGGACGTTGTGCTTGACGCCCTTGCGCTTGAGCAGATCGCCCAGCAGCACGGACTTCTCCACGCTCACGGTGCCGACGAGGACGGGCTGGCCCTTCTCGTGGCGCTCGGCGATGTCCTCGGCGACGGCCTCGTACTTCGCCTCCTCGGTGCGGTAGACGAGGTCGGCCTGGTCGATGCGCGCCATCGGCCGGTTCGTCGGGATCGGGACGACGCCGAGGCTGTAGATCTTGTCGAACTCGGAGGCCTCGGTCATGGCCGTGCCGGTCATGCCGGAGAGCTTGTCGTAGAGGCGGAAGAAGTTCTGCAGGGTCACGTTGGCGAGGGTCTGGTACTCCTCGCGGACGGTGACGCCCTCCTTCGCCTCGATCGCCTGGTGCAGGCCCTCGTTGTAGCGGCGGCCGGCCAGGATGCGGCCGGTGTGCTCGTCGACGATGAGCACCTCGCCGTTGAGGACGACGTACTCCTTGTCGTTGCGGAAGAGCTCCTTGGCCTTGATCGCGTTGTTGAGGAACGAGATCAGCGGGGTGTTCTCGGCCTCGTAGAGGTTCTCGATGCCCAGGTGGTCCTCGACCTTGGTGATGCCGGGGCCGAGCACCGAGATGGTGCGCTTCTTCTCGTCGACCTCGTAGTCCTCGTCCTTGACCAGGCGCTTGACGATCTTCGCGAACTCCCCGTACCACTTCACCTCGTCCTGGGTGGGGCCGGAGATGATCAGCGGCGTGCGGGCCTCGTCGATGAGGATCGAGTCGACCTCGTCGACGACGGCGAAGAAGTGCTCGCGCTGGACACAGTCCTCCAGGGAGGAGGCCATGTTGTCGCGCAGGTAGTCGAAGCCGAGCTCGTTGTTGGTGGCGTAGGTGATGTCGCAGGCGTAGGCCTCGCGGCGCTCGGCCGGGGTCATCTCGGGCAGGATCACGCCGACGGTGAGACCGAGGAAGGTGTGCACGCGGCCCATCTGCTCGGACTGGTACTTGGCCAGGTAGTCGTTGACCGTGACCACGTGCACGCCCTTGCCGGCGAGCGCGTTGAGGTAGGCCGGCAGCGTCGCGACGAGGGTCTTGCCCTCACCGGTCTTCATCTCTGCGATGTTGCCCAGGTGCAGCGCGGCGCCGCCCATGAGCTGGACGTCGAACGGGCGCATGCCGAGCACCCGCTTGGACGCCTCGCGGACGGTGGCGAAGGCCTCCGGCATCAGGTCGTCGAGGGTCTCCCCCTCGTCCAGGCGCTTGCGGAGCTCCGCCGTCATCCCCTGGAGCTCCTCGTCGCTCATGGCGACGAAGTCGTCCTCGATGGCGTTGACGCCCTTGGCCACGGCCTCGAGACGGCGCAGGATCTTGCCCTCGCCCATCCGCAGCAGCTTGTCCAGAATCGGCACGGCGGTGGTTGCTCCCTGATCGGTGGTGTCGCCCCGGGCGGGTGCCGGGTGGTCGCGCGCCGGACCCCGCCACCCGTGTGGGGGCGCAGGACGGCGTCGTCCACTCTACCCAGGAGGGTGGTCCTCACCCACCCGAGCCCGCAGGTTCGCCCGCGTCGGGCGCACGGTCGCGCCTGACGCTCAGCGAACCTTCAGGATGGTGGCCGCCGTCAACGGCCTGCGAGCGACGCGGTGAGCGCGGGCGCGAGGTCGCCGCGGGGCTCCACCAGGACGTCATCGAGGTCCAGCCAGGACGCCATCCGGCGCAGCTCGGCCGCGAGCGCGTCGGGGGTCTCCCCCGGCGCCCCGTCCTCCGCCCACGCGGAGCGGACGAGGAGCAGCCCGCCGCCACCGGCGCGTCGGTCGGCCTTGAGGTCGACGCGGGCCACCAGCTCCTCGCCGAGCAGGAACGGCAGCACGTAGTAGCCGTGCACGCGCTTGTCGGACGGGGTGTAGATCTCGATCCGGTAGTGGAAGTCGAAGAGCCGCAGGGCCCGGTCGCGCTCCCACACCACCGGGTCGAAGGGGCTGAGCAGCGTGGCGGCCGGCACTCGCCGGGGCAGCCGAGACCCGGCTGCGCGGTAGGCCTGCCGCGTCCACCCCTCGACCGCGACCGGCTCCAGCTCGCCCTCGGCGACCAGGGAGTCGACGACGTCGGCCACCGGCGGCATCGCGCTGGGGGTCTCGACGCCGCCGCGGGCGCTGCGCATCCGGTAGTAGTCGGCGAGGTCGCCGACGCTCGCCACGCCGTGGCTGCGGGCGGCGCGGAGCACGAGGGTGCGGGCGGCCTCCGCGGGCGGGGGCACCGGCAGGGCCAGGACCTCGGCGGGCAGCACGCGCTCGGGCAGGTCGTAGAGCACCTCGAACTGGCTGGTGCGACCGGCGATCGCCAGCTCACCGCCCATGTAGAGGTAGTCGAGGGCCTTGCGGGCCTCGGACCAGTTCCAGCCCCAGTGGTCGCGGTTGCGGGCGCCGCCGCCGAGCATCGGCTCGAGCCGTCGGGCGGTGACGGGGCGGCCCGCCGCCGCCACCTCGGCGCGGACCCGGGCGATCAGGTCGTCCTCGAGGTCCTTCCACCACTTGCCGCGGCCCGCACGATACTGGGACATGCGGTGCGCCATGACGGGCCACAGTTCGACGGGCATGAGCGCCTGGACGTGCGCCCAGTACTCGACGAGCCGGCGCGGGCGTCGGCCGGCGGCCCGCGGCAGCAGGTCGCGGTCGTAGGGGCCCATGCGCGAGTACAGCGGCAGGTAGTGGGCCCGCTCGAGGACGTTGACGGAGTCGACCTGCAGCACGCCGGTGCGCTCGACGGTGCGGGTCAGCGTCCGCATCGTCGGCGTCGCGTGCGGGGGGTCGCAGAACCCCTGGGCCGCCAGCGCCACCCGGCGCGCCTGGCTTAGGGACAGGGTCTGGGTCGTCGGCGGCACAGCCGGATCATCGACCACGGCGCCGACAGACGCGAGCCGACGGCCCCTGCCGTCACAGAACGTGCCGTCACGAACCCCGCTCGAGGGCGCCCCTGGTCTGCAGCGACCGTCTCCCACCACTGAGACCCACCGCAGACCGGGTCTCGACACGCGGGTCACGACCTCGCAGGCTCGGTCGTGCCGCTCGCTCGACCACCAATGATCTCCGCAGCGCTCGCCCTCGCCCCTCGGGCGGAGCGCTACGGGAGATCCAGCAGCTTCTCGCGGACCGCGTACATCACGGCCTCCATGCGCGAGTGCAGCTGGAGCTTCTCCAGGATGTTGCGGACGTGGTTCTTCACCGTGTTCTCGGAGATGAACAGGTCCTTGGCGATCTCGCGGTTGTTCTTGCCGGTGGCGACCAGCCGGAGCACCTCGAGCTCGCGCTCGGTGAGCCGCAGGCCGGGCACGTGCTCGCGCTCGGGCTTGCTCATCTGCTTGAACTCGTCGATGAGCTTGACGGCCATGGAGGGGCTGATCAGCGACTGGCCGTCGGCGACCACGCGGACGGCCTGGGCGACCTCGTCGATGGAGGAGTCCTTCAGCAGGTAGCCGGAGGCCCCGCTCTTGACCGCCTCGTAGAGGTCGGCCTCCTCGTCGGAGACGGTGAGCATGACGATCCGGGCCGTGGGGACGGCCTCCTTGATCGACTGGCAGGCCTCGATGCCGGTGCGCTTGGGCATCCGCACGTCGAGCAGCACCACGTCGGGCGCGGTGCTGATCGCGAGCGTGGTGCCCTCGATGCCGTCGCCGGCCTCGCCCACGACGTCGATGCCCTCCTCGACGCCGAGCAGCATCACGAGGCCGCGGCGGAAGAGCTCCTGGTCGTCGACGACGAGCACCCGGACGGGCTCGCGCTCGGACGGGTCGGGGAGAGGGGGCACGGCGGCATCATGGCACGAACGGGCCCCCTGACGTGGCCCTCTCCCCCGCGTGTGGAGCAGCTGGACCAGCCCGCAGGTGTCAGTCGTGGGGGCCCGGACGGGTCGTCCGGACGGCCGACGGGGGCCGGTCCGGTGCGGACCGACCCCCGTCGTGGGACCCGGGGTGGGACCCGTCGTGGGCCCCGTGGGTCAGGGGCTCAGCGGGTCACTCGTCGCCGAGGTCGAGGGAGATGACGCCGTAGTCGTAGCCCTTGCGCCGGTACACGACGCTCGGGCGCTCGGACTCCTTGTCGACGAAGAGGAAGAAGTCGTGGCCGACCAGCTCCATCTCGTACAGCGCCTGGTCGAGGGTCATGGCGGCGGCCGGGTGGCTCTTCTCGCGAACCACCAGCGGACCGTCCCCCATCACCTCGATGGAGCCGACCTTGCGGGTGGTGGAGTCGTCGTCGGTCTCGATCGTGCCGTCGAGGATGCCCTCGGGCAGGCCGGTCGGCAGGCCCGCGGTGGCCTGGCCCACGGAGACGGGGGCGCGGCGGCCGCGGTGGACGCGACGGCGGTCGGCGGCCCGGCGCATCTGGGCGGCCATCTTGTCCAGGGCGAGGTCCAGGGCACCCATCTTGTCGTCGGCGGCGGCCTCGGCACGGATGACGGGGCCCTTGGAGAAGGCGGTGAGCTCGACGTGGACGCCGCGCTCGGACTGGCGGGGGTTTTGCTCGCACTCCACCTCGACGTGCACGCGCATGATGCGGTGGTCGTGCTTCTCGAGCTTGGCGAGCTTCTCCTCGACGTGGCCGCGGAACGAGTCCTTGATCTCGCAGTGGCGACCGGTGACGACGATTTCCATGGTGAACCTCCTCAGCGCGCACCGCGGGGTTGGTGCGCCGTTGGCTTCCTCAGGTGTCCCGCGGCACCTCCTGGGCGCCGACGGCGCCCGGTGCCGCGGACCCGCCGTCCGGGCACGAGGCATCCGGCCCCGTCCCGGTCGTGCGGGGGCTCAGGGGAGTCCACCCGGCCGACCTGGTCTTCGTCCCCACAGTCGCCTGCTGAGGCTCTCGCAGCTTCTCTGCCACTACTGACCTTCTCCCGGGAGAGGGCGCATCTGACGCCCGGACCGGGGCAGGACTTACGTCTAAGCCGCACCGTGATCCCGTCTCTCGACGGTTACGTGGGCCGTTTCGCCTGCGACTGGCATCGGCTTGCTGCCGGGGCAACCGGACTCGCCGGAGCGCCTCGGCGGCGCAACCACGGACCCGGGTGGACTCCATGACAAGACGATAGGTCCCGGCCCTCCCGCAGGGAAGGGACGAGGGGCCCGACGTTCGTTCACCGAGACGAACCGGGTCGCGCACCGGACGTCGGGGAGGCCGCCGTCCGGGCCGTGGCGGCCGCCGTGGCGCAGCCCAGGACCGGCAGCCCGACGCCGTGCAGGACGCGCGCCGCGGCCGCCAGGGTGCTACCGGTGGTGACGACGTCGTCGCAGACCACGACCCCGCTCACCGCCGGACGCCGGCGGGCCTGGCGCGCCAGCAGGTGCGCCGGGGCGGCCAGCCCGCGGTCGAGGTTCTGCGCCCGGGCGGCCGCGTCGAGCCCGCCCTGGTCGCGCAGGCCGGGCCGCGTCCGCAGGAGCCGTGCCACCGCGACCCGCCGGCCGCGGCGCCGCAGCACGCCGGCCGTCGCGCGGGCCAGGTCGGCCGTCGCGTCCCGGCCGCGGGCGCGCACCGCCGAGGGCCGCGAGGGCACCGGGACCAGCAGGAGCGGCGGAGCGGGCCGGTCGTCGGGAGCGGCTCCCTCCGGCGCCGGCTCCGGCACCGGCTCCAGCACCGGCTCCAGCACCGCCTCGACCGCCGCGGCCAGGAGGCCGGCCAGCGGTGCCCGCGGGCCGGGCAGGCCGCGCTCCTTGTGGCCGACGACGAGCGCCGGCACCGCGCCCGCGTAGGCCGCGGCCGCCCGCAGCCGCGGCACGGGGTGAGTGGTGGGCGCCGGCCGGCAGCCGGGCAGCAGCGGGCCGTCGTCCGCCAGGAGGTCGGCCGCGCAGGCGGAGCACCAGGTGCGCCCGCGGCGGGCGCAGCCCACGCAGGAGCCACCGAGCAGCAGGTCGGCCAGGACGTCGCCGAACCAGCCGGCCTCGCTCGTGCTCATCCGCCCAGCCTGGGTGCTCGCGCGCACAGGTGGGCGGTGCTGCCGAGCGGCTGGGGATCGCCCTGCTGCGGGCCGGCCCTGTGGACGGGGAGTGGACGGGGGCTGTACGGCTGGACGAGGAGCGGCCCGCTCAGCCCGCGTACGTGAGGGCCGTGGCGCCGTCGGTGCTGGTCCGCGGGGAGCGGACGGGCACCGAGAGGTCGGCGAGACCGCCTCGGGTGACCGCGAAGACCGACGTCCCCTCGATCGAGGAACCGAGCAGGTGGCGCGACCCGGTCACGGCCGAGGTGAGCGTGGCCGAGGTGACCGGCGAGCCGTCGACGCCCAGCGGCGTGACCGACGCGGAGCCGGCCCCGAGGCTGCCCAGCACGGCCAGGGTGGTGGAGGAGGTCCACACGACGTCGACCAGGGTGGCGGGCAGGTCCCCCGGGTCGCCACGCAGCACCTGGGTGGCCACGGCGGCCACGGGCCGGCCGCGGGGCGTGCTCCGCACCCGGACCTGGACGACCCGGTCGCCGCCGTCGCGGGCGACGATCGCCACGAGGCGGGTGCCGTCGCGCGAGACCAGGAAGCTCGTGACGTCCTCCCCGGTGATGCCGGGCGCGTCCAGGGTGCCGGTGGCGCCGGAGCGCGCCCAGCGCACGACGGCGCCGCTGCTGGTCTCGTCGACCACCCACAGCCGGCCGAGCCGGTCCCACCCGGGCTCCTCGAGGTCCTCGCCGGTGAGCAGGGTGCGGGACCCGCCGGCCTGGCGCAGCGGAGAGACGAGCAGCTGGCCGCCGACCACGCCGGCGACCGTGATCCCGTCCAGCGAGACCGCGATGTCCTCGACGCCGGACTCGATCGAGCCCCACGGCCCCTCGACGGGCTCCAGGGCGCCGGGCGAGCCCGCCACGACGAGGCCGTCGCGCAGGCCGTAGAGGGTGCTCCCGGCGCGCTCGTAGCCCGGGTCGTCGGCGCGCGGGGAGCGGACCGGGATCGTCTCGGCGCCCCCGGTGGTGCGCACCGGCTGACCGCCGATGGTGAGGGTGAACGCCGTGATGTCCGAGCCCTGGCCGAGGGTCCAGGAGAGCTGGGAGAGCATCCGCTGCACGTCGTCGGCGTCCATGGTGACGGGGTCCCCGACCAGCGAGATGGCTGCGACGCCGTCGGTCACCGGCACGGAGAGATCGACGCGGAGGTCGGCGGGCAGCAGGGTGCGGGCGACGCCGCGCAGGGCCTCGCCGGGGCCAGCGAGCAGCCCGGAGACCAGTGCGGTGGCGAGCTTCTCGTCGGTGCCGACGTAGACGGGCTCGGCCACGAGCGTGGAGCCGGTGGAGTCGAGGAAGTACAGCGAGACCTGCTGGTAGCGCTGGGCGAACCACGTCTCGGGCACCACGAGCGCGTCGGGCGGGTCGACGATGCGGTACTGCCCGTCGACCTGGCGCATCTCGAGGTCGAGCACGGCTTCGGCGCCCTCCAGCCGGCCCTGCCAGGCGCCGCGCGCGTCCAGCTCCTCGGCCCCGGTGAGGGTCACGCGCTGGTGGTAGGTGCCGCCGGCGGGCGGGGAGGCGTCGGAGTAGACGACGGTCCGCTCGGGGTTCCAGGTGGAGCGGACGGCCGGGTCGAGGAAGAGCTTGGCCGTGGCCAACTCGCTGGGGAACGCCTGCATCGCGTCGAGGAAGCCCTGGACCACCTCCGAGGGGCTCTGCCCCTCCTCGGGCCCGCGCGCGTCGATCGCCGCGACGGTGCCGGGGTCGGTGGTGCCGTCGGTGCCGAGGTCGGCGTCGACGACCGGGCCGGAGACGGGCAGGGTCATGCAGCCGCTCAGCACCAGGGAGGCGAGGGCGAGGAGGACGCCCAGCAGCAGCCGGGCCCGGGACGGGTTCATGGGCGCTCCACCGCGTCGTCGGGCACCAGCGGCAGGGGGCTGCGGCGCAGCGGCTCGCCCGTCTGCCGGGGCAGGGTGAGTCGGAACTGGGCGCCCTGGCCGGGGCGCCCCCAGGCCTGGAGCCAGCCGCCGTGCAGGCGGGCGTCCTCCAGGGCGATCGCCAGGCCGAGCCCGGTGCCGCCGGAGGTGCGGGCGCGGGCGGGGTCGGCCCGCCAGAAACGGTCGAAGACGCGGGCGGACTCCCCCGGCGCCAGCCCCACGCCGTGGTCGCGGACGGCCACCGCGGAGGCGTGCTCGTCGGCGGCGGCGTGGACGAGGACCTCCACCGGCCCCCCGGGGCGCCGCGGGCCCGCGTGGTCGATCGCGTTGGAGACGAGGTTGCGCACGACCCGCTCGACGCGACGCACGTCGGCCTCGGCCACGACGGGTCCGTCGGCGACGACGCGCACCGTCACGCCCCGGGCCTGCGCCAGCGGTCGCGTGGCGTCCACGACCCGGCGGCAGACGCCGACCAGGTCGACGTCGTCCAGGTCGAGGGCCGCCGCGCCGGCGTCGAAGCGGCTGATCTCGAGGAGGTCGGCCAGCAGGGACTCGAAGCGGTCGAGCTCGGTCTGGAGCAGCTCCGCGGCGCGGGCGGTGGCCGGGTCGAACCGCTCGCGGGCGTCGTGCAGCACGTCGCCCGCCATCCGCACGGTCGTCAGCGGGGTGCGCAGCTCGTGGGAGACGTCGGAGACGAAGCGGCGCTGGACGCGGCTGAGCTCCTCGAGCTGGCGGATCTGCCGCTGCAGGCTGGTGGCCATCTGGTTGAACGAGCCCGCCAGGCGCGCCAGGTCGTCCTCGCCGGTCACCTCCAGCCGCTCCTGGAGGCGGCCCGCGGCCAGACGCTCCGCGACCTGCCGGGCCATCCGCACCGGGGTGACGACCTGCCGGGTCACCAGCCAGGTGACGCCCGCGACGAGCACCACCAGCAGGGCCGAGGCGGTGAGCAGCGCGCGGGCGACCAGGTCGAGGGTCTCCTCGTCCTCGGAGGTCGGGAAGAGCAGGTAGAGGGTGTAGGTGCGGCCGTCGGCCGGCAGCGTCAGCTGGCTGCCCACGACGATGCCCGGCTCGACCAGCACGTCACCGGCCGCGTCGGTGGTGCGGATGCTGGTGTAGGTCCAGGCCGGGTCGGCCGGGCCGGCGAAGTGCGCCACCAGCCCCGAGGGCACCGACGAGCGGTCCAGCCCGAGGGTGTAGGTCGCGCCGCCGGGCACGCCGTCGGCGACGTCGTCCCCGGGGGCGGCGAGGACGACGGAGAAGTCCCGCGCGAGCCCGCGCTGGATGATCGGCTCCACCAGCTCGCGCTGCTGCTGGGCCGCGTCGATGTCCGTCACCGAGGCCGAGTCGAGCCGGTTGCGGGCGTCGTCGGCCTCGTCCGCCGCCTCGGCGACCACCGCCGAGATGCGGTTCTCCAGCAGGCCGTCCCGGGTCTGCTGGAGCAGGAACCAGCCGACTACGCCGACGACGACGAGGGTCAGCAGCACGGTGCTCAGCACCACGCGGGCGGAGATCGAGCGGCGCCAGGAGGTCAGGGCGCGACGCAGCCGGTGCGGCGGACCGGCAGCCAGGCCGGTCGCCGGGACGCGCAGGCTGGGGTGCCCGGTCCAGCGGTGCCCCGGCGGCGAGGGCGCGGCCCCGTCGACGGGCTCGGACACGGGGTCGTCCACGGGCGCGGACGAGGCACTGCCCACGGCGTCGTCCACGGGGTCCTCCCCCGGGTCCACCGGGGCGCTGGGGCGCGGCACGGGCCTAGACGTTGCCGGCCTTGTACCCGACCCCGCGCACGGTCACGATGATCTCGGGGTTCTCGGGGTCGTGCTCGACCTTGGAGCGCAGGCGCTGGACGTGCACGTTGACCAGGCGGGTGTCGGCCGAGTGGCGGTAGCCCCAGACCTGCTCGAGCAGCACCTCGCGGCTGAAGACCTGCCAGGGCTTGCGGGCCAGGCAGACCAGGAGGTCGAACTCCAGCGGCGTCAGCGCGAGCTGCTCGCCGGCCCGGGTCACCCGGTGGCCGGCGACGTCGATGACCAGGTCGCCGACCTGGAGGTTCTCGGCCTGGGTGGTGGCGTCGAAGCGGCGCACGCGGGCGCGGATGCGGGCGACCAGCTCCTTGGGCTTGAAGGGCTTGACCACGTAGTCGTCGGCGCCGGACTCCAGGCCGACCACCACGTCGACGGTGTCGCCCTTGGCGGTCAGCATGACGATCGGGACGCCGGACTCGGACCGGATCTCCTTGCACACGTCGATGCCGTCCTTGCCGGGCAGCATCAGGTCCAGCAGGACGACGTCGGGCCGGTACTCGCGGAACTGGTCGAGCGCCTCGTCCCCGCGCGTGCACATCTGGCTGTCGAAGCCCTCCTGGCGCAGCACGATGGTCAGCATCTCGGCCAGCGAGGCGTCGTCGTCCACGACGAGGACCCGGCCCTTGGTGGCCAGGTCAGACGAGCTGGTGACTGCCTCGGTCATGTTCTCCCTCGCTCCATCCCGCGGCGCAGGCCATGTCCTACTCACGGGTACGGTCCTCCAGACTACCGGCACGTGCCACGGCCCCGCCCGGATGCACCGGGACGGGGCCGTGAGACGTGCCTCGCGCGCCGGTCAGTAGCGGTACGTGTCCGGCTTGTAGGGGCCCTCCACCGGGACGCCCAGGTACGAGGCCTGGCCGTCGGAGAGGGTCGTGAGGTGCACGCCCAGCGACGCGAGGTGCAGGCGGGCGACCTCCTCGTCGAGGTGCTTGGGCAGCGTGTACACGCCGACCGGGTACTCCTCGGTCTTGGTGAACAGCTCCACCTGGGCCAGCACCTGGTTCGTGAACGAGTTGCTCATGACGAAGCTGGGGTGACCGGTGGCGTTGCCCAGGTTCATCAGGCGGCCCTCGGAGAGCACGATGATCGAGTGCGCGGCGCGCTCGGCGTCGGCCGGGAAGGTCCACACGTCGACCTGCGGCTTGACGTTCTTGCGCTCGACGCCCGGGAAGGTCTCGAGGCCGGCCATGTCGATCTCGTTGTCGAAGTGGCCGATGTTGCCGACGATCGCCTGGTGCTTCATCCGAGCCATCTGCTCGACCGTGACGACGTCGCGGTTGCCGGTGGCGGTGATGATGATGTCGGCGGTGCCGAGCACGTCGTCCAGCGTGGAGACCTGGTAGCCGTCCATCGCGGCCTGCAGCGCGCAGATGGGGTCGATCTCGGTGACGATGACGCGGGCGCCCTGGCCGCGCAGCGACTCCGCGCAGCCCTTGCCGACGTCGCCGTAGCCGCAGACGACGGCGACCTTGCCGCCGATGAGCACGTCGGTGGCGCGGTTGATGCCGTCGACGAGGCTGTGGCGGCAGCCGTACTTGTTGTCGAACTTCGACTTGGTGACCGAGTCGTTGACGTTGATGCCCGGGAAGAGCAGCGCGCCGTCACGCATCATCTCGTAGAGACGGTGCACGCCGGTGGTGGTCTCCTCGGTGACGCCCTTGATCTCGGCCGCGACCTGGGTCCAGCGGTCCGGGGTCTGCGCCAGGGAGGCGTTGAGGACGTCGAAGATGACCTTCTGCTCGGCGCTGGCCGCGGTGGCCGGGTCCGGCGCCTCGCCCTTCTTCTCCGCCTCGACACCGAGGTGGACCAGGAGCGTGGCGTCGCCGCCGTCGTCGAGGATCATGTTGGCGTGGACGCGGTTGCCCGCCTCGTCCGTGCCCCAGTCGAGGATCTGCTGGGTGCACCACCAGTACTCCTCGAGGGTCTCGCCCTTCCACGCGAACACGGGGACGCCGGCCGGGGACTCCGGGGTGCCCTCGGGGCCGACCGCGATCGCGGCGGCGGCGTGGTCCTGGGTCGAGAAGATGTTGCAGGAGGCCCAGCGGACCTCGGCGCCCAGCGCGGTCAGCGTCTCGATGAGCACGGCCGTCTGGATCGTCATGTGCAGGGAGCCGGCGATCCGGGCGCCCGCGAGCGGCTTGGCGTCGCCGTAGCGCTCGCGCATCGCCATGAGGCCGGGCATCTCGTGCTCGGCCAGGCCGATCTCGGTGCGGCCGTAGTCGGCCAGGGACAGGTCGGCGACCTTGAAGTCCATGTGGATGTGTCTCCTCGGTGGTTGGAGCCAGGCCTGCGTCGCGCATCTGCGCGTCCTCGGGATCTCCCACGCGGGACCGTTGTCCAGGGTAGGGGGACGACCGCGGAGCAGGGCAATCCCCGGGCGGCGTCCGTCTGGGTCCCGGATCGGCCGCCGCCGCGCACTTCCCAGGGGTCGGGACGGGCGTCCCACCTGCTGGAACGGCGCTGCTGCAACGGCTCTACCGGAACGGCCCCTGCTGGTGCGCCGGCCCGACGTGCTCCGCCCGCTCAGCCCCGCACGCGGTGGACGACGGAGACGACCGCGACCACGACGGCACCGACGAGGGCACCGAACACGGCCGAGAAGAACGTGTTGACGACCCAGGCCGCGGCGGCGCCGACGGCACCCAGCGCGTCGTGCACGGCCTCCTCGAGGTGGTGGACCGCCTCGTAGGGCGCGTGCCAGCCCAGCTCGTCGACGCCGACGAGCAGGATGTGCCCGCCGACCCACAGCATCGCGACGGTGCCGACGACCGCGATGACGGCCAGCAGGCGCGGCATGGCCCGCACCAGCGCGCGGCCGAAGGACTGCACGCGGGGCGAGTCCCGCTGGGCCAGGGCCAGGCCGGCGTCGTCCATCTTCACGATGAGGGCGACGACGCCGTAGACCACGGCGGTGATGACCACGGCGACGATGACCATGACCAGGAGCCGCTCGAGGAAGGACGAGGCGTCCAGGGAGTTCAGCGAGATCACCATGATCTCGGCGGAGAGGATGAGGTCGGTGCGCACCGCGCCGGCCACGAGGCGGTCCTCGGTCGCGGCCGGGTCGACCGCGTCGTCCGCGGCCCCCTCCTGTGCACCGCCGTGTGCACCATCGTGTGCGCCGTCGTGCGCACCGTGGCTCGTGTCGGCGGAGTGGCCGTGGCCGCCGCCGACCTTCTCCCAGATCTTCTCCGCGCCCTCGAAGGCCAGGTAGGTGCCGCCGACCATGAGGATCGGCGTCAGCAGCCAGGGCAGCCACTGGGCGAGCACGAGCGCCACCGGCAGGATGATGAGCAGCTTGTTGCGCAGCGAGCCGATCGCGATGCGCTTGATGATCGGCACCTCGCGCTCGGCGGCCACGCCCTGCACGTACTGCGGCGTCACGGCCGTGTCGTCGATGACGACGCCCGCGGCCTTGGCGCTGGCCTTGGCCGCGGCGGCACCGACGTCGTCCACCGAGGCGGCCGCGAGGCGGGCCAGGGTGGCGACGTCGTCGAGGAGGGCGAAGAGTCCGGCGCTCACGCGCCGAAGACTAGTGGGCGCCGGGGCCGGTCAGGGACGAACCGGTCCGGTCGGGGTCTCCCCCGGTCTCGGCGGCCTTCCCGTGCTCGTCGACGAGCACGACCTGCTGCACGGTCTCGGCGGGCTCGGGGGTGCTGACCACCGCGTGCGCGGCTCCCACGCGGCGACCGGCCCAGCCGAGCGGGTCGGCCACGTCGGCGAGCACGCGGGCGACCGGCGGCCAGGCCAGCAGCAGCGCGACGCCGAGCGCGGCCAGGGTGGTCAGGCCGAGGGCCGCGGTCGCACCGACGTCCTCCAGCGCACCGCCCCAGCCCGCGTAGAGGGCGCCCTTCACGAAGAAGCCGTGGAACAGGTAGACGACCAGCGAGGCAGAGCCCATCGCCGTCCACCAGCCCGCGCGGCGCGGCACGAGGGCCAGGAACCCGGCACCACCGAGGACGCCGAGGACGAGGGCCAGCGAGCGCAGCGCGACCCCGGCGCCGGCCGTGACGTCCAGCTCGGCGTAGGTGTGGGAGTAGTAGAACCAGTCCGAGGCCGGCACCAGGTCGGTGAGCACGGTGACGGCGCCGACGGCCAGCAGCGCCGCGACGCCGAGCACGCGGGCGGCCGGGGCGTGCAGCCGCTCCCACGCACCGGGGCGCAGGTGCAGGCCGAGGACGAAGAACGGCAGGAAGCCGAAGACGCGGGAGAGGTCGAGCACGCTGCCGGCCCACAGCCCACCGGTCAGGGAGAGCGCCACCGCGACGGTGAGCGCGACCGGGGCGGGCATCGCGGTGAACAGCGGCGTGGCCAGGCGCCAGACGAACAGGGCCACGAGGAACCACATGGGCCAGTGCGGGTCGGACCAGATCTCCTCGAGCTGCTCCCCGCCCACGAAGGTGCGGAACATCGACATGGCGGCCTCGAACAGCACGTAGGCCACCGCCACGGTCCGCACCAGGCTCCACAGCCGCGGGCCGGTCCAGGCGAACGAGCGCGAGAGGTAGCCGGTGATCACCACGAACGCCGGCATGTGCCAGGCGTAGAGCCACACGTAGGCGCTGTCACGCAGCGCCGAGTCGGGCAGCAGCACCCACGAGTGGCCGATGACGACGAGCGTCACCAGCGCCATCTTGGCGTTGTCGAACCACGGATCTCTCGCTCCCATGGTCTCCCCGATACCCGGAGGCCTCGGGGGCCGAAACCTCCACCTGTCCCGCAGGCGCCCCGTCCCGGCTCCCGCGCGGGCCCGGCAGGGTGTGCCGGACCCGGCGGTGCCGGGGCGGGTGCCGGACGGGGTGGGGCCGGTCAGTCCTCGACGAGCGCGAGTCCGAGGTAGGTGGCCGCGTAGGTGCCGGCCAGCATCAGCTCGGCGTAGCGGGCCACCTCGGAGCCGGCCTCGGCGGTGACCGTCTCGACCCGGACCCCGCGCTCGGCGGCGGCCGCCAGCAGCCGGCTGCGCTGCTCGCGCACGATCGGCTCCTCCGAGCCGTCGTCCAGCACCACCAGGACGGGGCGGGGAGCCGGCTCCCCGCCGTCGGCGAACGGGTCCGCGAAAACATCGCGGGGGCGGGCTCGCTCGATCACCGGGAGCACCTGCTCGACGTCGCCGGCCAGCGCGGTGCGGCCGCTGGCGCGACGCAGGCCCTCGGCGACGCGCCGGGCGGCACGGGCGGCGAGCACCGAGCCGCCCCACACGACCGGGGTCTCCTCGGCCAGCGAGATCGCCAGCATCTTGGCCGGGTTGGTGGCGATGTCGCGGCTGGGTCCGGAGGCGATGGCCACCTGGTCCAGCGCGCCGGCGACGTCCTCGGGGTCGGCGGCCGGGCCGAGCTTCACGGCGTGCAGGAACGACAGCATCGTGACGGCCGTGGCCAGCTGGTCGCGCGTGGTCGAAGGCAGCACGGTGGCGTCGCGACCGGTGGCGTGGTCGGCCACCAGGGAGCCCTCGGGGGCGGAGACGACGACCTGGCAGCCGCGGCGGCACGCCTCGGCGACGGCCGAGGCGGTGCCGTGGTCGGCGCCGTCGGGGGCCAGCACGACGACGAGGTCGAGGCTGCCGGCCCACCCGGGCAGCTGGGGCCCGGGCCACGCCACGAACGGGACGGGGCAGGCCGGCTCGAGCACGGCCCGCAGGAGGCGGCTGTCGGGGCCGGCCGCGACGACGGCGCGCGGCCGGTCGTTCTCCTTGGCGCGGCCGACGGCCCGGGCGAGGGCCTCGGCGGCCTCCCCGCACTCGCGGCGCACCCGGGCGCCGGAGCCCGCCAGCGCCCGCAGGCGGGCGTCGGCGGCGCCGAGCGCGATCTCGTCGTCCAGCCGCGACTCGTCGAACCAGCTCACGGCAGGCGGGCCTCGTCGACCAGCAGGACCGGGATGTCGTCACGCACCGGGTAGGCCCGGCCGCACTCCCCGCCGCAGACCAGCTCGGCCGCGACGTCGTCGGGGGCGCCCGCGGCACCCTCCACGACGCTCAGCGCGCCGTGGCAGGCGGGGCAGACGACGATGGCCAGCAGGCCGGGGTCCAGAGCGGTCACGCAGCACCTCCACGGATCTTGCCGAGGACCTCGTCGCGGACGCGGGCCATGGTGGCCTCGTCCCTGCCCTCGGCGTTGAGCCGCAGCAGCGGCTCGGTGTTGGACGGACGGACGTTGAACGTCCAGTCGGCGTGGGCGACCGTGAGGCCGTCGAGCCGGTCGGTCGTGACGCCGTCGAGGGAACCGTACTCGGCCTCGATCGCGTCCATGACGGCCGCCTGGTCGGCGACCTCGGAGTTGATCTCGCCCGAGCGCGGGTAGCGCGAGAACTGCGCCAGCAGCTGCGAGAGCGGCTGGTCGGTGCCGGCGAGCGCGCCCAGGCCGTGCAGGGCGGCCAGCATGCCGGAGTCGGCGCGCCAGAAGTCGCGGAAGTAGAAGTGGCCCGAGTGCTCGCCGCCGAAGATGGCGCCCGTCTCGGCCATCTTGGCCTTGATGTAGGAGTGGCCCACGCGGGTGCGGACCGGCGTGCCGCCGAGCTCGGTGACGATCTCGGGGACGGCGCGGGAGCTGATCAGGTTGTAGATGATCGAGGAGCCCGGCTCCTTGGCCAGCTCGCGCGAGGCGATGAGCGCGGTGATCGCCGAGGGGTCCACGGCGTTGCCCTGCTCGTCGACGAGGAAGCAGCGGTCGGCGTCGCCGTCGAAGGCCAGGCCGACGTCCGCGCCCTCCTCCAGCACCCGCTTCTTGAGGTCGGTCAGCGTGGACTCGTCCAGCGGGTTGGCCTCGTGGTTGGGGAAGGTGCCGTCCAGCTCGAAGTACATCGGCACCAGGTCGACGACCTCGGCGAGCTTGGCGAACACCGCGGGCGCGGTGTGGCCGGCCATGCCGTTGCCGGCGTCCGCGACGACCTTCAGCTTGCGGCCGCTCACGGGCGCGAGGCCGAGCAGGTGGTCGACGTACGCCTCGAGCAGGTCCTGCTCGGTGATGGTGCCGGGCGTCTCGACCGGCGTGAAGGTGCCGTCGGCCACCTCGCCGGAGGTGACCAGGTCGCGGATCTCGGCGAGACCGGTCTCCATGCCGACGGGCTGGGCGAAGGCACGGCACATCTTGATGCCGTTGTACTGGGCCGGGTTGTGGCTGGCGGTGAACATCGCGCCCGGCCGGCCGAGGTGGCCGGAGGCGAAGTACAGGCCGTCGGTGGAGCACAGGCCGATGAGGACGACGTCCGCACCCGCCTCGCTGGCGCCGCGGGCGAACGCCGCGGCCATGCCGGGCGAGCTGGGGCGCATGTCGTGGCCGACGACCACGGTCTCGGCGCCGACGACGCGGACGAACGCGCGGCCGGTGGCCAGGGCCAGGGACTCGTCGAGCTGGTCGGGGACGGTGCCGCGCACGTCGTACGCCTTGAAGATCGCGTTGACGTTCTCGGCGGACAAGGTGGCGGGGACGCTCTCGGTCATGCCGGGCAGCCTAGGCGTCGGGGCCGAGCACCCGCAGGTGTCCGCGACGACCCGTGCCACCCTCGGGCCCGTCGGGCGGAGTGGTTCTCGTCACAGGGCGCGGGCGGCCCGCCTCGCGCACCGCGTCGGCCAGCGCCAGCAGGTCGTCGTTGGACGGGCCGGACTGCTGGGGCGCGGCCAGCCGCAGGACCTCCCAGCCCCGCGGCGCCGAGAGCCGCTCGCTGTGCGCCTCGCACAGGTCGTAGGCGTGCGGCTCGGCGTAGGTGGCCAGCGGCCCCAGGACCGCGATCTGGTCGGCGTAGACGTAGGTGAGCGTCATGACCGCCGCCCGGCCGCAGGCGGTGCGGGAGCAGCGGCGGGTCGGACTCACGCCGTAGACCGTACCTCCGCCCCCGCAGCGGGCCCCGCAGGCGCACCGCAGCCACACCGCAGCCACACAGCAGGCGCCGACCCACCGCGGGCACCGCCGCGCGCGCGGGCCCGCGCTGCGTAGGCTCGCCCCCGTGAGCAGCGCGTCGCGACCGAGCCCCACCGAGGGGCGCACGGAGACGACCGCGGGCGCCGGCCCGGTGCGCCGTCGCAACCGGCACGGACGCTCCGGGCGCGGCCCCGCCGTCCTGCCCGGCGACATGCCCGCCCCGCTCCCCCTGGGTCGGGGCCCGCACCGCACCCGCTCGGAGCGGTTCGACGACCTCGTCCTCGACGTCGCCGACGCCCTGGTGGAGCGGTGGACCGGCGAGCTGGCCGACGTGGAGTGGGCGGTCGAGGACGTGCCGCGCGTCGAGGCGGACGCCGACGAGGTCCCGCTCACCCGGCTCCTGCCCGCGCAGCCCGGGGAGGGCCCGGACGAGGCGGGCACGCCGCCGCGCGTCGTGGTGTTCCGGCGGCCGCTGGAGCTGCGGGCCCGCGACCGCGACGAGCTGGCGGCGCTGCTGCACACCGTGGTGGTGGAGCGGGTCGCCGAGCTGCTGCGGCTGCCGCCGGAGGACGTGGACCCGGCCTACGACCCGGGCGACGAGCCGCGGGACTGAGCCCCCACCTCACCGACCGGCAGCCCGCTCAGCCTCCCGCGCCGGCGTCCAGGCCACCGGGGCGCACGTGCGGCACCAGCGTGGTCGCCTCCAGCGTGCGCAGGCCCAGCACGGCCGTGCCGTCGGCGTCGGGGCCGCCCACGACGACGGCGCCGCGCAGCCCGCCGTCCTGCGGCTCCACGACCACCGCGGCGGCGCGCGCCGGCAGCGAGAGCCGCGCGGCGGCGCCCGGCGTGACGCGGACCTGCTCGCCGGACAGCACCGTGCCGTCCGCAGCCAGCACGCTCACGCGGGCCGTGAGCCTGCCGGCACCGTCCTCGCCGTCCTCACCCGATCCAGCGCCCGACCCAGCGCCCGACCCGCCCTCGTCGGCGGTCAGGACGAGCGTCGAGGCCGTGCCGGTCAGGGCGAGCCCGGCCGGCGCGACCGAGCCGCCGGAGGTCAGGGGGCTGACGGGCGTGATCTCGGCGAGGTCCCCGCCGACCACGGTGCGCAGCGTGGTGGTGAGCGGCTGGTCGGCGTTCACCACGACGGCCAGCGCGTCGCGCGCCGCACGGGAGGTGAGGACGTCGGTGAGGTCGAGCGTGGCGGTGGCACCGGGCCGCACGCGCAGCCGACCCGTGCCGGCGGCGTCGAAGGTGGCCCGGTCGGAGACGAGCCGCACGCTCACGTCGGTGCGGTCGGTGCCGGTGTTGTGCACCACGAGGGTCGCGACGTCGAGGTCCTCGCCGAGGTCGGCGACGCCGGCGAGGACGGAGCGGTTCGAGGCTGAGGACTGGCCCACGAGGTACTCCGAGGTCGTGCGTGCCGCGATCCGGTCGACGGTGTCCACCGCCGTCACGGCCAGGCGGCCACGGTCCACGCTGACCTGCACCGCCAGCTCGCCGGTGCTCGGCACGAGGTCGGCCAGCCGCAGGCGCACCGTGCCGCCCGCCGGCACCGAGACGCCGCGCAGCCGGTCGTTGGTGAGGGTGCCGTCGGGTCCGTGGACGACGAGGTCGGCGGTGGCCGTGCCGGCGTCGGGGTTGTGCAGCACCAGCACCGAGGAGTGGGCCGGGGCGGCACCGAGGCCGGTGAACCACTGGTCGGTGGTGGTGGAGGGGCAGTCGAGGGCGGCCAGGTCGGTGCCGGCCGACGTGCGGGTGGCGGCCAGGCCCGCGGCGAGGTCGCCGCTGCCCAGCACCTCGGTCTCCCCCGCGCGGCCGACGGAGCCGACCGAGGCGCTGCTGCGGCCCTCGGCGGCCGTCAGGTCCAGGGAGTCGCCGGCGGCGGTCACGTCGCTGCCCGTGCCGCCGTCGCCGTCCGTGCCCGTCACCCCCGCCGCGTCCAGCGCGACGGTGGGGTCGGAGAGCACGGTGACGCCGGTGTCGTCCCCACCGGAGCGGCCTCCCGCGTCCCCCAGGGCGGCCGGGCAGGCCACGACGTCGGTCGCGAGCGCGACCGCCTCGGGGGCGGCGCCGCCGGGGGCTCCGCCGGCGGCGGGCCGGGAGAGCAGGGCGGCCACCACGACCAGCACCACCAGGACGACGGCCGCCACCGTCGCGACGGCGGGCCGGCGTCCGGTCGGGCCGGTGGGAGCGGTGGACGCGGCGGCCGCGCGGCGGCGGCCCTCCGGGCGAGAGTCCTGCTGGTCGGGCTGCTGGTCGGGCTGGTGCTCGCTCATGCCTGCGTCCCCCTCGTGCCGGTGGTGGCCTCGTCCGCGGTGGTGGCGCCGTCCCCGAGGGCCTGCGCCCGTCGGCCGCGCCCGGTCACCCGGGAGGAGGACTGCCTGCTGCCAGGTCTGCTGGGGGCGGAGCCCAGCAGGGCGACGACCACGCCGGCCGCGCCCAGCCACACCAGGACCTGGCGTCCGGTGCTGGTCGCCGCGACCGGTGCGTCCACGCCGCTGACCTCCTCCACCCGCCACGCGCGGGTGGTGCGCCCCTCGGTGCTGGCCTGGGTCAGGCCCGGGGCCGCGTCGAGGACGGAGGCGACGCGGCGGTCGGCGCGGGTGCCGGTGTCGTCGACGGCGCTGAGCACGACGTAGGTGATGCCGAGGTCGCCGAGCGCGGTGACGTCCTCGGTGGTGGGGCGCGAGACGAGGCTGGTGACGACGTCGGTCAGTGCGTCGTCGGGCTGCTGGAGGGCGGCGACCTCGCTGCGGCCCAGCGTCGCGGTGCCGCCGCGGCGCACCTCGTAGACCAGGCCGTCGGCCAGGCTGCCGCGCAGCACGAGGACGGTGGGCACCTGCCCGTCGTTGTCGAGCACCACCATGTAGGCGGGCACGACCGAGGCGGGCTCCTCGCCCAGCGCGTCCGGGCCGGCCAGGAACCAGCCGAGGCCCGCCAGCGGCACGAGGGCCGCGACCACGGCCGCCAGGCCCGCACCGGCCGCGACCAGCCGGTGCCGCAGGCCGCCGTCCGCGGTCTCCTCCCGGTCCAGCAGCGCGCCCAGCGCGCCGAGCCCGGCGGCCACGACGAGGGCGGCCTGGAGCACGAGCAGCGGGCCCGCGACCCCGGCGGGCGTGGTCCCGCCGGCCAGCGGCACCTGCACGAGCGAGAGCACGAGCGCGACCACCGTCGCGGCCAGCGCCACCGCCCAGGCCCCGGCCACCGCCGCCCGGGTGCGCCGCGGCAGCAGCGCCGCCAGCGCGAGCACCGGCAGCACCAGCCCGGCGGCCAGGGGCCAGCCGTCGGCGGTGAGCCGACCGGCGAGCAGGTCCAGCCCCGAGGGGGCGGGCGAGGGCTGGACGCCCGGGTCGAGCACGAGGGCCGCGGGCCCGACCTGGACGAGGGTGGGCAGCCACCACGGCAGGAGCACCGCCAGGGGCACCGCCAGCGCGACCAGGACGGGGCCCCACACCGAGGCGGCCCGCACCAGGCTCGGGGCCAGGCGCAGCCCGACCGCGAACAGGCCGACGACCAGCAGGAGCGCCACGAGCCAGGTGCTGGGGGCGCCCGCGGTCACGACGGCGAGCAGCAGCCCGGTGCGCCAGGCGGCGCGCCAGCGCCGGTCCGCCTCCGGGTCGGCGAAGCCGAGGGCGGCGTGGGCCAGCCAGGGCAGCAGGGCACCCGCGAGCACGGCGCCGAGACGCCCGTCGCCCCAGGCGCCCGACCAGGCCGGCACCAGGGCCCAGGCGGCGGAGCCGACGAGCAGCAGGGGCCGCGGCAGCCCGCGGGGGCGGACGAGTCGGCCGGTGACCCGCAGGAAGCGCCAGGCGCCCAGGAGCGCCACCGGGGCGGCCAGCACCATGACGGCCGAGACCGCCAGGGCCGGGGAGGCGGCCAGCACCGCGCCCAGCCACAGCAGCGGACCGACCAGGGCGGGGGCGGGCACGTCGCTGGCGGAGCCGACGTCGTGGACGCTCTCGGTCCACACCTGCCACCACCCGCCGAGGGTGTCCGGCGCGGGGGCGAGGCCGCCGCCGACCACGGTGCCCCACGCGTCCCGGCTGGCGACCAGCAGGCTGAGCACCAGCACGGTGAGGGCCACGGCGACGGGGTTGGACAGGAAGCGCGCGACGGCGCCGGTGTCGGCGCCGACGTCGCCCTCCTCGGCCTCGGCGGCGGCACGCTCGGCGGCCAGCCGGCGGGCGGCGAAGGACGACGGGTCGGCGGCCGCGGCCGCCTCACGACGGCGCTCGGCCACGTCCGCGGCACTGCTGAACAGGGCCGCGAGGAGGTCGGCGACCAGGTCGAGCCCCTGCCGGTAGGGCAGCCACCACGGCGGGAGCAGGGAGCGCACCTGCCCGGCGGGCGCGGTGGCGGCGGCGCGGCGCTCCTTGTGCGCGGCGCGCATGATCCGCGGCTGGGCGACCGTCGCCAGCAGCGCGGCCAGCTCGTCGAGGGCCTCGCCCGGCGAGCGCAGGAGCAGGAAGCCCAGCATCCGCAGCAGCGTGCCGAGGGTCAGCCGGACGAGGTGGAACGGCAGGCGCCACCCGCCCCGGCTGTTGGCCAGCAGGACGTAGAGGGCGGCCCGGCGCTCCGCGAAGTGGGTGTGCCGCCCGGTCAGCGGCGTGCGGCGCAGGCCGCGGTGGGAGGCCTCGGCGTGGAAGACCACGGCCTGCGGCACCACGACGGTGGTGTGGCCGCGGGCGGCCGCGCGCCAGCCGAGGTCGATGTCGGAGCCGAAGACGGGGAGCCGGGGGTCCAGCCCGCCGAGCTCCTCCAGGACGCTGCGCCGCACCAGCAGCCCGGCGGTGTTGACCGCGAGCACCCGGCGCGCGTCGTCGTGCTGGCCCTGGTCGTACTCGCCGCGCTCCAGGCCGGTCTCGCGCCGGCCCGTGCCGGTGATCGTGACCCCGACCTCGAGCAGGCGCCGCAGGGAGGGGAACTCGCGGTGCTTGCAGCCGAGCAGGTCGGCCTCGGGGAAGTCCTGGGTGCCCAGCGTCAGCGCCAGCAGCGCGTCGGCCTCGGGGGCGGAGTCGTCGTGCAGCAGCCAGACCCAGTCGACCTCGTCCGCGAGCATCGCCAGGCCACGGCGGACGGCGTCGGGGTACCCCGTCTCGCGGGGCAGCCGGGCGACGGGCCCGAAGGCGGCCTCCAGCAGCTCGGCCGAGCCGTCGCGACTGCCGGTGTCGACGCAGACGACCTGGTCGGCCGGGCGGGACTGGCCGCGCAGCGCGTCGATGACGGTGGGCAGCCAGCGCTCGCCGTCGTGGCTCACCACGATCACGCCGACGGCACCGACCTCACCGGCTCCGCCGACGTCCGCGCCGTGGGAACGGGCGGCCGCCCTGGTGGCCCCGCCCGCCTCGTCCGGTCTGGTCGTCTCCCCCGCTGCTGACACGATCGGCAACAGTATCGGTCCGACCCAGCACGGCGGAGTCGACGGAACGGGCTGGGCCCGGGCCCGGTGGAAATGACCGACGCCCCGGCCGTGGCCGGGGCGTCGACGTCAGACTGCGCGCTTCTTCAGCTTGCGGCGCTCCCTCTCGGAGAGACCGCCCCAGATGCCGAAGCGCTCGTCGTTCTCGAGTGCCGACTCGAGGCACTCGGACCGGACCTCGCACGTGAGGCAGACCTTCTTGGCCTCCCGCGTGGACCCGCCCTTCTCGGGGAAGAACGCCTCCGGGTCGGTCTGCGCGCACAGGGCGCGTTCCTGCCATCCGCCTTCGTCGGCGTCCATCTCGAGGAGAAACAGCTCTCTCATCGACCCGCCCTTTCGACCCGTACGACTTGGTCACCAACGTCGGAATCACATCTGGTGATCCGCGCGCCCCCGCTGCTGACACTGGTGGAATTACATGCCTGTCGTACCCGGGCAGTCAAGCCGTTCGGTGGTATACGGCCCAGCTGGGCCAAATGTGTGACCAAAGTGGCGTCGTCAGGGTATCCGGAGCGTGACACGGACGTTTCGGTCGCCCGGGCGGCTCACCCCCACGGGTGCCAGACCGGCCAGGTCCGGATGTCCGGACCAGTCCCCGGACCCGGTCCGTACCGGCCTCGGACCCGGGCGCCACGCCGGGCGACGCGCTCGGGCACAGTAGGTCCCATGGACAGCCCCCTGCGCGCGATCACGGTGCTCTCCGGCGGGACGGGCGGTGCCCGCTTCCTCGAGGGCCTGCTCGCCGGCGTCCGGGCCGGCACCCTGCCGGGGGTCTCCCCCGACGCCGTCGTCACCGTCGTGGCCAACACCGCCGACGACGTGTGGATGCACGGCCTGAAGATCTGCCCCGACCTCGACACGGTGATGTACACCCTCGGCGACGGCTCCGACCACGAGCGAGGCTGGGGCCTGCGCGACGAGACGTGGAGCGTGAAGGCCGAGCTGGAGGCCTACGGCGTCGAGCCCACCTGGTTCGGCCTGGGCGACCGCGACGTCGCCACCCACCTCGTGCGCACCCAGATGCTGGAGGCCGGCTACCCGCTCTCCGCCGTCACGCAGGCGCTGTGCGACCGCTGGCTGGCCCCCCGCTTCGGCGACGCCCTGCGCCTGCTCCCCATGACCGACGACCGCGTCGAGACGCACGTGGTGATCGCCGACGAGGCCGAGCCCAGCGGCCGCCGCGCCGTGCACTTCCAGGAGTACTGGGTGCGGCTGCACGCCTCCGTGCCCGCCGAGCAGGTCGTGGTCGTGGGCCAGGGCGACGCGACGCCCGGACCCGGCGTGCTGGAGGCCCTTGCCGAGGCCGACCTCGTCGTCGTGCCGCCGTCCAACCCCGTGGTCTCGGTGGGCACCATCCTGGGCGTCCCCGGCCTGCGCGAGGCGCTGCGCGCCACCCCCGCGCCCGTCGTGGGTCTCTCCCCCATCGTCGGCGGCCACCACGTGCGCGGCATGGCCGAGCAGGTGCTCGCCGCGATCGGCGTGCAGGCCTCGGCCGAGGCCGTCGGGCGCCACTACGGCGCGCGCAGCGAGGGCGGCGTGCTGGACGGCTGGCTCGTCGACACCCGGGACGCCGGCGCGGTGCCGGGCCTGGAGGCCGCCGGCCTGCGGGCCGCCGCCGTGCCGCTGATGATGACCGACGAGACCGCCACCGCCGCGATGGCCGCCGCCGCGATCGACCTGGTCTCGTGAGCGACCCGCTCCCGGGCCTGGCCGTCTGGGCGCCCGACGGCGTCGCCGAGGTGCGGGCCGGCGACGACCTCGCCGACCTGCTGCTCGCCGCGCTCGAGGGCGCGCTCACCCTGGCCGACGGCGACGTGGTGGCCGTGACGAGCAAGGTCGTGAGCAAGGCCGAGGGCCAGGTGCGTCACGGCGGCCGCGACGCCGCCGTCGCCGAGGAGGTCGCCGCCCCGGGCGCGCGCGTCGTGGCTCGCCGCGGGGGCACCCGGATCGTCCGCAACCGGCTCGGGCTGACCATGGCGGCGGCCGGCGTGGACGCCTCCAACACCGAGGCCGGCACCGCGCTGCTGCTGCCCGCCGACCCGGACGCCTCCGCGGAGCGGCTGCGGGCGGCCCTGGTGGCCCGCACGGGCGCCCGCGTGGGCGTCCTCGTGACCGACACGATGGGTCGCGCCTGGCGCGACGGGCAGACCGACGTCGCGATCGGCGCCGCCGGGCTGCGGGTCAGCGAGAGCTTCGCCGGGCGCGAGGACGCCCACGGCAACCCGCTGGTCGTCACCCTGCCCGCGGTGGCCGACGAGCTGGCCGGCGCAGCCGAGCTGGCGCAGGGCAAGCTGGCGGCCCGGCCGTTCGCGGTGCTGCGTGGCCGCGCCGACCTCGTGCTGGACGAGCCCGGCCCCGGCGCGCGGTCGCTGGTGCGGCCCGAGGGCGCCGACCTCTTCGGCTGGGGCGCCCGCGAGGCCGTCGTCCAGGCCGTCGCGGTGCTGCTGGGATCGCCCGACGCGGACCCGGGGGCGCTGCCCGCGTTCGGCGCCCCGCTGGACGCCGAGGAGCTGCGGGAGGTCCTCTCCCGCGCGTGCGGCGACGCCGTGACCGTGGACGACGGGCCGGACGGCCTCGGCGTCGCGGTCGCCGACCCGCGGGCACGGCCGCTGCTCGACGTCGTGCTGGCCGCGCACGGCTGGGCGGCGGTCACCGACGGTGACCGGCGCCTGCGCCTGGAGCCGCGCGCCTGAGCGACCCGCCCCGTGGCGGGTGCCGGGACGGGCCGCTCAGGTCAGGCCCAGTGAGACCAGGTCAGGTCAGGTCAGGTCGCCTCGTCCGCCGTCCTTGAGGGCGTTGACGAGTTTCTTGACGTCCTGGGCGCGCTCGCGCGTGGTCACGAGGATCGCGTCCGGGGTGTCGACGACGACCACGTCGTCGAGGCCCACGACCGCCACGAGCTTGTCGTGCGGCACGACGAGGCCGGAGGTCTCGACCGCCTGGACGAGGCTCTCCTCGCCGAGCACGACGGTGCCCTCGGGCTCCTCCCCGCCCAGCAGGGTGGCCAGGGAGTCGAAGTCACCGATGTCGTCCCAGCCGAAGGGCGCGGGCACGGTGGCGACCTTGCCGGCCGCGGCGGCGGGCTCGGCGATGGCGTGGTCGAGCGCGATCTTGGGCAGGTCGGCCCATGCCTGCTCCACCAGGCTCGGGTCGGCGGCGAGCTCGCGGAGCCGGTCGGCGAACGCGGGGTGCCAGGTGTGCAGCAGGTCGAGGATCGTGGAGGGCCGGGCGACGAACATGCCGGCGTTCCAGCGGAAGCCGCCGGCGGCCAGGTACTCCGTGGCGGTCTCGACCGAGGGCTTCTCCACGAACTCGGCGACGACGCTGACGCCGTCGTGGCCCGCCAGCGGCGCGCCCGCGTGGATGTAGCCGAACGCCGAGGACGGGAAGGTCGGCTCGATGCCGAGGGTGACCAGCCAGCCCTCGCGGGCGACGGCGACGGCGGTGGCCACGGCCGCGGCGAACTCCGCCTCGCCGGTGATCACGTGGTCGGCGGCGAAGGAGCCCATCACCGCGTCGGGGTCCTGGCGCTCCAGCACCGCGGCGGCGTAGCCGATGGCGGCCATGGAGTCCCGGGCGGCGGGCTCGGTCAGGATCGCCTCGGCGGGCACCTTGTCGAGCTGGCTGCCGACGGCGTCGGCGTGGGCGGAGCCGGTGACGACCAGGAAGCGGTCCTCGCACAGGGGCGAGAGCCGGTCCCAGGTCTCCTGGAGGAGGGATCGTCCGCTGCCCCTGAGGTCGCGGAGGAACTTCGGCGATCGTGCACGCGAGAGCGGCCACAGCCGGGTGCCCGCACCACCGGCGGGGACCACGGCGTAGAAGCTGTCGATGGGGCTGGTGGAGCCCGATCCGTCGAGGGTCATGGCGGCGATCGTAGGGGCGGGCCCCCAGCCCCGCGCCCCCTATGGTCGGACTCGTGACGACTTTCTCAGCCCTGCTCCAGCGCGAGCTGCACGGCAACCCCGGCCGCCCCCTCGTGACCTTCTACGACGTCGCCACGGGCGAGCGGACCGAGCTGTCGGTGACCACGTACGCGAACTGGGTGGCCAAGACCGCTTCGCTCCTCGTCGAGGAGCACGACCTCGAGCGCGGCGACACCCTCGTCGTCGACCTGCCGACCCACTGGCTGGCCCCGGTGGTGCTCGGGGCCGCCTGGACGGTGGGGCTGCGGGTCGTCCTGGCCGGCGGGCTCGGTGCGGGTCCGCTCGGTGCCGCCGCGGACGAGGCGGACGCCGTGGTGTGCGGCGCGCCGACCCTGGAGGAGTGGGCCCCGCGCGCCGGCGACGTGCCGGTGCTGGCCTCGGCGCTGCTCCCGCTGGGGGTGCGCTTCCGCGAGCCCGTCCCGGCCGACGTGGTCGACCTGGGCGTCGCCGTGTGGTCGCAGCCGGACGCGTTCGCCCCCTACGACCCGCCCACGGGCGAGGACGAGGCGGTGCTCGACCCGGCCGGAGGCCCGGCCCCGACGCAGTCGCAGGTGCTCGGAGCGGCCGCCGCAGGGAGTCTCCTCCCCGACGGCGGCCGCCTCCTGGCGGAGCTGAGCCCGGCTTCCCCGGCCGGTCTCGGCTCCTTCGTCGAGCCGCTGGCGCGCAGCGGCTCCCTGGTCCTGGTCGCGGGTGCCGACGCGGAGCGCCTGGCCGCCCTCGCGGGCGACGAGCGCGTCGACGCGTGGCACCCGGCGAGCGGGGCCGGTCGGGGCTGAGCCCCTCCCGGTCCGCCCGACCAGGCGGGTCGCGCCGCCCGTCCCCGGCGCGCGCGACCCGTGCTCGGGTCAGTCGATCACGTCGTAGGCGTCGGCCCCCTCCATCAGCGGCACGCGCTGGGTGAAGCCGGAGCGGGAGCCGGGCAGCAGGAACAGCGTCCCGTTGGCCTTCGCGCGGACGACCAGGTCGGCGTAGCGGCCCAGGCGGGCGGAGGCGATGCCGGTGATCTGGTTGTACCGCTTCACCGTCAGGCCCAGCGTGGTGCCGTCCAGCAGGCCGCCCGGCCCGTTGCCGTCGAAGAGGGCGAGGTTCTCGCCCTGACGGAAGAGGGTGTCGGGGGCGCCGTCGGCGTCCCAGCGGCCGATGCCGATCTGCCGGGTGCCACGGATGGCGCTGTGCGCGGTGTAGCTGCTGCCGAGCGTGCGTGCACCGCGGCCGGGGTAGATCCGCAGCGAGCCCTTGCGCGGCTGGCCCTGGAGGTCCGGCCAGCCGTCGCCGGTGACGTCACCGACGACCTCGAGGAGCCGCACCCCGCTCATGTCGGAGGCCAGCTTCACCGGCTTGCCGAACGAGCCACGCCCGTCACCGCGACGCAGCTGGAGCACGCCCTTGCCGTTGCGCACGATCAGGTCGCCGAAGCCGTCGCCGTCCCAGTCGCCGGCGTTGAGGATCAGCGTCGCCGACGCCAGCCGGAGCCCGGTGTCGACCGGGGCGCCGGTCTCGTAGGTGCCGTTGTTGACCGCGGCCACCAGGTTGCCGCCGCGACGCAGCAGCAGGTCCGGGGAGTCGTTGCCCCGCAGGTCGAACCCACCGGCCACCATGACGCCACGCTTGATCTTGCCGATGGAGCCGACGCCGCCACCGACGGTGCCGTCGCCGCGGCCGAGCAGGATCGTCCCGGTGCCGTCGGAGGTGCGCGCCAGCAGGTCGCGGTGACCGTCCTCGTTCCAGTCCCCGGCGGCCACGACGTTCTTCCAGGAGACCGCCTCGGCCGCCCGCACCGGCTTGCCGAAGGTGCGCCCGGCACCGGGGTGCAGCACGAGGTTGCCGCCCGGGGTGAGGCCGGCGACGTCGGGGTTCCCGTCCTCGTCCAGGTCACCGACGCCGACGAGCCGCGTGTAGCGCGACCAGTCGTCGTCGAGGACGCGGGCGCGGAACCGACCCGGCTTGGCGCCGAGCAGCAGCATCGGGGCGCCGGTCTCGGCGTCGACGGCGACCAGGTCGTTCTTGCCGTCGCCGTTCGCGTCACCGATGGCGGTGACCATCTCCTGGCCCCGGGTGGCCCGCACGGTGCGGGTGGGGGCACCGAAGCCGCCGTCCTCCAGCCCCGGCATGACGTCGAGGGAGCCGTCCTCGTTGACGCCCAGCAGGTCGCGGATGCCGTCGCGGGTGATGTCGCGCGTCAGGACCAGCCCGGTGTAGTCGCGCATGTCGGCCCCGACGGCGACGCCGACCACCTTCGTGAAGCGGCTGACCCCGCCGGTCGGCACGACGAGCACCTCGCCGTCCTTCGCGCGCCGCACCACCAGGTCGGGGTGCCGACTGCCGAGCAGGTCGCTGCGGAGGTCGCGCCCCGACCAGCCGACCTGGGCGGCGGCGGCGAGCTTCCGGATGCGGCCGATCTTGTTGTACAGGTACTGGCCGGGGCACGCCGTCTGGCCGGCGTCCCGGTGCCCGTTGATGGCCTGGAAAGTGTCCGGCCCGACCACCTGCTTGGTCGAGGAGGCGTCCACGCCGTGCAGCGAGAGCTTCCAGGCGAACAGGGCCCCGTAGGCCTGCACCATCGCGCTGCTCGGCTTGGCGGTCTCGTAGTTGCCGATCGCCGACATGGCGAAGGAGTAGGAGTTGTAGCCGTAGGTGTGGGCACCGACCACCGGACGGTCGACGCCGCCGTAGCGGCCCTCCCAGATCCGGCCGAAGCGGTCGACCAGGAAGTTGTAGCCGATGTCGGACCAGCCCAGGGACTGCGTGTGGTAGGCGTAGATCGACCGGATGATGCCCGGCACCTGGGCGCGCGTGTAGTTGTTGGCGTTCACCGTGTGGTGGACGAAGCCCGCGTGCACCTCGTAGTAGGACAGCGAGGACTTCGAGCGCATCGACTCGTCGGCGCCCCACTGGGCGCGGGAGTAGATGACCGGCTTCGGGGTGTAGAGCGTGGCGGCCTGGAGGGTCGCGTCGTCCGCCCCGTCGGTCGGCTCGGTGGTGGGCTCCTCGGTGGGCTCCTCGGTGGGCTCTGCCGTCGCCGTGCTGGTCGCCGTGCTGGTGGCCGTGCTGGTCGCCGTGCTGGTGGCGTCGGTCGCGGCGTCCGTCGTGGGAGCGGCGGCGCCGGCCGCGGTCGCGGAGGCGTCCGCGGCGGCGGTGGCCTCGCCGGTGACCTCGGCCGAGTCCTCGGCGCTCTCCACGCCGGTGGCCACGTAGACGGAGTCGTCGCCGGTGCCGCCGTCCATGGTGGAGGTGTCGATGGCCGCGCGCTCGGAGACGGTCTCCTCGCTGGTGCCCGGGGAGACCAGGGCCAGGCGCATGTCGGCCGGCAGGGCGCCGGTGGTGTCGCTCGCGCGCACCTGGACGCGGTCCGCGTCGCCCACCCACACCGCGTCGGTGCCCTGGCGGGCGTGGGCAGCCTCCTCGCTGTCCGGGTCGGGGGCGTGCTCGTCGTGGAACTCCAGCTCGGCCCAGGCGGTCCAGACGCCGTCGGTCTCCGTGCGGATCTCGAAGCCGAGGTCGGCGTCCTCGGCCACCGAGTCGTGGGACCAGCTGATGCCGACGAGGCCACCGGCCATCTCGACGTCCTGGGGCTCGCTGACCAGGCTCGCGGTGCCGCGGCTGAGGGCCTGGGTCGCCTCCACGTCCGTGCGGGCGGCGGCGCGCGCCGACGCGGGGGCCGTCAGGCTCACCTCCGTCAGGTCCGTCTCCACCGGGCCGTCGGGCAGCTCGGAGGCCTGGGCGGCGGACCGCGCGTACGCGGACAGCTGCCCGGAGTAGGCGCTGCTCGCCCCGGTGCCGGTCTGGGTGGCCGGCCCGAGGTCGAGGCTGATGACGCCGGTGGCGGGGAGCAGGGCGGCGGTGACCACGCCGACGGCGAGCATCGACTGGGCGGCCGCGGCGAGGCGGGTCCTGCGGTGGGGCATGCGAGTCCTTCGGGTGCGCGGGGGAGATTCACACTCGGCGCAACTTTCACATGAGTCACAGCAGTCACGGAAGTTGTCGTGAGTAACTACAACCCTGTAATTTCCAGTCGCCACGCCGGACGCTGTCAAGGAAATCGTCCGGCTCCGCGCCATTCTGCGTCGAATGCGGCTCCGAAGGGGCCGAACCCGGCGGTCTAGTCGTCCCGGGACAGTGAAGACCTCGTGAGGCGACCACTCCCCCACGGGTCGCAGGCGTCACGGGTCGCAGACGTCACGCCCCGTCGGGGCCGACCTCGCCGGTGGCCCGCAGAAGAGCCAGCTCGCGCCAGGGCCGCCCGTCCAGCTGCGAGAGCACCATGCCGATGAGCTCCACCGCCAGCGACGCGCCCGCACGGGTGCGACCCAGCGAGGGGTGGGACGTGGTGCGCTGCCGCACCCCCTCGACGATCGTGTTCAGGGCACCGGCCAGGTCCAGGTAGTCGAAGTCGTCACGGGTCAGGGTGACGCCGTAGGCCCCGGCGACCCGCTCGTAGAGGGGCGCCCACGCCGCGAGCCGGCGCTCGTAGGTCTCGTGCACCAGCGCCTGGAGGCGGGCGTCGGCCGGGAAAGCCGCCTGCAGGGCCACCTGCAGCTGCATCACGGGGTCCTCGTTCTGCACCCGGGCCTCCTCCTCGCCCAGGAGCGCCACCACCTCGCCCAGCGGGAGCTGGAGCAGCAGGGCCAGCTCCTCGCCCCGCGCCGTGTGCCGGGCCCGCTCGTGGCCGGGCCGGTACAGGTAGCGCAGCACGTCGCGCTGGAACGCGGTGGTGCTCCCCCAGCGTCGCAGGACCCGGTCGCGACTGGCGTGGCCCGGGTCGCGGCCGTGCTCGGTGAGCAGGTCGGCGTAGGCGTCCATCACGCGGCGCAGCGAGACGGCGCCGAGCAGCTCGTTGGCGGGCAGCACCGCCTCGTGCTCACCCTGCTCGAACGCGCAGAACTCCTCGAACAGGGCCCGGACGCCCGCCTCCAGGCACCAGCGCACCTCGGGGTCGTCGGCCGAACGCTGCTCGGGCAGCCCGGTGGGTGAGAACCGGGCTCCCAGGTGCTGCACCACCTCGTCGAGGTCCTCGTCGCCCGGGAGGACGCCGGGGAACACCGGCGTCCGCGAGCCTGCCGACCGTCGCACCACGCCCACCTCAGCCCCGCGGGCCACGGCCGGCTCGCAGGTCCGCGAGCTCGGACCAGGGGCGGCCGTCCAGCTTCTCGGTCATCATCATCGTCATCTCCAGGGCCAGGGAGCGGCCGTCCTCCAGCAGTCCGAGCGAGGGGTGGGCGGTGAGCCGCTGGTGCACGCCCTCGACGATCGTGTTGTACACCGCCGCCACGTCGCGGAACGTGAACCCGGCGCGGGTCACCCGCAGGCCGAAGGCCTCCGCCACGTCCTCGTAGATCCGCGCCCAGGCCTCCAGCCGGTGCTCGTAGTTGGCCCGCACCAGCTCCTGGAGCCGGCGGTCGGCCGGGAACGCCGCCTGGAGCGCGATCTGGAGCTGGATGACGGGGTCGGTCCCCTGGACGTCCGACTCCTCGCTCGAGAGCACCCGGGCGACCTCGCCGAACGGCAGGTCGTAGAGGCCGCGCAGCTGCTCGGCCCGCTGCGCGTGCCGGGCCCGCTCGTGGCCGGGCCGGTACAGGTAGCGCAGCACGTCGCGCTGGAACGCGGTGGTGCTCCCCCAGCGGCGCAGCACCCTGTCCCGGCTGGCGTGCCCCGGGTCGCGGCCGTGCTCGGAGAGCAGGTCGGCGTAGGCGACCATCACCCGGCGCAGGGACACCGCACCCAGCAGCTCGTTGGCGGGCAGCACCGCCTGGTGCTCGCCCTGCTCGAACGCGCAGAACTCCTCGAACAGCGCCCGCACGCCCGCCTCCAGGCACCAGCGCACCTCGGGCTCGTTCGGCGAGCGCGGGTGCGACCTGCCGTCCCGCCCGTAGGTGCCACCGAGCAGCTGCACGACGCCGGTGAGGTCCTCGTCCCCGGGCTCGACGTGCGGGAACGCGTCGCTCCGCGGACGGTCTCCCCCGTCCTGCTCCCGGCCCTGCTCCCGGTCCTGCTGCACCACGTCTCCCCCCGGCGGTCGCGCACCGACGCGACAACGTTGTCGCGTCAGAGGTGTCGCGACCACGTGGGATGTTCTCACGCCGCGGCACGGAGCGTGAGACTGCACGACGGGTCGCACGCCACCCGGAGGGACACCGGGGCGTGCACCGCGCCGTCCATGGGGCGGCGCGTGCCGCACGACGTGCGACCCGGGGCAGGCCCGTCGGGGGTCACGTGCCCACCTCACCTCGTCCGGGGCGGCCGATCACGTCGACCCGGACGTGGTGCGCGGGCCGGTCGGCGGCGCGAGGGGCCGCCGACCGGCACGCGGGGGCGACCGGCCCGGTCCTGTGCACGCGGACGCGGGCCCTGGGTCCCCGGCGGCCCGGTACGAGCGACTCCCCCGCTCCCGTCGGCCGCGCCGCACAGTGGAGGTCATGGAACCGTCGCACCGGCGCACCGAGAGGTGCCTCGTCGCTCACGAGTCCCTGTTCGGCAACACCCGGCTCGTGGCCGAGGCCGTGGCCGCCGGGATCGAGGAAAGCGGGATCGACACCCGCGTCGCCGACGTGCGCGACCCGCGCACCGGCCACCCCGGGCCGGGCACCGACCTCGTCGTGCTGGCCGCGCCGACGCACGCCTTCTCCCTGAGCCGCCCGGACAGCCGGTCCGACGCGCTGCGGCGCGGGGCGACCGGCACCCCCGAGCGCGGCCTGCGCGAGTGGCTGTGCCGCTGGCTGGAGGAGGGCGGACCGACCCGGCCGTGCGTGGCGGTGCTCGACACCCGGGTCACCCGGGTCCGCCGCCTGCCGGGCGCCTCCGGCCGGATCGCCCGCCTGCTGCGGGCCCAGGGCTACCGCGTGCTCGACGAGCCGACGACCTTCCTCGTCCGGGACGTGGAGGGCCCGCTGGTCGACGGCGAGGTGGAGCGCGCCCGGGAGTGGGGTCACCGCCTCGCCGAGGAGCTCACCCCGGCGGGCGCCGGCCCGGCAGGGACCCGGACCTAGACGTCGGCGCCGAGCTCGTCGTCGTCGTTGTCCTCGTCGTCGGAGTCGTACTTGACGTAGTGGATGCCCTCGTCGACCGGGCCGTCGAAGCCGAGGCGTCCGTTCTCGAGGACGAGCACCCGGTCGCACATCTTCCGCACCGAGCCGGCCGCGTGGGAGACGTAGAAGATCGTGCGACCGGAGTCGCGGATCTCCTGCATCTTGTCCAGGCACTTGCGCTTGAAGGGCTTGTCGCCCACCGCGAGCGCCTCGTCGGCGAGGAAGATGTCGCAGTCGACGTTGACGGCCACCGCGAAGCCGAGCCGCGCGTACATGCCGGAGGAGTAGTTGCCCACCTGGGAGTCCAGGTGCTTGCCGATGGAGGCGAAGTCGACGATCTCGTCGAACTTGGCGTCGGTCTCCTTCTCCGTCATCCCGCACACGGCGGCGTTGAGGTAGATGTTCTCGCGCCCGGTCAGCTGCGGGTGGAACCCGGCGCCGGTCGCGATGAGGCCGGCGATGCGACCGCGGGTCAGCACCCGGCCGCCGTCCGGGCGCATGACCCCGTTGATGAGCGTGAGCAGCGTCGACTTGCCGGAGCCGTTGAGCCCCATGAGGCCGATCGACTCGCCCTGCTCGACGGTGAAGGAGACGTCGTCGAGCGCCTTGAACCTGCTCTTGGTGGCCTCGCCGCGCATCTTCGCGACGGTGACCTGCTTGAACGTGCGCTGGTAGCGGAGCGTGAACTCCTTGGACACGTTCTCCACGACGATGGAGGTCGACTCGGGGAAGCTCACGTGAGGCGCTCCGGGATCTTGTTCTCGAGGCGGCGGAAGATCAGCTGGGCCAGCACGAGGGAGACGGCCGAGACGACCAGCATGACGCCACCGTAGGCCCACAGGTGGTCAGGCAGCTCGGTGGCGGCCGAGGCCTCGGGGTCCGGGGTGGCGCCCACCCAGAACGCCCGCTGCACCAGCAGGACCGCGTCGGCGATCGGGTTCCACAGGTACACCGCCGCCAGCGTGTCGCCGAGCTTCGAGGCCACGTCGCGGAAGGGGTAGATCATCGGCACGCCGAACCGCACGACGTTGGTGAGGATGCTGACCACCGAGGAGAAGTCGCGGAAGAACACGTTGGCCGCGCTGAACACGATCGCCAGCGCGGTCGCCAGGCAGGTCACGATCGCCAGGGCCAGGAGCAGCGCCACGGGGACCAGCGGGTCGGGGGTCCACCCGTAGAACAGGCAGACCACCACGAGGATCACCACCTGCGGGAGCACGTGGTACAGCGAGACCAGCATGCTGGCCACCGGGAACATCTCCTTGGGCACGGCCATCTTCCGCACCAGCGCCTTGTTCCGCACGATCGAGCGCGTGCCGGCGTTGAAGGTCTCGGTGAAGAAGTGGACGACCACGAGGCCGCAGAAGACGTGGACGGCGTAGGCCTCCACGCTGTTGCGGCCCATGATGATGCCGAAGACCACGTAGTAGATGAGGAACTGGCTCAGCGGGTTGATGTAGGACCACAGCAGCCCGAGGAACGAGCCGGAGTAGCGCGCCTGGATCTCACGCCGCACCAGCAGCCGCAGCAGGTAGCGGTGCCGGAACACCTCCACCAGCCCCGGGCTGGGGGACGGCGTGGTGAGCGGTGCGTCCACCACGTACGCGGCCTGACGGCCGGCGCCGGCGCGACCGGCGGGGCCTCGTCCGCCCTTGCGCGGGCCCTTGCCGCCGCCCCGGTTGCCGGCCCCGCCCTCGGTGCCCTCGGAGGCGCCGGTGGGGCCGCCCTCCGAGGGGTCCTCGGGGTGCGAGGGGGTCTCAGTCATCGGCGCCGTCGGTCGCGTCCGTCCACGGGCGGAAGGTCTGCTCCCACGCCTCCGGCGAGGTGATCTCGCCCAGGGCGTCCTGGTACTGCTGGGCCAGGCGCGGCCACTCCCGGCGCAGCCGGGCGTGGATGGCGACCGTCTTCGACATCATGTCGCGGAAGGTCTCCGGGTCGCGGCGGTACAGCGCGGCCGAGGAGCCGTCGTTCATCGACACCACGGCGGAGTCGAACTTGCCCAGGCGCCACCACTTGGCGTCGCGGGCACGGATCTCGGTCTCGGGGTTGGTCCGCGAGAGCTCGCGCACCGGGCGCAGCTGGCGCAGCGGCTGGGTCGCGGCGACCACGAACGCCGTGCGCGGCGACGGCGGGCCGAAGTCCTCGCGGCCCTTGCGCGGCATCTTCGTGCGCTTGACCGGCGGGAAGGCGTCCGGGTCGGACTCCAGCTGGGCGTCGGTGTGCTTCTTGCGCATCGCGTTGATCTCGGGGAGCGTCGTCGCGAGCGTCTCGTGCAGCGCGCCGGGGCCCTCGAGCACGTCGAGGAGCGCCCTGTGCCGCAGCTCGGCCGTCGAGTACTGCATGGAGACCAGGTGCGCGATCTGGTGGTTGCGCGACTCGGTGATGAGCCGCCCGCCCTTGTCGTACTTGGAGTGCAGCAGCGCGGCGATGAACCGGTTGCGCACGTGGAAGTACGCCTGCCAGTCCAGCGCGTCGTTCTTGTCGGTCCACGGGACGTGCCACACGGCCGCGCCGGGGAACGTCACCGTGGGGTAGCCGGCCTCCTTGGCGCGCAGGCCGTACTCGGAGTCGTCCCACTTGATGAAGACGGGCAGCGAGAGGCCGACGTCCTCCATCACCACGCGCGGGATGAGGCACATGAACCAGCCGTTGAAGTCGACGTCGACGCGCTGGTGCAGCCACTTGGAGGCCCGCAGGTTGTTGGTGGCGAAGTCCCAGTCGGACTTCACGCCGGGGGCGGACTGCCACCAGAAGCGCCAGGGCTGCACGACCTCGCCGAAGCTGTGCATGCGGGCCCGGGCGTAGAGGTTGAACATGTGGCCGCCCACGATCGTGGGGCGGCGGGCGAGGTCGGCGAAGGTGACCGCGCGGATGATGCCCTCGGGCTCGCAGACGACGTCGTCGTCCATCATCATCGCGTAGTCGGCGGTGCCCTTGCGCAGGCTCTCGAGCTGACCGCGGGCGTAGCCGCCGGAGCCGCCGAGGTTGCCCTGCTCGATGACCTTCAGGGTGTCGCCGAGCGCCTCCTGCGCGGCCGGGAACGCCTCGGCGTCCACGACCTTCTGCTTGCCCTGCTCCATCACGAAGACGGTGTCGAGGTAGGGCTCGAGCGCCTCGTCGTCGCCGAGCTGGGCGAGCAGCTCGGAGCAGAACTCCGGGCGGTTCATGGTGGTGATCGCGAGGTCGAGGGTGCCGTGCTGGGCCTTGTCCTCGGGCACCTGCGCGGTCCACTCGGCGGACTCCACGACGACGTCGGCCTCACCGGCGATGACGTCGTACCAGTACCAGCCGCCGTCGGCGAACGGCTTGAGCGTGAGCTCGAAGGTGAAGGTGCCCTGCTCCTCGGTGCCCGTGGAGGCGGAGTCGACGCGCTGGTGGGAGCCGCGGGCCATCGACTTGTAGACCACGACGCTGGCGCCCTGGCCGGTCACGCGGACGGTGAGCTCGACCGCCTTCACGATGGTCCACCGGCGCCAGTAGCTGGCGGGGAACGCGTTGAAGTAGGTGCCGAAGCTCATCCGCTCGCCGGAGCGGACGCGGAAGCCGGTGCGCGAGAGCAGCTGGTCGGGGTGCAGCTCGCGGCCTCCGAAGGCCAGGGAGACGCCGCTGCCCTTCTCGTCGTCGCCGCGGTCGAGGTCGACCGTGTGCTGGGCGTTGTCGACGTAGAGGGCGATGACGTCGAAGTCGTCCGCGCTGGGCAGCACCTGGCGCTGCAGCAGCCGCGTGGCGGTCGGCGCCGGGGCCTGCGTCTCGGGGCTGGTGGTGGTCGGGGCGCTCATGCGTCCACTCCTCCGCTGGTGAGGTCGGCGCCCTCGGCGAAGTGGGGGCGCAGCTTGTTCTCGAACATGGTCAGGGCGGAGCCGATGGCCATGTGCATGTCGAGGTACTTGTAGGTACCCAGGCGGCCGCCGAACAGCACGTTCGGCTCGGCCTTGGCGAGGTCGCGGTAGGCGAGGAGCTTCTCGCGGTTCTCGGCGGTGTTGATCGGGTAGTACGGCTCGTCGCCCTCCTCGGCGAAGCGGCTGTACTCGTGCACGACGATCGACTTGCCCGGCAGGTAGGTGCGTTCGGGGTGCAGGTGCTTGAACTCGAGCGTGCGGGTGTAGGGCAGCTCGGGGTCGTTGGCGTTGACCACGCCGGTGCCCTGGTAGTCGTCGACGTCGAGGGTCTCGCGCTCGAGGTCGATGGTGCGCCAGGTCAGGCGACCGGCGGAGTAGCCGAAGTACTCGTCCACGGGGCCGGTGTAGACGAGCGGGACCTTGCCCTTGTACTCGTCGACCACGGAGAAGAAGTCGGTCTCGAGGCGGACCTCGATGTTCTCGTGCTCGGCCATCCGCTCCAGCCACGCGGTGTAGCCGTCGACCGGCAGGCCCTCGTAGGTGTCGTTGAAGTAGCGGTTGTCGAAGGTGTAGCGCACGGGCAGACGGGTGATCGTCGCCGCCGGCAGCTCCTTCGGGTCGGTCTGCCACTGCTTGGCGGTGTAGCCCTTCACGAACGCCTCGTACAGCGGGCGGCCGATCAGCGAGATCGCCTTCTCCTCGAGGTTCGTGGCGTCCTCGGTGGCGATCTCGCTGGCCTGCTCCGCGATCAGCGCGCGGGCCTCGTCCGGGGTGTGGGACTTGCCGAAGAACTGGTTGATCAGCCCCAGGTTCATCGGGAACGAGTAGACCTGCCCCTGGTACTTGGCGAAGACCCGGTGCTGGTAGTTCGTGAAGTCGGTGAACTTGTTGACGTACTCCCACACCCGCTCGTTGGAGGTGTGGAACAGGTGGGTGCCGTACTTGTGCACCTCGATGCCGGTCTCCTCGTCGAACTCGGAGTAGGCGTTGCCACCGAGGTGGGAGCGGCGCTCGAGCACGAGCACCTTCAGGCCCAGCTGCGAGGCGCACCGCTCCGCGATGGTCAGACCGAAGAAACCGGAGCCGACGACGACGAGGTCAGGAAGGGAGTTCTGGGGCACGGTCGGTCAGTCTACGGATGAGGGAGGCAGAGGCCGCATCCCACGCGCGGAGGCGAGGGCACGAAGGACGTTGCGCGCCTCACCGAGCCCGCCGCGCACGGGGCTGAGCAGCACCACGAGGGCCGCCAGCAGGTACGGCTTGGCCCGCACGAGCGCGTTCTCGCCGTAGCGGAAGTGCACCACGAACAGGTTGCGGTACATGTAGAAGCCCTTCCAGCCCGACAGGTCGTGCTGCTGGTCGAAGCCGAGCTGGCGCACGAGCACCGCGTCGCGCACCGCGAGGATGCGGAAGCCCGCGCGGCGGATGCGGATCGCCAGGTCCACGTCGTCGTAGAAGATGAAGAAGGACGGGTCGGGCAGACCGACCGCCTCCAGGACGCGGCGGCGCAGCAGCAGGCCCTCGAAGGCCACGTTCTCCAGCTCCACCAGCGCGGGCATGGTCGAGCGGTGACCGTAGGCGGTCTCGACCGAGGCCGTCTTGGGCTTCATCACCCACGGGTGGGTCAGGTCGAAGCGGACGGCGGCCTTCTCGCACAGCGCCCCCGTGAGGTCCTCGCGGACGGAGAAGAGCGCGTCCTCGTCGAGGTCCATGAGGACGCCGAGGCAGGAGGGCGCGGGCACCACGTCGTCGTCCACGAGCCACACGCGGTCGACGCCCGCCGCGAGCGCCTCGCGGGTGCCCACGTGGAAGCCGCCGGACCCGCCGAGGTTCTCGGGGGTGGTGTGCACCTTCAGCGGCAGGCTCCAGGGGCGCGCCAGGACCTCGGCGGTGTGGTCGGTGGAGGCGTTGTCGACCACGAGGACGAGGTCGGGCCGACGCTCGCTCGCCTCGAGACCCTCGAGCATCCGGGCGAGCAGGTCGGCCCGGTTGTAGGTGACGACGACGACGGCGACGCTCTCCTGCCCGTCGCGGCGCGTCACGGGGGTGCTGGTCATCGCAGGAACCTCTCGTGCCCGGTGAAGTCGCCCCACAGCCCCGCCCAGGCCCCGCGGGCGCTCAGCGCGAGCCGACGCAGGTCGCGGTGGGTGAGCGTGTAGAACCACAGGGTCTTGGCCCAGAAGGCACCGACGTGCGCCCAGCCGCGGTAGGTGCGCAGGTTGACGGTGTTGTTGCGGGCCATGCAGTAGCCCTTGAGGTCGCTGGGGCTGTGGTTGTAGGTCGTGCGCCCACCCATCATCGGCGTGCCCAGCCGGCCCACCGACGGGTGGCGGACGACGGCGTCGGTGACCGTCGCGATGCGCGCGCCGGCCCTCTCGACCCGCAGCCGGTACTCGTGGTCGTCGCCCCAGATGAAGAACTCCGCGCGCGGGTAGCCGACCTCCTCGGCCAGGGCGCGGGTCACGAGCACCCCGTTGAACGGGATGACGATCTCGGGCAGCAGATGGGTCTCCCCCGCCGCCCGCTCGACGTCGGCGAGGGCGTGGACGACGCGGGTGCCGCCGGGCAGCCGGATCGGGAAGACCAGGCGGCCGGCGTCCTCCCGGTCGATCACCAGCGGGCCCCAGAAGTCGAGGTCGTCCTCGGCCAGGAGACGGGTGAGGCAGCCGACGTCCGGCAGGCCGTCGTCGTCCATGAGCCAGGCGAGGTCGGCGTCGGTGCGCTCCACCGCGTGCTGCAGCCCGTCGTGGAAGCCGCCCGCCCCGCCCTGGTTGTGGGTCAGCGTGAGCGCCGTCAGCCAGTCGTGCGCCGCCGCCTGCTGCGCCAGCCAGTCGCCGGTGCCGTCGGTGGAGGCGTTGTCGACGACGACCACCTCGCGCAGCGCGGGCTCGACCCGGCGGACCTCCGCCAGCCGCTCGACGAGCGTGGTGAGCAGGTCCAGGCGGTTGAAGGTGACGACCACGGCCGTCACCGTGCGCGCCGGTGCGCCGGCTCCCCTCTGCTCCACGCCGACCACCCTAGGCGAGCCGCCGCGCTCCCCCGGCACCGACGACCATCGGCCCCGTGGCGGGCGGTCCGCGACGGTGCGGCGGTCTCGAGGCTCGGCCGTGGCCGGCCTCGCACCTCGACCACCGACGTCGGCGACGAGCGCACCGGTCCTGTGGTCGAGCAGCGAGGAGCCCCGGCGACGAGCGCACGTCGAGACCACCCACTTGCCGGCCGAGGAGCGAGCCGACCGCGAGCCCGACCGTGGCACGCTGAGCGGGTGAGCCCCCTCGACCTCATGCTGCGCGACGCGGACGCCGCCCCCGACCTGCTGCTGATCGTGGTGCTGCCGACCCTGCTGGCGATCCCGGCGCTGCGCCGGGGCAGCCGGGTGGCGTTCGCCGCGCCGGCGGCGCTCCTCGTCCTGCTGGTCGCCTGGTACAGCTACTACGCGCTGGGCTGGGCCGAGGCCGGGCTGGGGCTGCGTGGCCCCCTGCTGACGGTCCTCGGGCTCACCGCCGTCGGCCTCGTCGGGGCGCTGGTGGGGCTGGCGCGGGTGCTGTCCCGAGGCCGTCGCGCCGGCTAGCGCGCGGCGGGCCCCAGCACCCGCAGCAGCTCGAGCTTCTCGGCCGACGCGCTGCCCGGCTCGGGCGTGAGCACGAGCAGCACGTGGTGCTGCTCGGGGTCGAGCAGGCTCTGGCAGTACAGCTCCAGCGGTCCGACGGCGGCGTGCTCGTACCGCTTGACCTGGGTGCGGGTGTGCCCGACCTCGTGCTCGGCCCAGACCCGCGCGAACTCCTCGCTCTCGCGCAGCAGCGACTCCACCAGCCGCTCCGCGACCGAGCCGCGACCGTCGCGGGCGTAGGCCTCGCGCAGGTCGGCGGCGAACTGACGTCCGCGCAGGTCGTGGTCCTCGGCCGGGTAGGTCCCCCGGGCGGCCGGCTCGGTGAACCACCGGTAGGTGACGTAGCGACGGTCGCCGGTGAGCGCCGTCTCGTCGCCGAGCAGGGCCAGCGCCAGGTCGTTCTGGGCCAGCGTCTCCCCCGTCGGCCCGATGACGAGGGCCGGGGTGTCGACCAGCCGGTCGAGGACCCGCATGAGGCCGGCGTCCACGTGGTCGCTGCGTCGCACACGCGTCGGCGTGCCGTGCCCCGCGAGGCGGAACAGGTGATCACGCTCGGCCAGCGAGAGCCGCAGACCGCGGGCGATCGCCCCGAGCATCGGCTCGGAGGGCTGCGGGCCGCGCTGCTGCTCGAGCCGGCCGTAGTAGTCGGTCGACATGCCGCACAGGGCGGCCACCTCCTCGCGCCGCAGGCCGGTCGTGCGGCGGCGAGGCCCGCGGGGCAGGCCGACGTCCTCCGGCTGCAGCGCCTCGCGGCGGGTGCGGAGGAAGTCGGCGAGCTGGGGTCGGTCCACGGTCCTCATCCTCTCCCGCGTGCGGCCCTCAGAGGTTCATCCCGCCCGAGGCCTCGACGCGCTGGCCGGTCACCCAGCCCATGCCCGGCGACGCGAGCGCGGCGACGGTCGCGCCGATGTCGTCCGGCTCCCCCACCCGGCCCATGGCGATGAGCCCGGACAGGTGGCCGCGCACGGTCTCGTCGTCGCGCATCGAGCCGCCGCCGAAGTCGGTGCCCGTGGCGCCGGGGGCGACCGCGTTGACGGTGATCCGGCGCGGGGCCAGCGTCTTGGCGAGGTAGCGGGTCCACACCTCGACGGCGCCCTTGGCTGCGGCGTAGACGGAGTAGCCGTCGACCCCGGTGAAGCGGGCCAGGCCGGTGGAGGTGTTGACGACCCGGCCGCCGTCGCGCAGCAGCGGCGCCAGGGCCTGGGTCAGCATCACCGGGCCGGTGACGTGGGTGTCGAGGAGGCGGCGCACCTCGGCGACGTCGGTCTCCCCCAGCGGGGTCCAGCCGGCGGTGCCGGCGTTGTTGACCAGGACGTCGAGCCCGTCGGTGCCGAAGGTGTCGGCCAGCGTGGTGCGCAGCGTGGCGACGAAGGCGTCGAAGGTCTCGGGCGCGGTGACGTCGAGCCGGAGGGCCGCCGCCCGGCGTCCCTCCTCCTCGATGCTGCGCACGACGTCGAGCGCCTCGGCCTCGTTGCCCCGGTAGGTCAGGACGACGTCGGCGCCGGCGCGCGCCAGGTGCAGCGCCTCGCTGCGGCCCAGGCCGCGGTTGCCGCCGGTGACGAGCGCGACGCGGGCGGTGGTCTTCTCGGTGCGGTTCTCGGTGGTCTGCTCGGTGCTGTTCTCGGTCATGGCTCCACCGTCCGCCGTGCCGCGGGGCGGAGGAAGGCCGCAGTCATCCACGGATCGGGAGTCCCTGGCTGGGCCCGCGGCGACAGTGCGTGACGTTCTGCAGGCGACACGCCGCTTGGGTTCATGCGGTGGTCGCAACACCTAGCCCTGGAGGGGTGTATGGGTGTCGGAGGCCGGCCGCGGGTACGGCGGAGCGTCGAGAGAGCTTTCTGGGAGCTGGTTCCTGAGCATCGGTCCTGG
>NZ_JAMOIL010000036.1 GCF_023656415.1 Nocardioides bruguierae
GTCCTCACGTGCTTCGACGTAGGCGACCCGGGAGTGGTCGTCGATGACGGTGTGCAGGTAGCAGGTCCCGACCAGCGCGTGGCCGTACTTGTTGCGCCCACCTGTGCGCGCAGCAGTCGACGAGCGGCACGATGACCCCGGTCGCCCCCGCGTCCAGGGCTCGCCCGATGCCGGCCGCCTCGTTGCTCGCCGCGCGCACCCAGGCCTGCGAGGTGGCGCCGGCGTCGATGGCGAGGAAGCCGTTGCGCAGGCCCTCGTAGCCCATGAGGCCGTGCTGGGCGTCGAGGCAGACGTAGTCGTAGCCGACGCGGGCCAGACGCTCGGTGGCCACCGGGTCGTCGAGCACGACCCAGTAGCCGACGGCGCGCTCACGGGCGCGGATGCTGCGGGCGAAGTCGATGGGGTTCACGGACGTCCTCTCGGGTCGGGTCTCAGCGGTGGTAGGCGGGCATGGGGCCGCGCAGGCCGGCGCCGACCACGTCGCAGGCCTCGACGACGTCGGCCGGCAGCGGCCCGCGAGCCAGCACCGCCAGGTTGCTGGCCAGGTGCTCGGTGCGGGAGCCGCCCAGCAGCAGCGAGTCGGTGGCCGGGCGCCCCGCGAGCCAGCGCAGGGACAGCTCGACCAGGCTCACGCCGGCCTCGTCGGCGATCCGGCCGAGCTCCGCGACGGCGGAGAAGAGCCGCTCGTCCCAGTACCGGGCCTTGTACATCTCGGCCAGCACGGAGTCGCCGAACCGACCGTCGGTGGCCTGCTCGTCGAAGCGGTGGCGCCCGGTCAGCAGGCCGCCGCCCAGCGGGTTGTAGACCATGGTGGCGACCCCGCTGGTCGCGGCCATCTCGGCGTACTCCTCCTCGATGCGGCGGGCCAGCAGGTTGTAGAGCTGCTGGGCCACGACCGGACGCGGGGCGCCGACCTCGTCCGCCACCTGCTGGAGCCGGACGATCTGCCAGGCGGAGTAGTTGGAGACGCCGAGGGCGCCGATCTTGCCGGCGGACACCAGGTCGCGCACGGTCGCCAGGGTCTCGGCCACGGGCGTCGCGCGGTCGGGCTGGTGCAGGTAGAACAGGTCGATCCGCTCGACCCCGAGCCGCGAGAGCGAGCCCTCCACGCTGGCCGTGAGCCCGGCCCGGGAGAGCGGGGCGTGCTCGCCGGCGTCCGGGTGCGGCATGCCGGCCTTGGTGGCCAGGACGACGTCGCCCCGGCGGGTCGCCAGGAGCGGGGCCAGCAGCGACTCGGTGGTGCCGCGGGCGTACCCGTTGGCGGTGTCGACGGTGGTGATGCCGGCCTCCAGGGCCGCGTCCAGCATGGCGCCGGCACCGGCGGCGTCGACGGTGTCGCCGAACGTCATGGTGCCCAGCACGGCGCCCGAGACGGGCAGGTCGCTGCCCGGCAGGGCGAAGCCGGTGAGGCCGCCCGTGGCGGCGCCCTCGGAGGTGCGGTCGAGCTGGGTGGTCATGCGGGTCCTCTCTGCGCGTGGTGCGGGCCCACCCGCGCACGGTGCGCCCGCACCTCTGCGCGGGCACCGGGGGTGGCCCGGCTCACGTTCATCCTGCATGTGTTGCGCGTTTCGCGCAAGACTCTGGCGCATTCTGCGCATCTCTTGCTAGCGTACTGCGCACTACCCGCAGCACCGTCGACCCGGAGGAGGACCCATGGCCGAGCAGTCGCCCGCACCGACGACCGGCGCCGTGGTCTGCGTGGCCGACGACCTCAGCGGCGCGGCCGAGGCCGGCTGGTCCCTGAGCGCCGGAGGAGCCGCTGACGTGCTCCTGGGCCACGGGGTGGACGCCTTCGCCCCGCCTTCGACGGGCGTCACGGTGCTCGACCTCGACTCCCGCACCCGGCCGCGCGAGGAGGCCCGCGCGCTGCTCGACGCGGCGCTGGCCGCGGCCCTGGACGCGCCACGGGACTCGGACCCCGTCCTCAAGGTCGACTCCCTGCTGCGCGGCCACCTCGACCTGCTCGCGGACGCAGTCGCCGCACACGGTCGGACGCTGCTGCTCTGCCCCGCGCTCCCGGCGGCCCGCCGCTCGTTCCGCGCGGGGAGCGTGCTCAGCGCGGGCGAGCACGGGGCGCTCGAGGCATCCGACACCGACCTGGCCACGCGCCTGGGCCGGCCTGTCACGGTCGTCGACCTCGCCGACGTCCGGGGCGGGCCCCCGCACCTCACCGCCATCCTGCGCGCAGCCTCGGACCGGGCGGGCGCCGTGCTCGCCGTCGACGCCGAGACCGAGGCCGACCTCGACGTCGTCGCCGCGGCTGCTGCCGCGCTCCCGGCGCTCGTCCCGGCCGGTTCCGCCGGGCTCCTGGGGGCGATCGGCCGCCGCCGGGCGTCCGCCGCGCAAGGAGGGGCCGCGAGGCCGCGCACGCCCGCAGCGGACGGCTCGACCGGCCCCGTCCTCACCGTCGTCGGCTCCGCCGAGCCCGGCGCCCGCGCACAGGTCGCGCGGCTGGCCGCGCACGGTGCGCAGGTGCTGGCGCTCGACCCCGCGCACGCCCCCACCGGCACCGAGGAGCGCGAGGAGCTGGCGATCGAGCACGCGGCCGCCGTCCGCACCGCCCTGGCCACCACGCCCACCGTGCTGACCTTCGCCCCGGGCCCCCTCGACCGCGACCGCTCGGGCGCGATGGTGGCCCTGCTGGCCCGCACCGTCGCGCTCGCGCTGGCGGACGACGAGGGCCGGACGTCGCTGGCCCTCACCGGCGGCGAGACCGCCCGCCGCGTGCTCGACGGACTGGGCGTCACCCGGCTCGCCCTCGTCGACCAGGTGCACCCCGGCGCGATCGCCTCGCGCGCCCTCACCGGCCCGACCACGCGCCCGGGCGACTCCGGGGAGCACGCGCGCCGCGTCGTGACCCGCCCCGGGAGCCACGGCGGCCCGGACAGCCTGCTGCTCGCGGCCCGCCACCTCGGCGCCGGCCTGCTCCCGCAGCCCACCGACCACACCCGCACCCGACCGCTGAACAGCGACCCGGACCTGGCCCCGGCCGAGGTCCAGAGCCCTCCAGGAGGAACCGCCATGACCGTCACCGACACCAGCACCCCGACCTCCCCGCAGGCCGCCGGCTCCCCCGTCATCGCCGTCACCATGGGTGACGGGGCCGGGGTCGGGCCGGAGGTCGTCGTCGGCGCCCTCGTCGCCCCCGAGCTGCGCGCCGCCTGCCGCCCCGTCGTCATCGGTGACGCAGCGCGCCTGCGCCTGGCCGCCGGGATCATGGGCGTGGACGTCGAGCTCCACGTCATCGAGGACCTGGACGAGGCCGTGTGGGCCGACGGGACGATCGAGGTCGTCGACCTCGGCCTGCTGCCCGCGGACCTGCCGTGGGGCGAGGTCTCCCCCGTCGCCGGCGACGCCGCCTACCACTACATCCGGGTCGCCGCCGAGCTCGCCGTGGCCGGCCGCGTCCACGCCATCTGCACCGCGCCGCTGAACAAGGCGGCCCTGCACGCCGGCGGCCACGTCTACCCGGGCCACACCGAGCTGCTGGCCGACCTGACCGGCACCGAGGAGGTGTCGATGATGCTCTCGACGCCCAAGGTGAAGGTCGTGCACGTGACCACCCACATCGGCCTCATCGACGCCGTGGCGAAGATCGAGCCGGGCCTCGTCGAGCGCACCGTGCGCCGCGGACACGCCGCCCTGGTCGGCTCGGGCGTGAGCGACCCGGTGATCGGCGTCTGCGGCATCAACCCGCACGCCGGCGAGAACGGCCTGTTCGGCTACGGCGAGGAGGACGAGAAGATCGCCCCCGCCATCAGCGTGCTGCAGGAGGCGGGGATCGACGCCCGCGGCCCGCTGCCGGCCGACACCGCGTTCTTCCTGGCCGGCCGCGGCGACTACGACCTCATCGTCGCGATGTACCACGACCAGGGCCACGGCCCCGTCAAGGTGCTGGGCATCGAGGCGGGCGTCAACATCACCGTCGGGCTGCCCGTCATCCGCACCTCGGTCGACCACGGCACCGCGTTCGACATCGCGGGCACCGGGAAGGCCGAGATCGGTAGCATGATCGAGGCCATGCGCCAGGCGACCGAGCTCGCCACCGTCGCGGGCTGACCAGCAGCAACAGCAACCGGGAGGACCCGCGTGCCGCGAGAGGCCGACCAGCGTCGTGAGGCCATCCTCGAGCTGGCCCACACCACGGGCCTGGCCAGCGTCGAGGAGCTGAGCCTGCGCTTCGACGTGACCCCCTCGACGATCCGCCGGGACCTCGCCCGCCTCCAGCAGGCAGGCAGCCTCGCCCGCACCTACGGCGGGGCCATGGCGATCAACGGTCGCCCCGAGTCCAGCCTGCGCGAGCGCTTCGGTGAGGCCTACGAGGCCAAGCGCGGGCTGGCCCGGTGGGCCGCGGGGCAGGTCGTGACGGGCGAGAGCCTCCTCCTGGACGCCGGCACGAGCACCGGCGCCCTGGCGCACGAGCTGCGCCGCATGGGGCCGCTGCGCGTCTCCACGGTGGGCCTCACGGCGCTCCAGGAGCTGGCCGGGCTGGAGGACGTCGAGGTCGAGTGCCTCGGCGGCATCCTGCGCCCGGTCAGCCTCGGGTTCGTCGGCCCCGTCACCGAGGCCGCCCTGGAGCGTCGCACCTTCGACCGCACGTTCCTGGGCGCCGACGGCGTCACCGCCGAGGACGGCATCTGCGAGGCCGACGAGCGCCAGACCCGCCTCAAGGAGCTGATGATGCGCCGCTCGGCGCACGTCTACGTGCTCGCCCACGCCGCCAAGCTCGGGCGGCGCCCCTTCCACGCGTGGGCTCCCCTGCCGGACGCGTGCACGCTCGTCACCGACGAGTCCGCGACCCAGGCCGACGTCGCCGCCTTCACGCGTCGCGGCATCGAGGTCGTCGTCGTCGACAGCACGGGCCAGCGCCGCTCCTGACGCACCCCGTCCCCGCGCCAGTCTCGGCGACGTGGGACGGGCTGCTGGGGCCGGCTCCCGGAGGGGTGGTGCGTGAGCAACCGAACCGGACGCCAGAACGGTTGCCTGTCCACCGCCCGTTGGCCGCCCCCGCGACCAGCGGTGCGCCGGCAACCGAGTCGGCCGGAGGGACGGCGGCCGGAAGGCTCAGAGGTCGAGCACGAGCTTGTCGGTGCAGGAGCGGGAGACGCAGATCATCATGCAGTCGCCACGCTTCTGCGCCCGCTCGCCGAGCACCGAGTCGCGGTGGTCGGGGGTGCCCTCGAGCACGGGGGTCTCGCAGGTGCCGCAGGTGCCCTCGCGGCACGAGGAGAGCACCTGGACGCCGGCGCCCTCGACGGCCTCCAGGACCGTCGTGTCGTCGTCGACCGTGAGGGTCACCCCGGTCTGGGCGAGCTCGACCTCGAAGGGGCCGGGGCGCTTCGGGGCGGTCATGGTCTTGGCGGCGAACCGCTCCAGGTGCAGGGCACCCTCGGGCCAGTGGGCGCTGGCCGCCTCGACGGCGTCCAGCAGCGGCGCCGGGCCACAGACGTAGATCGCCGTGTCGTCCTTGGCCTCGCCGAGCAGCTCGGCCAGCGGCAGGTGACCGTCGGTGTCCTGCGGGACGAGGCGCACCTTGTCACCGTGCACGGCCAGCTCGTCGAGGAACGCCATGGACGCCTTCGTCCGACCGCCGTAGACGAGCTGCCACTCGGCACCCGCCGCCTCGGCCGCCGCGATCATCGGCAGGATCGGGGTGATGCCGATGCCGCCGGCCATGAACAGGTACGTCGGCGAGGGCTCCAGCTCGAAGTTGTTGCGCGGCCCGCGGACCGTCAGCTCCTCGCCCACGGCGAGCTCGTCGTGGACGAACAGCGAGCCGCCGCGTCCGCCTGCCTCACGGAGGATGCCGAGGCGGTACTTCGTGCGGTCGTGCACGTCGCCGCACAGGGAGTACTGGCGCATGACGGAGCGGTCGGGGACGAGGTCGACGTGGGCGCCGGCGGTCCACTCCGGCAGCGGCAGGCCGTCGGCGGGCTCGAGGGTGAGGGCGACGACTCCCTCGGAGACGAGGTCCTTGGCGGCGACGACGACGCGGGTCTCGACGAGCGTGCCCTGGGGGGTCAGCGTCATCTTCGAGGCGTGGTGGTCGATGGCGCCGGTGAGCTTCTCGTCGGGGCCGGTGACGACCTCCATGGGCAGGTAGGAGAAGCCGCGGACCATCTGCTTGATCCAGCGCTCCGGGGAGCCGACGACGCGGTACTCGGTGCCGTCCAGCATCGTCTCGAGCAGCACCCGGGCGGCCATCCGGGCGATCGGGGCGCCCATGCAGGAGTGGATGCCCTCGCCGAACGCGAGGATCTTGTTGTCCTGGGTGAACTCGCGCTCGATGTCGAAGACATCGGGGGAGTCGAAGACCCGCTCGTCGCGGTTGCCGGAGGCCAGCAGCAGCATCACGCGGGCGTCGCGCGGGATGGTGACGCCCGCGACCTCGACCTCGGCGACCGTCTGGCGCGAGAGGTTCTGGCCGGGGCTGTCGAAGCGCAGCACCTCCTCGATGAAGCCGGCGATCTTCTCCGGGTGCTCGTGCAGCTCGGTCTGCAATGACGGGTAGCGGTCGAGCATCGCCAGGCAGTTGGACAGCAGGGCGGCCGGGGCGTCGGTGGCGGCGGAGAGCACGAGGTGGGAGATGCCCACGGTCTCGATGTCGGCGACGGTGCCGTCCTGCACGGCCAGCAGGATCTGGCTGATCGCGTCCGGGGTGTCGGGGTCGGCACCGGCGGCGATGGCCTCGCGGCGGGCCTGGACGACCTCGGCGATCCGCTCCTCGGACTCGGCGTTCGCCACGGCCGCGTCGCCGGGCACGCCCAGCTTGCCGACGGTGCGCTCCATGGCGCGCAGCAGGTGGCCGGTGAAGAAGGGGGCGTCGGACGTCGGCACGCCGACCAGTCGCAGGGCCACGTCGAAGGCGAGCGGCAGGGCGATGGACTCGATGACGTCACCGGAGCCGGAGCGCTTGAAGTCGTCCACCAGGCGGCGCGCGGTCTCGCGCATGCCGGCCTCCATGGCCATGATCTCGCGGCCGCCGAAGCAGCGGCGGATGGCGTCGCGCAGCACGGTGTGGTGCGGCGGGTCCTGGCAGACCAGCATGCCGACGCCGTAGGTGTCGTGGGTGCCGTCGATGTCGTTGCCGAACTTGTTGACCAGGCGCTCGTGGTCGCGCAGGCACTGCTGCACGTCGGCGTAGCGGGAGATCACCCACAGGTCGCGGCGCGCGTTGTAGTAGACGGGCGCCTCGTCCCGCAGCTGGCGCACGCCGCTCAGCGGACGGGCCCGGTCACGACGTCGGGGAAATGGTGAGAACGTCGAGACCGGGCCTCGCTGCGTCCCGGGGAGGATCAGGCCGTGCTCAGCGGTCGGAACCGCCCGCCGCCCGTGCGACGAGCTGCGAGATCCGGTTCTCCCGGTCGTGCGCGAGGTGCTCGAGCATCCGAGTCCGCGCCAGCTCGCCGTCACCGTCCTCGATGGCGGCGAGCACCTGCTCGTGGTCGAGGAGCGAGCGGCGCAGCGAGGCGTCGTCCGGCTCGGTGTGCCACGGGGCGGCCAGCTTCACCTGCGCCGTGAGGGTGCGGATCAGCCCGGTGATGGTCTCGTTGTGGGCGGCTTGCCGGACGGCGTCGTGGAAGCCGTTGAACGCGATCCTCGCCTCGGCCGGGTCGGCCGAGCCTCGTGCCCGCTGCACCAGGTCGCGCAGCCTCGCCAGGTCGACGGGGCTGCGCCGCAGCGCGGCGGCCTCGGCGGCGCTGGACTCGAGAATCGCGCGCACCTCGAAGATCTCCAGCACCTCCTCGTCGGAACGCCGACGCAGCGCGAAGCCGCGCGAGGTCGCGACGAGCAGCCCGTCGCGTTCCAGCAGGCCAAGCGCCTCACGGACCGGGGTGCGGGAGACCGAGAACTCCTCGCTCAGCGCCTGCGGCACGAGCGAGGCATCGGGCGGGTAGTGGCCCTGCGTGAGCCGGACCCGCAGGGTCTCGTAGACGGTGTCACGCGCGCTGGCCACCGCGTCCCCCTCCCCTGCTCGCACGTACCGGCGGGCGGCAGTCAACCAGATCCCCCGCGGCGGTAGCGGTCATCACGCCGGCGCTCGGTAGGCGGTGAGCTCCAGCTCCACGCGCATGTCGGGGTCGATCAGGCCGGCGACGCGCACCATCGTGCAGGCGGGTCGCACGCCGCCGAGGAGCGCGCCGTGGGCGGCGCCCGCCTCGTCGAAGTCGTCGCCGACCAGGTAGACGCGGGTCGCGACGACGTCCTCGAGGCCCAGGCCTGCCCGAGCGAGGACGCCGGCAGCCTTGTCGAGCGCGCGGCCCAGCTGCTGCGCCACCGACCCGTGCGGGACGCCCGCCTCGCGCGAGAGACCGGAGCAGCCGGAGACGTGGACGTAGCCGGCCGGGGTGGCGACGGCACGGCTGAACCCGAGCGCGGCCTCCGAGGCGGCTCCGGTGCCGATCCGCTCCAGGCCTGACGGGGCCGGGCGCCACGGGCGCGCCTGCGCCACCAGCTGCTCCGGGGTGACCGACCTCAGGTCCGGCACCACCAGGCCTGCGTCCGGGCCGAACCGGTGGCTGCCGGTCTCGACGCCGACGAGCCCGACGCCGAGCATGATGGCGGTGGTCTCGTCCCACCTCCCGTCACCGAGGGAGACGACGTCGAAGCGGTCGTGCCGGGCACGCCGGGCGGTCTCGGCGACGGCGGCGCCGATGATGGCTTCGCGGGTGCCGTGCTCGAGCCCGGTGGCGAGGACGGCCGACTCGACGTCCACGCCGAGGAGGCCGAGCTTGATCTCGGCCATCGCCCGCAGCGAGCCGGTCGCGAAGGCGAGCCGCACGCCCGGGGTCGCGTCGAGCGCCGCGAGCAGGGCCCGGGCTCCGGGCACCTCCTCGATCGGGGTCTCGGCCAGGTGCTTCTCCAGCCCCTCGGCGTACTCCTCGTCGAGGGTGGCGAGCAGAGCGGCGCTCACGGGCAGACCGGAGGCGTCCTCGCTGACCTCGTCGATCACCGCCGAGTCGGTGTAGTTCCGGTACGACTCCCACGGCTTGGCCAGCACGTCGAGTCCGTGCCGCGCGAGCACCTCCTCCGCGATCCGGTGGTGCTCGCCGGCCGAGGCCAGCAGGGTGCCGTCGATGTCGAGGACGACGAGGGTCTCGCGGGTCATCGGGCGGTCTCCCCGGAGGAGGTCGTGGGGGCCCGGTCGAGGCCGGGCAGAGCAGGGGTGAACCCGCGGTCGCGCTCGAGCAGTCGCAGGACGTCGAGCACGTCGCCGTCGGCGAACCGCTGCCCCGTGACCTGCACGCTGACGGGGACCCCAGCGTCGCCCGGGTCGAGCACCGGCACGGTGCCGGCGGGGGTGCCGAGCTGGTTGAACCAGCAGGTGAAGCCCATGTGGGCGACGGGGTCGTCCTCGGTGGTGCTCAGCCAGGACGCCGGGAACGAGCGTGCGGGCAGCACGGGCGAGAGGACGTGGTCGAACGGCTCGACCAGCGCGCGGACCTGCTCGGTGGCACCCGCGAGGCGCCGGGCGGCGAGGGCCGCGAACGTGGCCGACTGGCTCGAGGCTCCCTCGAGCATCTCGGCCACGCGGGGCAGTGCGCGAGCGCGGTCGGCCGTCGACCGGGAGAGGTGGTCGGGCAGGCCGAGGTAGATCATCGACCAGTACACGGCGTCGTGGTCGGCAGCATCGACGGGCAGGTCGTCGACGGCCTCCACGGTGCCGCCGAGGTCGACGACGAGCGCCTCGGCGCGAGCCAGCGCCTCCATCGTGGCGTCGTCCAGCGGGGTGCCGAACGACAGTCCGCGGACGCTCAGGAACCGCCGCCCCGCGAGGCTGGTGAGCCGGGCGGGGGCAGGCTCGTAGCCGCCGGGCAGGCAGTAGCGGTCGGCGACGTCCTCCTGGCCGAGCACGACGAGCGCGGCCTCGACGTCGTCGACGGTCGCGGCCATCGGCCCGGCGCTGCGGTAGCTGCCGGCGGGGTCGTAGGCGATGCGCCCCTGGGTCGGCTTGATCGAGGCCAGGCCGCAGACGGCGGCGGGCAGTCGCACCGAGCCGATCATGTCGGTGCCGACCGCGATCGGGGTCGCGCCGGTGACCACGGACGGCCCGGCACCGGCGCTCGATCCCGACGTGTTCGTCGCCGGGTCCCAGGGGTTGGTGATCGTGCCGTGCTGCGAGGAGAGCCCCGCCATCAGCATCGCGTAGTCGGGCATCGTGGTCTTGCCAAGCACGACCATGCCGGCCTCACGTGCGCGCCGCACCGGTGCGCAGTCCGCCGCTGACAGCGGGCCCGGCGAGGCCGCGGTGCCGTGCCAGCGCGGCAGGCCGGCGACGTGGAAGCTGTCCTTGAACGAGATCGGCACGCCGTCGAGCGGCCCGAGCGGGGACCCGGCCGCCCACCGGTCGTCGCTCTCGCACGCGGCAGCGCGCGCACCGTCGGGGTCGAGCGAGGCGAAAGTGGCGAACGCGGACGTCGCGGCCCCCGCGGTCTCCAGCGCCTCGTCGATCACGCCGGACGGCGTCAGCGACCCGTCCGCGAAGCCCGCCGCCAGGTCGGCGGCCGTGCGCACCGTCATCGCGTGACCCGCGCCGGACCGGTCTCCAGCGGCAGCTCCGGGTGGGCGCGCCACTCGTTGAGCGAGCCGTCGTAGACCCGCGGCAGCGGTAGCCCGGCCTCGGCGAACGCGAGCGCCAGCCCGGCGGCGTTGACCCCGCCGCCGCAGTAGGCCAGCACCGGCGCGTCGCCGTCGAGGCCGAGCTCGGCGGCCAGGGCTCGGGTGGCCTCGACGGAGACCGTCCCGTCCTCGGCCAGCAGGTCCGGGTACGGGAGGCTGAGGCTGCCGGGGATGTGGCCGGCGCGGTCGCCGCGGCCGTCCAGGCCCTCGAACTCAGGGGTGCGGACAGCGCAGACCATCGGGGCGCCGGTGCCGGAGGCAGCGACGGCCTCGTCGAGGTCGACGAAGAGCCCGGTGTCGCGGGCGGTGAAGCCCTCGCCCGGCTCCACCATGGCGCCGGCACCGCTGGCGACCGGGCCGCCCACCGCCGTCCAGGCGGACCATCCGCCGTCGAGCAGCCGGACGCCCTCGAAGCCGGCGGCCCGCAGCACGAACCAGACCCGGGCCGCGTAGGCGCCGCTGAGCTGGTCGTAGACCACGACGGTCGAGTCCGGGCCGATGCCGGCGGCCCGCGCCGCGGCTTCCAGCGCGGGCAGGGCGGGGCGGGTGAAGGGGTAGGGCGCCTGGGGGTCGGACCAGGCACCGAACAGGTCGGCGAAGACCGCCCCGGCCACGTGCCCGGCGGCGAAGGTCTGCTCGCCGGGACCGAACACGGTGAGCCCGGCGTCGTCCACCCCGCGGTCGATGCTGGCGTCCAGCACCACCACGTCCTCGTCGTCGAGGTGGTCCTTGAGCCAGCCGGCGGTGACGAGCGCGCTCACGCGTCCCGCTCCCGCTCCGCGAGGGCGGAGGCGGCGCGGTGGCGCCACTCGCCGCTCGGGCCGCGCCAGCCCCAGGTTCTCGCGCAGGGTGGAGCCCTCGTAGGAGGTGTGGAACAGGCCGCGGCGCTGCAGCTCGGGGACGACGAGGGAGGCGAAGTCCTCGAACGCGGCGGGCACGTGGGTCGCCTGGATCATGAAGCCGTCGGCGGCGCCGGCGTCCATCCAGCGCTCCATGTTGTCGGCGATGTCGACGGCCGACCCGATCATGCTGCCCTCGGTGCGGGCGCCGTACCAGCGGCCGATCTCGCGGATGCTCAGGTTCTCGCGCTCGGCGAACTCCACGACCTCGCGGTAGTGGCCCTCGACCCCGACCTCGGAGAGCGGCGGCAGCGGGCCGTCCAGGTCGTACTGCGTGAGGTCGACGTTCACGTGGTACGCCATGCGGGAGAGACCGGCGAGCGGGTCGACGAGGTCGAAGAACGCCTCGTGCTTGGCCATCGCGTCCTTCACGTCCGTGCCGACGACCGTGGTGGCGGCGGGCAGGATCTTCACCTGCTCGGGGTCGCGGCCGTGTGCGGCGACCCGGGCCTTGAGGTCGGCGTAGAAGGCGACCGCCGACTCCAGCGACTCGTGGCTGCAGAAGATGACGTCGGCCCAGCGGGAGGCGAAGTCGCGGCCCGAGGGCGAGGCACCGGCCTGGATGATCACCGGGTAGCCCTGCGGGGGCCGCGGGACGCTGAGCGGACCCTGCACGCGGAAGTGCTCGCCGACGTGGTCGATGGCCTCGACCTCAGCGGGCCGGCCGAACTCGCCGCTCTCCTTGTCGCGCACCAGCGCGTCGTCGGACCAGGAGTCCCACAGCCGCGTGGTGACCTCAAGGAACTCCTCGGCGCGGGCGTACCGGGCCTCGCGCCCGGGCAGCTTCTCCTGGCCGAAGTTCTGCGCCTCGGCGTCCTTGAAGCTGGTGACCACGTTCCAGGCCGCGCGACCGTGGCTGGTGTGGTCGAGCGTGGCCATGCCGCGGGCCAGGTCGTACGGCTCCTGGTAGCCCGTGGACATGGTCGCGGCGATCCCGAGGTTCCGGGTCACCGCGCTCATCAGCGTGATGATCGGCATCGGGTCCAGGCGCGGGGAGCCCGAGCCGTACCGGATCGCCGGGTCGAAGGTGCCGCCGAGGCTGCGCGGCACCGAGAGGGCGTCCGGCACGAACGCCAGGTCGAAGCAGGCGGCCTCCAGCACCTGCGCGATCTTCATGTAGTGCTCGGCGTCCAGGAACCCGTCCCCGGCCTCCGGGTGCCGCCACCCGACCGTGCCCTGGGGGCCGGCGTTGAGGAACGCGGCGAGGTGCATCTGCGGGCGGTCGGACATGGTGGGGCTCCCTTGCTGCGGGGGTGGTGCCGGGTGGTACTGGGTGGTGCCGGGGTGGTGCGGCGCTGACCTGCGGGTCAGAGGTTGTTGAGGGCGTCCACGAAGGCGACCGCGAACGAGCCGGACCCGGAGGCCACCTTCTCCGCGCGGGCACCGGCCTCGGCGTAGACGGCGTGCGCGGCCACGGCCGCGTCGAACGGGTTGGTGACGGCGGCGAACGCGGCGCAGACGGCGCCGAGGCTGCACCCGGTGCCGGTGACCTGCGGCATGTAGGCGGAGCCGCCGGGGACGGCGACGGTGCGGGTGCCGTCCGAGATGTAGTCGGTCGCGCCCGAGACGGCGACGACGGTGCCGAGACGGCGGGCGAGGTCGGCCACCAGGTCGACGACGTCGCTGGAGTCCATGGTGGAGTCGACGCCGGAGCCGCCGCCGTCGCCACCGGCCAGGGCGACGACCTCGCTGGCGTTGCCGCGGACGATGCTCGGGCCGGCGGCCAGCACGGCAGCCATGACCTCGTCGTAGGCGGGGGCGCCGGCGCCGACGGCGACCGGGTCGAGCACCCACGGGGTGCCGGCTGCGGTGGCCGCAGCAGCGGCGGTGGTGAGGTCGTCGGGGGTGGCGGCCGACGTGAGCGCGGCGCCGTTGATCACCATCGCGCTCGCGCCGGCGGCGAAGGCCGAGGGCCAGCCGGGAGCCGCACCGAAGGCGGGGCCGGCACCGATCGCCAGCAGGGCGTTGGCGCTCAGCGGGGCGGCGACGAAGTTGGTGAGGCCGTAGACGAACGGCCCCTGCTCACGGACGGCGGCGGCGTTCGCGGCGACGGTGGCGTCGGCGAGGGTCAGGGGCTCCACGTGCGTTCCTCCTGCGGTGCGCCCGGGGCGCGGACTGGTGGTCTCGAGGGGCGGAACGACGACGGCGTCGACGCCTCAGGAGGAACTGTATGCAGTTGCATTCTGTTTCCGGGAGGGCCTGGCGCGAGGTTTCACGCAACCGAAACAGAACCCTCAGGCCGGGCTCAGCCGACCGTCACGCCTACGCTGCGCCCATGGACTTCGCCGACGCCGTCTGGGCCGCCGTGGACCGGATGCTCGCCCGCGAGGACGCAGCAGCGCCCCTCACCGACGCCGCGATCGCCGAGGCGATGGGGCAGCCGCTGCCCGTCGTCCGAGCCGTGCTGGACGCCGGCGACGACACCCGCCCGCGCGTTGAGAAGCAGGCGAAGCCGAAGCAGCCCTGGACGGTGCACCCGCGCTGACGCCCGCGCGACCGGGGCCGCTCAGGCCAGCGGGCCGAGCACGCCCTCCGCGGCCTCGAGCACCGCGCCCGAGCGCACGAGGACGACGGCGGCCTCGATCTCGGGGGAGAGCCACCGGTCCTCCCCCGGGCCGCCGACCCCGCCGGCGCGCAGCGCGTCGATGACGGCGACGCTCGCCGGGCTGGGCCGGCCGGCCGGCGCCCGCAGCTCCAGGGCTCGGGCGGCGGTGAGGAGCTCGATCGCGACGACGCGGGCGAGGCCGTCGACGGCGCGGCGCAGCTTGCGGGCCGCGCCCCAACCCATGGAGACGTGGTCCTCCTGCATCGCCGACGACGGGATGGAGTCCACCGAGGCCGGGGCGGCGAGCCGCTTGAGCTCGGAGACGATGGACGCCTGCGTGTACTGCGCGATCATCAGTCCCGAGTCGACCCCCGGGTCCTCCGCCAGGAACGGCGGCAGCCCGTGGTTGCGGGCGGTGTCGAGGAACCGGTCGGAGCGGCGCTCGCTCATCGAGGCGACGTCGGCGGCGGCGATCGCGAGGAAGTCCAGGACGTAGGCCACCGGCGCACCGTGGAAGTTGCCGTTGGACTCCACCCGCAGCTCGCCGTCGAGCTCGACCACGACCGGGTTGTCCACGGCCGAGGCCAGCTCGCGCGCGGCCACCGTGGCCGCGTGGTCGAGCGTGTCGCGGGCGGCGCCGTGCACCTGGGGCGCGCAGCGCAGCGAGTAGGCGTCCTGCACGCGGGTGCAGTCCTCGCCGCGGTGGGAGGCGACGACGCCGGAGTCGGCGAGCACCGCCCGCAGGTTCGCCGCCGAGGCGGCCTGCCCGGGGTGCGGGCGGATCGCCTGGAGCTCGGCGGCGAAGACCCGGTCGGTGCCGAGCAGTCCCTCGACGCTCATCGCCGCCGCCACGTCCGCCGTGCGCAGGAGCAGACGCAGGTCGTGGAGGGCGAGCAGGAGCATGCCGAGCATCCCGTCGGTGCCGTTGATGAGCGCCAGGCCCTCCTTCTCAGCGAGCTCGACCGGGGCCAGCCCGGCCTCGGCCAGGGCCTGCGCCGCGGGCAGCAGCCGCCCGCCGGCGTCCCGCACCTCGCCCTCGCCGATGAGGGCGAGCGCCACGTGGGAGAGGGGCGCGAGGTCGCCGGAGCAGCCCAGCGACCCGTGCTCCCGGACGACGGGGGTGATGCCGTGCTCGAGCAGGCCGGCGAGCAGCAGGGCGGTCTCGCGGCGGACGCCGGTGCGGCCGGTGGCCAGGGTGGACAGGCGCAGCAGCATCAGCCCGCGCGTCACCTCGCGCTCGACCTCGGGGCCGGAGCCGGCCGCGTGCGAGCGGACCAGCGAGCGCTGGAGCCGGGCCCGCTGCTCGCGGGGGATGTGGGTGGTGGCCAGGGCGCCGAACCCGGTGGAGACGCCGTAGGCGGGCCGCTCGGCGTCCGCCAGCCGCTCGATCACGGCGCGGGAGGCGTCGACGGACTCCAGGCACTCCTGCGAGAGGCGGACGCCGGCCCCGTGCCGTGCCACCGCCACGAGCTGCTCGGGGGTCACCGGGCCCGTGCCGACCTCGACCTGCGGCGGCCTGGAGGCGTCGGTGGCGTCGGTGGTGTCGCGCGGCGACGGGGCGGAGGAGCCGGTGGAGGTGGTGGAGGTCTGCACGCCTCCATTGCACGCCCGGCCGGGACCGGCCACCACGGGCCGCACCCGGCATGTGTCTCGGATGCGAGACGTGCTGTGAGGGTGCGTCAGCGGCGTCGGGCCTCTGCCCTCATCACTCCGCCGAGGACGAGCAGGCCGTGGGCCAGCGGCAGGCCGGCGACGAGGACGAGGAGGGCGCGGTGCTGGCCGCCGGTCGCCTGCCCGGGGTCCAGCACGAAGACCGCGGCGGCCAGGAGGAGCAGGGCGCCGCCGACCATCAGCAGCACGGCGAGGGCACGGATGGGCACGGCCGAGGTGGGGAACCGTGACGGTGGGGGGAGGTCACGAGACCGACACTGGCAGAGATCTCTTTACCTTGGGGGGCTTTCGCGGAACGTCCCGTCAGACGGTCGTGCTGGCACCACACCCGCGCGGGCGTGCTCCGCGTCACGCGGTGGGGGCGACCTCCGCACCGGGCTCGACACCGCCGGCGCACGGCAGGGTGAACGCGAAGGACTTCGACCAGCCCGCCTCGTCCTGGATGTGGATCTCGCCGCCGTGCCGCTCCACGATGCGCCGGCAGATGGCGAGGCCGACGCCGGTGCCGGGCGCCACCCGGGCACCCTCGGTGCCGCGGCGGAAGATCTCGAAGACCGTCTCCCGCTCCTCCTCGGCGATCGGCACCCCGCGGTCGGCGATGCGCACCTCGACCATCTCCTCGCGGGTGCTGGTGCGCAGAGCGAGGTCCACGGCGTCGTCGCCGGGGGTGTACTTCACCGCGTTCTCCACGAGGTTGCCGACCAGTCGCCGCACGAGCTGCTCGTCGGCGTGGACGCCGGTGACGTCGTCCGCACCGACCAGGTCGAGGTGCACGGCCCGGCCGGTCTGGTCGGAGACGGTGGTGGCGTGCGCGGAGACCATCGCCACCACGTCCAGGTCGGTGCTCTCCGGGTCCACGGTGCCGACCTGCTGGAGGTCGAGCAGGTCGTCGACGAGCGCCATGCCGCGGGCCACGGCGGTGCGGATGCGTTCCTCGACCTTGGCGCGGGTCTCCTCCGAGCTCGTCAGCTCCAGCATCTGGGAGCCGAGCTGGATGGCGCTGAGCGGGCCGCGCAGGTCGTGGACGGTGGCGGAGGTGAAGTCCCGCAGGTCGCGGTTGGCGATGCGGAGCTCCTCGTCGGCGGCCGCGAGCTGCTCGAGCGCCAGCTGGGCCTCGGCACGGGCGACCTCCGCCTCGTGCCGGTCGCGCTCGGCCTCGGCCCGGCGCACGTCCGCCTGCCGCAGCTGCGCGCCGGCCGCCCAGACCATGGCCCCGCTGAACAGGGCGACGCCGGTCACCAGGCACGCCACGACGAAGCCCGGCCCTGCGCCCTCGCGCATCGCCCGCACGCCCAGCCACCCGGTGGCCAGGGGCACGAGGACGACGGCGGGCAGCAGCGTGCGGACCAGCCGCCCGCCCGTCGTCCGCGAGCGGGCGAGCCGCACCAGGCCGACGTTGCCGGTGGCCATGACGAGGGCCAGGCCGAGCGTGGTGATGCCGAGCGCGGTGTGCAGCGCGAGGGTCTGGAAGTAGCCGACGCCGTAGAGGTCGGAGGGGCCGAACGCGTAGCCCGAGAGGCCCATGAGGCCGATGGCCACACCGGCGACCGCGGTGCCGTGGGCCACCTCCGGCCGTCGCAGGACGAGGCAGAGCAGCGACACCGTGAGGGTCAGGTGACCGACGGCGGTGATGCCCGACATGCGGCCACCGTTCTGGCTCATGTCCGCCAGGAACGTGAAGGGGTAGTCGACCTGCTGGGTCTCGGTGACCAGGCCGGCGCCGGCGATCACCAGCACGAGGGCGACCGCGACCAGCGCGACCATGCTCGCCGCGCGACGGCTGGGCAGCACGCGGGACTGCATCACGGCCGTGCCCAGGCCCAGGAGCACGAAGTCGGCCGCGGTCGAGGGCTGCATCGCGACCAGGCCCGGCAGCACACGGGTGAGGACCGGGGAGTCCACCGCCCAGCCGATCAGCGCGACGACGCCGAGCAGCGCCGTGAGCAGCGCCAGCACCACGGCCGGGCGGGCCAGCGGACCGAGCCGCTCGGGCTCGAGCACCGTGGCGCTCGCATCACCCGTCATGGGGCCAAGCCTGGACCATCGGGACGACCTGCGCGAGCACCTGGCGGACCGGCCTGTCGTCAGGGCGTGCCGGTGCCGCAGTGCCTCGCGACGATGCGGGACAGGGACTCCAGGCCCTTGGCCTCGACGTCCGGCCCGGTGCGCGGCAGCGACGACCACACGCAGACCGGCACCTCGGGGTGGGTGAAGGACAGGTGGTCGCGCACCTCGCGGCCGTCGATGCCGGGCATCCACAGGTCGGCGATGATCAGGTCGGGCACCTCGTCCGGAGTGACGCTCAGGAGTGCGTCGCGCCCCGTCTCGGCCTCCACGACGCGCAGGCCGAGGGCCTCGAGGCGCAGGCGCACGAGGGCGCGGAAGTCGCTGTCGTCGTCGACGACCAGCACGGTGGGTGACACGGGCTCTCCTGCTCCTGACCTGGGCGCGAGGCGCCGGTCCGGCGGTGCCGGCGGCTCGAGATCATCGTCGGCAGCGGGCACGTGCCCCACCAAGGGTCTGCACAGGACCTTCACGCCAGCGTGAGGACCTGCACGCCACCCCCACCGACCGACCCTGTCGGTGGGCCTCCCGGGCCTCTCAGGCCTGCCCGTCCAGCTCCTCGCGCCAGGAGTGCACGGGCTCGAACCCGAGCATCGCTCGCGCCTTCTCGATCGAGTAGAAGGTCTCCCGCTCCCCCAGCTCCCGCCGCACCTCGACGCCGGCGTAGAAACGCTCGACCACCTCGGCGGAGCTGATGGCGACCGAGGTGTCGGCGTTGGCGACGTTGAAGACCTCGTGCCCCAGGCCGTCGACCTCGAGGCACCGCTCGACCATCCGACCCAGGTCCCGCACGTCGATGTAGGCGAACAGGTTGCGCCGCCGCAGGGCCGGGTCCTCGACGAAGGCCGGGAACATCTCGGCGTACTCGTGCGGCTCGATCACGTTGTTGATCCGCAGGCCGTACACGTCCGCGCCGGTGCGGGCCTGGAAGGAGCGCGCCGTCACCTCGCCGGCGACCTTCGAGGTCGCGTAGGCGTCCTCCGGCACCGTCGGGTGCTCCTCGTCGACCGGCACGTAGAGCGGCTTGCGCTCGCCCTGGGCGAAGCAGATGCCGTAGGTGGTCTCCGAGGAGGCGTAGACGACCTTGTCGACGCCCAGCCGCGTGGCCGCCTCGAGCACGTGGAAGGTGGAGAGCACGTTGGTGGCGTAGGTGGAGGCGTCGTCGGTGAGCAGGATGCGGGGCACCGCCGCCAGGTGGACGACGGCGTCGTACCGCGGCGCCTCGGGCAGGTCGAGCTCGGCGAACGTGGCCAGCCCGGCCATGGCCGAGTACGTGGCGCCGGCGTCGGTGAGGTCGACCCGCAGATCGGCGACGTCGGGGTGCCCGAGCGGCACCAGGTCGGCGTTGGTGACCTGGTGGCCGAGCGAGGCCAGGTACGGGGCCACGTGGCGGCCGGCCTTGCCGCTGCCGCCGGTGAGGAAGATGCGCATCGGTCCTGTCTACCCGGCCCCGTGCCGCGAGGCACCCCCCGCACGAGGCGGAGCCGGTAGACGCGGCGGGTCGGCCACCGGGAGCCCGAGCGCTCCCCGTGGCCGGCCCGCCGGTCGCGGACGGCCTCGGGTCAGACGACGAGGCCGAGCAGCAGCACGAAGACGAGCCCGGAGACGGAGAGGACGGTCTCCATCAGCGACCAGGTCTTGAAGGTCTGGCCGATGTCGAGCCCGAAGTACTCCTTGACCAGCCAGAAGCCGGCGTCGTTGACGTGGCTGAGGAACACCGAGCCGGCACCGACGGCGAGGACGACGAGCGAGACCTCGGCCGTGGGCAGGTCGGCGACGAGGCCGAGCATGAGCGCGGAGGCCGTGATGGTGGCGACGGTGGCGGAGCCGGTGGCCAGGCGGATCAGCACCGCCAGGACCCAGGCCAGCAGCAGCACGGAGATCCCGGCGCCGGCGGCCCAGTCGGCCAGCAGCGTCCCGATGCCGGTGTCCACGAGGACCTGCTTGAACGCACCACCGGCGGCGACGATGAGGATGATCCCGGCGATGCCGGGCAGCGAGGACTCGATCGAGGCCGAGACCTCACGCACCGACATGCCAGCGCCGCGACCGAGCAGCAGCATCCCCAGGAGCGTGGCGAGCAGCAGGGCGACCACGGGCGTCCCGAGGACGTCGAAGGTCTGGCGCAGCGGTGCCGTGTCGTCGTCCACGGCGATGTCGACGACCGCCTTGCCCATCATCAGCACCACCGGCAGCAGGACGGTGAGCATCGTGGTGCCGAAGGCGGGGCGCGAGCCCTCGCGGTCGGCGGCGTCGAATCGCTCGGGCGCGGGGACGACGACCCAGCGACCGGCCAGCGTGCCGAACAGAGGACCGGCGACGACGATCGTCGGGACGGCCACGATCACGCCGAGGATGAGCGTGGTGCCGAGGTCGGCACCGAGGTTGCCGATGGCGGTCAGCGGGCCGGGGTGGGGCGGGACGAGTCCGTGCATCGCGGAGAGGCCGGCCAGGGTCGGGATGCCGATGGTGATGAGCGACTGCCCGGAGCGGCGCGCCACCAGGTAGATGACGGGCATCAGCAGCACGAGGCCGATCTCGAAGAACATCGGGAGGCCGATGACCGCGCCCACGAGCGCCATCGCCCACGGCAGGGTGCGCGGGGTGGCGAGGCCGACGATGGTGTCGACGATCTGGTCGGCACCGCCGGTGTCGGCCAGCAGCTTCGCGAACATGGCGCCGAGGGCGATGAGGACGCCGACGCCCGCCGCGGTCGAGCCGAACCCGGTCGCGAACGAGGTGAGGACGGGGACGGCGCCCTCGGGCGTCGCGCTCGTGGAGATGAGGGGCTGACCGGCGCCGACGCCCACCGTGATCGCGCCGATGACCAGCGCGAGGAACGGGTGCAGCTTCGCGACGGTGATGAGCAGGACGATCGCGGCGATGGCGACGAGGGCCGCACCGACGAGGCGGCCACCGGAGGTGACGGGCTCGACGAGCGTGATGTCCAGCGGCAGCGGTGCCGCGGCGACGAGGGGGATCAACGGGACTCCAGTGGTGCTTGGTCGACCAGCGCGGCGGCCGCGCGGGCGACGATGGTGTCGACGTCGGTGCTGACGTCGAGGACGATGCCACGCTCGTCGGCCGCGAGCGGCTCGAGCGTGGCGACCTGGGAGGCGAGCAGGGTGGCCGGCATGAAGTGGCCGGGCCGGGTGGCCTGCCGCTCACGGATGACCTCGACGGGGCCGTCGAGGTGCAGCAGCGCGAGGTCCGGGGCGTCTGCACGGAGCCTGTCCCGGTAGACACGCTTGAGGGCCGAGCAGGAGAGGACGCAGCCCTGGCCGTGCTCGGCGAGCCACGAGGCCAGCGCGTCCAGCCACGGCGCGCGGTCGTCGTCGTCCAGCGCCTGGCCGGCCGACATCTTGGCGATGTTGGCGGGCGGGTGGAAGTCGTCGCCGTCGGCGAACGGGACCCCGAGGCGCTGCGCCAGGGCGGCGCCCACGGTGGACTTGCCGGAGCCGGAGATGCCCATGACGACGACGGGTCCGACGCTCGCGTCGGCCGGGCCGCCCTCGGGTGCTGTGGTCGTGGTCACGCCGGAGAGTGTGCGCCTAATCATAGGATCTTTGCAACCTGGATCACTTATTAGTCGGATCATTCGAGATCTGCGCAGGTGGGAGGATGAGCGGCATGGAGTCCCGACCCGCGAGCGGAGCGCTGCACGCGAGCGTCCTGGACGCCGTCGGCGCCGCTGTCGTCAGCGGCGAGCTGGCCGCCGGCTCCGTCCTCACGCTCGAGGGGATCTCCCGCAGCCACGACATCTCGGTCTCGATGGCCCGGGAGGTCGTGCGGGTGCTGCAGCACCTCGGCCTGGTGGAGTCCCGGCGCCGGGTCGGGATCACCGTGCGCCCGTCGTCCGGCTGGAGCGTCTTCGACCCGCGGGTGATCCGCTGGCGCCTGGCCGGCAGCGGACGCGCCGCGCAGCTCGCCTCGCTCTCGGAGCTGCGCCGCGGGTTCGAACCGGTCGCGGCCGCGCTCGCCGCGGAGCGCGCCACGGCGGAGCAGGTCGCCGCCCTCGCCGGCGCCGTCCACGACATGGCCGTGCACGGTCGCGCGCAGCGGCTCGACGACTACCTGGTGGCCGACACCGTCTTCCACCGCACGCTGCTGGAGGCGTCCGGCAACGAGATGCTCGCGGCGCTCGCGGACGTCGTCGGCGAGCTGCTGGCCGGACGCACCGAGCACGACCTCATGCCCTCACGGCCCAACCCCGACGCGGTCCGCCTGCACGAGGACGTCGCCAGGGCGGTGCGCGACGGGGACGCCACCGCGGCCCAGCAGGCGATGACCGCGATCATCACCGAGGCCACGGACGCGCTGGTCGCGCAGCTCTCGGCCGACTGAGGCCTGCCGCCCGGCTAGGCGGGCGGCAGCGGGAGCGTCCGCTCGCTGAGGTAGTGCCGCGCGCTGCCGTCGACCGGGTCGGTGAACGCGAGCTCGGCCGCGAGCAGCTGGAGCGGCTCGGAGAAGTCGTCGATGTCGACGTGCCGGTCGACCGGGTAGAGGGGGTCGTCGACGATCGGGGCGCCGAGGTCGCGCAGGTGCAGCCGCAGCTGGTGCGTGCGGCCCGTGCGGGGGCTGAGCCGGTAGACCGCGAGGTCGCCGCGGCGCTCCTCGAGCTCGACCAGCGTCTCGGCGTTGACCGGTGCGCCGGGCACGACCTGCGCCAGCCCGGTGCGCGGGATCGAGGCGATGTGGTTGCGCACCGTCGTCGGAGTCTCGAGCTCGGGTCGGTAGGGCGCGAGGGCCCGGTAGGTCTTGCGCACCGTGCCGGCGGCGAACATCGACTGGTAGGCGGCCCGGTGCTCGGTGCCCGTCGTGCACAGCACGAGCCCCGAGGTGACCCGGTCGAGCCGATGCATCGTGGTGAGATCGGGCAGGTCGAGCATCTCCCGGGCCCGCACGACGAGGCTCTGGAGCACGTGGTTGCCGCGCGGCACGGTGGAGAGGAACGCGGGCTTGTCGAGCACGACGATCCGCTCGTCGCGGTGCACCACCCGCAGCTCGCCGGGCACCACGGGCTCCTCGCGCAGGTCGCGGTGGAAGAAGACGAAGACCTGCGGCTTGTAGCGCTGCTGCTCGTCGATCGGCCGGCCGTCGGAGCCCACGAAACGGCCCGCCGCCAGCAGGGCCTCGACGTCAACGCGGTCGTCGACGGCGTCCCGGAGCCACTCACCGATCGTCCGCCACGGACTGGACGCTGCGGGTCGGCGTGCGGCGTGACCAGCCAGGCCGCTTGGAGCCCGTGCCGGGGCGGGAGCGGTGAGCGGGGCACCGGCCCAGGGTAGGGACTGGACGGCCACCACCCCCGCTCGGGACAAGCTGCGTGAGGGTCCGGGCGGAGGCGGCGCGGCCGTGAAACGGATGTTTCCACCGGTTCGCGCCCGCTGGTCCACCCGCAGCGGCTCGTCCGTGCGGGTGACCCTGCACCCCGCCTCGAGCAGTCACCCTGATCCGGCTGTGAGCTGGACGCGGTTGGCTCGTCGTAGCCGCCCGCGGCGCCAGGCCGCCGGCAGCACGAGCGAGGAGCCCCCGATGCACGAGCAGGACGCCGTCCGCCCCCGGCCCCGATGCCTGCCCCGATGCCTGCCCCGACGCCCGCCCCGGGCCGCAGCCGCTGCCGCCGGCCTCGCGCTGACCTCCGCCCTGCTGGTGGCCTGCGGGGACGGCGCCTCCTCGTCACGGTCCACCGCCTCGTCCGCCGAGGGGGCGGGCGTGCCGTCGGTGACCGTCGAGGGCTCGACGGTGGCGGGTCGCGTCTCCGGTCCGTTCGTCGTGCAGGAGCTCGGCACGTTCGCGGAGCCGTGGTCGCTGGCGTTCCTCCCGGGCACCGACCAGCTGCTGGTGGGTGAGCGCAGCGGGTCGCTGCACCTGCGCGACCAGGAGAGCGGCGAGGTCGTGGAGGTGTCCGGCGTGCCCGAGGTCGTGGACGACGGCCAGGGCGGTCTGGGCGACGTCGTCCCCGGCCCGACGTTCGCCGACGACGCGGTCGTGTACCTCAGCTGGGCGGAGGCCGGGGACGGCGGCGTGGGCGCCGCGGTCGGTCGGGCGACGCTCGCCACCTACCGCGACGGCGCGGCTCTCGAGGACCTCGAGGTCGTGTGGCGCCAGACCCCGAAGGTCTCCGGCACTGGCCACTTCGGCCACCGCCTCGCGTTCTCGCCGAACGGGCAGGAGCTCTACGTCTCCTCCGGCGAGCGCCAGCTCCAGGACCCGGCGCAGGACACCACCAACACGCTCGGCACGATCGTGCGCCTCACGCTCGACGGGGACCCCGCACCCGGCAACCCCCTGGCCGACGAGGGCGGCGTGAGCGCCGAGATCTTCACGTGGGGCCACCGCAACCCGCTCGGGCTGGCGTTCGCGCCCGACGGACGGCTGTGGTCCTCGGAGATGGGCCCGGAGGGCGGCGACGAGCTGAACCTGGTCGAGGCCGGCGGCAACTACGGCTGGCCCGAGGCGTCGAACGGCAGCCAGTACGGCGGCGAGGACATCCCCGACCACACGCCCGGCGACGGGTTCGTCGCACCTGTGGTGTCGTGGGACCCGAGCATCTCGCCAGGCAGCCTGATGGTCTACGACGGCGAGATGTTCCCCGACTGGCAGGGCGACGCGTTCCTCGGCGCCCTCTCCGGCGAGGCGCTCGTCCGCGTCGACCTCGAAGGGGCGGACGCCGGCGACGTCGACGTGTTCGACCTCGACGGGCAGCGGGTCCGCGCCGTCGCCGAGGCCCCCGACGGCGCCATCTGGCTGCTGGAGGACGAAGGCTCCGGCAGGCTGTTGAGGCTCACACCCGCCTGATGCTGCTCACGCCCAGGAGTCGCGGCCGTCCCCGGTGATCGGGATCGTGGGGCCCAGCAGGACGTCGGGCCGCACCGTGGCCTGGAACAGGCCGCTCAGCCGGGCGAGCGTCTCCCGGCCGCCGCGGGCGCGGCCCTCCTGGTCGACGGCGAAGCCCTGCACGTCGATGCCGGCCGCCAGCCCGAGGTCGACCGTGCGCGGGAGGTAGAGGTCCTGGGAGACCACGACCGCGCTGCGCACCTCGAACACCTCCGCGGCCCGGCGCATCGTGGCCCAGGTGTTCGTGCCGGCGTAGTCGGTGAAGACGTCCTGTGGCGGCACGCCTGATTCGAGCACGGCGCGCCGCATGGCCTCGGGCTCGTTGTAGTAGATCTCGCGGTTGTCACCGGAGACGAGGACGGCGTCGACCAGCCCCGCCGCGTACAGCTCGACCGCACCCGCGACGCGCGCTGCCACCACGTCGCCCAGGGTCCCGTCCGGGAGCACCCGGGAGCCGGGCACGATCGCGACCTGGCTGGGCGTGACGTCCTCTGCCTCGGCCGTGACGAGGCCGTCCGTGCGGTGCAGGACCACGGCGTTGGCGGCCGCCACCAGCCCGACCAGCAGCACCGGCGCGCCCACCGTGGCGCCCAGGAGCACGCGCGACCACCACGGACGCCGGCGGCCGGCGTCCTGAGTGGGGGCAGGCGACCGGTCGGGCGACTGGTCGGGGGACGGCGGCACGAGGCTCCTCTGCAACGGGGACGGTCCCTCCATCCTGCCGGGCCACCCCAGACCGGAGAGGGGGTCTGCGACAACCCCGGAAGAGCCCGCCCTGCCGCGCGGTCGCGATCCGACGTCCCCTGGTGCCATGACCTTCAACGAGACCTTCACCCTCAGCAACGACGTCACCATCCCGAAGCTCGGGCTGGGCACCTGGTTCATCGACGACGCGGACGCCGCCGAGGCCGTGCGCCAGGCGCTGGCCGCGGGCTACCGCAACATCGACACCGCCCAGGCCTACGGCAACGAGCGCGGCGTCGGCGAGGGCGTGCGCACCAGCGACGTGGCCCGCGACGAGATCTTCGTGTCCACGAAGCTCGCCGCGGAGATCAAGTCCTACGACGAGGCCGTCGCCGCCATCGACGGCTCCCTGGAGACGATGGGGCTCGACTACGTCGACCTCTTCCTCATCCACAGCCCCCAGCCGTGGGCCGACTACCGCGGCGGCGACTACGCCGAGGGCAACCAGCAGGCCTGGAAGGCGCTCGAGGAGGCCCTGGCCGCCGGCAAGGTCCGCGCGATCGGCGTGTCCAACTTCGAGCAGAAGGACGTCGAGAACATCCTGGCCACCGCCACGGTGAAGCCGCACGTCAACCAGCTGCTCGCCCACATCGGCAACACCCCCGACGCGCTCATCGACTACTGCGAGAGCCAGGGCATCCTCGTCGAGGCCTACTCCCCCATCGCCCACGGCGAGATCCTCGAGCGCGCCGAGGTCGGCGAGATCGCCGCGCGCCTGGGCGTCTCCGTGCCGCAGCTCTGCATCCGCTACGTCGTCCAGCGCGGCACCGTGGCGCTGCCCAAGACCGCCAACCCCGAGCACATGCGGTCCAACGCCGAGATCGACTTCGAGATCTCCGAGGCGGACATGAAGGTGCTGAGCGACCTCCGCTTCGCCGACTACGGCGAGAACAGCTTCTTCCCCGTCTACAGCGGCAAGTGACGCAGCCTGACCCGATGGACGACGGCATCCCCGGTCTTGACGTGCTGCTGGCGGCCCTGGACGCCGGCAGCACCGTCACCGGCGACTCGCCCCTGCACGCGGCCATGCACCGCGCCAGCCAGGAGGCGATGAGGGTGACCGCCGAGCTGAACGGCAGCTACCACGAGCCGGACGAGGTGCGGGCGCTGCTCAGCCGGCTCGTCGGCGCGGACGTCCCCGCGTCCGTGACTGTCTTCCCGCCCCTGCACTCCGACTTCGGCCGCAACCTCCACCTCGGCGAGCGTGTGTTCGTGAACTCCGGGTGCCACTTCCAGGACCAGGGCGGCATCCGCATCGGCGACGACTGCCTCATCGGGCACAACGTCGTCATCGCCACCCTCAACCACGGCCTGGACCCCGCCCGCCCCTCCGACCTCGTGCCGGACGCCGTGACGATTGGCCGCAACGTGTGGATCGGCGCGAACGCCACGATCCTCCCCGGCGTCACCATCGGTGAGGACGCCGTCGTGGGGGCCGGGTCCGTGGTCATCCGGGACGTGCCGGCCGGCAGCGTCGTCGTCGGGTCACCGGCACGGGTCGTGCGCACCCTCTGACGACAGCTCGACCTCCGGAGAGGCAGCGACCGGCACCCCCTCGGGTGCCGGTCGCAGCGCTTCCGGAGGAGCGGGGCTCAGGCCCCGTACTCCTCGTCGGTGACGTGGTCGAGCCAGGTGACGACCTGACCGTTCTCGTCGGCCTACTGGATCGCCACGTGCGCCATGAAGCGGGACGCCGTGGCACCGTGCCAGTGTTCCTCGCCCGGCTCGATGTAGACGACGTCGCCCGGGCGGATCTCCTGCACGCCACCGTCACGGGTGGCGACGAGGCCGATGCCGTCGGTGACGTAGAGAGTCTGGCCCAGGGGGTGGTGGTGCCACGCGGTGCGGGCACCGGGCGAGAACCGGACGTGGGCACACCTCACGGCCGACTGCTCGTCGGGGTTGCGGACGCCGTCGACCTGGACCGTGCCGGTGAACCAGTCGGCCGGGCCGGGGAAGGTCTGACCGCCGCTCTGCGTGTACTTCAAGGTGATCCTCCTGGTGCTGCTCGGCGGCCCGGACGGGCCGCCACACCACCAGGACACCTCGCGCGTCGCCCGGCAAACAGGGTGGGCACGTCGGGGTTCCAGCAGAACCCGGCACGTGCGGCGAGTGCCGCGCAAAGCCAACAGCCCCTGCCTGCATCGCTGCAGGTCAGGGGCTGTCTGGTGGAGCCGCCTGTCGGAATCGAACCGACGACCTATTCACCTGTCGAGGGGTGATACAAACCGGCTCGGTCCGACTTGTGAAGGAGCAACAGGACGTCTGACCTGGCGCAACGCGAGACCTCGGAGCGCGGCACGTTGCTACAAAGAGCGGCGAATCGTGTCGTCTCTGCGGGAAACGTGTCGCAAACGTGTCACTTGGATGCCGGGACCCTCGGCCGACCGAGGCCGTCGGGGTGGCCGCGAACCCGCCCGACGGGGACCACCCGAAGAGCGACGCGCGGACCTGCTCTTCCGGGCCGAGAGCAGTCGCGAACGCTCCACCGGAATCCGTGGGCTCCGTCGTTGCACCAGCGAGCGCGGCGCCCAGGGCACCGGTCGGGCACACGGCGCCCGGCACAGCCGGCTTCGACCGGGTGCCGTCGGACAACGCAGAGGGAGCCCGTACCCCCGGGGCATTGTCCGTCGCGAGCCCGTCTCCGGCTGGCGACAGCCACGACTTGAACAGGGAGCATCCCGACGGATTTGCAGACCCCGACTCCCCCGCCGGGCACCAGCACGAACACGCGAATGCCCAGACCGCGGGCACAGATAGGGCACGAGAACGGCGGGCATGACGATCGACCTCAGGCGGCGCGCCAAACCATGTCACCAATCCGTACAGCAGACCCTCGTGGTCGGTACCGACTGAGTCGCCCTGGGTTGGTTGGAGTCTCCTTCGTTTGGAAACGAGGATGTACTCATGCCGAAGGACAGCAGCCCGGGGAAGCCGACCACGCGTCGCTACAGCCCTGAGGAGAAGGCCGCCGCGGTGCGGATGGTCAAGACTCTGCGTGCCGAACTGGGCACCGAGCACGGCACCGTCCAGCGCGTGGCAAGCCAGCTCGGTTACGGCACCGAATCGGTGCGCTTGTGGGTCCGCCAGGCCGACATCGACGAGGGCCACCAGCCCGGCACCACCACCTCGGACGCCGAGCGACTGAAGGCCCTCGAACAGGAAAACCGGGAGCTCCGCCGGGCCAACGAAATCCTGAAGCGCGCAGCGTCTTTCTTCGGGGCGGAGCTCGACCGCCAGCACAAGAAGTAGCCGCCTTCATCGACGCCAACCGCGACGACGTGGTCGCTGGCAGGCGTCTGGGGGTCGAGCTCATCTGCGCCGTGCTGCAGGTGGCCCCCAGCAGCTACTACGAGTTCAAGCAGCGGCAGCCCTCGGCCAGAGCCCGACGTGACGCCGTGATGGGCCCGGTAGTCGAGCAGCTGTGGCGGGAGAACTACCGCGTCTACGGGGCACACAAGGTCTGGAAGGCCGCCCGCCGCCACGGCCATGACATCGGCCGCGACCAGGTCGCTCGGCTCATGCGTGCCGCTGGCATCGAGGGCGTGCGGCGCACCAAGCGGGTCCGCACCACCCATCCCGAGCATGGGGCGCCGCGGCATCCTGACCTGGTCGGTCGTGACTTTACCGCGACCGCACCGAACCAGCTGTGGGTCACTGACCTGACGTACGTCCCGACGTGGTCCGGCATCGCCTACGTGTGCTTCATCATCGACGCGTTCTCCCGCACGATCGTAGGGTGGCGCGTCGCCTCGCACATGCGCACCACGATGGTCCTCGACGCTATCGAGATGGCCCGGTGGTCACGCGGCACCAACCTCGAAGGGCTCCGCTGCCACAGCGACGCCGGAGCTCAAGGTGGATTCAACTGGTCGTCGCAACACCTCGTGATGGAGGTGTGGAGTGGTACGTCGTCAGCAGGCCGCCGATCGAGCGATCCAGCCGAAGCGGCGGTCGCCTGGTCATCCGAAGTTCCAGAGGCAT
>NZ_JAMOIL010000037.1 GCF_023656415.1 Nocardioides bruguierae
CCGTCGAGGCTGTTGTCCTGCGCATCCCGGAGGGGCGCCGCGGCCGCCGTCGGGGCGAGCCCCAGGTGCAGCCCATCCTGGTCGCGGGCGTCCAGTCCGGGTTCCCCGGCCGCAAGCCCGAGGCGTGGACCCGGTGGGTCCTGGACGGCCTCGGGTACGACGCCGACCTCGATGTCGTGGACGACCTGTTCCCCGGCTCGGGCGCCGTCACGGACGTCCTGTGCGCGCCCACTCTCGCGCTGGCCGGGAGCGCCTCTGTCCGTCCCGAGCCGTCGTCCACGAAGGAGGCCGACCGTGGCTGAGTACCCGGATGCATCCATGCCGGCCACCTACACCGCCACCAACGGCCGCGTCCGGTGGACCGCAGCGAACTCCTGCGGCTTCGACATGGGCGAGGGCGACTACTGCCTGCTCGCCCCCGGACACGATGGGCAGCACTCGTGACCGGCCGGTGCAGGATCGTCCCCGAGGGGAGGGTCACCATCTGGCGCGACGACTTCGGGTGGCAGGCGGACCAGGACACCCGATGCCTGGTCTGTGGGACCTGCGAAATGCGTCGATTGGCGCCCGAGGATGCCACCTTCAAGCAGGCAATCGCCGCCGTCGCTGAGCGGCTTGAAGCCGAGGCTGCGGACACCTCTGTCCGTCCCGACTCCGACGAGGTGACCGACCGATGAGCGCCGAGGCCAGCATCTTCAGTGACGCAGCCCTCGACAAGCAGGCCCGGGCCGCCGAGCTCAGGGCAAGGGGTGAACGAGTCCCCGCCTCCCTGCTTCTCGGCATCGAGGGGCCCCGCACGCAGCCCACGGCCGGGGAACGCTGCTGCCGCTGTGGCATCGACGCCCGACCCGCCTACGGCGGCGACGGCCACTTCTGCGAGATCCACGTCGGCCGCGAATGTGTCATCGGCGAGGACTGCGACTGCCCCACCACCACCGAGCCCGAGGAGGGCACCGCATGAGCGAGACCGAGACCCCCGACCCGCTGGTGACGCTGCTGGAGGTGCACCAGGCCCGGGCGGCGACCCGACGGGCGTGCATCTGCGGCGCCGGCGACCTCGACACCCTGGTCAACTCCGCCCTGTCGACCATCTGGCAGTGGCAGCACGTCGCCGACGTCATCCGCGCCGCCGGGTGGGTGCAGCGGGACGAGCGGTCCTACCTGGGCCGGCACGTGCTCGAGCGGACCGGGATGCGCACCCGCATGGACGACCCCACCGAGCGAGAGGAGCAGGACCGTGGCTGACCTGGACAGGCACTACGAGATCGGTGCGTGCGTCTACGACGTGACGCCGGAGCAGGCCGAAGACCTGTTCACGAAGATCGCCGACCTGGTGCACGAGCACGAGGGCATGGCGTCCGGCGGCTGGAACAGCGAGGGAAGCGACGTGCTGCCGGACCCGCACGTCGAGCTGGAGCGGCTGCGGGCGACGGTGGCGCGGGTGGAGGCGCTGGCCGAGGCCGGCGTCGGCTTCGACATGACCCCGACCATGCCCGGCCACGGCGTCGCCTACGTCGCATGGCAGGGCTACATCCAGCGGCTCGATGACGCCTGGACCGACCGCCTCCGCGCCGCGATCGGAGGTGGCTCGGATGCCTGAGCCGACTGCGGAGACAGACTGGAAGCACCTGATGGTGTCCAGGCGAGGCATCGTTTACCTGACGCAGTCGCTCGCGGATGATGCCGCCACCGCTTGCGGGAAGGGTTCTCGCGACCTGGTCTACATCGGCGCAGTCGGCCTCGGCGAGCGCATGTGCCACACCTGCGCCACTGGGCGCGGATCGGAGGCCGACCGTGGCTGAGTGCGACGCCGAAGGCATGCGCATCGCGACCGCCAGCACTCGCGGGGTCTGGACGACCTGTGACGAGTGCGGAGAGGACTGGTGGTGCGTTGTCGCAGAGCGTGACGAGATGGACGAGCCCACCGGATGGATCTGCTCCGACGGATGCCCCGACGAGTACGCCGATGACGACTATGACTTCTCGCGGGTCGATCGGCCCGGATCTGAGGCCGACTAGTGGACACCGTCGTCATCCTGGCCGCCGCCTGGCTGATCGGAGCCCTGTTCGGCGCGTTCGTCGCCGGCCCCGCCCTGGACGGCATCGCCGAACTCGCCGAGATCTTCACCGAGCGCACCGGCCTCTCCGTCGTCTGGGAGGGGCGCACGCTCACCGAGCCGAATCCGGTCCGCCTGAAGAAGGAAATCTGGTTCGAGCGCCGCATCGGCCCCTTCATGGCCGGGCACTGGGTCTACCGGAAGCCTGGGCTCGCCGTGACCTGCGGGGACCAGACCTTCCAGAGGCGCGAGGTCGTGCATCGCTGGTGGGGCGTCGGCGACCGCAAGCACGGGCGCCTACTACTGGTGAAGCGGCGGTACCTGCCGACCCGTCGGCCCGGACCCGACGCTGCAACGGCGGCTGCCGCGTTCCCGTCACGTAGCAACCCGGAGGCGGATTCCGTTGGCATTGCCATCCGTCGGCCCGGATCGGAGGGCGACCGTGGCTGACGAGACTGACCGGAGTGCCAACGGTCGCCCGTTGCGGACTCACGACAGGGCCTGCACCCCAGATGACCACTACGACCACACCGTCCTCCACGACTCGCTGTGCCCGGCGTGCGGATGCTGCTGGGGGTGCGACGAGGACTGCTGCGCCGAGGCGTTCTGCTCCAACCAAGAGTGCGGATGTGCCCAGCGATACCGAGTCGGTCGGCCCGGACAGACGCGACCCGACCAGGACCCCGGGAGCCCGTCGTGACCAGCCTCGGACCCGCCGTCATCGACGAGCTGAGGCGCATCCTCGACGACCGCACCCTGCGCACCAAGCGCGGCGAGGTCAGCGTCACCGGCCTCCGCGCGCACATCGACCGCCTGGTCGAGCAGCAGCACGAGCTCATCGCCGACGCCACCATCCTCGCAGCCGACGGCCCCGAGCCGGACAGCGCCGTCGCCCGGCTCGACCGCATCGACGGCAGCGACCCCGACGCAGCGCACGGCACCGCGGACGACGTCCTGCTGACCGAGGTCCCGCCCGACGTCGCCGCCGCCTACCAGCGGGTCATCGACCGCTGCTCGTGGTGGGCCGGCGCATGAGCGGCGGCTACCGCTGCCCCTCGTGCGGGAAGACCTCGTGGCCCACCCGCCGCGCCGCCGAGGACGCCATGGAGCGGAACCACCCGCACGACTCCGGCCTCCACGCCTACCAGTGCGGCCCCCGCTGGCACTACGGCCACCCCAAGGGCACGAAGAAGCCCAAGAAGCGCACCCGCCTCAGCCCACCCCGCACCCGACGCTAGGAGCCCACCGTGCGAGACCCCGACGACTACCCGCTCGTCCCACCCGTCGAGCAGCTCCGCCACGACCTCGAGCAGACCAGGCAGGAGCAGCAGAAGATCAACAAGGCCCACGACGAGCGCCACGAGAAGCTGCGCACGCAGATGGGCTGCGTCCTCGTCCTAGTCCTCATGCTCGTCACCATCGCCGGCACCACCGCAGTCACCGCCCTCGCACGGGTGATCCTGTGAGACGCCACCTCGACGACCTCGCCGCACTCATCGGCGGCATGGCCGGCGCCGCCATGATCCTCTGGCGCTGGCGCTACACCCACCCCAAGAACCCCGGTCGCCGCTGATGGCCGGCGCAGCAGTCCTCGGCCTCACCCTGGCCATCCTCTGGATCGCCTCCGCCTACACCCGCGGCCGAGGGAAGGGAGGCGGCCGACCGTGGACGACGTGATCCGAGACCTTCTCCGCGAGCGCTACGCACGCTCGCCCTGGTGGACCAACGACGACGCCCGAGCCCGGGCCGCGCATGCGGGCGCAGACAGGCAGCCAGATGCCGTCGTGGCGCACGACGACGAGGCCACCTGCGCTGACCGGCTCGAGGTCCTCAGGCGCGAGGACCGACGGTTCCACGCCAACGAACGCAGACGACGTAAGGCAGGTAAGGCTTGACGCGCGAGGGTGTGCGGATGACGACCAGCCAGGCCGCCGAGCACTTCGGCATCCCCTCCGGACGGATCAGGGAGTGGCGTGCAGCCGGCCGCATCCGCCCGGTCGGCATCATCCCCGGCCGAGGCCGCGGCGGCATGGTCCCGCTCTACCGGCCAGCCGACCTACAGCCCCTGGTCGACCAGTACCGCGACTACGTGACACGCCGGTCTCAGAGGAACGCGTGACAACCCGGATCCACCTAAGGCAACATATTGCCAGCGGGAGAGGTGTCTCCTGATGAAGGGCCCGACAGCCGGGGAAGGCGTCGGGCCCTTCATCGTTCCGGAACCCAGAGCAGTGCTGGAGGTCGCCATGGTCGACGCGAACCCGGCCGACAACGAGCTCAAGCGGTACTGGACCAAGGACCCCCGCGGCCTCGCGAAATGGGTGAACAAGCCGCACCCGTGGACGTCGCTGAAGAACCAGCTCCGCAAGTACGTCGGCGAGGAACGCGCCAAGCGCATCGCCACGACCTGGTACCACGACGTCTTCGGCTACTACCCCGGCTCCGACCTCGCCCGAGTCGCCCGCGGCGAGAAGCCCCGCGGCAACCGCATCGGCCCAGGCTGATGCCCTGGAGCCGCGGCCAGACCCGCACCAGCACCGCCGCTCACAAGGCGTGGGCACGGCAGGTCCTGACCAACGCAGCCGGCTGGTGCCAGATCCAGGGCCCGGGCTGCACCGGCACCGCCGGCCACGCAGACCACATCGTTCCCGTCGCCGAGGGCGGCGCCGAGCACGACCCGGCCAACGGCCAGGGAGCGTGCACCGTCTGCCACGACGCGAAGACCAAGACCGAGATCCAGCGAGGCCGAGCCCGCTATTACGGCGCCGCCAAGCGGCAGCCCGAGCGTCACCCCGGCCTGTCCTGACCCCCGGGTGGGGAGGTACCCCCTGGGGGTCACCTGGTCGCCGGAGCGCACTGTCGCTCGCCTTCTGTACGGGTCTGGGCGATCTGAAGTACCCCTCGGCGATCAGCCGAGCCACGCGCCCGCCACGGGCATCTCACCTCCGACAAGGAGACCGCCATGCCCGGAATGGGTCCTCCCCCGAAGCCCGCCGACCAGCGGGCCCGCCGCAACGCCGGCGTCGCCATGACCCGGCTCCCCGCCTCCGGCCGATCGGGCCGCACCCCGAAGTGGCCGCTGCCCCCGGACATCGGGCTGGCCGCAAAGATCACCGGCCTGGAGCAGGAGCTCCGCGGGATCGAGGCTGACCTCGAGGCGTGCACCATCTCGCGTGAGCGGGCGGCGCTGCGGAAGAAGCGTGGCCGGGTGGAGACCACGCTGCGGGAGGCGAAGGCGCTGCGCACCACGCTGGCCCGCAGCGAGAAGACGCTGTGGGCGCAGCTGTGGAAGCTGCCCCAGGCCACCCAGTGGGAGAAGCGCGGCTGGTTCCGCGAGGTCGCGCTGTTCACCCGCCACCAGATCAAGGCCGAGGCCGGCTCCCTGGACGACTCCAAGGAGGCACGTCAGCGTGAGGACCGCCTCGGGCTGAACGACCAGGCGATGCTGCGTCTGCGGTGGGAGATCATCGACGACGCGACGCCGGCGTCCGCGCCGACGCCGCGGTCGAGCCGGAACAGCAGCAAGTACCGCGACCTGAAGGTCGTCTCGTGACGGCCGGGGGGAAGCCTCGCCCGACGGCCGGGTGACCGGTGCCGTGGCGGGGACCCGAGTACGAGGGCGAGGTCCCCACTCTCGGGTACGACGTCCTGGACTGGCTGACCGAGTACCTGGTGGTGCCCGACGGCCCGTCCGCCGGTGATCCGCTCGAGCTGACGCCGGAACAGGCCCAGTTCATCCTGAACTTCTACCGGGTGGACCCGACGTTCACGGGGCCCGCGATCACGGGCCGCAGCCTGGTCAACGCGCGGATGACGAACCGCGGTCTGCTGTGCCGGCCGAAGGGATGGGGCAAGTCCCCGATCCTCGGCGCGCTCGCGATCGTCGAGGCCGTCGGCGACGTGATCCTCGACGGCTGGGACGCCAACGGCGAGCCGGTCGGGCGGCCGTGGACGTCGCTGGGCTTCAAGGCGAAGGTGCAGGTCCTGGCCACGGCCGAGGACCAGACGCAGAACACCTGGGACCCGATGCTGGAGATGGTCCGCGGGTCCGAGCACCTCATCGACGACTACGGCCTGGACCCGATGGAGACGTTCATCTCCGGGCCGCGGATGCGGATGGAGTTCGCGACGTCCGCCGGCGACACCCGTGAGGGTGGCCGGCCGGTGTTCGCGGTGCTCGACCAGACCGAGGCGTGGCGGGAGTCCAACGGCGGCGTGAAGCTGGCCGCGGCGGTGCGACGGAACCTGACCAAGACGCAGGGGTCGTCGATCGAGTCGCCGAACGCCTACGCGCCCGGCGAGAACACCGTGGCCGAGCGGTCGTTCAAGGCGTACCACGCCCAGCAGAAGCGGCTCGCGAACCCAGGGTCGCGGGCCAAGGCCACGATCCTGCTGGACCACCGTGGTGCACCGGAGTCCGTCGACATCTACGACGAGAAGTCGCTGCGCGACGGGCTGGCGCACGCCTACGGCGACTCCGCCGACGTCAACGGCGGCTGGGTCGCTCTGGACCGCGTCATCGAGGACTTCTGGGACCCGGACGCCAGCGTCGAGGACTCGCGCCGGTTCTTCCTGAACCAGATCACCTCCCGCGAGGACTCGTGGCTCTCGATGCTCGAGCTGGAGGGCATCAAGGACACCGCGAAGACCGTGAAGCCGGGCGAGGCCATCGCCCTCGGGTTCGACGGTTCCCGCGGCCGCCGACGCGGCGTCACGGACGCCACCGCACTCATCGCGTGCCGGATCAGCGACGGGCACATCTTCGAGCCGTTCCCGACCAGCGTGTGGGAGCAGCCCACGAAGTGGCCCCGCGACAAGGTTTGGTCGCCGCCCGTGCCGGAGGTCGAGGCCGCCATCGCGAAGGCGTTCGCGACCTGGAAGGTCGTCGCGTTCTACGCCGACCCCGCCGGGTGGGAGTCCTACGTCGCGAAGTGGGAGGCGAAGTGGGGCGCGAACCTGATGGTCAAGGCGTCCCGTGAGCACCCCATCGAGTGGTGGATGACCGGCGCCCGGTCGATCAAGACCGTCAAGGCGCTGGACACGTTCAAGGGGGCGGTCCTCGACAAGGAGATCAGCTTCGACGGGGGCCTGTACCTCACCCAGCACCTCGTCAATGCCCGCATGGTGCCGTCTCGGACCGGTGTCCAGATCGCCAAGCGGACACCCGACTCGCCCGACAAGATCGACGCCGCCGTCTGCGCCGTCCTCGCCCACCAGGGCCGTCTCGACGCCATCGCCCGCGGTGCGCTGAAGCGGCCGAAGAAGAAGGCGTCCGTGCGCCGCATCCGCTGACCGACCACCACCAGGGAGGTGTGTGACCGCATGCCGATCGACGTCGAGGTCCGCAACAGCCCCGGCTGGTGGTTCAACACCCTCGCCACGCAGCTCCACGACCGCCGTGTCGGCCGCGACGGCCGTCGCCGCTGGAACCGCGCCGGGGTGGCCTCCAGCAAGGTCCGTCCGCCGCTGCTGCTGCTCGACGACTACCTGCGTGGCGACCCGCCGCTGCACGATGACATCCACGCTGGGTGGGCCGAGCCGTTCCGCCGGTACGTGCGGATGGGACGCCTCAACATCGCCGGGCTGGCCGTGTCGTCGCCGGCGACCCGCATGGGCATCCGCGACTTCCGCACCGCCGCGGCGGACGACGAGCTGGGTGACGTCGAGGCCCGCCGGCTGATGCGCCGCAACAAGCTCAAGGTCAAGATCCGCGAGATCCACGAGACCTGCCTGGCCCTCGGTGACGCCTACGCCATCGTCATCCCGCCCGACGGGGGCCGCTCGCACGCGCTGATCACCGCCGAGAGCCCGCTGGAGTGCATCACCGCCGAGGACCCCCAGACCGGGGAGACCCTGGCCGGGCTGAAGCTGTTCCGCGACGAGACCAACGACTGCGACTGGGCGTACCTGTTCCTGCCCGGGCGGCTGCTGGTCGCCCGCCTGGACGGGGCCACCTCGCTGCGGCGCACCGGGATGTGGCGGTTCAGCAAGGGCTGGGAGTGGGTCGACGCCAAGGCCGACACCGTGCCCGGTGGCCGGGTCGCGATGGTCCGGTTCCGGAACAAGGACGGTGTCGGGGAGTTCGAGCGGCACCTCGACAGCCTCGACCGGATGAACGACAAGCTGTTCAACGAGTGGTGGATCAGCAAGATCCAGGCGTTCCGTCAGCGTGCGGTCAAGCTGCCCGACGAGGACAGCGACGACCTCCTCGAGGACGCCGAGGCCACCGCGGACGCCGGCATCGACGACGAGAACCCGCTGTACTCCGCCGACGCCGACCTGTCGGGGATCTTCACCTCCGCGCCGGACGCCATGTGGCGGCTGCCGAAGGACGCCGAGATCTGGGAGTCGCAGAACGTCGACGTCACCCCGCTGGTGAACTCGATCAAAACCGAGCTGGAGCACTTCGCCGCCGCCCTGGCGATACCGCTGTACTCGATCACCCCCGACTCCGCCGACGGGTCAGCCGAGGGCGCGACCGCGATGCGCGAGGAGCACGTCAACAAGGTCCAGGACCGCCGCGACCGCACCGAGGGGTCGTGGGCCGAGACGCTGGCCATGGCGTTCCTGTTCCAGGGCGACACCGAGCGCGCGGACGTCTCGCAGATCGAGTGCCTGTGGGCGCCGATCGAGCGGTTCTCCCTCGGCGAGATGTCGCAGGCCGCGTCGCAGCTCGCCGGCATCCTGCCCCGCGAGGCGATCTGGACCGACATCCTGCAGTACTCCCCCGCGGACGTGCAGGAGCGGCTGCGTGACCAGTGGGCCGCCCAGCAGGCCACGGACCTCCTCTACGCCGCCACCAGCGCCACCTCGACCGGGGCGACGGGGGCGGGTAGCGGCACGCAGGGCGCCGGCGGCGCCTGATGCCGCTCACCGCGCAGCAGCTGCAGGCGTGGTCCCGGCAGGAGGCCGCCGCCGCCCAGCAGGTCACCACCGCCACCCAGGCGTCGATCTGGCTCACCCTGTGGGCTGCGTTCACCGGCTGGTACTCCCGACCGCAGGTCAGCGACCTCGCCGCCCGGTCCGTCCGCATCCTCCAGCCCGCCCGACAGCAGACCGGTGGCCTGGGCGCCGCCTACGTGCGGGAGGTCCTCGCCGGCCTCGACGCGGTCCGCGAGAAGGCGCCAGCCATCAACCTCCCCGCGGCCCGCCTCGGCGCCGACCTCGAGCAGGTCTACTCCCGGCCCGCCGAGGCATACCGGCTGACCTACGCCCTCACCGAGGACACCGCGGCCGCCACCACCGCGGCGCAGGAGCGGCTGTTCACCCTCGTCCGCGACGACCTCACCGTGGCCCGCCGCGACGGCGAGATGCTGCAGATGCGCGCCTCCGGGGTCACCCACTACCGGCGCATCGTCCACCCCGAGCTGTCCGCGACCGGCGTGTGCGGCCTGTGCCTGGCCGCCGCCGACCGGCTGTACTCCGTCGCCGAGCTGCTGCCCATCCACGACCGCTGCAAGTGCACGGTCGCGCCGGACAGCGACACCGCCGACGAGGCCGTCAGCATCGACCTCGACCAGCTGTACGAGGACGCCGGCGGCACCGACGGCGCAGCGCTCAAGCGGGTCCGGTACCAGGTCAACGAGCACGGCGAGCTCGGTCCGGTCCTCGGCGTCGAGGGCCAGAAGTTCCAGCGGCAGGGCGACGCACCGAAGGGCGACCCCATCGCCCGGGCGCGCCGCGAGCTCGCCGCCCTCGAGCCGGTCCTGGACAGCCTCGAGTCCCGCGCGGCCGCCGGCGAGGACGTCGCCGGGCCGCTGGCCTACCAGCGCGACCGCGTCGCCAAGCTCCGCGCCATCACCGCCTGAGCCACCCCACCGACCACCGTCACCACCGCACCGCGGGGACGACGGGGCAACCGCCCGACACGGGCACCACCCACACCCGACAAGGGAGCATCACGATGACCCACCTGCCCACCGCCCTGCCGGTCCACCACACCGCCCGCGACCCCCGCACCGGAGAGCTCCTCCAGGCGCTGTGGGTCTCGCCCAGCGGCCGCGTGTTCTGGCCCCTCCTGGGCGCCTCCCCCGACGACCCCAGCAACGACGACGGCGCCAGCGGCGCCGACGACAGCAAGGGCGGCGGCAGCAGCGACCAGGGTGGCGACCAGGGTGGCGGAGGGACGGGCGACGACAAGTCGCAGGACCTCGGCTACCCCCGCGGGACCCCGGTCGTCGAGATGACCGAGAAGCAGCAGGCCGCGTACTGGCGACACCAGTCGCAGAAGCACGAGGGCCGCTACAAGAGCCTGACCGGAGACCGCAGCTTCGACGACGTCCGCAAGGACCTCAGCGAGCTCGCGGAGATCCGTCGGGCACAGATGACTCCCTCCGAGCAGGCCATCGCAGAGGCCCGCGAGCAGGGGAAGGCCGAGGCGCTCGCCCTGGCCGGCAACGAGGCCGCCACGGCCATCTTCATCGCACAGCTGACCCTCCAGGGTCACAGCGAGGACGCCGCCAAGGCCCTCGCCGAGAACTTCAACGTGACCAACTTCGTCAAGGACGGGCGCGTCGACACCGACTCGCTCGCCGCCTTCGCGAAGCGTTTCGACCGGGCCGCCACGGCCGACGAGGACGACAAGGACAAGCGCCGCGACTTCGGCGGCGGCAAGCGCTCCGGCAGCACCGGCGGGGGGTCCATCGCGGCCCACATGGCCGAGCGCCGCGCCGCTCGCGAAGCGAAGAACTGACCTGACCCTTCTCACCGAAAGGCACCACCATGCCCGGTCTCAAGACCACCAGCTTCGGCACCGGTGACTTCTCCTGGATGCGGAACACCGACGGCCTCGACGAGGCCCTCACCGGTGTCGCCGACATCTCCGGGTTCACCGAGGCCACCCACTTCCCGGACGGCTACCTGCCCTCCGGCCTCCCGGTCGACGTCTCCGACCTCGACGCCATCGTCCCCTTCGTCGACGAGGCGGGCGCCGTCCTGGGCTTCGTCAAGGGCGACTTCAAGGCCGACGGGTCCGAGGACGTCAACATCTCGTTCGTGACGCGGGGCAACATCAACGTCGCCCGGCTCCCGATCGCCTTCACCCCGCCCACCACCGCGCCGCAGGCGCGCTTCTTCTTCGGGAGCTGATGAACCATGCCTCTCTGGACTGACATCATCGACCCCGTCGAGGCGACCGCCATCGCCCGCGACGAGCAGTACGTGATCGAGCAGCAGCGCGGCGGCACCCTCGCCCGCTTCCTGCCCAACGTGTTCGTCGAGTCCGACCACGTGAAGTTCTACCCGGGCCAGAACGGCCTGGTCGACGTCGCCTCCTACCGCGCGTTCAACGCCCGGCCCGAGGTCGGCAAGGGGCAGGGCATCCAGCGCCGCTCCATCGACCTGCCGTCCATCGCCCGCAGCGAGCCGATCGACGAGATCACGCAGAAGGAGCTGGCGCGGCTCTCCGACGACCGCGTCCGCAAGGGCCTGGAGAACGCGATCAAGCGCAACGTCCAGGCCATCTCCATGCGCCAGGAGCTCACCCGCGGCCGCACCATCGACCAGGGCAAGGTCGTCGTCGACCAGGACAACTTCTGGATCAACGACGACTTCGAGCGCGACGCGTCGCTCTCCGTGGTCGCCGGTGCCGGCAACTGGTGGGCCGACACCACCGTGGACCGCCTCGAGGCCGTCCGCGGCTGGATGGAGGTCTACGAGGGCCTCAACAACCACGTGGCCCCCGGCCGCATGGTCTTCGGCAGCCGCGCCGCCTACAACGCGTTCGCGGCCGGCGACCAGTTCAAGACCCTCGTGGGCAACGCCTCCCGCCCGCCGCAGGCCGACGAGCTGCGCTCCTACAGCGACGGCGCGAGCCTGCCGACCTACGAGATCTACGAGCGCACCGTCCAGGTCGGCGGCGTCGCCACCAAGGTCCTGGACCCCAAGAAGGTGTACCTGCTCCCCGAGCCGGTCGCGGTCGACGAGGAGGAGGGCTCCCTCCTGGGCGCCACCTACTGGGGCCGCACCGTCTCCTCGGGGTACGCCTCGTGGGGCATCGAGTCCGACGAGCAGCCCGGCATCGTCTGCGGCGTCTTCAAGGACGAGAAGGTCGGCTCCTCCATCGAGGTCGAGGGCGACGCGATCGGTGAGCCGATCCTCGTCTCCCCCAACGCCTCCATGGCCATCCAGGTGCTGGAGTGACCTCGGGCAAGAAGCCCGTGCTCCGGCACACCCTGGTCGTCCGCCACCCCGACACGATGGACGCCACCGCGCTGCTGGCCGACGAGCCCATCCCGGACTGGGCCACCAGCCTCGTCCACCCCGGCAACCTCACCGGCACCCAGAAGGCCACGGACTACAGCAAGTGGTCCAAGGCCGACCTGGAGGCCGAGGTGTCCCGCCGCAACGGCGAGGACGACCGCGAGGGCGCCGACCTCATCCAGGTCCCCGGGCCCGGCAACAAGCCGGACCTGATCGCCGCGCTCGTCGCGGACGACGACGCCGCCACGTCGGAGTGACCACGCGCTGGTGACGGCCCAGCCCGGGCCGTCACCAGCGCACCCACACCAGGCCAGCAGGAGGACCCATGCCCGCGGTGACCCTCGTGACCATCGACGACATCGCCGCCCTGGCCGACCCCGCGTGGAACGACCCCCAGCGAGCCCGCGCCGAGGTCCTCCTCGACGGCGTCCTCGGCTGGACCGGCCGCAACGTCCCCGGCCTCCAGGGGACCGTCGCGCCCGAGATCGCCGCCGAGGCGAAGTCGATCATCGCCGAGGCCATCCTCCGCGCCGTGTCCGCCGGCGTCAGCAACGTCGCCTCCGAGGGCATCGGCCCCTCGACCGTGTCGTTCGTCGACCGCGCATCGAAGCCGACCCTCACCGAGGCCGACAAGGCGGCGCTGCGCGACCTCGTGCCCACCCGTCGGCCGGGCCGCGGCCGGTTCGGCACCATCCGCACCAGCCCCGGCTACCTGCCCACCGGCCGCCGCCGCTGAGAGGCCACCCACCATGCCCTGGCCCTTCCAGCACGGCCGCACCGCGACCGTCACCCGGTACATCCGCGATGACCGGACCCAGTCCCGCACCATCGCTCCTGACCAGCCGCCCCCGCTGCTGAGCTGCGCGTGGGACCCCGGCACCACCAGCGCCGTCCTCGGCCCCGGGATGTCCATCTCCTCCAGCCCCCGCCTGCTCGCCGCCTACGACGCCGACGTCGACCCCGCCACCGACGAGATCACCGTCGAGGGCGTCGCCGGGGTGTGGCAGATCGACGGCGAGGTCCAGCGGCACCGCAACGACCTCACCGCCCGCCAGGCGTGCGCCGAGATCCACCTGACCCGGAAGGCAGGCCGAGCATGAGCGGACTCATCCGGTACGACCGCAACAGCGCCGGCATCCAGGTGCTCCTCGAGAGCCCCGCCATGGCCGCCGCGATGACCGCCCGCGCGACCGCCGGCCTGACCGTGTTCCAGGCCATCGCACCCCGCGTCAGCAACCGGTACGCCGAGTCCGGGCACGTCACCACCGGCACCGACTCCTACCCGACCTCGCGCGCGGCCGCGCACATCGTCGCGGACGTCGCCTACGCCCGGGCCGTCGAGCGGCGCCACCACACGCTGGCCCGCGTCGCCGACACCATCGCCCCCGGACGGTGACCCGTGGTCGGCCCGCTGCCCCTCGAGCACGACCCGTCCACCCCGCTGCAGCTGGCCGCGGCGCACCACGTCACCGACGTCGAGTTCGCCCGGGCCCTGCCTGACTCCACCACCGACACCGGCCACACCTACGGGGTGGCCGTCCTCGGCGCAGACGGCCCCGCGGCACTCGTCGCGGCCCACGGCGCCGTCGTCGAGTGCGCGCTCATCGGTGGCCTGTCCGTGACCTGGCAGGTCACCGCCCGCCTCCAGCTGTCCCTGTACGCCGACACCTGGGACAACGCCTGGGCCGCGCAGCAGAAGCTCGAGGCCCACCTCGCCGGCCGCTGGCAGCCCACCAACGGGCCGCGGCGCATCGACTCCTGGCGCAACGAGTCCGCCGCCGTGCAGGTCCCGTACCCGGACGAGCTGATCGTCCTGGCGTCCATCTGGCGCATCACTACCCGCGACCTCCCCGAGTGACTCGCGGGCCCGGCGCCCACCGTTCGTCTGCCCAGTAGCACCGCACTCCCCGCATGGGCGGGGCCCGCACCGCACCACCCCGCCGCACCCACCCATCAAGGAGACCGGCCATGGCCACCTGGAACGACTTCGTCACCACCGCGAAGGACCGCAAGCTGATCCGCAAGAGCCTCGACGCCGTCGTGATGATCGACGACATCGAGGCCGACCTGCTCACCACGATCATGAGCGCCACGACCACCGACCTGGAGATCCCGTCGACGTTCAAGTCGCTGGGCTGGCACTCCGACGAGGGCCTGAGCTGGGCCCGCGAGGTCGAGAACAGCGAGCTGTCCGCGCACGGCTCCGTCGAGGCCGTCCGCACCGACGTCCGGCGCGTCACCCACACGCTGAGCATGACCTGCCTGGAGACCAACCTCCAGACCCTGGGCCTCCAGGTCGGTGTCGAGCTCTCCGGCGCCGACGGGTCCGCCAAGGAGGTCGTGATCACCGAGCCGTCGCTGCCCGACGCCCGCGAGTTCCGGCTGCTCGCGCTGTCCGTCGACGACACCGACTTCGGCGAGATCTACTTCGGCAAGTACTTCGCCAGCGCGAAGGTCACCGGCACCACGCCGGGCGCCTGGTCCGACGGCGACAACGCTCAGTCCTACGGCCTGACCATCACCGCGTTCAAGGACGAGACCGCCGGCTTCTCGGTGTGCCACTTCATGGGCGGCCCCGGCTTCTCCGGCCTGCGCGAGGCCATGGGCTGGGAGCCCGCGGCGGGCTGACCCGCACCCTCCTGACCGCCGGTGGGGCGGGGGCTGGGCAGGCGCCCCGCCCCACCGGCACCAGCACGACCACCAGCACGGCCTCGCCTGCCCTACCCCCGTGTCCCGCCTGCTCGAGGAGCCGTCATGCCCCAGCCCGTCACCTTCCTCAACTCCCAGTCGATCGAGATCACCACCAGCGACCCGACCACGATCGAGAAGTACCGGTCCCGCCCCCGCCTGTTCACCGAGGCCACGGCCGGCGCCGGGTACGCCGAGCCGATCATGGTCGCCGGCCACACCCAGGGCGGCACCTACGACGACCTGACCAAGCCGGAGCTGCGCGCCGAGATCGACCTCCGCAACAGCACGCGCACCGAGGACCTCATCGAGGTCACCTCCGACGCCACCAAGGCCGACCTGATCGCCGCGCTGGTCGCGGACGACGACGACCCCCGCGCCTGAGCCCCCGGTCCACCACCAGCTCCGCACTCGCCTGCCCACCTGCCCAGACCTGCCCAGGAGAACGACCATGACCAGCACCGCCCGCAAGAGCACCGCCCCCCGCAAGACCGCCGCGAAGAAGACCACCACCTCCCGGCCCCGGAACGACACCCCGGCCCCGGTCGGCTTCAACTTCGACACTGCCTCCGAGGAGGCCGAGCCGTTCCCCGTCGTCCTCGGCGGGAAGCGATACGAGTCGCTGGACCCGATGGAGTTCGACTTCCGCGTCCTGGCCGACTTCATCAACGGCGACCCCGAGATGACGTTCCGGCTGCTGTTCCCCGACGACGCCGACGAGATGCTGGAGAACCACATCTCCATCCGCGCCCTGTCGAAGTTCAACGAGGCCGCCGCCGACCACTTCGGCCTCGCGGATTTCATCGCTGCGCGGAGCTGATCGACCGGTACGGAGCTGCGCTCGAGGTCGACTTCTTCGAGCGCGGGTGGCTCCTGACCGAGCTCTGCGCGCAGCGCCGCTACCGGCTCATCCTCAACGTGGCCGACCACCTGCCCTCCACCAGCCACCTGCGCAACGCGCTGGCCCAGGACGAGGAGCTCGCCGAGATGCTCGAGGACCGCATCACCGCCGGGCGTGACCGTGAGCCGCAGATCGCCCTCACCGAGATGACGGCCGAGTGGCAGATGCAGGCCCAGACCGTCGCGCTGCTCCAAGCCCTCGTCTCCCAGGGTGCACGACGGAAGGTGTCGTTCCCGCCGCTCCCGCGGCCGATGACGGCCACCGAGAAGCTGCGGAAGAAGCGCCGCGAGGAGGCCCGCGAGCGGACCACCTCGCGCATCGCGGCCGCCCAGGCCCGCTGGGACGCCAACCACCCGGCGCCCGCCCCGCCCACCAGCTGACCACGCTGGCTGACCCCTGGTCGGCCCTGCCCTGCTGGACCCCGCAGACCCACGATGGAGGTGACGTGCCATGACGGTCATGGGACCCGACGCCGGTACCGCGCACATCACCGTCAAGCCCTCCCTCAAGGGCTGGTCGGCGGAGGTCCGTCGGCAGCTGGCCAAGGAGTTCCCCGGCGGCGGCCCGAAGATCCCGCTGGTCCCGGACAACCCCCAGGGCAGCGGCGAGAAGGCGGGCGAGAAGTTCGCCGGCGGGTTCGATCGGACCGTGCGCCGCCGCGTCACCGCGGCGCTCAAGGCGCTCCCCCCGGCCGAGATCGGTGTCGCGTCCAACGCCGCCGAGCAGAAGATCAAGGACCTGCGCGCCCAGCTCACCACGCTCTCGGAGAAGCGGCTGAGCGTGGACATCGACACCGGGGAGGCGCTGGCCGAGCTGGAGGCCGTCCGCGTCGAGCTCAACCGCCTCTCCGACGAGTCGGTGAACATCGACGTCAAGGCAGACACCCTGCTGGCCGCCACGCAGCTGGCCGCGATCCGCAAGCAGGTCGAGGAGCTCGACCGGTCCAACGCCCGCGTCAACGCCTCTGCCGGCGGCCTCGGTGGGGCCACGTCGGGCTCCGGGCTGCTGTCGTTCCTGTCCGGGGCGACCAGCCGCGCCGGGGCGCTGACCTCCGCCATCCTGGCCGTGGCCGCCGCCGCGGTTCCGATGGGCGCCGCGCTCGTCGCTGCCGCCTCCGCCGCCGCTGCCGCGCTCACGGCGGCCGCGGCCGGGGTCGGTGTGCTCGCCGGCGCGCTGCTGGGCAACATCCTGCCCGTCCTCCAGGCGCAGAAGGACCTCGAGCAGCAGCAGAAGTCCGCCGAGACCGCCGCCCGCGGCCTCGCGTCCGCGCAGCAGCAGGTCGCCGCCGCCGGTCAGGCCGTCGCGGACGCCGAGCGGTCCGCGGCCCGGTCCGTGGCCGACGCGCAGCGTGCGCTGGCCGACGCCCGCCGGCAGGCCGCCGCCAGCGTCGCCTCCGCCGAGGACCAGGTCGCGACCGCGCAGCAGAACGCGGTCACGGCGCAGGACGCCCTCACCGACGCCCGCGACGCCGCCCGGCAGAAGCTCGCCGACTACGAGAGCCAGCTCCGCGCGGCCGCGCTCGCCGAGTCCGGTGCCGCCCTGTCGGTGACGGCCGCCCAGGAGCGCCTCAACGAGGTCCTGGCCGACCCGGCATCGTCTCAGCTGGCCATCGAGCAGGCCCGGCAGACGCTGAAGGAAGCGCAGGCGTCCTACGGGGAGGCGCAGAAGTCGCGCGACGACCTGCAGCGGCAGGCGAAGAAGGACCGTGCCGCCGGCGTCGAGGGTGACTCCGCCGTGGTGGCCGCCAAGGACGCGCTGCGGGACGCCAACCAGGACCTGGCCGACTCCGAGGCCGCCCTCGGCGACGCCCGGGCGGACGCGGCCCGGCAGGTCGCGGCCGCGCAGCGGACCCTGGACCGGGCCCGTGCCGACGGTGCCCGCGCGGTCGCCCGGGCCGACCAGCAGCTCGCGCAGGCCCGGGACGCCGCCGCGGTGGCCTCCGCCGACTACGCCGACGCGCAGGCCGAGCTCGCCGGGTCGATGGCCGCCATGACCGGCCCGGCTGCCGTGTTCGTGACCGCCCTGGACCGTGCGAAGGGCGCGTGGCGCGACTTCACCGACGCGACCGCCGTCCCCGTCTTCGGGCTCGCCGCGCAGGCCCTCGACCTGTTCTCCGACGTCCTCCCCGACCTCGTGCCCCTGGTCGCGGCCGCCGCCGACGGGGTCAGCACCCTGCTCTCCGACCTCTCCGACTTCGCCGGGTCCGCGACCGGGCGGCGGTTCCTGGACTGGCTGACCGGCTCCACCAGCGGCGCCATCGTCAGCATCGGACGGTTCTTCGGCAACATCGCCGTCGGTCTCGGTGGGCTCGTCGGGGCCCTGGCCGACGTCGACACCGGATTCGGTGACCTCGCCGGGTCCTTCGCCGACTTCGGTCGCACCGCCGGCCAGAACCCGCAGGTCCAGGAATTCCTGGCCTACGCCGCGGAGTCCCTGCCCATCGTGGGCCGCTTCATCGGCAGCGTGGTCAGCGGCTTCTCCGGCCTCGCCCGCGCCCTCGCACCCGTCGGGGACCTGCTCCTCGTGCGGCTGACGGACGCGTTCAACGCCATCGGGGACATGGACCCCTCGACCATCGGCATCATGGCGGCCATCGCTGGTGCCATCGGCGTCTGGGCCGGCGTGCCCATCGCGGCCCCCGTCGCCATCACCGGCGCCCTCATCGCGATCAGCCAGCTGGTGCAGGACTCCCCCGCCCTGCAGTCCGCCCTCGCGCCGCTGACCGAGATCTTCTCCGGCGCCTACGACGCCATCAGCGACTTCGCCGGCCTGCTGTCCGGTGAGTACCGGCGCGCGTGGAAGCGGTGGCAGCCCGAGCTCGAGGACCTCGCCACCATCCTCTCCGACGACCTCCAGCCGGCCTTCGAGGAGTTCTGGCCCGCCGTCCGCCCGATCCTCAAGGGCCTCGCGCACCTCTCCGGTGACCAGCTGTCGGTCAACCTCGGCATCGGCATCACCGCCCTGGAGCTGCTCTCCACCACCCTGGCCGACGTCCTCAACCTCGTCTCCGGCACCTTCCAGGGCGACTGGGGCAAGGCGTTCCGCTCCCTGGCCGACCTCGTCTCCGGTCCCTTCGGCGGCATCGGCGGCGTCATCGACGCCAAGCTCCTCGGGGAGCTCGCCGACCTCAAGACCACCTTCAAGGACATCGCCGACTGGTGGGCCGACCACCTGTGGCGCGGCTCTGACGCGCTGCTGCCCCGCCTCGAGGACGCCTTCCGCACCGCCGTCGACGCCATCACCGACATCTGGTCCGACCTCCAGGCCGCCGCCGCCGACCCGATCAAGTTCATGGTCGAGACCGTCTACAACAAGGGCCTGGTCCCCGTCATCAACGCCCTGCCCGGCGTGGACTCCGTCGACACCGTCTCCACCGCCGGCTGGGAGTACGCCACAGGCGGCGTGCTGCCCGGCTACACCCCGGGCCGCGACGTGCACACCTTCACCTCCCCCACCGGCGGCCGGCTCGCGCTGTCCGGCGGCGAGGCCGTCATGCGACCCGAGTGGACCCGGCTCATGGGCGGCTCCCGTGCGGTCGACCTGCTCAACCGTGCCGCCCGCCGCGGCCGCGACGCCCTCGGCGCGACCCTGGCCGCGATCACCACCGGCTCCGACCTCGGCATGTTCGCCGGCGGCGGCGTCATCGGCCGCCCCGACCTGCTGAACCGCACCGTGTGGCCCACCACGTTCACGTCGCTGTCCCCGCAGTACCCCGGCCACACCGGCATCGACATCTCGATCCCCGGCACCGCCGACTACGGGCTGCCCGTGTTCGCCGCCCACGCCGGCACCGCCCGCGCCTACGACTTCGGCGCCGACAGCTACGGCAAGTCGGTGTGGGTCACCGGCACCGACGGGTTCACCACCATCTACGGCCACCTCTCCGCGATCGCCGAGGGCCTGGGCCGCGTGATGGCCGGCCAGCAGATCGGCAACATCGGCTCCACCGGCAACTCCACCGGCCCCCACCTCCACTTCGAGGTCCGCCCCGGCGGCACCCCCGAGGCCGCGCTCGCCTACCTCAACGGCAGCCCCCTGCCCTTCGGCGGCACCACCGGTGGGGGTGGGACCAGCAGCAGCCTCGCCGGCGCCCTGTCCGCCGTGGCGTCCATGGTCCGCGACGTCCCCGACTGGTTCTCCCGCCTCCGCTCCTTCGGCGACTGGGGCACCATGATGGCCAAGGTCCTGCGCGCCACCGGCGGCCAGTTCGCCGACTGGGTCAACGACCGCATCCCCGGCCCCGGGCCCATCCCCGCCGTCTTCGACGCCGGCGGCGTCGCCACCGGCACCGGGTGGCTCCGCAAGGACACCATCGCCCCCGAGCGGGTCCTCTCCCCCGCCCAGACCGCCGCGTTCGAGGACCTCGTCGCTGCGCTCGACGGGTGGGGCCGCGGCCTCGGCGCCACCGCCCTCGGTAGCGCCGGCGACCGGGCGTTCCGCCTGGAGTCCGGTGCGCTGCGCGTCATCGACTGGGAGAAGGGCCTCGTCGAGATCGAGGGCCTGGCCACCGACGCCGCCGAGACCGTCCTGGGCAACCAGTACGACCACGACGCCCGCATGTCCGCCATGGACCTGGGCTGAGCAGGAAGGGACCCGATGGCCTCCGCCCAGACCCGACGCGGCATCCGCGACGCGCTCGTCCGCAGCGACAAGCCCCTGCTGAACACCCCGCAGGCGCCGCTGATGTACATCGCCGACGCCGACACGGTCCGCGTCGCTTTCATCCAGGCGCCCGCGCCGTGCCCGATGGGCGTCACGATCATCTCCGCGACCCTCAAGCTGCGGCAGGCCCGCACCGCCGACGCCGGGTCCCGGACCCTGACGCTGACCCGGGCGCTGGAGCAGTGGCGCGAAGGCAAGGTCACCTGGAACAACCAGCCCGACCTCGCCGCCACCGCTTCGGCGACCACCACCGTCACCGGGGTCGGGTCCGAGGGGCGGCTGGTGTCCTTCGACGTCACCGAGGACTACCAGGCGTGGGTCGACGGAGAGGCCACGAACTGGGGCTGGGCCCTGTCCTCGGACAGCGCGAACCTCATCGCGTTCCGCACCAGCGACGCCGCCACCTACCAGCCCGTTGTCGAGGTCGAGTGGTCCCAGCGGCCCGAGGCACCCACCGACCTCACCCCCGGCGGCGCCGCGGTGGTTTCCGACCCTGCACCCACCGTGTCGTGGGCATTCAGCGACCTCGACGGCGACACCACCATCGCCGGCGCCCAGGTGCAGCTCGTCGACACCCTCGACGACGGGTGGACCGAGTCGGCCGGGTTCGTCTCGCCCGACTGGGACTCCGGGCAGGTCGCCCTCACCCGGCCCCGCCTCGACCTCGACGGGCAGGGCTGGTCCGGGCTCGCCGCCGAGGGCACCGTGTGGTGGACCGTGCGGCAGCAGGACACCAGCGGCCTGTGGTCCGGCTGGTCCGACCCCCAGGCGTTCACCTACGCGCCGCTGCAGGCCGCCACGCTCGACAACCCCACCGGCACCGTGGAGGACACCACCTTCCCGTGGGTGTGGACCGTCGACGACCAGACCCGGTACCGGCTGCGTCTCCTCGACGCTGACGGCGACGTCGTCTGGAACTCCCGGCAGGTCGAGGACCCCGACGTCCGCACCGTCACCATGCCCCGCGGGTACGTCACGCCCGGCGTGCCGCTGACCGCCGAGCTGCGCGTGTGGGACAGTCGCGACCGGCAGCGGCTCCCCGGCGCCCCCGACTTCACCGAGGTCACCCGGGTCATCACCTACACCGACGCCGCCGCGGTCGCGGCCGTGTCCAGCCTCAACGCCGAGCCCACCAGCGACGGCACCGACCTGCACGTCACGTGGCGCCGCGACGCCGTCCCCGACTCCTTCACCATCTGGGTGGACGGGGGCATGGTCGACGTCGTCGACGGCCCGGAGGCGTTCGTCGGGAACGGCACCTACGGCCACACCATCGTCGGTGTCGCGCCGCGGCGGCCCCACACCATCGTCGTCAAGGCCGTCGTCGTCGACTCCGGCAAGACCCGCGCGTCGGCCGGCAACCCCAGCGTCGTCGCGACCACCAGCCCCGAGGGCGTGTGGCTCATCGACACCGCCGACCCCACGCTGCGGGTCCGGCTGCTCTCCGACACCGGCTCCGACATCGTGACCGCCACCATGCCGGAGACCTCCACCGTGTTCACGCCCCTGGGGTCCGCGGTCTCCGTGCCCGTCACCTCCAGCCTCCGCTGGTTCGAGGGCAACGTCACCGGCGGCCGGATCGCCGACCGCCCCGACCTCGACGCCTGGACCCAGCGGGCCGCCCTGCTGGAGATGAAGGCCACCCCCACCACCCCGAAGCTGCTGCTGTGGGGCCGCAACGCGGTCCCCGTGCACATCTCCGCCGTGTCGGTGACCGACATAGACGTCGCGGCCGCCCGGTTCGGCGTCGACTTCGCGTTCGTCGCCGCCGTCCGCTCCCCGGAGTGGGTGCTGCGGTGATCCCCCTGCCGCTGGACGACGAGGAGATGACGGCGCTCCTGGCCGACATGCGCCGCGGACCGTACCTCCTCCAGCCGTCCGTGCAGCTGCTGAACCTCGACCACGAGATCCTCTCCGACCTCTCCGAGCGGGTCCTCGACGGGCAGGTCGACTGCAGCCTGTCCGGGACCACCACCACCCGCTCCCTGACCGTCACGCTGGCCGACCCGACCCGCGAGGTCCCCCTCGACGGCGCCGACGCGGCAGACGGTGCACTGTTCTACGACAAGATGATCCGCGCCGGCGTCCGCATCAAGGGCCCCCGCCTGGGCCGGTGGGTCACCATCCCCCTGTTCTGCGGGCCCCTCACCAACGCCTCCCGCACCGGCTGGACCGCGCAGGTCACCGCCCAGGGCAAGGAGCGGCTGGCAACCGGCCAGGTGTGGGACCCCACCACCTACCCGGCCGGGTCCCGGAAGACCGACACCATCGCCGACCTGCTCGTCGCGACCGGCGAGACCCGCCGCCGCCTCCACGTCCCCGACCTCCGCGCCCGGCAGCCCAAGGACCTCACGCTGCGCCGCACCGACACCACCTGGCCATCGGTCTCCCAGCTCGCGACCTCGCTGAACCGGCAGGCCATGTACGACGGCCGCGGCGACTTCCGGCTCCGCCGCTGGCCCGACGACCCCCGCGCCCGGTTCCGCGACGGCAACGGCGGCACCATCCTCACCGACCCCGTCGTCACCTACGACGAGTACTCCGGCTGGAACGGCGTCCTGGTCCGCGGCCCGCTCAAGCGCACCGGCCGCACCATCCAGGTCGCCCGCTGGCTACCCCGCCAGCACCAGCTCTCCCCCTGGGCACGGCGCCGCGGCGGCGTCCCCTTCCGCCGCGCCTACGTCGTCACCGAGAACTCGCTGCGCTCCCGCGCCGAGGCCGTCGAGATCGCCGACCGGTACATGCGCCGCCTGGTCCGCGAGACCGTCAAGGTCACCGTCGACGTCATGCCCCACTGGCTCCTGGAGCCCGGCGACGTCTACGCCATCACCACCACCGCCGTCGGCTACCTCGAGCAGCAGATCACCGAGATGAGCATCCCGCTCACCGGCGGCACGCCCATGTCGCTGGGCGCCACCAAGCGCCTGCGCCGTCCCGGGCAGCCCGTCACCGGCCGCACCGGCACCACCCGCGTCCGCACCGCCACCAGCCACACCCCCGGCACCACCGCCCTCACCCCTGCCCGAAACCGAGGACTGCCCCGATGAGCGCCCAGAGCATCGACCCTGACACCACCGGCCTCGGTGCCGCGATCGGCACCGTCACCGACGTCTCCAGCCGCACCGTAGGCTCCACCGTCACCCTCGCTGCCCAGGCCGGGACCAGCACTCTGCAGCTCGACGACAACGTCGACATCTCCGCGGGCGACGAGGTCGTGCTCATCCCCGCCGGCGAGACCACAGGGACCATCTACGTCGTCGCCGACGTCGACGAGGACACCCACGTCACGCTCGCCACCCCGCTGGACGCCTACGTCTACGACGGAGACTTCCTGGCCACCTACCCGGTGCAGACCGAGACCGTCGCCATGGTGCAGCTCGCCGACACCGGCGACGTCACGGCCTGCGTCGTCCTCCACAGCCTCGGTGACGCCATCGGCCTGGGCCTGCGGGACGCCGAGACCGCCGAGACCGTCCTGACCATCGTCGTGGCCGGCGTCCGGTACGTCTTCGACATCGTGTCCCGCCCCACCGTCCGCGACCTCACCGACGCCGAGCCGGGCGCCGGCCCCGCCGGCCCCGGTGCACCGGTCCTGGCCACGAGCACCTACGTCGCGCCCGGGGGCCGGAACCTCGCCACCATCGACGCCAGCTGGGACGAGGTCGCCTACGACACCGACGGCCTGCCGCTGAGCGCGGCCCTGGACCGGTACGAGCTGCAGACCCTCGACGTCACCAACAGCGGCTCCTGGACGACCGTCGCGCAAGTCCCCGCCGGCACCACCGAGGCCAGCCTCAACGGGTACGCGCCCGGGTCCCAGTGGCAGGTCCGCCTGCGAGCCGTCGACGTGCGCCAGCGTGTCTCGCCCTGGTCGCCGGCGACCGCCATCACCGCCACCGCCGACACCACCCCGCCCCCCGCACCCACAGCACCGGCCGTGTCCGCCCGGCTCGGCACCATCGTCGTCACCTGGGACGGGCAGGCCACCACCGGGCCGATGCCGTCGGACTTCTCCCACGTCGAGCTCCACATGAGCGCCACGCCCGACTTCACCGCCACCGCCCACGACCCCGCCACCCTGGTGGGCAACCTGTACGCCGCCGGTTCCACCGCGGTCGCGGGCCAGCCCTACGGCCAGTACCGCTACTTCCGGCTCCTGGCGCTCGACACCTCCGGCAACGTCTCCACCGCCTCCGCGCAGGGCGCCACGGTCACGCAGGCACTCGTCGACACCGACGTCATCGGCGAGGTCATCGACGGCGCGAACATCGTCGACGGGAGCCTGAACGCCGCCGACAAGATCGTCGGGAACACCATCGTCGGGGCACTCATCCAGGCGCTGGCCATCCAGGCCGGGCACCTGGCCGCGAACGCGGTGACCGCCGACAAGATCGACGTCGGGTCGCTCTACGGCCTCCTCGTCACCGGCCTGCAGATCCAGACCAACGAGGAGCCCACCGTCGGGCTCAAGCTCACCGACTCCGGGCTCATCGGCTACGGCCCGTCCGGCACCCCGACGTTCGAGTACGACGCCGCCACCGGGCAGGTCACCGTCTCCGGCGAGCTCACCTCCGGGTCCACGATCACCGGGGCCACCGTCACCGGCTCCCTGGTGCAGACCCACTCCGCCGCCAACCAGGGCATCAAGCTCAAGACCGACGGCACCCTGATCGGCTACCACCCGACCTACGGGACGATGTTCAAGCTGACCAGCGACTACAGCGGTCACGTGTTCTTCGGCGACGTCGACGTCCCGACCGGTGACCTCGGTGTCGGCGGTGAGACCTCGACCACTGCCCTCGTCGTCGGCCAGGGAACCCGCCTCGAGGTCCTCACCGTCCAGGCCGGCATCCTCAACCTCGACGGCAACGGCGAGGCCACCGTCGACACCGGCATCGTCGTCTCCAGCAGCCAGGTGTTCCGCGCCTTCTTCCAGTCCCGCAACAACGGCGCCCTCCGGCACTTCAACACCGTCAACGAGTACGTCAGCAACGGCCGCGCGTTCGTCGACGTCCGCGTCCGCAACGACGACGGATCCGCAGCCGCCAACGCCTCCAGCATCGGGTACTCGCTGCTCCTCATCGGCTGACCCCCGCCCACCGGGCACCCACGACCAGACCCAGCGACCGCTGCGTCTGGCCCTCCACCGCGCGCACCCGCGCCCGCTCCTGAAGGAGAACCCGCATGGCCGACCTGGACTACGCCAAGGTGACCGGGCGCTTCGCCCTGACCGTGGGCGACGGCGCCGACGTCGACGAGGACCCGGACACCATCTGGTGCGACCAGGGCACCGTCCTCATCCAGCCGCTGCAGACCTTCACCAAGGTCGCCGGCGCGGCCACCCCGTTCACCGCCGGCCACTCCGTCATCGAGTGCACGATCGACACCGAGGGCTACCTCACCTACGCCGGCCGCCGGTACGTCAACGTCGTCGACCTCACCAGCGACAAGGTCAACCCCAAGATCGCCTCCGGCAAGGCCACCCACCTCGTCACCTTCAAGAACGTCAAGGCCAGCGGCACCGCTGTGAACTTCTCCGACGTCTACGTCCGCGTCACCAAGGACGGCGCCAACGGCGACGGAGAGAACGACCTCACCATCATCTCCCCCGTCGTCCCCGGCACCGCCCAGGCCATCTACCGCGGCGAGACCGGCTCCAGCGTCGCCGCGATGGCCATCGAGGGCGGCGACCTCGTCTCCACCCTCTCCGACGGCACCGAGCTCAACGCCGGCCCGGTCCCCACCGGCCCCGGCGGATCGGACGCCGGCGTGGCCTCCTACCTCGACGACGAGGAGAGCGCCACCACCAGCTCGCTGGACGCCCGGATGGCGGCCCTCACCGACCTCGAGGGCAGCGCGTTCCGAGCGCGTCAGTCGGCCTCGATCGGGGAGCAGGTCGACGTGGAGACCGCCGCTCGCCAGACGGCGGTGTCGGGCCTCCAGGACCAGATCGACAACTGGTCCACCTTCGGCACCCTCATGGGCGACTGGACCGCCACCACCTACGACGCCGGCGACATCGTTGCCCACTCCGGCTCGACCTGGGGAGCTACGACCGCAGCCGCCGCTTCCGACGAGCCGGGCGTGGCCGCGCTGTGGCAGGAGCTGCCGGCCACGGTCGACGCCAGCGCGCGCTCCGACATCGCAGACCTTGAGACTCGCGCGCCGGCCAACCTGCCGGTCCCCGGCGTGCTCGTCCGATGGGTCACCGAGGATGGCGTCCAGGTGTGGCCCGGCGACGCGCTCGAGGAAGACGGTGGCCCCAGCGACGTCAGCGTTGCGATGATGCGGTCCCGCCTCGACGGCTTCTACGAGCCGCTCGGGGGCTCCGCAGCCACCTACACGCAGCTCGTCCTCGACGGCGACTCCATGACCCAGGGCGGCCACGGTGGCGTCGCACCCCTCACCTGGGGCGAGGTCATCGACCCGCAGACCGACCTCGACGTCGTGAATCTCGGACGCTCCGGCAGCACCGCCGCCGAGATCGGGATGCGCGCGAGCAGCGTCGTCCCACTCGTCACCATCCCCGACGGCACCATCCCCGCAGACACCACGCCAGTTGCCGTCACCTGGACGCCCCCGGACGGCGGCCGGCTCTCGGGCACCTCCACCACGGACTTCACCACCACCGGGACCATCCGCGGTGTCGCGGCAACGCTCACCTTCGATCGGTCCGAGCAGACCTGGAGCCTCGCCCGCACCAGCGCCGGAACCGCCATCGAGGTCGCCTCCCCCATCGCGTTCGTGCCGGACGACTCGTACCCGGCCGAGGTCCATGTCCTGTGGGCTGGACGCAACGACATCCCCACCGGCACCGCAGCCGCCGCATTCACCTCCATCCGGAAGACCATCGACCGGTACCGGGACCAGGGGTCGGCCTTCATCGTCGTCTCGGTCACGAACAAGACCGGCGAGGCATCGGGGACTGCTAACTACGACACCCTGATCGAGCTGAACACCCTCATCCAGGAGTACGCGCCCCGCGAGTACGCCGACCTGCGGGGCCGCATGATCCGCGAGGGTCTCGCGCTCGCCGGCGTGTCCGAGACAGCTGCCGACACCACCGCGATCAGCGAGGACCGCATCCCCGACTCGCTGATGTACGACAACACCCACTTCAACGAGAACGGCCGAACCGCAGCAGCCGCGATCATCCTCGACGAGCTGCAGATCAGGAGCCTGGTATGACCCTCGTCTTCACCGTCCCCGGTGCCGTCACCAGCCCCATCGAGGGCTCACTGACCCTCCCCAGCATCGGCGCCACCGGGCTCATCAGCCGCTACCACGCCACCAACACCCAGGCCCTCGACATCGGCGACACGGTCACCACCCTCGCCGACTGGGAGGACACCGGGTACGACCTGGCGGCATCCGGCGGGCCCGTCACTGTCCAAGAGGACTCGGCCGGCCGCTACCTCGACTTCTCCGCGGGCGGTACCGAGAACATCCTGACCTCCGGGGCCCTATCGGCCCAGCCCGACCAGATGAGTCTCGCGGCGCTCGTCTACCTGGCCGCCACCCCGGCCTCCGGGGTCCAGTTCTTCCAGGCCCGGGTCGGACGCCTCACGCTCTCCGCCCTCTCCGACGGCAAGATCGGCGCCTACGACGGAGGATCCGCCTTCCCCCGTTCCGCCGTCGCGACGAAGCCCGGCTGGTTCCGCGTGATCGGGACCTTCGACCGCACGGGCACGACCGGTGCGGTGAGCATCACCGTGAACGGCGCTACGACCGTGGGCGACGCATCTCCGAGCACGCAGGACTGGACGTTCGGCCTCCGGTCGAACCTCACCCTTGGCCTGCGCCTGCGCGACGCCGCGGTCTTCGACCACATCCTCGACAGCGAGGAGATTGCAGCGGTGGACGCCGCGCTCGCCGCCCAGCTGTGACTCAGACCTGGTCGGCTGCCCAGTCGTCATCCGCGCAGGTCTCGGAGCAGTAGATCCGACCTGCGGCACGCTCGCCCTGGAGCGCACCGACGAACGTTCCGCAGAAGGCGCACGGCCCGCTGTCCAGATCACCAGCCGCATGCGTCAGGTCGCGCCAGATCCGGCGCAGGAGCTCCATGCGGCCAGCGTAGCCTGACACTCGCTCGCACCGGGTGGCATCGCGCAGGGAGTCGAGGACAGTCAACTGATCGGCTGCGAAAAGTGCTGCCAGCGTGGTCGACTCCCTGACATGCCTCCGCTACTCCCAGGACGATGCCTCCGATGCGGTCTCAGCCAGCAGCCCAGCCTAATGAGCATCGAAGATTCGGAAGACGTGACCATTCACCCTGGAAGCGTCGCTCAGGGAGCCTGCCGACGCTGTGGCGGAGATGTTGAAGTGATGAGCGGCCAGATCAACGTGGCTCTCGGAGGGGTTGAGATGGTCGCCGGGCCCCAGTGGTCATGGGATCTGGTTGAGGAGCTGCGCCTAACTCTCCGCCGGGTCGTCGAAACGCGCCCCGCCGACCCGGACGCGGTGGTGGCTGGAACTAGCCCCGAGCTAGCCGAGCAGGCGCGGGTAGCGACATCAGGGTGGAGCCGAAGTGACAAGCTCTCGCTCTATACGCTGATCCTGGTCGCCATCACTGCCGACTACTCGAACGTCGCGACGGTCGCTGCCGCGGTCCAAGCCCTGTTCCACCACGTGATGACCACAGGGAAACTCCCCGGGTCGTAGTTGGCTAACCCTGATCACAATCGAACGCCTCCGACGGCCGGGACTGACGCGATGATCGCCACGCTTGTGCGAAGTGACGCGATCGTCGCTAGGTTCCTGACATGGGCATGCCTCGGGGAGTGGTCACCGACGAGGACGCCGAGCGCGTCCTGGC
>NZ_JAMOIL010000038.1 GCF_023656415.1 Nocardioides bruguierae
CGAAACCCTGTCATCCACCTGCGTCAGGTCGAGCGCGGCCAGCTGTTCTCCCACTACCTGGAGTCCTTCGAGCACGTGTGGGAGTCAGCCGACCCTCTGGTCGGATCTCCGGCGGCGTGACACGGTGGCCGCATGGGACGACGCATCGACTACATCGACGACCCGAACGCGCCGAAGGCGAACAGCGTCGTGCCCTCGGTTGTCGCGATCGTCCAGGACGACCAGGGCCGCGTCCTGCTGATCCACAAGACTGACAACAACCTCTGGGCGCTGCCCGGAGGCGGGCACGAGATCGGTGAGTCGATCACCGACACCGTCGTGCGCGAGGTGAAGGAGGAGACCGGCTACGACGTCGTCGTCGAGCGACTCACCGGCACGTACACCAACCCGAACCACGTGATGGCCTACGAGGACGGTGAGGTCAGGCAGCAGTTCTCCATCGCTTTCGCCGCCCGGCTCGTGGGCGGCGAAGCTCGGACGAGTTCAGAGAGCAAGCGTGTCCAGTGGGTTGAGCCAGCCAGCGCCGACGATCTTGAGATGCATCCGTCTATGCGTATGCGCCTCCAGCACGCGCTTGAGCCGTCCGAAGGCGTACGTCTCGGTTGACCGACCGGAGATGCGCCCGGGCCTTCGCCGTGAGCACTATAGTGCCTCTGCGCCCCAAGACGTTCCCGTCCCGGGAAGTGCCTCCGGACGGGGCTACCGGGACGCGGACTCGCTGACGGTACGAGGATATTCGTCGTTCGCGATTGACGTTCGGCTTGCGGGACCAACGTCTGTTTCCGAATGAATCCGTGCACTCATAGTGGCTGATCCCGACGGTCCGAGGTCAGAACACCCGAGCATGAAGGGTGCCCGTGTACTCAAGAGCCGCCTGCACACGAGCTGCTTGAACATCCCCTAGTGCGCCCGCGGGAGACATCGGGAGGCACTATGTTCATCCGAGAGGGCAATCTGAGCGTGAGCCGGTAACCCACAGAGGAAGATGCCTACCTGCGACTCGAATTCGCGGTGGGTCGTACCACCCCGTCAGCGGACCTATCTCGACGTCGACACCATTTTCCTCTCGACACTCTTGCTTGAGAGCTTCAACTATCGTGTGTCCCGGTTCGACTCCGCCCCCACCCCCCGCAATCCCCAACGCTGATCGCCGCAAGACTGGCGCACCAAGAGCACGGACTGGCTCGTATCGTCCACCACTGCCCCGTGCACGCTGAACCGAAAGGGATCGTTGAATGCCGCTCGCACATGGGCCAAACGGTGATCGGTAAACAGCGCCTCCCAGCAGCGCCTGTCCAAGGCCTATCAACTTGCCACAGGGCTCAGCCTAGGGCGTGTCCTCGTAGGCGATGAACTCGACCCAGGTCGCTACCAGCGATGCACGCGGCCGCAGGGGCTGGGACGGGCCTATGGGAGAGTTGCGACCTCTGCTTCGACGACAAGAATCCCCGACGAACCACGCGCTTCGCGGACGACTTTGAAACCAGCGGTGACCAGGAGATCAGTGTACTCAGTCGCTGATCTATCAGCTCCACCGAAGAGTACGAGCATGTTGAGATCCCTCATCGCGGCGCCAAGAAGGTCATCCTTGTGCTCACCCGAGAACTCGATCACGACAAGTCTCGACGCCCCCCCCATTGATTCGCGGACTCGATGCAGAATCGTGACAGCGGACTCATCATCCCAGTCATGAAGAACAGATTTAAGTATGAAGACATCTGCCGAGATCGAAAGCGGCTCGAAGAATGAACCTCCCCTAACGGCACATGCGGCCTCTACTCCGTACTCGTGCACAGTACGGCGGATGATCGGTAACAACGACATTTGGTCGAACGCTATGCCGCGCAATTCAGCGTGCTGCGCAACCAGCTTCGCGAGAAAACTACCGTCACCGCACCCGATGTCGGCGATCCGGCTGCGAGCAGGCAGGTCGATCAAATGCGTGATCTCGTCAAAGAAGAAGTCCGTACTTCTCCGCGAGAGCCGACTCAGCGAATCGACCTGATCGGGGCTTGCGTCAAGGACTGACCAAGGGTCACGCTCGAGAGCAACTCGAAACCCAGATTCCCCGGTTCTCAAACTGGTGCCCAGTTTCGCCCACGCAGCATAGTGTTCGTTACCAAGAAGCCTGGCCAATCCGGCCAACGTACCAACATCCGATCGCAGAGTGGCACCCAGCTCGGTCAGAGCCACGCGCTGCCCCTCGACACGCACAACTTCTAGTCCCTGCAGTGCCGGCAGGAACCGCCTCATCATTTTCTCCGAGATTCCAGTCGATGCAGAAAGCTCGGATATGGAGCAGCTGCCACCAGAAATCGCGTCAATGACTCCCACCTCGACTGAGGTCGCGAGGATCTGCGTCATCATGAACCCATGCAGACCCGCAGAAACGCGTCCAGCGGCCGCAGCAGCGGCGTCTGAGGAATTGCTCTCCGACACCTCAAAGACCCTTCCTTGGCCGAGCCGAGATACGTAGACTTTCCAAGTTCCTCAAGGTTGCCGAGTGCATGTAAGTCGGAGCTTCTGTGAGCTCCAACCCAATGTGCACCTCTCCAAGGGCACGCAACAAACTTTGCACCCATTGCTTCCCAAGTGGCGTCCCGGCACATACATGTGCTCCCCAGCCGAAGCCGAGATGGCGATTAGGCGTTCGAGTGAGCACGATATCGTGCGGCCGATCGAAGACGCTGGCATCCCGGTTCGCGGCGGAGAAGAGCACGACGACGGCTTGGCCACGCTCCACGACTCCACCCTCGAACGCATGCGTCTTGGTGACGTACCGCATGGTTCCTTGTGCGGGACTCGAGTACCTCAGGAACTCATCGGCAGCCACTGCGTAGTCGCACGCCTGAAGAGCAGACAGGAGCTCCGGTCGGCACAGCTCCAGCAGGATTTCGCCGGTGAGAGCGTAGAGCGTGCTGAAGCCCGCATTGAAGGCAGCGGCCAAGGTGTTCTCGACGTAGTGAGGAGGAGCGCCACAGGCAATCCCAGCATCCCTCGCTTGCCCAACTAGCGAGGAATTTGCAGCCTGCGCCATCCACTCAGCCATATAGCCCCCGAGCCTCAGGGTTGCAGAGATTCCTGCGTGCGAGCGATCAGGATCCAACTTGGCATCCATCGCGCGTGTGATTCCGTCGAAGATCTCCATGTATTCGTCGACGCCGGGAGACGGAACGCCCAAGAGGTCGCACGTCACCGTCAACGCAGCCGGGGCGACCACCTGTCGCATCACCTCAAGCGGTTGGTCACCGGTCTCCCGCAGACGCTGAACGAGGACCGAAGCCTCTCGAGCACAGCTGTCTGCAGCATCCTCCCCGCCGATCAGGTTGCGTAGAGCAGACCGCAACTTGGCATTGTTTGGGGGATCGTCAGTTTGAACCTGGAGGAATCGGTCCGGGATCTCGGCGCCGACTCTTCGAGCGTCACGGGCAAAGGTGCCGTGGTCTCTCAAAACTGTCTGACAATCCGAGTGCCGCGTGAGGACGTACGCACCCATTTGCTCGTGCCAGTGCACCGGATCACTTCTACGCAAGGCATCGTAGACGGGATATGGATTGGCGATGACCCGCGGGGAGAGGGGATCGTACTTTACGCTCATGGCTACGCTCCGGAAAGATAGTACGGAATTCAGCAGTTCGCTCGGCCCGGGCAGGCTGGCGAGCCATCGAAGATGACTCGCCAGCCAATGAGGTTACTTCTTACCCGGGTTGGGCAGCGAGACCGGAATGGTCACGTGGTCGTAGCACATATTCTTCCTCCTCTCCAAACCTCCGCGTCCGGCGACTCCTGGATATCATCTTGAATCCAGTACCGGTCGCAGTAGAAAACTTTGAAAAACATTGCACAGCCCGGCCCGGCCTTCCGCCACGGCCAAGGGCAGCCAAGCGCTGGCACCGTCTCGAGAGCCCGTCGAAACGCGCGCTTCGATTGATCACGTTAAGGTGTGCAGATATCGCATATCGGCTTTGCCATTCACGGTGATCGGTAGATGCTCGTGGACGGTCACGCGGATGGCTTCTCGGCGAAAGAGTGGAACTGCCTCGATCTCGGCCCGAACCAGGTCTTTTGCCGCCCGCTCGTCTCCATCCGGAGTGACAGCGATGTGAGCAATGACGGATGCAAGAGATCCATCCACGGACGGAATCAGGACCGCCTGAACAACGCCGGGGAGTTCGAGGATGCGAGAGGTCAGCTCCCTCAAGGACAGGTCTTGGCCATCAACAGCGACGGCACTGGCAACCCGTCCGTGGTAATGAAAGACCCCTTCCCGGTCCTGATGGACCAGGTCACCCGTCCGGTAGTACCGATCACCGGACCCATAAGTGCCAAAGTTTGAATTCGACGGCAGAGTTGGATCCCAGTACCCCTTGGCGACCGACACGCCAGACACCACCAGTTCTCCCACGTGGCTGCAGGCCACGGGTTCATTTGTGCCCGGTTCCGCCACGATAGCCTTCACGTGCTCGAGCGGCGTCCCTATTGGAACGTCGGCGGGCCAACTTGCGGGGCTCCCTTCAAGCGTGAACGACAAGGCATCTTGAAATTCGGTGGCTCCGAACTGGTTATGAAGCGCGGCGCCGGATTCGGTGAAGAAATGTCTCAGTGTGTCGGTGATTCGAAGTGCCTCGCCGGTGGTTAGAACATGGTCGAGCTGCAGACTCACAGACTCACGCCGTGCTCGTTCCGCTAAGAGGCCTAGTAGACTTACAGGCGCGAAGAGAGTATCGACGTTGCAGTTCCTCAGATATTCCAACGTCATGGACAGATCCACGCGAATCTCAGGCGGGATGAGCACCAACGTGCCTCCCAGGCACAACGTGGAAAAAATTTCATGAAATGAGAAGTCGAACGCAGTCGAGCACAATTGTGCAGTCCTCCATCCGGGAGCACGGCTGATCTTGTGCCCGTGCCAGTAAAGCAGGGGCAGAAGAGAACTGTGCGTCATGCAAACGCCCTTGGAGTCCGCGGTGCTCCCGGTGGTAAACATGATGTACGCAGGCCGGTCGAGCGCCGCAATGGACGACCATCCGCTCTCGAAGTCGCTCTCGACGTCGACGTCGACGTCGACGTCGACGTCGACAGTGCGGCTACCGAATTCGGGCCACAGGTCCGGCTTCCCCGCCGCGACTGCGACTGCATTCACAGGTAGTGACTGAAAGCGTTTGAGGACCGTCGCAATCGGCTCACGGTAATCCCCGGGAACATACGTCGCTCCCATCTTCAAGATTGCCAACATCGTAGCGATCTGAACAGGACCGGGGAGCATACTGATTCCGACCACATCTGACGGGCCGATATTTTGGTTCAAGAGCTGGCGCTCGACGTTGCAGACAAGTCGATGAAGACTGGCGCTACTCATCGTCTGCTCTCGGAGAACTAGCGCGGTACCGGTGGGATCGGCCTGCACCCTCTGCGCAAACAAATCGTATATGTTCTCACACGGCGTAGAAATGTTGCCCTCGGCCGCCAACGGGCTCACGACGATATTCCGAGCAGGTCTTCGCCCTTGCCTTCCCGGCGTACATCCCACGTCGCGCAGTGTAGGGAGCCGCCAAATTCGTACACTCCGCGGAACGGGATGGTGAGGACCTCCAGTCCTTCCCGGGAGAGTAATTCGTGTAACTCATGCTCATTCTCTTCGCAGATGACGACGTCTGGAGACAGGCTCAGCACGTTCATCGACAGCCACTTGGAAGATTGGCAGAACTCCGGCATCTGGTCATTCGTCAGCGATGGTTGCGGCGCGTCTACGAGCTTCCAACCGCTGTCGAGAAACAGCTTGTCCTCGCCCTCCAGTATGGGTCGCTCAGGGTTCGTGAGGATCAGACCAGGTCGGAGAGGTACGAATGTGCAATCAATGTGCGACGGGAAGAGGTCGAGAGGGAAATGAACAGCGTGTACGCGGATGCCCCGATCCTGAAGATGTCTTCTCAGCCACTCGATCCCCGCGCGGTTGGTGGTCATCGACTCCTGGATGATGATGTCATTGCCGAACCGGCTCGCATCGGCGGCATCGAACAACACCTCTTCTTGCGTCACGCAGAACTCGAAGTCGTGCATGCGCTTATGACGCTCGACGAGAGGCCATTCCCAGAACTCCTGCCGATACATTCTATCGTGCATGGATGGCTTCGGGGCGGCCGTCCAACGGACGTTCTGATCTTGCTTCCAGTATCCTCTCACAATGTCTCTGTAAGGCAAGTACTCGAAGAATCGCGCACGACGTGACATGGGGGCTTCGATGATCTCGCTACCGACCGTGATCAGGACGTCGCGTGGGCACACCGCGCAGTACTGGTTCTCAACCGAGAAGTCTGGTGAGACCAGTTGCGTTGAGAAATCGACCGGGCTCGGACGCCGTACAACGACGTCCCAGTCTTGGAGCAACTGAACCAAGCCCTGCAGTTCCTCGTTAGCCTGATCAATGACGTGTTGAGGCTTTGGCCCTGTGGGAAACGGGTTACCTTCCCTGCCTCCTCGTCGTTGAGGCCTAGAGCCGGGCTCGGTTGGTTCGTAGTTCGCCCCGACAGCAGTACCGACCACCATCTCGCGGAGGCGGTCCCACTCGTTCCAGGCCGACACCACGCAGTCAGTAGGCATTGAGTCAAGAAGGGTCATTGTTAGCTCTTTCCACTGGTGACGGTTCCGTCGTGAGAACCTGTGTAACAGATCAGAGATTTGTTGGACGCTAGTGCGACAGACGCGGCGACAGTGCAGACGCCACCGGCAACAACGCTGATGAGCGGGCCAAATGTGGCGGCCACCACGCCGGCGCGTAGGCCGCCGACCTGGGGGCCGCCCATGTTGACAATCATTTCAGCAGCCGAGACGCGTCCGCGAAGTTGGTCCGGCGTCGCCATCTGCGTGATCAGATTGCAAAACGATACCGCCAAGGCATCCAGCGCTCCCATGATTGCCAGGAGGGCGCAACTAAGATACACGCTCCTGGAGACGCCGAATACCATGGTAAGAATCCCCCAAACCAGGCACAGCTGTACAAGATGCTTTCCCGGTCGCTGACTATGGGAAACGCTGCCAGAGAGGGCGCTCCCTACCGTGCCGCCAACAGCTGTTGCGGCGGTCAGTATCCCTAGTACCTCAGGAGCGCCTTCGAAGAACTCGTCGTTGACCACCGGAAGAATGGCCAGCGGCATTCCGAGCAGCGTAATACTCAAGTCAGCGAAAAACGTCCCTCGCAAAACTCGTGACCGGATAACGAAATTCACGCCCTCGGCGACCTGGCTGAGCATGGGCGTCGCCTTGTTGCCAAGTGCAGCGGGCATCGACGGAAGTCTGACGACGGAATACAGGGCGATAGCGAAGCTGACCGAGTCTATAAGGTAGCAAAGTGCAAACCCTCTCGTTGAAATTATTACGCCAGCAAGCAGGGGGCCCAACGCTTGTGCGACGTACTTCGACAGGTTGATGCTAGCGATTGCGCTACCCAACTGATCGGGATTGACGACGTTGGGAACGACGGCCCGTCGTACCGGGACCTGAATGGCACCGATGCTCGATTGGACAAAGACGAGCACGAACAGCAGCACGATGGAAGAAATGTCTAGATGCGCCTGTGCCCAGAACAGAGCCGATAAGGCCGTCGACATTATCCCGGTGACGAGGAGCACGAACTTCCTGTCGCGCGAGTCGCCGATAGCGCCGCCAAGAAGTGCCAGCGTCAGCATGGGGATGACATACACCGCTCCCACTGCGCCAAGCGCGATTGCAGAGCCCGAGATTGAGTACACCTGTAGCGTTACAGCAAATACGCCAACTTGACTTCCCAACTGCGATAGTGAACTGCCCACCCAGAAGCGCCTGAAGGCGGGGTTCTGCTTGACTGCGGAGAGGTCCACAAGTGCGCGGAGCGCCATCCGAGGCGTCTTGCGCCTATCCCAATGTACGAACTTCATCTATCCGTTTCCCGCAAGCGTCCCGAGGTCAAGGACATTCTTGGGTGCAGGGTGGCCCCTGTCAAGCAATGCTTGAGGCTTCGTACCTGGCGTGGGGTGGGACGGTCTACCGCGCATGAGGAGCGTGCGTAGGCATTAGTGCTCGCAGTTCCCGCGCGCGACTCGGCGGTGGCGTTCGAGGAGGCCATTTGCGGCGTCGGTGCCGCCGTTGTTGGCGCGCCCGCTGTCCAAGTAGGCCCGGAACGCTTCACGCTTCACGCCTCTGCTTCAACGTCTTCCCGAGCCGCTCAATCTTCGAGATCGGACACGTCGCGGCGAATGCTGCTGCGGAACGGAGCCGACCGGGGCGCGACCAGGCGGTGTAGACGACCGCCGATTCCGGGCTTGTCCATCAACACAGCGGCTCTGTCTCACGGACGAGTCCGGTCACTGCACCTGATTGTTGGTGAGGTCCTTGGTGAGGTCGACTGTACTTGGCCCGCCGGGCTGTCTCGGGCGCGAGCGGTGGCAGCGGCGAGACATTCGACCCGGGCCGCGGGAGACATCGACGATCTGTTTGACCGTCGGCGGATGCGGTTGTCGGAGCCCAGCGCGGCCACACGCAGGAATGCAGTGAGCGCGCTGACTGTCGCAGCGCGCTCGGTCGTCATGTGCTCGCGGGCGGTGACAAGAATCCTCAGAGCCCCTCGGGTGCTGTCGCTACGCGGCGGCGGAGCTGCTCGGGCTCGAGGGACGGTACTGAGCTGGCGGTCCCGTGGGCGTTCAACAGGTCGGACTTACCCGCACCGCGATGGGCTCGTGCATCCATGCGCGCTGCGTCTTGACGAGGTCATACGGATCTGGAGGCCGCGAAGCTGCTCGTGCGGAAATTCTCCGATCATGTCCTCGCGTAGGTCGCCAGCAACCTCGCCATCCGGGTAGTGTGCGCCTGGTGGAGAATGACATACCTGTTTTAGCTTCCGGCCTACTTCGAGTGGACGGGCCGCACAGCATCTACTGGGAAGAGTCGGGCAACCATTCGGGGATCCCCTGCCTCTTCTTGCATGGTGGGCCAGGCGGAACCTTGGCGAGAGGTGGCTATCGGCGCAGGTTCGATCTTCGCAAAGCTCGAGTTGTCGGCATTGATCAGCGAGGCTGTGGGCGCTCGATCCCCAACGTGATGACCGCCGGCTACAACTTGGCTGAAAATACGACTACCGAACTGATTCGCGACATCGAAGCCGTGAGAGAGCACCTAGGAATCGACCGATGGTTAATCAACGGCGTCTCCTGGGGGTCGACCTTAGCGATGGCATACGCCATCAAGCATCCCGAGCGAGTGAGTGGAATCGTGCTCTTCGCCGTCACCGTGACGGATCGCTGCCAGGTCGACTGGATAACAGACCGTGTGCAGATGGTCTACCCCGAGGCATGGAACCGGCTTGTCAGCTTCGCGGAACGCGAGCTGCGGGGCTTCGACCGACGCGACGCGCGTGTCGTGGATGCGTATGCAGAACTGATGCGCAGTGACGATATGGACCTGCTTGCGCGGGCGTCCATGGAATGGTGCATCTGGGAGGACCAGCACATCTCAGTCGGGACGGGGGATCTTTCTCTCGACCCCAAGTGGCTCGACAGTGCGTTTCGAATGGCCTTTGCTCGACTTGTCACGCACTACTGGTCACACGACGCCTTCTTGCCGGAATCGATTCTTGACCAGACAGCCAGCATCTCCCATATCCCACTCACCATGATTCATGGGCGTCGAGACGTGAGCGGTCCGGCCCGATTCCCATGGGAGCTGCATCAGCGACATGAGAATAGTGAACTGATCATGGTCGAGGATGAGGGACATGGTGGCGCCAAGATGGTGAAGGAGTGGACGGCGGCGAACGACCGACATCTCTCCCGGATAGCGAGTATCGCTTCCGGTCCGAACTGAGTCGGCGCGGCTGGGGGCGGTGCGCGAGCCGATTCAGGTTCGGCGGCGTGCCGGTCGCCGTCAATGAACGAACATGTCCTAGCGGTCAGCACTTCTCTGCCGAGGGGAACTATCGGACCGCAACGACGTGCATGCGGGGGTCGCTGTTGGTCAGTGGACGCTCATCACTGCCGAAGATGTCGACCGACTGGAAGCCAGCGTCGTGGAGCCAATTAGTGAGCGCGTCGGCCGTGAGGACCCTCATCGCGAATGACGAGTGCGATTGGGAACCTGAGTAGTCGTAGGTTCGATCCATGATGTGCCAGATCCCGTCAGCCGTCACGTAGTTGACGTCGCGCACGGTTCCGTAGGTCATGTCGAAGGTCTGGACGATCTTTTCAGTCGCAGAGAGGTTGTTCAGCAACCATTGACCGTTCATGATCTCCATCACCAGTCGTCCGCCTGGCTTCAGTGCAGAATAGAGCCTCTCAAGGCATCTCTTGCTGCTTTGGTCCGAATCGTAGCCGAACGACGTGAACCAGTTGATGGCGAGATCGAACTCCATGTCGAAGGTGCAATCTTCGATATCTCTCGTGATCAGGACCACCTGCGCGCTCGACTTGGCCTTTGCGTGCTCAATCATGAACGGGCTGCGATCGACACCAACATACTCGTGCCCCGCGCTTGTGATGGGGTCGGCGAAGCGGGCTTGCCCACATGGAGCATCCAGAATCCGATATTCCCTGTGCGAGATTTCCGCCAATTGCGAGATGCGCGCCCACTCCTTCTTCGTGGATGCGACATCCTTCCGTTCATCCGTCCACAGGGCGTAATGGGCATCAAAAGCGTCTCCGGCGTCCGACATCACAGTTTCCCAACTTCCAGAGTTCATGGGCTTGAACGTTTCGAGATCGTGGTCGCGATGCCTGCAGTGACCAGTCGGGGAGTTCTTCGTCCTCACCGCGAACGGTTGTCGTGCAGCCACCCTCGCGACTCGACCGTTGTCACCTTAGGCCATCAAAGGCAGACGACGGATCTTGATCCTAGTTCATGCAAGGCTTTGTCTTGCGTCTTTCATTCACGCTGCTTGCTGAGCCTGACTTCCAGCTAGGTGGGTGCGCGACCGTGACGCTGGGGCTACCCAGGTCGTGCTCGCGGGCGCGACCCAGCCCATGGACATCTGACGTTGGACTCGCGCACTCTCCACGCGATGGGTAGTCAGTACGCACTGGCAGTAGGCGGATCCGTAGGCCCCGGCGTCGGGCGGATGCGTTGATCGACTACCTCGTGTCGGCCTCCGCCTCGATTCTGATGCGCATCTATTGGGCGGACCAGCTCGGGGCCGAGGACCGCCGTTTCGCGGCACACTGGGTGGACGTTCGCTATAGAGCCCGGGCATGCATTCGGGACTCAAGCTGGCTGCTGTTCTGTCTGCTCTCCTCTTGGCTGGCTGCTCGAGTGACGCGACGGCAACGGACGCTGGTGAGCAGTTCCTCGACGACTTCCAGGCGGCCGAGGATGCGGGCTGGGATGTGGAGATGCTGCAGTCCCTTGCCGATGGCCTGCCGAAGAGTGCGACAGTGACCGGCATCGCTGATGACGACGGTGATGGTGTGGACGACGACGGGCAAGTCAGCGTGACCGAGGATGGCGACTGGGCGTGCGTGATCCTGCCCGGAGAAGCTAGGGATGGGAACGTCTCTAGCGGAGCCTGCTCGTAGCATTCGCGCCGCGACAGGATAGTCCAGTTCGGGTTCGGCGCTTTGGCTGTGATCGGTGACTGCTAGCGCGGCTGGAGGCTTCGCGTATGGCGCATGCGAACGAGGCGGCAGTGCATCAGCCGGTACTGGCGACGCCCTCCTCGGGGCTGGCAGTGCATTGCTCTCCGTCCCCGCTGGAATGCTGACGGAGATGTGATGACTCTCGAATCAGCAGACCGGAGAAGGACTGCCTACGTAATTACTGTCGCGCTGATCCTCGTGTTGCTCGGTTTCGTTCTGCGTGACGTCTTCGATATGCGACTTTGGTTCGGCCTCCGCGTCACACGGGGAGAAACGCTGGGAAGCCGGGCCACGGCCCCTCGGAACCTTGGGATACCCGAGGCCGCTGAGACTACGACTGTTCCGTGGCTGATGAATAGTCCCCAGCGAGGTGTGCGCGTGGCCCAGCGCCGGGGCCGGGGACAGGCGACCCGGGCCAGGCCACGCGGCGTGCCGGCGCGATGGGGGAGGCCGTGCACGCGAGCAACCCGCGCGGTGACCGGTCTCGGGTCCGTTCACCGCGCGGGCTGTACAGCCATCCTAGACGATGGTCCAACCCGCTACCCGTTGCGCTGGCAATGGGATGGCTGTGAGCGCATGGTGGACGACGCCGGTCCGTTGCCGAGGATCAACAGGGGGGTCGGCGAGCCGGCCTAGTGACCGCGGCCCGGGATGCGAAGAGTGGGCTTCCCGGGTCGCGGTCCACTACCAACAGCGTTGTCAGACGACTCTGACGCCAATCGCCCGCGCGCAGGCTGCCCGGAGGGCGCCTTGCGACCGTTCGACTGCTCGAGCCACGGGATGTTGGGGCTCGTACCGATCAAGGATCTCGCGCACTCGGGTGTCGACGTCGACGGATACCCCCTGAGGTCCGGTCGTCATGTCGGCACAGGTGAGCTGATCGAGCAGGGCTTGGTCTGGCACGTCGAAGGCGAGCAGCTGCCCGGTCAGTCCACGTTCTTCCGCTTCGACCCAGGCGCCGCTGTGGTGGGCCACGAGGGCAACAACCTCGCGAGGGGCGCCGTGCAGGTCTAGGTAGGAGGCGCCGTCGATGGCGTGCATGCCGGTGGCGGCGTTCGGCACGCCGTAGCCGATGTCGTGCAGCCAGGCGGCGCCGACGACGGGTTCCGAGGCGCCAAGGTCGACGGCTCGCCGTGCCACGCCCTGTACGTGCAGCCAGCGGTCACCGGCGTCGCCGAGCAGCTCCTCGGCGAGGGCTCGGCACTCCGCGACGCTCCAGGTGGACACGGTTCGAGCGTAGCCACCGCCTGGAGCCGCGGCTCGGCGTGTGGTTGCCGAATTGCTCTCTACTGGATCAAGGCGCCGGCTGCGCCGGCGCCCGCGGCGGGCTCCGGGCGTGCGGCCTCCGGCCGGTCCCTGCGCCCGCCGCGTCACCTGCTCACTCAACCCAGACCAGCCGAGCGGGGTAGGCCTCGGATGCTGCTGCCTGTCCGGTGAACATCCAGCGGAAGTAGGCCTCCTCCGTCACAACGCGGACGACCTGTCGGCCGGAGGTGTCCGTCTCGAGCTCGCTGATGGCCCGGACGTCGTAGACGAACCCGTCCGGGCGCGAGAGAACGACCCGCTTGCCCCGCAACGTCGGCTCGTCCTGCGCAGGGCGGGGCGTCCGGGGCGGTGGTGCACCGAAGTACGGCAGGTGCTCGGCGCTCACGACGGGTCCGCCGGTGACACCGTCGCCAGCAGCACACCGGAGCGGTTGCACGTCGTCCGGGCCACGTGGAGGTAGTCCGCGTCGCCGGTGAGCCCGAGGCTGCCGCAGGTCGCTGCTCCTGCAGCTAGTCCGGCTTGCCTCAGATCACCCACCGGCGCGGCGACGAGGGGCGGGTAGCCGGCCGCCGAGAGGGACCCCGTGAGCTCACGCAGCGCGCGAGGGGCTGTCGCGGCGAGGGCTGGGAGGGTGCCGGCGTCCGTCCGGAACAGGGCCCAGGCCGTCCGGCCACGTTGGTCGACGGATCGCCCGAGCGAGAGCACGTCGGCGTCCCACACGATGAGTGGTTGGTCCCCGCCGCCGAGGGTGCTCCAGGGCGCGTCTAGGGCAGGAGTACGCGGAGCGTCCAGCGCGATGAGGAGATCAGGCCGGCGCGCGAGACCGCGGGTGACGTCCTTGGAGGAACCTCCCCGGATTACCGCGACGCGGAGGGTCTGTTGGTCGGGCTGACTAGCTCCGACGGCGACAACCTCGGGTTCGTGGCGGGAGGAGACGTGCTCGAGGAGCCACGGGGTCGGGTCGACGGGATCACCGCCGCCGCGTTGCACCTCGAAGTGCAGGTGACACCCGGTGGCGTTCCCCAGGTCGCCGACGGCACCGAGCACTTGGCCGGCGACGACCTGCTGGCCGTCCTCGACGTCGATCGACTGCATGTGGGCGTACCAGGTGACGACGGCGCCGGAGTCGATCTCGACGAGCCAGGTGCCCGCCCAGGCTTCGGTGGTGTCGACGGTGACAACGCCGGAGGTCGCGGCCAAGACGGTCCCGCCGCAGGCGGTGGAGAAGTCGGTGCCCGTGTGGGTGGTGGACCAGAAGCTGCTGACTCCGCCGAAGTTCTCCTGGTCGACGTAGGAGATCCCGGGCGCGAGCGGAAACACGACGTCGCCGTCTGCCACTGACAGCCCGCAGGCGGACGGGTCCACACTCCCGAAGTAGGCGGTGGGCTCCGTGTTGGCGCCACCGGCGGCATCCAGCAGCGCCTCGGCGAGGGGAACGTCATCGTCGTAGGCGTCGGGGAATGCCGACCGTTGGACTCGCTGGCCCGCCTCGCCGATCTCCATCGCCTGCCAGCCCGGCACGACGAGGAGATGCTGGAAGAAGAGGCGAGCGGACGTCGCCGGGTCCATGAGCTGCTGCATGGTTCCCCACCACGGCCACTGCTGTTGGAACACACCCAGCGACCCGTGGTCGCTCCCGACGGCGGTGTGGGGGAGCGAGAGGGATCGTTCGATGCCGGCTTGGTCCGACGCGAGCTCGCCCGATCCGTCGTTGGCGTAGACGGTGAACCGGGACTCTTGGGCTGCCACGGCCAGGGCCACGAGAAGGCCTCGCGGGCTCACGCCGAGTCGTCGGCCCTGGTCGATGATGGTCGCGGCGATGGCCCGTTGGGAATCGTCGAGGTCGTCGACGGCGGCGGAGTCAGCCAGGACCGTGCCGCTCGAGGTGCAGGACGACTCCGCGTTCGTGCTCCCTCCCATCACCGACATCACCATGACGGCTGGGAGCCCGATCAGCGTGGCGCCGGCGATGGCTCCAAGGATGACGACCATCGCGACCCCGAGGCGTGACATGGCGGGTCACCGGTCCTGGAGCGAGTCGGTGTCGGAGTCGGCGTCGTGGGGCCGGTAGATCGTGTAGACCTCCTCGCCGTCGTACTCGTGAGGCTCTACGGGCTCGAGTCGGTCGGAGCCGGTGGGTCGCGGGACGAATCCCTCCGGGAGGGCGGCTCGGGCAGCGCCGGCGGTCGTCGCTCGAGGAGGGGCGGGCGCCGGGCCTTCCATCCGTCGGGCGCCCGGTGACGCTGGCGCAGGCGCGGGAGGTTCCGGGGCGCGCGTGGCGTGGCGTCCGGCAGCGGCGGCGTGAGCCGGCTCGAGGGCGGGAGGACGCTGCGTCGCGGTCTGAACGGCGGTGACCGAGGGCCCGGGGGCGGGTGGGCCGGCGGGCCGAGCCTCGGCGCGCTCGGGGGTGGGGTCCTTGAGCTCGTCCTCGACCTTGGCGCCGAGGAAGGCACCTGCGCCCGCCGAGATGCCGCTCGTGGCGAGGCCCAGGCCAGCGAACGCGAGTCGCTTCACGCCCGACATGTCCGGTGGGTTGAGCCGCTCCAGCGGGTTCTGCCGCGGACTGACCATGGCCGTGAGCCGGCGGAACGGCTTGAGGATCACCCACATGAGCAGGCTGAAGACCGGCATGAGGACGAGTCCCAGCCATGCCGGTGCCCCGGACGGGTCGAGCAGCAGACCGAGTACGGCGATGGTCACCGCGGCGCCGATCCCGAAGAGGATCGCGTTGACGACAGCGGCGCCCACGAGGCGTCCGAGGCCGATGACGAGCCCGCGGGCGGTGGGGAACGCGCCCAGTGTCGCGAAGGCAGGGAAGAGCATCACGGCGAGGCGGACGAGGAGGAAGCACCCGATCAGCAGGAGTGCAGAGACGAGGAGGAACGGAAGGGCGAGCAACGTGCCCGTTGCCGAAAGAATGGCGTAGCCGACTCGGGCCTCGGAGCGCTGGCCGGTGAGGTACTCGTACGCCTCGGGGTCGCGGTCCTCGATCTCGCTGGCGACGTCCTTCCAGTCCTCCTGCTTCTGCTCGATGATCTCCTGTCCGCGGTCGGGGTCGTCCTCGAGAATCTGGGCCTCGCGCCAGGTGAGGGCCTGGGCCTGGAAGAGCTGCGGTCCGTAGGTGCGGGCGGTTGCGGAGTCGGCCGAGCCGAGGGCGCCGGCGAGCCAGGCGCGGTAGAGCAGCGCATCGGTGACGCCGGAGGCGACGGCGGTGCCGGGCTCGAGGTCGTCGTGCTGGCCGTCGAGGTGGGTGACGACGGTGCCGAGGGTCTGGGTGACGGTGTCGTCGGCGGCCTGGCCGGCTTCGACGGGCCACCGGAACAGTGCGGTCGCGAGGAGGATCACCAGGAGCGCCCACCCGACGGCGCCGGCGGTGCTCGCGAGCGAGGCACTGCGGGCGCGGATGATGACGAGCCCGCCGATCGCGGCGATGACGAACGGGATCCAGGAGACGAAGAGGTTGTCGTGCAGCGCCGAGGAGACGTCCGAGATAGCGCCGTCGAAGGAGTCGAGGAAGTCGGGGGCGAAGGCCTGCTGGATCACCGATCCGGTGAGGGCGGTGAGGGCCAGCGGGATCTGGGTGATCCAGTTGCTGATCGCCGTGCCGATGACGGCGTCGGGGGCGCGCATGGCATCGGGGCCACAGCCGAGGTCGTAGGTATGCCAGCGGAACCCGGCGAGGCCGTACTGCTCGTAGATCGTGGTGCCGGAGTCTGCCTCGAAGGGGTCGGCCTCCTCGGGGAGCGTGGACGGTGCGGAGGAGAAGTAGCCGGCCAGGCCGCGGCCGGGCACCTCGGGCGTCGGCGGGGTCTTGCAGTCCGGGAAGCCGGGGATTGCCGAGGCCGGCGCCGCCAGGAGAAGGCCGAGCAGCCCCGCGACGACCGACAGCAGGAGAAGCCGGGGGAGCAGCGGCCTCATGCGACATCCTCCGAGCCGCGCTGCGCCGCCGTGGTGTTGAGCGCGGCGAGGAGGTCGGGGTTGCCGGTCAGGTCGATCCGCAGTTTGTCGACGTTGCCGTCCACGTCCCGCATGACGAACTCGCGGAACTGGCTGTCGCCCCGGCCCGACGAGAGAGTCGACAGGACGCGCTCATAGCCGACGCCGGTCGGGACCCTGAGCATGCGGAGACCATCTCGGGCGGTCTCGTCGTCCTCGAGCCTGCCGACGAAGGCCGCGGACATGAAGTTCGCGACGTCCATACCGAGGATGTCGGTCGGGTTCTGGCTGGCGGCGAGCACGCAGGTGTTCCACTTGCGCGAGTCGCGGCCGAGCCGGGAAAAGAGCGCGCGGCCGGCGGACCACTCACCGAGGAAGTGCGTCTCGTCGAGGGCGACCAGCTTGCGCTCGTGCATGGTGCGTCCGTAGACGGCTCGGGTGGCGAACCAGGACGCCAGGTGGAGCAGCGGCACAGCCAGCTGCTCGGAGGTGGACCAGTGGTCCCGGGGGACCGAGCGCGGCGGCAGCACCAGGCCCGGCATCGTCAGGACGGTCAGGGTGGCGCTGAGGCGAGGGGCCGCGCCCTGGGTGCTGGGGAAGAACAGCCGCGACAGTGGGAGCTCGGCCATGTCGCGGAGGTAGTCGGCGACCACCTTGCCGTGCGGGTTGTTCATGCCCTCCAAGTGCGTGACGACGTCCCACAGAGAGGCAGCGGCGTCACCCCGGGTGGAGCGGACCGCCTCGGAGACGACCAGCGCCGTCTGCGGCATGGCGTCGACCGATGCCGGGAGCAGCATCTTGATGACGTCCATGGCGAGGAGCTTGCGGTCCTGTGCGGCCAGCACCTCGGCCTCACGGTGCGCGTCGTCGTCCGCGAACGAAGCCCGTGCCGGAGTCGCCACGACCTCGAACGGGTTCAGCGTCCCGCTGGCGGCGGTGGTGAGGTCGATGTGCTGGCTGGCGGCGGCGAGGTCGGGGAGCTGCGTGAGGCGAGACAGCGGCCCGGACGGGTCGAGGATGATCGACGGGATGCCCCGCCGCACCGCGGAGTAGGCGATCTGCCCGAGGAGCACGCTCTTGCCGGCGCCCAGACCACCGACGACGGGCACGAGGCCGGACGTCTCGCGGACCTCGGTGGCGTAGTGGGTGTCGAACATGACGGCCCGCGCCGAGGCCCCCGCCGTGTACCCGATGTACGGCCCGCGTCGATCGCCGAGACGGCTCGAGGCGGCAGGGACGCCGGCCGCGACGTAAAGCGCAGGGAGACGCCGTCGGTACGCGACCGTGGACACGGACTCACCGGGGATGAACTCGCGCAGCAGGCCGAACTGGCCACGGGGATGCTCGATGGTGACCCGGCGGGAGCGGTAGGACGAGACGACCTTCCGGGCGCGCTCGAGGCACTCCTCTTCAGTGCGGCCCGCGACGGCGATGCGGAACCAGCCGTGGATGCGGGTGGAGGCGACGTCGGCGCCGCGGGTCATCTGGTCCTCGACCTCACGGGCGTGCCGGGCCTGACGGTCGAGCGCCAAGGGCTCGTCGAGGTCGTGCTCGGCGTAGTGCTTCTGCATGTCGCGGACGACCAGCAGCTTGCGCTGGATGGTGCGCCGGGCGTCATTGCCGGCCAGGACGTCGAACTGCGCCGACCACTCCACCGGGAAGGGCAGCCGGTCGGTGTGGCTGAGCCACGGCTCGTGCGCTGGGTCCGGTGCCTCCATCTCCTCGAGCCGCCCCACCGACAGGACCGCGACGTGACGCTCGACGGGAGTCCGGTCAGTGCGACTCGTGAGCTTGACCGTGCGCCCGAGGGCAGGAGCCTCGTACTCCACCCTGTCCTCGAAGGTCGCGAGGTCCTCCTCGGTCCAGAGCTGCTGCTCGACGGGGGAGAGGTCCTGTGGTGAGGGCAGGCCGAGACCGCTCGAGCGGCGGACGAGCCACTCCATCTCGGCGGCGGCAGCGGGACGTCCATCGAGGCCAGGCAGGGCGACGGCCTCGGCGATCCGTTCGACCTCGGGCAGGAGCCGCGCATGCTCGATGTCGGTGGGCCGACGCAGTAGCGTGCTCATCAGCCGGTGCGATGGAGCGCGAGACCTCACGCGGACGCCCAAGTAGACCTCTTTCTCCGCCATCGTCTGGGTGCGCAGGTGGCGCTGCATGTCGACGAGGTGATCGGGCCAGGGCTTGCCGCCAGTGATGGCCAGCGGGGCCGTGGTGAGCTCATCGAGTCGGCGGGCCCACGACGCCGTGGGGTATGGACGCGAGGTGACCCGGACGTGGACCCGATGGCCGGCCAGCCACGAGAGGCCGTCGGCGAAGCCGAGCATGAGCTGCTCGCGCTGACCGTCGGAACGGAAGGCCCAGAGCTGGGTGGGGAGGACGAACCAGGCCCACGCCTCGTCCGCGGTGAAGCAGAGGTTGCCCTCGATCTGGCGCAGGGCAAGGCGGCTCTGGGGTGCGGCGTCGATGGAGCGGCTCACGGCGCACTCCTTTCACGCACACGGACCTTGCGCGAGACGACGAAGACCCGGCGCCCAGACTTCTGCCGGCGTGGGGCTGCGACCTCTGCCCGGACGAGCTGCCAGACGCTGCTGAGAGGCCGGTCGTGGTCGATGACACCGGTGAGGGCGTAGGTCGCGAGCACGGAGAAGACGAGCTCCCAAACGGGAGGGACGCTCACGTTCATCGGGAGGGCGGCCTCGACCAGCAGGATCGCCACGAAGAGGACGAGCCAGATGCTGTAGGCCGAGTAGCGCGCCGTCCAGGGGAGCGTCATGCCGCGGGGGCCGAGCCAGACGGCGTCGACCCGGTAGACGTCGTCGTCGGGGCGGAGCAGCATGGCTCAGCTCTCGAAGACAAAGCCGGCGATGTTGTCGGCGAACCCGTAGAACAGGGCAGCGCCGGCGATCACCATGCAGCCGAGCATGATGTTGGTGACCGTGAGCGCGTTCTGCGACATCTGCCCCTTGCGGGACGACGCGATGATGCCGATCCCGACGAAGAGCAGGATGACCGGGATGATGTTCTTGACTCCCCAGGCGACGATGCCGTCGGAGTTGAAGTCAGGTGCTGCGGTGATGAGCTGCGGAACGAGTTCGAGCATGGTGCGGACCTCCCGAGATGGCTCTCGCGAGGAAGCGGGCCCCCCGACCGCCTCCCCGAGCGAGAGCGGACGATTGATGCTTCTGCTGAGCATCGGACCACACTCAGCGGGCTCCTGCTAGGGGTGCGCCGGCGGCCTGTGGATAACTGCCGTGACGCTCGGTCCCAGTTGAAACGCCAAGCATGGGACGTCTCCACCGCATGCCAGGGACGTCCCGAGACTAATCCGAGTCACAAGGCAGCCAGGGGTGCAGCCGACCCTTCTCTTGTTCCAGGCGTCGGATCCCCTGGTTGGCCTTGCGCAGTTCGGCGGCTTGGTCCCGGGTGATTCCGGGCTTGATGCCGTCCTCCATATCGGTTTGCAGTAGCCACTTCGACAACGTCACCGGATGCACGCCGAAGTCGTGCGCGATCTGCTCGAGAGTCTCACCCGGACCGCGAGCCCGGGCGACCCGGATCACGTCTTCCTTGAACTCCTTGGGATACCTGCCTGCCAAGCGAACATCCTTCCAGTCAGGACCCTCGTCCTAGCCGATCTGGAATTCCCCTCTTCGTTCAGCAGACCCCCCTTCTTCAGCGGCACAGACGCTACGCGACGACGAGGTAATCGAAGCGCGTGAACAATGTGCGTAGAACTAAACATTCTGGTTGCGCTTGTCATATCCTTCGCCGGTCGACGCTAGAACGTCGAGGTTTGCGAAAGTTACGCGGTCATTGAACGACGTAACTGAAAGTGCAGCATCGAAGTCCGTGTCCGACGTAAGAATCTCAACCCTTGCCCCTATGTCGTAAGCCCAACGAGCTGCGATCACGACATGCATGGCGTCCATCGCGTGCAATGCACGACCGTGCTCTCTAGTTGCTAATGTTACGAGAGACATGACATGCTCGGCTGCCTTCGGCGGCGTCTGCAAGACTTGAATCTGCCCGTCTCCGATCCGCTGAAAAAGGTCGGCCCTCGCGCCCAGCCACCACTTATAGTCGCAGTCAGGCAAAGCTTGGGACCGGTAGTTCGTGGTTATATTACTGTGGAACTCAAGAATCGTGAGCTCCGAGCATGCGAAAACGCGAGTCTCATCGGCGAATATTGATTGCAGCACGGGTTGCATTTTCTGTACCCGTGCCACCATCGTGCTTGCGCTAGCATCGGCCTTACGCATGAGGGCAGAGGTGTCCAGATAGGTGTAACGCAGGGGGTCAGGCATCAGCCTTACCCCCATCCGCGGGAAGACGGTTCGATATCAGGTAGGCATCAAGCTCATCAAAGATCGAATCGTCGACCTCTCTTACGTCTTGGGAGGCGTGCGAGAAGGCAACCCAGTCGGTGGAATCGTCCGCGCGGTTAGCTGCGTCTGAAACCTCCTGAAGGATTCGGCGGGCTGTCGCAACGGGATCAGTCTTGATGACCACATCATGAACCAGATGCAAGCCTCTAATCTTCGCGGCGTCATCTTCGTTCAGATAGGCGCTAAGGAGAATCACGCGCACAGAGGGCCGGAGCTTGGAGATGGTTAGCAAGAGCCTGAGGCCCATTTCTGAACCAGGAAGATTAAAGTCGGAAATCACCAGATCGGGGGAGTAAGCATAGAACTTCTCCAGTCCCTCGTCCCACGTGGACGCCGTCTCTAGGGTCAGCCCTTGCGCACGGACGAGATCGGTCGCGCTCGCGACAATCTGGGGATCGTCATCGATGAACAGTGCGTACGACATGCTCGCCTCTCATCTCTTGCCGGGAGCGGGTGACGCTCCAGTAGGTATCTGAACAACGAAACACGTGCCGCTGCTGCTCGTGCTTTCGACCCAGAGAGCTCCGCGGGTGGCAACAATCGAATTCTCGGCCGTGACAAGGCCCTCCGCAGGCCGACCCTTCGTGGACTGGATCAAGCTCAAGTCGTGAACGCTACTCGATTGTTCCCCGAAGCCCGAGCCGTCATCACGAACACGCACCTCTACATGGGTCGGCGACGTCCGCGACAACTGAACCGTCACGGTACCAACCCGATTGGTGTTGTGCGCCGCCTCGATGGCATTCGTAACCAACTCCAGCAGAACTTCTTGAACAAGTGCCCTAGCAGCGAAAACAAGAGCCTCGGTGTTACCTTCTGTTGCGAGTTGAACTTCGTGCTGCTCGGCCAGAGAGTTTGAGTCGGAAACGACCTGATCGATCAGTAACGCAATGTCGAACTCGGAGCTGTCCAGCGCAGGCACCGTAGAAAGCTCACGAACAACGCGCGCCAGGCGCTCAACGTTAGTTTCAATCTTGTCCGCGTGAGATTTGAGCTTCGCGCGCACTCCCGGGGGAATTGACACGTCGTCCGCCAATAACTGAAGGCCGACAACGTCGAAACCCATAGCTTGTAATGGCTGCCCAGCCCTGTGAGCGAGCGCCTTGAGTCTAAGCTGGGCGAAGCGCTCTCCGAGTTCCGCCTGCTGTGCCGCCTTCTTCTCGCGAGAACCTTGCCAGTTACCTTCAATCAGAACTTCGGTATAGATGATCTCTTCGAAAAAATCGAACTCATGGCGCAGGAGCCGAACGAACTCAGCACTGGCATCGTTGTCAAGAAGGCCCAGGCGGTTTGACATGTCGACTAGGGAGGGGTTGGTGGTTCTACCTACTTGCACTTCGCCGGAGAAAGTCGACGGTTGAATCGCCGCATGCCCTTGCCTGGAAGCCTTCCTCGCCTCGACGCCGAGCCAGTCATTGCCAGGCAGGCCGTATGGCTCCACCAGTACGTCGTCGCGATACAGGAGCACGCCGGTTGAGGCTAGATCAATATCTTGGGCTCGTCGTCCAGCAGGTGGCGGCGTGTACAGGAAGAAGCCAGTAACCGGTCCGGGCCACTTCGAGGCGCTGAGTCCCTTATCCGTCGTGGGTTCCAACTCCTCAAGTGTCGGTCGACCAGTAGCGGTGGTCGCCTCAGCGCTACGCTGGATCGTGCGTGCGACGTTCACGTTGTATAGCTCGTCACCGGGAACAGGTTGCGCGGTGATCTTAAAGCGATAGACATACTGTGCTGTATCGAGTCGCGAACTCTCGGCGGTGATCACACCAACGTCGCCTGTTTCGGCAACGACATCCGCATCAAGTTCAAGGTGAAACTTCTTGTCCTTGCCAGCTTGCGCTCGAATCAGAAACGAGAGATCTTGCTTCAGTCGCCCGAGCCTTGTGCGCGGTCGACCAGGAGCGGGTCGTCCGGGAATCTTTCCGACCCATGACTGTGATAAGTCGCTGATCTCGATTAGCGTTCCCTGCTCGAATGCCTCGGAAGGGGCAGAGTCGCGGTATTCAAAGGGGATCGATATTTCGTCCATGGCGCGATACATGTCGTCGAAGCGGGACCAATCGAACTCGACTCTGAGCCATTGGGACGTCTTCGACGGTCGAGTCCAGACTGTCAGAATCTTACCAAGACGCCCCGCCGACAAACGCCCGAGCCCTTTCTCGCCGGCGGGCCTTCGAGATGTGGCGAGCTTGGCAGCCGCACCTGACCGCGGCAATGACGGGCCATCTCCGCGGTAGGTAATGGATTTCTGACTAAACCCTGGCCTCAGCCAGTTGAATCGGAACGAGTCTTCATCCATCCCGATTCCATCATCGGCGATGCTCAGCGAAGTGGGCTCGCCACTTAAAAAGAACCGCACCATGACGTTCTTGGCGCCAGCGTCGTACGCATTCTTCACGAATTCGAGAACCGCAAGATTTGGGTCTGCAATCAACTCACTTCCGAGAAAACGCTGTAGCCTCGCCGACGGCTTCAGGGTCATTGACGGCGCGACCTCATGTGCTTCAGGCATCTTGCCTCTCCTTTGTCGCAAAGACGAGGCTCTCGCGCAGATACGCGGAGCGAGCGGTGCGTCGCTTGGGGTACCTAGCTATATCGATCTTGTCGACGTGAAAACCTGCGACTTCCGCGAGCTGAGCGAGCAGTAGGTCCGATGCAATCACGTAGTCGTTACCTGCTTTGCCATGCATAGAGTTGCCGACTGCAATAGCCATTCTTCCGCCGACATCCAGGCTTGCGTGCAGGAACCGTAGGGTCGCCAACATGTCGTCTGCATAGCCCAGCACCACCTCTTGTCGGCCCCGCCTGTATCGATCATCGGGGATCGCATCGAGAACGGGCGCGAGCAGTGCTTCTATAAGCTTAACGTTTTTGCCGTCTCGGAAGCCATACTGTTCACCCCAGCGGAGGCTACTGTGGCTCCGAACGGTTTGCCGCCGCTGAAGCGAGAAGTCCTCGGACGATGAATACAGTCCGAGGAACCAGGCCTCCAGCTTGTAGACCTCGGTGTAGTCAATGTTGTTGGGGTAGGGAGGCGAGAAGAGCGCAAGATCGTGAGATGGCTGCACTGGCTGCGGAAGGCGCCGGCTGTCTTGGAGAGAAACGGAAGCCGTGAACGGGATTCTTGGCTTATCGATGTCATGAGCGATCGTTTCGACCGCATCGAGGAAGATGTTGATTGGGTTAGTGCGGGCCTTCCCGGCGGTTAGGCGTAGCGCTCGACCGTCTCGTCGCAGATTGCTGGACGGCTCGATCGCAGACGCGAGCGCCAGGTGCAAGAGATCACTGGTGGCAGCGTCGGAGGTTTCTCGAAGGATGGTTGTCAGAGAAGCCTTCAAGGCGAGCAGATTGCGCAAGTTCTCTGTCGGGAAGTAGTCAGGATTGGCAAATGTTGTCAGTGACGGGATCTCGGTCAATCCGTCTTGTTCGGTTAGGGCGCGCCTCGCGATGTGCCCTGCGACGGTCTGGATTCTGAGAGGGCCAACCATATGTCCCGACATCTTTGCTCGGGAGACCAGGTGGAGGAACGGATTCACTTCCATTGCGGTGACACGAGACTCATCGAGGTCCCCGCGACGGATGAGGTCGCCAGCAGATACCCCGGTCGTTCCACTGCCGGAGAAGGGGTCAACGAGTCGAAGCGTTCGTAACCCGTCGAGCCCAGTGTCATTAAGAACCTGCCCGAGCATCTCGGACGAGTAGGCCTCTTTCATGCGGAACCACCGATGAATAGGCGTAGCCGAGTTCCCGTTCGCTGTCACGAGTGTCGTGTACTTGCCTGAACTCAAGATCGAGTACCGAGATTCGATCTGGTAGTAGTGCTTCTCAAGCAGGTCGTGGGCCGTTGTGGTCATTCGGTCTCATCCACCCGAGTCACCTTGAAACCGAGGCGCTTCAGGATTGTTCGTGCTTGATTCGTCGTAAAGTCAAGACGATCGAGTCCAGTGGCAGCGCTGAAGACTTGCTTCACGGGGTAGATCGAGCCCTGGACTTCTACGATGTGAAGCCTCGGTGGCTCGGGTGTAGCGCTGCGCGCTGCATCTCGCACCTGCTGCACGGTGAGCGTCATCTGCTCCCCGTTCAGCTGAAACGACACGGTCGTCATTGCCCACCTCCTACACCACCATCACTACCACTACCTACACTACGCCAACGACGCTCGCTCCCCCGGTCGGAAGCCCGATCGGCACTCGACGGTGAGGCAGATGTCCTGCTGCGCGCTGTCGAGGAGGCCTATGCAAGGGCAGGTGGTTGGGCGACGGTCCTCGCTCGCGCCGGGCGGGAGCCTTGCGCGGCCCTCGGTGCCTCGTTCAGCCAAGGAAGGGGACCTGAAGGGGACCAGAACCATGCAGTTCATGCATCTCGTGAGTCGCGCTGCATGATCTGAGGCCCGGAACCACGCGGATTTCGGCCTCGACGACGCCGTCTGGACGCCTGGGCGTCAAGGGGTCGCAAGTTCAAATCCTGTTAGCCCGACCGAATCAAACCGCCTCTGACCTGCGGAAACGCAGAGGTCAGGGGTGGTTTGTTGTCTCCGGGAGCCGTCGGCTGCAGTAGCGGCTGCAGTAGAGCGCGTGGCAGTTTTCAGAGCCACCCAGGAGAACCGGGCCAGCGACCTGATGCTCGAGCACCTGACCCAGCAGGCATCCCCGATCGGCTTGAGCCGGTCTTGGCGGACAGCGGGGTCACTGCGGCCGCCGCGCGCATATTGCGGATACAGCCCTCACGTCCCTGATGTGAAGATCGACGGGCCTCTGCTGGGTCAGATCTGGGCCGCTGCCCGCATTCCGTCGCCAGGCGAGCACTCCCAGCTCGCTAGAAAATCGAGCGCCTCGCGCGAGGGGATCCCGGGCGGCGCCGTGAAGACGAGGACGTACTGCCCGCGCAGTGGCTCTGGGGGAAGCGCAGGCCCTCGCCGGAGAGGTCTCGCCGTTCGGCATCAAGGTGACCCTGATGGAGCCCGACGCGTTCAGCACCCACTTCGGTGGCTCCTCGGCCCGCTTCGCCGCACCGCTCGATGCCTACGCGCCCTTGCACGAGGCGATGGGCGACTTCCAAGGGGCGCTCCAGAGCGGTGGCGACCCGGTGTCCTTCGCTGCTGTGGTTCTCGAGCTCGTCGACCTCGACGAGCCCCCGCTGCGCCAGTTCTTCGGGCCGGAGCCCCTCAACACCATGACTGCCGACTACGAGGCGCGCATGGCGACCTGGAGGGCCGGCCAGGACCGCGCCATCCACGCGAACGCCTGACCCCTCACCGCGACCGGGCAACAGCGGACGAAGAACCGGTCGCCGCACCCCACAGACGACGGCGGCCGCTCCGACCACCGACAAGCGGCCGTCGTCGTTACGAATCGCCGAATGAGAGCAGTACCAACATGAGTGTGAACGGTAAGGTCGCGATCGTCACCGGAGCCTCCAAGGGGCTAGGGCCGCCATCGCTGGCGCCCTCGCGGCGGACGGCGCACAGGTGGTGGTCAACTATGCGGCCTCACGCGAGGCCGCCGACGAGGTCGTGGCCGCAATCCGCGCCGGCGGCGGGCACGCGACGGCTGTGCGCGCCGATCTGACCAGCAACGACGGTGCCGTGGCGCTGGTCGCGGCCACACTCGAGCCCTACGGCCGCGTTGACATCCTCGTCAACAACGCGGGCCGGTATGAATACGCACCCGTGCCCGATGTGACCACCGATAGCTTCCACCGCGTTTTCGACCTCGACGTGCTCGGCCTCATCCTCGTCACCCGCGAGGCGGTGCAACACATGGGTGAGGGCGCCAGCGTGATCAATCTCAGCTCGCTCGCCTCCACCATGAACCCGCCCGGAGCGCTGGTCTACACCGCAGCCAAGCGCGCCGTTGACGGCATCACCGCCCAGCTCGCCACGAGCTCGGCCCCTGTCGCATCCGGGTCAACGGCGTCGCCCCGGGGCTCATCGAGACCGACGGGACGCGCGACGCAGGCTTCTTCAGCACCGTTACCGAGGGCTTCGCGGGCGACACCGACCTGGGACGTCCTGGCACCGCCCAGGACATCGCGGCGGTGGTCAGCTTCCTCGCCTCTGACGCAGCGGGGTGGGTCCCGGGACAGACCATCGTCGCGAACGGCGCACAGGGCTGACCCTGCACGCTGCGGTGGGCCTGGGGGGGCCGGAGGCAGCGGCGGTTCGGGGTCACACGCTCCAGGTTCCTGCACTTGTCCGGCACGTTCGGCCGGGAGCCAGAGGAGCCGCGCCAGGGTTTCACTGAGGCCATGGGGTCGGCGAAACTCATGCGAGGTGGTACCGGGTCTGGTGGCCTCCCGCCGCTCTGCACCAGCCCGGCAAGGGCGGCCAGGTCGTCTCGATGGCCGTCATCGTGGCGACCGGCGTCACCGCCACGGGCGAGCGCGAGATCCTCGGCCTGGACGTCGGTGACAGCGAGGACGAGGTGTTCTGGCGCGCGTTCCTGCTGTCGCTGAAGCAGCGTGGCCTGGCCGGCGTCCGGCTGGTGATCAGCGACCAGCACGCAGGCCTCGTGGCTGCCCTGTCGAGGGCGTTCCAGGGCGCTGCGCACCAGCGGTGCCGGGTCCACTTCGCCCGCAACCTGCTCGCCCACGTCCCCAAGGGGACAGGCGGAGCTGGTCGCCTCGACGTTCCGGATGATCTTCGCCCAGCCCACCCCCGCCGACGTAGCGCGGCCTGGGACAAGACCCGCGACGGGCTCGCCCCCCGATGGCCCAAGCTCGGGCCGTACATGGACGAGGCCAAGGCAGAGGTCCTCGCCTTTACCGGGTTCCCGCGGGAGCACTGGCGCAAGATCTGGTCCACCAACCCCCTCGAGCGGGTGAACAAGGAGATCAAGCGCCGCAGCCGGGTCGTGGGCATCTTCCCGAAGCCCGCCAGCGTCATCAGACTGGTCGGCGCCGCGCTGATCGACATGCACGACGAGTGGATCGCCGGTGATCGCCGCTACCTGTCCGAGGGGTCCATGGCCAAGCTCAGCGGCACCAGCGATACTGAACCCGTCGCTGCCATCGAGAGCAACGACGTGTAGGCAGCGAGGATCACCTCAAAGCCCACCACCCCGCGGGGCACTGCATGGGATGCCCTCCAGGCGCACGACGAGAAGCGCAGCGTTGAGGTGCAACGAGAGGCACGGAAGGCAGCACCGAAGTGGTGCAAGTGGGCCAGCGGTGCCGAGTCGGCGGTTGGCGCTGTCGGCGTCCGCAGCACGTGCACACCATCGAGATGGGCCGAACCGGAGCCGCGTGCGACCCCTTGACTGGTGGCTGCAACGGCGGCTGCAACGTCCGGGTACGTGGACACGCGGCCCAAGACTCCCTAGCGATCCTTCACGCTCAGCGAGACCGCCAGGCACGCTCGCCACGCGTGTAGCCGCGCCTGGGGGTCAAGGGGTCGCAGGTTCAAATCCTGTCAGCCCGACCGAACCAAACCGCCTCTGACCTGCGGAAACGCAGACGTCAGAGGCGGTTTTGTTGTCTCTGTCAGCCATCGGCTGCAGTAGCGGCTGCAGTAGCGGCTGCAGTAGAGCGCGTGGCCGGCTGCAGAGCGCCGTTCTAGAAGACGGATTGAAGAACG
>NZ_JAMOIL010000039.1 GCF_023656415.1 Nocardioides bruguierae
CTAGAGTTACGGCGGCCATAGCGAGAGGGAAACACCCGGTCCCATCCCGAACCCGGAAGTTAAGCCTCTCAGCGCCGATGGTACTGCAACCGCGAGGTTGTGGGAGAGTAGGACGCCGCCGGACATACACTGCAGAACGCCCGCCGGGTCGCAGCACCACCGAGTGCTCCCCGCGCGGGCGTTCCGCATTCCGGAAGCGTGATCGGCACGCGATGTCCTGAGCGGACGGGTGCGAGTCCCGTCTCGCGCGACGCGGCAGGGAGCGGCGCTTCGCTCAGTGAAAACCCGTTGTGCTGGGAGCGACCGGCTGCCTACCGTGGTCGGACACGGGAAAGGAGGTGGTCCGAGAAATGCATTCTCTCAGGACGCGTGAGGTGACTGCCCGCTAGGCAGTCGTCCATCAGGGCGGGGGCGACGACGTCGTCCGAGCTGCCGGCAATACCCGGCGGTCACCCGACCCGCAGGCGCTCCGCGAACGTCCGGCGGAGGCGGCCCTCGAGGCCACGCCTGCGGGTCGTTCCACGTCCGGAGGTGGTCTCCCGGGGAGCGTCAGGCCGGCGTGGCTCAGGCCGAGGCGTCGTCCCCGGCACCGAGCTGGGGAGCGCCCGTGCCGGGCATCCCGGGCACCTGCTGGGCGGTGTAGGTGGGTCCTTGGGCTGTCTCGGGCGTCGGGGCCGGCACCGGGCGCTGCGGCCGGGGAGCCGGCCCGACCATCGCCTCGAAGATGCTCAGCACCAACCAGCAGATGGGCACGGCGATGAGGTAGCGCGTGAGGGCGGCCTCGAGGGTGGTGTCGCCGCTCCAGGCGCCGTGGAGCGCGGGGGAGACGCACAGGGCGGCTCCTCCGAGCACCGGCGCCGACAGGAGGTTCATGCCCCGGCACCGACCTGCGCGTGGCCGTCGACGACGCCGACGGAGCGGATCTGTGCCGCGCCGGTGAGCTCGGGGTAGGCGAGCACGGGGAGGCGCTCGACCGCGGGTCGCACCATGCGGCGCACCGCTGCCCGCAGCTGCGGGGCGCACACCAGGACCGGCGTGAGGTTGGCGTTCTCGGCCTCCACGACCAGGTTGGCCAGGCCGCCGATGAGGTGGTGGGCGCTCATCGGGTCCAGGACGATCATCGGGCCCTGGTCCGTGGGTCGCAGCCCCTCGAGCATCCGCTGCTCGAACTGCGGGTCGAAGGTGATGACGTGGACGGTGCCGTCCACGACGTGCGGGGCGACCACGGCGGGCCCGAGGGCGGCCCGGGCGGACTCCACGAGGGCGTCCAGGTCCTTGGTGGTCTGCGCCCGCAGGGAGAGCGCCTCGTAGATGCGGACGAGGTCCCGGATGCCGATGCCCTCGTCGAGGAGCGACTGGAGGACGCGCTGGACCTCACCGAGGCTCAGCTGTGCCGGCGTGAGCTCGTCGACCACGTTGGGGTGGGTGCGCTTCACGACGTCCGTCAGCATCCGCACGTCCTCGCGGCCGAGCAGGCGCGAGGCGTACTGGGTGACCACGGCGGAGAGGTGCGTGGTGATGACCGACGAGCGCTCGACCACGGTGGCGCCGGAGAGCTCGGCCTGGGCGCGCAGCGTCTGCGGCACCCACTTGGCCTCGAGGCCGAAGACGGGTTCCTGGGTGGGCGTGCCCGGCAGGGAGCCGAGGAACTCGCCGATGGCCAGGACACAGCCCGGAGGCGCCTCGCCGCGGGCGACCTCCACGTCGAACAGCTTGATCGCGTACGTGTGGGCGGGCAGCTCGAGGTTGTCGCGGGTGCGCACCGGCGGGACGACGACGCCCAGCTCGGAGGCGACCTTGCGGCGCAGCGAGCGGACCCGCTGGAGCAGGTCGCCGCCGTGGCCGGCGTCCACCAGGTCGATGATGTCGGGGGCGAGCTCGAGGCCCAGGGGGTCGACCTGGATCTCGGCGGCCAGGCGCTCGGGGTGGTCGCTGGTGCTGGTCGCCTCGGCGGCGACCTCGGCGGCCGCGGCCTCGGCCTCGGCCGCCTCGGCCTGGCTGGGGACGCGCATCGAGAACAGCAGCATCGCGCCACCGGCGATGAGGAACGGGATCTTGGGCAGCCCGGGGATGAGGCACAGGGCCAGCGCGCCGAAGCCGGCGATCTGCAGCGGCATGCGACGCGCGCCCAGCTGCTTGAGGATGTCGGAGCCCATGTCCTCGTCCCCGGCGCTGCGGGTCACCACGAGGCCGGTGGCCACCGAGAGGAGCAGCGCGGGGATCTGGGAGACCAGGCCGTCGCCGACGGAGAGCAGGGAGTAGGTCGTGACGGCCTCGCCGGGGGCCATGCCGTGCTGGAGCAGGCCGACGCCCATGCCGCCGATGAGGTTGACGACCGTGATGATGATGGCCGCGATCGCGTCGCCCTTGACGAACTTCGAGGCGCCGTCCATCGCGCCGTAGAAGTCCGCCTCCGCGTGCACCTCCTGACGTCGCTTGCGGGCCGTCGCCTCGTCGATGAGGCCGGAGTTGAGGTCCGCGTCGATGGCCATCTGCTTGCCGGGCATCGCGTCGAGGGTGAAGCGCGCGCCCACCTCGGCGACGCGCTCGGCGCCCTTGGTGATGACGACGAACTGGATGATCAGCAGGATCACGAAGATGATGAGGCCGACGATCAGCGAGCCACCCACGACGAAGTGGCCGAAGGTGTCGATGACCTTGCCGGCGTAGCCGTCGAGCAGCACCAGACGCGTGGCCGAGACGTTGAGCGTCAGGCGGAAGAGCGTCATCACCAGCAGGACGGCGGGGAACGCGCTGAACTCCAGCGGCCGCGTGACGAACATGGCCGTGAGCAGGACCAGCAGGGCACCGGTGATGTTGAGGGCGATGAGCATGTCGAGCACCGCGGACGGCAGCGGGACGACCAGCATCACGACGATGAGGACGATGCCGATGGGCACGCCGAGCTTGGTGAGGTTCTTCAACATGGGGACGGGCACTCCGCGGGGTCGCTGAGGAGGTGCCGTCCCTGGCACTGGTGGCGCCGTCCCTGGCGTCGAGGTGAACATCGGCCCGCCACCCGGTCACCTGAGGCGTACCGGTGGGCGGTGTGGAGCGGTGGGTCAAGCGGGGTCAGGCGGTGGCGCGCGCGGCCCGGGCGCGGGCCCGGTCGGCGATGGCCTGGCGGCGCCTGCGCTGGGCGTCGGGCACGTCGGGCAGGTCCCCGCCACGGCGCGGGCTGTCGTGGGGGGTGGGCACCGCGCTGCGTCCCCGGCGCCCGATCACGAACGCCAGCACCTGGGCCACCGCGGCGAACAGCTCCGTGGGGATCACCATGCCGACGTCGGTCGAGCGGTACAGCGCGCGGGCCAGCGGCACGTCACGCACGATGGTCACCTCGTGCTCGGCGGCGGCCTCGCGGATGCGGGCGGCCACGACGCCCGAGCCCCGGGCGAGCACCACGGGGGCGCCCTTCTCGGGCTGGTAGCGCAGGGCGACCGCGACGTGGGTCGGGTTCACCAGGACGACGTCGGCGTCCGCGACGTCCACGATCATCCGGTTGCGGCTGGCGGCGACCTGGCGCTGGCGGATCGCGCTCTTCAGGTGGTCGCCCTCGGTGTTCTTGTGCTCCTGCTTGACCTCCTCCTTGGTCATCTTCACCTGCTTCATCGTGCGGCGGCGCGACATCAGGTAGTCGACGCCGGCCATGAGCAGGCCCGCGATCGCGACGAAGCGCAGCAGCGCGAAGATCTCGCCGGCCGCGACCTGGAGGACCACCATCGTGGGCACGAGCCCGCCGAGCAGCGGGGTCACGGACGTGACCGTGCCGTAGGCCAGCGCGCCGAGCATGGAGGTCTTGATCAGCATCTTCGCGCCCTCCCACCACGACTGGGGGCCGAAGAGCTTCTTCATCCCCTGGACGGGGTCGAACTTCTTCAGGCTCGGCTTCATCGCCTTGGTCGCGAGGAAGAAGCCGCCCTGCGCGAGGCTGGCGGCGACGCTGAGGATCATCACGCCGGTGCCCAGCGCGAGGATGGTGACGAAGACTCCGGTCACCCCGGTGACCAGCAGGTCCAGCGCGTTCTCGACCGTCGGGTCCTCCACGGCCCGCAGCGACAGCACCATGAGCTCGCGCAGGCTCTCGACCTCGCGGTCCACCAGGGCCGGCGCGGCGCCGGAGAACGCCAGCATCGTCAGCCAGCCGCCGAACTCCTGGGTCCGGGCGACCTGTCCCTCCTTGCGGGACTTCTTCTTCTTCTGCTCTGTCGGCTTCTCGGTCTTCTCCCCGCTCATCCCCGGATCACCCCCCGCCCGCGAAAGCCGACATGGCCCGCAGCGCGTGGTCGACCATGCGCTGGGTGACCTCCGGGAGGACGGGGAAGCTCAGGCCGACCAGCAGGAGCGTGAGGCCGATCTTGGCCGGGAACATCACCTGGATCGCGTTGAGCTGCGGGGCGATCTTCGTCATCAGCGCCAGGCCGAGGTCGGTGACGAGCAGGACCGCGACCATCGGCAGCGCCACCTGCACCGCGGCGGCGATGAACAGGCTGAACGCGGCGGTCACGAGCCCCACCCCGTCGTCCACCTGCGGGGCGGAGCCGAGGGGCAGCACGTCGAAGGTGCGCAGCAGGCCGCCGACGACGACCAGGTAGCCGCCGGAGACGAACAGCAGCATCGTGGCCAGCATGTTGTGGAGCTGACCGATGACGGTGGAGGAGTTCTGGCCGAGCGGGTCGAAGCCCTGGGCGAGGGCGAAGCCACCGAAGACGTCCAGGAGCGAGCCGGCGGCGGAGATGACGCTGAGCATCAGCATCGTGAGGTAGCCGAGGCCGGCGCCGATCGCGACCTGGGTGATGCCCACGACGGCGATGCTCCACAGCTCGGTGGGCACGGGGTCGTCGGCGAGCGCGGGCGCCATCACCATGGACAGGCCCAGGGCGAGCACGACCTTGGCGGTCGAGGGAAACGCGCGGGTGGCGAAGGGTGGCACCACGAACAGCCAGGCCACGACCCGCAGCGACGCCAGCAGGAACGCCAGCATGGGCGTGCCGTCGACGGTCAGGGTCATCGTGGGTCCTGGCGGGGGTGGGCGGGCTCAGCCGAGGAGGCTGGGGACCATCGCGAACAGGTCGTCGGTGAACTGGATCAGCGTCTGGAGCATCCAGTTGCCCGTGGCGACGAGCGCGCCGGCGACGGCGATGACCTTCGGCACGAAGGCGAGCGTGAACTCCTGGATCTGGGTCATCGACTGGAACAGCGAGATCGTGAAGCCGACCGACAGCGCGGTGAGCAGGATCGGGGCGGACAGCTTCAGCGCCACCTGCATGGTCATGGCGGCCAGCTGGAGCACGGCGGTGTCGGTCATCGGACTCCTCTTCCGGTGGAAGGGACGGGTGGGCAGGGGTGGGCAGGGTCGACGGGCGTCCGGTCGTGGCGGCCGGCAGCGGTGGTGACAGCAGTGGTGACAGCGGTGGGACGAGGCGGAGCGGGCTGCAGCGGCAGGCGCTAGCCGTAGCTCTGCACGAGGGCGGTGATGATGAGCGCCCACCCGTCCACGAGGACGAAGAGCAGGAGCTTGAACGGCAGCGAGACCATCACCGGCGGCATCATCATCATGCCCAGCGCCATCAGCGCCCCGGAGACCACCAGGTCGATGACCAGGAACGGGATGAAGATGATGAAGCCGATGATGAACGCGTCCTTGAGCTCGGAGAGCACGAAGGCCGGGATCAGGGTGGTGAGGGGGACGTCGGCGCGCTCGCTGGGCAGCTCGCGGCCGGCGACCCGGGTCAGGGTGGCCAGCTCCTCGTCCTCGGTGTTGTCCAGCATGAACGTGCGCAGCGGCTCGATGCCGGTGTCCCACGCCTGCTGGGCCGTGAGGTCGCCGTTCATGTAGGGCTGCACACCGGTCTCGTTCATCTGTGAGAGCACCGGCGCCATGATGAAGAGGCTGAGGAAGAGCGCCAGGCCGGCGAGGACCTGGTTGGGCGGGGTCTGCTGGAGCCCGAGCGCGTTGCGGGTCAGGCCGAGCACGACCAGGATCTTCGTGAAGCTGGTGGTGGTGAGCACGATCGCCGGCGCCAGCGACAGCAGGGTCAGGGCCACGAACAGGGCGACGGACTCGCTGGGCTTGCGGGTGAGGCCGGTGACGTCGACGCTGACGCTGCCGTCGTTCGCGGCGCCGGGGTTGATGCCGCCCGTGCCGGGGACCCCCGACAACGTGCCGGTGCTCCAGTCGAACTCGCCGCCGCCCTGGAGGGCGAGGCCTGCGTCGGTGGCCACGGGGGTGCCGGCGGCGACCGCGCCGTCGAGCACCAGGCCGGGCAGGAGCAGGGCGGCCGAGGCGACCAGCGTGGCGGCGAGGAGACCGAGCAGCCGACGGGCGCGGACGACTCGTCCGGTCCGTCCGGGCAGGCTCGCGCCGGCGCCGGTGGTGCCGGCGCCTCGGGACGGGGCGGTCACGACGCTCGCCTGGTGACCGCCTGCGCGGCCTGGCGCCACGTCTGCGGGGAGAGGACCGAGCCGGCGAGCGGCCCCTGGGGGGTCGAGGAGGCAGGCGTGGCGGAGGGACCCGGCACCGGGACACCGCCACGGGTGCGGCGGCGCTCGCGGCGGGCGGGCTTCAGGCCGGTGCCGGTGGCGGTGACGGTGGGAGCGGTCGCGGGGGCGGTCGTGGGCTCGGTGGCGCTGAGCGCGGCCGAGAGCGCGGCGATGAACTCGCCGGCCTGTGCGGTGGCGCGGGCGACCTCGTCGTCCTCGGCGGCCTCCTGGAGCGCCGTGGCGGCCTCGCGCTGCGGGGCGGTGGTCGTCCGGTCGGTACGGACCGTCGAGCCCATCCGGTCAGCCACGTCGAGGGGCGTGACGGGGCGGGCGTCGGCGACGGCGGCGCGGACGCGGGCCAGCTGGCGGGCGGCCTCGTCCTCACCGGTGGGGGGCGCCGGCGACGCCGCACGGGCCGGGGCGACGCTCGCCGTCCGGGTGGGGGCGGGGTCGGCCTGCGCGAGCGCCAGGAGCGCGTCGACGGGGGAGGGGGTGCTGCGGCGGGTGGGCGCGTCGGTGACCAGCGCCAGCGGCTCCCGGGCGGGGACCTCGGCGATCTCGGTGATCTCGGCGGGCGGGGCGGGTGCCGCGGGTGCGGTGGGCGCCACGGCCACGGTCTCGACCGGGGCCGGGGAGGAGGCAGGCGCCACCGACGCGGCGGGCACGGCGGGGGCCGGCGTCGCACGCCGGATCTCCGGGAGGCCGGCCACCTGCAGGCCGTCGACACGCTGACCGTGGCCCAGCGCGCTGGTCGAGCGCGGCAGCGGTGCGGACCAGGCGCGGTCCTCGTCCGCGACGACCGCGGGCACGGCAGCAGGAGCAGACGCGGCCGGGGCAGCAACGGCGGCGGGCGCGGCCGGGCCGGGGGCGGCAGCACCGGCAGGCGCCGCGAGGGCGTCGGCGAGGAGGGCGGCGAACGCGTCGTCCTGGACGGGGGCGTCGAGGTCGGTGCCCAGGTCGGTGCCCAGGTCGGTGCCCAGGTCGGTGCCCAGGGCGAGGTCGGTGTCCAGGTCGTCGTGCACGCCCAGGGAGGCGGGCACGGCGGACTGGTCCGTGAGCTCGGTGATGAGGTTGACCTGGTTGTCGGTGGTGCCGAGCAGCAGCGTGCGGCCGCCGACGGTGACCACGGCGAGACCGCTGCCCTTGCCGAGCTGCTGGCGGCCGATCACCTGGAGGCCGGTGTCGCGGACGCCGCGGTTGCGCTTCACCGCGACCTTGGCGACGAGGAGCATGAGGCCGACGACGACGAGCAGCGAGACGACCATGCGGATCGCGAGCTCGCCCATGTCAGACCGCCTGGGTCTGGTCGAGGATCTCGGTGACGCGCAGGCCGAAGTCCTCGTCCACGACGACGACCTCGCCGCGCGCGACGAGCCGGCCGTTGACGAGCAGGTCGGCGGGGCTGCCGGCGGCCCGGTCCAGCGCCAGGACGGTGCCGGGCGCCAGGGCGAGCAGCTCGCGGACGGGCATCCGGGTGCGACCGAGCTCGACGGTCACCTCCATCTCGACGCCGGCCAGCATGTCGATGCCGCGGCGGCCGTCGGCGATGGAGCGGACGGTGGCGACCGGGGGGAGGGAGTCGGCGACGGGCGCGGAGGGGGCGGCGACCGGGACGGGGGCTCCGGTCACGCCGGCGACCTCGGCCGGGGCGGCGGGCTGGACGCTCGACGGCGCGGCAGTCGGGGGCAGGGTCTGGGCCGCTGCCGCTGCGCCGGCCTGCGGGTCGGGCAGCGTGGACGTGGCGGCGGCCTCGGCCGCGGCCGCGACCTGGGCGGCGGCCTCGGCGGTGGCCTGGCCGGCGGTGGCGTCGGGGTCCTCCTCGACGCCCTCGGCGTCGGCGAGCACGGCGTTCGGCAGCAGCACGGCGCCGGCGATGGAGCCGCCCAGCAGGGTGACGGCGGTGTAGGGCGCCTCGCCGCAGAGGCGGTCGACGACCTCGTCCAGCTCGACGACCTCGGCGGCCTGCGCGGTGGCGCCGAGGACCTGGGCCGCGGCGTCGAGGGCCGGCTGCACGGCGGCGGCGACGTCGAGGCCGCCGCCGGGGGCGGAGCCGAGGGCGTCGGTCAGCTCGGAGCCGACCAGCAGGGCCAGGCGGCCGGTGCGGGCGCCGGCGAGGTCGGCCAGCACGGCGGCGGAGAAGACACGGGTGACGTGCTCGTTGCCCGGCTGCGGGTCGCCCGCCATCAGGGTCTCGGCGGCCGGGAGCACGGCAGCGGCGGCGGAGGCGACGGAGCCGGCCAGCTCGTCGTGGGGGCCGGTCTCGAGGGGAGCGGCGGTCATCGGTTCTCCTGCGGGGCGAAGGGACGGTTGGCGGCGGAGGCCGTGGGGCGGTTGGAGGTGGAGACGATGAGGGCGGCGAGCCTGCCGCCCTGGGCGCCGGGCGTGACGTGCGCCAGGGCCTGCTCCTCGACCGTCAGGTCCAGGGGAGCGGCGGCCGGGTGGCCGAGGCGCAGCACGTCGCCGGGGGCGAGGTCGGCCAGGAGCAGCGGGTCGACCTTGGAGGAGCGGAAGCGGACGCTGACCTCGACGGGGACGTCCTCGAAGGTGGTCCGCATCGTCCGGGCCGCCTCCTCGCGCTGGGCGCGCTCGCGGCTGGAGACCGGGGCCGGCGCGGCGGCGGAGGTCAGGTGCGGGTGGAGGCCGGCGAAGGGCAGGCAGACGGTGAAGGGGAACGGGCGCTCGTCGATCCGCAGCTCCATGGCGATCACGACCATGACCTCGGAGGCGCTGGCCGCCTGGGCGAACTGTGGGCTGTACTCCACGCCCGTGACCTGCGGGTCGACCGCGACGATCGACTCCATGGAGTAGCGCATCTCCGAGAGCAGCCGCTCGACCAGGCCGACGACGACGCCGGTCTCGATCTCGGTGAGCTCGCGCTTGGGCTGGCGGGCGGTGCCGGGGCCACCGAGCATGTGGTCCACGCAGGACATCACCGCGCCCAGCGGCAGGTTCAGCACGCCCCGGCCGGGCATCGGCTCGGTGGTGAAGATGGTCAGGTACGTCATCGCGTCCAGGGAGTCGATGTACTCCGCGTAGGAACGCTGGTCGATCGCGGTGAGCGTCACCGAGCAGACGCTGCGCAGGACCGAGGTGAAGACCGTGGTCGCCTGGCGCGTGAAGGAGTCGAAGCCCAGCTGCAGCACCCGGGAGTGCTCACGGGAGAGCTGGATGGGCTGACTGAAGTCGTAGGGGGTCGCGACGCCCGTGCGGGCGCGACGTCCGGTCCGCGACGGCGGACGGGAATCTGCGACGAGGGGCGTCGGGAGGCTCACGGGGACAACCATCGGTCCACAACCGCGTGCGTCTGAGCAAGCGTGTCTCAAGGAAACGACAAGATGCGTCGGCGTCCGTGCCCGGGCCTCCGGAGGGGGCGGCGGCCCGTGTGCCGGCACCGTCCGTGGTGCCGGGGGCCCGGGGGTGGACGACGGCTGCGTCGGCCCTCCGCGGGCGTGGGTGTGCGAGCGTCCTGCTCCCGGCACCCTGCCGGTCTGTGGCGTCTTGCCGGTGGCGGCCCTGGTGGGCGGGCCCCGGCTCGTGCTCGTGGTCTCCTCAGCGGCGGCTCACTGGTACACGAAGGTCGTGAAGTAGACGTCCATGACGTTCACGACCGCGTCCGCGTCGTCGGTGGCCTCCTCGTTGTAGAGCGACTCGACCTTGGTCAGCAGCTCCTCCTTGAGCGCGGTGCGCTCCTTCTGGCTGTCGAGGTCGTCGACGGCCTTGCCGCTGAACAGCTCGATCGTCGCGTCCAGCGCCTTGGAGCCGTCGAGGTCCTCGGCGACGTCGATGGTCTGCTGCACGGCGATGCCGATCTGCAGGTAGTGCCCGCCGGCGAGGTTGATCTGCTGCGGCTCGAGGGTCAGCACCGCGCCGGCCTCCGGCTCGGGCTCCTCCGCCGCGGCGGCGTCGGGGGCGGGCTTGAGGAACAGGAACCAGGCGGCGCCACCGGCGATCACCAGCACCAGGACGATGATGATGATCAGGGGCAGCTTGGACTTCTTCTTCGCGGGGGCGTCCTCGGCGGTCGCGGTCATCGCGCGATCTCCTTCGTGCGGGTCTGGTCGGTGTCGGCGGCCGCGGACTGCGCGGCGGCCTGGGTGTCGGTCTTGGCGGTCGTGCTCTCGGTGGTGCCCGTGGTGGTGCTCTCGGTGGTGCCCTCGGTGGTGCCCGTGCGCCGGGCTCGGCGCTCGGCGCGCGCCCGGTCGTCGACCGCCTCGGCGAGCAGCTCCTGCTCCTCGGCGGTGAGGTTCGCCAGCACCACCACGTCCACGCGCTTGTTGATCGCCTGGGAGCGGGGGAGGCTCGGGTCGAGCAGGGGCTTGGTGTGGCCGTAGCCGGCCGCGGAGAGCCGGTCCTCGCTGATCCCGAACCGCTCCTCCAGCAGCCGCAGCACCGTGATGGCGCGCGCGGAGGAGAGGTCCCAGTCCGTGGCGTAGTACCGGGGGGCGCCGGCGGCCTGGTTGGTGTGCCCGTCGACCTGGAGGGGGTCCTCGAGGCGACGCAGCACGGGGGCCATCGTCGCGACGATCTCGCGGCCCCGGGGGCTCAGGGTGGCCAGGTCGGACTCGAAGACCACGTGCTTGGAGACCAGGCTCAGCACCAGGCCGCGCTCGTCGAAGGAGGCGCGGACGTCGGCGGTGAGGCCCTCCGCGTCCAGGGCCGCGAAGATCGCGTCGCGGACCTCGGCCAGCCGGTCCACCTCGCTGCGGGCGCCGGCGAGCGCCCGGTCGTGCTCGAGCTGCTGCTCGCGGGTCAGCGCGTCGGCGACCACCTGCTGCTGGGCGGGCGGCAGGTCGCCGACGTCCATGAGCGGGGCGACCGACCGGATGGCCTGGCTGCCCGCCTCGGGCATGACGCTGCCCTGGCCGGAGAGCACCTGCGGGCTGCCGCTGCCGAAGCCGCGCGCCAGGCTGGCGGCCAGCGCGTCGAACTTCGACTGGTCGACCTGGGCCATCGCGAACAGCACCACGAACAGCACGAACAGCAGCGTGACCATGTCCGCGTAGGACACCAGCCACCGCTCGTGGTTCTCGTGCTCCTCGTGCTCCTCGTGCTTCTGGCGGCGTCCACCGCCTCCGTGCCCACTCATGGCGCTCCTCCTGGGGGTGGGTGTCAGGCGGCCTCAGCAGCGGGGGGCTGCTGGCCGGCCGGGAGCAGGGACGTGAGCTTCTGGGAGACCACGCGCGGGTTGGCGCCGGCCTGGATCGCCGCGACGCCCTCGATGGTGATCTCCATCCGCATGACCTCCAGCTCGGAGAGCCGCTTGAGGCGGTTGCCGAGGGGGAGGAAGACGACGTTGGCGCTCATGACGCCCCAGAGAGTGGCGACGAACGCGGCGGCGATGAGCGGGCCCAGGGCCTCGGGGCTCGACAGGTTCTCGAGCACGTGGACGAGGCCCATGACCGTGCCGATGATGCCGATGGTCGGGGCGTAGGCGCCGGCGTCGGCGAAGTACTTGGCCTGCTGCTTGTCGAACTTCTTCTTGGCAGTGACCTCGGCCTCGAGGATGTCGCGGACCTCCTCGGGATCGGTGCCGTCGATGGCCAGGGTGACGCCCTTGACGAGGAACTCGTCGTCCATCTCCCTGACCATGTCCTCGAGCGCCAGGAGGCCCTCGCGGCGGGCCTTCTCCGCGAGGCTGACCACGGACGGCACGACCTCGCCGGCGTTGCTGACGTTGCCGCCGGTGAACGCCTTGACGATGCCCGCGCCGAACGCCTTGGCGTCGGCGATCGTGCCGCCGGCCAGCGTGACCATGAGGGTGGTCCCCCACACCAGCAGCATCGGCGGGAGCAGGAACAGCGCCAGCGGGTTGCCGCCCTCGAGGATGTTGGAGAGGAAGACGATGATGAACCCGACGACGAACCCGATGATCATCATGGGGTCCTTCATCGGTCGTCTCCCTTCGGGCCGCCGTCGCCCTGCTCCGCGGAGTGGTCGACGACGCTGAGGCTGGGTCGGCGGTGCTCGACCACCGTGGCGAGCTGGTGGGCGCCCCGGTCGCCCTGCCCGACGGCGACGAGGTCGCCGGCCTGGAGGTGGCTGGAGAGGGCGATGATCTCGGCGCGGTAGCGGCAGATGGTCGAGATGACCTCGGCCATCGTCTCGGCGACCACGTACTTCTTGCCGTCGACCAGCGTGATCACGGTGTCGGGCGTGGAGTCGACGCGCTCGACGAGGTCGGAGTTCAGCGCGAACACGGTCCCGGAGAGGCGGGTCAGGGAGATCATGGGGAGCACCATCCTTGGGCTTGAGCGCAGCGGGCCGTCCATGGCCCGTCACTGGAGTCATTCGGCCGCCGCGTGGAGCACCTGAGCGTTCACGGGATCTTCACGACGGACGTCGGCCGGTGGGGGGGGTGAGGCGAGGGGAGCGTGCAGGAGGGGACGCCCCGACGTGGTCGGTGCGCCCCCTCCCTGGGACGGGTCAGCGTCAGCGCTTGATGTTGACGAGCTCCTCGAGCACCGAGTCCGAGGTCGTGATGACCCGGCTCGAGGCCTGGAAGCCGCGCTGGGCGAGGATCAGGTTGGTGAACTCGCTGGCCAGGTCGACGTTCGACATCTCCAGCGCGCCGCCGATGATGGTGCCGGCGCCGTCGGAGCCGGGGGTGCCCAGGATCGGGGCGCCGGAGTTCGCCGACTCGATGAAGGAGGTCTCGCCGACCTTCTCCAGGCCCATCGGGTTGTTGAACTGCGCCACGCTGAGGCGGGCGATGTCGCGCTGCACGCCGTCGGAGTAGACGCCGCGCAGGGTGCCGTCGGCGCCGAAGTTGAACGAGGTGAGCGACGGCAGGTCGCCGGTGATCGGGTCGGGCACGGCCGGCGGGTCCAGCAGGCTCGGGTCCGAGGTCAGGACGACGGGGCCCGCGACGGTGTCGAAGTCGCCGGCCACCGGGTCCCACGCGAAGCCCTGGACGCGGGCGCCGGTGGGCGTGGTCAGGGTGCCGGTCTCGTCGAAGCTGAAGGAGCCGGCGCGGGTGTACTGGTTGATGCCGTTCTTCTCGGTGACGAAGAAGCCGTCACCCTGGAGCATCAGGTCGGTCGCGCGGCCGGTCATCTGGGCCGAGCCCTGGCCGAGGTTGGTCTGCGTGGCGGCGACCTGCACGCCCAGGCCGACCTGGACGGGGTTCGTGCCGCCCTGGACGACGTTGGAGACGGTCGCGCCGGAGAGCATCTGGGAGAGCGTGTCGCTGAACACCGTGGTGCTCGCCTTGTAGCCGATGGTGTTGGCGTTGGAGATGTTCGAGCCGGTGACGTCGAGCATCACCTGGTTGACGTGCAGGCCGGAGATGCCGGAGAAGAGCGAGCGCAGCATGGGCGGGGTTCCTTGCCTCGAGGGTGCGTGGGGTGGGGACGGTGCGGGGGGAGGATCAGCCGGAGACGGCGTCGGTGCCGGCGTCGGTGCCGGTCTCGGTGCCGGTCTCGGGGGCGGGTGCCGTTGCGGCCGGTGCGGCCGGTGCGGCCGGGGAGGGAGCCGTGACGTTCGAGACGGCGCTGAGCGGCACGCTGGTGCCGTCCACGTCGAGCGTGGGGCCGGTGACGTCGAAGTTGACGCTCCCGACCAGGCCGGTCACGGCGTTGCCGTCCGGGCCGACGTAGGTGACCTGGCGACCCACGAGCCCGCTGGCGCCGAACGCCATCTGGGCCCCGAGCACCTGCGAGGTCAGCTCCGCGACCTGCTGCATCGCCTCGAGCGCGCTGAACTGCGCGTTCTGGGCCATGAAGTCGGCGGTGTCGGCCGGGTTCATGGGGTCCTGGTAGCGCAGCTGGGCGACCATGAGGTTGAGGAACATCTCCTTGTCCTCAGCGGTCGAGGCGGTCGTCGTCGACGAGTCGGCGGCGAGACCTGCCCAGGCGCTGGCTCCGAGTCCCTCGGTTGCCGAGACGGACACGGGTCCTCCCTTCTCAGACCCGCACGTCGAGCCGCAGCGGGCCGGACGACGGGTGGTCTGCCGGAGCGGTGGTCGCTCCGGTGGTGTCGCCGTCCCTGGCGATCGTGGCGGCCCGCGTCCCTGCAGGCTCGGAGTGGCCCGCGGCGTCGTGCCGCGGGTCGGAGGGCGAGCGACCCTGGTCGCTCACGTCTGTCATCGGCCGGTCGCCCTGCTGGTTGAGGTCCTGGGAGGCACCGTTTCGACCGTCCTGCTGACCCGCCTGCTGGCCGTCCTGGCGCTGCTGCCAGGAGGAGGAGGTGGAGGTCGAGCCGTCGGCGTCCTGCACGGTCACCCGGGCGTCGGCCAGGGTGGGCAGCGCACGCTCCAGCGCACGGAACAGCTCGCTGCTGCCGTCGTGCAGGGCGGCTCTGGCCTGCGCGTTCTCCGCGGCGAGGCGCACGTGCACCTCGCCGTCGCTCAGCGTCAGCGTCACGCGGACCTGGCCCAGCTGCTCCGGCGCCAGGCGCATGACCACCCGGTGCGTGCCGGGGCCGGCCTGCGCGAGGCGGGTGACCTCGGGGGCGAGCTGGGCCGCCGGGGTGGCACGCGGGGCGTCGGCCGGTGCGGCCGGCGCCGGTGAGCCGGTGGCCGTCGCGGCACCCGGTGCCTGGACGCCGGCGGCGCCGCCGTCCTGGGGCCCGACCGCGGCCGGGGTCGACGTGGCGGGGGTGGCCGCCGGTGCTGCGGCGACGGGCAGGTCGTGGACGAGCCCCTCGGGCCCCCGGTCGGTCCGGTCACCCGGGTCCGCGCCGGGCACGGTGCCGGGCGCGGTGCCGGGCGCGGTGCTGAGCGGGGTGACCGGTGTGAGCGCGGTGCCGGGCGTGGCGAGGCGGGCGCGGCCGTCGATGCGGGCGGTGAGCGGGTTGCGGGGGAGGCGGGTGTCCTCGAGCAGGTGACCAGCGACCGGGCGCGGGAGCGCTGCGGCACCGGCAGCACCGGCCTCCGCACCGGCCTGCGCGCCGGCGCCACCGGCGAGGGTGCTCGCAGCCGGGACTGCCGGCCCGGAGGAGCCGTCCGACGGGAGGGCGTCGACCTCGGGACCGGCTCCGGGAGCAGTGGTGAGCGGACCGGCGGCGAGGGCGTCCGAGCCGGTCGAGCGGAGCCCGACCACGGCAGCGTCGGCGGTGCCAGGGACCGCCACGGCGGGCCCCGAGCCGGCGCCGAGGGGCGTCTGTCCGTACGCACCGGTCGGACCGGTGGTGACAGCCTCTCCGCTGGTCACGATGCTGCCGAGGGGAGAGGGGCCGGCGACCGCCGCCGCCGAGAGGTCCGTACCGGTCCGTACGGTCAGGTCGGTGATGGAGAGGTCTCCGGTCTGCGCGGCGCCCTCCCCGACCGGGAGCGGCAGACCGCCCGACAGCATCGGTGCGACGGCCGGGTCGGGGGCAGGCGCCGGGGCGGAGGACGCGGCCACGGCGGCCGCGAGCACCGGCTGCCCCTCGGACGTCGAGGAGGTCGAGGCGTCGGTGCCGCGAGCGGCGGGCTCGCCGGCGGCGCGGCCCGACGTGCGGGGGCCGCGGCCCGTGGTGCGGCCGGTGCCGGAGGGCGAGCCCTCCTCGGCGACGGCGCGGGAGAGCTCCTCACCGAAGGCTCCGGCGTCGTCCGGCCCCGTACCGGTCAGGTCGGCGCGGCCGGGGCGCACGGGGAGGGGAGCGACGGCGGTCGGGTCGATCGTGGCGCGGCTCATCAGGCGGCCTCCATCCAGGACATGATCTTCTGCACGTAGCCCTGCGTCTCCGGGTACGGGGGCACCCCGCCGTAGCGGAGGACCGCGCCCGGCCCGGCGTTGTAGCCGGCGAGGGCCAGCTCAGTGCGGCCGTCGAAGCGGTCCAGCAGCTCGCGCATGAGGCGGGCCGCGCCGTCCACGGCCTGCGCCGGGTCGAAGGAGTCGGTGACCCCGAGGCTGCGCGCGGTCGCCGGCATGAGCTGCATGAGCCCCTGCGCACCGGCCGGGCTGACGGCCCGCGGGGCGTAGGAGCTCTCGGCGCGCGCGATGGCGGAGAGGAGGCCGGCGTCCACGCCGTAGCGCTGCTCGGCCACGGCGAAGAGCCGCTCGAAGGCGACCGGACCGCCGGCGGAGGCGGCGGCAGCGGGCACCGCGCCGGCGGCGGAGGTGCGCGCGACGGGTGAGGTCTCCGGCAGGACCCGGCGGATGTAGTCCGGCGGGGTGGAGACGTCCTCGATCTTGATCACGCTGCCCGTGTACGGCGCGTGCAGCATCTTGCCGTTGCCCAGGTAGATCGCGATGTGGTCGGCGCCGTTGTTGCGGCTGGAGTTGTCCCAGGCGATGAGGTCGCCGGGGCGGGCCTCGGCCATCGAGCCGACGGCCGTGCCGGAGCGTGCCTGGTCGGCGGAGACGCGCGGGAGGTCGATGCCGACGGAGCCGTAGACGTGCTGGACGAGGCCCGAGCAGTCCATGCCGCCGTCGGAGGGGGAGTCGCCGCCCCACACGTAGGGCATGCCGAGGTAGGACTTCGCCTTCTCGATGACGCTCGCCGCGAGGTCGGAGGTGCCGCCGCCGTTCGTGGACGCGGCGGCCGCGGTGGTGGCCGCCGGGCCGCGGGCGCCCGCGGAGGCACCGGACTGCGACGTGGCGACGGCGGACGTGGCCCGCTGGAGGGCCTGCGCGAAGTCGGCGGCCTCGACGGCGCCGGCGTTGCCGAGCACGCCACCGGCGCTCGCGGGGCCGACGGGGGCCATCGCCGCGAGCTGGGACTGGATCACCGCGATGCGCGCGGTCACGTTGTCGATGCTCATGCGCCCACCTGATCGGCAGGTCGGCCGCCGTCCTGAGCGTGGTGGGCTGCGCGCGAGCGGCGCAGCCAGCCCACGGAGGCGACCTCGTCGGTCACCGCGTCGGCGGCGCGGACGGCCTCGGCCCGGCGCTCGTCCGCACGCCGCTCCATCAGGCCCTCGACCGCACCGAGGCGCGCCTTGTCGGAGGTCCAGTAGGACTGGGCGTCGGTGGCCACCAGGGTGGCGGACTCGGCCCGCCGGCGGGCGTCCGAGGCGGCCTCGCGGAGCACGGCGAGGGACTGGCACAGCACCACGAAGCGGCCCATGTCCCCGTCCAGCTGGCGGCCGTGGACCTGCAGCGACTGCTCCAGGCGGGCGACCTCGGCCTCGCGCTCGCGGACCTCTGCCAGCGCCTTCACCAGGCCGAGGCGGGAGTCGCGCTCGCGCACCGCGCGGACGCGGGCGACGGCGGCCAGGCCGGGATCGGTGGGACGGCTCATCGGAGGACCTCGTTCGGGCGGGGCTGGGCGGCAGGGACGGCCGGGACGGAAGGGGCGGCACCGGCGGCGGCGAAGGACGGCGCCGGCGCGGACGGACCGCCGCCGAGCGCGGCCGGCGGCCGGCCCGACGGCCCGGCACCGACGGGCGTCGGGGCGCCGGGGGTGGCGACGAGCCGCTCGAGGCGGGCCCAGGTCTCGGGCAGCGAGGTCTGGTCGTCCATGTCCTGGCGCAGGAAGGACTCGATCTGGTCCTTGCGGGCCAGGGCGGCGTCGGCGTCGGGGTCGGTGCCCGCGACGTAGGCGCCGATCTCGACGAGTTCCTTGACGTCGCGGTGGGCGGCCATCATCCGGCGCAGGCGGGTGGCGGCCCCACGCTGCTCGGGCGTGGTCACCGCACTGTTCACGCGGGAGATCGACTCCAGCACGTCGACGGCCGGGAAGTGGCCGGCGGTGGCCAGGCGGCGGGTGAGCACGACGTGGCCGTCGAGGATCGAGCGGGCGGTGTCACCGATCGGGTCCTGCATGTCGTCGCCCTCGACCAGCACCGTGTACAGGCCGGTGATCGAGCCGCGGGGGTTGGTGCCGGCACGCTCGAGCAGCTTCGGCAGGAGGCCGAAGACGCTGGGCGGGTAGCCGCGGGTGGCGGGCGGCTCGCCGGCCGAGAGGCCGATCTCGCGCTGGGCCATGGCGACGCGGGTCAGCGAGTCCATCATCAGGACGACGTCCTTGCCGGCGTCCCGGAACCACTCGGCGATCCGGGTGGCGGTGAAGGCCGCGCGCAGGCGCTCGACAGCGGGGGCGTCGGAGGTGGCGACGACGACCACGGAGCGGGCGAGACCCTCGGGCCCGAGGTCGTTCTCGAGGAACTCCCGGACCTCGCGGCCGCGCTCGCCGATCAGGGCGATCACGGAGACCTCGGCCTCGGTGCCGCGGGCGATCATCGAGAGCAGGCTCGACTTGCCGACGCCGGAGCCGGCCATGATGCCGACGCGCTGGCCGCGGCCGGCGGGCACGAGGGAGTCCAGCGCCCGCACGCCGAGGCCGAGCGGGGTGTCGATGCGGGGGCGGGTGAAGGCGTCGGGGGCGTCGGCGTCGACGCCCACCAGCTCCAGGCCGGGCAGGGAGGCGAGCGGGGCGCCGCCGTCGACCGGGTTGCCCAGGCCGTCCAGGACGCGGCCGCGCAGCGCCTCGCCGACGCGGATGCGCAGCGGGCCGCCGGTGTTGCGCACGTGGGCGCCGACCTCGATGCCGGCGGTGCGACCCAGCGGCAGGCAGGTGAGGTCCTCGGTGGTGGAGCCGACGACCTCGAGCAGCACCGGCACCGCACCGAGCACCTCGAGCAGGTCGCCGACGGCGGCGCGGATGCCGCTGACCCGCAGGTGCAGGCCCAGCAGCTCGACGACGCGGCCGAGCTCGTCGGGGCGGGCGGCGGCCAGGGCGGCGGCGCGGGCGCGCTCGAGGGCGGTCGCGCGCACGGCGTTGAGCTGCACGGCGGCCGCGGCGGTGGCGGCGCGCCCGGCCAGGACCTCGGTGCTGAAGCGGCTCACGACAGGGCCTCACGGATGCGCTCGAGGGCGGTGGAGATGCGCAGGTCGATCACCTGGCGCGGCGACTCGACCAGGGCGTCGCCGGGGGCGAGCGCGTGGTCCTCGGTGACCCCGACGCCGGCCTCGGCCAGCAGCGCCCGGTGCTCGGGGGCCAGCTGGCCGGGGGCCAGGCGCAGGGTGACGGGGGAGCCGACGGGCTGGAGGGTGAGGGCCCGGCGGACCAGGTCGCCGGTGGGGTCCTCGGCCACCGCCAGCTCGTGGCCGACCAGCAGGGCGGTGAGCTCGTGGGCGAGGCCGAGGGACTGCTCCTCGACCTGGACGACCCGGGCGGCGAGCTCCTCGTCCAGACGGCGGGCCGCCGCGGCGAGGGCCAGGACGGCGGAGCGGTGCTCGGCCGCGCGACGCTGCTCCGCCTCGTCCGCCGCCTGGGCCAGCTCGGCGACGACGCGCTGGTGCTCCGCGGCGGCGGCACGGCGGCCCTCGCCCCAGCCGATGGCGTAGCCCTGCGCGCGGGCGGCCTCGCGGACGTCGCCCGCGAGGCTGCCGAGGATGTCCTCGGCAACCCGGTCGCCCAGGGCGGCCTCGTCGGTGAAGCGGGTCCACTCGCCCGAGCGGAGCTCGGGGGTGCGCAGGGCGTCCGCCCCGGCCGCGCCCGCACCGCGCAGGACGCGGTGGTAGCCGGCCGGCTCAGTCGACGAAGTCATTGTCGTTGCCCCGACGGATCATGATCTCGCCGCGCTCCTCGAGCTGGCGGATCGTGCGGATGACGGCCTGCTGGGCCTCCTCGACCTGGGCCAGGCGGACCGGGCCGAGCATGTCGATCTCCTCGACGAGGTTCTCGGCGGCCCGGGAGGACAGGTTGCGGGTGATCTTGTCGCGCACCTTGTCGGCCACGCCCTTGAGCGCGAGGGCCAGCGAGGCGGACTCGACCTGGCGCAGCACCTGCTGCACGGCGCGGTCGTCGAGGGAGGTGATGTCCTCGAACATGAACATCCGCGCCTTGACCTGGTCGGCGAGCTCGGGGTCGATGCCCTCGAGGCCGGCGATGATCTCGCGCTCGGTGGCACGGTCGGCGGAGTTGATGATGCTGACCAGCGGGTCGAGGCCGCCCACGCGGGAGAGGTCCTGGGGCTGGAGCATCGAGGAGAGCCGGCGCTCGAGCTGGGACTCCACGGAGCGGACGATGTCGGGCGAGGTCTGGTCCATCACCGCGATGCGGTGGGCGACCTCGGCCTGGACGGCGCTGGGCAGGCCGGAGAGCAGCAGCGAGGCCTTGTCCGGCGTCATGTGCGCCAGCACCAGCGCGATCACCTGGGGGTGCTCGTCGGCGATGAAGGAGCGCAGCTGCGCGGGGTCGGCCTGGTGCAGGAACTGGAACGGCATCTTCACCGCGGCCGCCTGGAGGCGGGCGATGATCTCCGCCGCCCGCTCGGGGCCCAGGGTGGCCTCGAGCATCTGCTGGGCGAAGCCGAAGCCGCCGCGGGAGATGTGCTCGCGCGCCGTCATGGTCTCGCGGAACTCGGTGGCCACGGCCATCGACTCCTCGGGACCCACGGCCTCGAGCATCGCGATCTCGGCGCTGATCGCCTCGACCTCGTGCTCGTCGAGCTTGCTGAGCAGGCCGGCGGCCTGGCCCTTGGGCAGCTGGAGCAGGAGGACGGCGGCCTTGCGGACGCCGCCGATGACGGGGGCCTTCATCGTGGTGGCCATCAGGCGCTCTTCTCCGCGAGCCAGCCGCGCAGGAGGTCCGCGACCTCGTCGGGCTGGCGGTCGATGATCTGCACGAGCTCCTCGCGCATCAGGTCGGTCTCGTTCTCCTCCGGCTCCGCCGCGGCCAGCTCGGCCGGCGCGGCCGCCGCGAGCGCCTGGCGCTCGGCGGTGACCTGCTCGACGATCATGGTCGCCCGCTGCTCGCGCTTCTTCGCGCGGCGGCGGGCCTGGAACCAGGCGAGCAGCAGCATCAGGAGGACGGCGCCGCCGAGGGCGGCCTTCTGGTAGAGGTCCTGCCGGCCGGCGGCGGCCTCGGCGTCGGCGGCGGCGGCCAGCTCGGCGGCGGCCGCGTCGGCGGCGGTGCGGTCGAAGGGCATCTGGACGACCGAGACGGTGTCGCCGCGGCGGGCGTTGATGCCCACCGTGCTGGTCACGAGGTTCTCGATGTCGGCCGCGGCGATGGCCTGCGTGGTCGCGGAGTCGAGGACGACGCCGACGTGCAGCGTCTCGATCGCGCCGGGGGTGGACTCCACCGTGGAGCGGACGGTGTCCACGCCGTTGGTGCGCGAGCTGGAGGAGCTGTTGTAGTCCGAGGCGCCGTTGGCGCCGGTCGTGCCGACCTCGGTCTGCCCGTCGGTGCCCACGACCCCGTTGGTGGCGGTGCCGGTGCCGTCCGCGGAGGTGTAGGTCTCCTGCTGGGCGGACTCCGTGAGCGCCGGCACGACCTCGTCGGGCTGGTAGTCGAGGGTCTCGGTGGTCTGCTTGTCGAAGTCGAGGGTGGCGGTGACCTGGACGGTCGCGTTGCCGGGGCCGACGACCTGGTCGAGCATCGCCTGGAGCTTGGTGTGCATGGCCTCCTGGACGGCGGCCTCCTGCTGGGTCCGGGCGCTGGCGTCCGAGGCGGCCGAGCCGCCGGGGGCCGAGAGCACCTTGCCGGTGGCGTCGGCGACGGTCACGTCGTCCGGCTCGAGGCCGTCGACGCTGGAGGCGACCAGGTGCACGATCGCCTGGACCTGCTCGGCCGACAGGGTGCGTCCCGGCGAGGTGCCGACGAGCACGGACGCGGTCGTCGGGTCCTGCTCGGAGGTGAAGACGTCCTTCTGCGGGATGGCCAGGTGGACGACGGCGGTGTTGACGCCGTCGATCGCCTCGATCGTGTTGTCGAGCTCGCCCTCCATGGCCCGCTTGAAGTCGGTCTGCTCCTGGAACTCGGAGGTGGAGATGCCCTGGTCGTCGAGGATCGAGTAGCCGCCGGCCTCGGTGTCGGCCGGGAGGCCCTGACCGGAGAGACGGATGCGGGTCGGGTAGACCGCGTCCTGCGGGACCATGATCGTGGTGCCGCCGTCGGCCAGCTCGTAGGCGGTGCCGGAGGCGTCCAGCTCCTCCACGACCGCCGCGGCGTCCTCGGAGGAGAGGTTGGAGTACAGCGGGGCGTAGGTCGGGGCCGAGGCCCACTGGAAGACCAGGAAGCCCGCCAGCAGCACCGCGGCGCCGCCCACCACCACGACGGCCTTCTGGCCGGCGGTGAAGGAGCCGAAGGTCGCGCGGAACCGGTTGAAGTACTTCGTCGTCGTCTCGCGCATCAGATCGGCATCCGCATGATCTCGGTGAACGCCTCGACCGCCTTGTTGCGGACGGCGACGGTGACCTGGGTGGCGACGCTGGCCTGGGTGGCAGCGATCGTGTAGTCGTGCAGGTTCTCCAGGTCGCCGGTGGCGGCCTGGACGGCGAGCTGGTCGGCGGTCTTCTGCAGGCCGTCGAGGGAGTCGATGCTGCCGAGGACCATGGAGCCGAAGTCGCCGGACGCCGCGCCGGCGCCGGAGACGCTCGAGACGCCGGAGACACCGGCGGCGCCGGTCGCGCCGGAGGTGGCCGAGCCGAGGCTGCCGAGCCCGGCCGGCTGGGCGAGGGCTGCGCCCGAGAGGCCCATCTCGCCCAGGAGGGCGGCGATGCCGCCGGCGCCCGAGGTGGAGGAGGCCGAGGACCCGGTGCCCAGGTCGGTGACCGTGCCGAGCATCTCGGTGGGGACGCTGGGCGGGAGGTAGGGGGTGAACTGGGTCGCCCCGATCGCTTCGATGCCGCTGACGCTCATGGTCCGCTCACTTCCCGATCTGGATGGCGGTGCCGTAGGTGTCCTGGGCGTACTTGGTGACCTGGGCGGAGGCCTGGAAGCCACGCTGCGCCATGATCAGCTCGCTCATCTGGGACTCCATGTCCATGTCCGGGGCGCGCACGTACCCGTCGGCGTCGGCCAGCGGGTGGTCGGGCATGTGGACGAGGCGGCCCTCCGCGGAGCTCAGCGCGATGCCGGTGACCTGCACGCCGCCGTCCTCGCGGGCGCCGGCGGTGAGCAGCTGCGCCTGGAACGCGGCCTCGTCGGTCGAGGTGATGTCGTTGACGTTGGCGATGTTGTGGCCGAGCGCGTCGAGCCAGGTCTGGTGCATGCCCAGGCCGGAGCCGGCGATGCGCAGCGCGTCGAAGGCACCCATCACTGACCAGCCGCCACGGTCGAGACCAGCGAGAACCGGTCGGTGACCGCGCGGGCCACGACCTGGTAGGTGAACTGGCTCTGCATCGCGTCGAGCGACTCCTTGCGGAGGTCGACGTTGTTGCCGTTGATCCCGACCGGGGTCTGGGTGGCGGCGGTGATGGGGGAGGCACCACGCAGGCGCAGGCCGAGGGAGTCGGTCGAACCACCGGAGATGGCGCCGGACAGGACGCTCTCGAAGTCCACCGACGTGGCCCGGAACCCGGGGGTGTCGATGTTGGCGAGGTTGTCGGCGATCGTGTTCTGCCGGTTGCTCAGGCCGTCGAGGGCGTAGCCCAGGACGGCCGAGACGGGGCTCGCCATCGCGAAGGCGGGGACGGACACGGTGACTCCTTCTCCAGGGGTCGTGTGCTCCAGCTGGCGCTGGGCGCGTGGTGCCGGTCCGTCGGCGGGGGTGTGAGCCGTCCTTGCTCGCGGGTCTGATCGGCCCTGGCCCCGGGCGCCTGAGCGGCGGTGGGCGGGCTTGTCCGGAACTTGAGCCTGGCCGCTCGGAGATCCGGAGCGCGTGAGGCCCCCGGAGCGTGTCCGGGGGCCTCACGGCGGTGCGTCCCCTCCGGGGGGGGAGGGGAGTCTCGGGGTGGTGCGGGCTGCTGCGCTCAGCAGAGGACGACGGCGAGCCGGCCGGAGCCGTAGCCGCTGACGTCCACCAGGTAGTCCTCGCGTCGGCCGAGGATCTGCGTGCGGGCGCGGGCCTCGTGCGGGAGGGGCTGGCCCGAGCAGTGCGCCTGGTAGAGCTTCACGTGGGCGGTCTCCTCGGTGTTGAAGAGCGAGGCCATCACGTTGAAGACCTCCTGGAGGCCCTCCGCGGTGGAGTCCGGCAGCGCGCCGTCCTCGATCGCGGCCTCCGCGCCGCTGGCCGGCACGAGCGAGAGCGCCGAGCCCAGGTGCGCCGAGAGCGGCAGGTCGAGCGCGACGACCGCGCGCACGACCAGCCGGTCGTCGACGAAGGAGGCCACCGACGCGGGGTAGCTCGGGCTCACCGCGAACGGCGGGCCGGGCTTGAGCTCGACCGCCCGGTCGAGCAGGTCGGTGAACAGGTCCTTGACCTGCTTGGGCTCGGGCAGGTGCGTGGGCAGCGCCAGACCGGTCGCGGTCATCGCGCCGCACCGAGGAGCGGCGTGAGCACCTCGTCGAAGGTCTCCGCGGTGAAGGGCTTGGCGACGAGGAAGGACGCGCCGGCCGCCTCGGCCTGCTCGCGCATGGCCGGCGAGCCCTCGGAGGTGACGAAGCCGAACGGGACGCCGATGCCGGCGCCACGCAGCGCGCCGAGCAGGTCGATGCCGGTCATCTCGGGCATGTTCCAGTCCGAGAGCACGAGGTCGGGCGCCTCGGCGGTGATCATGTCGAAGGCCATGCGGCCGTTCTCGGCCTCGACGATGTCGTGGCCGGCGTGGCCCGACTGGCGGAGGGTGCGGATGACGATCTGCCGCATCACGCGGCTGTCGTCGACGACGAGGATCTTCATGGGGAGGCTCCGGTCAGGTGGCGGTGGCGGTGGAGGAGCTGCCCTGCGACGGCACGTGGACGACCACCACGACCGGCTCGCCGCGCCACGCCAGGTCGAGGCGTCGCACGGGGGTCAGGTCGCTGGTGGGGGTGATGTCGCCGTGGCCGACCAGCGGCAGGGACAGGACGGAGGGGCCGGGCATCAGGCTCTTGACGTTGCCGCCGACGATGTTGACGAGCTCGCCGAGGGCGTCACGGACGTCGGCGAGGGAGCACGCCTCGTCGTCGATGGCCAGCATGGTGGCGCCGACGCCGCGCGCAGCGGCCTCGGACAGGATCACCGAGATCTGGGCCTCCCACTCACCGGTGACGGTGATGGCGGCGGTCCAGTGCAGGTCCTCGCTGGGACCGTCGGCGGGGAGGATCGGGTTGCCGTCCGCGAGGAAGGTCGACCAGACCTCCTCCACGACGGTGTGCAGGTCGCCCAGGGCGGGCTCGGCCACGACGGTCATGCCGGGATCTCCTGTGCGGCGAGGCCGAGGAGCTCGAGCTTCTCGACGATCGAGTCAGGGGTGAAGGGCTTGATCAGGTACTCGTGCGCGCCGGCGGCGAGCGCGCGCACGATCTGGCTGTGCTCGCTCTCGGTGGTGACCATCATCAGCGTCACGTTGCGCCAGCGGGGCTCGTTGCGGACCCGGGTGACGAACGTGTAGCCGTCCATCAGCGGCATGTTCCAGTCGATCAGGCAGATGTCCGGCACCAGACCGCCCTCGAGGACGTCCAGGGCCTCCTGGCCGTTCTCCGCCTCGGTGGTCTCGAAGCCGAGCTCGGTGACGATACGGGCGATGATCGCGCGCATCGTGCGTGAGTCGTCGATGATCAGGGCGTGCACGTCGGGCTCCGTTCTGGAGAGGGATGCGGGCTCCGCCGGTTGGATCGGCGGGCTCGTGGGGGTACTTGAGGGAAGTGCTGGACCTGGATCAGCCGGTCGGGCCAGCGGTCCAGCGGGGCCGGCCCCAGTGGGTCGTGGTGCCGGTCGTGCGGGGGTCGTGCGGGGGTCCTGCGGGGGTCGTGCGACCGGCCTCAGAGGGCCCGGTCGACGTAGACGGGGTCCACGCCGCGGCCCGAGAGCCGGCTGACCGTGTCGGCCAGCGTGTGCTCGCGGTGCACCTGGTGGAGGCGGTCGGTGAGCCGTGCGCTCGCCTGCGCCTGCCGGTGCAGGAGCTGCTCGGCACGGGGACGCAGGGGCTCGGGCAGCGCGCCGAGGTGCGGCTCGGGGCGCCACGGCTCCAGCTCCGGCATCCGGCCCCGTGCGACGGCGGACTCGACGCGCAGCACGTCGAGCTCGAGCCGGTCGAGGGTGACCTGCCACGCCATGAGGAGCTCCATCACGTCGAGGTCCGGGTCGGGCCCGGGAACGGGGCCGGGGGCGGCTCGGGGGTCGGTCACGACCTCACGCGGCCTGCGCGGCGGCGAGGGCCGCCTGGCGCCAGGTGGCGCAGAGGTCCTCGACCAGCGCGAGGCAGCCGCGGGTGAGCTCCGCGTCCTTCTTGACGTTGGCGCGGATCAGCTGGAGGTGCAGGAAGTCGTAGATGGAGGCCAGCGCCGGTCCGCCCTCCCACGCGTCGGTGTCGAGGCTGGAGCGCAGCTCGAGGACGATCTCCTGGGCGTGCACGAGGTGCTGGTGCGCCTCGCCGACCCGGTGCTGCTCCTGGGCCTCGAGGCCGCGACGCACGTCGAGCACGAGCCGCTCGTAGAGCATGATGAGCAGCTGTGCCGGGCTCGCGGTCGCCACCGAGTTGCCCAGGTAGGCGGCGCGGGCGTCGGCGCGGGGGCCGGGGTTGGAGTACCCGGGGTTGGAGTACATCGTGGGTGTCCCTTCTGCTGGACCGACCGGTCAGGTACCTGATCGGCCGCGTCAGGCGCTGTATGAGGGCAGCGACGCGAGCTGGCTGGAGAGCCACGAGGACTGGCTCTGCATCTGGGCCAGCGCGGTCTCCAGCGCGTTGAACTGGTTCTGGAGGGTGGTGCGGCGCAGCTCGAGCCGGGTGTCCCAGTTGTCCACGTCGTCCTGGAGCCGGCTGATGCCCGACTGGCGGCTCTCGATCGCGGTGGTCAGCGAACCGGTGTACTTGTCGCTGGCCGCGTCGGCCACGACCCGGACGCGCTCGGCGAAGCCGTTGCCGCCGGAGGTGATGCGGGCGGAGACGCCCTCGGGGTCGGCCTCGTAGGCGGCGGCGAACGCCTCCTCGTCGAAGACGAGCTTGCCGTAGCGGTCGGTCTGGATGCCCATGTCGGCGAGGCTGGTGCCGTCGCCGGGGAAGACGGTGCTCAGCAGCTGCTGGCGGAGCGCCCGCACCCCCGCGTCCCCGGCGAGGGCTCCGGAGGTCTTGGTGGTGGCGTTGTAGGCCGTTCCGGAGTCGATGTCGGAGACGAGGCTGTTGACCGCGTCGACGAGGCCCTTCATCTGCTCGGAGAGGGCCGGCACGTCGCGCTGGACCAGCACCGTGGCCACGTCGCCGGCGCGGGCGGCGGCGTTGAGGGTGAGGTCGACACCGGGCACCAGCTCGGTGAAGGTGTTGGTGGTGGACGTGGCGGTGATGCCCGCCCCCAGGTCGATCTCGGCGTCGGTGCCGGCGCGGACGACGGCGCCGCCGAGCAGGGCGGAGCCGTCGGCGGCGGTGAGGGCGAAGTCGGACTGGGCGCCGGTCTCGGTGGACTCCACCATCAGGCGGTAGCCCGAGGACGAGGACACGAGCGTGGCCCGCACGCCGGTGGCGTTGGCCGGGTCGTTGAGGGCGTCGACCAGCCCCTGGAGCGTGCCGTCGCCGGTCTCGACCGTCAGCGGTGACCCGTCGAACCGGTCGAGCGTCACCTGCGTGGAGGCGCCGGTGACGACGTCGGTCTTGGCGGCCGCCGTGGCGAAGCCCAGCTGGTGGGTGCGCGCCACGGAGGTGACGGTGACGTCGAGGGACATCGCGCTCGCGGTCGAGGACGCGGTGATGCCGATGTTCTCGTTCGACGAGGTGCCGGTGAGGCCCGTCCAGGCGGCCGGCTTGGCCAGCTCCTCGGCCTTCGTGGTCAGCAGCGCCGCCTTGGAGTTCAGCGACTGGAGCTTGGTGACCACCGACTGCTGGCTGGTGATCCGGTTCTTCAGCTGGGTCTGCGGCAGCGCCTCCAGCTTCATGAACTGCTCGATGATCGAGGCGCTGTCGAGCCCGCTCGCGAGCCCGCTGATGCTGCTGGTGGCCATGGGGCCTCCTAGGAGAGGGGCCGGGTCCTCGCCGGCCTGCCGGGTGGTGACTGGGCGAGGGCGCCGGAGTCGGTGCTGGTGCTGCTGGTGGTGGCGCTGGTGTCGCGTCCGGTGCCGGTGCGGAGGTGTCTCCGGTAGTTCCGCCCACCTCCCGACGACCGGGGTCGACCGGGGGCCGGGAGGGGGACGGGAGTGCCGGGACGGCGCCCGAGGCCGGGACGGGGCTGGTGGCCCCGCCCCGGCGGGTGGTGCTGGTTCAGACCGTGGGTTCAGGCCGTGTCAGGTCCTGGGTTCAGGCCGTGGGTCAGCGCAGGAGGCTGAGGACGTTGTTGGGGGCCTGGTTGGCCTGGGCGAGCATGGAGGTGCCGGCCTGGGAGAGGATCTGGGAGCGGGTGAAGTTCATCATCTCGGCGGCCATGTCGGTGTCGCGGATGCGGGACTCCGAGGCGGAGAGGTTCTCCACGGAGACGTTGAGGTTGTTGACGCGGTGCTCGAACTGGTTCTGCACGGCGCCGAGGGAGGAGCGCTGGGTCGAGACGGCGGT
>NZ_JAMOIL010000040.1 GCF_023656415.1 Nocardioides bruguierae
CCCCCCCCGGCCCGGCGCGGGGGGCGCGGCGCGGGGCGGGGCCGGGCGCGCCACCTCGGCGCGGCTGTCGCGCAGCCGCGCGGCCAGGTCGTCGGCACGGCGCCGCTCGGCGGCCGCGGCCGGCCCGACGGGCACCCCCGCGGCCCGCGCCCCCTCGGCCACGGCCTCCGCGGAGCGCATCTGCGCCGCCCGGGTGTCCCTGGCCTCCTGGCGGGCCTCGGCGAGGCGCCGACGCAGGTCGCTCACCTCGGCGCGCAGCGCGTCGGCCTCCACCTTGGCACCGGCCCTGGCCTCCACGAGGGCCTGCTCGGCGGCTGCGGTGCGGGCGCGGGCCCGGTCGAGGGCGGAGGACTCCTCCGCCTCCTCCCGGGCGTGCACCTGCGCGAGGGCCGGTACCAGGACGTCCTCCCAGCCCTCGGGCCGCACCAGCCAGGCGCGCGCGGCCACGGTCGCCGGGTCGTCCGCGTCCGAGCCCTCGCCCGCCCCGCGCGCGACGAGCACGTGCGCGACCCGCTCACGCAGCCCGTCGTCCACGAGAGCGTCGAGCACCGCGTTGCTGCCCAGCCGTGCGCGGCGGCCCGGGGCGAAGGCCGCCACCCGCCGCAGCGACGGCGGCAGCTGGGCGACGTCGGGCAGGACGGCGGCGACGAGCACGACCACCTTGGCACCCACGGCCTCCGGCAGCCCGCGGGGCGAGGCGGGCACCACGTCGCTGCTGCCCACGTCCCCCGCCTCCTCGCTCCCGCCCGGCGGGTCCGTGCCCGCTCGCGGGCGGGCGCACGATCGTGTCCCGCGCCCACCCTAGAGCCATCCGAGAGCCACCCGGGGGTGCGCCGGGAGCGCAGGAGGGCGTGCTGGAGGGCGCGCAGGAGGGCGGCCAAGAGGGAACGTCCCGGGACGTCCGGGGAGCCGGGAAGGGACGTCGGCACCGGCGCGAGTGCGACCGGCTGTCGGTGCTCGCTCGTAGCGTCCTCGCCATGCAGCACCCGCAGCCACCCTCCCGGTGGGAGGAGCAACGCTCGTTCGACCAGCTGGGTCGGCCTCTGCGCGACCTCACCTTCTGCGTGGTCGACCTCGAGACCACCGGCGGTTCGGCCGCCCAGGGCTCGATGATCACCGAGATCGGCGCGGTGAAGGTCCGCGGCGGCGAGGTGCTGGGCGAGTTCCAGACGCTGGTCGACCCCGAGGGGCCGATCCCGGCCTTCATCTCGGTGCTCACCGGCATCACCGACTCCATGGTCGTCGCCGCGCCCCGCATCGACACGGTGCTGCCCGCGTTCCTGGAGTTCGCGGAGGGCTGCGTGCTGGTCGCCCACAACGCGCCGTTCGACGTCGGCTTCCTCCAGCACTTCGCCGCGGCCCAGCAGCGCCCGTGGCCGCGGTTCGAGGTGCTGGACACCGCCCGGCTCGCCCGGCGGCTGGTGACCCGGGACGACGCGCCCAACTGCAAGCTCTCCTCCCTCGCGCAGCTGTTCTCGGCCACGACCACCCCGAACCACCGGGCCCTGGCGGACGCCCGCGCCACGGTGGACGTGCTGCACGGCCTCATCGGCCGGCTCGGGGCCCAAGGGGTGCAGACCCTCGAGGAGCTCCAGACCTACACCTCGCGGGTGACCTCCGCCCAGCGGCGCAAGCGGCACCTGGCCGAGCCGCTGCCGGAGAAGCCCGGGGTCTACCTCTTCCGCGACGACGACGAGCGCGTGCTCTACGTCGGCACGTCCAAGAACCTCCGCACCCGGGTGCGGTCCTACTTCACCGCCTCGGAGACCCGCTCGCGCATGGGCGAGATGGTCCGCCTGGCCGCCCGGGTCGAGGGCATCGAGTGCGCGACGCCGCTGGAGGCCCAGGTCCGCGAGCTGCGGCTCATCGCCCAGCACAAGCCGCGCTACAACCGCCGCTCGCGACACCCGGAGCGCACCCACTTCGTCAAGCTCACCCGTGAGGCGTGGCCCCGTCTGTCGGTGGTCACCCGCGTCGCGGACGACGACGCCGACTACCTGGGCCCGTTCGGCTCCCGGGGCCGCGCCCTGGAGGCCCTGGAGGCGTTGCACGAGGTCTTCCCCGTCCGCCAGTGCACGCAGCGCCTGGGCAAGCGACCGCGCGGCAGCGCCTGCGCGCTGGCCGAGATGGGCCGCTGCCTCTCCCCCTGCGACGGGTCGGTCGACGCCCTCACCTACGACGCGGTGGTGCGCTCCCTGCGCGAGACGCTGGTCTCGCGCCCCGACGAGGTCGTCGACCTGGTCCTGCACCGGATGGCCGACCTCTCCGCCGAGGAGCGGTTCGAGGACGCGGGCCGCCACCGTGACCGGCTCGCGGCCTTCGTCCGCGCGGCCGCCCGCACCCAGCGGCTCGGCTCCCTGACCGCCTGCCCGGAGGTCGTGGCCGCGCGCCGCGAGGACGACGGCCGGTGGGCGGTCCACGTGGTGCGCCGCGGGCGCCTGGCGGCGGCCGGGGTCATCCCGTCCGGCAGTGACGCCCACGCCTTCGTGGACGTGCTCCGTGCGGGTGCCGAGACCCTGGAGCCGGAACGGGCCCAGGCCCCGGGCCCGGTGCCGGCGGCGACCGCGGAGGAGACGGAGAAGGTGCTGCGCTGGTTGGAGCAGCCCGGGGTCCGTCTCGTGGAGGTGGAGGGCGAGTGGACGTGCCCGGTGGCCGGTGCCGGCCGCTCGTTGGCGCTGCTGGCGCCCGCCGGTCACGGCACAGGACGCGAAAGGACGCGCGACGGAGGCGGAGAGCGGGCCCAGCGGACCGGGCGGCCGCACGGGGAGGGCGCGGCACGACACGCCACCGGCGCTGCCGCCGCGGGCGCGGCCGTCGTAGCCTCGGGCTCGTGATCACCGCCATCGTCAACGTGCACGCCCAGGTCGACCGCATCCCGGAGGTCGCCGAGGAGATCGCCTCGCTCGAGGGCGTCTCCGAGGTCTACTCCGTCACCGGCGACGTCGACCTCGTGGCGCTGGTGCGGGTCAAGCACGTGGAGGACGTCTCCTCCGTCGTGGCCGACCGCCTGAACAAGGTGCCGGGCGTGACCTCGACCGAGACCCACATCGCGTTCCGCGCCTACTCCCGCCTGGACCTGGAGCAGACCTTCTCCGTCGGCCTGGACTGATCGCGACGATCCGTGGACGGCGGCCGGGGCGTCCTACCCTGCGCCGGTGATCCCCCTCGTCTCCGTCCCGGACGGCCCCCTGCTCGAAGCGTTCGGCTGGGCGGGCAGCGCCCTGCTGGTGCTCTCGCTCACCCAGCAGCGGGTGCTGCGGTTCCGGGTGCTCAACCTGGCGGCGGGCCTGGCCCTGCTGCTCTACAACCTGCTGATCGGCGTGTGGCCGATGGTCGGGCTCAACGCCGTCACCAGCGCCATCAACGTGTGGTTCCTGGTGCAGCTGACCCGTCAGCGCCACGACGAGGCGAGCTTCGCGGTGCTGCCCGTCGCCGGTGGCGACGCCTACCTGCGCCACGTGCTCGACACCCACGCGAGCGACATCCGGCGCTACCAGCCGGACTTCGACCCCGCGGCGGCCCTGGACGAGCGGGACCTGGCCTTCGTCGTGCAGCGCGGCGACGAGACCGTCGGCCTGGTGGTGCTGCGGCGCGACGGCGACGTGGCCCGGCTGCGGCTGGACCACGTGACGCCCCGCTACCGCGACTTCACGCCCGGAGAGTTCGTGTTCCGCCGCTCCGAGGTGCTGCGCGACCTCGGCTTCCGGCACGTCATGACCCCGCCGCAGATGGTGGGCGCCTACTACGACCACATCGGCTTCCGCGCCAACGGCCGCGAGTTCGTGCTGGACCTGGAGCCACGCGGCTGACCCGGGCCGGGAGGGGCCGCCGCTCAGGCGGTGGCCGCCACCCAGCGCTCCAGGACCGCGGCCGCAGCCCCGGTGTCGACCGCCTCGGCGGCCCGCTTCATCCCGGCCGCGAGAGCGGCGAGGGGCTCGGCCCCCGGCTCGTCGAGCACCGCCAGCGCGGCGCCGGCGTTGAGGAGCACCGCGTCCCGCACCGGGCCCTGCTCGCCGGCGAGCAGGCGGCGCACCACGTCCGCGTTGTAGGCGGGCTCGCCGCCGCGCAGGTCCTCGGTGCTCGCGCGGGCCAGGCCGAGGTCGGCCGGGTCCACGGTCACCGGACGCACGGCGCCCTCGTGCACCACCCACACCGACGAGGTCGTGGTGGTGGTCAGCTCGTCCAGGCCGTCGTCACCGCGCAGCACCCAGGCGTCCACGCCGCGGTCGGCGAAGACCTGCGCCATCACCGGCGCGGTGCGCGGGTCGGCCACGCCGATGGCCTGCGCGCCCGGCCGCGCCGGGTTGGTCAGCGGCCCGAGCAGGTTGAACGCCGTGCCGATGCCGAGCTCGCGCCGGGGCGCGGCCGCGTGCCGCATGGCGGGGTGGAAGGCCGCGGCGAAGCAGAAGGTGATGCCGACCTCGGAGGCGAGGGGGCCCACCCGGTCGACGGGCACGTCGAGGCGCACGCCGAGGGCCTCGAGGACGTCGGCCGAGCCGGACTTCGAGGACGCGGAGCGGTTGCCGTGCTTGACCACGCGCGCACCGGCACCCGCGCTGACGATGGCCGCCATCGTGGAGATGTTGACCGACATCGAGCGGTCGCCACCGGTGCCGACGATGTCCAGCGTCCGGCCCGGGACGCGGATCGGGGTCGCGACCTCGTACATCGCGTCGACGAGACCCGTGAGCTCGGCCGCGGTCTCGCCCTTGGCCCGCAGGGCCACCGCGAAGCCGGCGACCTGCGCGGGGGTCGCGTCCCCGGCGAGGATCTCCCCCATCGCCCACGCGGCCTCGTCGGCCCCCAGGTCACGCCCGGCGACGAGGGAGGAGAGGACGTCGGGCCAGGTGGTGGCGGCGCCCACGCCTCAGGCCTGCGTCGCGGGGACGCGGGGCAGCAGCAGGCCGGAGACGGCCTCGGCCAGCTGCACCGGGTCCAGCGGGTGGGGCACCGCCGCCTCGGCGCGCGACCAGGTGGCCAGCCACGCGTCCTGGGGGCGGCCCGTGAGCACCAGCACCGGCGGGCACGCCGGGAGCTCGTCCTTGACCTGCTTGGCGATGCCCATGCCGCCAGCGGGGACGGCCTCGCCGTCCAGGATCGCCAGGTCGATGCCGCCGGCGTCCAGGTGCTGCAGGACGACGGGCTCGGTGGCCACCTCCACGTACTGCAGCTCCGGCAGGTCCGGGTGCGGACGGCGACCCAGCGCGAGGATCACCTGCTGGCGGGTGCTGACGTCGTCGCTGTAGACGAGGACCGTCAGCGGGGCACGGGAGTCGGTGGAGTCGCTCACGTCGGTCATCGTAGGCCCAGCACCCCGGGTGCGCGCGAGGGCCGAGCGGCACGTCGGGCGCCGGGCGACGCCCGGCCGGGCACAGCACCGGTCACGACACCGGTCACAGTCGGGTCACAGCCCTCGCACGGACGCGCCGGATCGGGGACCCGGTATGGAGTTCCGCAGAGCCTCGTCCATAATGCTCCCGTGGCTACTGCGGCTTCTCTCCCTGCATCCCGGCTCCACGGGAATCACGACCGACCGGACATGGTCAGCGTCGGGACGATCATCTGGCTCTCGAGCGAGCTGATGTTCTTCGCGGCCCTGTTCGCGGCGTACTTCACCATCCGCTCGGTCTCCCCCGAGCTGTGGGCGCAGAGCACCGAGGTGCTCGACGTCCCCTTCGCGCTGGTGAACACGACGATCCTGGTCCTGTCCTCCGTGACCTGCCAGCTCGGCGTCTTCGCCGCGGAGCGCGGCCAGGTGGGCCGCAAGGGCTCGCTGCTGCAGGTCAGCGACTGGGGCCTGCGCGAGTGGTTCCTGCTCACCTACGTGATGGGCGCCGTCTTCGTCGGCGGTCAGGCCGTCGAGTACGCGAACCTCGTGCAGGAGGGCCTGACGATCCAGGCCTCCGGCTACGGCTCCATGTTCTACCTGACCACCGGCTTCCACGGCCTGCACGTGACCGGCGGTCTCCTCGCCTTCCTGCTCGTCCTGGGCCGCACGTACCTGGCCCGGCGCTTCACCCACGAGCAGGCCGTCAGCGCGATCGTCGTGTCCTACTACTGGCACTTCGTGGACGTCGTGTGGATCGGCCTGTTCGCCACGATCTACATCCTGCAGTGAACGCCTGAGCACGACCTGGGCGTAGTCTGATACATCCCCTTTGATCGAGGACCTCCACTGTGCGTTTCCTGAACCGTTCCGCTGGACGACTGTCGCGACACCGCCGCGGCCGTCTCGCGGGCGCCGTCGTCCTGCTCCTCGGCCTCGTGGCCGCAGGGTCGCTGTACTCCCTGGTCTCCACCGGCGCCACGTCGTCGGCGAGCGCGAGCAGCACGTCGTCCAACGACGAGCTGGTCTCGGAGGGCCGCAAGCTCTTCCTCGTCAGCTGCTCGAGCTGCCACGGCACCAACGGTGAGGGCATCGAGACGCTGAACGGCGACCAGTACGGCCCCTCCCTCGCGGGCGTGGGCGCCGCCGCCGTCGACTTCCAGGTCGGCACCGGCCGCATGCCGATGGCGCAGCCCGGCCAGCAGGCCGAGGCCAAGCCGGCCGCCTTCACCCAGGACGAGATCGACGCGCTCGGCGCGTACATCGCCTCCCTCGCGCCCGGCCCGGCCGTGCCCGACGAGAGCGACTACTCGATCGCCGACCTGACCGAGGAGGAGCAGCAGGAGGCCATCGTGCGCGGTGGCCAGATCTTCCTGACCAACTGCACCGCCTGCCACAACTTCGAGGGCTCCGGCGGCGCCATGCCGCGCGGCGGCCACGCCCCGCAGATCCGCGGCGTGGAGGCCAAGTACATCTACGAGGCCCTCCTCACCGGCCCGCAGCAGATGCCGTCCTTCAGCGACGGCAACCTGACGCCGGAGGAGAAGCGCGACGTGATCGCCTACCTCGACTCGCTCGACACCAACACCGGCTACGGCGGCTTCGGCATGGGCGGCTTCGGCCCCGTGGCCGAGGGCCTCTTCGCCTGGGTCGTCGGCATCGGCTCCATGGTGGGCTTCGCGGTCTGGATCGCGGCCCACTCCACTCGCTCGAAGAGGAAGAAGGCCACCGCGTGAGCGACCTGACCCCCCACGACGACTCCCACGAGGACGTTCCCGCCTCCGTGGAGCCGGTGCAGGACCCGGGTCTGCCCGAGCACACGTGGCGGCCCACCGACGTCGACGAGAAGGCCGAGAAGCGCGCCGAGCGCCAGGTCGCCGGCATGTTCGGCCTCTCCATCGTCTCGGTCGTCCTGTTCTTCGTCGTCTACTTCACCGCCGACGTCGGCGATGACTGGACGACCTTCCTCGGCCTGGGTGCCTCCAACGTGGGCCTCGGCGTCTTCCTGGGCCTGGCGCTGCTCCTGATCGGTGCCGGCGTCATCCAGTGGGCCCGCAAGCTCATGAGCGACCACGAGATGGTCGAGATGCGCCACGCGATCGCCTCCCCCGAGGAGGACCGCGCCGCCACGCTCGCCGCTCTGGACGCCGGCCTGACCGACGCGGGCATCGCCCGTCGCCCGCTGGTGCGCAACTCGCTCTTCGCCGCCGTCGGCGTCGTGGCCCTGTCCCCGATCGTGCTGCTGCGCGACCTGGGCCAGACCAACGCCCAGGTGACCGAGGAGGCCGAGTACCCCGGCGCCGGTCTCGAGCACACCGTGTGGGCCGCCGGCATGCGCGTCGTCCGTGACGCGGTCGGCACCCCGGTCAAGGCCGCCGACCTCCAGATCGGTGACCTGGTGAACGCTCAGCCGGAGGCGATCTTCCCGACCGAGGAGAACGGCTACCCCGACCTGGAGGGCGCTCCCCTGCAGATCGCCAAGTCGAAGGCCGCGATCGTCGTCGTCCGCATGGACCAGGACGCCTACGTGCCCGGTGAGGGCCGTGAGAACTGGGACGTGGACGGCATCGTCGCCTACTCCAAGATCTGCACGCACGTGGGCTGCCCGATCAGCCTCTACGAGCGCACCACGCACCACCTCCTGTGCCCCTGCCACCAGTCGACGTTCGACCTGTCCGACTCCGGTCGGGTCGTCTTCGGCCCGGCGGGCCGGCACCTCCCCCAGCTCCCGCTGGACGTGGACGACGAGGGCTACCTCATCTCCCGCAGCGACTTCACCGAGCCGGTGGGCCCCAGCTACTGGGAACGTGACAGCAAGCCGATCGGCGAGCAGGGAGAGGCTGACGTATGAGCATCGACACCAGCAAGGTCGCGACCACGACCAGCGGCGCCGTGAGCAGCAAGCCCACCAAGGTCGGCGCCGTGGCGACCTGGGCGGACGAGCGCCTCGGCCTCGGCACCGCGATGAAGAAGAACCTGCGCAAGGTCTTCCCGGACCACTGGTCCTTCATGCTGGGCGAGGTCGCCCTGTGGAGCTTCGTGGTCCTGCTCCTGACGGGCGTCTTCCTCACGCTGTGGTTCCACCCCAGCATGGCCGAGGTCGCCTACCAGGGCTCCTACGACCAGTTCCGCGGCGTGGAGATGTCGGACGCCATGGCGTCCACCATGCACATCAGCTTCGACGTGCGCGGCGGCCTGCTCATGCGCCAGATGCACCACTGGGCGGCGATGCTCTTCATCGCCGCGATGATGGTGCACCTGCTCCGCGTGTACTTCACCGGCGCCTACCGCAAGCCCCGCGAGATCAACTGGGTCATCGGCTCGCTGCTGCTGCTTCTGGGCACCCTCGAGGGCTTCACCGGCTACTCGCTGCCCGACGACCTGCTCTCGGGCACCGGTATCCGCGCCGCGGACGGCTTCATGAAGTCCATCCCCGTGGTGGGCACCTACCTGTCGTTCTTCCTGTTCGGTGGCGAGTTCCCGGGTGAGTCGATCATCCCGCGGCTCTACACCATCCACGTGCTGCTGATCCCGGGCGTGCTCCTGGCGCTGATCGCCGCCCACATGCTGCTGCTCGTCTCGCACAAGCACACGCAGTGGCCTGGCCCCGGCCGCACGGAGAACAACGTCGTGGGCTACCCCCTCATGCCGGTATACATGGCCAAGGCCGGCGGCTTCTTCTTCATCGTGTTCGGCGTGACCGCCCTCATGGGTGGCCTGCTCGGCATCAACCCGATCTGGAAATACGGCCCCTACGACCCGACCAAGATCACCGCGGGCCTCCAGCCCGACTGGTACATGGGCTGGCCGGACGGCGCGCTGCGCATCATGCCGGGCATCGAGTCCCACATCGGTGGCTACACGATCGCCTGGAACGTCTTCCTGCCGATCATCGTGCTGCCGGGCGTCATGTTCACGATCCTCATGCTCCTGCCGTTCCTGGAGTCCTGGATCACCGGTGACAAGCGCGAGCACCACCTGCTCGAGCGTCCGCGCAACGCGCCCACGCGCACCGCGGTGATGGTCTCGCTCATGACGTTCTACGGCCTCATGTGGGCCGCGGGCGGCAACGACCTGATCGCGATCCACTTCGACCTGAGCATCAACCAGATCACGTACTTCATGCGCGTGCTGGTCTTCGTCGGGCCGGCGATCGCCTTCTACATCACCCGTCGCTGGTGCATCTCCCTCCAGCGTCACGACAACGCCGTGCTGACCCACGGCCGCGAGACGGGCGTCATCAACCGCTCGCCCGAGGGCGGCTACAGCGAGAAGCACGAGGCGGTCTCCGCGGAGCGCGCCTACACGCTCACCTCGCGGCCCCGCGACGAGGTGTACAGCATCGCCGCGGACAAGGACGCCAACGGCGTCCAGCGCCCCACGGGCCGCCTCTCCGGCCTCCGTGAGCGTCTCTCGCACCTGTGGTTCGCCGACAACGTGCAGAAGCCCACGCAGGAGGAGTACGACGAGGGCCAGGAGCACCTGGCGCACGCCGACCACGACGACCACGCGGAGCTGGGCTCCAAGCACTGATCCGCGTCACCGTCTCCACGACGAAGCCCCTCCCCGGTCCACCGGGGAGGGGCTTCGTCGTTCCTGGCGTCGGGTGCCTTGCACGGGGCTGCCGGGGACGGTCTCGAGATGCAGCGGGCCCTGTCCCCTCCCCCACCGGCGTTCCGCCGTGCCGGCGCCGGACGCTGCGTCAGGCCAGCGCGGAGCCCTTGCGCCACTGCCGGAACGACTCGTTCCAGTCGCCCCAGCCGTTGGTGAGCGTCATGTCGTTGCCGTTGGTCCCCGTGGTGACCACGACGTCGCCGCGACGAGACATCTCGTAGAGCCACCCGGCGTTCGCCGTGCTCATGCCGGTGCAGCCGTGGGAGACGTTCGCGTTGCCCTGGCTCGAGACCGACCAGGGCGCCGCGTGGATGAACTCCCCGGAGTAGGTCAGGCGCATCGCCCACTTCACCCCCGAGATGTTGTAGGCCTCGGCACCGGAGATGCCGACGGTCTCGGAGTTCATCCGCTTGCTGGCGAACTTCTCGATGATCACCTTGGTGCCGTTGCGGGTGTCGAACCCGGGCTTGCCGGTGGTGATGGGCAGCGTGCGCAGCAGCTTGCCGTTGCTGAAGACCTTCATCTCGTGGGTCTTGGCGTTGACCCGGTAGACGTGGGCGTCGCCGACGTCGAAGGAGACGCTGCGGCTGAGCTGTCCGTAGACGCCGTCGCCGGCGTCCACGCCGTTGACGGCCACGTCCACGGTGACCTTGCTGCCGGCCTGCCAGTAGGACTTGGGGCGCCAGTGCACCTCGTGCTGGCTGAGCCAGTGCCACGCGCCGTCCTGGGCGGGCTGCGCCGTGACCGTCATCTGGCGCTCCATCGCCGCCTGGTCCGAGACGGCGACGTCGAACGTGACGATGACGGGCATGCCGACGCCGACGGTCTCGCCCTCGAGCGGTGCGATCGAGGGATAGGTCTGCTGGGCCAGCGTCAGGTCCTGGGTGCGGAAGGTGACCTTGCGGTTCACCTTCGCCCCGTCGTCCCCGACCGCGACGGCCCGCACCTGGTAGGTGGTGCCGGGCTCGAGCCGGTCGTCGGCCCGCCACGAGTACTGGTTCTCGGCCATCGTGCCGGGCAGCTCCTCGCCGCCGTCGGCACGCACGGCCACCTTCGTCAGGGTGGCGTTCGCGACCGTGACCGTGACGACCCGCGACACGGGCACGTCCTCCTCTCCTCCACCGCAGTTCACGGTGACGGAGGCCGGCGAGACGCTGGGCTCGCTGCTGCTGGAGGAGTCCGCCGCACTGCTGGCGTCCCCCGTCCCGGTGCCGCCGGTCGACCCCGAGGCCGCGGTGTCGTCCTGGCAGGCGGTCAGCGCGACCGCGGAGGCGGCCAACGTGCCCAGCAGGACGCCGCGGCGCGGCAGGGCGGAGGTGCGGAACGGGGTCATGCAGGAGCTCCCGAGAAGACGAGGTGCTGGTACCCCTCCAGCGTACGTCGGGTCCCTGTGAGCCCCACCCTCGCGGGTGCGGCGAGGCGGCGTGCTCCCACCGTGGCCGGCTCCGAACGCCACAGGGCCCCGCCCGCGGATCGCGGACGGGGCCCTGGGAGGAGGAACCGGGTGCGGCGGGTGCGCCGCGATGGCTCAGTGGGCGAACTCGCCCCGGTAGTACTCGAAGACCAGGCCGCACACGGCGATGATGCCGGGCACCGCACCGATGATGGCCAGCCACCAGGCCTGGAGCGCCACCGAGTAGCAGATGACGCCGAGCGCCAGCGCGCACCACAGGGGCCACCACGAGAACGGCGCGAAGAAGCCGTACTCACCGGCGCCGTCGGCGATCTCGCCGTCCTGACGGTCCTCGGGGCGCTCGTGCCCGCGCTTGGCGATCACACCCAGGTAGAGGGTGATCAGCGCCGTCAGCAGCGCGGTCATGAGCAGCGCGACGGTGCCGGTCCAGTCGCCGCCGGTGGCACCGGCGGAGGTGATCAGCCAGTAGGCCGGCGTCACCAGGACGAAGAAGACCGTGCAGATCGCAAAGATCCAGGACTCCGCCTTCATCGGGCGCCCCCTTCACCGTTGTTCTCGTCGAGCATCTCCTGGCGACCGTTCACGTCGGGCGCGTCCGCGGCGTGGCCGTTGGCCATCGCCATGTTGTGCTCCAGCTCCAGCGCGGCGATCTCCGGGTGGTGGAGGTCGAACGCCGGCGACTCCGAGCGGATGCGCGGCAGGGTGTGGAAGTTGTGCCGCGGCGGCGGGGAGGCGGTCGCCCACTCGAGCGAGCGGCCCCAGCCCCACGGGTCGTCCATGTTGACCATGGGCGCGTTGCGGCTGGTCCACACGTTCCAGAAGAACGGCAGCATCGAGAGGCTGAGCAGGAACGCCCCGACCGTCGACACCTGGTTGAGGAACGTGAACCCGTCGCCGGGCAGGTAGTCCGCGTAGCGGCGCGGCATGCCCTCGACGCCCAGCCAGTGCTGGACCAGGAAGGTGGTGTGGAAGCCGATCGTCAGCAGCCAGAAGTGCAGCTTGCCGAGACGCTCGTCCAGCATCTTGCCGGTGAACTTGGGCCACCAGAAGTAGAAGCCGGCGAAGGTCGCGAACACCACGGTGCCGAAGACCACGTAGTGGAAGTGCGCCACCACGAAGTAGGAGTCCGAGACGTGGAAGTCCAGCGGGGGGCTGGCCAGGATGACGCCGGTCAGGCCACCGAAGAGGAAGGTGACCAGGAAGCCCACGGACCAGAGCATGGGGGTGTCCATGCTGATCGAGCCGCCCCACATGGTGAAGATCCAGTTGAAGAACTTCACGCCGGTGGGTACCGCGATCAGGAACGTCATGCCGGAGAAGAAGGCCACGTCCACGGCACCGGTGACGAACATGTGGTGGGCCCACACGGCCACCGACAGGATCGCGATGCCGAGCGTCGCGCCGACCAGGCCGACGTAGCCGAAGATCGGCTTGCGGCTGAAGACCGGGAGGATCTCCGTCACGATGCCGAAGAACGGCAGCGCGATGATGTAGACCTCCGGGTGACCGAAGAACCAGAACAGGTGCTGCCACAGGATCGGGCCGCCGTGCGCGGTGTCGTACACGTGCGCGCCGACCAGACGGTCCGCGGCCAGCATCAGCATCGCGCCGGTGAGCACCTGGAAGGCGATCAGGGCGAGCAGGCTGGTGATCAGCGTGTTCCACACGAAGATCGGCATGCGGAACATCGTCATGCCCGGCGCACGCATGCAGATGATCGTGGTGATGAAGTTGACCGAGCCGAGGATGGTGCCCAGGCCGGACATGTACAGGCCGAGGATCCACAGGTCGCCACCGGCACCCGGGGAGCGCACCGCGTCGGAGAGCGGCACGTAGGCGAACCAGCCGAAGTCGGCCGCACCGGTCGGGGTCAGGAAGCCCGAGAGGACGATCAGGCCGCCGATCGCGTAGAGCCAGTAGCTCAGCGCGTTCAGGCGGGGGAACGCCACGTCGGGGGCACCGATCTGCAGCGGCATGATCACGTTGGCGAAGCCGAAGAACGCGGGCGTCGCGAACATCAGCAGCATGATCGTGCCGTGCATCGTGAAGAGCTGGTTGTACAGCTCGTCGTTCACGACCTGCTGGCCCGGGTAGGCCAGCTCGGCGCGGATGAACAGGGCCATGACGCCGCCGATGAGGAACCAGGCGAACGACGTGACCAGGTACATCTTGCCGAGCAGCTTGTGGTCGGTCGTGGTCAGGATGGTGGCGAGGTGCTCGCCGAGCGGGCGGCGCCCGCCCCCGGGCGCCGCGGTGCCCGGTGCTGCTGCGGTGGCGGTCATTCGCCGTCCTCCTCGGTCTCGAGACCGGCCTGGGTGTTGGCCTCGGAGCCACCGATCAGCGGCAGCTCGGAGGTCTGGCCGGCGTCCTCCAGGGCCTGGACGGCCGCCTCGTACTCGTCGGGCTCGACGACCTCGACGTTGAAGAGCATGCGGGAGTGGTACACGCCGCAGAGCTCGTAGCACTTGCCGGCGTAGGTGCCGGTCTCGGTCGGGGTCACCTGGAAGGTGTTCACCCGGCCCGGGATGACGTCCATCTTCATGAGGAAGCCGGGGACGCCGAAGTCGTGGATCACGTCGGGCGAGTGCAGGTTGAACCGCACGGTCTCGCCGACGGGCAGGTACAGGGTCGGGATGTCCGACGGGGTGCCGACTGTGTAGGCGTACTCCGAGTAGGGGTACACGTCGTCCATCTTGTCGTCGTCGGCGGTCCAGTCCTGCTCGCCGATGCCGTAGTTGAACGTCCACTGCCACTGCTGGCCGGTGACCTCGACGGTCAGGTCGGGCTCGGTGGAGGTGTCCAGCAGGATCTCCTGCGTGCGCACGGTGTGGGCGAAGAGCACCACGACCATGATCACCGGGACGATCGTGTAGAAGATCTCCAGGGGCAGGTTGTAGCGCGTCTGGACCGGGATCTCGTCGGCGCTGCGGCGCCGGTAGACGATGACCGCGTAGGCGATGAGGCCCCACACGATGACGCCGATGACGAGCGCGGCGATCCAGGAGCCCTGCCACAGGGCGAGGGTGGACTCACCCTGCTCGGTGGCCGGTTCGGGCATCGCGATCCGGGACCACTCACCCTGCGCCTCGGACGAGCAGCCGGCCAGGGTGGCGACGGCGAGGCCCGTGGCGGCGAGCGCCGCGGCACGAGCACCGCGGCGACGACGTCCCGGGGCCCTCTTCGGGAGCTGCAGACTCAACGCTGGAGCCTTCCTCTCAAACGAACAGAAGTACGCCGCAGGGTACCGCGAGCAGATCTGCGACAGCGCCACCGGGTACCTCCTGCGCGCGTCCCGCGCCGCCGGGGGCACAGGTCGCCCACAGGCTGGTGCGGGGGCTGCTCTCAGTCTCTCCCGAACTCGTGCACACCGCTACCTCGGTGTCCTCTCAGGAAGACGCCCGACCGCAGGAGCGCCGCGAGCGGGCCTCCTGCCGCGCCGGGTGGCGCCCGGTGCCGGGCGGCCGACGTCCAGCCCGGACGCCTACGCTGCGAGGCGTGCAGGACCAGACCGACCCCGCCCCCGCGTCCACCCCCGCGTCCACCCCCGCGTCCGCGCCCGTGCTGCTGGACGCCGCGGCGGGCCGTCCGCTGCACCCGGCTGCGCTGGAGGTCCTCGACGCCGCGCTGGCCCGGGGCTGGGCCGACCCCCGGGCGCTGCACCGGGCCGGGCGGGACGCGCGGCTGCTGCTGGAGAACGCCCGCGAGGTCGTCGCCGGGTCGCTCGGGGTGCGCCGGGACGAGGTGCGGTTCACCTCCCCCGTCGACGCGGTGCAGCGAGGCCTGCTCGGCCTGGCCCGGGCCCGGCTCGACGCCGGGGCCCGCGACCTGGTGCTGGCGCCGGTCGAGCACGCCCACGTGCGCCACGCCGCGTCCTGGTGGGCGCAGGTGCACGGCGGGTCCGTGCACGAGGCCCCCGTCGGTCGCGACGGCCGGGTCGACCTGGACGCGCTGGAGCGCCTGGCGCGCGCTCCCGGCACCGCGGCCGTCGCCCTGCAGCTGGCCAACCACGAGATCGGCACCACCCAGCCCGTGGGCGCGGTGGCGCTCCCGGAGTCCGTGGACCTCTTCGTCGACGGCTCCGCGAGCCTCGGCCTGCTCGACCTGCCGCGCGAGGGCTGGGCGGCGGCCGCGGGGCACGCGACCTCGTGGGGCGGGCCCGGCGGCGTCGGGGTGCTGCTCGTGCGGCACGGCGCCCGGTGGCTCAACCCCTTCCCCGGCGACCCCGGGCCGCAGGACGCCGGCGGGGCACTGCCCGACGCGCCGCTCGCCCTCGCCGCGGCTGCGGCGCTGCGGGGCACGCTCGCGGAGCGGGCGGGGGTCGACGCGCGTCGTCGCCGGCTGGTGGACCGGATCCGGGCGACCGCGGCGACGCTGCCCGACGTCGACCTCGTCGGCGATCCCGACGACCGGCTCCCCCACCTGCTGACCTTCTCCTGCCTCTACCTGCCCGGTGACGCGCTGGTGCGCGAGCTGGACCGGCACGGGTTCGCCGTGGCCAGCGGCTCGGCCTGCACCGCCTCGACCCTGGAGCCGAGCCACGTGCTCGCCGCCGTCGGGGCGCTGACGCACGGCAACGTCCGCGTCTCCCTGGCCCCCGAGGTCACCGACGACGACGTCGAGCGCCTGTGCCACGTGCTGCCGGACGTCGTCGCGCGGCTGCGCGCGGAGGTCGGCCTGTGAGCGACGGGGCACCCGAGGTCACGAGCGGGGGGATGGGCGGGACGACGGGCAGCGGCGCCGCCCTGCCCGAGCCCGCGCTCGAGCTCGACTGCCGGGGGCTGCCCTGCCCGCGGCCCGTCATCGAGCTGGCCCGCCACCTCGGCGACGTGGCGCCGGGCGAGGTGCTGGCCGTGGTCGCCGAGGACCCGGCGGCGCGGGCCGACGTGCCCGCCTGGGCGCGGATGCGCGCCCAGGAGTACCTGGGCGAGGACGTCGCGGTCGACGGCGTGGCCCGGTACCTGGTGCGCCGGCGGGACTGACGCGCCCCCCGGCGGCGGGGCTCAGGGCAGGTGCGGGGCGACCTCGTCGGCCGGCACGTCGCCGTAGGAGTCGCGCACGCGCCGCAGGAAGCCCGCCGAGGAGAACGCGTACTCCTGGGTGCCGACGGTCTCCACGACGTAGGCGGCCAGCACGCAGCCGACCTGGGCGGCGCGCTCGAGGCCGAGGCCCCACGAGGCGGCCGCGAGGAACCCCGCCCGGAACGCGTCGCCCACGCCGGTGGGCTCCACGGCGGTGACGTCGGCGGCCGCGGCGACCACGACGTCGTCCTCGCTGCGGCGGCGGATGCGGACGCCGTCCTTGCCGAGAGTGGTGACCTGCACGCCGACGCGGGCCAGGACCTCCGCGTCGTCCCAGCCGGTCTTCTGGGCGATCATGTGCGACTCGTACTCGTTGGAGAACAGGATCGCGGCGCCGTCGACGAGGTCGCGGATGAGGTCGCCGTCGCCGAAGGCCAGCTGCTGGCTGGGGTCGGCGATGAAGGCGTAGCCGCGCTGGCGGCACTCCTGCGTGTGGCGCAGCATCCCGTCGGGGTCGTCGGCGCCCACGAGGACGTAGGAGGGGGCGCCCAGGGACTGGGTGATCGGGCCGAGCTCGATCATCCGGGCCTCGCTCATGGCGCCCGGGTAGAACGAGGCGATCTGCGCGCCGGTGGGGTCGGTGGTGCACACGAACCGGGCGGTGTGCCGGGACTCGGAGATGTGCACGTGGCTGCAGTCGACGCCGTGCCGCTCCAGCCAGGACCGGTAGTCGGCGAAGTCCTCCCCGGCCGCGCCGACGAGCACGCCGCGCACGCCCAGCACGCCGAGCCCGAAGCACATGTTCGCGGCGACGCCGCCGCGGCGGATCTCCAGGTCGTCGACGAGGAAGGAGAGCGACACCTTGTCCAGCTGCTCGACCACGAGGGAGTCCCGGAACGTGCCGGAGTAGCCCATCAGGTGGTCGGTGGCGATCGACCCGGCGATCAGGAGGGGGCCGGCGGCGTCGGTGGGGGCGGACGAAGGGCCTGCATGCGCGTCGGACACGTCCCGGAACACTACCCCGCAGTACCGGCGCCCTTTCCGACGCGGGTGCGCTTCGAGGCGGTGAGGTCGTCGATGGCCGGCTGGTAGGCCGGGCCCGCCGGCTGGAGCGCCGGGCTGTTCGGGTCGGGCACGTCGGTCGGCGCGACGCCGGTCTGCAGCCACTGCAGCGGAACACCGGTGACCAGCGCCCACAGCTTGATCGTGATGGCTCGCACGTCGCGGTTGTCGTTCTCCGCGTTCGTGATCGTGCCGTGGGAGACGCCGAGCTCGTTGGCGAACTCGCGCGCCGTCATGCCGGTCTTCTGGCGTGCCTTGCGCAGGCGGTCGCCTTGCGTCCACTGCGGGATCGCACCGTTGGTCTCGTTCCACATGCCGACCATGGTGCCCAGTTTCACGAAGTTTCGCAAGCAGGGGCAGAAGTTTCTTCAAGAAACTTCACGCCCAATGTTGTGAAAATGCCCTACTTACGACATGCTCCAACCATGGAAGTTCGTCCCGCCCTTGACCTGGCGCCCAACAACGTGGACGCGCTCAACGTCGTGATGGCAGCGGCCGAGCTCGGCGTCAGCCGCAGCACGGTCCTGTACCAGATCAAGGCCGGCCGCATCGCGGCCCAGAAGATCGGCGAGGGCCGGACGTCGTCCTACGCCATCGCCCGCACCGAGATCGAGCGCCTCAAGGCGCAGCGCGCCTCCTAGCCCCGGTGGACGGCCCGCCCGAGCCGGGTGAGCGGTCTGCGTCCTCGTCAGCAACGGCCCCTTAACCGGGGGCCGTCCACCGGCATCCCCTCACGCCCGCAGGAAGGAGACACCCGCTCGTGAACGTCGACATGCTCACCGCGGCCGGCCTCGGCGCCGTGTACGTCTCCCGCCCCACCGGCGTCGCCCACGTCTACGTGGGCCCACTCACCCCCGGCGGGCATGTCCCCCGTGCCCGCCGGGCCTACTGCCGTGCCCACACCCGCCGCCTCACGGTCATCCAGACCGGTCGCCTCGCATCGACCGGCCCCGTCAGCGGCCACCGCGTGTGCGCACGGTGCGTCACCTGCCTGTCCAAGGGGGCCAGGCAGTCGACGCCCACCGGCCCGGGCCCGGTCGCCTCTCCCGACCAGGCCCGGGCCACCACCCCTGTGCCCGCCACGCCGGCCAGCACCAGCACCAGCGCCAGCGCGGCGGAGCCGTTCCGGCCGACCCGCGACCAGTACGCCGCCCGGTACGCCGACCTCACCTACCTCGACGCGTGGGCCCAGGTCATCGCCGCCGAGACGCTCGCCGAGCTCGAGCACATCGCGCACGTCTCCCTCCTGGTCCTCGGCCACCGCGCCAGCGAGCAGCGCATGGCCGCCGCCCTCGCGAGCGCCCGCCCCGGCCGCCCGGTCCGGCACGAGGAGACCCGCGTCGCCGCGACCCTCACCGAGCTGATCTCCATGCGCCGCGAGCGGTTCGCCGGCCAGCCCCACGCCGCCCTGTGGGCCGACCTCGACGCCGCGTCCCTCGCCGCGACCGAGAACCGCAAGGCCGCCGCCCGCGAGATCCGCAAGGACAAGGCCCGCCGCGAGCACGACCTCGGCATCAACCGAGCCCGCACCCACACGCCCCTGCCCCCGCAGACCCCCGACCAGGGCCCCCGCCCCGGCCGCCGCAAGACGAGCACCAAGACCAGCACCAGGACCCGGAATACCTCCACCCGCAGGAGCAACCCGTGAACCAGCTCGACAGCACCCAGAACGAGACCCTGTCCTACTCCTTCAACGGCCACCCGATCCGGATGGTCATCGTCAACGGCGACCCGTGGTTCGTCGCCGGCGACGCAGCCAGCGTCCTCGACTACCGCGAGGCGTACCACCTCACCCGCGGACTCGACGACGACGAGAAGGGTCCCCACGTGGTGAGTACCCCTGGCGGAGACCAGACCGTCACCATCATCAACGAGGCCGGCCTCTACTCCGCCATCATCCGCAGCCGCGCACCCCGCGTCCGCGACTTCAAGCGGTGGGTCACCCACGAGGTCCTCCCCTCCATCCGCCGCACCGGCTCCTACGGCACCCCGGTTCCCCAGCGCGAGCTGTCCCGCCTCGAGCTGATCGAGCTCGCCCACGCCGCCGAGACCGAGCGCATCGCCGCCGAGGCCCGCGCACGGGCCATGGAGGCCCAGCGCGACGCCCTCGCCGCCCCGGCCGCCCGCTGGCAGGAGATCGCCTCCGCCAACGGCGACTTCTCCGTCGGGGACACCGCCAAGATGCTGTGCCGCGCCGGCGCGCAGACCGGCCAGAACCGGCTCTTCGCCGTCCTCAACAACCTCGGCTGGGTCTACCGCCGCGGCGGCGGCGCCTGGCGCGCAACCCAGCGCGCCATCGAGCAGCGCCTGGTCACCGAGCGTCCCCAGCGGCCCCGCACCGACCGCGACGGCCAGCTCCACCAGGTCGCCCCGCAGATCCGCGTCACCGGCAAGGGCTTCGAGCGGCTGTGCACCGAGTTCCACATCGCCCAGACCACCGCGCTGGCGGTGGTCTGAGTGGACACCCTGACCAGCGGCCCCGCCGTCCTCATCCTCGCCCCGATGCTCGTCCTCACCGTCCTCGGTGTCGTCGACGGCATCCGCGCCTGGTGGCGCCGCCGCCGCGCCAAGCCCCGCCGCGCCACCGGCGCGCGGCCGGCCACCGCCCGCACCAGCCTCCCGCCCCGCGGGCTCCGCCCCGCCGGCCACCCGGCCCCGGGCCGTCGCGTCGTCACGGGGGTGACCCGATGACCCCCTGGTCCGTCACCCGCACCGTCATCGCCGTCACCGGCTGGGCCCTCGCCATCAGCGCCGACGCCGCCCGCGACCGCCTCCGCGGCGGCCCCCTCGCACCCACCCGCGACCAGCAGACCAAGGCCCGCCTGTACGCCGACCTGACCGACACCGACCGCGCCACCTACACCGCAGCCCACGAGCAGCGCCACCCCAACTGCCGGTGTACCACCGCCCCGGCCGCCACCGCGAAGGGCTGGCCGGCCGACGCCGACTTCGCCGCCTGGGAACGCGAGCTGGAGGACGGCCAGCCGTCCAGCCCCGGGGAGGTCGGCTGATGCTCGCCGGCTTCAAGGCGGAGAACCACCCGCAGCAGACCGCCGTGCGCGGCGCCCTGGACTCGATCGACGACCGGGGCACGAAGTGGGAGTTCATCCACGAGCTGGAGGCCCGCTTCGGCGCACCATTCACGCTCGACGTCGCCGCCGCCCCGCACAACGCCAAGGCGCCCCGGTTCTTCTCGATCGCGGACGACGGCCTCGCCCAGGACTGGTCCGGCCGCGTCTGGTGCAACCCGCCCTTCTCTCGCGTCCCCGGGGTCACTGACCTGGGCTCCTGGGTCCGCAAGGCGTGGGACTCCTGGCAGGAGTGCGAGCGGATCGTCATGCTCGTCCCGGCCAACCGCGTCGAGCAGGCGTGGTGGCAGGACCACGTCGAGCCGTTCCGCGATCGAGCCGACTCGCCGCTGCGCGTGGAGTTCCTGCGCGGCCGGATGCGCTTCGACCACCCCGAGGGCTGGGACTGCCCCACCAAGGGCGACCGGCCGCCGTTCGGCATCGCGCTGCTGATCTGGGAGACCAGCTCGGTCCGTCCCGAGGATGGCCGCGCGTGACCCTGCCCGTCGAGATCGTCCTCCCCTGGAAGACGCCTCCCACGACCGCGAACCAGGCCCTGCGCTCCACCAAGCCCAAGGCCCGGGCGCTGAAGGTCGAGCAGCTCCTCACGGAGGCCATGTGGGCCATCACCGCGGCCCGCCCCGCACCCGTGCACGAGCGGGTGCTGGTGGTCCTGCACTTCCGGCCGGCGAACAATCAGCAGCGCGACGCCGACGGCATGTTCCCCCTCCTCAAGGTCGTCCAGGACGCGCTCGTGAAGAAGGCCATCCTGCCCGGCGACCACTTCAAGGTCGCCCCCGCCGCCACGTGCTGGATCCACGACCCCGTGAAGGGCGTCCGCGACGGCTGCATGTGGGTCGAGCTCGCCCCGGCCCCGGCCGCCCGGGAGTCGTTCCCCGACGGCGTCGTCCGGCCCGTGCACACCACAAACCAGGAAGCCGGCCCCAGCACCAGCACCAGCACGCGCACGACCGAAGGAACACCGCAGTGAGCATCGAGGCCATGACGTGGGCCCTGAGCGTCAAGGTGGGCGACCCCCGGGGGAAGCTCGTCCTGCAGTCGCTCGCGAACCACGCCCACAAGGACGGCCGGCACGCCTTCCCGTCGAAGGCGACCATGGCCGAGGACGCCGAGTGCTCCGAGCGCACCGTCGTCCGCATCCTCCAGCGCCTCCAGGCCCAGGGCCTGATCCGCCAGGGCGACCAGCGGCAGGTGGCCTACATCCGCGCCGACCGCCGCCCCACCGTCTGGGACCTCGCGATGAGCGACACCACCCAGGCCGCCTGGGCAACCCCGGAGACGCGCCCCGACACGACCCTTGGCACTGCCCCCACCGGCCACACCGGCCCCACCGGCCACACCGACCCGGCACAGGCCGCCGGTCAGGACTCCCCCGCACGGGGTGTCACCGTGTCACCCCGTCACGAGGTCACGGGGTGTCAGCCTGTCACCCCGTCGATGGCCCACGGGGTGACACACGGGGTGACAGATTCGACGCCACGGGGTGACACAGCTGTGTCACCCGACCCGTCCTTGACCCAGGGACTACCCCCCCAACCCCCCGCCAGCGGGGGGAGCGACGCGGCCAGCCAGACCACCAGCCGCCCCACCGCAGCGGCCCCGGCCATCACCACCGCCAGCACCAGCCCGGCCGGCTCCGCCGCCGAGCAGCCGACCGGCTGCCCCCGGCACACCGACGCCCCCGGCGACTGCTGCCGGGCCTGCGGCACCACGCCCCGCCAGATGGAGAAGTCCCGCCGCCGCGCCGCCGTTCTCGACAACCGCGACCGTCGCCTCCGCGACCAGGCCGACCGCGCCGCAGCCCGCGCCGAGACCCGCGGCACCTCGCCGGCCGCCAAGGCCGCCGCGCAGACCGCCCGCCAGCAGATCGCCGCCCATCGGCACGCCGCCCAGGCCCGGGAGACCGCGGGGGCTGACCGATGACCGACCCGACCAGCACCAGCAAGCACGGCGCCGAGGCCGGGCAGATGCCGGATCGCCTCGGCGCCCGGGACTACGAGCGCCTGGAGTTCGGCCGCCTCCGGTTCAAGCACGCCGGGGCGAAGGAGACCGCCGTGTACGCCCGGTGGCGCGAGTCCCTGACGAAGTTCGTCGCTCGGTTCAACGCCCTCCTCGACCACCCCGACGCCCTGGCCTACGACCCGGCGACCGTCACCCGCGAGCGCCGCCTCCGCGCCCTCCGCGCCCACGCCCGCCGCAACCCCACCGGCCCCCAGACCGCCCTCGACACCCACCAGCCCCAGCAGGCGCAGCAGCAGGCCGACCAGTCAGGAGACGTCCGGTGATCCCGTCCAGCAGCGAGAACCCCCACGCTCGCCGCGTCGGCTGTGTCCGCGTCGCCGACACCCAGACCATCATCAGCCAGCACATCACCGAGCTCGTCGGCCTCCTCCCCGCCCTCCACGACCTCACCACCAGCCGACAGCGGTCCCTCGGGTTCATGACCACCAGCGGCGCCGAGGCCGCCGACCGCCTCGCCCGCGAAGAGCGCGCCGACCGCCTCGCCCAGCCCGACCGAGGCCAGGACGGCCTCGGGCAGGACTGGCTCAACCGCGACCACCGCGTCGCCGGCACCGGCCGCATCCCCGCCCCCGGCAACGAGCGGGGCGTCCTGACCGACGTCGACGTCACCTACGTCCTCGCCTGGCACACCCACCGCCTCGAGCAGCACCTGCGCCGCAACCACCTCCGCGTCCCCGGCGACGAGCACCGCGCCACCCGCCCCGACGTCCAGCCCACCCGGCCCATGCCCCGGCCCCGCGGCTTCATCGGCCCCATGCCCGAGGGCCCGGCCACCGTCACCGCCGCCACCACCGTCGACACCACCCCCACCACCCTCGCGCACCGCCTCCGCGCGCTCGTCATGGCCTGCCCCTCCCGCACCCTCCTCCCCCAGGTCGACCACGACCTCCGCGACCTCGTCGACGACGTCCGCCTCGTCGTCGAAGGCAACGACCGCGTCACCCTCCCCTGGCCCTGCCCCTGGTGCGGCGACCACACCCTCGTCCAGTACCTCCACGACGCCGTGTTCGTCCGCTGCGAGGCCAACCACCGCGCCCGACGCCGCCGCCACCCCTGCGTCTGCCCCTACCCGCTCTGCGAGTGCAAGGCCGACCCCATCGCCTTCCGCCACGAGTGGCACATGAACCCCACCAGCAAGCTCCAGCGGCCCATCGAGGAGCTCGTCACCCGGGTCACCCGGGAGAAGGAGGCCACCATGGCCGAAACCCGAGCCCGCGACGCCGTCACCGCCGTCCGCGACCTCCACACCCACGTCACCATCCACGCCCCGGCAACCAGCTGCCCCGCCGCACACGACGAGCACTTCAACCCCGTCGAGCACGACCACGAGCACGTCGACACCGGCTACGGCGACGGCCCCGTCTGCCTCACCTGCCCCCCGGCCTACGTCTACTGCGACGAGTGCTCCCGCGGCCGCACCGACGTCCACATCCCGTGGCCCTGCCCCACCCTCCAGGCCATCGACGCCCACGACCCCGTCCCCGACCCGGCCGACGACACGCAGGCCGAGGTCATGCGCGACGTCCTCGACACCCTCGCCAACCGCTGACCCCTACCCGCCTGCCCACCTGGCCCACTGAGGAGACACCACCCATGGCCATCACCACCAACGGCGACGCCCAGGCCGCCATCGACCTGATCCGCCACGTCACCCGCGAGGCGCACCACGACCCCGACCGCATCCGCGCCGCCGTCGAGCAGCTCGCCAACAGCGCCGGCACCCGGATGCAGACCACCGTCATCTACGACAAGCACACCCTGGACGCCGCCCTCGTCGCCGCCCAGAAGGCCGCCCAGCACGGAGTGGACCGGTGACCTCCACGACGGTGCTGCCGCACCCTCCCGGCGCCGCGCTCGCGCAGACCGCACCCCACCCGGCGACCACGCACCGCGGCTACGACACCACCGGCATCGCCCACGACCCCGCCTGGGACAACGTCCTCGACCTCATGTCCGCCGGCGTCACCCAGCACGACGCCTCCCAGGCCGTGTGGGGCGACCCCGCCCGCATCCGCGACCACCGCCTCGCCGCCGTCATCACCGTCCGCGCCGGCTTCGCGACCGCCTTTCCCGACCTGCAGCTCCCGTCCCTGCACCTGCCCACCGATCTGCCCGGAGCCTGACCATGACCGCCACCACCGTCCGGCCCCTCGCCGGGTACGCCCTCATCAGCCCCTACGACCTCAAGCCGTCACCGAACAACCCCCGCGCCCAGCTCACCGAGATCACCGCGCTGGCACAGTCGATCCGCGAGAACGGCCTCATCCAGCCGATCATCGCCCAGCGCATCGACGGCGACGACAAGCTCCAGATCGTCGCCGGCCACCGCCGCCACGCCGCCGCGCTCCGCCTCCAGCTCGACGCCGTCCCGGTCATCGTCCGCAAGACGATGCTGCCCGACAGCGAACTCCTCACCATGCTCGTCGAGAACGGGCAGCGCGCCGGCCTGGACCCCATCGAGGAAGCCCGCGCGATCGCCAAGCTCAAGGCCACCGGCCTCACCGACGCCGAGATCGGCCGCCGGATCGGCCGCCCCCAGAACTACGTCAGCAACCGCCGCTCCCTCCTCGCGCTGGCCGTCGAGGACCAGGAGCAGCTCCGCAACGGGCAGATCTCCATCGCCGCCGCCACCAACCTCGCCCGCGACGCCTCCGGAACCGCCCGCCCCAACGCCCGCGGCAAGAAGTCCGCCCAGCACCTCTCCTCCACCCACCAGCTCGCCACCCGGGCCCAGGCCCGCTGCCGGCGGAACAAGCACAAGTCCAAGGGCGCCGCGTCCGTCGGCGGCATGGCCTGCGGCGAGTGCTGGGAGTCCGTGATCCGCGCCGACGAGCGCCAGCACCTCCACCACGTGTCCGGGCAGCAGGGCAAGTGCGTCCTGTGCGGCACGACCCACGACCCCGACCAGCCGGCCGACACCTCCGGCACGCCCACCGCCTGACCACCCCGCTGATGACCCAGGAGACACCCGTGACCACCACCCACCCCGACGTCCTCGAGCCCTACATCGAGGACGACGCCACCGAGCAGCACGAGAAGCCTGAGGTCGTCGACTTCGACGAGCTCATCCGCGAGGGCGCCGCCGGCATCGACCAGGCCCGCGCCACCCTCATCACCCACGTCGTCCGCGCACGCCGCGCCGGCCGCTCCTGGGCCGGGATCGCCGCCCCGCTGGGCATCACCCGCCAGGCCGCCTGGGAACGCTTCCACGGCCACGTCGACCACGCCGAGAGGCTCCTAGGCCCCGCCGACCCCGACACCACCGAGAACCCCGCCACGGGGCCGGCCGCATCGCGTCAGTCGTCCACGACCGACCAGCGCGAGGAGGGCTCCGGTGCCTGAGCAGCAGCCCGAGACTGAGGCGAAGGTCTGTTCCTGGTGCGGCGCCAGGCGGGCCGTCCTGGCCTACGGCGCGGCCTTGCCTGACGGAACTCGAAGCGTCGCTTTCATCTGCCATGAGTGCGACGGCCCCACCTTGGAAACGATGTGGGGGGCCGCTGGCGACCAGTCTGCGATCGCCGCTTGGGTCGCGGCGCAGGGTCGCCAGACTCGGCCCGCTCAGCAGGCCGCCGACGACCAGCCCGAGAACGGCGCAGTCCGTCCCGAGCCGTCGTCCACGAACGACCCAACCGAGGGGAGCCTGTGATGCCCGCCGAGACCGACGTGTACGCCGTGGGCGTCCTGCGACGCCTGCACACCATCCTCCGCGCGCTCACCGTGCGCCACCCAGCCCTGTCTGGTGCGCGCTGGAGGATAGCGCGCGGCGAGGTGCGCTCCCAGTGGCACCTCTGGCGCCACTGGGCCGCCGATCGCAACTGGCGCGCCATCCGAAACTCGTTCAACGGGTACCTGGCAGAGCACCAGCACGGCGGCCACAACGCCGGCAGAGGCTGGACTAAGCGCGCCGCGACTCGTCGTGTCGAGTCGATCTGCGACCAGTCAATCCGTCCCGAGCCGTCGTCCACCTCAGGGGAGGTCTCGTCATGAAGCTCGCGATCGCTGACCCCCCGTACCCGCCTCACCGCGCCACCCGCCGCGACCGGCCTGGCGGCCCCGAGCGTCTGATCGTG
>NZ_JAMOIL010000041.1 GCF_023656415.1 Nocardioides bruguierae
AGCTCCTCAACCGCCGCAAGTGGAGGACCCGAGTCGAACTCGCGAACGCGATCTTCGAGTACATCGAGATCTTCCACAACCGACAACGCCGTCACTCCGCGCTCGGCTACCAGACCCCGATCGAGTATGAGCTAGCCTCACCCACAGACACCGTTCCCGCCTGAGGACTCATCACGCCGAATGGAAACCAGGCTGTAGGGCAGGTCATTGGTTTGGCGCGCCGCCTGCGGGCGGTCGATGTGCACACCGTTCCCGTGCCTCATGTGTGCCCCAGGGCCTCGGGGCTCGCGGGTTCTTGCTGGTGCCCGGTGGAGGAGTGGGGTCTGTTAATCCGTCGCGAAAGCTTCCCAGGTTCGAATCCTGGATCTGCCACAGCACCAACTCAAGGTCCTCTGACCTGCGGTTTCTCGCAGGCCAGAGGGCCTTGTGCTACCCGGGTGGGGTATCTGAGTCGACGAGCTCCTCGGCCTGGGCGGGCAACGCGCTGACCTGAGGTTTCTTCGGCCGCGTGTGGGGGTCGTGCCCCATCTGTGCCCTGGGGACGGGGGCGGGGGCGGGGGCGGGGGCGGGGGTCAATGGTGCCAAGCTGGCAGGGTTGTCCTCGCGTATGGCCTGCGGGGCGCGAGCCCGGGTGGGGTATCGATTCGCGACGGAGGCGCTGCTGTCAATGCTGGGTGCGCCTGGCCGCTTGTTGCTGCGCTGACGTGTGCCGCGCTGGGCCCGACCCTGTTGCCGACCGACTGCTTGCTGGCCAGTCGAGTGGCGGATGTGGGTCCAGATCTTCACGCTGGCAGGTGGCCTCGGACGTCGTCGGGAACAGAGGAGTTAGTGCGGCTCCAGCGTACGTATGTGGCGGTTTTACGCAGCTCGTCGAGTCGCCGACTGCCGCGCGGAGCGCGCCGGGTCGTCCATCCGCCGGTCGACGGCCCGTGAGGCCGCGACGGCGACCTTGCGGGCGTCGCGGTCGAACTTCTCCTGGACCTCCGCCCGGCAAGTCGGAACGGGGGCTCTTTCTACATGCGGGCACGCACCAACAGCCCGTTGCACCGTCGAGCCACGCGGCTAGGAAGACTGGGAAGCAGTTGCAGCGTGCATCCCACGCAGCAACAGCAGGTGCCCCGCTGTCCGCACGCGGCAAGTCGGAACTGGGGGCTCTTGCTACCCGCGGGCGCGCACCAACAGCCCGTTGCACCGTCACGCCACGCGGCTAGGAAAAGCGGGATACAGTTGCAGCGTGCATCCCACGCAGCAACAGCAGGTGCCCCGCTGTCCGCACGCGGCAAGTCGGAACTGGGGGCTCTTGCTACCCGCGGGCACGCACCAACAGCCCGTTGCACCGTCACGCCACGCGGCTAGGAAAGGCGGGAAACAGTTGCAGCGTGCATCCCACGCGGCAACAGCAGGTGCCCCGCTGTCTGCACGCGGCAAGTCGGAACCGAGGCCTCTTGCTACCCGCGGGCACGCACCAACAGCCCGTCGCGGCGGGCATGCCACCTACCAACTTGATCCGAGTTCGATTTGGCATAAATTTCTGGAAACGCTAGTCCCGTTGGCATGGCGGCCCTACGCTGCAACTATTCTGCCCTTTGACTTGCTAGTATGGGCGCATGAAACCCGAAGACTTCACCGCGCCTGACTTTGGATCGGCGACGCGCGAGCCAGGCAATCGGTGGGCGTTCTGGTACTTCAAGCCAGCACCCATGCCGCGTGACCTCGGTTTGAGGTCAGTGACTGTCCGAGCACTGTCGGAGGCTGACTCATCTCTCGGGCGGCTTCAGGGTCTGGGGACCTTGATCAAGGATCCCGAGTTGCTCCTGGGTCCATACCTGACGCAGGAGGCCCTGGCGAGCTCGCGGATTGAGGGGACGCAAGCCTCTCTGTCCGAGGTCCTCCAGGCCGAGGCGGGCGGCACGCCGTCGCAAAGCGAGGATGTGGCTGAGGTCGAGCGCTACATCTCCGCTACTCGTCAGGGGTACCAGTTGGTTAAGGAGCTGCCGATCACGCAGCGGCTGATACTGCAACTCCACAAGACCCTCCTGTCTGGCGTCCGCGGCCAAGAGAAGCTGCCCGGCGAGTTCAGGCGGACGCCTGTATGGGTCGGTTCGACTACAGATAGCCCTGATACAGCGATTTACGTCCCTCCTCTGCCCGGCGACCTACCTGAGGCCCTCGCTGACTGGGAACAGTTCGTGAACACTCCCGGTGACCTGCCGACCCTCATTCGTTGTGGGCTGATGCACTACCAGTTCGAGACCATCCACCCCTTCCTCGACGGCAACGGCCGAATCGGCCGGCTCCTGATCAACCTCATGTTGGTAGAGGAGGGCAGGCTCGCGACCCCCTTGCTCTACCTGTCTGGGTACCTCGAACAGCACCGGCGCGAGTACTACGAGAGACTTCAAGCCGTTCGTGAACGTGGCGAGGTGGAGGAATGGCTGCAGTTTTTCCTCACTGCGGTTCGTCGAGCTGCCGACGATGCCGTCGTCCGCGCCGAGCAGCTAGTTGAGGTCAGGGAGCGCTACATCAAGGAGGCCAATGCAACCCGCTCCAACCTTCACTCCCTCGTCGAACTCATCTTCAGCAACCCCTTCATGACTGTCGCGCGACTGCAAGCCAAGACAGACATGACTCCGCAAGGTGCACGCAACATCATCAAAGACGCGGCCGCGCGAGGTTGGCTGGCAGAGATCGGGACCATGGGCCGGGGCGGACGAATGTACTGGGTAGCTAGCGAGCTCTACGGCATCATCGAATCCCCATGGACCTACACGGAATCCGATCATCCGTGAGGCATCCGTGACAGCAGAGTCCCAAGGTCAAGCTTGGCTTTGGGATTGTGTCGTGAAATGCGCTGCTCAGGACGTTGATCCGCTTGAGGGTCTGCTGAACCATCAGGGGACTTGGCCAGAATCGCGAGCACATCCTGAACTGGGCCGGTGCCGGTGCCGGTGCCGGTGCCGGTGCCGGTGCCGGTGCCGACGGCGACACTCGCCTGCGAGTGCGGATGACCTCGAATGGGCAACTCGTGGGGGATGGGGCCAATCACACGACCGAGATCGACTTCCATATCCAGGAGCGTCCGCACCTGGGATACCGAAAGGAAGATCGCATCGATTGGACGAGTGCCTATCTGACTGACATCCAACAGGGCGTCTTCATGGGCGACGCGATCCTTCGACTGCCGGGGCTAGACCTAAGTTCCGTCGATGGCTGGCGGGGACTGGTGGAGTGGTGTCTGCGCCTAGACAGGCGTTGTTCGAGATCTGGAATCTGGCTCCCAATTGACGGCTCTTCTTACTTGAGGTGGGGTGGGTGAGTCCGCCGGCGATGAGCAGCATCCCTAGGCGGTAGTTGTTGCGGTTGCGGAAGCCGCGAGCGATGCGGCGGTGGAGCTCGATGAGGCCGTTGACGGCCTCGGTGCCGGCGTTGTTCGCGTGGCCGTGTCGATGTAGGCCAGGAACGCGGCCGACCACCGTTTCAAGGTCCGGCCGAGTCGTGCGATCTCGGGGACGGGGCAGGTCGAGAATGTCGCGAGGACCTTGAGCGCGATCCGCCGTCCGGCGGCGGGGTCGGGGTGGCGGTAGGCAGCGCGGAGTTGTTGTGCGCAGGACCAGGCGAGGTAGACCTGCAGGTGTGCCTCGTGCGCAGCGATGGCGCGGCCGAGTCGCTGCCACTGGTGGTCCGTACTGGTGGTCGGTGAGGTTCTCCGCACCGGCTCGTAGGAGCTTCGCGATGCCGTAGAGGGGGTCACCCTTACGGCCGCGGTGGCCCAGGGTCTGCTGCTGGACCCGCCGGCGACACTCATCGACCGCGGCGGTGCCCAACTTGATCACGTGGAAGGCGTCCAGGACCGCCACGGCGTCCTCGAGGTGGTCGTCGATCGCGGTCGTGTAGCCGTGGAACGGGTCCAGCGCGGCGACCTTCACGCCCTTCTGGAACGCCGTCCCGCGTGCGGTGAGCCATTCGCCGTAGGCTTGCCGTACCTGCCGGGGACGAGGTCGAGGAGTCGGGCGTGGACGCGTCCTTCCTGGTCACGGGTCAGGTCCACCATCCCGGTCAGCTCCTCGGGGGCCACGGCCACCCGCGGTGGTGGGCTTGGTGGAGACGTGGTGCCAGATGTGCTCGTCCACGCCCAGACTCCTCACGCCGACGAAGCGGGACTCGTCGTCGGCCATCGCGACCAGCAGCGGCTGGATGGATGACCACACGGTGCGCCAGGTCGTGCCGAGCTGGCGGGCGATGCCGGCGACCGAGGAGTGCTCGCGGCGGATCTGTCCGAGGGCCCACCAGCACGCGCGGGTCGTCAGCAGCGCCCGTGGACGGGCGAGGTTCTCGTACTGTTCGGTCCACGCCCCCACCGGGCAGCCGGGCTCGGGGCAGCGCCAGGTCCGCTTGCGCCAGATCAGCTCCACGGGCCGGCCGAAGCAGGGCACGTCGACCAGCGGGACATTGCGGCGGCCGTGGCTGGCCGCGATCACACCGCACGAGCGGCACCCGGTTACCGCCGGGGTGGACTCGATGACCACCGCCAGCTGCGGATCGCGGGCGGTCACCGAGACGACGTGGAACCCCGCCAGGCCCACAAGGACATCACACCGCTGGCAGTAGTTCGGGTCAGGACACACGGGCGCGGTCGCACGCCGTAGGCTCAGACATCGTCGAGGCCTTCAGGGTTGAGCGGCTTAGTCACTGCCGATCTTGGAAGGTCTCGACCCACGTCCGGGGTCAGCCCGTCAGCGCGTGTCGCACCGCCCCCACCGCAAGTACGAAGAGCCCCCTTAAGGTGCCGCGGTGGCACCACGGCGACCTGTGCGCGAGATCGCGGCAGCAGACGGGCAGGCACTTGTGCTGGTGGCGCGCGTCCAGTTGGCGCACCAGGGGCTCCACGACACCTGGGGGCCGTTGTCTGGAGCGGAGAGAGAGCGCGCCGATCGCTACGTCCATGAAGCGGATCGCCGTAGCTACGAGTCTGCCCACTTGTTGGTGCGCGAGGCGGTACGACGCTGGTGCGGCGCGGTTGCCCAGCCTTCGCTCGTCCTGACCTACGACTGTCCCACCTGCGGGTCCGCCGAGCACGGTCGCCCCCGCTTCCGGTCGCTGGACGAGGTGCAGATCAGCCTCTCCCATGCCCGTGGGCACGTCGCGGCCGCGGTGAGCGCGCGCCCGATCGGCGTTGATGTCGAGGACACCGATCGGTCCCTGAGTCGAGCCGATCTGACGGGCTTCATGACTCCCCGCGAGCTGGCTGCCGACGGTGGCTCGATGGGACTGCTGGAGACCTGGACCCGAAAGGAGGCTCTGGTCAAGGCCGGTGCGGCCACGCTCGACGAGATCGGCGGCGTCGATGTGACCGCCGACCTGTGTGCCCTCGCAGGCGGGTCGTGGCTGGTCCGCTCGCACCGAGACGAGGGCTGGGTGCTGTCCGTGGCCACCGGTGGCGAACGAGGTCCTGAACCGCACTCGGAGGTCGCAGACGGGCCCCCGAGAGATGCCAGCGAATGACCCGGGTACCTTGACGCCGCGACAGTTGGGCCGACCGCGAAAGCCGGGTGGAAATCGCTTGGCAATTCGGGTTGCGCGGCCGCTCGCAAGCGCTTATCCTCAGTGCCACGCAGTCAAGTTTTACTTGACTGCGTGTTGGCTCTGCTTTCAGCGGAGCAATTTGGACTCGGCCAGAAAGCTATTGCGTTGTCATCTCGGGAGCCCCTGCTTGCGCACTTCCGCCCGCTCGTCGGCGCGGTCGATCTGCCGACGCCAGAGGTCTCGGGCGGCCGACGCTGGTGGGAGGGCCCGCTCGATGTCGAGGGCCTTGCCATCGACAGCATCCGGACCTTTCTGACCCTGGCGGGAGCGGTCACCGGGGAGGCCAGGTTCGGGTCCGATGCCGCGTTGATCCTCGGAGCCTTCATGTCGCTCGACCTCCTCGAGATCGACGAGCACTCGACCACCGGCTTCGCGCCCATGTCGGGGTTCTTCGAGACCTCGGACGGGTGGATCCGCGTGCACGCGAACTACCCGCACCACGCTCGCGCCCTGGAGCGGGCGACCAACGCCACTGACGCGGCGGCACTCCGGCGAGCTGCGAAGTCGCGGCAGGCGCGCGAGCTCGAGGACCGCATCCTCGCGCATGACGGAGTGGCGGCAGCCGTGCGGACCGCGGACGAGTGGCGACGCGAGGAGAGCGCACGCGAGCCGTGGTTGACGGTCGACGCCACACATGCGGCGCCGTGCGCCCCTCCGACTCTGGGTCCGCTCCTCAGTGGCCTCCGCGTCGTGGATCTGACGCGCGTCGTGGCCGGGCCGGTCGCGTCTCGTGCACTGGCTCTCCTGGGCGCCGACGTCATCCGCGTGGACCCGGCCGAGCCGGCCGAGCTCATGGACCACTACGTCGACGCCGGCTTCGGCAAGCGGAGCGCCGTGCTCGACCTCGGTCGCGACGAGAGCCGAAGCCGACTGCGGGAGCTCCTGCAGTCAGCACACGTCCTGCTCACCGGCTACCGGCCAGGATCGCTCGACAGATTCGGACTCGCGCCGGACTCGATCGCCGCCGAGCACCCGCACCTCCACCACGTTCGAGTCCAGGCCTGGCCGCAGAGCAGCGAGTGGGGCGCCCGGCGCGGGTTCGACAGCATCGTCCAAGCGGCAACGGGGATCAGCGACCTCTACCGGAAGGCTGACGGCACTCCCGGTGCCTTGCCAGTCCAGGCGCTCGACCACGCCACCGGGTACGGCGCGGCGTCCGCAGTCCTGGCCGCTGTGATCCGGCACCGCGAGAGCGGAGTGATCGGTCCGATGGGGCTGACCTTGGCGAACACGGCTGCACACCTGCTCGCGAGCCCGGCCGTCGACCAGACGCCAGACCGCCCCTCCCCAGTGACCGCAACCATGTGCACCCCCGCGGGCACGCTGCGTTTCGCGGTCCCCCCGATTCTCCGGAACGGCGTCCCGGTCTCCTATGCGCACGCCCCCGGCCCCTACGGCGGTTCCTCGCTCGCGTGGGCCCCGCTGACTGGAAACGAACGGAGCTGACCGACATGAAGAGCGCGACCTGGAACGCCCAGACCCTTGGCGCCAGTACCGACTCGTGGACCATCGCCGTGCCTGACGGCGACCTACGCAACGTCGACGTCGACACGATCAGCGACCTGTTGTACGACGGGCCCGGCGTCGTGCTGATGACCGGAGTCTCCGTGCTGAGCGAAGGCGCTGCCGCGGCCTCCCTCGTCGCACTCGGCGAGCGCGTCGGTACGCCGATGACGCAGACGCTCGCCGGCGACCTCATCACCCGCGTCGAAGCACGCGAGCTGCACGTGCCCGGCACGATTCAACGTGGCCATCGGTCGAACGCCGAGCTGGCGTTCCACTGCGACCGCACCGACCTGATCGCCCTGCTCTGCGTCCGTGAGGCGCAGCAGGGCGGCGACAGCCTGCTGGTCTCGTCGCGCGCGCTCTTCGACGTCCTCGCCGACGAGGATCCGGCTGCCCTCGGCGAGCTGCAGGGGTCGTTCCCGCAGGACCGGCGTGACGAGGAGGGCTCAGGCGAAGCGCCGTGGTTCTCGGCACCGATCTTCTGGACCTGGCAGGACCGGGTGTACTGCCGCTACATCCGCAAGTTCATCGAGTCCTCCCAGCGCCACGAGGACGCTCCACGGCTCACCCCGGAGCAGACCCGGGCCCTCGACGTCTTCGACGCCCTCCTACAGCGACCGGAGCTGGTCTACACGATGCGGCTCGCGCCCGGCGACCTCCAGATCATCGAGAACCACACCGTGCTCCACTCGCGCACCGCGTTCACCGACACTCCTGGTGCTGGTGGCCGCTTGCTGATGCGCCTGTGGCTCAGCCACGACAGAAGCCCCGAGCTCCCCGAGGCGTACCGACCGATCTACGGCACCTGCGCCGCCGGCGCCGTGCGCGGTGCGATGTCCGCCAGAACGGTTCCGGCTCGGTGAGCGACCAGCTGACCCACGACTCGTTCTGGCCGGTCCTGCCCACCAGCGAGCGCTCTTCGGGTGGCATGGGGACCGTCGCCTACCTGCCTGGCTTCGCCGACCCGGTTGAGTCACTGAACGACTTCGTCGCCGCTACCAGCGTGCCGTCCGTCGCCGCCTCGATCATCAGTCTGAAGGGTGCGAACCCCGGCCAGGACTCGCCTGGATGGACCGCCGCGGACTTTGCCGCCGACGTCCAGCGGACCTACCACGGGCGGGCCCCCCTCGACATCGTCGGCTATTCGTACGGCGCCTCGGTGGCCGCGGCAGCTGCCGTCATGCTCGGCCCGACCGTCGTACGGTCACTCACCCTGATCGACCAAGCCTTCTTCGCCGATCCGGAGGCGATCGAGCCCGGCGGCTTCTGGCGTGAGGTGTCGGAGATGAAGTGGGCCTACGACCAGTCTCACCTCGTCCACGCCGCCAGCTCATTGGGGATTCCCGTCCTGCTGGTCCTGGGCGCCGACTCGTCCGTCGTGAGTGTCCCCGAACGGACGTACTGGCTGGATCGCGTGGCCGACAACCTCGAGGTCGTCCTCGTGCCAGGAGACCACCGTGCCCTGGTGTCCGGACCGATGACCGCGGCCGCAGCAGTCCTCGAGCACCTGAGCGGAGCGGTCCGTTGCTAGCCGACCTGGTCGGCCGACTCACGGCCGCCGTCGCCGACGTCCTGCGGATCGAGGACGTCGACCCGGACGCCAGCTTCCTGAACCTGGGGGGAACGAGCCTCGACGCCGTCCGCGTGCGGGCCCGGTTCGCGGCCAGCACCGGATACTCGTTCGACGTCGTCGACCTGCTGCGGTCCGAGCGGCTCGGGGAGCTCGCGTTGCACGCGGCCCCGGCGACGGAACGTCCGAGCGGGTCGGACTCGCATCCGCTACGGGCCAGCGACGCACAGCTTTGGATGCTTGCGGCCGAGCAGGCGGATCCCGACCACCCGAAGTTCCAGTTCGCGTGCGCGTTCGAGGTCGACGGTCCGCTGGACGTGCCCGCGCTGGCCGGTGCTCTCGAGGACACCCACCGCGCGCACGAAGTGCTGCACACGTCGTTCGCGCCCGCCGGTGACGAGTGGACGGTCGAGGTCCACAGCGAGCCCCTCTCGGTCGAGATCGTCGACGGGGTCGATCCCGAACTGGTGCACGATCGCCTGTCGGCGCTGGCGCAGGAGCACTTCCCGGCAGAGGGTCCGGACCGATGGCGTGTGGTGCTCGTCTCGACCGGGCCAGCTCGCCACTACCTGGGCATCTCCTTCGACCATCGCGTGGTCGACGGGTGGTCGCTGAACATCCTCCTGGACGAGATATCGCGTCGGTATCTCGCCCGCCTCTCGGAGACCGGTCCCGAACCGGCAGCCCCGTCGTACCTGGACCTGCTGCGAGGCCTCGATGACGAGACTCGACGTCGGCGACGTACGGCGGCCGTCGACTTCTGGCGTGTGCGGCTTCCGGCGAAGTACCAGGACTATCCGTTCACTCTCCCGGGGCGGCTCGGCGATCCTGCCGGAGACTCCCGGGTGCTGAGCGTGGCCGTCTCGGAGGAGGTCGCCGACGCACTGCACCGGACGGCGACGATGGTCGGTCAGACCGTCTGGGTCGTGGCCACCAGCGCGCTGGCCCAAGTGCTCCACCGGCGTACCGGTTCGACATCGGTCCGGATCCTGACCAGCGCAGCGAACAGGTCGTACGGGACCGAGTCGACCGTGGGCTGGTTCGCGAACGGGCTGCTCAACACCTATCGGCTCGCCGCGGGCTCGACCCTCAGCGAGAGGCTGGAGGAAGTCGCCCGGGAGTCGACCGCAGCCTCGGCGTTCAGCGACGTCCCCGCTCGCTACGTGCGATGTGGGCTGTGGCCGGATGCGCCAGCCGGCTATCGCACCGACTCCCAGATCTACCTCGCGGTGAACGAGGAGTGGACGAAGCCGCTGACGATCCACGGGTGCACCGTCAAGGGAATCGCCACTGACACTGCCGCAGATTCGCCGGGAATCGAGCTGTTCCTGGAGGCGTCGTCCACAGGGTGGGTGCTCGACGCCTTCTTCTTCGAGTCCGAATACCCCATGAACCTGGTCCGAGAACTGATGGACGAGTTCCTGACCGAAATCCGCAACAACTGGCTGGAGGTAGAGAGCAAGTGACGATTGTCGTGAATCAGGACCGGAAGCCGTCCTTCGAGGGTGACGGTTCCCAGCTCCTGGGCGAAGTGCTGGAGACCCGCGACGTTGACCTCATCAACCGCTGGTTCGACGAGATGGAGTCGTCCGGCAACGTTCCCGCGGGGTACGAGCCTGAGTTCGAGGCCGAGGGTGGCCGTCTCCGCAAGCTTCGCAGGCTGCTGTGGATGAACGAGGAGGTCTTCGGGCCGGTGCTGTGCAAGTCGGGCTTCTGCGAGGAGGCCCTCGAGCGCATCGGTCCGTCAGCGGTAGTCGTCTTCAGCGCCGCATTCCTCAAGCCTGGGCAGGTCGGCACGGCCGTGGCTCCCCACCAGGACCAGGCGCTGTGGCGCCGTACGTATCCGAAGGCGTTCAGCTTCTGGGTCGCGCTCTCCGATGTCTCGCCCGACAACGGTGGGCTGCACGGCTACTTGGGCCAGCGCCGCACCGAGGTCGTCGAGCACCGCTCGGACGCCGAGCACGCGTGGCACCCCACCCTCAGTTGGTGTCGAGACGAGCTGGGCGAGCGATACGAGTTCAACCTCGCACCGGGCGAGGCGGCGATGTGGGACAGCTTCTTCGTCCACGGCAGTGGGGCGAACACGTCTCCGGTCGATCGTCGAGGCATGGTCTTCGTCGCCACCGAGGGTGGCCAGGAGTGGCTCGAGCAAGAGGACTCCGTGCTGGTGACGGACATCCTGGCGCGGTGGGCCGGTGCCGGTGAGAAGGAACCGGTGTCTTGACCAGGACGAGCCTCATCCCGACCGACCGGTCTGTCAGGATCATCGACGCCACGCTTCGGGAAGGATCCCAGACCCCCGGCGGCGCGCTGTCTCTGGACCAGAGCGTCCACGTCGCCCAGCTCCTGCGGGCCGCGAACGTCGATGCGATCGAGTGTGGGCACCCGCTGATCGGCCCCCACGAGGAGGCCCGGGTACGCGCCGTGGTCGAGGCCGCCGGTGAAACCCCCGTGCTCTCGCACGCCAGGATGTGCGAGGACGACATCGACGCTGTTGCTCGGACCGGCGCGACCTGGGTCGGACTCTTCCTCGGCGTGAACGAGGCGTCGGTCCGACACCGTCGGACCCCGCGGGACAGCACCTACGTCATCGAGCGCGCGGTCAAGCACGCCGTCGGGCTGGGGCTTCAGGTCCGGGTCACCATCGAGGACGGCACCCGCACGCCCAGCCACCTCATGATGAGCTGCTTCGAGAGTGCGTTGATCGCGGGGGCCAGTCGGCTCTGCCTGGCCGACACGGTCGGAGCGCTGGAGCCCAGCGAGGTGGCTGTACGGGTGTCTGCGATCACCTCCGTCTTCTCGGACACTCCCGTGGAGGCACACCTGCACGACGACCGAGGGCTGGCGATGGCCAACGCACTCGCGGCCATCGACGCCGGAGCGAGCTGGGTCAGCTCGAGCGTCAACGGCCTGGGCGAACGAGCGGGCATCACCGACACCGCGGCACTCGCGGTGAACCTGCACCTGCGAGGGCAGCGTGACCTTCCCGGATCGGGGGACCTGCAGCGTCTCAGCGACTTCGTGGCTGCCTACTCGCGGTCCGGCCCGGACGCACGGCGACCTGTGGTCGGGAGCGATGTCTTTCATCACGTGGCCCGCTTGCACCAGCTCGCCGTGGAGAAGGAGCCGACGACGTACGAGTCGATCGACCCGGCGGCCCTCGGGCGCACCCGGGCCCTGGGCGAGACTCGGCGGCTCCCGCAGCGCCAGGCGGATCTGATCACCAAGCCGCCGGTGATCTCGGCGACCGAGCTTCGGCACCACCGGCACGGTCCGGGCGACCGCTACGTTCTGATCGACGACCGGTTCGTCAGCGGCGCCGCGCAGTACTGCATCGCTCGCAGGTTCCCGGAGGGCGAGCATCCGGTCGTCGGCCACGTGGACGGCCACGTACATCGATGTGACTCGCTGTTCGTCTTCCTCGGCGAGGCCGACGGGTACGAGGGGCTCGACGTCGAGGTGACCTTGGGGGACGAGGTCTTCGCCGTGCAGAGTCCGGCATCCGTCTTCATCCCCGCCGGCACCTATCACTCGTACCGCGCGGTTCGCGGTGCCGGGACGTATCTCAATCACGTGCTGTCGGGCAGCTACAACGACAGCCTCCTCGACTGATGAAGGGAAACACAAGGATGAACACGAAGGCAGCCGCATGGAACGCCGTGGGCGGGATGTTCTGGACCCATGGCCGGGTGTCCGCCCGCCCCAGCGGTGAGGAGCTCGCTCTCTTCACGCGAGGTGTCGCGCCCGGCGATCGAGTCGTCCTCATCGGTGCGAGCACGCGCGAGCTGGCCGAGAGGCTCCAGGAGATCGGCGCCGATCTCACGGTCCTCGACTTCTCCGAGCGGATGTGCGCTGACCTGCGCGCCGCCAGTCCGGGGATCGAGGTCATCTGTCATGACATCCTCGAACCCGCGACGGCGCTCGCGGGAAGCGCCAAGTGGGTGCTCTCGGACCGCCTCGTCAACCGCTTCGATGCCACGGAGGCAGTGCACGCCGTCGGCACGATGATGGAGCTCCTGCAGCCGGAAGGCGTCCTGCGCGCCACCATCAAGCTCGGGCTCTACCCGATGGATGACCGCATGATCGCCGAGGGCGAGCGACTGGGAACCCTCAGCGCCTTCTGGGACGAGAGTTCTCGGACGATCGACTTCGCGACCGCAGGGGAGGCGCTGTCGTCCGGCCTGCTCGCCCACGGCGACATTCCCCGAGAGGTGCTGCTGGAGTGGTACCAGGGTCGCGGACGCGAGACGCGTCTGGACGCACCCGACGTAACGGAACTGTTCGCCAGGTGCGATCTCGAGGTCAAGAACGAGATCGACCTGCCGGACGCCCCGGGGACGTCTATGTTCGAAGCGGTGCGGCGGATGGCTTCCTAGGTGTGCGGCATCGTCGCGATCCAGGATCCGGGGCTGACCAGTGAGGACGCGCGCGCTGCCGTAGAGCAGTCGCTAGGCTCGTTGCGACACCGTGGACCCGACGACGGCGGATGCGTGGTCACCGCCGGCGCGGGGCTGGGCATGCGCCGCCTGACGATGCGGTCGGCGTCGGTCGATAGCGTCCCGTTCGCCGTCGGCGACGGCAGTCACGCCGCGCTCAACGGCGAGGTCTACGCGGTGACCCCAGCCGGAACGGGTGCCGCGCCGCAGCCGTCGCGCACGGTGCTCGGCGGTGCGGATGAGGTCGAGTGTGTCTTCGAGGAGGGCACGGCGAGCTGCGAGGGAATGTGGGGGGCCATCCGGCTCTCGCCGGACGGCACCATGGTGGCAACCCGGGACCCCTTCGGAATCAAACCGCTGTGGGTTCGCACCACCGAGACCGGTGTGGGGCTCGCGTCGGAGCTGCCAGCGCTGGAGGTCGCGGGGCCGCTCCCGTCGATCAGGCGGCGGGCGGTGGCTGAGTTCTTGCTCCTGGGCCGTTTCGTCGATGGCCAGACGATCCGCAACGGAATCCGAGCGTTGCCTCCGGGGACGAGGACGTCCTGGAAGGCAGGCGAGCCGATCGAGACCAGGATGTGGGAGCGCCCCCGAGAGGGCCTGGCCGACGGCGGTCTATCGGCGGCGCGCCCGACCAGCGCCGAGATCGTAGAGGCGATCGATGAGAGCGTGCGATGGTGCGTCGACTCGGAGCGTCCGCTGGGGGTGGCTCTCAGTGGCGGGCTGGACTCCACGATCCTCGCCCATCACCTGCTCCGGCAGGGCGTCGTCGAGCTCGCGTCGGTCAGCGTCAGGGTCGAAGGAGTCGACGATGGCGTCCGCGACCTCGCCGAGCTTCCTGTCCAGGGGGCGATGGGGGGCTGGCGTCACCGCGCACGCACGGTGGACATCGGCGAGTTCCTCCCCCTGCTGCGACGGTGCGTACGCATCTTCGGTGAGCCGACTTCACTGACGAGCACGCCGCTCTATTTGGCGCTCTCTGAGCTGGCGGCCGATGCGGGCATCGTCGCCCTGCTGGTTGGCGAGGGAGCCGATGAGCTCTGGGGAGGATATTCGTCGTACCTGGACATCGCCCGCGATGCCGATGTCGTCGCGCACTACGCGCCAGCTCCGATCCGCGACTGGGTGACCGACCTGCTCGGCAGCGCGGAGCTGGTGGACGAGGTGTGTACGACGTGTCGAGACTGGCTTCCCGGTCCGCGCGGCAGCGAGCTCGTCCGACAAGCCGAACGGCAGATGAGCCTCGAGCCGCTGCTGTACCGCACCGACATGCTGACGATGAGTCAGTCGATCGAGGCGCGCGTGCCGTTCCTGCACGGCAGGGCCGCGGAGCTGCCGGACGCGTTCACCCTCGCCGAGCTGGCCGGAGACGGTCAGACGAAGCGGCCACTGCGGACGGCGTACGACGAGGCCTTCGCCGGTCGGACCCCGCCCAAGACCCCGTTCCGGGCGCCGTGGTCTCGTTGGCTCGACGAAGGGCTTATGGACGACGTCATGCAGATCCTCGAGTCCAACCTGTCGGCCCTGGACGAACTCGGCGTCCGACCGAGCGTCGTCCGGGAGGTCGCGGTTGCGGCGACCGCCGCCGATCCCTCGGCGCGGATGCTGCTGTTCAGGCTGACGACGCTGTGCTTATGGATTGAGGAGTGCGGATGACGAGCGAGTACCACCCGGCCGATATCGATGGAGAGGCTGCGTCGTCGGGCGCCGACGGCACCCGCGGTGCCTACCGGCTGGAGTCGCCGATCAGAACAGTCGCCTTCATAGAGTTTCCGGCCGGAGCCGCTCAATGGCCGATGGATGAGATCAAGGCACGGTTCGCGGACTCGGCCAGGCTGCAGTCGCTGAACGCGCTCGACTGGAGTAGCGCGGCCCGGTCGATGTCCGGGGCCGCGCGGCGCCACGTCGACTCGCTCGGTCCGGACGAGCGTCCGGACCTGATCGTCGCCTACTGCACGGGGGTCGCCCTCGCCCTCGAGGTCTCAAAACTACTCGGAGGGGTGGTCGTGGCAGCGCTGGATCCGGCGATCCCGACCGAGGCGGAGGTCCTGGCCGAGGCGAACGAGCTTCTCCAACGCGTCGGCGCCGGTCTGGTCCCGGCTCTCGGCAGCCCTGGGTCGCCGGGGTTCATGAGCCACACGACGGAGCTGCTGAAACAAACGCTCGCCAACGAGTACCCCGAGCTGTCGACGATCGACATCGACGAGCTGGTCGAGCTGCAGACCTCCTGGTTGGCCTACCTGGTCCACGCCCGGGCCACCAGCGCCGCAACAGTCGACTGGGCGTTGACCAGCCTCGACGCAGAGGAGCCGCCTCTTCGGTTGCTTCGCGAGGACCGGTTTGCCGTACGGCGCGCCGAGCTGCCGGCTCATCCGGAGGTTCAGCGCGCCTTCGGCCTCCTCGCTGACTCCGGAAACCCGCGGCCGGCAACCGGATCCCGTCCGTCGTAGCCCACCCTGAACACCCCCGAGTGCAGAGGGCGGCAGCCCTCTGTCATCAAGAGCTCGTGGCCTCGCGGGCCACGACCACACCTGAGAGGAACAGCATTGACCAGACCGAAAGCGGCGGCAGTGTTGACGTTGCTCCGGCACCGCCCCTTCCTGTTCCAGTTCAGCGCCAACGGCCTGTCGATGATCGGCACCGCCCTCACCCCCGTGGCGCTCGCACTGGGCGTGCTCGAGGCGACCGGCTCGGCCGCCAAGCTGGGGCTGGTGCTCGCCGCGTACTCGGTGCCCCAGGTGGTGTTCCTGCTCGCCGGCGGGGTATGGGCCGACCGGTTGCCTCGCCAACGCATGATGGTCGCCGCGGACGCGATCCGGGTCTTCACCCAGTGTGGCTTCGGCGTGCTGCTGCTCACGGGCTGGTCCCCCCTGTGGGCGATGATGGCGCTGCAGGCCCTCTGCGGAGCCGGGAGTGCGCTGTTCCTGCCGGCGTCGACGGGCCTGGTGGCCGACACCACGCCGGTAGGCATGCGCCAGGAGGCCAATGCGCTGCTCTCGCTGACCCGAAACCTGACAGGCACCATCGGGCCGATCGTCGCCGCCAGCGTCGTTCTCGGTCTCGGCGCGGGATGGGCGCTCGTCCTGGACGGGGCGTCGTTCTTCGGCAGTCTGGTCTTCCTGGCGCTGCTGCGCCTGCCACCTGTCGACCGCGCGAAGGAGATGCCTGGCCGCAGCTTCGTCGGCGAGGTCATCGGCGGCTTCGACGTGGTCCGCCGAACCTCGTGGATCTGGACGACGATCGTCTACTGCATGTTCTTCAACATCGGCTTCTCGGCGTTTCAGGTCCTCGGTCCGGCGATCGTCGTGGCCCGCGACCACGGCGCGGTTGTGTGGGGAGTCACGGTCGCCCTGCTGGGGCTGGGACAGATCGTCGGGAACGCGGCCGCGCTCATGTGGTTCCCGAGGCGGCCCCTGCTCACGGGGCGACTGGTGATGTTCGCCGGTGCCCCGGTGCTCTTCCTGCTGTCCGCGGACGGATCGCCCCTGGGCATCGGGATCGGAGCCCTCCTGCTCGGCCTGGCGATCAGCTTCCCCGACACCCTCTGGGACGCCGCGTTGCAGGAGCACGTGCGACCGGATGCGCTCGCACGGGTGTCGTCCGTCGACTACTTCGGCTCGTTCATCCTGCGGCCCGTGGGGCTGGCCGTGTCGGGCGTCGTCGCCGGGGCCGTGGGGCTGTCGGCTACGTTGATGGGGGCGGGGGTGCTCATCGTGGTCGCGACGGCGGTGAGCCTGCTCGATCCCGGGGTCAGCAAGTTGACCAGAGCGCTGCCCACACCGGATGGCGTACCGACGCTCTCGGACCAGGCGACATGACGGTCGGCTTCCTCGAGTCCGGTCGGGGTCCGGCAACCCAGGCCCGCCTGTATGCGTTCCCACACGCAGGGGGGATGGCCCATGAGTTTCGCGACTGGGCCGCGCTGGTGCCCGGTATCGACGTGTGCGCCCTGCAGCTGCCGGGACGGCCCCCCTACATGGGCTCGGACCCGATCGAAGACGTGCGAGCGATCGCGAAGGCTGCGGCAGCGGAGATCCGGGTGGACCTCCCGTTCGGCCTGATAGGTCACAGTTTCGGGGCACTCGTCGCCTACGAGACGCTGCGCGTTCTCCAGTCCGAGTACGGGTGCGTCGGCGAGGCCCAGTTCGCTTGGGGAAGTCCAACTCTGTGGGCATCGGCGTTCCCAGCGCCGCACCGGATTCCGGAGGCGCCCGCGATCGCAGCGCTCAGCGACCAGCGCCTGCTGTCGTTCCTTGCGGAGCGCTTCGACGCGGTGCCGCGTGAAGTCCTGTCCGACCCGGAGCTGATGACCATCGTCGTCGGGTACCTGCGCAGCGACTACACGGCGCTCGAGCGGTACCGGTTCGAGCCGGGTCCGAGGCTGAACGCCGACATCCAGGTACTGCTCGGTTCGGAGGACGATCTCGACCCCTCGGCGTCGAGCTCCTGGGCGGATCTGACGACCCGCGACTGCGACGTCGCGGTCATGCCCGGCGACCACTTCTACATACGAGAACCAGACGCGCGGGCTCAGATCGCGGACCGTGTGACCTCGGCACTCATCGGAAAGGCCTGAAACATGTTGGTACCGGATGGCGCGGACCCCGAGCGCCAAGCTCCAGACCCGGCCCTCTGCGTCTCGGTGTGGGACGTGCTGCGGGCTCGGGCGGTCGAGATGGAGGACCGGGTCGCGGTGGGCGGTGCGACGAATCGGCTGACGTACCGCCAGTTGACTGGAGCTGTGGGCCAGTACGCGCGATCGCTGATGCGATCGGGCGTCCGCGGCGGCGACGTCGTGGTGGTCGAGGTCCCTCGTTCCCCCGAGGAGGTCATCGCCGTTCTGGCGGTGCTCTCGGTCGGCGCGACGTACGTGTCGATGGATGCGGCCGCGCCGCCCCCGCGGCTGGGGGTGATGGCCGAGCTCGTGAAGCCGCGCGCCGTCATCGGTCGCACGGATCGGGCGCGGCAGATCGCAAGCCTGTCCGCCGCGGAGTGCGTGGTGCTGGATCCGCCGGACCCGACCGCGTTCGACGCCGACAGTGATGCGCCGACTCCGGTGCCGGTGGGGCCGGAGTCGGCCGCCTACATCGGGTTCACCTCAGGGTCGACCGGCGCTCCCAAGGCAGTCGTGGTTCCGCACCGGGCGGTCATCCGCTTGATGCGGGCGGCCGATGGCTTCGTCCGCTCCGACGCCGACGACACCGAGGTGTGGTTGCGGCTGGCGCCGCTGGCATTCGATGCGTCGACCTTCGAGCTCTTCTGCTGTCTCTTCCGGGGCGCCGAGCTGGCCGTCTATCCCGACGGGCCGGTGTCGCCGAAGGAGCTGGCCGACTTCTTGGCCGCCAGGGGAGTCACCGTGGCCTGGCTGACCGCCGGGCTGTTCCGGACCGTCGCCGACGAGGCCCCGGAGGCGTTCGCCTCGCTGACCCAGCTGGTGACAGGTGGGGATGTCGTGCCGGCCGATCGAGTGCGTGCCGTCCTCGACCGCGCCGCGGGCTCACTCGCCGTCACGAACGGCTACGGGCCGACCGAGAACACGACGTTCTCCACGACCTTCACTGCTCGTTCGGCGAGCGACTGGGTCGGGTCCTTCCCCATCGGGGAGCCGATCGAGGGCACCGAGGTCAAGGTGCTGACCGAGGACGGCACGGATGTGCCGGCCCCGGGGGCTCCGAGTACGACGCATGGGGAAGGCTCCGCCACCGGTGAGATGGGTGAGCTCCTCGTCGGAGGTGTGGGGCTGTCGCTCGGGTACCTCGGGGATCCGGAACAGACGGCACAGCGCTTCGTCGTCATCGACGGCATGCGCTTCTACCGCACCGGTGACCTCGTCCGCTGGGACGAGGACGGGAAGGCCCTCCAGTTCTGCGGGCGCATCGACCGGCAGATCAAGATCCGGGGTCACCGCGTCGAGCTCGAGGACGTGGAGGCCACGGTTCGTAGGCAGGCTGAGGTCCGGGATTGTCACGTGCGCGTCGCTCCCAACGCGACGACAGCTCAGCTGGTCGCCTACGTGGTCGCGCAGGACCAAGCGGCAACCGACCCGACGATTCTCCGTGACTCGCTGCGTGAGCAGCTTCCGGCGTACATGCAGCCCGACCAGCTGGTCCTGGTCAAGCAGCTGCCGCTCAACGCCAACGGAAAGATCGACGAGTCCCGCCTGGCGGACCTTGCCGCGGCCACGAGCGCGCGGCGCCTGCCCGAAGCCTCACCGGGCGATCGACCGGCAGACTCCGCACTCCGACTCGAGAGCCAGATAGAGCTGGTCTGGTGCGAGGTTCTCGGCCTGGATGCGATCGAGTACGACGAGGCCTTCTTCGACGTCGGAGGTGACTCGCTCACGATCGGCACGGTGCACACGCGGTTGCGCGAGCTGTACCCGGCGCACGACCTCAAGGTCATCGACCTGTTCACCCATCCGACGATCCAGGAGCTGGCCGATCACCTGAGGAGCCGAGATGAGGGATGACTCCCACGAGCCGATCGCTGTCATCGGGATGGCGCTGCGGTTGCCCGGCGCACTGACGCCCGAGCAGTTCTGGCACAACATCACCGAGGGCGTCGTCTCCGTAGGCGATCGATCACGTGCCGAGCTGTTGCGTGCCGGGGTCTCCCCGGACGAGGCCGATGATCCGGACTACGTGCCGGTCCATGGCGTGCTCGACGGTGCCGACCGGTTCGACGCCGAGTGCTTCGGTTTCTCGCCGCGCGAGGCCGCCCTCATCGACCCGCAGCAACGCAAGTTCCTGGAGTGTGCCTCGGAGGCGCTGGAGGATGCCGGGTACCTGCCCCGGGCGCGGCGGGGCCGCGTCGGCGTGATCGCCTGTACCGGCAACAACGCGTACCTCGTGCGGAACCTGCTGCCCGCTCTCGCCGCGGAGGCTGAGTTCGAGAGCACCGCGATGCTGGTAGCAGCGGAGAAGGACCACGTCGCGACGCGGGTGGCACACCGGCTGGGACTCACAGGACCCGCCTTCACCGTCCAGACCTCGTGCTCGAGCTCGCTGGTGGCCGTCCACCTGGCCGTGCAGAGCCTTCGCGCAGGCGACGCCGACATGTGCATCGCGGGAGGCGCCTCCATCCAGGTCCCACTGGGGGCCGGGTACCTGCACGCACCGGGCGGCATCGCATCCCCCACCGGGCGTTGCCGTCCCTTCGACGTCGGCGCCGACGGGACCGTCTTCGGAAGTGGCGTCGGTGCAGTCGTCCTCAAGCCGCTGTCGACGGCAGTGGCCGACGGCGACCGCATCGACGCCGTGATCCTCGGCACCGCCATCAACAACGACGGAGCCCGCAAGGTCGGATACACGGCGCCGAGCGTGCAGGGCCAGGCAGAGGTGATCCGCGCCGCTCAACGCGCGGCGGGGGTCCGGGCACACGACATTCAGTACGTCGAGACCCATGGCACGGGGACCGGGCTCGGTGATGCGATCGAGATCGCGGCATTGCAGGCTGTATACCAGGACGCCGAGCTGGATGAGGCCGTCGTGCTCGGCGCCCTGAAGCCGAACATCGGGCACACGGACAGTGCGTCAGGCATCTCCGCGTTGATCAAGGTCGTGCTCGCTCTCCGCTCGGAGATGCTGCCGCCGACTCCGTCGGTGACGGAGGTGGACCCCGACCTCTCGATCGACCCCCGACGCTTCCGCTTCTGCGGACGACCCGAGCGCTGGGAGGCCCGGGGAGGTCGACAGCGCGCCGGGGTGAGCAGCTTCGGTCTGGGTGGCACCAATGCCCACGTCATCGTGGAGCGCGCACCCGACGACGCTCGAAAGACTCCGACCAGAACAGGACTGTCGCTGCCCAGCCTCCTTCCGCTGAGTGCGCGAGACGAGGATGGCCTCCGTACCATGCGTGCGGATCTGGCCGACCGGCTCATCACGGGCGGCCACCCGATCGGTGACGTCGCCCGCACCCTTCAGGACGCTCGCGAGCCGCGGCGGCACCGGGTGTTCGCGGTCGGGCACTCGTCGGAGGAACTGGTCGCCTCCCTGGCACGTGCGAACCCGGCGCAGGCGGCCCGGCGACCGGGTCTCGGCTTCGCGTTCTCCGGTTTCGGACAGTCCGCCCTTGCCGCGCTCGCCGACCTGTCCGTGTCGTTTCCGGTCTTCAAGGCGACGGCCGAGGCGGCGGCCTCCGCCATCCGCGATGCCGGCGGGCCGGGGATCGACGCCCTGATGGCCGGTGCAAGGCCGGCAACCGGCGAGAGGGCCGACCCGCGCATCGCCCAGCCAGCCATGTTCGTTCTCCAGGTCGGCCTTGCTCGCACGTACGACGACCTTGGTCTCGCGCCGGAGTGGGTGATCGGTCATTCGCTCGGAGAGTACGCCGCGGCGTACGTCGCCGGCGCGCTCTCGTTGCCCGCGGCGAGCGCGCTGGTCGTGACGCGGTCCCGTGTCATGGAGGCGCTCGGTCCTGGCGCCATGACGTCCGTCCGTGCCCCGGAGCGGACGGTCCGCGACTGGATACGCGATCGGCTCGATGTCGCGGCGGTGAATGCCGACGACGCGGTCGTCGTGAGCGGCGCCAAATCCGATGTGGAGGAGTTGGAGGCCTTCCTGGAGGCGCGCGGCACCAGGTTCCGCCGACTGGAGATCGGCTTCGCGGCCCACTCTCGCTACCTGGACCCGTTCCTAGCCGGGTTCCGCCGGGTGGAGGACGAGCATCGCGAATCGGGGACTCTCTCCCGATCCTTCGTCTCCTCGGTCTCGGGCCGCACCTTCGCGGCTGGAGAGACCCTTCCGGGCGGCTACTGGACCGAGCACCTGCGAGCGACCGTCCGCTTCGCGGACGCGGCACGATCGGCCATGGCATCGGCCGATCGCGTCGTCGCCGAGATCGGGACCGGGCACGCGATGTCGTACCTCATGCAGCAGGCGACGGACGATCAGACTGCGCTCTGCATCCCGGGTGTCCAGAGCGACCCTGATCGGGCGGCGAGCGACGGAGTCCTCCGTGCGGTCGGAACGGCCTGGACGGGTGGCGTCGACGTCCGCTGGAGTCGACTCCGCGGTCCAGGAGCGGCGCGACTCGCCCCCGCACCGGTGCACCCGTTCGCCGACACCCGGCACTGGATCGAGCGACGCCCGGCGGCACCCTTGGCGCGCGAGAATCCTCCCGAGGTCCCCGAGCCTGCGTCGGGCGCGGGGTCAGGCCAGGCTGACGAGTCGGCGCGCGCCGAGACCAACGACGACGGCAGTCGGCACGAGTCCGTGACGTCGGAGAGTCTTCGTGAGGTATGGGCGAACGTCCTCGGCCGACCCGTTCCCGAGGACGCGAACTTCTTCGCTCTCGGCGGAGACTCGTTGGCGCTGCTGGGCCTAGCGAAAAAGATACAGGAGGCGTTCCAGGTCCGCCCGACGCTTCGTGAGCTGTCTGCCAACGCCGACGTCGCCTCCATGGTGACGCTCGTGCGCGAGACGCAGGGGCCCTCATGAGCAGTGGGCGAGTTCCGTCGTTGGTCGTGGTGGTCGGCGACGGGTCGGTGACAGCGCGCGACCTCTTCCTCGGCCTGCAGTGGTGCGAGGACCTCACCTTCGTGCTAGAGCCGTGCCGCACGTCCTCAGCCGTGCGGACCCTCTTCGGGGACCAGGCTCGCTACGTCGAGTTGACGGACATCGCCGGCATCTCGGCGGACGCCGTGATCACGTTCAGTGAGCACCTGCTCGATGTGGCCGCGGCCCAGTCCGCCCGCATCGGACTCGCCGACGACGCGGTCGACGTGGCGCTCGGGGTGCGCGACAAGGGGGTGCAGCGCAACCGCCTGGCGGCGGGCGGTCTCGAGCACGTGCGGACCGCCGTCATCGGCGGCCTCGACGATGTCGCACGAGCCGCCGGTGAGGTGGGCTTTCCGCTGGTCCTGAAGCCAGTCGCCGGTCAGGGCAGCCGGCACACGCGGATGATCGCGTCGGCGTCGGACCTGGAGACCGCCTGCGTGAGCTACTTCGCGACCGATGCAGGTCTCCGCCTCGAACCCCTGATCGCCGAGACGTACCTGTGTGGCCGGCCCAGCGCACCGTTCGGCGACTACGTGTCCGTCGAGTCGGTCGTCTTCGAGGGCGAGCCGATCCATCTGGGTGTCACCGGCAAGCTGCCGTACCTGACGCCGTTCCGCGAGACGTGCCAGTTCTTCCCGAGCGGGCTGCCCGAAGCCGAGGTGGCGGAGATCCTGGAGCTCGCGGGGTCGGCGATCAAGTCGCTGAGAATAAGGGCAGGTGCGACGCACATCGAGATGAAGCTGACCGAGCAAGGTCCCAGGATCATCGAGGTCAACGGTCGCCTCGGGGGGTACATCAACGAACTCTACAGCCGGGTGCTCGGATGCGACCTGATCGAGCTGGTGTCCAAGGCGGCCTGCGGCGAACGACCGGAGCTGTCGGAGCCGGCTGTCGATCGCGTCCGGTTCCAGTACTTCCACCAGCCGCCGAGGAACGCGTCGCAGGTCGTGGGGATGTGCGGTGGTCGCGATGTCGCCCGGGACCCGGCCGTCAGCAGCTACCAGCGGCTCGTCGCCCTCCCCGCCGACCTGCCGCAGGACGACCGCTCGTTCGATCTCGACCTGCTGTGCGGCGAGGCCTCCACGCATGACGATTTCCTGGCGACCCTGGGCAGACTGCGAGCGATGCTCGAGTTTCAGTTCGCCATCGCGGCGCGGCCCAGTACGTCGGAGACGTTGCTTCGCATCACCGGAGACCGTCTCGACTGAGCTCCCCAGTCCGCAGACAAGTCCCCTTAAGATCTGGTCGAGGACAGCGCCACAAGCCCGTTCGGCTTGCGGAAAGTCGGGGGTGTGCGGCGCGAATCGGTGTCATGGGTACCGCGTGTCCGAGTCCGGCTCCTGCGCTTCCGTCTCGTGCCCTATCTGTGCCCCGCAGCGTCGGAATCCGGGTGTTCGTGCTGGTGCCTGGTGGGGGAGTCAGGGTCTGTAAATCCGTCGCGAAAGCTTCCCAGGTTCGAATCCTGGATCTGCCACCAGCAGGACAAAGAGCCCCTGAACAGCGGAAACGCCGGTCAGGGGCTCTTTCGTCGTTGTCCGACTGTGTCCGGCTGAGTCCGGCTGTGCTGGGCGGGTTGTGCCCTATTCGTGCCCTGGGGGCACGGCGTCAGCGATGGTCATCGACGCCTCGATACGGGCCAGGTGGTGGCTCGCCTGGCCGTCGAGGCAGTTGGCGTAGACGTCCAGCAGCACGCGGGTGCTGTGTCCGGCCCACTCAGCGACCTGTGCCGCAGGTACGCCGGAGTTCAGCCAGGTGCTGAGGCAGGCGTGCCGGAGGTCGTAGGGGCGTCGGGCGAGGGGTGTCTCGACCTCGGCGGGCGTGAGGGCCTCTGCTCGTGCATGACGCCATGCGTAGGTGAGGGTGCTCTCGGAGACCAGGCTGTGGAAGGGCGGGCTGAGCGGGGCGCCGGCCTTGCCGGTGCGGGCTGCGAAGAGCTCGCCTGAGGTGCCCAACGGATAGGCGGCTATGTGGCTCTTCAGGAGTTGGACGAGGGCGGGGTGCAGCGGGACCCGGCGCGTTGCCTTGGCAGGTCGGTGCTTGAGACCCCGCTGTTCGCGTGACTGACCGTCGTCCGTCCAAGCGGAACCTGGGACTTGCACCGTGCGGCTGAGGAGTGCCATGCCCCATCCCTGGTTCGGGAGGGTCAGGTCGCTCTGTCGCAGGGTCCGCGCCTCCGCAGGTCGCAGCCCGGCGTAGTACATGCTGCCGAACAGTGCGGTGAGCCACGGGTGCCGGGTGTTTACAGCGGCCAGGAGGGCTTGGGCCTGGGCGGGGTTCACCACGGTGCGACGGTCGACCTGGCCGGTACTCATGCGGCGGGGCTGCTGGATGTCGGGCAGCGGGTTGCGGTCGAGCACGTCGCGCTCCACCGCGTAGGCGAGGACGTGGCTGAGGGTGGCGCGCTTGCGGATGAACGTCGCGTTCGCTGCCTGCTGGCCGTCCAGGGTGGTGCCCAGAGCCGCGAGGACATGTTGGAGCGCCGCCGGTTCCCCAAGTCGTCGGGCGAGCGGTGAGCGGGCTCGGATGGCCTGGGCCAGCGGAGTGGCTGCCTCGGGGGCGCGCTGGGCGCTGAAGAACTCGTAGGTCAGGACCCGGCGTAGTTCTGCTGCCTCGGTGATGTGGATGCTCTCGAACTCGAACAGGGCCGTCGTGATGCGGGTGAGGGCTTCGGCGACTCCCTTGCGGTGGCGCGGCGAGAACCCTGCCCAGCGGGCATCCACGTAGAGGGCTACGAGGTCCATCCATGTCATCGAGCTGCGGGGCGTGGGTGCCATCGAGGCGGGCAGGCCGCTGGCCGTGCTGAAGGGGAAACCGTCACGAGACGCCGTCTGGAGGCCGGCGCGGAAGGTGTCGGCGAGGCGGGCCGTCGCGAACTGACGGGTGAAGCGCTTTCCTGCCACCTGCCACCGGACGCGGTCTCTGGTGCCGCTGGCGACGGTCCGCTTCTCCACCGTCCACACGCGGACGGACAACGACATGGGTTCGGATGGTTTGGTCATGGCTCGTCTCCCTTGTTTGGGGTTCGAGGCTCATCGACCTTGTCGGGGCGTGCTCTCAGGTGATCGGTTCCTGTGGACAGGCGCCCTGATTCGTAGCTTGTGGAAAAGGGCTGAGCCGATTGAGGCACCGGAAAGCGTTGAGCGGATTGCTTGGTGGGCCGGGCATCGCCGTGGTCCGATCTTGTTTGCTATTCCTCGAGTCCGCAGAGCCAACGGTCGAGATCGGAACGACGGATGCGGACGGCGCCGTTGGGAAGCTTGATGCACCGCGGTGCCCGCTGAGTGGAACGCCAGTCGTAGAACGTGGATCGACTGATGCCGAGCTCGTCGCAGACTGAGTCGCCCTGGGTTGGTTGGAGTCTCCTTCGTTTGGAAACGAGGATGTACTCATGCCGAAGGACAGCAGCCCGGGGAAGCCGACCACGCGTCGCTACAGCCCTGAGGAGAAGGCCGCCGCGG
>NZ_JAMOIL010000042.1 GCF_023656415.1 Nocardioides bruguierae
CGCTGGCCATCCGAGGACGGCATCAACGACTCGATCCGCTCCCACTGAGCGTCATTCAGCACTGCCACACGCGACATGTGTCAACCATCGCCGACCACCACGCCCGGATTAAGCAGACACGCTCTAGGCGCGCATCCGCGTTCCGTCGTCGAACATCACCCGCGTGGCGACCTCGGCGAGGTCGCGTGCGACGTCGGCGGGGGGAGCGGTGGGCGTGATGACGTGCGAGAGCAGCAGGCGGACGACGGCCTCGACGCCGATCCGGGCACGGTCGTCGTCCAGGTCGGGCCACTGGGCACGTACCCACGCGCCGAACAGGTCGACCGCGTCGTGCAGCAACGGCTCGCTGCGGCTGGTCAGCAGCGGCAGCAGCGACGTGTCACCGCTCGCGGTGCCGGTGAGGACGGCCTGGAGGAACGGGTTGTCGGCGGTCGTCTCCAGGGTGTGCTGCGCAGCGTCGCGCACGGCGCCGGGCAGGTCGCCCGGGTGCTGGTCGAGCCGGGCCGCCACGTCCGCGAAGTAGACCCGTGCCTCGCGACCGACGAGGGCGAGCCCGAGGTCCTCCTTGGTGCCGAACTCGTTGTGCAGCGTCTGCCGGCTGACACCGACCTCCCGCGCCACCGAGCCCATGCGCACCGAGGCCCAGCCGACGTCGAGCACCACGCGACGGGTCGAGTCGAGCGCGAGGTCGCGCACGCGGGAGCGCAGCTCGGCGCGGGAGTCGGCGCGCAGGTCCTCGGCGGTCGTCACCGGCCCACCGTACCGCCCGCGCGACAGATGTGGACGAACGTCGCCCACCATTGACAGAACGGAGAAAATGTCAAAGAGTCGTGTCACTCACCCCCCCAGGAGGTCCTGATGGCCGACGACGTCCAGCAGAGCGAGACCAGCGCCCGCACCCGTGCCGAGCGCCCTTACGACCCCCTCGACCTCTCCTCGCTCGCGTTCTGGTCGAGCACGGCCGCCGAGCGGGAGCGGACGTTCGCGCAGCTGCGTGCCGAGCGCCCCGTCTCCTGGCACCGGCCGGTCGAGAACGGGCTGTTCGAGGACCCGAACGACCAGGGCTTCTGGGCGGTCGTGACGCACCGCCACGTCACCGAGGTGACGCGTCGCCACGAGGACTTCGTCTCCGGGGAGGGCATCGTCTTCGAGTCGATGCCCCGCGAGCTGCTCGACGCCGGGCAAGGGTTCATCGCCCTCGACCCACCGCGGCACACGCGTGTGAGGCGCCTGCTCACCAGTGCCTTCACCCCACGTCAGATGCGCCGCATCGCCGACCGCATCCAGGCCAACTCGCGTCGCATCGTGGACGACGTCGCCTCGCTGGGCGAGGTCGACCTGGTGCGCCACGTCTCCGCGCTGGTGCCCATGCACAACATCTGCGACATGGTCGGGGTGCCGGAGGAGCACCGACGCACCGTGGCGCACGAGTCCCAGTTCGCCGGCGGCTGGCGCGACGAGTCGCTGATGCAGGGCGCCGAGCCCCTGGGCCGACTCCTCGAGGCCGCCGGCACGATGCGCGAGCTCTGCTTCGAGCTCGTCGCCCAGCGGCGGGCGCACCCCGAGGACGACCTGCTGACCGCCCTGGTGCAGGCCGAGATCGACGGCGAGCGCCTGAGCGACGACGAGATCGTCTCCTTCTTCGGCCTGCTGATGATCGCGGGCAACGACACGACACGGCAGTCCACGAGCCACGGCGTGCTCGCGCTCGCCCGCCACCCCGAGCAGCGGGCCTGGCTGCTCGAGGACCTGGACGAGCGCCTGCCCGGTGCCGTCGAGGAGATCGTCCGGTGGGCCACGCCGATCATGACGTTCCGGCGGACGGCGGTGCGTGACTGCGAGCTGGACGGCCGGCAGATCACCGCCGGCGACAAGGTGGTCATGTTCTACGCCTCGGCGAACTTCGACGAGACGGCCTTCGAGCACCCCGAGCGGTTCGACGTCTCCCGCTCGCCCAACCCGCACCTCTCCTTCGGGGGCGGCGGCATCCACCACTGCCTGGGCAACCAGCTGGCACGCATGCAGCTGGCGGCCACCTTCCGCGAGCTGCTCACCCGTCTGCCCGACCTGGAGGTCGTCGGCGAGCCGGAGCTGGGCTCCGGCAACTTCTTCCACGCCGTCAACGCGATGACGGTGCGGTTCACGCCCGAGTCGGCCCGGGCCGCGGCACGGGTGGGGAGCGGGTCGTGAGGGTCGTCCACGACCAGGCACGGTGCGCCTCGATCGGCATGTGCGAGGACCTCGCCCCCGACGTCTTCGAGGTGAGGGACGACGGCGCGCTCACCGTGCTCGACAGCACGCCGGCGAGCGAGCGGCAGGCCGCCGTCCGCGCCGCCTGCGAGGCCTGCCCGACCGGAGCCCTGCGGCTGGAGGAGTAGGGGTCAGCTCAGGGCGTCGGCCTGCGCGTGCAGGTACCGCTGCTCGGGCACGGAGTCGGTGAGCGCGGCGGCCCGGCGGAAGTCCTCGGCGGCGCCGGGGTGCCCCAGGCGCGAGCGCAGGTGGGCGCGCACGGCCAGGGGGCGGTGGTCGTGCGGACGAGCGGCGACCAGGGGCTCGACGGCGGCCAGGCCGGCCTCGGCGCCCTCGACCTCGGCCAGCGCGACGGCCGCGCCCAGCCGCGAGGCCGGGTGGGGGTCGACCTCGACCAGCATCCGGTACAGCGCCAGGACCTGCGGCCAGTCGGTGTCCTCGAACGCCGGAGCGGTCGCGTGCACGGCGGCGATGGCGGCCTGGAGCTGGAAGGTGCCCACCGGACCGTGCGGCAACGCCTCCTCGAGGAGCGAGACCGCGCGGTCGACGGCGACCCGGTCCCAGGTGCTGCGGTCCTGCTCGGCCAGCGGCACCAGCCGGCCCGCCACGACCCGACCCGGTGCCCGCGCCGCGGTCAGCAGCGCCAGGGCGAGCAGGCCGGTGGTCTCCGGGTCCCGAGGCAGCGCCCGGTGCAGACGCTCGGCCAGCCGCAGCGCCTCACCGGTCAGGTCGGCGTCGAGGACCGTCGGCCCGGCCGGCAGGCTCGAGCCCGTCGTCAGCACCAGGTGCACCACGTGCCGCACCGCGTGCAGCCGCGGCGCCAGCTCCTCGGGCGGGATCGGCCCGAAGCGCACCCCGGCCGTGCGCAGCGACGCCTTCGCCCGGCTGATCCGCTGCGCGGTGGTGCTGCGTGGCACCAGCAGCCCGGCCGCGATCTGCTCGGTGCTCAGCCCGGCGACCGCCCGCAGGGTCAGCGCCACCGCCGACGTCCGGCTGAGCACCGGGTGGCTGCACAGCAGCAGCACCTGCAACGAGTCGTCCTGGTCTCCGGCGCGGTCGCTCCAGGTCGCCCCGTCGGCCCGCCGCGCGGAGGTCCGGTCCGTCTCGGCACGCCGTTCCCGCGCCGGACGCGCGGCGTCGGAGCGCTGGGCGTCGACGAGGCGGCGGGAGGCCACCCGGACGAGCCAGCCACGCGGGTTGGCCGGCACCCCGTCGCGTGGCCACTGCACCGCCGCGTCCGCGAGCGCCTCCTGCGCGGCGTCCTCGCAGTCGGCGAGGTCGCCCGAGCGTCGCCCGAGCGCGGCGAGGACGTGCGGCGCCTCGCGACGCCACACGTCCCCGACCACGTCCGCGACCGGCGCCCGCGCGGCGTGGCCGCCCACGTCGCCGCCCACGTCGCCGCCCACGTGGCTCACCGAGGACGAGACCCGCCGGCGGGTCAGGCCTCGCAGCCGGGCCGCATGGTCGGCCGCAGCTCGATGGTGTCGCCGGGGCAGGCGAACGCCTCGGCGATCTCCCGGGCCCGCGCCTGTGTCTCGACGTCGATGACGAAGAACCCGGCGAGGTGCTCCTTGCTCTCCGCGTACGGACCGTCGGAGGCGACCGGCCCCTCGTCGTAGCCGAGCACGACCGAGGTCGACGGGTCGCCGAGCGCGCACCCGTAGACGATCTCGCCGGCCGCGTCGGCCTCGCCGAAGACCTTGTCCCAGTGCGCGCCCAGGGCGGCCTTCTTCTCCGCCGGGAGGGCCTGGTACTCGGCGGTGAGGTCACTGGTCGGGTGGCCCCAGGGCTGGGGGTTGGAGTGGATCAGGACGACGAACTTCATTGCGTGCTCCCTCGGGGGACGGGCCGCCTCTCGGCCCTGCGACCGTACGTCGGAGCCACCTCAGCGGATTCGACACGGCAGCGCAACCAGGACCGGGGCCTGTCGCCCGGGTCACAGGAAGTCCCAGGTCAGGAGTCTGCGCGCGGTCAACCCCGGCTGCGGAGGTCAGGACCTTCGGGGACCATGGTCCCGACCATGCCCGCCAGGGGTTGTCCCTGGGCGCGGGCCGGTAGAACGATCAAAACATGGCCGACGCAGCCGTCATCCCCGCCCCGCAGGACACCTCGCCGGCCCCGGTGCGCAGGGAGGTCGGGGTCACCGAGCTGGCGCTGCGCGACGCGCACCAGAGCCTCATGGCGACCCGGATGGCGCTGGAGGACATGGTCGGTGCCTGCGAGGACATCGACGCCGCCGGCTACTGGTCGGTGGAGTGCTGGGGCGGGGCCACCTACGACGCCTGCATCCGGTTCCTCAACGAGGACCCGTGGGTGCGGCTGCGGACCTTCCGCGAGCTGATGCCGAACAGCCGGCTGCAGATGCTGCTGCGTGGGCAGAACCTGCTCGGCTACCGGCACTACTCCGACGACGTGGTGAACCGCTTCGTGGAGAAGTCGGCCGCGAACGGCATGGACGTCTACCGGGTCTTCGACGCCCTCAACGACACCCGCAACGTGCGCGAGGCGATCGCGGCGGTGCGCCGCGTGGGCAAGCACGCCCAGGGCACGCTCTGCTACACCGAGAGCCCGCTGCACACGATCGAGGGCTACGTGGCCCAGGCGCACGAGCTGATGGAGCTCGGCTGCGACTCGCTGTGCATCAAGGACATGGCTGCCCTGCTGCGTCCGCAGCCGGCGTTCGACCTCGTCCGGGCCATCAAGGAGGGCGTCGGTGAGGACGTCCGGGTCCACGTGCACTGCCACGCCACGACCGGCGTGACGCTGGTGAGCCTGATGAAGGCGATCGAGGCCGGCGCCGACGTGGTCGACACCGCCATCTCCTCCGTCTCGATGGGGCCGGGCCACAACCCCACCGAGTCCCTGGTGGAGATGCTGGCCGGCACCGGGTTCACCACCCACCTCGACGACGAGCGGCTGCGGCGGGTCAAGGACCACTTCGCGCGGGTGCGCCCGCGCTACACCGAGTTCATGTCGGCCATCACCGGCGTCGAGACGGAGATCTTCAGCAGCCAGATCCCCGGCGGGATGATCTCGAACATGGAGTCGCAGCTGCGCCAGCAGGGTGCGGGCGACCGGCTGCGCGAGGTGCTGGCGGAGGTGCCGCGGGTCCGCGAGGCCGCCGGGTTCCCCCCGCTGGTGACCCCCTCGAGCCAGATCGTCGGCACGCAGGCGGTGTTCAACGTGCTGATGGGGCCGTACAAGGTGCTGACGGCCGAGTTCGCCGACCTGATGCTCGGCTACTACGGGCAGACGCTGGGGGAGCGGAACCCGAAGATCGTCGCGATGGCGCGGGCCCAGACGAAGAAGGAGCCGATCGACGTCCGCCCGGCCGACCTGCTGGCGCCGGAGTGGGACGGCCTGGTGGCCGCCACCGCCGACCTCGACGGCGCGGACGGCAGCGACGAGGACGTCCTGACGCACGCGATGTTCCCCGGCGTGGCCCCCGGGTTCCTCGCCCAGCGCCACGAGGGGCCGCGCAACGTGGGTCGCGACCCCGGTGAGCTGGCCGCCGAGCGGCTGGCGCGGGAGGCCGGCGACGGCCCCTCGACCGCGCCCGTGCACTACTCCGTGACCCTCGACGGCAAGGCCCACCAGGTCGCCGTCCAGCGGGTCTGAGCCCGAGGAGGGAACCTCGATGTCCACCCGACCCCTGCCCCCGGACGCCTCCCTGGCCGACCGCACCGCCGAGCTGCGCGAGCAGCGCGCCCGGGTCGCGCTCGGCGGCGGCGAGAAGCGGCTGGCCAAGCAGCACGAGCAGGGCAAGCTCACCGCCCGCGAGCGGGTCGACGCGCTGCTCGACCCGGGCACGTTCGCCGAGACCGGGATGTTCGCCCGGCACACCTCCACCTACTTCGGTCTCGACAAGGTGGAGATGCCCGCGGACGGCGTGGTCACCGGCGCCGGGGCCGTGCTCGGCCGCCCGGTGCACGTGGCCAGCCAGGACTTCACCGTCGCCGGCGGCAGCGCCGGCGAGGTGCACTCCGACAAGGTCGTGGCGATGATGCGGGCCAGCCTCTCGACCGGCACGCCGTTCGTGTTCATCAACGACTCGGGCGGGGCGCGCGTGCAGGAGGGGATCGGCTCGCTGGCCGGCTACGGCCGGGTGTTCTACAGCAACGTGCTGCTCTCCGGGGTCGTGCCGCAGGTCGCGATCATCGCCGGCCCGTGCGCGGGGGGCGCCGCCTACTCCCCGGCCCTGACCGACTTCGTCATCCAGACCCGTCAGGCACACATGTTCATCACCGGGCCGAACGTGATCGCGCAGGTCACCGGCGAGCAGGTCACCGCGGACGCCCTCGGCGGCGCCGACGCGCACATGACCCGCTCCGGCGTCACCCACTTCGTCGCGGACGACGACGAGCAGGCCGTGCTCATCGCCAAGAAGCTGCTCAGCTTCCTGCCGCAGAACAACACCGAGGACCCGCCGATCGTCGACCCCGACGACGTCATCGAGCCCGATCCCTCGCTCCTCGAGGTCGTGCCGACCAGCGCGAAGAAGGGCTACGACGTGCGCGAGGTGGTCGCCCGCCTCGTCGACCGTGGCGACTTCCTCGAGGTGCAGGCCGGGTACGCCCAGAACATCGTGGTCGGGTTCGGCCGCATCACCGGCCGCACGGTGGGCGTGGTCGCCAACCAGCCCACCGTCATGTCCGGCGTGCTCGACATCGACGCCAGCGACAAGGCCTCGTCCTTCGTCCGCTTCTGCAACGCCTTCAACATCCCGCTCCTCACGCTGGTCGACGTGCCGGGCTTCCTGCCCGGCGTCGCCCAGGAGCACCACGGGATCATCCGGCACGGGGCCAAGCTGCTCTACGCCTACTCGGCGGCCACCGTCCCCAAGGTGACGGTGGTGCTGCGCAAGGCCTACGGCGGCGCCTACGTCGCGATGTGCTCGAAGGACGTGGGGGCCGACAAGGTCTTCGCCTGGCCCAGCGCCGAGATCGCCGTCATGGGGGCCGAGGGCGCCGCCGAGATCGTGTTCCGCCGCGAGATCGCCGGTGCCGAGGACCCCGCGGCCCGCCGCCAGGAGCTGATCGAGGAGTACCGCTCGACCTTCTCCACCCCCTACGTCGCCGCCTCGCGCGGCCTGGTGGACGACATCATCGACCCCGCCGAGACCCGCGCGCAGGTCTCCCGGGCGCTGGAGGTGCTGGCCGCCAAGCGTGACGTGCGGCCGGCCAAGAAGCACGGGCTGGGCCCGACATGACCGGCGACCCGCGCCCCGAGGTGCAGCTCGAGCAGGTCCTGGAGCAGGTTCTGGAGCAGGTCCGCGCGCTCACGCAGCGCGTCGACCGGCTCGAGGCCGAGCTCGCGCAGACCCGGGCGCTGCTCCCCGTCCCGGAGGTGCCGCCGGAGGTGGTGCTCGCCATCTCCGCGGCCGTCGCGGAGTTCCTGGGGCACCGCGCGAAGGTCAAGCAGGTGCACTACCGCTCGGGCGCGGCCTGGGCGCAGCAGGGCCGGGCCATGGTGCACGGCCACCGGATCATGCACGGGGTGCGCTGAGGATGCGCGCCCAGGACGCCCGGAGCGACACGGTCGACCAGGCAGGAAGGAGCCGGTCATGCGGCTGAAGGTCACCGTGGACGGGGTCGCCTACGACGTGGAGGTCGAGGTCGAGGAGGAGCCGACGCCCACCGTGGGCGCGGTGTTCATGACCGGCGGGTCGTTCGCGCCGGCAGCCGCGGGCGCAGCTCCCGGTGGGTCGACCGGCCCCGCCTCGTCCGGGGGCACGGGGGACGGGGTGAAGGCACCGCTCGCGGGGGCGGTCGCCCGGGTGCTGGTCGAGCCCGGGCAGGAGATCGCCGCCAACGACGTGCTCGTGGTCCTGGAGGCGATGAAGATGGAGACCGAGATCACCGCCCCGGCCGCGGGCACGGTCAGCGCCGTCCTCGTCGCTCCCGGCGACACGGTCAGCGGCGGTCAGGTGCTCGTGGAGATGGCCGAGGCTCAGTAGCGCGCCACGGAGTGCCGGTCCCGCTCGCGCACCACGACACCGCCCAGGAGCAGGACGACGGACCCCGCCGCGGCCGCGACGGCCAGCTCGAACCGGCGGGCACCGGCGGCCTCGCACCGGTCGTGGATCGCCACCGCGTCCTGCGGTGGCTCCCCGCCGGGGGTGTTGTCGCCGTGCAGCAGCACCGTCTCGTAGGGCGCGAGGCAGGTGTAGTCGTCCCCACGGCTGGTGCCGTCGATGCTCGGGTTGTCGAGCACCAGCCAGCACGCCGCCACGGCTGCCGCCACGGACAGCAGGAGCAGGACGCGGGCGGTCCACCGAAGGCTCAGCACCCCGCCATCCCACACCCACCACCTGAGAGGAGCCCGAACCTCAGCACGCGGCCAGCATCTCCTCCAGCGCACGGCGCTCCGAGTCGTCCACGCTCAGGTCCCACGCGGACTTCACCGCCACCCACTGCCGCGCGTACCGGCACTGGTAGGCCTGCCGAGGACGCCACGCGGCCGGGTCGTCGTCGCTCTTGGCGGCGTTGGTGGGCCCGTCCGAGGCCAGCAGCACGCCCAGGTCGTTCGCGTAGCGCCGGCGCCGCTCGTCCGACCAGTCCACCGCACCGGAGGTCCACGCCTCGGCCAGCGGCACGACGTGGTCGATCTGGATCGCCTGCGCCTGCCCCGGGTCCTTGAGGTCGTCGAACGTGAGCCGACGGCCGGTGTAGGGGTCGACCCAGGTGCCGGCGAGCACGTCGTGGTCGCAGGAGCCCTGCACCGCCACCGTCGTCGAGCCCGGCACCGCGTCGCGCAGGAGCACGTCGTCGCGCTGGTTGCAGCCGTTGCCGTCGACGTCGGCCCAGGCGCTGCCGAACGCGTCGCGGTCGTAGCCCAGCGACGACGGGCTCACCCGCGCCCCGGCCGGCAGGGCCGCCAGCAGCCGCAGCGCCTTGCGGGCACCCGGGGTGGCCGCGTCCGCCTGCGTGCTGTCGGTCGAGGTGGGCAGCCCGGCCTCCAGGACAGCGTCGCACCCGCCCGTCACGAGCACGAGGACCAGCAGGCCGAGCAGGAGACGAAGGCGACGCACGCGCCGACCGTAGAGCACCCCTCCGACGGCGTACGCTGCGGCTCGTGCCCATGCCCAAGCGTGTCGACGTCGACGACTTCATGCACCACCTGGACGACGTCCAGCGCCCGCACCTGGAGCGACTGCGGGCCCTCAGCCTGGCCGCCGACCCGGACGTCGAGGAGACGGTGCACTGGAACCAGCCGGCCTACCTCAAGGGCGGCGTGCGCCTCTGGGTGCTGCAGGGCTACAAGAAGCACTGCTCGCTGCGCTTCCCGACCCACCAGTTCGCCGCGCACGTCGACGAGGTGACCGCGGCGGGGCACGAGGCCGGCGAGGGCTTCGTCAAGCTGCCCTACGACCAGCCGCTGCCCGAGGACCTGTGCGCCCGGCTCATCGGCTACCGGCTCGCGGAGTTCGCCGAGACCGGCTCGACCTGGAACGGCTGAGCCGTCACTGCCGCACGAGCGGCACGTTGCGCTCCAGCGCCCCGCGCATCGCGCGAGGCGCCAGCGCGGCCAGCGAGAGCCCCACGAAGGTGCTGATGACCTTGTCGGCGACCGACACGATCAGGTTGGCGACCGGCATCGAGAACGCGGTGCTGGGCACCTGCTGGTAGAGCGCCTGGGAGATGAAGTCCTGGCCGACCTGGAGCAGGCTGTCGAAGACGAGGACCAGGATGGGCACCGCCTGGATGCTGCTCACCACCGCGACGACGAGGCTCATCCCGAGCAGGCGGGGCAGCGTCCGGCCCCACCCCCAGCTGTGCACGCCGTAGCCCCAGATCAGCGCACCGACGACGTTGACGCCGATGAAGGTTAGGGAGTCCCAGTTCGGCGGGCCCCCGGAGAACGTGATGACGCCGGCGACGTTCATCGCCAGGCCCACGGCGGCGCCGCGCCAGGGCCCCAGCAGCATCGCCGCAGCGGCGGTGCCGAGCATGTCCAGGTGCAGCGGCAGCCCGGCCACGAGCACCAGCTCGCGGCCGAGCAGGTCGATGAGCAGGCACACCAGCATCACGGCCAGCGTCGCCGGCACCCCGGGCGGGGGCAGCTCCTCGTGCGGCCGTTCCGCGGTGGTCACCGCGCCCGCCCGGACGGCGGCCTCCGTCTCGGTCGCGTCCGACGCCGCGCCGCTCCCTGCCGGGGCCGGGGCCGGAGCAGCGGCGGACGCGGTGGCCTGGCCGGGGTGGTCCTCGGGGTGGTCCTCGGAGCGGTCCTCCGAGCGGTCGTCGTCCGCAGCCACGCCGGCCCCCGGCTCGACGGCCGGGCCGGTGGACACGTCCTCCGCGGGGGAGACGCCCTTGCGCGGCGCCACCGCGCCGCGGGCCTGCTCCAGGCCGGCCGCGACCCAGGCGTCCACGAGCCCGGGCTCGGCCCCGAGGGCGTCGGCGATCTCGCGGACGAGCGGCAGGTTCATCCGCGTCCGACCGGTCTTGAAGCAGTCGAAGACGGTGCTGCGTGCGATGCGGGAGGAGGCCTGCGTCTCGCCCCCGGCCTGGCGGGTCAGCGAGACCTGGCGCGCGATCTCCGCGAACGAGGGGTCGCCCTGACGCCGGCGGAGGTCGGCGAGCCCCTCGGCCACCTCGTCCCACCGGCTGACCGCGGGGCCGCCTGCGTCGTTCACGTCGTGCTTCTCCAGTCTGTTCCGGGAGACGACCTGCTGGTCGCGCCTGGAGTGCTGCGGTGCGCCGGGGGTGGGCGACTTCGGCGACACGATATCCCGGCCGGGAGGCCCGCGCGGGACACTTCGCACAACCCGGATGGCACGTGCGCCCCGCCGGCGCCGGTCGCCGGCCGGGGTCTGGGCCGCGGTGGTTCACGCGCCGGGTGGGTCGGCCGGGGCAGGATGAGGTCATGGATCTCGAGACGTGGCAGACGATCGTCCGACTCCCTGCGGTGCAGTGGGTGCAGGCCCTGGCCGTGCAGCGGCGCCGCGGCACCCCGACCCGGGCGAGCGCCACGGCCGCGGCCGTCCTCGCCGTGCCCCCGGCCGTGGTCGGCCTCGAGCCGCTCGTCCGCTTCCGCCGGACGGGCACGACCTGGCACCCGCACCGACCGGACGAGGCCTCGGCCCTCGTGACGACCGGGGCGAACGCGGTCACCCGCAACCCGATGTACGTGGGGCTGGCCGGGCTCCTGGTGGCGCACGCGGTGCACCGCCGGTCCGTGCGCGCCCTGCTGCCCGCCGCGCTCTTCGTCGTGTCGCTGGACCGGGGCCAGGTACGGCGCGAGGAGGAGGCCCTCGCGGCGGCCTTCGGGCAGGAGTGGGAGGACTACCGCGACCGGGTGCCGCGGTGGGTCGACGCCCGCACGCCGGCCCTCGTGCGCAAGGCCCTCGCACCACTGGTGGGGCGGCTGCCCGGCCGGCACCGCGGCTGAACGGCGGCGCGCGACGGCGGGCGTGCACGGGCGACGACGTCGCAGGTGAGCCCGGGCGCGGCCATCGGAGCGCCACCTTCACGCGGCCTGCATGCTTGCGTGACCAAAGGCCCCCCTCGGTCTCACCCGTTGTGGGTGCACAGGGGGCCATCAGGGCGCACAATGTCTCCAGGTCGTGCGCGCTGCATGCGCACGACCACCTGCGACGGCCACCCCCGGGCCGCCGCCGACCTGTGGAGGAATCTCGTGGCCCGCATCCTGATCGCCGAGGACGACCCTGACCTGTGCCTGCTCCTGCGGCTGGTCGTGAGCCGAGCAGGCCACGAGGTCGTCGGAGTCGAGGACGGCGTGGCCGCCCTCCAGCGCATCCGGGGCGGGGACATCGACCTCGTCGTCCTCGACAACCAGATGCCCCGCATGACCGGCCTCGAGGTGCTCGGCGAGTGCAGCGACATGGACGCGGAGAGCAAGCCGATCTTCCTCATGCTGACCGCGCTGGCGACCCGCAAGGACATCCGCGCCGCCTACGTGGCCGGCGTCGACGACTTCCTCGCCAAGCCGTTCTCCCGCGAGGAGCTGGTCGACCGCATCCAGCAGCTGCTGGACGAGGCCGCCCTCGAGGGCTCGCTGGCCGCCAGCCCCGGCCGCCCGCTCGGTCGGGGTCTCTGAGCCCTCGCCGCACGGCCGGCCGGAGCAGCGTCCGGCTGCCCGGCCTCAGCCGCGCGTCGCCCGGCGCTCCACCGCGCCCCGGTCCGGGCGGCCCACGCCGTCCCCGTCGCCGTCGGCGCCGACCTTGCGGCCGGTCACGTCCACGCCGCCCTGGACGCCGCTGATCCGCAGTCGGCGGCCGGCGTCCACCGCGGCGCTCGAGCGCTCGAGCCTCAGCGTGCGCATCGAGGCGAATCTCGGGCGGGCCACCTCGTCGCCGGGTGAGAGCAGGTGCTCGACCCCGGAGCCCCACATCAGGTTGCGGCCGCCGCCGAGCAGGCTCGCGAGCCCGTCGAGGTCGAGCGCGTAGCCGATCCGGGCGTGGGCGACCAGCACGTTGTCGGAGAGCGTGAGGACGTCGGCGGTGCAGATCCCGCCGCACCAGAACGCCTGCGTGCCCGCGGCGCTGAGCCGGGCGGTGTTGTGGACGACCACGGTGCCGGTCACCGGGCCGAACCCGTCACCGAGCCCGCGGGTGATGACGAAGCCGGCGTCCTCGAGGCCGGAGGTCACCAGGTTGTAGGCGAGCACGGTGTCGTCGGTCCCGGCCTTGCCCAGCTCGATGAAGGTCAGGTTCTGGCGCGAGACGTTGTGGTGCACGCGGGTGCCGACGGCGCCGTAGACCTCCACGGCGGAGCCGTCGCGACCGTAGTCGGCGGAGTCGGCGACCTGGCCGGTGATCCGGTTCCACGCGATCGTCGCGTGGTCGCCGAGCACCTCGACGCCGTAGGCGCCGTAGTCGTCGTCGCTGCCGGGGGTGTCGGGCGCCATCCGTCGGTTGCGCACCAGGCTGGAGCGCAGCACCCGGGCGCGCTCGGCGTCCTCGCCGATCGAGACGCCGGCGACGTTGCCCGTGGCGTGCACGCCCCGCACGGTGACGTCGTCGCCGGTGAGGGTGAACCCGGCGAAGTCGCAGGCACGCGCCGAGAGGGCCGTGACCAGGACGTGGTCACCGGAGACCTGCACGCAGCCGCCGCCCCGGACCACGGGGCGGGCGCCCCGGCCGTAGGCCGAGACCACCAGCGGCTGCCGCGCCGTCCCGGACGCCGGCACCGCCAGCGTCCCGGTCCACGTGCCGTCGCGCTGCAGCCGGAGGCTGCTGCCCGCCCCCAGGTCGCCGGCGGCGAGCGCCGCGGAGGCGCGCTCCAGCGTCCGCCAGGCCGTGCTCGGCGAGGCGCCGTCGGCGGAGTCGTCACCCGTGGGCGAGACGTACCGGGTCACGCCACGGGCGTCGGCCACGGTGGCCGCGGACCCTCCCGGGGGGCAGGTGAGGAGGGCCGACGCGACGAGGGCGACCAGCGCGACGGCGCGCGCCGGCCACCGCGGCACCGTGCGGTGCGCGCGAGGCGTGCGGGTGCTGCTGGGGGTGCTGCTGGGGGTCGGAGTGAGCAGGGCGGGGGTGGTGCGGGGGAGTCCCGGAGCGCCGCTGGGGGTGGCGCTGCGGGGGCCCTGGTCAGGGCAGGGGCGGGGGGAGTCGGACAGCACGGATGCTCCTGGCGAGTCGCGGACGTCGCCCCCCTGATCGGTCGACTGGCTGTCGACCTGCCCGACAACATAGGGGGAGGGGTATCCGGACCGCAGGAGTTCGGTGCAGCCTTTACCGCCGGAGGACGGATCCGGGCCGAAGGTCCCGCACGGTGCCGCGTCGCTGACTGCCAGGCACCCAGGAGCCGCCCACCGGTCGTCCCGTGGTCCGGCGTGGCCCACGGCTGCGGCAGGATGGCCCCCCGTGAGCCGACTCCACGCCGTCCCGCCCGCGACCCTGCACCTGGTCCTCATGCTGGTGCTGACCTTCACCACGGGGATCGTCGACGCCGTCGGCTACCTCGGCCTGGACCGGGTCTTCACCGGCAACATGACCGGCAACGTGGTCATCCTGGGCATGGCGCTCACCGGCGCCGACGACCTGCCCGTCGTCGGCCCCATCCTGGCGCTGCTCGGCTTCATGGGCGGCGCCGCGATCGGCGGCCGGGTGCTCAAGCGCGCCTCGCAGCCGTGGACCGGCCTGACCGGGTGGCTCTTCGCCACCGTCGCGGTGCTGTGCATCGGCCTGGCCGTCGTCCTGCTGGTCGTGGGGGAGGAGCCGACCCCGGCGGTCGGCCTGCCCGTCACCACGCTCCTCGGCGCGGCCATGGGCCTCCAGGCCGCGACGGCGCGCTTCATCGCGGTCAAGGACGTCACCACCGTGGTCGTCACCTCGACCATCACCGGCCTCGCGGCCGACTCGGTGCTGGGCTCGGGCAAGGCGAGGGCGGCCGGCGGCGGCTCGGGGCGGCGGGCCTGGGCGGTCGTGGCGATCCTCGCCGGTGCCGCCGTCGGCGCGGCGCTGCTGCGCTGGCACACCGGCGCCGGCCTGCTCCTCGCCGGCGTGCTGATCGCGGCCGTCACCGTGGTCGGGCACCTGCACGCCCGCGGGCACCAGCCGGCCTGACCGGCCGACGGTGCCCGGGCACGCCGACTCACACGAGCAGCGACGGGCCCCGTTCCTTGGCCGGTGGCGGCGCGAACTCGCCGCGCTTGGAGGTGCGCAGGCCCAGCCGGACCAGCTTCTCCACCTCGAGGGTGGCCGCACCGACGCCCTCGACGACCGGCACGCCCAGCTCGACCGAGAGCCAGTCGGCCAGGTCCGCCATCCCGGCGCAGCCGAGGACGATGACGTCGGAGCGGTCCGTGGCGAGGGCGTGCTCGGCCTCGGCCAGGATGCGGGCCCGGGCCCGCGGGTCGGTCTCGAGCTCGACGACCGGCACCTCGCAGGCGTGCATGCCGGCGCAGTGGTCGGCCAGGCCGCCGGCACGGGCCACGTCCCAGGAGTGCCCGATGGTGCGGCCCAGCGTGGTGACGACGGAGTAGGTGCGGCCCAGGTAGGCGGCCGTCCGCATGGCCGCCTCGGCGATGCCGACGACCGGGGCGCCGGTCAGCTCGCGCGCGGCGAGCACGCCGGGGTCGCCGAAGCAGGCCACGACGTAGCCGTCGTACCCGCCCCGGGCGACGAGCTCGAGCACACCGGGCACGGCGAGCGCCTCGTCGTAGTGGCTCTCGATCGAGACCGGCCCGGACGCGGGGTTGACGGCCTCGATCGTCACGTCCGGGCCGGCGACGGCGCCGGCGGCCCCGCCGATCAGCGCCGTCATGGACGCGGTGGTGTTGGGGTTCACGACGAGGAGGCGCACGCTGCTCAGACCTCCGCGGGAGCCTGGGCCAGGGCGGCACGGTTGCGGGCGGCGTGCCCGGCGACGTCGGTCACCCGCGCTGCGACCAGGTAGGCCACCAGGCCGAGCCCGCACCCGAGGAACCAGGAGTAGTCCGGCAGCCAGGTCAGGTGCCCGCTGAGCTTGGGCACCACGACCGAGAGCACCGAGAGGACGCCGGCCACGGCGACCGCGGCGACGGCGGCCGGGTTGTAGCCCTTGCGGTAGTAGTACTCGCCGTCCGGCTCGAGCGTGTACAGCTCGTCGACGTCGACCTGCTGGTGGCGCACCAGGTAGTAGTCGGCGATGAGGATGCCGAACAGCGGGCCGATGAGGGCGCCGAGGATGCCGAGGGTCCAGAAGATGGCCTCGTCGTTGGAGTACCAGTTCCAGGGGGTCAGCAGCACCGAGCCGACGGCCGCGATCATGCCGCCCATCCGCCACGAGATCTTCTGCGGCGCGACGTTGGAGAAGTCGAAGGCCGGGGAGATGAAGTTGGCGACGATGTTGATGCCCACGGTGGCGACCACGAACGTCAGGCCGCCGAGCAGCACCGCGGTGTAGGTGTCGATCGCCTGGACCGTGTGGACCGGGTCGGTGATGAGCTCGCCGAAGACCGGGATCGTGGCCGAGGCGGTGAGCACCACGAGCAGCGAGAAGACGACGAAGTTCACCGGCAGGCCGAGGAAGTTGCCCCGCTTGACGGCCTCGAAGCTGCGTCCGTACCGGGAGAAGTCACCGAAGTTCAGCATCGGCCCGGAGAAGTAGGAGACGACCAGGGCGATGGCGCCCAGCATCGCGGTGACCTGCTGGGTGGTGCTGAGGTCGCGGTCCGAGAGCGAGAACGAGATGTCGAAGTCGGCACGCACCAGCATGTAGCCGCACAGCACGATCATCGCGACGTAGACCGCCGGGCCGCAGAAGTCGATGAACCTGCGGATCGCGTCCATGCCCCGCCAGAAGACGAGGGCCTGGGTCACCCACAGGATCGCGAAGCTGACGTAGCCCACGAGCGAGAGGCCCGCGAACGACCAGGCGTCGGTGGCGTACTCGGTCAGCCCCGGGAACAGCTTGAGGATGACGATGGTGAGCGAGCCGGCGGCCAGGAAGGTCTGGACGCCGTACCAGGCCACCGCGATGAGCCCCCGGATGATCGCGGGGATGTTGGCGCCCAGGACGCCGAAGCTGGCCCGGCTGATGACGGGGTAGGGCACGGCCGCGACCTGGCTGGGCTTGGCCACCAGGTTGCAGAAGACCTGCACGATGACGATGCCGACGATCAGCGCCACGAACACCTGCCACGAGGTGAGGCCGAGGGCGAAGAGCGCACCGGCGGTGACGTAGCCGCCGACGCTGTGCACGTCCGACATCCAGAACGCGAAGATGTTGTACGTCGACCAGGTCTGCTCGGGCAGCGGGTCGAGGTCCTCGTTGGACAGGCGCGGGTCGTAGGCCCGCTTGGCCACGCCACGGCCGGGCGGGTAGCCCGCCGCCTCGACGACGTCGGGCTGGTGGACTGGACCGTGGTGCGAACGTTCGGTGGCGCTCATGGCTCGGCTCCTCGTGCGCGGCTGGCGGGCGGCTGGCCCGCGGGCTGGGTGTCGGCAGCACGCTAGGAACGCGGTGTTTCCCGCACCGCACGGTCGTGGTGACGGGTGCGTCACGCGAACGGTATATCCGTGACGGGACGCGTATATCCGGGACGGGGCGGGCGCGTCGGGGCCGGGCGGGGCCCGGTTCAGCAGGGTTCAGTCGAGCAGGGTTCAGCTGCGCAGGGCTCAGCCGGGCAGGGTTCAGCCGGGCAGGGCTCAGCCGGGCAGGAAGACGTCGAGGTCGTCGGCGAACCCCTCGAGGGCGTCGGTCAGGTGCCGGTAGTGCGCCTGGGACTCGGCGACCAGGGTGTCGGCGTCGCGGGCCACGAACGCGGCCAGCATGCGGTCGTGGTCGTCGTAGAAGGCGTGGCGGCCGTCGTGCTCGACGCGGGCCATCGGGCGCGCGGGCTCGGTGATGTTCCACGCGGACCGGTACATGTGCACGAGGCGGCGCATGCCCGCCGGCGCGATGAGGGCGTCGTGGAAGAGGCGCGACTGCTCGTGGTAGGCCCGCTCGTCCCCGGCGGCCAGCGCCCGGGCCAGTCCCTCGTGGGCGGTGAGCACGCGCTCGTCGTCCGCGGGCCCGGCGTTGCCCACCGCCGCGCGCAGGGCGGCGGACTCGAGCGCGGCGCGCACGTCGTAGAGCTCGCGGAACTCGGCGAACGTCAGCTTCGCCACCGCGTACCCCACGCGTGGGGTGTGCTCCACCAGGCCCTCGCCCAGCAGCACCTTCAGCGCCTCGCGCACCGGGATGGGGCTGACGCCGAAGAACCGCGCCACCTCGTCGATCGGGATCAGCGTGCCCGGCGGTTCCTCGCCGGAGAGGATCGCCCGGCGCATGTCGTCGATCACACGGGGCGGCGTGCCCTCCGCGTGCGTGCTGACCAGCCGCGAGGCGAACACCGAGCGACGACGGGGTGCGGGGCTGGGGGCACCGACGGGCATGGGAGAGTCCTCCTGCTCGGCTCACAGGGTGCGGGACGACGGCGGCCCACGGGCGCCATCGTGCACCGCCGGACTGGTCCGGTCGCAAGCGTTACAGCCGTGAAACCTGCGTTTCGTCGGCTGAAACGCAGCCCTCGTAGCGTGACGCCGCCCGAGAACACCTCCTGAGGAGACTGCATGCCCACCATCCGCCGCCCGCGGCTCACCGCCCGGCGCCTGCTCGCGACCGTCGCCCTGGCCACGGCCGCCTCGCTCACCCTGGCCGCCTGCGGCTCGGACGACACCAGCAGCGAGTCCTCCAGCAGCGGCGAGGCCGCTGACTACGGCGACATCAGCGTCCAGTACTCCTGGATCAAGAACGAGGAGTTCGCCGGCGAGTTCTACGCCTACGAGAACGGCTACTACGACGAGGCCGGCTTCGGCACCGTGAACGGGATCTCGGGCCCCGACACGGGTGTCGCCAAGCTGCTGTCGGGCACCGTCCAGGTCGCTCTCTCCGACGCCGCCTCGGTCGGTGCCGCGATCGCCGAGCAGGACGCCCCGCTGAAGATCATCGGCGCGACGTTCCAGAAGAACCCCTTCACGATCCTCTCGCTGAAGGACGGTGCCGACATCCAGACGCCGCAGGACCTGGTCGGCAAGACCATCGGCGTCCAGGACTCCAACGCGTCGGTCTTCAACGCCATCCTCAACGCCAACGGCATCGACCCCGACGACGTCACCGTCGTCCCGGTCGACTTCGACCCGACGCCGCTGATGAACGGCGAGGTCGACGGCTTCATGGCCTACCTGACCAACGAGGCCATCACCGTCGAGGAAGCCGGCTACGACGTCACGAACCTCGCCTACGCCGAGAACGGCGTGCCCTACGTGGCCGAGACGTTCACGGTCACCGACCAGTACCTGGCCGAGAACCAGGACCTGCTCAAGGCGTTCCTGATCGCCGAGATCAAGGGCTGGTCCGACACCTTCACCGAGCCCAGCGAGGACACGGTCGACCTGATCACCAAGTACTACGACCAGGCGGCCTCGGAGAACGCGGACGGCCTCGAGAGCGTCTTCGGCTCGCTCGACCCCGCCAAGACCGGCAAGGGCCTGGCCGCCGAGCAGGAGCTCATCTCCACCGACGACACCGAGGCCAACGGCCTGTTCACCATCACCGACGACCTGCAGCAGCAGACCGTCGACTCCCTGGCCGCCGCCGGCTGGGACGTCTCCGTCGACGACATGTTCGACACCTCCCTGATCGACGAGATCTACGAGGAGAACCCCGACCTGGTGGACTACCAGGGCTGATGGCTTCCTCCAGCCCGGAGCCCGGTGCCGCCCTGCACACGCGGGGCGGCACCGGCATCCAGATCAACGGACTCACCAAGTCCTTCAAGGTCGGTGGCGGCAAGACCGTCACGGCCCTGTCGGACGCCGACCTGCACACCGAGCAGGGCAGCTTCCTCGCCCTGCTCGGCCCCTCGGGGTGCGGCAAGTCGACCATCCTGCGCATCCTCGCGGGCCTCGAGGACCCGACCACCGGTCAGGCCCTCGTCGACGGGCAGACGCCCGCCGAGCTCCGCAAGGACAGCCAGCTCGGCATCGCCTTCCAGGACCACGCGCTCCTGGCCTGGCGCAGCGTGCGCAAGAACATCGCGCTGCCCTTCGAGGTGGCCGGGCGCAAGCCGGACAAGGACTACATCGAGGAGCTCATCGACCTCGTCGGCCTGCGCGGCTTCGAGAACGCCAAGCCCGCCCAGCTTTCGGGCGGCATGCGCCAGCGCGTCTCCATCGCGCGTGCGCTGGCGCTGAAGCCGTCCGTCCTGCTGCTCGACGAGCCGTTCGGTGCCCTCGACGACATGACGCGGCAGAACCTCAACCTCGAGCTGCTGCGGATCTGGACCGAGAAGCCCGCGACGACGCTGCTGGTCACCCACGGCATCTCCGAGGCGATCTTCCTCTCCGACCAGGTCGCCGTGATGAGCGCGCGCCCCGGCCGGGTCAAGGAGATCATCGAGGTCGACCTCCCGCGTCCGCGGACGCCCGAGATGATGCGCACCCCGGAGTTCCACGCCCTCGTCGACCGCGCCTCCGACCTGCTGTTCGGCGGCGGCAGCGAGGGCGGGCACTGAGCATGGACGGCAAGCCAATGAACGGCACGGCATGAACGGCAACGGAACCCCGCGCTGGCTCTCCGCGGTCATCGGCATCGTGGTCATCCTGACGCTGTGGTACCTGTTCTCGATCACGGCGTTCACGCCGGCGGAGGGCACCGACTACACGCCGGTCCCGACCCCGCTGGCCGTCGCCCAGCAGCTGTTCGACGACGGCCTGCGCCCGTACTGGGGCCCCTTCAAGGTGACGATCGCCGAGGCCGGCTGGGGCTTCCTGTGGGGCAACCTGCTGGCCCTGCTGCTCGCCTCGACCGTGCTGCTGGCGCCGAGGCTGGAGCCGATCGTCGTGCAGATCGCCGTCGTCAGCTACTGCCTCCCGCTCGTCGCGGTGGGCGGCATCGCGATCGTGGTCATGGGTGGCGCCGACTACGCCGGCGACACCTCCGACACCGCGATCTTCCTGGCCTCCCTGGCGGTCTTCTTCACCACGGTGGTCGGGGCGCTGCTCGGCTTCAAGGCGGCCGACAAGGCCAGCCTCGACGTCATCCGGGTCTACGGCGGCGGACGCTTCACCCAGCTGCGCAAGGTGCGGCTCATCGCCGCGCTCCCCGCGATCCTCAACGCGCTCCAGATCGCGGTGCCCACCGCGTTCCTGGGCGCCGTGCTCGGTGAGTACATGGGGGCCACGGACAGCTCGGTCGGCATCCTGCTGATCCGGCTCCAGGGCAACCTGGACGCGACCCGCGTGTGGGTCGTGTTCCTGCTCTGCGCCGTCGTCGCGCTGCTCGGCTACGCGATCTTCGGCCTCGTCGCTCGACTGATCACCCCGTGGGTGTCGGGACGGAGGACCGCATGAGCACCACCGCTCCCACCACCTCGGCCACCGTCGACCCCAACGCCGGCGCCGCGCTGGCCAAGGCCCGGTCCAAGGCGCTCGCCGCCTCGGTCGGACGCTCGGTGCTGAACACCGTGATCACCCTGGTGATCGTGGTGCTGGCCTGGCAGGCGATCATCTCGTTCTCCTCGATCTCGGAGTACGTGGCCAAGGGGCCGGTCGACGTCTGGAACTACCTGTTCGTCACCGACCCGGACAGGTCGACCACCGCCGCGGAGAACCGCGAGCTGCTCTTCGGGCTCGTCGGCACCTCGCTCAAGGACTCCGCCATCGGGTTCGTCGTGGGCATGGTGACCGCCGTCGTCCTGGCGATGCTGTTCAACCTCTCCAAGGCTGTCGAGGCCGGCGTCATGCCGCTCGCGCTGCTGCTGCGCTCGATCCCGCTGGTCTCCATCGCGCCGGTCATCATCCTCATCACCGGCCGCGGCACCACCGCCTCGGTCGCGGTGATCGGGACGATCGTCGTGCTGTTCCCCGCGCTGGCCAACGTGCTGTTCGGCCTCTCGCGGGCGAGCAAGGAGAGCCTCGACCTGATCCGGGTCTACGGCGGTGGCCCCGTCCAGGCCCTGACGAAGGTCGCCATCCCCGGCGCGCTGCCGTCGCTGTTCGCCGCGGCCCGGGTCTCCGTGCCCGGTGCCGTCACCGGTGCGCTGCTGGCCGAGTGGCTCTCCACCGGCCAGGGCGTGGGCGGGCAGATCGTGAAGTTCAACGCCGCCGCCCAGTTCGACAACCTCTGGGCGTCGGTCGCGATCATCACCGTCGTCACGCTGCTGCTCTACAACCTCGTGCAGGTCGTGGAGACCGTCGTGCTCAACCGGATGGCGATGAGCCAGGCCGAGCTCTGACGCATTCGCACGCGGACGCCCGCAGACGCACGCAGGCCCCGGTCACCCGAGGAGGGCGGGTTCTATCGATCCCCGCAACACCTCGACTTTCGAGGGGTTGTGGGGATCGTGGTTTCTGCGGAGGTGAAGGCGGAGTTCTTCGGGGCTCTGGATCGTCTTGAGGGCAACGTGAGCGCGGCGG
>NZ_JAMOIL010000043.1 GCF_023656415.1 Nocardioides bruguierae
CTCGTGGGGGCGGTGCTCGGGGCCGGTGCGGCCGCCGCCGTGGCGCAGCGCCGCGCCCAGACCGCCGCGGACCTCGGAGCGCTGGCCGGCGCCCGCGCCCACGCGGACGGCGGCGACGGCTGCGCGGCCGCCGCCGGGGTGGTCGCTGCCAACGGCTCCACGGTGGAGACCTGCTCCCTGCTCGGCCCCGACCTGCTGCTCGACGTCAGCGGCTCCGTCGGTGACCTGCTCGGCGGGCTGGTCGAGGTGCACGCCCAGGCCCGGGCCGGCCCCGGAGGCTGACTGACCCTCAGGGCCCGGGCCCTCGGTGCGGGACCCTCAGTCCGGTGCTCCGGCCAGCAGCGCGTCGAGCAGTCGCACCGCCCCGGCCTTGTCCAGCGGGTTGTTCTGGTTGCCGCACTTGGGCGACTGCACGCACGAGGGGCAGCCCTCGGCGCACTCGCAGGCGGCGATCGCCTCCCGGGTGGCGCGCAGCCATGCGGGCGCGGCGCGGTAGCCGCGATCGGCGAACCCCGCCCCACCGGGATGGCCGTCGTGCACGAAGACGGTCAGCCGCCCGGTGTCGGGGTGGATGACGGTGGAGACGCCGCCGATGTCCCACCGGTCGCAGGTCGCGAAGAGCGGCAGCAGCCCGATCGAGCAGTGCTCGGCGGCGTGGGCGGCCCCGCCCAGGTCCACGCCGGCCCCGGCCTCGCCGCCGTCGTCGACCAGCCCCCCGTCGACCAGCCCCCCGTCGACCAGCCCCCCGTCGACCAGCCCCGCGGCGAGCAGGACCTCGTCGGGCACCGTCCACCACACCGCCGAGGTGCGCAGGGTGCGCTCGGGCAGGTCCAGCGGCTCCTCCGCCAGCACCTCGCCCGACGGCACGCGCCGCTTGAGGAAGGAGACGACCCTGCTCGAGACCTCCACGCTGCCGCGGGCCAGCCGGCAGCGGCCCCAGTCCTGGCCCTCGACCTCCTCGACGACCCGGATGCCGACGCTCTCGCGGGCGAAGGTCGAGTAGTCGGGGTCGGCGCGCTCGACGACGGCGACGTGCTCCTCCAGGTCGAGGTCGGTCACGAGGTAGGTCTCGCCGCGGTGCACGTAGACCGCGCCGGGGTGGGCCTGGGCGTGCGCGGAGGCGCCGTCCACGGTGCCGACGACGCGGCCGGTGCCGGTCTCGACGAGGTTCACGTGCCGGGCCCCGCCGGAGCGCAGGTCGGTGAGGTCGGCGGCGCGCCGCTGGTCGGTCCAGAACCAGCCGCGGGGACGGCGGCGCAGCAGGCCGCCCGCGACCAGCTGGTCGAGCACCGGGCGGGAGGCCTCGCCGAACACGGCCAGGTCGTCCTCGGTCAGGGGCTGCTCCTGCGCGGCCGCGCACAGGTGCGGCGCCAGCACGTACGGGTTGTCGGGGTCGAACACCGTCGCCTCGACGGGCCGGTCGAACAGCGCGTCCGGGTGGTGCACGAGGTAGGTGTCGAGCGGGTCGTCGCGGGCCACGAGCACGGCGCCGGCGTCCTGCCCGGAGCGGCCGGCACGGCCGACCTGCTGCCAGAAGGCCGCGCGGGTGCCGGGGAACCCGGCCAGGAGCACGGCGTCGAGGCCGGCGACGTCGATGCCCAGCTCGAGGGCGTTGGTGGCCGCGAGACCGAGCAGGCGGCCGGTGCGCAGCGCCGACTCCAGGTCGCGCCGCTCCTCGGGCAGGTAGCCGCCGCGGTAGGCGGCCACGCGGCCGACCAGGGCCGGGTCCACCTCGGCGACCGCGTCCGCCGCGGTGAGCGCGACCTGCTCGACGCCCCGGCGACTGCGGACGAAGGCCAGGGTGCGGGTGCCGCCGGCCACCAGGTCGGCGAGCAGCCCGGCGGTCTCGGTGCTCGCCGAGCGGCGCACCGGGGCCCCGTTCTCCCCAGTCGCGCTGGTCAGCGGCGGCTCCCACAGACCGACGCTGACGCTGCCGCGGGGCGAGCCGTCGTCGGTGACCGGCCGCACCTCGAGGCCGGTGAGCAGCCGCCCGGTCGCCGCGGGCTCCGCGACGGTGGCCGACGCGAGCACGAAGACCGGGTCGGCGCCGTGCGCGGCCGCCACCCGGCGCAGCCGGCGCACGACGTGACCGACGTGCGCGCCGAACACGCCGCGGTAGTGGTGGCACTCGTCGAGCACCACGTAGCGCAGCGAGCGCCAGAAGCCGGACCACCGCTCGTGGCCAGGCAGCATCGAGCGGTGCAGCATGTCGGGGTTGGTGAGCAGGTACTCGCCGTGGTCGCGCGCCCACTCCCGCTGCTCGGGGGTGGAGTCCCCGTCGTGGGTGGTGGCCCGCACGTCGAGCCCGAGGCCGCGCACCGAGGCCAGCTGGTCCTGCGCGAGCGCCTTGGTGGGGGAGACGTAGAGCACCGACGCGCCACGCTGCCCGCGTCGTCCGCGTGCCTCGAGCACGGCCGAGAGCGCCGGCAGCTGGAAGGCGAGGGACTTGCCGGAGGCGGTGCCCGTCGAGACCAGGACGTGCTCGCCGCGGTGCGCGGCGTCGGCCGCGGCGACCTGGTGGGTCCACGGGGTGACGACCCCGCGCGCGCCGAAGGCCTCGACCACCGCGGGCGAGGCCCACGCCGGCCACGGGACACTGCGGCCCGGACGCGGCGGGAGCTCCCGGACGTGCGTCAGCCGGTCCTCCCGACCCACGGCCAGGCCGCGGACCAGACCCCCCACCGGTCCGCGCGCCGCACCGGCCCCCGCACCGGCCTCCGACCGCCCTGGCACGCCGACAGCCGCCGGGGCCGGTGGCGCGGGCGGTGGGGTGGGGTGGTCTGTACGGGTCATCGAGGTCGATGGTGGCAGAGGACACCGACAGTCCCGATCGCGCACGCCAGGCCGGCCGGCAGCCTCTCGGAGGGCCGCCCGGGGTCCGTCACGTGTGCCCGTACTCGTGCAGGGGTGAGGGCTGTCGTGGTTTCATGTCCTCGGTCGGCCCCCGCGCGCCCGGTCGGCCTCCCCCAAGGCACGCAGCACGAACGGAGACCCCACCGTGGACCTCACCCTCACCACCCGCGACGTCGATGGCACGACCATCGTGGCGGTCGGCGGTGAGATCGACGTCTACACCGCGCCGAAGCTGCGGGACAAGATCACCGAGCTCGTCGCCGCCGGCGTCTACCACCTCGTGATCGACATGGAGGCCGTCGAGTTCCTCGACTCCACCGGCCTCGGCGTCCTCGTGGGCGGCCTGAAGAAGGTCCGCGCCCACGACGGCTCCCTCCAGCTCGTCTGCACGCAGGACCGCCTGCTCAAGATCTTCCGCATCACCGGCCTCGCCAAGGTGTTCGTCATCCACGACTCCGCCGACGCCGCGCTCGCCTCCAGCTGAGGCCGGCCCACCGCTCGGCAGCACCCCGCCCGACCTGAGGGAACGGGCTCATCCAGCCTGCCCGGACGAGGCGGCGCAACAAGTCCTCCGGGGCGCCCGCGGCTTCCTACCGTCGACGGCACCGGCGCGTCATCGTGCACGCGCACCGTCCTTCGGAGGTCCCCCCATGCGGCCCAGCCGTCCTCTCCTGCGCACCCTCCCCCTCGCCGGCCTCGTGCTCGCGCTCGGGCTGGGCGTCGCCCCCGCCACCGCGTCCGACCTGCTCGACGGCTCGGAGCGTCCCGGCCCCGACCTCGCGGTCGTCCCCGGGGCGCCGGTGCCCCAGGCCATCACCGCCCCCGTCCCGCTCGTGACGGGCACCGGCAAGGTCGGCGAGACCCTCAGCGTCCTCGACCCGGTGTGGGACGGCCTGCTGGACGACACGGTCCTCCAGTGGACCCGCGGCGGCGTCCCGATCCCCGGCGCCACCTCGCTCGACCACGTCGTCACCTCCGCGGACGTCGGCGAGGAGCTGGTCCTGACGATCCGGGCGCTCCTGCTGGGCCTCGAGGTGGGCTCGGTGAGCACCGCCCCGGTCCTGGGCGCGCTGGGTGACGCACCGGAGGTCTCCGTGGCCCCCGCGCTCAGCGGTCTCGCCCGCGCCGGCCGGCGGCTCGTCGTCGACGGGCCGACCTGGTCGGAGGTGACCGCCACCAGCGCCTACCAGTGGCTGCGCGACGGCGAGCCGATCGACGGCGCCACGTCCGCGGTCTACGCGGTGCTGCCGCGCGACGTCGGCCACGACCTGTCCGTGGCCGCCACCAGCGCTTGGGCCGGCCACGCGACGGCCGTGGCCACCAGCGACGCGGTCACCGCCCGCCAGGCGCCCGCCAAGGTGAGCGCGCGCCTCCTGTCCTCGCGCGTCACCCGGGCCACCCGGGCGCGGCTGCGGGTCGGCGTCGTCGCCCGCGGGGTGCCCACCCACGGCGGGCGCGTCCTCGTCCTCGACGGCGGACGGACGCTCGCCGGCACGCGCCTGCGGGCCACGGACGCCGGCCGGGCCACGCTCCGGCTCCCGCGGCTGGCCGCCGGCCGTCACGTGCTGGTCGTCCGCTACACCGGCAACACCGGCGTCGCCGCGTCCTCGGTGCGGGTCCTCGTGCGGGTCGCCCGCCGCTGACGGCACGCGCGGGCGCAGCGAGGCCCGCGGCCGCCCCGCCACGTCCCCGGACACCGCTCGGCCGGTGCCCGGGGGCGTGTCTAGGCTCGCCCCCGTGAGCGACGACCACCGGGACCTGCCCCACCTGCTCCGCGACGCCCTCGTGGCGGCGGACTTCACCTTCGAGTCGGTCTCCGGGCTGCTCGGACCCCTGGCGCACGACGCCCTCGCCCGCAACGAGACGGTGCCCGGGCTGCGCCGCACGCGCGGCGGCTCGCCGCTGGAGACGCTGGTCCGGCTGTTCCTGCTCCAGGTGCCGGTCGCGGCCTCGGCGGCCGAGGCGGCGCTCCCGGGCCTGGTCGACCGACTCGCCTCCCGTGGCGTGCTGACCCACTCCATCGGCGAGGTCGCGGCGCGCCTCGACGTCCGCCCCTACGCCAGCGAGCGCCTGGCCGACGGCGAGGTCGTCACCGACCACTTCTGGGTCGTCTCCGACCTCACCCCCGGCCTCGACGGCACCCCGGCCCGCGTGGGCTCCGACCACGTCCTGGGCATCAGCCCCGCCTCCACCTCCCTCGCCCAGCTCACCCTGCGCGAGGACGTCGGCAGCGCCCTCGACCTCGGCACCGGCTGCGGCGTCCAGGCGCTCCACCTGGCCCGGCACGCCGGCGCGGTCGTGGCCACCGACGTCAACGCCCGCGCGCTCGACCTGGCCCGCTTCAACGCGGCGCTCAACGACCTCGACGACCGCATCGAGGTGCGTGACGGGTCGTTCTTCGAGCCGGTCGCCGGCGAGCGGTTCGACCTGATCGCCACCAACCCGCCGTTCGTGATCTCCCCGGCCACGGGCGAGCGCCTCGTCTACCGCGACTCGGGCCTGCCCGGCGACCGCGTCGTCGAGGACATCGTCCGCGCCGCCCCCGGCCACCTCAACCCCGGAGGCTGGTGCCAGGTGCTGGCCAACTGGGTCATCGCCGCCGGTCAGCCGTGGGACGAGCGGCTCGGCTCCTGGCTCGACGCCGACACCGACGCGTTCGTCGTCCAGCGCGAGGTGCTCGACCCCGCCGCCTACGTCGAGCTGTGGCTGAAGGACTCCGGCCACCACCCGAGCACCGGCAACACCGACGTGGCCGAGTACCACCGCCGCTACGACACGTGGCTCTCCTGGCTGGAGGAGCAGGGTGTCGAGGGCATCGGCTTCGGCTGGATCGACCTGCGCCGGCGCGACGAGGACGACCCCCGCGCCGGCGGCGTCCACGAGCTGCTGAGCTGGCCTTACGAGGTCGAGCAGCCGATCGCCCCGGCCGTGGCCGCCTGGGCCGACGCCGCCCGGGTGCAGGTGGACGCCGACAGCACGCTCACGCTGCGGGCCGACGTGCGGCAGGAGACCCAGGGCGCCGCGGGCGCCGAGGATCCCGAGACCATCGTGCTGCGCCAGCAGACGGGGATGCGCCGCGCCCGGCAGGTCGACACGGTGCTGGCCGCGGTGGTCGGCGCCGGCGACGGCGAGCTGCCCGTCGGCGTCATCCTCGACGCCGTCTCGCAGCTGCTCGACCTCGACGAGGCCGCCACGCGCGAGGACACCCTGCCGCTGCTGGCGGAGATGGTGCGCGAGGGGTTCCTGCTGCCGGCCTGACGCCCCGGCGCCCTCGCCGAGGACCGCCCGGGCTCAGTCGACGCGGACCGCGACCTGGCGGCTCAGCGAGTGCAGGCTCCCGGGGCTGCCCAGGAACCTCGCCTGGAAGCGGTGCCGCCCGCCGCTGAGGTGGTCGAGCCGCACCCGGGCCACGCCCTGCGCCCCGACCTCGACGGTGCCCACCGGCACTCCGCGGTCGAGGAAGCGCACGCGGCCGGAGAAGGCGTCGGCGTCGGAGAGGGCGCTGATCCGCACCCGCGCCACGACCCGCACCGACCGACCCCGGGTGCCGCGCACCCAGCGGACCCGGACGGCGGTCCTCGTCGGCGCGGCCACCTGCACGTCGGCACCCGCGTCGGTGCCGACGGTGGACAGCGTGCCCGCCGCGTCCAGGGACGAGGGTCGCGCGCCGCCGACCCACGACCACGTGCGCGGCCTTGCGGTCACCTCGACCCGCAGCGCCCACCACCCGTCGGGCAGGCCGGCGAGCGTGTAGCGGCCCTCGGCGTCGGTGGTCACCGTCGCGGGCACCTCGCCCGCGGGCCGACGCAGGGCGCCCGCGCGCCACTGCCAGAGCGAGAGGCGGACGCCGGCGGCCGGGCCGTCCGGCCCCGTGACGACGCCGCTCAGCGTGCGGGCGCCGGACTCGAGTCCACCGGCCACGAGGTCGCCGGTGTCGACGTCGGCGTCGTCCACGCGGAAGGCGGTGTTCTCGGCCGCGTCCACGGCGGCGCCCCAGGCCACGAGGGTCTCGGTCTGGCCGTCGCCGGGCAGGTCCTCCACCGTGACCAGGTAGGAGGCGCCTGCGGGCACCTGGCGCGAGAACCGGCCCTCGGCGTCCGTGTGCGTGGTCAGCCACGTGAAGCGGCCCCACGGCCCCCCGAAGGCGGGCTGGAGCACCACGTCGGCGCCGGCCAGCGGCGAGCCGTCCGGCAGGACGACCCGCCCGGTCAGGATCCGGGTGCTCGCGGCCTCGAGGCGGACCGCACCCACGCGCAGGGCGCCGGAGGCGGGGCTGTGCAGGTCCAGCAGCGTCGGGTCGTGGGCGGCCCCGACCGGGTTGCCGGCGGCGTCTGCGGGCGTGTTGACCGAGACGGTGACGTCGCGGTCGGGGCGCACGTGCAGGCGCCAGCAGCCGTTCTCGTCGGTCGTGGTGGTGCTCAGCCGGGAGACGTCGTCCACCTCGTGGACCGCCACGGGCAGGCCGGCGATCGGCGCGCCGGAGGCGTCCAGGGCCCGTCCCGACAGGGTGACGCGCCCGGCGGCGGCCGCGAGCGGGACGTCGAGCCGGGTGCGGGTGTGGGCGGCCACGCGGGCCACGCCGGCGTCCCGCTTGCCGGTGGGTCGGGCGCCGCCGCTGACGGCGTCGGCGAGGCCGTCGTCGGAGCGCAGGACGGCGTAGTAGCGGCCGGGCCGGGAGAGGGCCACGCGCCGCACCACCGACGTGGCGGAGGCGACGCTGACCGGGACGGTGTCCGCGAGCGCCTCGAACCGCCCGTCGAGGGCGTTCCAGCGGTACAGGCGCAGGGTGCCGGAGCCGGTCACGGGGGTGCCGTCCGCCGAGGTCAGGCGCAGGGCGAGCACGGTGGCCGCGGTCGTCCGGTCGGCCGCCTCCTCCGCGGACGCCGGGGTGCCGGCCGTCACCGTGAGCCCGGCCGCGGCCACGAGGGCCGCGAGGCCGCCGAGCAGGGCGGCGCGCAGGCCGGGGCGCAGGCCGGGGCGCAGGCCGCTGGCCAAGGTCGCGATGACGGGGTGCTGGCGGGTCCCGGAGCCGGTGTCGGGGCAGCTGTCGGGCGCGTGCATGGGAGCCTCCTCGTCCTCGCGGAGCACCGTCACGGAGCACTGTCCGTGAGGGCGTCCCCGGACGCAGCACGAGACGATCGACTTACCCAACCTGGGGCACGCGGAGCGGTGTCGGCGGGCCCGGCCGGAGGTGGTCGGATGGGGCGTGGCGACGGTCACGCGGACGGGCCCCGGCGGAGCGTGCGGGGACGCGCCGCAACGTTCCCGCAACCCGGTCACACCTGGTGTTGTCCGTGGCACGCGCTACGGTGACCCCGCCGGAGCGCGCCCTGAGGACCCGGCCCCCTGCCGTCGTCCGCGCCTCCCCACCCCTCGAAGGAAGCAGGTCCGTGGCACACAAGCTGGTCATCGTCGAGTCGCCCACGAAGGCCCAGAAGATCGGGGACTACCTCGGCCAGGGCTACGTCGTGGAGTCCTCGCGCGGCCACGTGCGGGACCTGCCGCAGTCGGCGGCGGACACCCCGGCCAAGATCAAGGAGCAGCCCTGGGGCCGCCTGGCCGTGGACGTCGACCACGGCTTCGAGCCCTACTACGTGGTGCCGCGGGACAAGAAGTCCCACATGACGCACCTCAAGAGCCTGCTCAAGGACGCCGACGAGCTCTTCCTCGCCACCGATGAGGACCGCGAAGGCGAGGCCATCGCGTGGCACCTGCTCGACGAGCTGAAGCCGAAGAACATCCCCGTGAAGCGGATGGTCTTCCACGAGATCACCAAGCAGGCGATCCTCGACGCCGCCGCGAACCCCCGCGAGCTGGCGATGGACCTCGTGGAGGCCCAGGAGACCCGCCGCATCCTCGACCGCCTCTACGGCTACGAGGTCTCGCCCGTGCTGTGGAAGAAGGTCATGTCCGGCCTCTCCGCGGGCCGGGTGCAGTCGGTGGCCACCCGCCTGGTCGTCGACCGTGAGCGCGAGCGGATCGCCTTCCGCAAGGCCACCTACTGGGACCTCGAGGGCACCTTCGACGCCGGCGCCGACCACGACCCGCGGATGTTCCCGGCACGGCTGCACACCGTCGACGACGTCCGCGTCGCCCGCGGCACCGACTTCGGCCAGGACGGCGTCCTCAAGAAGAACGCGAACGTCGTCCACCTCGACCGCGCACGGGCCGAGGCCCTGGTCTCGGGGCTCTCGGACGCCACGTTCTCGGTGCGCTCGGTGGAGTCCAAGCCGTACAAGCGCTCCCCGTACGCGCCGTTCCGCACCACCACGCTCCAGCAGGAGGCGAGCCGCAAGCTCGGCATGAGCGCCTCCACCACGATGTCGGTGGCGCAGCGGCTGTACGAGAACGGCTTCATCACCTACATGCGTACGGACTCCTCGACGCTGTCGGGCGACGCGATCAACGCGGCGCGCTCGCAGATCGCGGAGCTCTACGGCGCCGAGTACGTGCCCGACGCCCCGCGCACCTACGCCGGCAAGGTGAAGAACGCGCAGGAGGCCCACGAGGCGATCCGGCCCGCGGGCGACACGTTCCGCCGCCCCGGCGCCACCGGCCTCACCGGTGACCAGTACCGGCTCTACGAGCTGATCTGGCAGCGCACGGTCGCCTCGCAGATGAAGGACGCGGTGGGCAACACCGTCACCGTCCGGCTCGGCGGCGCCGCGGCCACCGGTGAGGACGTCGTCTTCACCTCGTCCGGCCGCACCATCACCTTCCACGGCTTCCTGAAGGCCTACGTCGAGGGCACCGACCACGGTGGCGCCTCCGACGACGCCGAGACCCGGCTGCCGCGCCTGTCCGAGGGCGACGCACTGACCGCGGCGAGCCTGTCCGCCGACGGGCACGAGACGAAGCCGCCGGCCCGGTTCACCGAGGCGACCCTCGTCAAGGAGCTGGAGGAGCGGGAGATCGGCCGCCCGTCCACCTACGCCTCGATCATCAAGACCATCACCGACCGCGGCTACGTCTACCGCAAGGGCACCGCCCTGGTGCCGGCGTGGCTGGCGTTCTCGGTGACCCGGCTGCTGGAGGAGCACTTCCCCCGCCAGATCGACTACGAGTTCACGGCCCAGATGGAGGACGTGCTCGACGAGATCGCCGCCGGTCGCAAGGCCCGCGCCCAGGAGCTGGCCGAGTTCTACTTCGGCACCAGCGCCAACGAGGGCCTGAAGAAGCTCGTCGACGAGCTGGGCGACATCGACGCCCGCGAGCTCGCCACGTTCCCGGTCGGTGGCCCGGACTCGGGCATCCACCTGCGGGTGGGGCGCTACGGCCCCTACCTCGAGGGTCCGGACGACGAGGGCAACCCCACCGGCAAGCGCGCCAACGTGCCCGACGACCTGCCGCCGGACGAGCTGACCCTGGAGAAGGCCACCGAGCTCTTCGCCAACCCGGCCGGCGAGGAGATCGAGCTCGGCAACCACCCGGACACCGGCCTCAAGATCGTCGCCAAGAACGGCCGCTTCGGGCCGTACGTCACCGAGCTGCTGCCGGAGGACGCGCCCAAGTCGGCCAAGCCGCGCACCGGCTCGCTGTTCAAGTCGATGACGCTGGACTCGATCACCCTCGAGCAGGCGCTGAAGCTGCTGAGCCTGCCCCGCGTGGTCGGCGCCGGCGCCGACGGTGAGGAGATCACCGCGCAGAACGGCCGCTACGGGCCGTACCTGAAGAAGGGCGCGGACTCCCGGTCGCTGGCCAGCGAGGACCAGCTCTTCACGGTCACCCTCGAGGAGGCCGAGAAGATCTACGCCCAGCCCAAGCAGCGTGGACGCGCCGCCGCGGCGCCGCCGCTGAAGGAGCTCGGCCCCGACCCGGTCTCCGGCAACCCGGTGGTCGTGAAGGCGGGCCGGTTCGGCGAGTACGTCACCGACGGCGAGTACAACGCCACCCTGCGCAAGGACGACTCGGTCGAGGCCATCACCATCGCCCGCGCCGCCGAACTGCTGGCCGAGCGGCGCGAGCGCGGCCCGGCCAAGAAGGGCGCCAAGAAGGGCGCGGCCAAGAAGGCCTCCCCGGCCAAGAAGACCGCCGCGAAGAAGACGGCGGCCAAGAAGACGGCCGCCAAGAAGACCACGGCCAAGTCGAGCGCAAAGAAGACCACCAAGGTCGCGGCCAAGAAGAGCTGAGCCCCTGCCGCACCGGTCGCCCGTCGCACTCGTGGCTGCGGGCGACCGGTGCGTCCGGTGCCCCTACGCTTCTGCCCGTGAGCGAGCTGCGCCTGCGGGTGACCCTCGAGAGGCGCGGCCCGGCCGCGGCCGTCGTCCTCACCGACGAGCAGGTCGCGACGCTGGGCGAGGGCAAGAAGGCCTTCCCGGTCACCGCCACGGTCGCCGGCCACACCTTCCCCGGCCGCGTCGCGCGGATGGGTGGGGAGAACCTCGTGGGGCTCAACAAGGCGGTGCGGACGGCGGCCGGCGTCGAGGCCGGTGACGAGGTGGACGTCGTCCTGGTCACCGAGTCCGCACCGCGCACCGTCGAGGTGCCGGACGAGGTCGCCGCCGTGCTCGCCGCGGCCGGCCTGCGAGAGGCGTTCGACGGCCTGGCGCCGTCGCGGCGCAAGGAGCTGGTCCGGTGGGCCGGCGACGCGAAGAAGGAGGAGACGCGGCTGCGGCGGCTCGCGCAGCTGCCCGAGAAGGTGCGCGCGCTGCTCTGAGCCGCTGCGTTCGGACGATGGGCGGTGCGGTGGCAACCGAACCGCGCGGCCAGAAGGTTGCTGGCTCACCTCCCGTGCCGACCTTCGGTGGGTGAGCAACCGAAGCGCCCGCCCAGAAGGTTGCGGACGCACCGCCGGTCAGTTGAGCGCGGCTTGGATCCGCTCGGCGAACAGGTCCTGGACGTCGTCCGGCACCCGGAGCTCGTCACCGACCCCGAGCCACCCGAGGATGCCGGGGCCCTTGCGCTCGTCCGGCGGGTCGGGCATCCGCGGCACGAGGTGCACGTGCAGGTGGGCGAACCCGGGCGCCTCGGAGAACTGCATGACGTAGGTCTTCCGCGCCCCGACCACCAGCCGCAGCGCGGCGGTGAGGCGCCCCTGGAGCACGCCCATCTCGGCGAGCGCGGCCTCGGGGAGCTCGTCGAGGGCCAGGACGTGGCGGCGCGGCACCATCACCAGCCAGCCGGGCACGGCCGTGTCGAAGGCGTGCGCGACGCGCCAGTGCTCGGTGAGCAGCACCCGCTCGCGGACGGGCAGGTCGTCGACGCGGGCCTCGTTCTCGCAGTTCCAGCAGTCGTCCACGGTCTCAGTCTGGTGCCGTCGTCCGTGTCTGGAACACCCCGGTCCGGGGAATGGTTGAAACGAGAACCACACCCGGAGCAACGAGGAGCAGCAGCATGAGGATCGGTGTCGTCGTCGGATCGGTGCGCAAGGGTCGTCGCGGTGAGTCCGTGGCCGCCTGGGTCGCGGACGCGGCCAAGCAGCGTGAGGGGGTCGAGGTCTCCATCGTCGACCTGGCCGAGTTCGGCGTGCCGATCCTGGACGCCGAGACCCTGCCGATGCTGGCGGGCAAGTCCTACGAGGACGCCGGCACCCAGGCGTGGTCGGACGCGATCGACGAGTGCGACGCCTACGTCTTCGTCACCCCCGAGTACAACCACGGCGTGCCCGGCGCCTTCAAGAACGCCGTCGACAGCCTGGGCCCCGAGTGGGTCGGCAAGACCGTCGCGTTCGTCTCCTACGGGGCCGACGGAGGCGTGCGGGCCACCGAGCAGTGGCGCCAGATCATGGTGAACTTCCAGATGTACGACGTGCGCGGCTTCGTCGCGCTGGGCCTGTTCAGCGACTTCGACGAGTCCGGCTTCGCCCCGCTGGAGCGCCGTACCGGCGAGCTCGAGGCCATGCTCGACCAGCTCACCTCCCTCACCGAGAAGCTGGCCGCCTGAGGCGCCCGGGGCGGGGCGCCGAGGGTCCGGTCGGCCAGGTGACGGACACCTGGTTACCGCGGTGTCGGTGTCGCCCCGTACCTTCGACGCCGTGACCTGGCCCGGCCGCTACACCGACACCGGCGTCTTCGTCTGCTTCGAGGGCGGCGACGGCGCGGGCAAGAGCACGCAGTCGGCACTGTTGGAGTCCTGGCTCCTCGAGGCCGGTCACGAGGTCGTCCTCACCCGCGAGCCGGGGGGCACGGACGTCGGCGTGGAGCTGCGCCGCATCGTCCTCTCGCCCGAGACCGGTGACCTCTCGCCCCGCACCGAGATGCTGATCTACGCCGCGGACAAGGCCGAGCACGTCGACCACCTGGTCCTCCCGGCACTGGCCCGGGGCGCCGTGGTGGTCACCGACCGCTACGTCGACTCCACGCTGGCCTACCAGGGCGCTGGCCGCACCCTGGCCACCGACGAGGTCGAGCACGTCGCCCGCTGGGCCACGGGCGACCTGCGGCCCCACCTCACCGTCGTCCTCGACCTCGAGCCGGACGCGGGCCTGGCTCGCTTCGAGACCCGGGACCGGATCGAGGGGGAGTCGCTGGAGTTCCACACCCGGGTCGCCGCGGCCTTCCGGGCCATGGCCGCCGCGGACCCGGAGCACTACCTGGTCGTCGACGCCCGCGCCCCGCGCGAGGAGATCGCGGCCGCCGTGCGGGCCCGCGTCGCGCCGCTGCTGCCGCAGGCGGTGGCCGCGGAGTGACCACCACCCCCGCCCCCGCGCGGCACGGCGTCTGGGCCGACCTCGTGGGCCAGCACCGCGTCACCGGCACGCTCGCCGCCGCCGCGTCCGGCAAGGGCATGACCCACGCCTTCCTGTTCACGGGCCCACCCGGCTCGGGCCGGTCCAACGCGGCCATGGCCTTCGCCGCCGCACTGCAGTGCGAGCGCGGCCCCGGCCGGGAGGCCGGCTGCGGGCAGTGCCAGGCGTGCCGCACCGTGCTGGCCGGCTCGCACCCCGACGTCACGCGCGTGCGCACCGACTCCGTGCAGTTCCTCGTCCGCGACGCCCGCGACATGGTGCGCAAGGCGGCGATGAGCCCGGTCACCGGCCGCTGGCAGGTGATCGTGGTGGAGGACGCCGACCGGTTCAACGAGTCCTCGGGCAACGCGGTGCTCAAGGCCGTGGAGGAGCCCGGCCCGCGCACGGTCTGGCTGCTGTGCGCCCCCACGGTCGAGGACGTCCTGCCGACCATCCGCTCGCGCTGCCGCCTGGTCACGCTGGCCACCCCGTCGGCCCCCGAGGTCGCCGAGTTCCTCGTGCGCACCGCGGGCGTCTCCGACGGCCTCGCCGCCTACGCGGCCCGCGCGAGCCAGGGCCACATCGGCCGGGCCAAGGCCCTCGCGCTGGACGAGGCCACCCGCAACCGCCGCCGCGAGGTGGTGAAGTACCCCCGCCGCCTCACCGGCATCGGCGCGGCCATGACCGCCGCGGCCAACCTCGCCGAGGTCGCCAAGGAGGAGGCCGACGCGATCACCTCCGAGCAGGACGCCCGCGAGAAGGCGGACCTCGACCAGGCCTTCGGCTACGAGGACAAGGGACGCCGACCGCGCGAGTACGCCTCGGCGCTCAAGGACATGACCGAGAACCAGAAGCGCCGAGCGCGGCGCCGCGTCCTCGACGTCGTGGACCGCTCCCTCATGGACCTGGTCTCGGTCTACCGCGACGCGATCGCGCTGGCCGTGGGTGCCCCGGGCGCCCTCGTCAACGAGGAGATCCGCGACGAGATCGAGGAGGTCGTCCGCGCCTCCACCCCCGAGCTGAACCTGCAGCGGATCGAGTGGGTCTTCGCTGCCCGCGAGCAGATGATGGAGTTCAACGTGCCGCCTGCCCTGGCCCTGGAGTCGATGATGGTCGCCCTGCGCGTGCCGGAGGCGCTGCGTTGAGCGGCCCCGAGCTGCCTCCGGAGCTGCGCGGCGCCTACGACACCCCCCAGCCGGACCCCTCCGCGCGGCGCAGCGGGGTGTCCACCGGCACCCGGGTGCTCGCCATCGTCATCGCGGCCGCCGTGGTGCTGGCCGCGGCCGGCGCCGGCCTCGCCGCGGGGCTGGGGCTGCTCGGCGGCTCCGACGACAGCAGGGGCACGGACGCCGGCGGCGTGACCGCGCCGGCGAGCCCCGCCGAGCCGGAGGAGGGCGCGACCGACGCCCCCAGCGAGGGCCTGGCGCCGTACTACTCCCAGAGCATCGACTGGGCCGACTGCGGGGACGGCTCCGGCAACCTCTGCGGCACGCTCGAGGTGCCCGTCGACTACGCGGACCCGAGCGGGGACAGCATCGAGGTCGCCGTGCTCAAGGTCCCGGCACCGGCCGACAGCCGCGTCGGCAGCCTCGTGGTCAACCCCGGTGGTCCGGGAGCGCCGGGCACCTCCTACGCGGCCGCCGGCACCAACGTCTTCCGTCCGCAGCTGATGGACGCCTACGACCTCGTCGGGTTCGATCCCCGCGGCACCGGCAGCTCCGACCCGGTCGACTGCGTCTCCGACTCCGAGCTCGACGACTTCCTGGCCATGGACCCCGACCCGGACACCGATGCGGAGGCCCAGGCCTCGGTGGACGCGCTGGAGGACTTCTTCGCCGGGTGCGTGCAGAACTCAGACTCGCTGGTCGGCCACGTCACCACGGTCGAGACCGCGCGGGACATGGACGTCCTGCGTGCGGCGCTGGGCGAGTCCACGCTGGACTACCTGGGTGCCTCCTACGGCACCAAGCTGGGCGCCACCTACGCCGAGCTCTTCCCCGACCGGGTCGGGCGCTTCGTCCTCGACGGGGCCGTGGACGTGGCGCTGAGCAGCCGCGAGCTGTCGTTGGGGCAGGCCGAGGGCTTCGAGCGGGCGCTGACGGCCTACGTCACCGACTGCGTCGAGAACGCCTCCGGGTGCTTCCTCGGCGACACGGTGGACGAGGGTCTCCAGCGGATCGCGGACTTCCTCGCCGAGACGGACCAGAACCCCCTGCCGACGCAGGACGGCCGCACCCTCACCGAGGGCAACGCGTTCTACGGCATCATCACCCCGCTCTACGTCAGCGACTACTGGTACCTGCTCACGCAGGGCCTGCAGTCGGCGTTCCAGGGCGACGGCACCACGCTGATGCTGCTCGCGGACGCCTACGCCAGCCGCAACACCGACGGCACCTACGCCGACAACTCCGCCGAGGCGATCTACGCGATCAACTGCCTCGACGACCCGGCCAGCGAGCCGGTCTCGGCGATCCCGGGCGAGATGAGCGACTTCCTGGAGGCCTCGCCCACGCTCGGCCAGGTCTTCGCCTGGGGGATGCTCGGCTGCCAGGGCGTCCAGGTGACGGCGTCCGAGGAGGCACCGGAGATCGACGGCGCCGGTGCGGCACCGATCCTGGTCGTCGGCACCACCCGCGACCCGGCGACGCCGTACGAGTGGGCGCAGTCGCTGGCCGACGAGCTGGAGTCCGGCGTGCTGCTGACCCGCGACGGCGACGGGCACACGGCCTACAACTCCGGCAACGACTGCATCGACACCACCATCGAGGACTACCTGATCGACGGTGTCGTCCCGGACGACGGCACCACCTGCTGACCAGCGCCCACCGGTGATCGAGGTGCGAGGAGCGCAAGCGACGAGCCACGAGATCCCCGCACCCGGCCGCCGACCGAGGCCGCGCGCCTACCGCCGGTTGATCGGCTCCGCGACGGACCTGATCCGCTCGGTGGCCAGCTCGATCATCAGCCGGGCCGCGGGGGAGAGCACGGCGCCGGTGCGGTGCACGACCGCGAAGGTGTCGAACTGCCGCGGACGCAGGGCCACGACGCCGGCGTTCGGGGCGAGCCGCGGCAGCAGCTGGTCGGCAGCACCACGCGGGATGACGGAGTCGGCCAGGCCCATGCCGACGAGCTCGACGGCGGTCTCGATGTCCTCGACCTCGATCTTGCTGCGCGGGTTGCGCCCCGTCTCGGCGAGCATCTGCCGCAGCGTGGTGCGGGTGGAGTCCACCTCGGCCCACGTCGTCTCCGGCATGACGAGGGTGGCGAGCGAGAGCCGGTGCGGGGTGACGGGCGTGGCCAGGTGCGCCGGGTCGGCGCTGATGTAGACGAGCTCCTCGCGAGCCACGGGGGTGACGGTCAGCCCGTCGGCGTTGACGGAGGAGACGGCGAGCATGGCGGCCTCGAGCCGGCCACGTCGCAGGTCCTCGGCGACCGCGGTGGAGTTCTGGCCGACCAGCTCGACGTTGACGCCGGGGTACCGGGCCAGCACGTCGGCGATGAGGCCGGCGCCCGCGTACAGCCGCGCGATGCCGAACATGCCGAACCGGATGGTGCCGGTCTCGAAGGAGCGCACGCTCGCCACGGCCTGTCGGGCCTCCTCCACCTCCGCCAGCACGCGCTCGGCGTGCGGGCGCAGGGTGTCGGCAACGGTGGTGGGGACGACGCCGCGACCGACGCGGCGGAACAGCTGCACGTCGAGGGACTTCTCCAGCGCCCTGATCTGCTCGGACACGCTCGGCTGGGCGTACCCGAGCGCCTGCGCGGCAGCGGTCAGCGACCCGTGCTCGTAGGTGGCCAGGAAGCAGGTCAGCTGGTGCAGCGACAGCATGTGACGCGGGTCTCCTCAAGCCATAGGTCAAGCCTTGGGAAGCGGCTGGAAAGTAAGGCTACCCCTGTGCCTTGCGGTCTCTCACAATGGAGATGTCACCGACGTCGATCCGTATCCCGGGAGGTACCCCGCATGTTCGTCCACCACTGCTCCGCCTGCGCCAAGGACCAGCTGATCTTCCCGAGCATGCTCTCGGGCGTCCGCACCACCGACCTCGGCACCGAGGTCACCTTCGAGTGCTGGTGCGGCTCGCTCCAGGTCGCCGGCGCCGGCCACGTCCTGGCCACCGCCTGAGCCTGCTCGACACGCAGCCCGAGCCCGCCCGACCTCACCGGTCGAGGCGGGCTCGTCGCGTTCCGGAGGGGGAGCGGGGTTCCGTTAGCACCTGCCGCCGGGTGGAGGCCGGGCCTACCGTGGAGGGGTGAAGCCCGACAAGTCCGAGGTCCGCGACTTCCTCGTCAGCCGCCGCGCGAAGGTGACGCCCGAGCAGGCTGGCCTGAGCCACTACGGCGGCAACCGCCGTGTGCCCGGCCTGCGCCGGGAGGAGGTCGCGCTGCTGGCGGGCGTCAGCATCGACTACTTCACGAAGCTGGAGAAGGGGAACCTCTCCGGCGTCTCGGACTCCGTGCTGCACTCCGTCGCGCAGGCGCTCCAGCTGGACGACGCGGAGCGCTCGCACCTGATCGACCTGGCGCGCTCGGCCAACACCTCGCCGGCGCGGTCCACGAGGCGGCCGACCCGGAGGACGGTGCGCGCCGGGCTGCAGATGGTCCTCGACCAGATGCCTGGCATGCCCGCCTTCGTCACGAACGGACGGATGGAGGTGCTCGCCTGGAACGCGCTCGGGGACGCCATGCACTCCGGTCTGTTCACCCGCGAGCTGGCCGCGGGCCGCACGCCCAGCTTCGCCCGGTTCAACGCGCTGGACGAGGCGTCCCAGCACTTCTACGTCGACTGGGAGATGGCGATCGCGACGACCGCGTCCATGCTGCGCACCGAGGTCGGGCGCTGCCCGGGCGATCCGAGTCTGTCGGCTCTCATCGGCGAGCTCTGCACCCGCAGCGACGCCTTCGCCACCCAGTGGGCCCGCCACGACGTCCGCATCCACCGCTCCGGGCTCAAGCACTTCGTGCACCCCGACGTCGGTGAGCTCGCGCTGCACTACGAGGTGCTGCCGGTGCTCGCGGACGAGGGCCAGGCGATCACGGTCTACGCGGCCGAGGTCGGCAGCCCCACCCACGAGAAGCTCCAGCTGCTGGCCTCGATGTCGGCCACGCAGCGCGCCGAGCGCATCGGGCTGCACGTCGAGGACGGCGCCGCCGACCCCGAGGACGAGCACACCTTCTGAGGCGCCGACCGCCCGGCGGTCGGGGTTCCCTGGTGGTCGAGGTGCGAGGAGCGTCAGCCCAGGCCGGTGGTCGAGGTGCGAGGCCAGCCCGGGCCGGTGGTCGAGGTGCGAGGAGCGCCGGCGACGAGCCTCGAGACCGCCGCACCACCACGCCCGCGATCAGCGGTTCAGCCACCAGATGGCGGCGTTGAGGCAGGTCGCGAAGGCGACCCACGCCAGGTACGGCACCAGCAGGACGCCGGCAGCGCGCTCACGCCGCCAGGCCAGCCCGACCGTGACGGCCAGCGTGCCGAGCAGCACCACGATCTCGACCAGGGCCCAGCCGTAGAGTCCGCCCGCGAAGAACAGTGGCGTCCAGCAGGCGTTGAGCACCAGCTGGACCGCGAAGACCGTCAGGAACCGGTCGGCGCCGTGCCGACGCCACACCAGCCACCCGGCGACGGCCATGAGCGCGTAGAGGACGGTCCACACGGGTCCGAACAGCCACGACGGCGGCGCCCAGGACGGCTGCTCGAGCGCCGCGTAATCAGCCGCCGCGCTGCTCGCCGCCAGGCCGCCGACGCCGGCGGCCACGGCGACAGCCACCAGGAACGCGGCCAGGCCCGCGGCCTGGACGCCCCGGCCGGGCGTGGACCGTCCCGCAGGGTCCGAGGTCGTGCGTGAGGCCTGCTGCGTGGTCATGCCTCCACGGTGCCCCGCCTCCGCACCCGCCCGTCCACCCCAGCGGGTAGCGCCGTTTTCGCGGGGAGCGCGGGGTCTCCCTATACTCGCTGCGGTCGCGACGGCTTCGCCGCGTGATGCGCCGCCTTAGCTCAGTCGGCAGAGCGATTCACTCGTAATGAATAGGTCGTCGGTTCGATTCCGACAGGCGGCTCCACCAGACAGCCCCTGACCTGCAGCGATGCAGGCAGGGGCTGTCGGCTTTCCGGGGCGAAATGGCCCGATTGACACGTTTGCGACACGTTTCAGCGAGGTCCAGGGCGCAGATCTGCCCTCTGACGTGCGGTTTCGGGCTCGGCGGCGCCGCGATTGCGGACCGCCTCGGATCAGACGTCGAGGGGTGCGAGCAGGCGGTCGAGCACGGCCGGGAGGTCGGGTGCGACCTCGCGTCGTCTGACGTAGTGGCGGAAGGTGACGATGTACTCGCGGTGGCCCAGGCGCGCCCGATGTCCCGTTTGACTGTGCGGTCATCGGGCGTCAGCTGCATCTGCGGGAAGCTCGTGTCACCAAGTGCTCACCGTGAGCAGGTGGCTGCTGGGGTCGCAATCGCGGTCGTCCGGTCCGGGGGAGGTGCTCGGTCTTCGCGACACGTCGCGGCCAGGGAGTTACGGCTTGGCGACTGCCCAGGCGGGCACTCCGTCGGCAGAGACGGTGATGATGTCCTCCTCGTCCGTATAGCTGAGATCCGAAGCGCCTTTCGCAGTCTCAATGATGTTGCCTGTGGAAGTGTCGAGAGTCGTCAGAGCGTCCTCGCCGAGGAGCGTGACCCGGTTAGCATCTGGCGCTAGATCGAAGTCCCCGGTTTCGGCGTATGTCTGGGTCCAGATGAGTCGCCCGCTAGCTGTGATGCCCAGGCACGTTGGTCGAGATCGTGTGACGACACGGTCTGAGGTGTAGGTGGACGAAGGCCTCCCGGGTGTGGAGTGGAGCTGTCTAGGAACCGCTCCGCCACCAAGGAGGCCTTCGTGT
>NZ_JAMOIL010000044.1 GCF_023656415.1 Nocardioides bruguierae
ACCATGACCCTCCGACCGCTCGCGGCCGCCGTGGCCCTCACCAGCGCCCTCGCACTCTCCGCGTGCTCCTCCGACGACCCCGACCCCGTCGTCGCGGACCCCACCCCCAGCGCCCCCTCCTCCAGCGTGGACCCCACGCCCACTGAGGACGCGGCGGAGCCCTGGGAGGCTCGTGGGCCACGAGGAGCGGTCGCCTTCGTGGCGCATTGGACTGAGACCTTCAATGCGGCCTTTCAGAGCGGAGAGACGGGTGATCTGTCGGGCCTGAGCTCGGCCGACTGCGAGGGCTGCACGGCAGTGATCGACCTGATCGACGGCACCTACGCGGACGGGGGTTCCATACGCGGCGACGGGTGGACGATCACCACCAGCAGTTGGTCGGAGAGCCCGCGAGCCGGCGATCAGGCCGTCACCGTGACGTTCGATCAGCCGAAGCAGACCTTCATCGAGTCAAGTGGGGAGCCCAGCACCAGCGCCGCGGCGACATCCCGGTACGCGTTCGTCCTCGACTGGCGTACTGACGGCTGGCAGATCTCCGACCTGCGGGTCCTCTCATGATCCCGAGAATCGGTGCCCCAGCCGTGTTGCTCGCCCTCGGCCTAGCGATGAGTACATACCCGGCTCGCGCCGACGACGCGGACGCCAGCAGTGGGCCGAACCGCTTCGATGTCAGCGTCAAGGAGGCTACCGAGGGTTCCGAGGGCGAGGCGACAGCCGCTGCGGCGTCCTCAGGACCGCAGGTGGTCGATCAGTACTGGGACGCTCACTGCGAGCGCGGCAGCGGCAACGCGTCCGACGCGGTCTACGGATGCGGCGGGGATGCGGTCTGTGGAGACGACGGGCTCCTGTACACCTACTGGGTTAGGTACGAGGGCAACCCGGAGTGGGTCATTGCAGGCGAGGTGTGCCTGAGCGATGCCGAAGCCGAGGCGAGAAACGCGCCCGCACCTGATCTCCCTGGGGCAGTGCGCCGAGCCTTCGAGCGGGTGGACCTGCCCCGCGGCGAGCTCGTCATCCAGCCACCCGACGGCGAGACCCTGGTGAACATCGACACCCTCGTCCACACCGAGGCCGAACCGTTCACCGAGACCGTCACCCTCCTCGGCCGGACCATCGACCTCGACATCACGCCGGCCCAGTTCACCTGGACCTTCGGCGACGGAGCCTCACTCACCACCACCGACCCCGGCCGCGCCTACGACCCCGGCCTCCCGATGACCGCCTACGTCTCCCACCAGTACGAGACCGCCCAACAGGCCGACCTCGCCGTCACCACCACCTGGACCGCCCGCTGGCGCGTGGACGGCGGCACCTGGCAAGACGTCGACGGCACCGTCGAGTCCACCAGCCCCGCCCAGAGAATCCAGGTCCGCACCGCCACCCCACGCCTCACCGCCACCGGCGTCACCTACACCCGGGACTGACCCGAACGAGCACACGCAACATCAACGCGGAGCCGCACACGCACCAGGTGCGTGCCGCGCTCCGCGATCGCGGTTCTCCATACGCGCGATGGCTCGGGGCTGACCCGGGAAGGCAGACCATGACCCTCCGACCGCTCGCGGCCGCCGTGGCCCTCACCAGCGCCCTCGCACTCTCCGCGTGCTCCTCCGACGACCCCGACCCCGTCGTCGCGGACCCCACCCCCAGCGCGCCGGCCTCCATCGGCGAGGCCACGCCCAGCGCAGACACGACAGTCGATGCGTGGGCCGAGGAGTCTCCGGAGGGGGCCATGGCGTTCGCCCAGCTCTGGCTCGACACGTTCACGGACGCGGCTCGGAGCGGTGACACCACCGCGCTCCGCTCGATCAGCAGCCGCGGGTGCGCCACCTGCGCGGACTTCGCTGACGCCATCGACCATCGCTACAGCCATGGCGGCAGCATCGAGATGGACGATTGGGTGCTCACGCGGGTCACCTGGAGCCAGACCCCCGAGCAGAACTTCGCGGTGAACTGGACCATGCGCGTCCCCGAGCAGCGCTTCGTGGACGCCAGGGGCATCGTGGAGACTGCCGCGGCACTGCGCGCGAAGTACACCTTCCAGATGCGCTGGCAGCGTGACCCCTGGCAGGTCACCGCGGTGACGACCGAGGGCGCCTCATGAGGCAACGCGGAGCCGCACACGCACCAGGTACGTGCCGCGCTCCGCGATCAGGAAGGCTCAGTCAGCCACCACGTCCGCGAGGACACCGAGCACGGTCTCCTTGCGGGGTGCGCCGGCGGCGCGGGTCGACTCGGCACCGGCGGAGTCGAGGATGAGCGTGGTGGGGGTGCGGGTGACGTCCAGCTCGCGCACGAGCTCGAGGTGCTGCTCGGCGTCCACCTCGAGGTGCACGACGCCGGGCACGACCTCCGAGACCTCACCCAGCACGCGTCGGGTCGTGCGGCACGGGGCGCAGAAGGCGCTGGAGAACTGCACGAGGGTGGCCCGCTCCCCCAGCTCGGCGTCCGGGATGGCGGCGAGCACGTGGGTCCACGCGTTCGCCGGCTCGGCGGGCACCTCGTCGACGGCGGACGCGGCAGCGGGCACCGGGGAGTCGGCCGCGCCGGCGTCCTGCGGGATCTGCCGGGTGCCACGGAACCGACCGTCGGTCATCGCGCGGTAGGCCCCGAAGGCCACGGCGACGACGACGGCCACGACAGCGATCACCACTCCAGAGGTCATGCCGGATGCAACCACGAGGAGCACGCATGTCTTCCACGGCGTCCAGCGGCGCGCGTCTTGCGCAAACCTTTATCAGCGCCTGCCGAAGCCTTCACGGAGCACACCCATGCTCGTGGTCATGACCCCGCTCCTCGTCGCACTGGCCCTGCTGCTCTGGCTGGTCGTCCCGTTCCCGCTCGCCGTGGCGGTCGGACGCGCCTTCGCCCGCGGCCACGAGCACGACGCCCACGACCTCACCGTCACCCCGATCGCCCTGCACCCGCGCTTCGGCTCGGACGACACCACCGGCGGTCACGGAGCGATCGGGGCTGCCTGACGCGGCTAGCACACCTTGACATCGGCGTCCGGCAATCGGATGAAAACCGAGGTCACAGGGCCCCCACAGGACGACGAGAACGCTTTCATGTGGGCCGCGTAAAGACTCAGCACGAAGGGTTTCCACCACTGAACTGCCGGGTAACACTCTGTTATCCGCATCACACCCCAGCACCGCGGAGGAGGAGCACGACCATGGACCTGACGCTCAACTGGGCTGTCGCCCTCGGTTCCCTGGCGGTCCTCTGGGTGCTCCTGCCCTGGCCCCTGGCTCTCGCCGTGGGTCGCGCGTTCCGCGACGGGCAGGGGGATGACGGTGCGGGCGTCCGCGTCACTGAGACTCACGAGGTCGCCCGCACCGCCGCACACCTCTGACGCCGGCGTCCACCAGGACCCGTCACGTCACCACTCGCCCCCGGACCCGCCAGCAGGCGGCCGGGGGCGAGTCGCGTCACGGGCCGATTGCGCCGGCCGACCGACCCGGCCGGAGCTCGCCGAGCCCGACCGACCATCACACCGGGAGCGCGCGTCGTGCCGACAGGGCCGGTGGTCCGGGACGACGGGGCCCCGCCGCGTCCACGATGCGGGACCACGCACGCCTCACGCCGGGACGGAGGTCCTCAGCCACCCGCGAAGGGCGGCAGCACCTCCACGACCTGGCCCGGCGAGACCGTCACCGAGGCCGGGTCGCGGGACCCCACCGGAAGGTCGTCCACCAGCACTGAGCAGGCCTTCACCACGTCGGAGAGGGTCGTGCCGGGGTGCTCGGCGACGGCCCGCGCGAGCACCTCCACGAGCGTCAACTCCGTTGTGACGGACAGGTGATCGGCGTCCGTCCCGGCAACGTGCCGGGCACCTGCCCAGTACCTGACGGTGATGATCTGCGTCTCATTCATCGGTTCAGCCCTTCCAATGTGACGCCTTCGTTTCGTTAATATTCACCAGCAGTCAACAGACCGAGGCCCAACGTTGCGTTTCGGAAGCCACCCACACCCGATGGGAGGAGAACCCGCGTGAGCACTCTCCTGCTTCTCACCAGCGCCCTGCAGCCCTCCGCCGAGGTCCTGCCCGGTCTCGCGCTCCTGGGTCACCAGGTCCGCATCCTGCCCGCCGAGGGCTCGGCTCTGCTCGAGGCCCCCGAGTCCGACCTCCTGCTCGTGGACGGACGCCAGGACCTGGCCCACGCCCGCGACCTGTGCCGCCTGATCCGCACGACCGGGACGGACGTCCCGGTCATCCTGGTCACCACCGAGGGCGGCCTCGCCGTCGTCAGCCACGACTGGGGCATGGACGACGTCGTGCTGCACACCTGTGGCCCCGCCGAGCTCGAGGCCCGCATCAAGCTCGCCATCGGCAAGCTCACCGCCACCCGCGAGGCGGCGGACCCCGAGGCCCACGTCATCCGCTCCGGCGAGGTGCTCGTCGACGACGCGACCTACACCGCCAAGATCGGTGGCCGCCCGCTCGACCTCACCTTCAAGGAGTTCGAGCTCCTGAAGTTCCTGGCGCAGCACCCCGGCCGCGTGTTCTCCCGCCAGCAGCTGCTCCAGGAGGTCTGGGGCTACGACTACTTCGGTGGCACCCGCACCGTCGACGTCCACGTCCGCCGGCTGCGCGCCAAGCTCGGCCCCGAGAACGAGACGCTCATCGGCACCGTCCGCAACGTCGGCTACCGCTTCGTGCTGCCGACCAAGGACGCGAAGAGCGCCGAGTCCGACATGCGCCTGACCGACGACCTCGCGCTCGACGCCTGATCGCTCGGGCTGATCACTCGGGCTGCCTGACACGGACGCACCCCAGCGGCCCGCACGCGGGCCCCGCGCCTCCCCTCCAGCACGTGGCGCCAGGAGACCTCACGGTCACCTGGCGCCTCGTCTGCTTCTGGGCCTCGGTCTCGCGACAGGACTTCGTCCTCCCTCGACCACCGCTCTCAGGCGGACGCGGCGGGGCAACTCGGCCCGCAGGCGCGCACCGCGCCCCGCCAGCCGTGGTGCGCGAGCACGCGGCCCAGCAGCCCGGCGGTCCGGCAGGGGTCGTCGAGGACCTGGGCGTAGCGCAGCCGCAGCCGGTGCTGGCCGGCGGCGGCGTCCTCGAGGTCACGGCGAGCGTCCCGCGCGCCCGCCACCCATCCGGCGTAGCCGAGCCGACCGTCCAGCTCGACCGAGACCAGCCCGCCGCCGTAGGTGACGTCCTGCAGCCCGCGCCCGCCCGGCCTCGGGTCCTGCCGAGAGCCGGTGGGCAGGCCGTGCGCCCGCTCGACCCGGTGCAGGTACGCACGCTCGAGCACCGAGCAGGCGCCCGCCTCGACGTCGTCCAGCACCGCGAGCACGAGTCGTCGGTGCCGGAGCCTGCGGCGTCGCCGCGCCGCGTGCCGCAGACGGGCCGGGGTGCTGCTGCGATCTCCGACCGCGTCGCTGAGCAGCCGCACGACCGCGGTGCCGGCGTCCGCGTGCTCCACGAGCCCCAGGACGACCTCCTCGACCCGCACCCGTGGTGGGGATGCCGCCGCGCGCACCCGCTGGGCGAGTCCGCGCACCCGATGCAGTCGGACGCCCACCGGGGGCCGCACACGTCGGGACTCGTCGACGGCCACCTCGACCGGGCGGTGAGACAGGTCGGTGGCCGACTCCAGGTGCAGGGCCGCCGGTCCGACTGCGAGCACGGCGGCCCAGCAGGTCTGCTCGTCGGTGAGCGGGCCGGTGTGGTCGACCCACACCGCTCGGTGGACCCGTCTCAGCAGCCGCCTTCGCTCCCACCGGGCGACGTCCGCGCGCGCCAGTGGTCGCTGCGCCGGCGCGTGGTCGCGCAGCTGCTGGAGCGTCACCACCCCGCACTGCCGCTGCAGCGCGCGCAGGCACACGCGCAGGTCCTCGTCGTCCATGCTCGGAGGCTGCCCCGCTGGTCGGCGGTCACCCTCCGGGGTCGGCGAGCTGTGGATGACCTCGCGCGCCTGCCGGAACGCGGAGCGCGAGGAGCACCGGACGCTTCCAGCGCTCCGGCTTGTGGGGCGTCCGGTTCTCGCGACAGGACTTCGTCCTTCCTCGACCAGCGACGTGTGGGGGGCCGGAGAAGCAACAGCCCCTCACCACGCCGGGTAGCGGCAGCGTCCTAGGTTGGACCCATGGCTGACCCCCGCATCGACTCCCTCGCCCTGGCCGCCGAGCGCGCCGACGGCACCGCGCCGCTCGACGAGGCGACCCGGATGACGCTGCGGCACCACCCTGACGAGGTCACCGCCCTGGTCGAGGACGAGGGCTTCGCGCTGCTGACCGGCGGCGAGATCACCCTCGTCGTGGACCCCGAGCACCGCGGACGCGGCGTGGGCGCCCGGCTGCTGGGGCGGCTGCTCGAGGGGGTCGAGGGGCCGCTGGCCGCCTGGTCGCACGCCGACCACCCCGCCGCACGGGCGCTGGCCGCCCACCACGGGTTCGAGCGGGTGCGCGAGCTGTGGGTGATGCGCCGCCCGGCGAGCGAGCCGCTGCCGCCGCTGGAGGTGCCGGACGGGGTGGTGGTGCGCGGCTTCGACGCGCTCGACCCCGCCGACCCGAAGGACCTGCTGGCCGTCAACGCCGCCGCGTTCGCCCACCACCCCGAGCAGGGGTCGATGGACGCCGCCAACCTGGCCGAGCGGATGGCCGAGCCGTGGTTCTCCTCGCCGGGGCTGCTGATGGCCCGCGAAGTCTCCCCGCGGCCGGCCGGGGTGGAGGGCGAGGGCCCCGTCGAGGGGGCGCTGCTCGGGTTCCACTGGACCAAGCAGCACGACGCCGCCACGGGCGAGGTCTACGTCGTCGGGGTCTCCCCCGACGCGCAGGGCCGCGGCCTCGGCGCGGTGCTGACCAACGCCGGGCTGCACCACCTGCACGGTCTGGGTGTGGACGAGGTCATCCTCTACGTCGAGTCCGACAACCACGCCGCCGTCCGCGTCTACGAGGGCAAGCTGGGCTTCACCCACGCCCCCGAGGACACGCACGTGATGTACCGCCGGAGCTGAGCGCTCGCCCCGGCCCCGTCGGCGCCGTGGGTGGGCGGGTCAGCAGACCGAGTCGGACGACTGCGGGCGGCTGAGCCCGAACAGCGGCCGCAGCCGCACGCCGAGCACGGTGCCGACCAGCGCGACCGCGCCCCACACCCAGCCGTGCAGGCTGAGGCTGGAGATGCCGCCCAGGTAGGCGCCGATGTTGCAGCCGTAGGCCAGGCGGGCGCCGTAGCCCATGAGCAGGCCACCGATCACGGCGCCGAGCGCGAGCCTGGCCGGGACGCGCTGGTGCAGCGTGAACGCGCCGGCCAGCGCGGAGGCGACCATGGCGCCGACGATGATGCCCAGGTCGGTGAGACTGGTGGACTCCGCCAGCACCGAGCCGGCGAGGACGTCGGCGCGGTCGCCGGACCAGAAGGTCCAGGTGGACGGGTCGGCGATACCGAGCGCACCGGCGGCCTTGGAGCCCCACAGCGCGAACGCGGTGGTCACGCCCCACGGGCTGCCCGAGACGAGCAGGACGCCGAGGTTGAGCACCGCCAGCGCGGCGGCGCCGACCCAGAGCGGCCAGGACCCACGCAGCACGCGGGCCAGGCCGCGGGCGGTGGGCACGGGGCCGATCGGCGGGGGCGTGCGGCGGCGCTCGACCACGATCGTGACGGCCACGATCAGCGCCAGCACCACGAGGGTCACCACGACGCCGGCCGTGTAGGAGCCGAACACGTCGGCGAGGCTGACGGCGCCGATGTTGGGCGTCCGAGCCCACCAGCCGAGGTGCGCGGCGCCGACGGTCGCGCCGACCACGAAGCCGCCGAGGGTCAGCAGGATCGAGGTCTGGCCGGACCCGACCGCATACAGCGTCCCGGAGGCGCAAGCGCCACCGATCTGCATGCCCACCGCGAAGACGAACGCTCCGACCACGAGGCTGACGCCCACCGGCGCGACGTTGCCCGAGACCGAGCCGGCCACGGGCGCGAGGCCCATGGCGAGCACCGGCGCGAACAGCACGGTGGTGAGCGCCAGCAGCAGCGAGTGCGCCCGCAGGCCGCGGCCCTGGCCGACCGAGACCAGCTGCCGCCAGGCCGAGGTGAACCCGAACCGGGCGTGGAACAGCGTGAAGCCGAGGCCCGCCCCGAGCGCGAGGAGCGCGGCCTGGGGCCAGCCCTGCGTCGTCCAGGCGGCGACCACGAGGGCCAGCAGCGCGACGACACCGACGGTGAGGACGCCCCACTGGGGGCGTCCGGCCTCAGGGGCCCGTGGGGTCGGACGGGCGGCGGGACGTGACGGCGCCTGGGCGGCGAGGGACATGCGAGAAACCTCCGAGAACGGGACGGACCCCGGGCACAACGGCCCGGGGCGTCCTCCCGCTTCCCACCGCGCGGGTGAGTCATCTCCCCCGCTCGACAGGAATCTCCACCCGCTCGGAGCGGGGAGGGGGATGGTGCTCCCTCCCGCGGGTGGCCCCTCAGCCGCGCAGGTTCGGCCGCACGTGCAGCCCGACCTCCGGGTCGACGACGACCTCCTGGCCGGCGGGCATCCCGTCGACGACCAGCGTCGCGTCGGTGGCCACGTTGCGCTTGACCACGGCCAGCGCGATCGGGCCCAGCTCGTGGTGGCGGGCGGACGAGCCGACGAACCCGACCTCCTTGCCGCGCTCGTCGCCGGCCACCGTGAGCGGCGAGCCCTGCGTCGGCAGCCGGTTCTCCGTGCCGTCGAGGTGCAGCATCACCAGCCGCCGCGGCGGGCGCCCCAGCGTGTGGACGCGGGCCACGGTCTCCTGGCCGCGGTAGCACCCCTTGTCGAGGTGGACGGCGGGGCCGACCCACCCGACCTCGTTGGGGATGGTCCGCTCGTCGGTGTCGATGCCCAGCCGGGGCTCCCCGCGCTCGATGCGCAGCGCCTCGAACGCCCACAGCCCGGCCGTGGGGCCGGCCGCGGCCGCGTAGGTCGCCAGCTGGTCACGCGGGACGAGCTCGTAGCCCTGCGCGTGGTCGGCCTCCTGGTCGAGGTCCGGCTTCGCGCGCCAGGTGACGGCCAGCTCGCTGGTGAGGTCCTCGAGCTCGACCTTGCTCCAGAAGCGCATCTTGGTCAGCCAGTCCAGCAGCGCGGCGCCGCGGCCCGGCTCCGTGTGCAGGGTGAACGCCTCGCCGTCGTCCACGCCGGTGAAGGCGTGCTCGACGTGGCCGTTGGCCGAGAGCATCAGCGCGTGGGTCCAGCGGCCCGGGGTGAGGTCGCGGAAGAACTGGGTGGAGAGGTCGTGCAGCCAGGTCAGCCGGTCCGGGCCGCTGATCCGCAGCACCTCGCGGTGCGAGAGGTCCACGAACCCCTCGCCGCCGACCAGCGTGCGCTGCTCGCCGTTGAACGAGCCGTAGTGCGCCGCCACGGGGGCGTCGACGCCGTCGCCGGCGACCGCGCCGGGCAGGGACAGGAGGGGGCTCAGCATGTCTCTCCTAACGACCGGGTGGGGTGCGGGTGTTCCGGTGGTCTCGACGTGCGCTCCTCGCCAGGGCTCGTCGCTGCTCGACCACCGGGACGGGTGGGCTCGACCACCGAGGGGCTCAGTCGGTGCAGGTGGTGCAGTGGCCGAAGACGGTGAGGTGACCCAGGTCGGCCTCGAAGCCGTGCTGCTCGCGCAGGAGGGCGGCGAACGCACCGGCCGCGCCGGCGTCCACGCTGGTGACCCTGCGGCAGGTGCGGCAGACGAGGTGGAAGTGCTCGTGGTCGTCGACGACGTGGTAGGTCGGCGCGCGGTCGGAGAGGTGGGCGTGCCGGATCAGGCCCAGCTCCTCGAGCACCTCGAGGGTCCGGTAGACGGTGGAGGCGTTGACCGCCGAGGCGTGCCGGCGGACCTCCGCGAGCACCTCGTCGGGCGTCGCGTGCTCGAGCGACTGCACGGCGCGCAGGATCAGCTCGCGCTGCGGGGTCAGGCGGTAGCCGCTCCCCCGGAGCCGGTCACGCAGGTCGTCGTCCGCCACGCCGCCATCCTTGCAGGCGGGTCAGGCTCGCTGCAGGCGCGCCCACAGGTGCGGCTGGAGCTCCTGGCCCATCGCCTCCATGTCGTAGGCGTAGAGCAGGTCGCCGTCGACGTTGCCGTAGAGGCGGTGGCCGCCGGTGATCTCCTTGGCGGTCTCGGTGAAGGAGACGCCCGCGGTGCGCATCTCGATCTTGCCGTCGTCGGCGTTGCCGTACCAGACCTCGCTGACGCCGCTGGAGTGGCTGAGCAGCAGCTCGACCTTGCCGCGCTCGGGGCACCGCAGGAAGCCGGTCTCCTGGGCGGCGTCGCGCACCTTCTCGCCGGATTCGTCGACGATCCAGGACTTGGCGAAGTAGTGGAAGAACGGGCGACCGTCCTGCTGGAAGGTGATCTCCTGCGCGAACGAGAACCCGTCGATGGTCGGGTAGTCGCCGTGGCCGTTGCCGCGCCACGTGCCCAGCAGCCAGACGACCGGGGCGCAGTTCAGGTGCAGGTTCGGGGGAAGCTCGATAGGCACCGAGCGAGCCTAACGGCTCAGCGCGAGGCGGTAGAAGCCGCAGAGGAGGGTGAGGACGACGCCGACGCCAACCCCTCCGCGGCGTCGACGTCGTCCTCGAGCGCTGCGGCCAGGGGCCGCAGCGCGTCGGTGAGCAGCGGAGCGAGGCGCTCCGCGTACTGGATCGTGAGGTGCACCCCGTCGACCGTCACCGGCACGTCGCCGACGAACCCGGGGCACTGGCCCTGCACGCAGAACCACGACTGGGTGTCGACGTAGGCGGCGCCGGCCGCCTCGGCGGCGGCCTCCTCGCCGGCCCGGTGGTCGCGGTAGAGCTGGTTCGGGGTGGTCGCGCACTGCACGGGCGTGCCGACGCGGGTCACGCAGTCGACCAGGTACTGGTGGTTGGGCGGCGAGCCGAGCACCACGACCTGCGTGTCGGTCGGGACGAGGCGCAGCGCCGCGGCCAGCGCGGACTGCGACAGCGAGCGGTGGGTGCCGCCGATGTCGGCGCGGTCGGCGTTGCTCGCCTGGTCCATGGAGGAGGCCATGATGAGGACGTCGGGGGTGTTCTCGTCGAGCCAGTCGTGCACGGCGTCGTGGAACTGGCCGCACTCCGGGTAGGCCTCCTCGTCCTGCTTGACGTAGCTCTTCAGCTCCCACGGCCCGCACTGCTGGAGCGTCAGCTGCTGCACCGCCCAGCCCTCGGCCTCGAAGGCGGTGCGCACGGTCGGCATCCAGGAGGCCGCCACCGAGTCGCCGTAGACGGCGACCACCGGCTGGTCCTTCTTCCCGGTGCTGTTGAACAGGCAGGACGACAGGTCGTCGACCGGGGTCTCGCCGCAGCCGTAGGTGGCCTGCTCGGACTCCCAGTCAGTGCTGCGCAGGTAGGCCAGCGAGGGGTCGAAGTCGGGGAACCCGTCCTCCTCCAGCGAGCTCAGCATCGAGGCCTGGAGGTCGGCGTCGGCCAGGTCGGCCGCGCCGGCGGCGTCCTCCGCGGCCGGGCCGCGCAGCACGGAGGCGGCGATCATGATCGCCACCACCGCGGTGCCGACCATCGCGAAGCCGCGGGCCTGCCCGGCGAGGCCACCGCCGCCGATCGCGCCGCGCACCTTCTCGCCCAGCGGGCGCGGGTCGCGCGGGGGCTTGCGCTTCTTCTCGGCCGCGGTCATCCAGAACCGCGCGTTGCGCAGGGGCCGCTCGACCAGGTGGTAGGACCCCGACGCCAGGACGAGGGTCGCGACCGGCACGACGACGTAGAACGCCCACTCGTGGCCGGCGAAGAACGGCTCGCCCAGCACGATCAGCGGCATGTGCCACAGGTAGATCGAGTAGGAGATGTCGCCGAGGTAGCGCATCACCGGGTTGTCCAGCGCCCAGATGAACCGGGTGTGCCCGTCGAGCCCGCCGGTGATGAGCAGCAGCGAGGCCGCGACCGGCACCAGGCCCCAGGGCGCCGGGAACTGGACCGTGGACTGGATCAGGAAGATCACCGTCAGCACGCCGACCAGCCCCACCCAGGCCAGCGCGTGCCGCAGCCGCCGCGGCCAGGTGACGACCATCGGCGCCACGACCGCCAGCAGGCCGCCGGCGCCGAACTCCCAGGCGCGGTCGAAGGTGTTGAAGTAGGCGGTCGTCGGGTTCGCGGCCGAGTGCCACAGCGAGAACGCGAAGGTGCCGAGCGTGAGCGCGCCGAGCACGAGCAGCGTCGGCCAGCCGCCGCGCAGGCGGCTCTCCGTGGCCGGCTCGAGGGCGGACGCAGCGGCGCTGCCGGCGTCCTGCCGCTTGCTGCGGCTCCGCAGGGCCAGGGCGCCGAGCGCGATGCCCAGGAGCACCAGGGCCGGCCAGAAGACGTAGAACTGCTCCTCCACCGACAGCGACCAGTAGTGCAGCAGCGGGGACTCCGACTGCGGCGAGAAGTAGTCGGTGCCGTCGGCGGCGAAGTGCCAGTTGACGGCGAAGAAGGCGGCCCAGGTGGCGTCGGTCAGGACGTCGCCGGCGCGCACGCCGGAGTAGAGCCACCAGGTCGCCAGCACGGTGAGCGCCAGCACGAGCAGCGCCATCGGGAACAGGCGCCGGACGCGGCCCAGGTAGAAGACCGGCAGCATCCTCGCGCCGTACTTCGGCAGCTGGGTGAGCAGGATCGTGGTGATCAGGTAGCCCGAGAGCACGAAGAAGATGTCGAGGGCCGCGAAGACGCCGGGGGGCCAGGCCGTGAGGTGCCCGAGCACCACCAGGCTGACGCCGAGACCGCGGACACCCTGGATGTCGCGCCGGAGCCCGGTGAACAGGCTCGAGCGCGCAGACTCCTCGGCCACGCTTGCTTCCCCCATGTGCAGGCGACCGCGGAGCATCACGCGGGCGCCGTCGATCTCGGCTGTCGTCGTGGACGACGTCGTCCACTGCACAGGTGTCTACCCAGCTGCGCCCGGCCGACACGTAAAGGATTGCTGGTCCCTTGCCCGGACCTTGTCCGCACGCCCCTACGCTGGGCGGATGCGATCGCTCGTGCTCAAGGTCACTGCCGGCCCCCAGGACGCCGAGCGCGCCAACCAGGGCCTCACCGTCGCCGCCGCGGCGGCCGCCGCCGGGGCCCACGTGTCGCTGTGGCTGACCGGTGAGTCCGCCTGGTGGGGCACCCCCGACCACGGCCGGTCGCTGGCGCTGAAGTACGCCACCGAGGTCGACCAGCTCATCGCGATCGTGCTCGAGATGGGCACCGTCACCATCTGCGGGCAGTGCGCCGCCCGCCGCGAGATCGGCGAGGCCGACACCCTCCCCGGCGTCACGATCCGTGGTGCGGCGGTGTTCGCCGAGGAGGTCCTCGCGGACGGGGTCCAGGCGCTCGTGTACTGAGCCGGGTCGGGGCCCCTGGGGGCCTGGGCTAGGGGATACGACCCACCACATTCGTGGTTTCGGGCGGCCCGAACCACGAATGGGGTGGGTCGTACCCCCTTGGCCCGCACCGATGAGTACCGAGCTCAGAAGGCCATCAGGTTCTCCCGCATCGTGGTGCCGGTGTACTCGGTGCGGGTCAGGCCACGCGCCTGGAGGGCAGGGACGAGCCCGTCGGCGATCCGGTCGATGTGGGCCCGGCTGACCTGGCCGGTGATGAGGAAGCCGTCGCCGCCGACGAAGTCCATGACCTCGCCCATCCGCTCGGCCACGGCGTCGGGGGTGCCCTCGAGCGGCACGCAGTCCAGGCCCCAGGTCGAGGCGATCTCGCGCAGCGTCTTGCCCTTGCCGCGGATCAGGAAGTTCTCCAGCGTCGAGCGGTGACCGTTGGTGGTCACCTCCGGCACGACGGCGTCGAGGTCGAAGGTGGAGAAGTCGTTCTCGGTCAGGCAGGAGAGGTGGCCCAGCGTCGACTCGACGCGGACGTCGTCGGGGCGCTCGGCCAGCTGCTTGAGCCGCGCCACCTCGGCGTCGTCCGCCCCCAGCATCGGGGTGACCACGAACATCACCTTGAGCGAGTCGGGGTCGCGGCCGAACTTCTCGGCGCGCTCGCGCATGTCGTCGCGCAGTGCCTTCATCGCCTCAGGACCCTGCGCGCTGGCGATGATCGTGTCGGCGTTGCGGGCCGCGAAGTCGCGTCCGCGGGGGCTGGCGCCGGCCTGGCAGAGCACCGGCTGCCCGCCGTAGGGCGGCAGCGCATTGAGCGGGCCGCGGACCTTGAAGTACTCGCCCTCGTGGTCGAGCGTGTGCACCTTCTCGTGGTCGACGAACGTGCCGGTCTCCTTGTCGAGCACGACGGCGTCCGGGTCCCACGTCTCCCACAGCCCCTTGACGACGTCCACGTACTCGTCGGCGCGCTGGTAGCGCTCGTCGTGGTCGGGCAGCTCGTCCATGCCGTAGTTCTGGGCGGCCCGGTCCTCCGAGGAGGTGACCATGTTCCAGCCGATCCGCCCCGAGGAGAGGTGCGAGAGCGTGGTCATCGAGCGGGCCAGCATGAACGGCGGGGTGAAGCTGGTGGAGACGGTGGTGATGATGCCGAGGCCCTTGGTGGCGTCGGCCAGCAGCGGGGCGAGCAGCACCGGGTCGTGCTTGGGCGCGTAGAGGGAGTGCTTGAGGTCGGCCTCCATCGTGCCGCCGTGGATGTCGGAGACCATCGAGGAGTCCTCGAACATCAGGTAGTCGAAGCCGGCCTTGTCGTACTGCTTGGCCAGGTGGAGGTAGATGTCGCCCTCCGGCCACGACTCGGCGTCGGCGTTGTCGAAGAGCGGGTTGTTCCACACCGGCGGGCGGAACGAGACGAAGCATCCGAGGTGGAACATGGCGCTGAGGGGTCCTCTCGTGGAACTGCTGACAGGGAATCGGGGTCAGGCGGACGCGGCGGAGCGCTGGTCCGGGGCGGGCTCGTCGCACGCGAGCCGCTGGTTCAGGCCGAGTCCGGCGGGCGGGGCGTCCCAGACGAGGCCGCGGCGGCGCAGCTCGGGCACCAGGCCCTCGCAGACCTGGTCGACGTAGCGGCGGGTGAGCATCCCGCCACCGCCCGCGAAGATGAGGTAGCCGTCGCCGCCGACCTCGCGGAAGGCGTGCTCCATCTCGTCGGCGACCGTCTCGGGCGTGCCGAACGCCGGGAAGGCCTCGAACTCGTCGCCGGCCGCCGCCTCCCGCAGCGGCCGGTCGCCGGCCCACTGGGCGAACTGCTTCAGCAGCGACTGGCTGCCGTTGGTCGACAGGTCGGTCGGGAACGGCTGGTCGAGCGGGAACTGCGAGAAGTCGATCTCGTCGCTCATCATCAGCAGCCGCCGCTCGGCCCGCTCGTCGGTGATCGCCAGCCGCTCCTCGCGCCGGCGCCGGGCCAGCTCGTCGGACTCCTCCAGGAACGGGGAGATCATGAAGAGGATCTTGATGTCGTCGGGGTTGCGGCCGTTCAGCTCGGCCCGGCGACGGACCTCGGCCCGGTACTCGCGCATGTCGTCGATGCCCTTGGCCGAGCTGACGATGACGTCGGCCGAGCGGGCGGCGAACTCCCGACCGGTGGGGCTGCCGCCGGCCTGGAAGATCGGCGGCAGGTCCTGCAGCGGGGGCAGCGCGTTGAGGGGCCCGCGGACGTCGAAGTACGTGCCGTGGTGGTGGATCGGCCGGACCTTCTCGTGGTCGACGTAGGTGCCGGTCGCCCTGTCCATCACCACGGCGTCGCGGTCCCACGAGCGCCAGAGCTTCTTCACCACGTCCACGAGCTCCTCGGCGATGAGGTAGCGCTCGTCGTGGTCGGGCAGCGCGTCCATGCCGAACTGCTGCGCCGCGAGCGGGCTGGAGGAGGTGACGACGTTCCAGCCGACCCGGCCGCCGGTGAGGTGGTCGAGCGTCGTGACCAGCCGCGCCAGGAGGAACGGCTGGTAGAAGCTGGACGACATCGTGGCGATGAACCCGAGCCGCTCGGTGGCGGCCGCGAGCACCGGCAGGAGCGGCAGCGGGTCGTTCTTGGGCCCGCGGACGGTGTGCTTGAGCTCGGCCTCGAAGGTGCCGCCGTAGGCGTCGGAGAGGTAGTTGCCGTCCTCGAGCATCATCGCGTCGAACCCGGCCGCGTCGAGGCGGCGGGCCATGTCGACGTAGAAGTCTCCGTTCATCCACTCGGCGCCGGCGTTGCCGGACCACGGGATGTTCCAGCCCGGCACCAGGTAGTTGACGAACCAGGCCAGGCGCATGCGCTGCGAGCTGCCCATCGGCGCACCCATCAGTACGACAGGAGGTTGTCGCGGAAGGTGGTGTGCTCGTAGCTGGTGCGGGTCAGGCCGCGGCGCTGGAGCTCGGGCACGAGGCCGTCGGTGACCTCGCTGATGTACTGCCGGGTCATCGGGCCCGAGATGAGGAAGCCGTCGCCGCCGACGAACTCCATCGTCTCCTGCATCTGGTCGGCGACCGTCTCGACCGAGCCGATGAGGTCGACGGCGTTGATGTTCCAGCCGGCCGCGGCCTCGCGCAGCGTCTTCGCGCCGTTCTCGCCGAGGCGCAGGAACTCGGCCAGTGTGGTGCGGTGACCGTTGGTCTCGACGTCCTGGGTCAGCGGCGCGTCGAGGTCGAACTGGGAGAAGTCGACCTCGGTGAGCGCGGAGAGGTGGGCCAGGGCGCGCTCGACGTTCTTGTCGGTCTGCGCCAGCGCGGCCGCGCGGCGGTCCTGCGCCTCGGCGTCGGTCTCGGCGAGCACCGGGTTGACGATGAAGAGCAGCTTGACGTCGTCGGGGTTGCGACCGGCGTGCTCGGCGCGGGCGCGGATGTCGTCGCGGTAGGCCTTCATCCGCTCCTTGCCGCGGGACTGGGTGATGATCGTGTCCGCGTGCTCGGCGGCGAACTGGCGTCCGCGGGGGCTGCCGCCGGCCTGGCAGATGACCGGGCGGCCCTGCGGCGAGGGCAGCGTGTTGAGCGGGCCGCGCACCGAGTAGAACTGGCCCTTGTGGTCGATGGTCGACACCTTCGTGTGGTCGACGTAGTGGCCGGTCTCCCGGTTCATCACCAGCGCGTCGGGCTCCCACGAGGACCACAGCTTGTCGACGACCTCGACGAACTCGTCGGCGCGGTCGTAGCGGGCGTCGTGCTCGTAGAGGTGGTCGAGGCCGTAGTTCTGGGCCGCGCGGTCCTCCGAGGACGTGACGATGTTCCAGCCGATGCGGCCGCGGGAGAGGTGGTCGAGCGTCGACATGGCCCGGGCCAGCTGGTAGGGCGGGTAGAAGCTGGTCGAGGCCGTGCAGACGATGCCGAGGTTCGTCGTCACCGAGGCCAGCAGCGGGGCCAGCGCCAGCGGGTCGTGCTTGGGCGCGTAGAGGTGGTGCTTGAGGTCGGCGCGCGAGGTGCCCTCGTAGGCGTCGGAGACCATCGAGGAGTCCTCGAGCATCATGTAGTCGAAGCCGGCCCGGTCGAGCGCCTTCGCGAAGTCCATGTAGAAGCGGCCGTCGGCCCACGTGCTGCCGATGTCGCCGCTGAAGGCCCCCTCCCAGATCGGCGGGGCGAAGTTGGTGAACCAACCGAGGTGGAACTTCTCCGTCACGGTGCGTGCCTCTCTGCATCGGGGTGGGCCTCGTTCGGCCCGCTGCGAGTGACGAGGACGCTAGGAACGCGGTGTTTCGCGCCGGTGCCGCCCGTCGACGGCTTGGGTTGCGCCGGAACGGGCCGCCTGCCGGCGTCCGTTGCCGCCACCCCGGCACCCCCTGCGCACCGCTCCCCCGCGTGTTGCGCCGTCTCGTGGCGGGCGGGTCGCGGGGCGGGATGGGGCCGGGTCGGAGGCGGGCGAGGCCGGGGTACGACCCACCACATTCGTGGTTCTGAGGCCCCGGAACCACGAATGTGGTGGGTCGTATCCCCCCGGCCCGGCCCCACCCCGACGAGGGTGGCGGGGGAAGCGGGGTCGCAGGGCCGGTCGCGATAGCCTGAGGCCGCCATGAACAGCCCCTCGCAGCCGCCCCTCGACCCTGCTCCGGGTGACTCCGCCCGCCGTTGGCGCCGCCGTCGTGGCGAGTCCCCTGCGGACGCCCCGACGCTGGAGGAGATGGAGGCGCGGATCGCGTCCCAGACCGCCGCCGCCGAGCGCGCCACCGGGCTGCGGGTCAGCGCCGAGCAGGCCGCCAGCGAGCAGGCCGCCGAGCGGCTGGTGGCCGAGGAGTCGGCCGCCGAGTCCGCCCGCGCCCGGGCCGCCGCCGACGACGCCGCCGCCGAGCACGCCCGCGCCGCCGAGCAGGCGCAGCAGGCCCGCGAGGCCGCCGAGCAGGCCCTGGCCGAGAGCGTCCGGGCCCGGGAGGCCGTCGAGGCGTCCGTCGGCGAGCTGACCCAGCGCCGCGAGGAGGCCGAGCGCCGCGCCGCCGAGGCCTCCGAGGCGCTGGCCGCCGCGCAGCAGGCCCGCGCCGAGGCCGAGCAGGCCGCCGCGTCCGCCGCCGACGCCCAGCGCGAGGCCGAGCAGCGCGCCACCGACGCCGCCCACGCCGTCACCGAGGCCCACGCCGCCCGCGAGGCCGCCGAGCAGGCCGCCCACGCCCGCGCGGACGAGGCGGAGCAGTCCCACGCCGGCCGACTGGCCGCCGAGGAGATCACCGCCGCGCACGCGGGCGCCGCCACGCAGGCGCACTCCGACCGCGAGAACGCCGAGCACACCGCCCGGGCCGCCGAGGAGCGGGCCGCCGACGCCGCGCAGGCCCGCGAGGCCGCCGAGACCACCGCCGCCGAGGCCACCGCCGCCAAGGAGGCCGCCGAGCAGGCCGCCGCCGGGGCGATCGAGGCCCGCGCGCAGGCCGAGGCGGCCG
>NZ_JAMOIL010000045.1 GCF_023656415.1 Nocardioides bruguierae
CCGTCGAGGCTGTTGTCCTGCGCATCCCGGAGGGGCGCCGCGGCCGCCGTCGGGGCGAGCCCCAGGTGCAGCCCATCCTGGTCGCGGGCGTCCAGCCCGGGTTCCCCGGCCGCAAGCCCGAGGCGTGGACCCGGTGGGTCCTGGACGGCCTCGGGTACGACGCCGACCTCGATGTCGTGGACGACCTGTTCCCCGGCTCGGGCGCCGTCACGGACGTCCTGTGCGCGCCCACTCTCGCGCTGGCCGGGAGCGCCTCTGTCCGTCCCGACTCCGACGAGGTGACCGACCGATGAGCGCCGAGGCCAGCATCTTCAGTGACGCAGCCCTCGACAAGCAGGCCCGGGCCGCCGAGCTCAGGGCAAGGGGTGAACGAGTCCCCGCCTCCCTGCTTCTCGGCATCAAGGGGCCCCGCACGCAGCCCACGGCCGGGGAACGCTGCTGCCGCTGTGGCATCGACGCCCGACCTGCCTACGGCGGCGACGGCCACTTCTGCGAGATCCACGTCGGCCGCGAATGTGTCATCGGCGAGGACTGCGACTGCCCCACCACCACCGAGCCCGAGGAGGGCACCGCATGAGCACCACCGAGACCCCCGACCCGCTGGTGGCGCTGATCGAGGCGCACGCGGACGTCTTCCACGACGGCGAGTGCCGGTGCGGTCTGATCTACACGACCGACCAGCGCGAGGAGGGCTACGGTGCCTGAGCAGCAGCCCGAGACTGAGGCGAAGGTCTGTTCCTGGTGCGGCGCCAGGCGGGCCATCCTGGCCTACGGCGCGGCCTTGCCTGACGGAACTCGAAGCGTCGCTTTCATCTGCCATGAGTGCGACGGCCCCACCTTGGAAACGATGTGGGGGGCCGCTGGCGACCAGTCTGCGATCGCCGCTTGGGTCGCGGCGCAGGGTCGCCAGACTCGGCCCGCTCAGCAGGCCGCCGACGACCAGCCCGAGAACGGCGCTGTCCGTCCCGACTCCGACGAGGGGGCCGGCCGATGAGCGCGTGCCCGGTCACGTGCACGTCGCTGCCGATGCCATCGCCCTATCCAGGTTCACCGGGATCGCCGGCTACCGCACCGCCGACGGCGTGATCCACCTGTCCCGCGCCGACGCCCAGGAGTGGCTCTGCGAGCAGCGACAGGCCCGTCAGAACTCCCGCCCCACCACCACCGAGCCCGAGGAGGGCACCGCATGAGCACCCCGAAGACGTTCCGCAAGAAGCCTGTAGAGATCCAGGCCATGCGCCTGGTCGGCGACAACGGCCGCATACACGCCGTCTACAAGTGGGTCGAGGAGAACACGCAGGGCTCGTTCGACCCGATGGCTGCCCAGATTCCGGCGAGCGGCGTCAGCATCGACCCGGCTACGGGGTACATGCTGATCGCCACCCTCGAGGGTGTCATGCAGGCCAAGCCCGGCGACTGGATCATCCGCGGCGTCCAGGGCGAATTCTATCCCTGCAAGCCGGACATCTTCGAGGCCACCTACGACGAGGTGTCCGCATGAGCGAGACCGAGACCGAGACCCCTGACTCGCTGGTGGCGCTGCTGGCCACCCACGAGCTCGCCGAGCCGGACATGAGCACCATCTGCGAGTGCGGGTTCTTCGACTCCAACGTCGACCACACGCAGCACATCGCCGACGTCATCCGCGCCGCCGGGTGGGTGCAGCGGGACGAGCGGTCCTACCTGGGCCGGCACGTGCTCGAGCGGACCGGGATGCGCACCCGCATGGTCGACCTGCCGCTGCACCGGACCGAGGCCGGATACCCGACCTGTTCCACCTGCGACGGCGGCGGCTGTCACGACTGCACGGACCCCGCATGAGTCGGCCCGGATCCGACGCTGCAACGGCGGCTGCCGCGTTCCCGTCACGTAGCAACCCGGAGGCGGATTCCATTGGCATTGCCGCCCGTCGGCCCGGATCGGAGGCAACTCATGGCTGACGAGACTGACCGGAGTGCCAACGGTCGCCCGTTGCGGACTCACGACAGGGCCTGCACCCCAGATGACCACTACGACCACACCGTCCTCCACGACTCGCTGTGCCCGGCGTGCGGATGCTGCTGGGGGTGCGACGAGGACTGCTGCGCCGAGGCGTTCTGCTCCAACCAAGAGTGCGGATGTGCCCAGCGATACCGAGTCGGTCGGCCCGGACAGACGCGACCCGACCAGGACCCCGGGAGCCCGTCGTGACCAGCGTCGGGCCCGCCGTCATCGACGAGCTGCGGCGCATCCTCGACGACCGGTCCCTGCGCACCAAGCGCGGCGAGGTCAGCGTCACCGGCCTGCGCGCGCACATCGACCGCCTGGTCGAGCAGCAGCACGAGCTCATCGCCGACGCCACCATCCTCGCAGCCGACGGACCCGAGCCGGCCACCGCCGTCGCCCAGCTCGACCGCATCGACGGCAGCGACCCCGAGACGGCGCACATCACCGCGGACGGCGTCCTGCTGGCCGAGGTCCCGCCCGACGTTGCCGCCGCGTACCAGCGGGTCATCGACCGCTGCTCCTGGTGGGCCGGCGCATGAGCATCCTCAACTTCGTCCGATCCGCCATGGAGAACCCGGTCGTGCACCGGCTGATCTGGCGCCCGCTGGCCGCGTCACGGCTGCCGGACCAGGCCTACTACTCGCTGCTCGACCGACTCACCCACAACGACGGCTGGCGCCCGCTCAACAGCCTCAGCTGGCGCGAGGTCGCATGGGCAGGCCGAGAGCCGCTGCTCCCGGCGCCGCTCACCCCGTGTCTCCGTGAGGCGCGGGCCGCGGCCAACCGCGCGATCGGGGACCGGTTCCTCGCCGATGGCATCCCCTTGCCCTTCACCCGCTCGTTCGGCTTCGGCCCGTTCCACCTGATCTACGGCCGCGACGGGACCCTGCAGAACCGCCTCATCGTCACGCGGTGGTACGTCGACGCGACGGTGCGCGGCCGGTTCATCAGCGTGGGGGCGCTGTGAGCAGCCGCGGGTACCGCTGTCCCTCGTGCGGCAAGACCTCGTGGCCCACCCGCCACGCCGCCGAGGACGCCATGGATCGGAACCACCCGCACGACTCCGGCCTCCACGCCTACCAGTGCGGCCCCCGCTGGCACTACGGCCACCCGAAGGGCACGAAGAAGCCCAAGAAGCGCACCCGCCTCAGCCCACCCCGCACCCGACGCTAGGAGCCCACCGTGCGACACCTGAACATCACGCAGTGCAGGCGCTACCTCGACGACCTCGCCGCCCTCATCGGCGGCCTGGCCGGCGCCGCGCTCATCATCTGGCGCTGGCGCTACACGCAGCCGAAGGCCACGCCGGTCATCCCAGCCAGTGCAGCGCTCGCTCCCGCGCAGATCGCCGCCTTCCGGCGGCTGGTCGAGCGGCGGGAGCTGATCCACCAGGCGGCGGGCAAGGCAGCGGGACGCAGCGACTACCACGGCGAGGTCGGGCGGCTCAGGGACCAGATCGCTGAGACGCGACGCAGGATCAGGGGCGACGGCTGATGGCCGGCGCAGCAGTCCTCGGCCTGACGGTGGCCATCCTCTGGATCGCCTCCGCCTACAGCCGTGGCCACGGCAAGGGAGGTGACCGACCGTGGACGACGTGACCCACGACCTGCTCCGGGAGCGCTACGCCCGGTCCCCCTGGTGGACCAACGACAACGCCCGGGCCCGGGCCGCACACGCCGGAGCCGACCGCCGCTCCGCCCCGGTCATCGTCCGCGACGACGACGAGACCTGCCGTGCCCGGCTCGAAGCCCTGACCGCCGCAGCTCGGCCCGCCCGGCGGATTCCGGTTGGTGCGCCGATGCCAGAACGCTCAGGCAGCCGACGCGGCGATCAAAGCAACCATCGCGGCGGCGAAGGGCGTTAGTGCGGCAGCCGTACCTAAGCGCTGGAGCCAAGAGGCTCGCTTCTCAGCCGGTGCTGCCCAGTCGAGGACCGTGTCGACTAGAGGCAGAGCGGCGAACGATCCGGCAACCCCGATGCCGAACAATGCTCCGAACAACACCAACGCATTCTCAGCGCCGTTGGAGACTACCCAGAGCGCCGACACCTCTCCCAAGATGATGAGCAACATTCCCACCAGGAACCCGAGCACCACCCAGGTCGGTAGCGTGGGCTCCGCCCACCGTTGCGAGACAGCCCGCATCTCGATTATTCCGGTGAGCAACAGCACCGGGATGATCTGTGCAACCAGCGCGTAGAAGTCAGTCGAGAGAACCACTGCGGCACCCTAGCCGTTGTCCTTCCGCACCTGACGCCTGGTCTGTTGCCGGACTCAGCCAGCCTGACCAACGTCGTTCGGCAAGCCGCCCGAACCATGCTGTGCGAGCCTTGTGCCGCCGGATGGTGGGCTGCTGCATGCCTGTTCCGTTCGGTTTCGTGTTTCCACGTGGCCGCTCCTCGTTCGACCGGCCGCAGGAGCACGGGCCGGAGACCCTCGTGTTTCCGCCGTCGACGCGGCCCTGCCCTGGGGGCAGGTGCGGGCCCGGGTCGACGCTCTGGCGCGGGTGGCGGTCGGGCTTGGTCTCCCCCGACCGGCCGTCACCCGTCGAGGGGGGGACATCCTGAGCAAGCGAGTCTGCGCCGAGCCGGGCTGCCCCCGGCTCGGCCACTCGTCCCGCTGCGCCGAGCACACACGCGCTCGAGACGCCGCGCGCGGCCGCCGCCAAGCCCGCGGCTACGACGCCGACTACGACGCCACGCGTGCCGCCTGGCAACGCCGCCTCGACGGCGGCGCGCACGTCACCTGCTGGCGCTGCGCCGCAGCCGGGAATCCCCACCCGATCGACCCCGTCCAATGGACACTCGGGCATTGCGACAGCAACCGGGCCGTCATCCACGGCCCCGAGTGCCCCGCCGGCAACTACGCCACCGCCGGCCGCCGCGGCACCAGCTGCCCGCACCCGAGCCACCACACAGGGGGTGGCCATACCCCCTCCCCACCCCCCTCCTGAGGACCGGGGGAGAGGGCGCTCCGAGGCGCGGAGGGTTCAGAACTTTCCGGGCTCCCCCCATCGGGGACCCGGCGCAGGTGGCCGGCGCGATGCCGGCCGCCGTCCCCGTCACGCGGCGCGATGCCGCACCCAGGAGATCGCCATGCCCAAGGGTGGAGCACGTCCCCGGTCCGGCCCTGCGCCGGACCCGAACTCTGGCCGCAGCGAGAAGCGCGGCTACTCCCCGACCGCGCTGCCGTCGGAGGGCCGCAAGGGTGTGGCCCCGCCGTTCCCGCTCCCCCGGATCGACCGGTTCGTCACGGTCGCCACCGAGGGCGGGAAGTCGCGGCAGCCCGACAAGGCGGGCACCACCGCGTTCCGCAAGCGCGAGCTGCAGGTGTGGCGCGAGGTCTGGAAGACACCGCAGGCCGTGGCGTGGCAGCGAGACCGCTGGCGCTGGCCGACCATCGCGGAGTTCTGCCGGCTGAAGGTCATCGTCGAGACGGAGCCCGAGGCGAACGCTGCGCTGGTCGCGCGACTGCGGGAGTACCGCAACGAGATCGGCCTCTCCCCCGACGGCATGCGTGCCAACGGGTGGGCCATCGCCGTCGACGAGCTCGAGCAGCGGACGGCGCCGAAGGCGACCAGCGCCGCGAAGTCGAAGAAGGCCGCGGCCGAGGCCCCGGCGCCGACGCGTCGGCTGAGGGCAGTCGGTGGCAACGGCGGCTGAGCCCGCCTCGTTCGTCGTCGACTTCGCCACCCTCGGAGACCTGGCCGACGCGTGGATCACCCGGCACTGCCGCGTCCCGGACGGTTTCGCCCGCGGCCGGCCGATGAAGCTGGCCGACTGGCAGTTCTGGTGGTGCGCGAACCGGTACCGCATCCGCGAGGACGCCGTCTTCGTGGACCCGGCCGTGGTGGCCGATCTCCTCGAGCAGATCGCCCTGGGCGACTCCGACGAGACCATCACGAACGACGACGTGCCGCTGCTGAACCAGGCGTTCCAGTACCGGCAGACGCTCGTGGTCGCTCCGCAGAAAACCGGCAAGGGCCCCACCTCGGCGGCGTTCGTCGCGTTCGAGGCGTGCGGCCCGTCGGTGTTCGCCGGGTGGGCCCAGGCCGGCGACGTCTACGTGTGCTCCGACCACGGCTGTGACTGCGGCTGGGAGTACGAGTACCTGCCCGGTGAGGCCAAGGGGATGCGGCACCCGTCGCCGCTGATCCAGATCACCGCCACGTCCGAGGACCAGGCCGACAACATCTACCGGCCGCTGCGCGCGATGATCAAGCTCGGGCCGCTGCGGCACCTGCTCGCGGTCCGCGAGGGCTTCATCCGCATCCTCGGGCTCTCCGACGACGACGACCTCGACCGCATCGACGTCGTCACCGCGTCGGCGAACTCCCGCCTCGGCAACCCGATCTCGGACGCCGAGCAGGACGAGGTCGGCCTCTACTACCGGTCGAACAAAATGATCAACGTCGCCGAGACCCAGCGTCGCGGCGCGGCCGGCATGGGCGGTCGAACCCACGCCACCACGAACGCGTGGGACCCGGCCATGAACTCCTACGCCCAGCAGGTGTACGAGTCCGGCTCCGACGACATCTTCGTGCTCTACCGCAACCCCGACCTCGAGCCGTCGCTGTGCGACGCGGACGGCCGCCCGATCTCGTTCAAGACCAAGGCCAACCGGCGTCGGATCTTCGAGTGGGTCTACGAGGGGTCCTGGTGGGTCAACCTCGACTCGATCGAGGCCGAGGCCGCCGAGCTGATGAAGAAGGACCCCGCCCAGGCGGAACGTTTCTTCGGGAACCGGCTCGTCCAGGGCACCGGGTCGTGGCTCCCGCTGGGGCTGTGGGCCGGCGCCTACGCAGGGAAGGTCACCGCCGATGCCTGACCAGGTGTGGATGCCGAACCCGCCCGCCGGCGTCAGCGTGTGCGGCGGCTTCGACGGGTCCCTGAACGACGACTGGACGTGCATCAAGCTGGAGACCCGCGAGGGCCTGCTGTTCACGCCCCGCTACGGGCCGTCGCGGCGGCCGACGATCTGGAACCCGGCCGAGTGGCCGGACCACCGCATCCCCCGCGCCGAGGTCCACGAGGCGTGGCGAGAGATCGCCCGCACCTGGCGGCTGCTGCGGGTCTACGCCGACCCCGGGTTCCACGACGAGACCGACTGGTCCACCGAGATCGAGGACTGGGACGTCGAGCACGGGCCCGACGTCTTCGTGCCCTGGCCCACGAACCAGATCGGCCGCATGTACCCGGCGCTGCGCCGGTTCGAGGCCGACCTCGAGACCGGGGCGCTCACCCAGGACGGCTGCCCGATCACCACCACCCACATCGGCAACGCCAGCAAGCTCGCCAAGGGCGACCGGTACTTCCTGGGGAAGCCGTCGCAGACCCAGAAGATCGACGCCGGCGTCACCAGCGTCATCTGCCACGAGGCCGCGGCCGACATGCGCGCCGCCGGCTGGCCCGACGCCGAGCTGCCGCCGCTGATCTTCGGCATGTGACCACAGACCGCCCCGGAAGCCGCTGACCGCACCACCACGACCAGGACGGAGGTCCCGCGATGCCCACCGTGATGCAGTGGACGAAGCGCCTCCTGGCCAAGATCGAGGACCAGAAGCGGTACGCCGACCCCTTCGAGAAGCGGTACTGCAACGAGTACGTCCTGCCGTTCCTGGCTCGCGAGTACGCCGAGGTCTACCCGGGGCTCGTCGTGGCGTCGGCCGATGGTCGGGTCACCGACCGGGTCCTGACCGGCAGCCTGCACTCCATGCTCGACATCCCGAAGTCGGGCACCGCCGGCATCGTGGTCGACGCCCTCACCGAGCGACTCGGCCTGGCCGGCATCGGCGCCGAGGACAAGGCAGCCGACGGCCTCCTCCGGGCCGCGTGGGACGACAACGACCTCGACGTGATGCACCACGAGGGCCACCGCGAGTCCCTGATCGGCGCACGCGCGTTCGCGTCCGCCGCCCGGTCGACCACCGACGACCAGAAGGCCGTGGTCGGCATCGAGTCCGCCACCCAGGCCGCCGTGATCCGCTCTCAGCAGGTCCCCTACAACGTCGTGGGCTACCTGAAGACGTGGACCGACGAGTGGACGAACCAGCGGCGCGGGCTGCTGCGGCTGCCCGGGTACGACCGGGACCTGGCCGAGTCCGAGACCGAGATGCGCGACCCCGAGGGCTCCAGTGAGACCTCCCGGTGGCAGGTCGTCGGAGAGCCGCGGCCCACCGGCCTGACCGAGGTCCCGGTCGTGGAGCTCGCACCGCGTGGCCGGCTGATCAAGGACCCCGTCTCCGAGATCGCACCCATCGCGTCCCTGATCGACATCGTCGACTTGGTCGAGGGCCTCCTCGTGTTCGCCGGCCACTTCGGTGCCGTCCCGATCCGCTACGTCGAGGGTCTGGAAGTCCCCCGGGACCCCAAGGACCCGTCGAAGCCGCTCCTGGGGCCGGACGGGAAGCCGATGATCGGCTTCAACCCGCGCGCGGACCACACGTGGTTCGGTGGGAAGGGTGTGAAGTTCGGCCAGCTCGAGCCCGCCGGCCTCGCGTCGTTCGTGACGTGGGCCGAGCACGCCTCGGCGAAGGTGCGCGCGAAGACCGCCCTGGCGTCGACGTACTTCTCGCTGGACCTGAAGTCGCACATGTCCGCTGAGCTGCTGAAGACGGACGAGGCGCCGATGGTCCGGCGCGTGAACCGGATGGGCCAGCACGGCAGCCTCAACCAGTCGTGGCGGCGTCTCGGGAAGCACATCCTGGCGATCGAGTCTCCCAGCACCCGCACCCGGGTCACGCCGCGGTGGGTCGACCCGGAGACCCGGATCGAGTCGCAGTTGGTCGACCAGTTCACCAAGCTCACCGCCAGCGGGCTCGGTGTCGCCGCGGTCGCCGAGAAGGTGCTGCACTGGGACACCGAGACCGTCACGGCCGCCGTCGACGAGTACGAGGCCACCCGCTCCCGGCGCCTCGCCGAGGAGCAGGACCCGCTGGAGCGTCTGAGCAGGGACTTCCTCGGTGACAACGCCTCGCTCGTCAGCTGACTACTACCGTCGTCAGCAGCGGATCACCGCCCGGCTCATCACTGCGCTGCGGCTGGTGTGGCGCCGGATGGAGCCCCGCGGGTCGTGGGAGCAGCAGTACACCGACAACGGCATCGGGACTCAGCTGGCCACGCTCGTCGGCGCCGCCCAGGTGGCCGCCGCCCGCGAGGCCGACTCCTACATCGCCGCCGTGGTCGTCGAGCTCGGGCTCATGCCGGAGGCGTCACCGGGCGTCGTCGTCCCCTCCACGTTCGCCGGGCTCGCCGGCGACGGGCGGCCCGTGCAGTCCCTCATGGCGCTCTCCGTCCCCCAGGCCGGGCGGCGCTTCAACGAGATCCGCAGCACCGCCCTCCGCACGGACACTGAGCCGGCTGAGCGACCCGACGAGGTCAGCGACCTCACGTGGGCCGCGATCCGGGCCGACCAGCAGGCCGCGGCACGGCTCCGCGAGGAAGCCTGGCAGCGCGAACAGGACACGGCCGCACAGGCCGCGCTCGACGACACCATGAGGTGGATCGAGCTCTCCGCGGCCACCGTGCTCGCCGACACCGCCCGGGCCGCCGAGTCTGCGGCCACCGTCAGCCACCGCGAGATTGACGGCTACGTGCGGATGCTGAACCTGCCCTCCTGCGCGCGCTGCGCGGTCCTCGCGGGGAGGTTCTACCGGTGGAACGACGGGTTCGAGCGGCACCCCGGATGCGACTGCCGGCACATCCCCGTCAGCGAGACCGCTGCCGGAGACCTGACCGTCGACTCGACCGCCTACTTCGAGTCCCTCCCGACCGCGCAGACGCTCGAGGCCCGGCACCCGGACCTGACCGTGGCGCAGCGCCGCAAGCAGGGGCTGCTGTCCCAGGAGGACATCTTCACCGTCGACGGGGCACGCGCGATCCGCGACGGCGCGGACCTCACGCGCGTCGTGAACGCCCGCCGCGGCATGACTACCCCCGCCGCCCGGCTCCGCCCCGGCGCCCGGGTGATGCCGGAAACCATCTACGCCCGCGCCGGCGACGACCGCGACGAGGCGATCCGACTGCTCCAGCTCGCCGGCTTCATCACCACCACCTGACTTCCCGACCCGCGACGGGCGGAGAGGCGCACGGCGCCGCGCACAAGCGCGCCCACGAAGGAGACGCGATGTCCCCCACCACCCAGCCGCAGCACCCGACGATGCGGCACCCGCTCACCGGCCGGCCCCTCCAGGCCGTCGGCGTCCTGCCCAACGGCCGCGTCGTGTGGCCCATCCTCGGCGGCGACGACACCGTCCCGCCGGTCGAGCGCCCCGACGGCGTCTCGGAGGAGGAGTGGAACGCCCTCGGCGACCCCGGCCGCGCCGCGCTCAACCGTGAGCGCGAGGCCCGCCAGACCGCCGAGCGAGCGCTCGCCGCTTCCCGCGCCCGGCCCACGCCCCCGAAGCCCACCGCCGACGGCCAGCAGGCCACGCCGCAGGGCGGCCAGCAGCCGAGCGGGACCAGCGAGCTCGACATCGACGCGATCGTGAGGCAGGCCGTCGCCGCGGCCGTGAAGCCATTCGAGGACCGTGAGTCCGAGCGCGAGGTGCAGGCCAAGGCTGACGCCGTGCGCACTGCAGTCCTCGACGCAGCGAAGAACCGCCTCCACGACGCCTCCGACGCCCTCGCGCACGTCGACATGACGGCCGTCATCGACGACAAGGGCGTCGCGGACAGCGCGAAGGTCGCCACCGCGCTCGACGACCTTGTCGCCAAGAAGCCGCACCTGGCCAAGCCCGCCGTCCGCCAGGCGCCCTCCGGGATCGGCGGCGGTGCCCCCGCGAACCAGACGGAGGGCGAGAAGGTCGCGGCCGCGCTCGCCCGGATGCAGACGTCCCTGAACCTGCGTCCCGCCGCCACCAGCGGCAACTGAGACCCCCGGTTCCCGTAGGCGCGAAGCCACGACCACCGGACCCATCCGGACACCCAACCCGAGAAGGAGAACGACGTGTCCAACTTCGCGCCCAAGCGCACCAGCTACGACACCGGCGACCGCCGGTGGCTCCGTGACCCCCACAAGTCGGAGCGCCACGGCGTCACCGTCGCCCCCGCCGACGTCACCGCCGACAGCGACGGCCTCGTGCTCTCCGGCTCCCTCGTCGACGGCCAGGGCCTCGTCCTGGACGACTTCGTGATCAAGGCCGGCGAGAGCCACCTGATCTCCGTCGTGCACGCCGGAACCGTGGACCGCCGGTACCTGCCGGCCGCCCTCGACCTGGCCCAGGAGACCGCTCTCTCGCAGAACGGCATCTCGTTCATCAACGGCACCGTGCCGGTCGCCTGACCGCCGCCCAGAGACAAGGAGTTCTGACCCATGCAGATCATGGACCTGGTTCCCGACCTCCGCCCCGTCATCCTGGCGGCGCGGCAGGTGCGGGACGAGCGGAACAGCCTCGAGCGGTTCCTCCCCAACGTCGCCGTCCAGGCGCTCAGCTACCGCCTCGGCCGCCGCCGCAAGGTCGACCAGACGGTCCCCGTGCGCGCGTTCGGCTCCCCCGCGACCCCGATCCGCCGCCCCGGCATCGTCGAGGTCCGAGGCGAGCTCCCCGCGGTCACCCCGATCGTGAACCTCACCGAGACCGACCTGAACCTCGAGTTCATCCTGGCCCAGCAGCTCAACGGCCAGCAGGTCGACTGGTCGCCGTGGGTCGAGCAGGCCGCCGGCCTGGCGGCCCTGGCCACTGACAACACCTACGAGCTGATGCGCGGCCAGGCGCTGTCCACCGGCATCGTCTCGCTGGCCACCGAGGACGGCGAGGTCCACGAGGTCGACTTCGGCATCGCCGCCGAGCAGAAGATCGCCGTCGACGCCGGCGACAACTTCTGGGACGCGTTCGAGGCCGGGCACGAGGTCTTCCACGACACCTCCGGCGCCGCCGCGGGCGTGTTCGTGACCACCGCGAAGACCTACCGCAAGGCGCTGTCCTCGCTCCAGGCGCTGTTCCCGCAGCAGCCCGTGGGCCAGACCTCGCTCAACGCCTACGCGGCGGACCGCGGCCTGCCGTCGATCACCACCTACGACCGGGTGCTGCGCGCCGAGGACGGGTCCAAGACCCGGATCTACCCGGAGGGCTACGGCACGTTCCTGCCCGCCGGGGACAGCATCGGCCGCACCGAGCTGGGTGTCACCCAGGAGGCCGTCCAGCAGGTGCAGGGCCAGATCCTGTCCCCGCTCGAGGTCGCCGGCATGACGATCCAGACGCTCGGCCAGGACAACCCGGTCGAGCGTGCCGTCAAGGCCGCGTCGGTCGGGCTGCCGGTCATCCAGGACAACGAGGACATCGTCATCCTGTCCGGCCTCGAGGGCACCGTCTGATGCGTCGCCTCACCCGCACGCTGATCGCCCGCGGGGTCGTGTACCCCGTGGGCACCAGCGAGGCGGACATCCCCGGCACCGTCCACCGCGACGACGTCTGGGACGGCCCCCGCACGGCCGACCCGGCCCCCTCCTCGGGGCCGGGCTCGGCCGAGCCGGCCGAGCCCGCCGGCAAGTACGACGGGTGGCGCATCGACCGCCTCCGCAACGAGGCCACCGCCCGTGGCCTCGACGTCCCGGACCCGAAGGACAAGGAGGCCATCCGCGCCTCCCTGGTCGCCGACGACGCGACCTCCTCCTGATCCACCACCGCGAAGGGAGACGTACCCGTGGACAACCCGGCCACCACCACTGACCTGACCAACCGCGGGTACGTCATCCCCGACGGCTCCCCGGTCGCCCAGACCCGCCTCGACGAGGCATGGGACGCGCTCCAGCTCGAAGTCCCGTCCATCGTCACCAGCATCGAGAGCGGCTGGGTCACCTCCACCGCCGTCGCTGCGGTCGTCGCAGCCGCGGCGCTCCGTGTGCTGCGGAACCCCGAGGGCCTCGTGCAGGAGTCCTCCCAGATCGACGACTACAGCGAGTCCTGGCGCCGCAGCGACGCCACCGAGGACATGTACTTCACCGCCGCCGAGCGGCGCCGTCTCACCCCGCCCTCGGCCAACCTGCCCAGCGCCGGCTCGATGAAGTACGTCCGGTGAGCCTCAACGACACGCTCGCACGGGGGCGCGCCAAGGCCGAGGCCCGCATGACCTCGACGTGCACCATCCGTCGCGCCGGCGAGCTCGGCCCCCGGGACGATGCAGACGGCACCCGCACCCGGAACTGGGACGACATCTACGTCGACCTCCGCTGCCGGATCGGCGGCAGCAGCCGCGGCGCGGCGACCACGCGGCGTCTCGACGTCGGTGGAGATGTCGACGTCCAGGCCGCGGCCCGGGTCGCCCACATGCCGTGGGACACCACCGACCTGGCCGACGGAGACCTCCTCGAGGTCCTCACGGGCGACTGCGCCGGCCTCGTCTTCCGCCTCACCGAGACCGACGGGCAGGACCAGGCCACCGCGCGCCGCATCCCCGCCGTCGCCACCCAGCGCCCCGAGGAGTGGTCATGAGCCGCATCCGGGTCGTGAACCACCTCGACGATCTCGCCCGCGACACCCGGGCCATCGGTCCGTTCGTGGCCCGCCGCAGCGTCGGGATCGTCCGCGACGGCGCGCAGGCCGGATCGAGCCTCGCCAGGGACTTCGCCCGCGAGTCGGCCGGCCGTCACGGCAAGCACTACCCCCGGTCCATCCGCCCCGAGACCAGCAAGCCGTTCTTCGGGTTCGGCATGGCCGTCTACTCGGCGCAGTACGGGCCCGTGGCGTCCGCCCGGCAGGGGTGGATGTCGTTCGAGAACGGCTCCCGCAACCAGCCGCCGCACGGTGACCTGGCGAAGTCCGCCGACATCGTCGGCCCGGCCCTGCCCGGCGAGGTACGGAACATGCTGCGCGAGGCGTTCTGGAGGGCCGGCCAGTGAGCACCCCCGACGCCGACGCGATGTTCGACGCGATGCAGGCCACCATCGAGGCCGCCATCAGCCTCACCGGCGCGCAGTGGCGGGTCTTCGACTACGGCACCGTCCCCACGCCCCTCCCCCGGGTCTACTTCCTGCTCTCCGTCGAGCCCATGGCCAACCCGGTCGGCCGGCGGATGAGCGGCGACGACGCCCCGAAGAACCTGTGGCGCATCACCGTCCGCCAGTGCGCGAAGGAGCCCAGCGAGGCGCGCTGGGCCATGGGCCGCACCGACATCGCACTGCGCGGCGTCCGGGTGCCCGTGGACGGCGGCGTGACCACCCCGATCCGGTTCGAGCGCGCCCAGGCGCCCGAGCCGACCGACGACCGGCGCAGCGAGGGCCTGTCGTCGTGGACCTGCTCGCTCTAGGAGGAGCACATGGCACAGGCACTCGTCCGCGTCCGCATCGGCCGCCGCGAGACCACCGTCGGCGCGTCCTACGCCGCCGCGAAGGGGCTGACCGTCCTCGAGGACGAGCCCACCACGAACCCGGACGGCACCCGCCGGCGCGACACCCGCGTCGGCGGCCGGTCGACCAGGAAGCGCAAGACGTCCGTCTCGGCCGAGGCGGCGAAGAAGGCGGCGGGCAACGAGACCGCCCCGAGCAACCAGGAGTAACCGATGCCCGTTCTGATGCCCGACACGACCAGTAGCTTCGGCTCGCAGTCGCTCGTCATCCTGACCTCCGAGCCCGCGTCGCTGACCGCGATCACCGCCGCCGAGGTCACCGCCGGCGACAACATCACCTGCCACATGGTCGGCGACTGGTGGCCCACCGCGGCGACCGCGAAGGTCAGCAAGCAGCGGAAGATGTGCCAGACCAAGACCGCCACCGCGCTCGGCGAGACCACCTGGGACACGCCGACCCTCATGTACACCTACAACCCGCAGAGCGTCGGCACGCCCGGCGCCGACGGCAACGAGGCGTACGAGGCGCTGGCCGAGGGCACCACGGTGTGGCTGGTCCAGCGGCTCGGCAAGTCCGGGACCAGCGACCTCGCGGCCGCCGACGCCTACCGGGTGATCCCCGTCGAGCTCGGCCCCCAGGTCCCGGGTACCTCCGCCGACGACGCGGGCGGCGAGTTCGTGATCTCCCAGGAGGTCGCCTTCGCCGACGGCCACGACGCCCCGGTCGACGGCGTCATCGCGGCCTGACCCACCGCCACCCCTTGACGACGGGCGCCGCGCCGGGCTGACGCGGCGCCCGTCTTCCACCCGCACCACCCTCAGCCCCAGCCCACCCCTCAGCCCAGGGAGAACCCGTGCCCAAGTCCCTCGCCGAGCTCACCGCCGGCACCCCCAGCCGCCCCGAACGCCCCGCGACCGTGGTCGTCGGCGACGGCGTGAAGTTCCTGGTCGAGATCACCAACCTCCAGACCGAGTTGGAAGACCTGCTGCGCGAGCGGATGGCCGAGCCCGGCGCCGCCCGAGGCCCCCGCAAGATGGGCGAGGGCGCCGACGTCATCGAGCTCCAGCAGAAGATCGCTGCCGCCGCCGACGCGATGGGCGAGTACGAGGGGCGGCTCACCGTCCGCGCCACCCGCAGCGACGGCGAGTGGCGCCAGTGGGTCGACAAGCACCCGCCACGCGCCGAGGGTGAGCCCGGCCGGAACCGCGACGTCGAGCTCACCGGCTTCGACGACGGCACCCGCACCTGGGCCCGCTGCAACGCCGACGCCCTCCTCGATGACCTGGCTACCTACGTCGTGGCGTGGGAGGACGAGCCGCTGGCCGAGGGCCAGTTCGACGCCCTCGGCGTCTCGCCCCCCGACAAGAAGATCCTCGCCCGCACCGTCATCGGGATCTACGAGGACGAGGCGGTCGACATCCCAAAATGGCGGCGCGGCTTGTCTGGGATGCAGACGAGCGCGCCCTCCTCGAGCTAGCCAGCAGCCTCGGCATCTCCCGCCGGCGAATGCTCGGGTGGGAGCCCGCCGAGACGCACGAGCACTACGACGCCGCCGGCAACCTCACCGGCACCACCGTCGTCACCCGAGAGCCGGAGTGGGACGACGACGAACGGCGACGACTCCTCGCGCTCGCGGCGTACCACGAGCAGACCTGCGACCGCGGCCACCACCCGGACGTGGCCGGTGACCCGCACCTGTTCTGGACCTTCGAGGACAGCCGCTGCCCGCTGTGCGCCGAGATCGACAAGTGGCAGCGCATCCAGCACGACCGCGACGCCAAGGCCATCCGGCAGCTGGGCGACGAGCCCAGCCCGTTCATCCCGCGCCCCGACGACGGGCGCAGCACCTACCTGCGGCGGATGACCCCCGACGAGGTCACCGCCCGCCGACAGCACTGAAGGAGGCGACGTGGCCGTTCGCAGAGAGTCCGTCCTCCTCGAGCTCGAGGACCACTTCACCACCGGCATGGCCAAGGCCGCCGCCGCCACCGCGGCGCTGAACCGGAACCTCCATGACCTCGACGGGACCAGCACCTCCACCAGCGGTTCGGTCGCCGACCTGGACCGCAGCATCAGCGAGTCGTCGGTCTCCACGGAGCGCGCACGCGCGAAGACCGGCGAGTACACGCTGGAGATGGCCCGCGCCGACGTGAAGTCCCGCGAGCTGCGCAAGACGCTGCGGGAGCAGGCCCTCGCCGAGCTCCAGGCAGCCGACGGCGCCGACGAGCTCGGCGACTCCCTGAACCGCAGCGGACGCGACATCGACCGCTACTCCGGGCGGCTGCGTCTGCTCGGCGAGGCCATCGTCATCCTCGGCCCCACGCTCTCGCCCATCGCCGCCTCGCTGGTCCCGGCCGTCACCGGCCTGACCGCCGGTCTCGGCGCGGCTGCTGCTGGTGCGGCGACCGCGATGATCGCCGTGCAGGGCCTCGGCGACGCCGTGACGGCCCTGGACGACTTCCAGAACGACCCGACCGAGGCGACCCTGGAGAAGCTCCAGGAGACCCTGTACAAGCTCGGCCCCGAGACCCAGCACTTCGTGCGGTACCTCAACGCCCTGCAGCCCGTCCTCGCGCAGATCCGCGACACCGCCGGCGCCGGGCTGTTCCCCGGCGTCGAGTCCGCCCTGGACCGGCTCCAGACCGACGTCCCGGCCGTCACCAGCTTCGTCTCCGACCTCGCCGCCACCCTCGGCCGCCTCGCTGACGACGCCGCCGCGGCGCTGGTCGGAGACGACATGGAGGCGTTCATCTCCTACGTCCGGTCCGACACGGTCCCGATGATGGACTCCTGGGCCCGGTCGACCGGCAACGTCGTCGTCGGCCTCGGCCAGCTGATGGCCGGCCTCGCGCCCCTGTCGCGGGACTTCACGTTCGGGTTCGAGGACATGA
>NZ_JAMOIL010000003.1 GCF_023656415.1 Nocardioides bruguierae
CCCAGCCGACCGGTACTAATAGGCCGAGGGCTTGTCACCACACTCCTACACTGCACACACAAACAAACACACAGATACAGCGTGTGATTGAGCGTGTCTCGCGTCCACTGATTGAACAACCAAACACTTGCCGGCGATTCGCCGGCGCGGGTGGTGATCCGCTAGGGTCGTCACCATCAATTGAATAGTGGCTTGGCCACGCTACTACGCCCTCCCGGTGCTACCGGCGACGCGGCGGAACGTGTGAGCCGATAGAGTTACGGCGGCCATAGCGAGAGGGAAACACCCGGTCCCATCCCGAACCCGGAAGTTAAGCCTCTCAGCGCCGATGGTACTGCAACCGCGAGGTTGTGGGAGAGTAGGACGCCGCCGGACAATTCTTCCAAGAAGGGGCCACCCAGCAGGGTGGCCCCTTCTTGTATTTTCAGCCGTGTCGGAGCCAGCACGCGTACCTGCATCGCATCCGTGCGGACGTGACCGCGTCCGCGACTGTCGCCGGCCCAGCCGGAGAAGGAGCCAGACCATGGCCGAGAACCGTCGACCCAGCAACGGAGACCGCCGGTCCGGTGGCCGTAGCGGCGGGCCCAGTAGCTCGCGCGGGGGCCAGGGCTCCCGAGGCGGCCAGGGGTCGAACCGGGGACAGGGTGGCCAGGGCGGCCGCAGCGGCGGCAAAGGCGACGGCCGCGGCTACGGCTCCTCCGACGGCCGCGGTCGGTCCGGCGATCGCCCCGAGGGCGGTCGCGGGGGCCAGGGTCGTTCCTGGGACAAGAACGACCGGCGCAAGGACGACCGTCGCCGCGACGACTCGCGTCCGCGGCGCGACGGCGACTACCGCGGGCGGGGTGCTGGGCGTGACGAGCGTCCCGAGGACGACCGGCCGAAGCGCACCCCGGAGGAGCAGGCCCGCTACGACGGACCCGACTTCCCCGAGGGCATCACCGGCCGCGAGCTGGACCGGGGCGTGGCGGCGCAGCTGAAGGGCCTGCCCGAGAAGGTCGCGGCCCGGGTGGCCCGGCACCTCGCGGCGGCCGGTGCGCTGATCGAGAGCGACCCCGAGACGGCCTACGGTCACGCGGTCGCGGCTCGGCTGCGTGCGCCTCGGCTCGCCGTGGTCCGCGAGGCGTCGGGCGAGGCCGCCTACGCCGCGGGTCACTACTCCGAGGCACTCTCGGACCTGCGGGCCGCCAAGCGGATGAACGGCGCCACCGACTACCTGCCGATCATGGCGGACTGCCACCGGGCCCTCGGCCAGGCCGACCAGGCGCTGAAGCTCGCGAAGAGCCCGTCCGTGGCGAACTTCTCCGCTCCGGCCAAGGCCGAGATGACGATCGTCGAGGCTGGTGCTCGCCGCGACCTCGGCCAGGTGGACGCCGCGCTGCGCACCCTGGAGCTGGCCCCGCTGCAGAGCAAGTCCCGCGAGCCGTGGGTCGTGCGTCTGCGCTACGCCTACGCCGACGCGCTCGTCGAGGCCGGTCGTCTCGAGGACGCCCTCGCCTGGTTCCACCGGACCTACGCCATCGACGCCGACGAGATCACCGACGCGGCCGCCCGTGCCGCGGACCTGGAGGCGAAGGGCGCCTCGTCCAACGAGTGACCTCCGCACCTGCTCGAGCCTGACCGTGGGCGCCGTCCGAGGACGGCGCCCACAGTGGTCTCCAGGGGCGAGCACAGGTTGCGGCCCGCTCGGGGGCCTAGCGTGGAGCGCGTCCACGGACGCGACGTCGTCAGGAGGCCGCCGTGCTGAGCTTCGAGGTGTTGTCCGCCGTGAGCAGCGCCGGCCCGGGGCGGACGGCCAACGAGGACGCTGCCTACGCCGACCCGCGGCTGGCCCTGGTGGCGGACGGGGTGGGCGGGGCGCCCGCCGGTCAGGTGGCGTCGGCGACGTCCGCCCACGTGATCTGCGCCGACCTGTCGTCCCCCTTCCCGCCGGGGGAGGCCGCTGCTCGCCTGAGGGCCTCGCTGCAGCGGGCTCGTGCGTCGCTCGCGGTGGGGCAGCGTGAGGACCCGGCCAGACGGGGCATGGCCTGCACGTTGTCCGCCGTGCGGCTGGACGGGTCCAGGTTGGTGATCCTGCACCTGGGCGACACCCGGGTCCACCTCGTCCGGGACGCGATGGCGCGCAGGTTGACCCAGGACCACACCTGGGTCACGGAGATGCTGGCTCGTGGGGTCCTGCGACCCGAGCAGGCGATCGGGCACCCCTACCGGCACGTGGTGACCCGGTCGGTCGCCGGGGCGGCCGGTAGCAGTGAGCCCGACGTCCTCGTGGTCGACGCCCGTCCCGGTGACCACCTGCTGCTCACCAGCGACGGTGTGGACCTCGGCGGCGACCACCTCGAGAGGGTGCTGCGCGGGCGGCCGGCGCAGGTGGCGCGGACGCTGGTCCGGGAGGCCCGGGTGCGGGGGAGCAGGGACGACGCCACGGCGGTGTGGCTCGAGGTCGTCGACGTGGCTCCGACGGGCGGAGCCGGTCGGCTTCTCGGCGCAGCAAGCGATCCTCGGAACGTCATCGGCGAGGTGGGCGCCGCGATGACCGGCTGAGGGCTCGGCACTGGACGCTGCCGGCGCGGTGGTCCGCACCAGGACGGGCTGTTCCGGTGCGTCTCACTGGTGCAGATGCGTCCCATGAGTCACAATGGGCGGCACAACCACATATCTGTCACACGGTTCATCCGACGACGACGGCTCGAGATCGCTGGGGAAGGCGTAGCTCGCGCTGAACGAAGGAGATTCCGGTGACCACTGCTGCTGCCACCCGTGCTGCCACGAGGGGCGTGCTTTTCGTGCACTCCGCCCCGTCCGCACTGTGCCCCCATCTCGAGTGGGCCGTGGGAGGCGTCCTCGGCGCGCCCGTGAGCCTGGACTGGACGCCCCAGCCCGCCCAGGCGGGCACCTACCGCGCCGAGCTGTCGTGGACGGGCCGCACCGGCACCGGTGCCGCCGTCGTCTCCGCCCTCAAGGGCTGGGACAAGCTGCGCTTCGAGATCACCGAGGAGCCGACCTCCGCCACGGAGGGCTCGCGCTACTCCTACACCCCCGAGCTCGGCGTCTTCCACGCCGTCACCGGGCTGCACGGCGACATCCTCATCCCCGAGGACCGGCTGCGCGCCGCTGTCGTGAAGTCGGCTGCCGGCGAGACCACGGTCGAGATCGAGGTCGACAAGCTCCTGGGCAAGCCCTGGGACGACGAACTGGAGACGTTCCGGCACGCAGGCGAGGGCGCCCCTGTCCGCTGGCTGCACCAGGTCGTCTGAGCGCACGGCACCGCGACCCGCCCTGCGCGCCGAGCTACCGCCCCTGCCGGGGCGGGGCCGCGCGGGGCGGGTTCAGCGCTTCCGGATGCGGAAGTGCGTGGGGGCGATCCACCCCTCGTACTTGGTCCAGCCGTCGTAGTAGGTCAGCTTCGCGCGGATCGTGAAGCGTCCGGCACGGGTCTGGGACCGGCAGAAGCGGAAGGAGCCCGTGCCGTGCCGGGGGTCGCCGCCGTAGAGGAAGGCGCCGGAGGCGACCTGCTCGCCGTCCGGGTCGATCAGGAAGGTCTCCAGGCCCCACGCGTCCTGCGTCGGCGGCCGCACGCGGTAGCGGTAGGAGTAGTTCTTGCACCCGCGCTTCATCGCCCTGTCCTTGGCGGCCGTCTTGCCGTACTCGGCCATGCGGGGCTGGGTGCCGGCCTCGGCGGACGCCGCCGGCAGGGCCAGCAGCGCCGCGAGGAGCGCGACGGCCAGCAGGGCAGCACCCGACCGGGGGCGTGCGCGGCGGGAGTGGGGGAGCGCGTCCATGAAGTACCTCCGGGGCCGGCCAGGGGAGCCGGCATGGTGTGACGTGCGTCATGCGACGGTGCCACGGCTGGTCCGGAATGGCAACAGGCCGCACCTCGAGAGGTGCGGCCTGTCGACGCTCGTGCGTCAGAGCGGGATGTTCCCGTGGGCCCCGCGGTGCACGCCTCCGGACTGGATGGCGTCGTGGATGGCCCCGGCCAGGGTCGAGCGCGTGGCCGACGGCTCCACGACCTCGTCCACGACCCCGATCTCGATGGCCTTCTCCACGCCACCGGCGATCCGCTCGTGCTCGGCGGCCAGCTCGGCCTCGACCTGCGGGCGGATCTCGGGGGCGACCTCGGCCAGCTTGCGCCGGTGCAGCACGCGCACCGCGGCCACGGCACCCATGACCGCGACCTCGGCGCCCGGCCAGGCGAAGACCTTGGTCGCACCCAGCGAGCGGGCGTTCATGGCGATGTAGGCGCCGCCGTAGGTCTTGCGGGTCACCAGGGTGACGCGCGGGACGACGCACTCGCCGAACGCGTGCAGCAGCTTCGCGCCGCGGCGGACGACGCCGTCCCACTCCTGGCCGACACCCGGCAGGTAGCCGGGGACGTCGACGAGGACGATCAGGGGCACGCCGAACGCGTCGCACATGCGGACGAAGCGGCTGGCCTTCTCCGCCGACAGCGAGTCCAGGCAGCCGCCCAGGCGCAGCGGGTTGTTGGCCACGACGCCGACCGTGCGCCCACCGAAGCGACCCAGCGCGGTCACGATGTTCGGGGCCCAGCGCGCGTGCTGCTCGAGCATGGTGCCCTCGTCCAGGACGCCCTCGACGAGCGGGTGCACGTCGTAGGCGCGCTTCTTCGACTCGGGGAGGAAGCCTGCGAGGTCGATGTCCTCGACCTCGGAGACCCGCAGGCTGCCCTGGGCGCCCAGCAGGTGCGCGGTGGTCCGGGCGCGCTCGAGCGCGTCGTCCTCGGAGTCGGCGACCTGGTGGACGACGCCGGAGCGACGACCGTGGGGCTCCGGGCCGCCGAGGCGGAGCATGTCGACGTCCTCGCCGGTGACCGAGCGGACGACGTCCGGGCCGGTGACGAAGATGCGGCCCTCGGGGCCGAGGATGACGATGTCGGTCAGCGCCGGACCGTAGGCGGCACCACCGGCGGCGGGGCCGAGCACGACCGAGATCTGGGGGACGACGCCCGAGGCCTGGGTCATGATCTGGAAGATCCGGCCCACGGCGTGCAGGCTCAGCACGCCCTCGGCGAGGCGGGCGCCGCCGGAGTGCCAGAGCCCGATGATCGGGATGCGGTCCGTGAGCGCGCGGTGGTAGGCGTCCACGACGACCTTGCAGCCGTCGTCGCCCATGGCGCCGCCCATGACGGTGGCGTCGGAGCAGAAGGCCACCACGGGGGCGCCCTTGACGGTGCCGATCGCGGCGAGCATGCCCGAGTCGTCGTCGGGGGAGATCAGCTCGAGGCTGCCCTCGTCCAGCAGCGCGGTGAGGCGCTTGACCGGGTTGCGGGGGTCCTGGTCGCGGGGGATCTTCACCTTCTTCGCCGGTGCGGCCGGCGCGGGGGTGGGGGTGTCAGCGGTGGTGGTCATCAGATGCTCCCGAAGGCGACTGCCACGTTGGCGCCGCCGAAGCCGAAGGAGTTGTTGAGGGCGACGATGTCGCCGGCCGGCAGGTCGCGCGGCTTGGTGGCGATGTCGAGGTCGACGGCCGGGTCCTGCTCGTCGAGGTTGATCGTCGGGGGCGAGACACGCTCGACGACGGCCTTGACGACGGCGACGGCCTCGAGGGCGCCGGCACCACCGAGGAGGTGGCCGGTCATCGACTTGGTGGAGGTGACGACGACCTCGCGGGCGTGCTTCGAGCCGAGGACGGCGTGCAGCATGAGGCCCTCGGCGATGTCGCCCTGCGGGGTCGACGTGGCGTGCGCGTTGACGTGCACGACCGAGGCCGGGTCGACGTCGCCCTCGGCGAGCGCCCGGCGGATGGCGCGGGTGCCGCCGCGACCCTCGGGGTCGGGCTGGGCGATGTCGTGGGCGTCCGCGGTGACCGCGGCGCCGAGGACGGTCGCGTAGATGCGGGCGCCGCGGGCCTTCGCGTGCTCCTCGGACTCGATGACGATGCAGCCTGCACCCTCGCCGAGGACGAAGCCGTCGCGAGCGGTGTCCCACGGCCGCGAGACGGCCGTCGGGTCCACGTCGTTGGCCGTGCCGGACTTCGACAGCGCCATCATGTTGGCGAACGCCGAGATGTTCAGCGGGTGGATCGCGGCCTCGGTGCCGCCGCAGACGACCACGTCGGCGCGGCCCAGGCGGATCTGGTCCAGCCCCAGGGCGATGGCCTCGTTGCCGGAGGCGCACGCGGAGACGGGGGTGCTGGCGAACGCGCGGGCGCCCAGGTGCAGCGACACGGTCGCGGCCGGGGCGTTCGGCATCAGCATGGGGACCGCCAGCGGGGAGACGCGGCGGGGGCCCTTCGCGAGGAGCTGGTCGTAGTTGCCGAGCAGCGTGTTGACGCCGCCGATGCCGGAGGCGAACGCGACGCCGAGACGCTCGGGGTCGACGTCGCCCTCACCGATGCCGGAGTCAGCCCAGGCCTCGGTCGCGGCGATCAGCGCGAACTGGGAGGAGCGGTCCAGCCGGCGGGCCTTGACCCGCTCGAGCACCTCGGACGGGTCGACCTTGGCGCGGCCGGCGATCTTGACGGGCAGGTCGGCGGCCCAGTCCTCGGTCAGCGGGGAGACGCCGGACTCGCCGGCCAGCATGGCCTCCCAGGTGGAGGCGACGTCCCCGCCGAGGGGATTGGTGGTGCCGAGTCCGGTGACGACGACTCGCTTCGACATGTGCAACAGGTCCTTGAGGTAGGTCGGACGGGTTGGTGCTGGCCACGGGGTGGCCGGGGGCGGGACGTCGCGGGGCGGTGGCCCCCCGACGTCCCGCCGGGGGCGTCAGCCCTGGGCCTTCTCGATGTAGGCGACGGCGTCGCCGACGGTCTTGAGGTTCTTCACCTCGTCGTCGGGGATGGAGACGCCGAACTTCTCCTCGCAGGCCACGACGACCTCGACCATGGACAGGGAGTCGACCTCGAGGTCGTCCACGAAGGACTTGTCGAGCTGGACATCGTCGACGTCGACACCGGCGACCTCGTTGACGATCTCGGCGAGGTCGGCGCGGATCTCTTCGGTGGTGGCCATGAGGCTTCCTCTTCTTCTCTTGGTCGTGCCGGTCGGCACGACGGGTTCCGGGTGGAAGGGGTGGAGCGGGTCCTGCTGACCGGGCCGTGCGGCCCGGTGGTGCGGGGTCTGGGCCCGGGGGCTCAGGGGACGACGACGACCTGGGCCGCGTAGGCCAGGCCGGCGCCGAAGGCGATGATCAGGGCCAGGTCGCCCGACTTCGCCTCGCCCTCGGCGAGCATCCGGTGCATCGCGAGGGGGATGGAGGCCGCGGACGTGTTGCCCTGCTGGGCGATGTCGCGGGCGATCTTGACGTGCTCGGGCAGCTTCATCGCCCGGGCCATGGCGTCGGTGATGCGGTTGTTGGCCTGGTGCGGGACGAACACGTCGAGCTCGTCGGCGGTGATGCCGGCCCGCTCGAGTGCCTGGAGGCCGACCTTGGCCATGGTGAAGGAGGCCCAGCGGAAGACCGGGTTGCCCTGCATCACCAGGTGCGGCACGCGCTTCTCGCCGGACTCGAGCACGTCGAGCCAGGTCTCGCGGTTGCGGATGAGGTCGTACTGCTCGCCGTCCGAGCCCCACACGACCGGGCCGATGCCCGGGGTGTCGCTCGGGCCGACCACGGCCGCGCCGGCGCCGTCCGCGAAGATGAACGCGGACGAGCGGTCGTCGGGGTCGGTGATGTCGGAGAGCCGCTCGACGCCGATCACCAGGACGTGGCCGGCGGACCCGCCGCGCACCATGTCGTTGGCCAGCGCGATGCCGTGGCAGAAGCCGGCGCAGGCGGCGGAGATGTCGAACGCCGCGGCCTGGTCGGTGCCCAGCTGGTGGGCGACCATCGTGGCCAGGCTGGGGGTCTGCAGGAAGTGCGTCACCGTGGCGACGACGACCGCGTCGATCTGACGGGCGTCCACGCCGGAGGCCTCCAGGGCCTCCCGGGCCGAGGAGATCGCCATCAGCTCGACGGTCTCCTCGGGCGTCGCCCAGCGGCGCTGCTCGATGCCCGAGCGGGTGCGGATCCACTCGTCGCTGGAGTCGAGGCGCTCGACGATCTCGCTGTTGGGGACGACGCGCGAGGGCCGGTACGCCCCGACCCCGAGGATCGTGGCGTACTCCGCGCCGGTGGGGGAGGACAGGGGCATCAGAGGGAGCCCTCCGGGTAGAGGCGCAGCAGCGGCTGGCCGGGCGAGACGAGGTCGCCGTCCTCCACCAGCCACTCGACGACCTGGCCGCCGTGCAGGGCCTCGACCGAGACCTTGTCGCGGGTGGAGGCCACCTCGCCGATGCTGGTGCCGGGGGCGACGACCTCCGCGTCGGCCACCTCGGCGCCGATGCGGAAGGTGCCCTTGGCCGGGGAGACCACGACGCGCCAGGTGGGGGTGAGGTCGAGGCCTGCGGGCTCGCCGTGCTTGTCGATGAACGCGCGGGCGTCGTCGATCTGGTCGGGGCCGTTGAAGGAGAAGGTCTCCACGCCCTTGAGGGCGCGCTTGGCGATGCCCGTCAGGGTGCCGGCCGGCGGCATCTCCAGGATGCCGGTGACGCCCAGGTCGCTCATGGTCTCCATGCACAGGTCCCAGCGGACCGGCGAGGAGATCTGGCCGACGATGCGGCGCAGGACGTCGCGGCCCTCGTGCACGACCTGGCCGTCCCGGTTGGAGATGACGCGGGTGCGGGCGTCGTGCGTGGTCACGGCGGCGGCCAGCTGCTGGAGGTGGCTCACGGCGGGGGCCATGTGCTGGGTGTGGAACGCGCCGGCGACGGACAGGGGACGCAGCCGCGCCTTGGCGGGCGGCGCGTCGGCGAACGCGGCGAGCTGCTCCATCGTGCCCGCGGCCACGATCTGGCCGGGGCCGTTGTCGTTGGCGGCGGTGAGCCCGTTCGCGGCGATCGCGGCGAGGACCTCCTCGCGGTCGCCACCGAGGACGGCGGTCATGCCGGTCGGGGTGACGGCGGCGGCCTGGGCCATGGCCTTGCCGCGCTCGCGGACGAGCACCATGGCCTGCTCGGCGGTGATGGCCCGGGCACCCGCGGCGGCGGCGATCTCGCCCACGCTGTGGCCCGCGACGGCGCCGATGCGCTGGAAGGCGTCACCGGGGTGCGGGAAGAGGTGGAGGGCCGAGACGAGCGCGGTCGCGACCAGCAGCGGCTGGGCGATCTGCGTGTCGCGGATCGTCTCCGCGTCGGCCTCCGTGCCGTAGTGGGCCAGGTCGAGGCCGGCGACGGTGGAGAGCCAGTGGAGCCGCGCGGCGAAGGCGGGGTCCTCCAGCCAGGGCTTGAGGAATCCGGGGGTCTGGGCTCCCTGTCCGGGAGCGACGATGACGAGCACGTAGGACACTCTGCCGTTGTCGGACCCCACGACTCATGGGCGGCGCGCACCATTTTCTGCCCGTGTCGTTTGTGGGAACCCCACAAATCAGTGCGTTCTGTCACGTGCTACCTGTCGCTGCACGCGTCAGGTGTCGGGCGTCTCCGTCGCGCGACCCGACTGGCGGCCCAGGATCAGGGCGATCGAGAGGGTGAGCGCGTCGCGCGGCCGGGTGGCCGACAGGCCGGTCACCTCGGCCACCGAGCGCAGCCGGTAGCGCACCGTGTTGGCGTGCACGAACAGCGCCCGCGCCGCAGCCTCCACCGAGCCGCCGGCGGCCAGGTAGGCCGACAGCGTCGCGGTGAGCGCGCCACGCGCGTGGACGAGGGGGACATAGACGTCCTCCACCAGGTGCCGCCGCGCGTGGCCGTCGCCGGCCAGGGCGCGCTCGGCCATGAGGTCGTCGGCCGGGACGGGGCGGGGCGCCTCGGGCCAGCCCGCGGCCGCACGCAGCCCCGACATGGCGGCACGGGCGGAGAGGTGCGCGTCGCCCAGGCTGTCTGCCACGGGGCCGACCACGACCGGCCCGTCGCCGAAGACCGGCAGCACGGCTGCTGCTGCCGCGCCCGGGTCCTCGGCGCCCCCGAGGAGGACGACGAGCCGGTCGCCCTGCACGGCGCACAGGGCGTCCATGCCGCCGCTGCGAGCGCGGCGCCGGGCCTCGGAGAACAGGTCCGTCTCGGTGCGCCGGTGGGGCGCCTGGCCCAGCACCACGGCGATGCCGTCCTGCGACGTCCAGCCCAGGGCGCTCGCGCGGGAGAGGATCGCCTCGTCCGTGTCCGAGCGCAGGACCGCGTCCACCACGAGGGCCTCGAGCCGGGCGTCCCACGCGCCACGCGCCTCCGCGGCGCGGGCGTAGACCTCCGCGGCGGCGAAGGCGACCTCGCGGGCGTAGCGCAGGATCGCGGCGTGCACCTGCGCGGCCTCCTCGGGCGGCAGCAGGGAGCCGACGTCCGCCTCGATGGCGTCGATGGAGAGGCGGACGAGGTCGACCGTCTGCTGGAGGCTGATCGCGCCGGCCAGGGCGCGGGGCGCGGCGCCGAAGACCGCGGCGGCGATCGCGGTGCCGCTGCGGTGGCCGCCCTGCTGGTCGTCGGCGTACCAGTCGACGAAGCTGCGCACGCCGTTCTGCACGATCTGCCCGACCCACGCGCGGTCCTCGGCGCGCATCTCGCGGAACCAGGGGAGCGCGGAGTCCATCCGTGCGGTGGCCGCGGTGCTCAGCGCACCCGTGGCCCGGAGCAGGGTCTCCGCCGCGGGGGACGCCGCGGGGGACTCGCCGGTCATGCCTGCGAGCCTAGTCCAGGCGAGGTCCGGTGCGCCGCCGGCGGTCACGCGCGTGCAACGTGGCCGCAACGGGGGTGTGATGCACTTCTCATGAAGATCTGCCCGTGAGCCCGCCGGGCGGTTACCGTGGACACGACGTCACAGGTTCGTGCGCCAGGTGAGGAGGAGCTGTGCCGACGAGCACCCAGGCCCGCCCCGCGCGCACGCGCGGCCGCGGCCGCGACGGCCACGAGCTGAGGTTCGTCACCATCCACGGCCACCGCCGGGCGTTCGTCACGGCCGGCCAGGGGCCGGCGCTGGTGCTGCTGCACGGCCTCGGCTGTGACCACACCACCTGGTCGCCCGTGATCGCGCGGCTCGCGGAGCACTTCACCGTCATTGCGCCGGACCTCCTCGGCCACGGGGCCTCCGACAAGCCCCGCGCCGACTACAGCGTCGGCGGCTACGCCAACGGCATGCGCGACCTGCTGACCGTGCTCGGCATCGACAAGGCCACCGTGGTCGGGCACAGCTTCGGCGGGGGCGTCGCGATGCAGTTCGCCTACCAGTTCCCCGAGCGCACCGAGCGGCTCGTCCTGGTCGCCTCCGGCGGTCTCGGCCCCGAGGTCACCCCTGTCATCCGGGCCGTGACCACCCCGGGGTTCCACCAGGTGATGGGCGCGCTGACGATGCCCGTGGTCCGCCAGGTCGGGACGACGGCGATGTCGGCGCTCTCCCTGCTGCCGGTGCCGGCCACCCGGGACCTCGACGAGGTCGCTGCCATCTACGACTCCTTCAAGGACCCGGCGGCCCGCGCCGCGATCCGGCACGTGGTGCGCGCCGTGGTCGACTGGCGGGGCCAGATCGTCACCATGGCCGACCGGGCCTACCTCACCGAGGCCATGCCGATGTGCGTGCTGTGGGGCACCGACGACCACGTCATCCCGGTCAGCCACGCCGCCAACGCGGCGGCCCTGGCGCCCAAGGCCAGGATCGAGATCATGGACGGGGCGGGGCACTTCCCGCACAAGGAGGACCCGGAGCGCTTCGCCGACCTGGTGCTCGACTTCTGCGCGAGCACCCGGCCCGCGGTCTACTCCCGGGCCCGCTGGCGCGCCCTGCTGCGCACCGGGCACGACACCGGGCTCACCTCGGTGGGCGGCGCGACCGGCGCCTGAGTCGCCTCGCCGCCGGAGGCCGGGCGTCTCAGCCCCAGGCCGCCGCGTCGGTGAGGCAGAAGGGGTGCCCGGCCGGGTCCAGCAGGACCCGCCAGGTCTCGCCGGGCTGCGGGTCGACCAGCGAGGCGCCGAGCGCGACGGCGCGCTGCGCCGCCTCGTCCAGGTCGTCGACGGCGAGGTCGAGGTGCACCTGCTTGCGCCCGCCCTCGTCGGGCCAGGACGGCGGCACGTGACCCTCGACGCGACCGAAGCCGAGCCGGGCGGGGCCGTGGGTGAGCATCGCGTAGTCGTCGGTCGCCACGGCCACCTCCCAGCCGAGCAGGGCGGCCCAGAAGGCCGCCTCGGGCGCCACCTCGGCGCAGTCGAGGGTGACCATGGCGAGGCGGGCGACGGGCGGGGTCTGTGCGCTCATGCCCCCAGGCTGGCCGCGTCGCCCCGGCCGGGATTGGAGGAACGCGACAGCCGGGCGCCGCGGGGCGAGGATGGAATGATGACCGAGGACCGCGGCGAGCGCCGCGCCCGCGCGCAGCTGCTGCGGCCGGACCTGGCCGAGGGGCGGTTCGCCACCGGCCGGACGGAGCCGCCGGCGGACCTGGCGCCGCTGGTCGACGACGGCTGGTGGGTGACCTGGTCGCTGCCGGAGCCGCATGTGCAGGCCGTCGTCCCGAGGCCCGTGGTGCACGTGGCGCTCGAGGACGCCGGCGGGCGGCCGCGGCTGCTCGTGCACGGGGTGCGGACGACCGGGTTCGAGCGGCGGCTGGAGGGGACCGGAGCCACGGTGGCACTGGCCTTCCGGCCGGCCGGCTTCGCCCCGGTGCTGGGTGCCGACGTGGCCCGGCTGCGCGACCGCGAGACGCCGGCGGCCGACGTGCTCGGCGTCGACGACGTGCCGGTGGCGGCCCGCGCGGCCGCCCTCGCGGGCGCCGGGGACCCGGCGGCCGGGGTGGAGGTGCTCGCGCAGTGGCTGCGCGGACTCGCGCCCGAGCCCGACCCGGTGACCGACGAGCTGGCGGCGCTGGTGGAACGCGTCGAGACGGACCGGTCGCTGCGACGGGTCGAGCAGCTGGCGGGGCTGGCCGGGGTCACCGTCCGCACGTTGCAGCGGCGGTTCACCACGCACGTCGGCGTCGGCCCGAAGTGGGTGCTGCGGCGGTTCCGGCTGCTCGACGTCGCGGCCGCCGCGCACGGGGGCGAGCCCGTCGACTGGGCCGGGCTTGCGGCCGACCTGGGTTTTGCCGACCAGTCCCACCTGGTGCGGGAGTTCACCGGGCTGACCGGACGCTCGCCGGCCGCGTACGTGCGGGACCTGGGCGGACGGGCGGGCAGCAGCCCGGGCGGGAACGGCTGAGCCGCCGCCGGCTCCCGGTCTCCCGGGGCCGACGACGGCTCGCTCGTGGTGCTGGTGCTGGGGGAGGGAAGCCTCAGGCGTCGCCACCCTCCTGCTTGACGCCGCGCGTGGCGGTGGCGTCGTCGATCTTGTACTGCGCGAAGGCCTTCTCCACCAGGCTCGGGTCGATGTCGCCGGCGTCCGCGAGGCCCTGGAGGGCCCGGACGACGACCGACTCGGCGTCGATGTTGAAGAACCGTCGGGCGGCCGGGCGGGTGTCGGCGAAGCCGTACCCGTCGGCGCCGAGGACGCAGTAGTCGCCGGGGACCCAGCGAGCGATCTGCATCGGCACGGCGGACATGTAGTCCGAGACCGCCACGAACGGGCCGAGGCCACCGGAGAGCTTGGTCGTCACCCACGGGGTGCGACGCGGCTCGCTCGGGTGCAGCAGGTTGTAGTCCTCGGAGGCCACGGCCTCGCGGGCCAGCTCGTTCCAGGAGGTGACCGACCAGATGTCGGCGTACACGCCCCAGTCCTTGGCCAGCATCTCGGCCGCCTCGGTCACCCACGGCATGCCGACGCCGGAGCCCATGAGCTGCACGCGCGGACCGTCGCCCTGGATCGACCCGACCTTGTGCACGCCCTTGAGGATGCCCTCGACGTCGACGTCCTCGGGCTCCTTCGGCTGGGAGACCGGCTCGTTGTAGACGGTCATGTAGAACACGACGTCCTCACCGTGCGGGTGCTCCTCGGTGGAGCCGTACATGCGCTCCAGGCCGCTCTGCATGACGTGCGCGACCTCGTAGGCGTACGCCGGGTCGTAGTGGACGACGGCGGGGTTGGTCGCCGCGAGGAGCGGCGAGTGCCCGTCGGCGTGCTGGAGGCCCTCGCCGGTCAGCGTGGTGCGACCGGCGGTGGCGCCGATGAGGAAGCCGCGGCCCATCTGGTCGGTCATCGCCCAGATGGAGTCGCCGGTGCGCTGGAACCCGAACATCGAGTAGAAGATGTAGAACGGGATCATCGGCTCGCCGTGGGTGGCGTAGGCCGTGCCGGCAGCCGTGGCCGAGGCCATCGCGCCGGCCTCGGAGATGCCCTCGTGCAGCAGCTGGCCGGAGGTGGACTCCGCGTACTTCAGCAGCAGCTTGCGGTCGACGGACTCGTACGACTGGCCGTGCGGGTTGTAGACCTTGGCGCTCGGGAACATGGCGTCCATGCCGAAGGTCCGGTACTCGTCCGGCGCGATCGGGACGATGCGCTTGCCGATCTCCTTGTCGCGCATCCAGTCCTTGAGCAGGCGGACGGCGGCCATGGTGGTGGCGATCTTGTTCTTGCCCGAGCCCTGCTTGATCTCGGAGTAGACCTTGTCGCCGGGCAGCGTGAGCGGCTTGGCGTTGGTGCGGCGCTCGGGGACGGAGCCGCCGAGCTGCTTGCGCCGCTCCATCATGTACTCGAACTCGGGGCTGTTCTTGCCGGGGTGGAAGAACGGCGCGGCACCGGTGGCCTCGTAGGAGCGCTCGAGGTCGGCGTCCGAGATCGGCAGGTAGAGGCGGTCGCGGAACTTCTTGACGTCGTCCTGCGTCAGCTTCTTCATCTGGTGCGTGGCGTTCTTGCCCTCGAGGGCGTCGATCGTCCAGCCCTTGATGGTGTGCGCCAGGATCACGGTCGGCTGGCCGACGTGCTTGGACGCCGCGTCGAAGGCCGCGTACACCTTGCGGTAGTCGTGACCGCCGCGCGGGAGCTTGCGGATCTGGTCGTCGCTCATGTGCTCGACCATCTTGCGCAGACGCGGGTCGTCACCGAAGAAGTGGTCGCGGACGTAGCCGCCGGACTCCACCGAGTAGGTCTGGAACGCACCGTCGGGGGTGGAGTTCATCTTGTTGACCAGGGCGCCGTCGACGTCGCGGGCGAGCAGGTCGTCCCACTCGCGGCCCCAGACGACCTTGATGACGTTCCAGCCGGCGCCGCGGAAGTTGGACTCCAGCTCCTGGATGATCTTGCCGTTGCCGGTGACCGGGCCGTCGAGCTGCTGGAGGTTGCAGTTGATGACCCAGGTGAGGTTGTCCAGCTCCTCGCGGGCGGCCACGCGGATCGCGCCGAGGCTCTCGGGCTCGGCCATCTCGCCGTCGCCGAGGAACGCCCACACGTTCTGGTCGCTGGTGTCCTTGATGCCGCGGTTGTGCAGGTAGCGGTTGAACCGGGCCTGGTAGATCGAGTTGATGCCGGTGAGGCCCATGGAGACCGTGGGGAACTCCCAGAACTCCGGCATGAGGCGCGGGTGCGGGTAGGACGAGAGGCCCTGGCCGACGCCGTGCTGGACCTCCTGGCGGAAGCGGTAGAGCTGCTCCTCGCTCAGCCGGCCCTCGAGGAAGGCGCGGGAGTAGACGCCGGGGGAGGCGTGGCCCTGGATGTAGACCTGGTCGCCACCGCCCGGGTGCTCCTTGCCCCGGAAGAAGTGGTTGAAGCCGACCTCGTAGAGGCTCGCGGAGGACTGGTAGGTGGCGATGTGGCCGCCGACCTCCAGGCCCTTGCGGTTGGCGCTGGAGACCATCATCGCCGCGTTCCAGCGGATGAACGCACGGATGCGTCGCTCGATGTCCTCGTCGCCGGGGAACCACGGCTCGCGCTCGGGCGGGATGGTGTTGATGTAGTCGGTGCTCCGCAGCGCGGGCACGCCGACCTGCTCCTGGCGCGCGCGCTCGAGCAGCCGCAGCATCACGTAGCGGGCGCGGTCGCGGCCCCGCTCGGACACCATGGCGTCGAAGGAGTCGATCCAGTCCTGGGTCTCGGACGGGTCGATGTCGGGCAGCTGGGTGGGCAGACCCTCGTGGATCACCGACGGGATACCGCCGGTGCGGGTGCCGGATGAGTTCGATGATGCCTCGGTCACCCTTGCATCGTCGCACGGCTTCGGACCGCACGAAACGCCCCGGCGCCGGTTCTCGCACTGACGACGCGACTGTTCGCTCAGCGGACGTTTTTGCGGGATGTTTGTCAGAACATGGGTGGCTACAGGAGTTCCCGCCCACGTCAGAGGCCGGTCTGGACCACGAGTGTCCGCGGTGCGCCTCGCCGGCGCGCCTCGTCCGTCGTGGCCCACGGAGGGCCGCTGTGCGGCACCTCCTGGGGGGCTCGGTGGCACGAAAAGGGCTGGTCGAGGGGCATCAGTTGCGTGTCAGAGGTTGCGCCGGATGGACGGTTCCGATGGACTACGCCTCACACACCGGTGCGCGAGCCCGGTGTCGCACACCACAATCGACGAAGACGGAGGCTCACGTGAGCTCGACCGCGGGTGGCGGGTCCACCCAGACAGACACCGCGTCCGGCGCCGGCGCGCGCCTCGGACTGGGCGCGGGCATGGTGGTCCAGGAGCTCGGGTGGGACAACGACACCGACGACGACCTCCGGGTCTCGATCGAGGACACCATCGACGCCGACATGGTGGACGGTGACTACGGCAACGTCGTCGACGCCGTCCTGCTCTGGTGGCGTGCCGAGGACGGAGACCTGGTGGACGGGCTCGTCGACGCCCTGACGGACCTGGTCGGCGGCGGCTCGATCTGGCTGCTCACGCCGAAGGTCGGGCGTCCCGGTTCCGTGGACCCCTCCGACGTCGCCGAGGCCGCGCCGATCGCCGGCCTCTCGCAGACGACCACCGCGACCGTCTCCAAGGACTGGTCCGCGACCCGCCTGGTCGCCCCCAAGACGCCCGTCTGACGCGCGCCCGCCGGCCGACACCCGCTGGGGTGTCGGCCGTCACTCCGGGCGTGCTCGGTCGTTGAGCCGTCGTCCGCACCGCCGCGGACGACGTCGACCGCTCGGAGGCCCGCGTGCCAGGTACCACCGTCCACCCGCCCGCCGACCCGACACGCGCGGAGCGAGGTGGAGGGCCCAGCGTGCTCGGCGGCCTCCCGGCCTCCCGTGCCGCGAAGGCGCTCTCGACCGCCTCCGCCGGCGCCCGGGTGCTCACGCGGGCCGGCGTCGTCCGACCCTACGGCCCCGGTGTCCTGGCCGGTCTCGCCGTGACCCTGCGCCGGTGGGGCACGGGTGCCGCCGGCGGGTTCTCCTCGCTGGCCACGCGGGCGCCCCACCAGGTCGGGCTCGTCGACGAGCTGGGTGAGCTGACCTGGGCCGACCTGGTCGGCCGTGCCCAGTCCCTGGCCCGGGCCCTGGCCGGCCTGGGGGTGGGCGAGGGGGACCGGGTGGCGCTCCTGTGCCGCAACCACCGCGGCTTCGTGGAGACGACGATCGCGGTCTCGATGCTGGGGGCCGACGTCCTCTACCTGAACACCGCGTTCGCCGGCCCGCAGCTGCGCGACGTGCTGGCCCGTGACGCGCCGGCGGTCGTCGTCCACGACGAGGAGTTCACCCCCGCCCTCCTCGGGATCGAGGACGGTGTCGAGGATGGTGGGGACGGGGGCGGCGCGGGCACCGAGCCCGCCGCGGTCCGCGTGGTCGCCTGGACCGACACGGACGCGCCCGGCGCCGTCACCACCGAGCAGCTCATCGCCTCCCACGAGCGGGGCCCGCTCACCCCGCCCGGCCGCAACGGGCGCACCGTCATCCTCACCTCCGGCACCACCGGCACCCCCAAGGGCGCCCCGCGGGCCGAGGCCGGCATCGACGCCGGCGTCTCGCTGCTCTCCGCGCTGCCGCTGCGGGCCGGGTGGCGCACGCACGTGGCTGCCCCGCTGTTCCACACCTGGGGCTACGGGCACCTCGCCCTGTCCATGCTCCTGGGCTCCACCCTCGTGCTCGCGCGCCGGTTCGAGCCGCAGGCCTGCCTCGACCTGCTCCGGCGCGAGCGCTGCGACTCCTTCGTCGTCGTGCCCGTCATGCTCCAGCGCATCCTGGCCCTGCCCGAGGAGCAGCTCGCCGCCGCGGACCTCTCGCGGGTGCAGGTGGTGGCCTCCTCGGGCTCGGCCCTGCCGGGCGACCTCCCGCTGACCTGGATGGACCGCTTCGGCGACCGGCTGTGGTCCACCTACGGCTCCACCGAGGTCGCCTACGCCTCGGTCGCCTCCCCCCAGGACCTGCGCGCCGCCCCCGGCACGGCCGGGCGGCCGCCGTGGAACACCGAGGTCCGGGTGCTCGGCGACGACCTCGCGCCCGTGCCGCGCGGCACGACCGGCCGGATCTTCGTCGGCAACGGACTCCTCTTCGAGGGCTACACCGGCGGCGGGTCGAAGGAGGTCGTCGACGGGCTGATGGCCACCGGCGACGTGGGCCGCGTGGACGAGGCGGGGCGGCTGGTCGTCGAGGGCCGCGACGACGACATGATCGTCTCGGGCGGGGAGAACGTCTTCCCGCAGGAGGTCGAGGACTGCATCGCCCGGATGCCGGGCGTCGCGGAGGTCGCCGTCGTGGGCGTGGCCGACCCCGACTTCGGCCAGCGGCTGCGCGCCTTCGTCGTGGCTGCCGGGGCACCGCACGCCGGGGCCGCGGGCGGCGGGGGACCCACCGCTGAGGAGGTCCAGCAGCACGTGCGCGACAATCTGGCGCGGTACAAGGTTCCGCGCGACGTCGTCCGGCTGGACGCGCTGCCGCGGAACGCCACCGGCAAGGTGCTCAAGCGGGAGCTGCCGCACCCCGAGACCTCGCCGGAACCGTAGGACGCACCCACCACCGACGCCGGAGCCAGGAGGAGCGATGACGCCCCAGACCCCGACCGACCCCGATGCCACCACCCCGGGGCTCACGCTCGGTGGCCCGGCCCCGGACTTCTGCCTGCGCGACCAGTTCGGCCAGGACGTGCGGCTCTCGGACTTCCGAGGGCGCAAGGCGGTCGCCGTGCTGTTCTTCCCCTACGCCTTCTCCGGGGTCTGCACCGGCGAGCTCACCGGCGTGCGGCGCCGCCTCGACGAGTTCCTCACCTTCGACACCGAGGTCGTGGCGATCAGCTGCGACCCCGTCTACTCGCTGCGGGCCTTCGCCGACGGCGACGGGCTCAACTTCCCGCTGCTCTCCGACTTCTGGCCGCACGGCGAGGTGGCCCGCGCCTACGACGTCTTCGACGAGACCAAGGGGTGCGCCCGTCGCTCCTCCTACGTCGTCGACAAGGAGGGCCGGGTCCGCTGGTCGGTGCACAACGCCATGGCCGAGGGGCGCGACCTGGACGAGCACCTACGCCAGCTGGCGGCGGTGCTCTGAGGCGACGACAGGCGTCGTCCAGTCCCGCCTGGCGAGCAGTGCGCCCGTTCCCCCGGACGGGTGCCCGCGCTCGGGCTACACTGGACTCGTCGAACCGCCGGTGACCCGAGACGCCGGCGGTTCGACCCTGTCCGGGGCCTTCCGCGCCGCCGGCAGCCGGGGCGTATAGCTCAGCGGTAGAGCTCCTCGCTTACAACGAGGCGGTCGGGGGTTCGATCCCCTCTGCGCCCACCACCGTCGTGCCCGGCCGACGCGTGCCGCGGGACGGCGGCACGCTGTCCGCGGCGGCTGGTAGAAGAGTGCGATGACCACGCTCAGTCCGCAGCGCCGCGCCTGGCGCGCCCGCGCCTTCGTCGGCGCCAGCCTCGACGGCTACCTGGCCAGGCCCGACGGCGACCTCGACTGGCTCACCTCGTTGCCCGAGGACGTGGGCCACGCCGCCACTCGGGGCGAGCACCCCGGCCTGGAGTGGGAGACCTTCTTCCCCGAGATCGACACCCTGCTGATGGGCCGCGAGACCTACGAGACCGTCGCCGGCTTCGAGGAGTGGCCCTTCACCGGGCTGCGGGTGCTGGTGCTGAGCGCCTCGGACGCCGCCCCCACGGAGGACGGACGCGTCCGGGTGGTCGCCGGTCTCGTGCAGGCCTGCGACCTGCTGGACGAGGTGGGCGCCCGCGAGGTCTACGTCGACGGCGGACGCACGGTGCAGTCCTTCCTGGCCGCCGGCGTCCTCGACGAGATCACCGTCTCCACCGCGCCCGTGCTGCTCGGCGCCGGCCGCCGCCTGTTCGGCGGTCTCGGTGCCGACGTCCAGCTGCGGGTGCTCGGCAGCCACGTCACCGCCGACGGCCTGGTCCGGACCACGTGGGAGGTCCGCCGGGGCTGACCCGGCTCGGCATCGCGGTCGGCCGCTCCTGCGGGGACGGCCGTGAAGATCGTGTGTGGACGCCGGTGGCTTCAGCCCCGCCCGGTCGGGCCGTTGCCCAGCGCAGCAGTGCCGGTGACGTGCCGGCGCCAGAGCACCGAGCGGGGACGGGCATGACGCTGCGGCGATGGATCGGCGACCTGCCACTGGGCCGGCGACTGGGAGGCGGGATCGGCCTGATCCTGCTGCTCAGCGTGGCCATCGGCCTGATCAGCAGCCTGGGTCTGCGCGACCTGGAGGACACGCTGGCGCGGACCAGCTCCGCCAGCCTGGAGGCGACCCGGGCCGCCGGGGACGTGCGTTCCAGCTTCAACGCCCTGGCCAAGACCGACCAGGACCTGCTGGTCAACCGCGACGAGGACACTCGTGCTGCCCTGACCGAACGACGCAGCGACCTCGAGGCCGAGCTCGACGAGGCCTGGGCCGCCTACCTGGCCGCCGACCCGGCGAGCCCTGCGTCGCTGCGGGACGACTTCGCCGCCGCGCTGGCCACCTGGCGCTTCATCCGGGGCCAGTGCCTGGAGCCGCTGGTGCAGGCCGGTGCCGTGGAGGACTGGGTGGCCACCTACAACGCCTCGGTCGCGCGCTCCTCCGCGGCGACCATCAACGAGGCCTTGAGCGAGATCGCCGGCACCGAGCAGGCTGCTGCCGGGGAGCGGCTCGTCGAGGCGACGACCGTCGCCGAGCGAGCCATCCTGCTCGTCTGGGTGGGCGTGGCCGTGGCCCTGCTCCTCGGCGTCCTGCTCACCGTCGGGCTCAGCCGCAGCATCACCGGCCCCGTCGGGCACGTGCTGCGAGTCGCCGAGGCGATGGCACGCGGCGACCTCACCGCCCGCACCGGCATCCGCCGCGGCGACGAGATCGGCCGCGTGGCCGCGGCCCAGGACCAGGCCGCCGACGGTCTGCGCACCATCCTCAGCGACGTGGCCGCCGGCTCCCAGCAGGTGGCCGGGGCGGTCGAGCAGCTCACCGGGTTCGCCGGGCGGATCGAGACCGAGGTCGGTCTCACCACCCAGGAGTCCGCCGCGGCTGCGGACGCCACCCACAAGGTCACGACCAACGTCAACGCCGTGGCGCTGGGCGCCGAGGAGCTGCGCGAGTCGATCACCGAGATCTCCCGCGGCGCCCAGGACGCGCTCAAGGTGGCCCACGACGCCACGCTGGCCGCCGAGGAGGCCACCGGCCTGGTCGGCACCCTCGGCACCAGCTCCAGCCAGATCGACGAGGCCGTCCGACTCATCGCCGGTATCGCCGAGCCGCGCGGGCCGGCGAGGCTGGCAAGGGCTTCGCCGTGGTCGCCTCCGAGGTCCAGGAGCTGGCCCGGGAGACCGCGCAGGTGACCGAGGAGATCTCCCGCCGCGTCGACACCATCCAGGGTGACACCGCCGCGGCCGTCAGCACCATCGAGCGCTTCGGCGGGATCATCGCCGAGATCAACGACTACCAGGCCCGCATCGCCGCCGCCGTGGAGGAGCAGACCGCCACGACCGCCACGATGTCGGGCTCGGCCTCCGGCGCGGCCGCCGACACCCAGGCCATCAGCGGCAGCATCGCCCGCGTGGCCGACGCCGCGGACAGCACCTCCGCGTCCGTGCGGGCCAACCGGGACGTCGTCCACACCCTCCCCGGCACCGCGGACCGCCTGGCCGACCAGGTCCGTCGCTTCACCTTCTGACGCACCGCTCGACGCACCGCTCGACGCACCGCGCCCGCCGACCCCACCAGCCCGGGAGATCCCCATGTCACGCACCGCCGCCCGCCGCCCGTCCCACGCCCGGTCCCGCACGGCCGGACGCCGCCTCGCGGCGTCCGCCCTCGTCGCCCTCACCCTCGGTGCCGCACTGACCTGCTGCGGGGAGGACCAGGGCGACGCCGCGTCCGCCGAGACCGGCCGCCCCACGGTCGCGATCGTCCTGCCCGCGACCGAGGAGGTGTTCTGGGGTGCGTGGACGACCTCCGCGCGGACCCAGGCCGACGCGCTCGACCTCGACCTCGTGCTCGTCGACACCGGCAACGACGTCGCCACCATGGACGCGGCGATCGCCGACCTCGTGGACCAGGGCGTCGACGCGCTCGCCGTCGCGCCCGTCGACCCCGAGGCCAACCTGGCGGCCGCGCAGGCCGCGATCGACGCCGGCATCCCGGTCATCACCGCCAACCGCACCTTGGCGACCGACTACGGCGACGGCGGCCCCCTGCTGCACACCGGCTTCGACGACGTGGCGATCGGCACGGCCCAGGCAGCGCTGGTGGCCCAGGTCTGCGCCGACGTCCCGGCGCCGTGCCGCGTCCTCCTGGAGGAGGGGGTGCAGGGGTCCTCGCCGCAGCTGGCCCGCACCCGCGGCTTCGAGGACGGTCTGGCGACGACCACCGGCATCCGGCTCGTCGGTCGCGCCTACAACGACTTCGACGCCGCCCGCGCGGTGCCCGTGACCGAGCAGCTGCTCGCCGCGCACGACCGGGTGGACGTGCTGGTCTGCCAGGGCGACCCCGAGTGCGTGGCAGCGGCCCGCGTGGTGACCCGTGCCGGGCGCGCCGCGGAGATCGCCGTCGTCGGCCTCGGCGGCAGCATCGACGGCGTCCGGGCCGTGCAGGAGGGCCGCATGTACGGCACCGTCCACGTGTCCGCGGGCGAGGACGGCGCCACCGCCCTCCGTGCCCTCGCCGCCGTCGTGCGCGGCACGACCGACGACCTCGGCCTGGAGACCACCGGGGCCCGCCCGACCCTCCAGGTGCCGGCCACCTCGCTCACCGTCGCCGACGTGGACGAGCACCTCGGCGACTGGTGAGCCGGCTCAGCCGAGCAGCAGGGCGGTGGCCTCCGGCAGGTCGGTGACGCCGTCGGAGGCCAGGAAGTGCCCGGCCCCGGGCACCTCGTGCACGTGGGCCTCCAGCCCGGTGGCCAGGTCGCGGCTCAGCGCGGCCGGCACCAGCGGGTCGTCGGGGGCCAGCAGGACGTGGCGGCGCACCGTGCGCGCCGCCGTCCGCGCGACATCGGGGGCGCCGGCCGTGAAGGCGTCCAGCTCCGGGAGCAGCGGCAGCGGGGCGGTGAATCCCGCCACCAGGACCAGGCCGCCGAGGCGCCACTCGCCGGGCACCCGGTCGAGGGCGTGCAGGGCGGTCACGCACCCCAGGCTGTGGCCCACGACCGCGGTGTGCTCGTCCGGGGAGCCGAGGGCCGCGCCGGCCGCGGCCACCCACGCCTCGACGTCGGGAGCGTCCGGGGACGGGAGTGCGGGCACCTGCACCTCGACGGGAGCCAGGGAACGGGCCAGGGAACGGAACCAGTGGTCGTCGGGCGTCGCGCCGTAGCCGTGCAGGACGACGACGCGCTCGATCGGGGAGCGGGGAGTCACACCAGGCGGGAACCGGCCGGGTGACGCGGCTCTTCCCACGTCGGGCAGAGTGTGACCATGCCGATCCTCCACCGCGACATGACGCTCTGCATCTCCCTCTCGGGCCGGCCCTCGAACATCGGCACGCGCTTCCACAACCACCTCTACGACGAGTTGGGGCTCCCGTTCGTCTACAAGGCCTTCAGCACCGACGACCTCGAGGGTGCGATCCGCGGCGTGCGGGCGCTGGGCATCCGCGGCGCGTCGATCTCGATGCCGTTCAAGACCGACGTCATGGCCTTCGTCGACGAGGTGGAGGAGTCGGCGGCCGCCATCGACGCGGTCAACACCATCGTCAACACCGACGGTCACCTCGTCGCCTCCAACACCGACTACGAGGCCGTGCAGCTGCTGGTCGAGCGGCACGGGCTCGACACCTCCGCGCCGGTGCTGCTCCGCGGCTCCGGCGGCATGGCGAAGGCCGTGGTGGCCGCGCTGCGGGGGAGCGGCTACGAGGACGTCACCGTGGTGGCCCGCAACGCCGAGGCCGGCCCGGCCCTGGCGCAGCGCTACGGGTACCGCTGGGTGCCCGACGTGCCGGAGACGCCCGTGGGCGGGGCGCTGCTGGTGAATGTGACGCCCCTGGGCATGGACGGCCCGCAGGCCGACGAGCTGGCCTACCCGCACCGGCACCTGGCCGCGTCCTCGGGCGTCCTCGACGTGGTGGCGTTCCCGTCCGAGACGCCCCTGGTCCGTGCCGCCCGGGAGGCGGGGCTGCCGGTCGTGACGGGCGCCGAGGTCATCGCGCTGCAGGCCGCGCGCCAGTTCGAGCGCTACACCGGCGTGCTGCCCACCGACGAGCAGGTGGCCAGGGCCTCGGCGTTCTCGCGCGAGTGAGACCGCCCGGCGCCGGCGCGCGTGGCCGGGGTCGCAGTGCGCGCGAGAGTGCACGCCTGGTAGCGTTGCGGTCTGTTCGAGGGGGAGTAGTCCCCAACGCCTCGTGTCGACACACTGATCGGGCTCTCCACCAGGAGCGCCGGGTCCGGTACGAGGGGCCGCCTGCGGCGGACGAGACCTTCGGCCGGCACTGCCAGTACGTCCGCGCGAGCCTGCGCGGACGCCCACGACACGTGCCCGGCCGAGGCGCGCGTCCCCCGCGGTGAGCGCCAGGTCGGGCCCGGGAAGGACCCCCTGATGGAAGCATTCCTCATCTCCACGGCCGTGATCTTCGTGGCCGAGCTCGGCGACAAGTCGCAGCTCATGGCCATGACCTTCGCCTCGCGCTACCGCGCCCGCGACGTCATCCTCGGCATCACCGTCGCCACCGCGATCGTCCACCTCGCCTCGGTGGCGATCGGCTTCTTCATCGGCGACGCGTTCGGCGAGTACCAGGGCGTGATCGCGATCGTCGCCGGTGTCGCCTTCCTCGCCTTCGCGGTGTGGACGCTGCGCGGCGACGAGCTCACCGACGAGGAGGCCGACAAGGCCCGCAAGTCCAAGGGCATGGCCCTGCTCGCGGTCGGTACCGCCTTCTTCCTCGCCGAGCTGGGCGACAAGACCATGCTCGCCACGATCACGCTGGCCACGCAGCACGGCTGGCTCGGCACCTGGATCGGCTCGACGGTCGGCATGGTCGCCGCGGACGCGCTCGCGATCGTCGTGGGTGCCGTGCTCGGCCGGAAGCTGCCCGAGAAGGTCATCCAGATCGGTGCTGCGGTGCTCTTCGCGCTCTTCGGCGTGTGGCTGATCCTCGAGGGCGCCGGCGTCATCGGCTGAACCCTGGGCCCACCGATCGGGTGAGGGGGCGTGGGTTCGGTCGCACCGGCGGGCAGGGTTGTCCGCCACCTGTGACGGGTCCGTCGCTCCCACCCGGTACGGTGCGCAGGCACCGGGACCACACCCCGGTGGCACGACAGGAGGACGCATGGCGCAGGCAGAGGCGCAGGCACGGGCGCAGGCCGGCGGGGTCGCGGCGAGGTTGGCGGGTCAGCACGTGCTGCTCACCGGTGTCACCGGGTTCGTCGGCGAGGCACTGCTGCACCTTTTCCTCACCGAGGTGCCCGACGTCCGCACCACCGTGCTCGTCCGCCCCAAGGGCGCGATCACCGGTGCGCAGCGCACCGCCAAGCTGCTCGGCAAGCCGATCTTCAGGCAGGTGGTCGAGGCCGCCGGCGGGGTCGAGGCACTGATGGCGGCCAAGGTGGGCGTCCTGGACGGCGACCTGGCCGACGTCCCCGCCCTGCCCACCGGCATCGACGCGGTCGTGCACTGTGCCGGCGACGTCAGCTTCGACCCGCCCGTGCACGAGGCCTTCACCACCAACGTCGTCGGCACGCGCGACCTGCTCGCGCGGGTCGCCGAGGTCGAGACCGCCCAGGGCAGCCCCGTCCACTACGTGCACGTCTCCACCGCCTACGTGGCGGGTCGTCGCCGCGGCCACGTGCCCGAGGCGAGCGTCGAGCACGACGTGGACGTGGCGGCCGAGCTGGCCTGGGGCCTGGCGCAGAAGGGCGAGGTCGAGCACCGCTCGCGCACCAGCGACAAGCTCGCCGAGCTGAGCGAGGCTGCCGAGCGCACCCACGGCCGCGCCGGCATGCTCACCGCATCCCGTGCGGCCGAGGAGGCCCGCAAGCAGTGGGTGAAGGACGAGCTGGTCCGGGTCGGCACCGAGCGTGCCCGCAGCCTCGGCTGGACCGACTGCTACACCTTCACCAAGGCGCTGGGCGAGCGGGTCGTCGAGGCCCACGCCGCCGGCGGCCGAGTCGTCTCGATCGTCCGCCCGAGCATCATCGAGTCCGCGCTCGAGCGGCCCTACCCGGGCTGGATCGAGGGCTTCAAGATGGCCGAGCCGCTCATCCTCGCCTACGGCCGCGGTGAGCTGCCGGAGTTCCCGGCCGCGTCCGACACCACCATCGACATCGTGCCGGTGGACCACGTGGTCTCCGCCATCGTCGCGGTGCTGGCCCACCCGCCGGCCCCCGCCGAGGTGGCCTACTTCCACGTCTCCTCGGGCGACCGCAACCCGCTGACCTTCCGCGTGCTCTACGAGCAGGTGCGCGACTACTTCCAGGCCCACCCGTTCGCGGGCGGACCGCGCGGCACCGTCGCGCTGCCGGCCTGGAAGTTCCCGGGGGCGGCCAGCGTCGAGCGGCTGCTGTCCACCAGCGAGCGTGCCCTCAAGGTCGCCGACTACCTCGTCGACCGGGCACCCCGCTCGGCCCGCTCGCGGTCGATCGCGACCGGCATCGACAAGCAGAACGCGCGGGTGGAGTTCCTGCGCCGCTACCTGACGCTCTACCAGGAGTACGCGAAGGCCGACCTGCGCTACTCCGACCGTCGCACGCTGGCGCTGCAGCACTCGCTGTCGCCGGCCGACCAGGCGATCTTCACGTTCGACACCGCCGTGGTCGAGTGGGCCGTCTACCTGGGCGACATCCACTTCCCGTCGGTGACCAAGCCGGTGCGCCGTCTCGACGAGCTGCGCCTGCGCCGCGAGAAGGGCCGCACCGCCGGAGGATCCGAGCTGCGCACGGTCGTCGAGGGCCCCGCCGCCGGCGCGACGCCGGAGCAGGGCCCGGGGGAGTCGGACGTCGTCGCCGTCTTCGACATGGACGGCACCCTGCTGTCGTCCAACGTGGTCGAGACCTACCTGTGGATGCGCCTGGCCGAGCTCGAGGGCACGGGACGTCTGGCCGAGCTCGCCCGCACCGCGGCCCGCGTGCCGGGGCTGGTGCGCGCCGAGCGCAAGGAGCGCGGCGCCCTGCTGCGCGCCGTCTACCGGGAGTACGCCGGCGCCGACCTGGCCGAGCTGGACGCGGTGGCCGACGAGCTGCTCACCGCCCACGTGCTCTCCCGCCTGGCGCCGGAGGCGGTGCGCCGCATCCGCGAGCACCGCCGGGCCGGGCACCGGACCGTGCTGGTGACCGGGGCCGTTCGCCCGCTGACCCGCCCGCTGGCGCCGCTGTTCGACCACGTCGAGGCCGTCGACCTGGTGACCGACGCGCGCGGCCGCGCGACGGGGCACCTGGTCTCCTCGCCGCTGGTGGGGGAGTCCCGCGCAGCGTTCCTGCGCGGCTACGCCAGCGAGCACGGGCTGGACCTGTCGCGCTCGTTCGCCTACGCCGACTCGCACTCCGACCTGCCGCTGCTGGCCGAGGTCGGCAACCCCGTGGCCGTGAGCCCCGACGTGGCGCTCATGCGGCACGCCCGCCGCCACCACTGGACGATCGTCGACTGGGCCAGCCCCGAGACCGGACGCCGCACCCTCGACCCCGCCGGGAGCGCCCGATGACCGTCGCCCTGGAGATGTTCCGGTCCGTGCCGCGGACCCTGGCCGGCAAGGCCATGGGCAGCCGCATGCCCGGCATCCTGTCCGGCTTCGCCGCGCCGCTGCGGGTGGCGAGCCCCGAGGCCCCCAAGGCCACCGGCAAACCCGGCTGGGCCCGGCTGCGCACCCGGCTGTCGGGCATCTGCGGCTCCGACCTCGGGATGCTCTCGGGTCGCACGTCGCTGTACTTCTCGGCCGTCGTGTCGCTGCCGTTCACGCCCGGTCACGAGGTGGTCGCCGACCTGGTGGACGACTGCGAGGACCTGCCCGCCGGCACCCGCGTCGTCGTCGACCCGGTGCTGACCTGCGCCGCGCGTGGCGTGGAGTCCTGCGAGGCCTGTGCGGTCGGCGCGACGAACCGCTGCTCGCGGATCACGGTCGGGCACCTCTCGCCCGGCCTGCAGACCGGCTTCTGCGCCGACACCGGCGGTGGGTGGGGCCAGCAGCTGGTCGCGCACCGCAGCCAGCTGCACCCGGTGCCCGACGCGCTCACCGACGAGCAGGCCGTGCTGGTCGAGCCGATCGCGTGCGCCGTCCACACCGCCCTGCGCGCGGGCGTGCAGCCCGGTGACCGGGTGCTCGTCTCCGGCGCCGGCGCGGTCGGCCTGCTGGCCACGCTCGCCCTGCGCGAGCTGACGCCGGCCGCCGAGGTCCTCGTGGTCGCCAAGCACCCGCTGCAGAAGGAGATCGCCCGGCTCGCCGGCGCGACCGACGTGGTGGCACCGTCCGAGGTGCTGCGCCGGGTGCGCCGCTCCACCGGCGCCTTCCAGCTGCGCCCGGAGTTCTCGCGTCCCTACCTGCTGGGTGGCGTGGACGTGGCGATCGACGCCGTCGGGTCCGCCGCCTCCCTCGAGACCGCCATGGGCGCCACCCGCGCCGGCGGACGCGTGGTCGTCTCCGGGATGCCGGCCCCGGCCAACCTCTCGGCGCTGTGGTTCCGCGAGCTCGAGCTGGTCGGCACCTACGCCTCGGCCCGCACCGAGGCGTCCCTGACCGGCCCGGACGGCGCCGAGCGGGGCTCGTTCGACGCCGCCGTCGACCTGGCCGCCCACGAGGCCGTCGCCGCGATGGCCGACTCGGTGGCCCGCTACCCGCTGCACCGCTGGCGCGAGGCGATCGACCACGCGCACTCCGCCGGTCGCCTCGGCACCGTCAAGGTCGCCTTCTCACCGGGCAGCCGCTCGTGAGGGACGAACGAGTGGCGTGGGCCCGGGGAGGTCGAGCAAGCGGCGCGACCGAGGCACGAGGGCGCGGCGGCGCGTCGAGACCCAGTACTACTGCACGAGAGATCAAGGTGGAGCACCCGTGAGCAGACCCGGATTCGTCCTGGAGGTCGACGACCGCACCCCGCCGCTGGTCGTCCACGAGGGCCTCGGCTTCCGCATGGAGGAGTTCCCGCTGGGGACCCGCGTCGTCTACCCGCCGGAGTCGCTGCCGGCCATCGACGACGTGGACGGCGCCATCCGCGACGCCCTGCTGAACCCCGTCGACTCCGAGCCGCTGCCCGAGCTGCTGTTCTCCGGCATGCGACTGACGATCGCCTTCGACGACCTCTCGCTGCCGCTGCCCACGATGCAGCGACCCGACGTCCGCCAGCGGGTGATCGAGGCAGTGCTGACCCTGGCCGCCGCCGCGGGCGTGGACGACGTCGAGATCATTGCCGCCAACGCGCTGCACCGCCGGATGAACGCCGCCGAGCTCGAGCACATCGTCGGCGAGCGCGTCTTCCGGTCGTTCTACCCCCAGGGCAAGCTCTACAACTTCGACGCCGAGGACCGCGACGCGCTCGCGCACCTGGGCACCACCGACGAGGGCGAGGACGTCGAGATCAGCAAGCGGGCCGCCGAGTCCGACCTGCTGGTCTACGTGAACCTCAACCTGGTGGCGATGGACGGCGGGCACAAGTCCGTCGGCGTGGGGCTGTCGTCCTACACCTCGCTCAAGCACCACCACACGGCCAAGACGATGGTGCACAGCCGGTCGTTCATGGACCACAAGGCCTCGAAGATGCACCACTCCGCGTGGCGCATGGGTCGGCTCATCAAGGACCACGTGAAGGTCTTCCAGATCGAGACGACCGTCAACAACGACGTCTTCCCCAAGCCCTTCGACTTCCTGATGAAGCGCGAGTGGGAGTGGAACCTCAAGGACCAGGCGTCCATGCTCGCCGCCCGTCGCGGCCTGGCGGTGGCCCCGCAGAAGCTGCGGCACAAGATCTTCCACGACATGCGCGCCCCCTACGGCCTGACCGGCGTCAACGCCGGCGAGGTCGAGGCCGTGCACGAGCGGACGATCGCCAAGGTCCACCAGCAGCAGCTGGTCGAGGTCGACGGCTACTCCGACGTCCTCGTGCTGGGAGTGCCCTACCTGGGCCCCTACAACGTCAACAGCTCCATGAACCCGATCCTCGCGACCTGCATGGGCCTGGGCTACTACTTCAACTCCTACCGCGGCCACCCGATGGTCAAGCGCGGGGGAGCGGTGATCCTCTACCACCCGCTCAACGAGGGCTTCAACCAGCTGCACCACCCCTCCTACGTGGACTTCTACGAGGAGGTGCTCGCCGAGACCACCGACCCGCAGGTGATCGGGGAGAAGTACGAGAAGCAGTTCGCCGAGGACCCCTGGTACCGGCACCTGTACCGCACCTCGAACGCCTACCACGGCGTCCACCCGTTCTACATGTGGTACTGGGCGGCGCACGCCATGGACCACGTCGGCGACGTCGTCTGGGTGGGCGGCGACCGCAAGGTCGCCAAGCGGCTCGGCTTCCGCGCGGCGTCCTCGCTCAACGACGCCCTGGAGATGGTCTCGGGGTCCGTGGGCACCAGCCCCTCGATCACCTACCTGCACAACCCGCCGCACATCCTCGCGGACGTGAAGGTCTGAGCATGGGCGTCGGTGAGTTCCTCTCCGGCGGCGTCGCGGACGTCCGCCGGACCGCGCGCGGGTTCCGCTGGGGCCGGCGCGGCCAGGTGCCGCGCTCGGCCGAGCCGTACGTGCTGCCGCAGCACAGCACCGTCTTCGACACGGGCTGGGCGCGGCGTCCTGCCGTGATGGCGGCCCGCGAGATCGCGCAGAAGGTGGGCCTGGAGCCGCTGTTCCGCTCCCAGGTGCACACCCGCGTCGAGGGTCTCGACGTGCTCGAGCGCCTCGACGGCCCGGTCATCTTCGTGGCCAACCACGCGAGTCACCTCGACACGCCCCTGCTGCTGCTGTCGCTGCCCGACGCCTGGCGGCGGAAGACGGCCGTCGCGGCGGCCGCGGACTACTTCTTCGACACCTGGTGGAAGGCCGTCGGCTCCTCGCTGGTGTTCAACACCTTCCCGATCGACCGGCGCGGCGGCTCCATGGCCGCCACCCCGGGCGAGGTGCTCGCGGACGGCTGGTCGCTCGTCGTCTACCCCGAGGGCACCCGGTCGCGCGACGGGTGGCTCCAGGGCTTCCGGATGGGCGCGGCGTTCCTCGCGCAGACCCACGACGTGCCCGTCGTGCCGGTGGCCCACCGCGGCACCTTCGCGGCCATGCCGCGCGGCGCCGGGTGGCCGTCGAGGACGGATGGTCGTCGACGCGAGGTCACCGTGCGCTTCGGGGAGCCCCTGCGGGCCGCCGAGGGCGAGTCGGTGCGCGAGTTCGCGCCCCGGATCAAGGACGCCGTCGCGGCGCTGCTCGACGAGGAGCGGACGTCCTGGTACGAGGCCCAGCTGCGGCGCTCGGCCGGCACCACGCCGGACCCGTCGGGCCCCGACGTGGCCGCCTGGCGGCGCGTGTGGGAGCAGACCGAGCCGGTCGCCGGTGACGCCGTCGGCCGTGGGCGGCCGACCCCGTGGGACCGCGTCCGCACCGAGGCCCGCGTCCGGGCCAAGGCGGCCCTCAAGCGCTGACGCCTGCCGGGACGTCATACGGGGCGGACGCAGTGTCCCTCAGACGTATGACGTCCTCGGCGGCTCAGAGCACGAAGCGGTAGCCCATGCCGCGGACGGTGCTGATCGCCTCGGCGCCGAGCTTCTTGCGCAGGTAGCCCACGTAGACGTCCACGACGTTGGAGCCAGGGTCGAAGTCGAAGCCCCAGACCCGGTCGAGCAGCTGCTCGCGGGAGAGCACCTGGCCGGCGTGGCTCATGAACAGCTCGGCCATGGCGAACTCCCGCGCGGAGAGGTCGACCTCGGTGCCGTCGACGCGGGCGCGGCGGGTGCGCAGGTCCAGGCTGATCCCGCCGGCCTCGAGCACGTCGCGGCCGCGCGCCTCGTCCGCGACCGCCTGGGCCTGCCGCAGCCGCAGCCGCACCCGCGCCTGGAGCTCGGCGAACCGGAACGGCTTGGAGAGGTAGTCATCGGCCCCGCCCTCGAGGGCCGAGACGGTGTCGGTGACGGAGTCCCGGGCGGTCAGCACCACCACGGGCACGCGGCTGCCCTGCGAGCGCAGCTGCTCGAGCACCTCGAACCCGTCGATGTCGGGCAGGCCGATGTCGAGGACGACGAGGTCGGCGTCGCCGGCCAGCGCGTGGTCGAGCGCCGACAGGCCGTCGCCGACGACGGTCGTCTGGTGACCGTCGGCCCGCAGCCCCTTGGCCACGAAGGACGCGATCCGCTCCTCGTCCTCGACGATCAGGATGCGGGCCACGGGACCTCCTGGGTGGTGGGAGCCGGGTGCTGCTCGACGGAGATCGCGGGCGCCGCGACCTCGAGGGTGAACAGGGCGCCCCGGGGGCGGGCGTCCGGGTGGGCGTCCGGGTGCTCCTCGTCCAGCGTGACCTGGCCGTCGTGCGCCTCGGCGATGGCCGAGACGATGGACAGGCCCAGGCCGAAGCCCTCGTGCTCGGCGGACTGGCCGGGGGCACGTGCGAAGCGCTCGAAGATCCGCTCCCGCTCGGCCTCCGGCACCCCGGGGCCGGTGTCGCGCACCCACAGCCGCAGCCGCCCGCCGTCGTCCGGGCGCCAGGCCGTGCCCAGGCAGATCTCGCCGCCGGGGTCGGTGTGCCGCACGGCGTTGGACGCCAGCTGGAGCACGGCCTGGGTCAGGCGCTGCTCGTCGGCCTCGACGGTCCCGACGGCGCCGGCCTCCAGGCGCCAGGCCCGGTCCCCGAGGCCGGTGGCCTTGGCGAGCAGGTCCTCGCTGAGCCGGGCGAGGTCGACGGGGCCGGGGCGGAGGAAGTCGGGCCGGTCGCTCTTGGCGAGGAGGATGAGGTCCCCGACCAGGCGGGACATGCGGTCCACCTCGTCCAGCAGCAACGCCCGGGTCTCCGCCACGTCGGCCGGGTCGGAGCCGTCCAGCAGCTCGAGGTGGCCGCGCAGCACCGTGAGCGGCGTGCGGAGCTCGTGGCCCGCGTCGTCGAGGAACCGCCGCTGCTCGGCGAAGGCGTCCTCGAGCCGGGCCAGCATCTGGTTCACCGTGCGCGTCAGCGCGGTGACGTCGTCGTTGCCCCGCTCGGGCAGCCGGGTGGAGAGGTCCGCGGACGAGGCGACCTCCTCGGCCGTGCGGCGCAGCGACGTCAGTGGCGCGAGCAGCCTGCCCGTGAGCGCGAACGCGGCCGCCGTGACCAGCAGGAGCGCCACCAGGGAGACCAGCGTGTAGGTGCGCATCGTCTCCGCCAGACCGGAGAAGGTGACGTCGAGACGGGTCACCACGACCAGCGCCCCGGTCTGCTCGCCGCCGTCGACGGTGACGGGCTGCGCCACGAGCAGCAGGTCGCCCGCCCCGGGCAGGCTGAGTCGGCTGGTGTCGCCCGTGGCCACCACGTCGGCGACCGCCGAGACGAACGCGGGGTCGGTGACCAGCGTGTCGGCGTCCTGGCCGGAGTAGTAGCGCACGTCGCGGCCCTCGACCCACCCGACCAGCAGCTCGTCGGTGTCGGGGACGTTGCGCTCGAAGAACTCGCGCAGCAGCGCGGCCACGCCCGGGTACGGCTCGCCCGTCGCGGGGTCGACGCCGTCGGCGGCCAGCGTGGCGAACTCGCCCAGCTCCTGCTCGACGGCCTCCTGGGTGTGCTCCTCCAGCCGCTGGTTCTCGATGGCCCAGACGAGCAGGCCGGCCACCGTCAGGCTGGCAGCCACCAGCGCCGCCACGGCCGCGGTGATGCGGGTGCGGACGCTGACGGAGCGGTGGGGGAGGCGCGGCACGGTCAGTCGTCGTCGCGGTCGTCACGGTCGTCGTCGGAGGAGTCGTCGTCGGAGTCGTCCGCGCCGTCGTCGTCATCATCGTCGTCGTAGTCCGGGACGACGAGGTCGGGGTCGTCGCGGTCGTCGTCGCGGTCGTCGTCACGGTCATCGTCACGGTCGTCGGAGTCGTCGCGACCGGAGCGGTCGTCCCTGTCGTCCTTGCCGTCGTCAGACCGGTCGTCGCGGGTGCCGCGGCCGGTGGCGTCGTCGGAGGGACCGGTGCCGGGCGAGGCGGTGTCCGAGGGTGTGGCGGTGCCGGGGGAGCGCAGCACGATCGGGGCGCGGCGCTCCTCCTCGTCCTCGCCGGAGGAGGCCCAGGCGACGGAGCCGGCGAGGCCGAGGGCGAGGAGCAGGGCCAGGCCGAGCCCGGCGGTCATCCAACGGTTCATGACGAGGACGATCCTGCCCGAGGATGACGCCTGCGTGAGCCGTTCATGAGAGCCATCTCATCCGCGTCGGGGATCGGGGACCGCGGCGCGGCCGGGCGCCGCCAGGGTCGACCGGCCCGGGACCTTCGCGGCGGAGCGTGCCGCTGAGCGTGCTCAGCCGTCCGCTCAGCGACGTCCGCCGCGTGACGCCGGGGCAGTCTCGGACGTCCGGCCTACAGTGGCGGCGGTCACATCTGCGACCGCCGCCCGAGCTCCGCCACCGCCAGGAGGGCCCATGATCGTCCCGTTCAGCGTGAACGACTTCCTCGACCGCGCACTCACCGTCTACGGCCAGCGCACCGGCGTCGTCGACGAGCCGGAGCAGCCCGCGGAGGCGCTGGGGGAGAAGGGCGCGCTCACGTACGCGCAGATGCACGCCCTGGCCCGGCGGCAGGCGGCGAAGCTGGACGAGCTGGGGATCGAGGTCGGCGAGCGGGTGGCGGTCGTGAGCCACAACGCGGCGCGACTGCTGACGTCCTTCTACGGCGTCGCCGGCTTCGGCCGCGTCCTGGTGCCCGTGAACTTCCGGCTGCGCCCCGACGAGGTCCGCTACATCCTCGAGCACTCCGGCGCCCGGGTGCTCTACCTGGACCCGGAGCTCGTCGACACCCACGGCGACATGCCGGTGGAGCACACCTTCGTGCTCGGGCAGGACGAGCACCTCTACGCGGCGGCGCCGGAGGACGGCGGGGCCGAGCCGCGGGCCTGGGAGCCCGACGAGAACGCCACCGCCTACATCAACTACACCTCGGGCACGACCGCGCGGCCCAAGGGCGTGCAGATCACCCACCGCAACGTGTGGACCAACGCCGTCACGTTCGCGATGCACGCGGGCCTGAGCGACCGGGACGTGTACCTGCACACGCTGCCGATGTTCCACGCCAACGGTTGGGGCATGCCGTTCGCGACCACGGGGCTGGGCATCCCGCAGATCGTGCTCCGCAAGGTGGACGGGGCGGAGATCCTGCGCCGCGTCGAGGAGCACGGCGTCACGTTCATGTGTGCCGCGCCCGCGGTCGCCAACGCCGTGCTCGAGGCCGCCAAGGACTGGGAGGGGCCGATCCCGGGGCGCGACAAGGTCCGCATCATCATGGCCGGCGCCCCGCCCCCGACGAAGACGGTCGTGCGCGTGGAGGAGGAGCTGGGCTGGGAGTTCATCCAGATCTACGGCCTCACCGAGACCAGCCCGCTGCTCACGTTCAACCGTGGCCGCGCCGAGTGGGACCACCTGCCGGCCGAGGAGCGCGCGGGCCTGCTCACGCGGGCGGGCGCGCCGGCCCTCGGCGTCCGCCTGGCCCTCTCGGAGCCGACCGAGCACAGCGAGGGCGGCGAGGTGCTCGCCCGTGCGAACCAGGTGCTCGAGGGCTACTGGGAGCAGCCGGAGGAGTCCGCCCGCTGCCTCGAGGGCGGCTGGTTCCACACCGGCGACGGCGGCACCATCGGCCCCGACGGCTACCTCACCATCAGCGACCGCAAGAAGGACGTGATCATCACCGGCGGCGAGAACGTCTCCTCGATCGAGGTCGAGGACGCCCTGTTCAGCCACCCGGCCGTGGCCGAGGTGGCGGTGATCGGCGTGCCCAGCGAGAAGTGGGGCGAGACGATCAAGGCGCTCGTGGTGCTCGCCCCCGGCGAGGAGGCCACCGAGGGAGACCTCATCGCGTGGTGCAAGGACCGGCTCGCCGGCTACAAGTCGCCGACCAGCATCGAGTTCCGCCCCGAGCTGGCGCGCACCGCGACCGGCAAGCTGCAGAAGTTCAAGCTGCGCGCCCCCTACTGGGAGGGGCGCACCCGCCAGGTCAACTGACCCTGCTCCGCCGACACTGCTCGACTGCCCCCGCCGCCGAGTCGGCAGCAACGTGCTGCCGACTCGGCACCGAGTCGTCAGAAGCGTGGTGAGAGTTGCTGCCGACTCGGCGCGAGGACGGGTGGGTCAGGGGCGGACGTCGAGCACGACTTCGAACTCGAGGAGCTCGGCGCCGGAGGAGACCGGCTTGCGCGGGGCCTCGCCCTCGGGGGCGGCGTGCGCGGCGCGGGCGTCGCCGTCGCGCCACGCGGCGAAGGACTCCTCGTCCTCCCAGTGGGTCACCACGAAGTAGCGGGTCTCCCCGCCGGTGGGGCGCAGCAGCTGGAAGCCGAGGAACCCGGGGGAGCCGTCGACGGAGTGGGCACGGGCGGCGAACCGCTTCTCGAGCTCCTCACCGGCGCCGGGCGGGACGGAGATGGCGTTGATCTTCACGACGGGCACGCCCTGAGCGTAGGCCCGTGGCGGTGGCTAGGGTCGGGCGCATGGCGGACAGCACACCGGCCCCCACGCTCCAGCAGGTCCAGTCCCTCGTGGACGGCTGGTACCCGCCGTCCACGGCGGAGTCGTGGGACAGGGTGGGCCGCACCTGGGGCGAGGACGACCAGCCGGTCCGCCGGGTCCTGCTCGCCGTCGACCCCGCTCCGGCAGTCGCGGCCGAGGCGGAGGCCTGGGACGCCGACCTGCTCCTCACCCACCACCCGCTGTTCCTCAAGGGCGTGCACGGGTTCACGCCGGCCACGCCCAAGGGGCGGACCCTGACCACGCTGGTGCGCACCGGTTGCGCGCTGCTCACCGCGCACACCAACGCCGACCTGGCCCTCGGGGGTGTCTCGGAGTCGATGGCGCTCGCGCTCGGGCTCGCCGACGTCCGCCCCCTCGTCCCGGACGAGGCACGCGGCCCGGCGCTCGACAAGCTCAGCGTGTTCGTGCCGGTGGCGGAGGCCGACGGGATGCGGGCCGCGCTGGCCGAGGCCGGCGCCGGCCGGCTGGGCGACTACGAGCAGGCCTCGTTCACGACGGCCGGGGAGGGGCGGTTCCGGCCCGTCGCCGGCGCGCACCCGACGATCGGCACGGTCGGGGTGCCGGAGGTGGTCGAGGAGGTGCGGATCGAGGTCGTGCTCCCGCGGACGCGGCGGGCGGCCGTCGTCCGAGCGATGCTCGCCGCGCACCCCTACGAGGAGCCCGCCTACGACGTGCTCGAGATGGCCGACCCCGGCCTCGTCGAGCCGACCACCGGCACCGGACGCCTCGGCGTGCTGCCCGCGCCGATGACCCTGGCCGCGTTCACCCGGCACGTGGCCGCGAGCCTGCCCGGCACCACCGCCGGGGTGCGCGCCGGTGGGGACCCCGACCGCCTGGTGCGGTCGGTGGCGCTGTGCGGCGGCGCGGGCGACTTCCTGCTGGACACCGTGCGCGGGCTGGCCGCGCGGGGCGAGGCCGACGTGTACGTCACCTCGGACCTGCGCCACCACCCCGCCTCGGAGCTGCTGGAGCACGGCGCGCCGGCCCTCGTCGACGTCCCGCACTGGGCCGCGGAGTGGACCTGGCTGCCCGTGCTGGCCGATCGGCTGACCGCGACGCTGCCCATGCTGCCCGGGGGCGATACCGTGGAGGTCCGCGTCAGCACGACGTGCACGGACCCCTGGTCGCTGCGGGCCTGAACAGCAGGCACGCGCCCGGGTAGAGGAACAAGGAGACGACGCTGAAAGCCGACCCCGCCGCCCAGCTCCAGCTGCTGAAGGTGCAGGACCTCGACTCCCGCGCCGACCGCATCACCCACCAGCGGCGCACGCTGCCGGAGATCGCGCAGGTCGCCGAGCTGGAGAAGGAGCGCTCCGGCCTGGTCGACCAGGTGCGTGACGCCCAGATCCTGGTCGACGACCTGACCGTCGAGCAGAAGAAGGTCGACGCCGACGTGGAGGCCGTGAAGACGCGTCGCACCCGCGACCGCGACCGGATGGACTCCGGCGCCATCTCCAACCCCAAGGACCTCGAGCGGATGAGCGCGGAGCTCGTCTCCCTCGAGCGTCGCATCGGGACCCTGGAGGACGAGGAGCTCGAGGTCATGGAGCGGCTGGAGGCCGCGACCGCGATGCTCCAGCAGCTCTCCGACCAGGTCGCGGTCATCGAGGAGAAGCGCGACGAGCTCGAGAGCACCCGCGCGGCCAAGGACGCCGGCCTGGCCACCGAGCTCGCCGAGGTCCAGGGCGCCCGCGGGCCGGCGGCCGAGGGCCTGCCCGAGCCGCTGGTGAAGCTCTACGACCGGCTCCGTGCCGCCAAGGGCGGGGTCGCGGCGGCACCGCTGGTGCAGCGCCGCTGCACCGGCTGCCAGCTGGCGCTCGACCCGGGCGTGCTCGCCGAGTTCCGCGCCGCCACCACCGACGAGGTGCTGCGCTGCGAGGAGTGCGACCGGATCATCGTGCGCACGGCCGAATCCGGGCTGTGAGCCGGCCCCGGTCGACCACGGTCGTCGTCGAGGCCGACGGCGGCTCCCGCGGCAACCCCGGCCCGGCCGCCTACGGCGCCCTGGTGCGCGACGCCGCCTCCGGCGAGGTGCTCGCCGAGGACGGCACCACGATCGGTCGCGCCACGCACAACGTGGCCGAGTACTCCGGCCTGGTCGCCGGGCTGCGGCTGGCCGCCGAGGTGGCCCCGGGCGCCGCGATCGAGGTGCGGATGGACTCCAAGCTCGTCGTGGAGCAGATGAAGGGTGCCTGGAAGGTCAAGCACCCGGCGATGAGGCCGCTGCACGCGGAGGCGTCCGCGCTCGCCCCGGCCGGCACCACCTACACGTGGGTGCCGCGCGCCGAGAACGCCCACGCCGACCGCCTCGCCAACGAGGCCCTGGACGGCATTCGCGACGGGGTCTCCTACGCCCCCGAGGTGGAGAACGCCCCCACCGCGGCTGCGACCGAGCAGAAGCCCGCGCCCGCGCGCGGCTGGGCCGCGTCGGGCGGGCCCGCCACCACCCTGGTGCTGGTGCGGCACGGCGTCACCGTGCACACAGCATCGAAGAAGTTCTCCGGAGGCCTGGGCGGCGACAACCCGCCGCTGTCGGCCGAGGGCCTGGCGCAGGTGCGGGCGACCGCCGACTGGCTGGCGCCGCTGGCCGAGACCGTCGGCGCCCTGGTCACCTCGCCGGTGCGGCGCACCGTCGAGACGGCGGCCGTGCTGGGCGACCGCCTGGGACGTGCCGCCGCCCCCGAGCCCGGCTTCGCCGAGATGGAGTTCGGTGACTGGGAGGGGCTGACCTTCCCCGAGGTGATGGAGCGCGACCCCGAGCACCTGATGAGCTGGATCGCCGACCCCCAGGTCTCGCCCCCGGGCGGGGAGTCGTTCGGGTCGGTGCGCGACCGGGTGCACGCAGGGTTGCGGCGAGTGGTCGAGGAGCACGCCGGGTCGACCGTGGTGGTGGCCTCGCACGTGACGCCGATCAAGACCCTGACGGCGGCGGCGCTCGGCGTCGACATCGCCGTCGTCCACCGGATGGAGCTGGCCCCGGCGTCCGTCACCGTCGTCTCCTTCTACCCCGACGACCGGGTCACCGACGGTCCGCTGCCGGGGCACCGCGGGTCCATGCGGCTGTTCAACGCCCGACCCCCGGGGGACGGCGGCAGCTTCGACGCCTCCCGTTGGTGAGGTGAAGCTCCTCAGAGCTCGGTGACGACCACGTCGAGCCGGGTGCCCTGGGCGCCCGGCTCGCCGACCTCCACGGCCCACCCCAGGTCGCGGAGCGCCTCGGCCAGCCGGGCCGGGGTGGTCGGGTCCGCGCCGTCCTCGAGCAGTGCCCGCACGATGCGGCCCTTCGTGGCCTTGTTGAAGTGGCTGACGACCTTCCGCTTGCCGCCCTGCTCGTGCAGCACCCGCACGGTCGCCACCCGGGTGCGCGGGTCCACGTCGCCGGCGTCCTTGCCGGGGCGCCAGAAGCCGGCGTAGACGCTGGAGCGCAGGTCGACCACCAGGCCGCGACCGACCTGCGCCGCGACGGCCTCGCCCAGCACGGGCCGCCAGGCCGACGCCACGGGCCCGAGGCCAGGCAGGCTCGTCTGGCCGGAGAGCCGGTAGGCGGGCACCCGGTCGCCGGGGCGGACCAGCCCGAACACGCTCGAGACCACCGCCAGCCGCGAGGACGCCCGCCGCTTGGCGGCCGCGCTGAGCCCGCCGGCGTCCAGGTGGTCGTAGAGGACGCCGGTGTAGATGGCGTCCGCGCGCCCGGTCGGCGCCTCGCGCAACCGGGCGTTGGCCGTCACCAGGTCGAGCTGGGTGGAGCCGACCTCCAGCACGGAGGCGGCGTGCTCGGCGTCCCCGGAGCAGAGCGTGACCAGGGTGTCGAGCACGCGCTCGCGGGTCGGGTTGAGCGCGGGGTGGGAGAGCGAGTCGAGGGCCAGCGGGGCACCGCGTCGGGGCGCGGTCTTGCCCTCGCTGGGGGGCAGCAGGATCAGCATGGTGCTGGTTATCGTGCCTGGTATGAGCTCCCACCCCGTGGTCAGGGTCCGTGCCTACGACGAGGGGGTGTCGGCGCGCACGCTGGCGGCGGGGGTCCGTGAGGTGCAGGTCGAGCTCGGGGTCGACCCGGAGTTCCCCGCCGCGGTGCTGGCCGCGGCGCGCGCCGCGGCGGCGGCCCCGCGCATGCCCGAGGTCGACCGCACCGACCTGCCGCTGATCACCATCGACCCCGCGGGATCGCGCGACCTCGACCAGGCGATGCACCTGGAACGGACGGAGGACGGCGGCTTCCTCGTCCACTACGCGATCGCGGACGTGGCGGCCTTCGTCACCGCCGGCGACCCGCTGGACGCGGAGGCGCACCGCCGCGGCCAGACCCTGTACGGCGCCGAGGCCACGGTGCCGCTCTACCCGCCGGTGCTCAGCGAGGGCGCTGCGTCGCTGCTGCCGGGGGAGGAGCGGCCGGCGCTGCTGTGGACGATCCGGATGACCGCCGACGGCGAGCGCGTCGACGCCGACCTCGAGCGGGTCCGGGTGCGGTCGCGCCAGCAGCTGTCCTACGAGGAGGCCCAGGCCCTGGTGGACGCCGGCGCCGGACCGGCCACCCTGGCGGTGCTGGCCGACCTCGGGCCGCTGCGACTGGCGCGCGAGGCCGCCCGCGGTGGGATCAGCCTGCCCGTGCCGGAGCAGGAGGTGGACGTGGTGGGGGACCGGTGGCGGCTCGAGCACCGCACCCGCCTGCCGGTGGAGGAGTGGAACGCGCAGGTCTCCCTGCTGACCGGCTTCGCGGCCGCCGCGATGATGCTCTACGGCGAGGTGGGGATGCTGCGGACCCTGCCGGCGCGCGACCCGGGCGAGGAGCAGCGGCTGCGCCGCGGTGCCCGTGCGCTGGGCCTGGACTGGCCCGCCGAGATGCTCTTCGCCGACTTCGTGCGGACGCTCGACCCGGACGAGCCGCGGCACGTGGCGATGCTGCTGGACGTGACCCGGGTGCTGCGGGGTGCCGGGTACGTGACGTTCGACGGTGACGTGCCGCCCTACGCCCGGCACGCCGGTCTGGCCACCGAGTACGCCCACGTCACGGCGCCGCTGCGGCGCCTGGGCGACCGGTACGCGCTGGAGGTGTGCCTGGCGCTCTGCTCGGGCGGGGACGTGCCGACCTGGGTGCGCACGGCGCTGCCCGGTCTGCCGGCCACGCTGGCGGCCTCCGGGCGGCGCGCGGTCGCCTACGAGCGTGCGGTGCTCGACCTCGTCGAGGCCGGGGTGCTGGCCGGCGCCGTGGGCGAGCAGTTCGACGCCTTCGTGGTGGACCGCGACGACGACGACCACACGCGCGGGCAGGTCGTGATCAGCAGCCCGGCGGTCGAGGCCCCGCTGGTGGCCGACCGGGAGCTGCCCCTGGGTGGGCAGGTCAGGCTCCGCCTCGAGGAGGTCGACGTCGCCGAGCGGCGGGTGCGGTTCTCGCTGGTGTGAGGTGCCCGGCTCACCGGGGGCGCACAGTTTCTTTACCTTTGCCGTTTGCTGGTGGGTCTCCGTGGGTACACACCCGGTGACCGGGTCGCTCGCGCACCCCCCTCGCGGGCGGCCCGGCCACATGCTCCTCGAGCCGTCCGCAGAACGAGCGAGGACCCCGCCCGAGTGGGATGGACGGGGCCCTCGGTGCGTCATCGGTGACCACTGAGGGAAATCACCGCCGCACTCGACAGGCGGCGAGCCTCCCCCCGGAGTTCGCCGCGTCGACGCCGCCACTCTAGGGGGCGCCGCGCGCGGAAAGCGAGACCCGGTACGGGGTTGATTGCCTGCTCGCGCCAGTCTTTGCCCGGGGCCGCTCGCCGCCGTCCGGTCACGGCTCCCGGCAGCCCGCGGGCCGTGCAAGGTCTGTGTCGGGACGGTGCGGTAGACATGGCTGTCCGTCCCTCGCCCGGCAGGAGCCAGCCCGTGCCCGACCCCTCGTCCGACACCGCGCCCGGGTCGGCCCATCCTGCCGACTCCCACGACACCATCCGGGTCGTCGGGGCCCGCGAGAACAACCTGCGCGACGTCGCGGTGGAGCTGCCCAAGCGACGGCTCACGGTGTTCACCGGAGTCTCCGGCTCGGGCAAGTCCTCGCTCGTCTTCGCCACCATCGCTGCCGAGTCGCAGCGGATGATCAACGAGACCTACTCCTCGTTCGTGCAGGGCTTCATGCCGTCCATGGCACGCCCCGACGTGGACGTGCTCGAGGGCCTGACCACCGCGATCATCGTGGACCAGGAGCGGCTGGGCGCCGACCCCCGGTCGACGGTGGGGACCGCGACGGACGCCAACGCGCTCCTGCGCATCCTGTTCTCCCGGCTCGGGGACCCCCACGTGGGCCCGCCTCAGGCCTACTCCTTCAACGTCGCCTCGGTCTCGGGGGCCGGCGCGGTGACGACCACCAAGGCGGGCCGCGAGGTCAAGGAACGCCGCGCCTTCTCGGTGACCGGCGGCCAGTGCCCCCGGTGCGAGGGACGCGGCAGCGTCTCCGACTTCGACCTGACCGCCCTGTACGACGAGAACCTCTCCATCAACGACGGCGCGCTCACCATCCCCGGGTACTCGATGGAGGGCTGGCAGGGCCGCATCCTGCGCGGCTGCGGCTACTTCGACTGCGACACCCCGATCAAGGACTTCACGAAGAAGCAGCTCGACGACCTGCTCCACCGCGAGGCCACCAAGCTGAAGATCGACGGCATCAACCTGACGTACGCAGGCCTGCTGCCGACGATCCGCAAGTCGATGCTCGCCAAGGACCGGGAGGCGATGCAGCCGCACATCCGTGCGTTCGTCGACCGCGCGATCGCCTTCACCACCTGCCCCGAGTGCGAGGGCACCCGGCTCACCGAGGCGGCCCGGGCCTCGAAGGTCGCCGGTCTCTCCATCGCCGAGGCGTGCGCCATGCAGATCACCGACCTCGCCGGCTGGGTCGCCGACCTGCGCGCCTCGGGCGAGGCGGCCGGGGCGGCCCCGCTGCTGGGGTCGCTGGCGCACCTCCTGGACAGCTTCGTGGCGATCGGCCTGGGCTATCTCTCCCTGGACCGGCCCTCAGGCACGCTGTCCGGCGGCGAGGCGCAGCGGACCAGGATGATCAGGCACCTGGGCAGCGCGCTCACCGACGTCACCTACGTCTTCGACGAGCCCAGCACGGGCCTGCACCCGCACGACATCGACCGGATGAACGACCTGCTCCAGCGGCTGCGCGACCTCGGCAACACCGTGCTCGTCGTCGAGCACAAGCCCGAGGTGATCGCCATCGCCGACCACGTCGTCGACCTCGGCCCGGGTGCGGGCTCGGCAGGTGGCGAGATCGTGTTCGAGGGCACGGTGGAGGCGCTGCGCGACGCCGACACCCTCACGGGTCGCCACCTCGACGACCGCGCCGCGCTGAAGAGCACGGTGCGCACGCCGTCGTCCTGGCTCGAGGTGCGGGGCGCGAGCGCGAACAACCTGCGCGAGGTGGACGTGGACGTGCCGCTCGGCGTGCTCTGCGTGGTGACCGGCGTGGCGGGCTCGGGCAAGTCCTCGCTGATCCACGGCTCCGTGGCCAAGGCGCCCGGTCAGGACGTCGTCGTGGTCGACCAGTCGGCGATCAAGGGGTCGCGGCGCTCCAACCCCGCCACGTACACGGGCCTGCTGGAGCCGATCCGCAAGGCGTTCGCGAAGGCCAACGGCGTGAAGCCGGCCCTGTTCAGCGCCAACTCCGAGGGCGCCTGCCCCACCTGCAACGGTGCCGGGGTGATCGACAACGGGCTGCCGCTCGCGCAGGCCTCCTCGGTCACGTGCGAGACCTGCGAGGGGCGCCGGTTCTCCGAGGACGTGCTGCAGTACACCCTCGGCGGCCGCACCATCGTGGACGTGCTGGCCATGCCCGTGGCGGAGGCCGCGGACTTCTTCTCGGCGGGCGAGGGCAAGGTGCCCGCCGCCGCCAAGATCCTGGCGCGCCTCGTGGACGTCGGCCTGCCCTACCTGACCCTGGGCCAGCCGCTGTCGACGCTGTCCGGCGGTGAGCGCCAGCGGGTGAAGCTGGCCGTGCAGATGGCGGACGACGGCGGCGTCTACGTCCTGGACGAGCCGACGGCCGGGCTGCACCTGGCGGACGTCGAGACCCTGCTGGGCCTGCTGGACCGGCTGGTGGACGCGGGCAAGTCCGTCGTCGTCATCGAGCACCACCAGGCGGTGATGGCGCACGCGGACTGGGTGATCGACCTGGGGCCCGGGGCCGGGCACGACGGCGGCCAGGTCGTCTTCACCGGCACCCCGGCGGACCTCGTCGCCGACGGCTCGACGCTGACCGGACGGCACCTGGCGGCCTACGTGGGGGCCTGAGCAGGGCCGCTGGGGTTCCGCTGGGGTTCCGCTGCGTCAGGTGCTGCTGTACGGTCGCTGACCTCGTCAACCACTCGGGAGGTGGACGCCGGTGACCAGCCGTGGCTGGGGTGCGCTGCTGCACGCCCGTCGGGAGCGCCGACGTCGTCGGGAGGCGGCGCTGGCCGCCCTGCAGGAGGACTACCTGACCGGACTGGAGGAGGGCGACCCGCACGTGCTGGAGTCGGCGCGCACCTACGGCGACGGCGACCACCGGAGCTGGGACGCGGAGGTCCGTGGCGCGCGCCTGATCCTGGTCGCCTGGGGCCTCCTCGCCCTCGCCGCGCTGGTCTACCTGGTGGTCGGGCTGCTGGTCTGAGCGGCGGTCAGGGCCACGGCCGGGCGCTGGAGCAGCCGCTTGGCCTCCCGCAGCCCGCTGAGCATCGCGCCGTCGGCGTAACCGGCCCGCTCGGACTGGGTGGACTCGCCCGCGAAGCAGACTCGACCCACCGGCTCGCCGAGGCGGTCGAAGTCGCTGTCGTCCTGGCCCGGGTGGACGTGCCCGTAGGCGCCGCGGGCGTACGGGTCGTCGGCCCAGGTGGTGCTGGCGACGTCGGTGGGCTCGGCCGGCAGGTCGCCGCCCAGGAGCGCCGCGAGCTGGGCGGTGGCGAAGCCGCGGGGATCGGCTTGCATCGAGGCCACCGCGCTGTCGGCCACGAGGAACATGAGGGTGGGGGAGAGCCCGAAGTCCCACGTCCAGGTGGCGGCCTCGCGGCGGTCGTCGGGATAGATCACCGAGTGCATGAGGCCGGGGTCGAGGTCGCGCCAGAAGGGCTCGGCGAAGGCGAGCACGACCTTCTCCATCGTGCCGAAGCCGGTGCGGTCGACCACGGCCTGCCGGTGCGCGGGCAGGGGCGGGGCGAAGGCGATCGAGCCGGCCTTGAGCACGCCCAGGGGCACGGTGACCACCACGTGGGTGCCGGTCTCGGCCCATGCGCGGCCCTCGGTCGTGGTGCCCTCGACCCGGACCCCCTCCGGCGAGGTGACCACGCGCTCCACGGGCCGCCCCAGGCGCAGGACGCCGGCGTCGAGCAGCGGCTGGGCCAGCGGGGCGAGCACCGCCCGGTAGCCGCCCACGGGCACGTGGTCGACGACGTCGCCCACGAACATCCCGCCGGTCAGCGCCCACCGGGCGGAGATGGCGGACAGCGGCCCCGCCCCGTCCTGCTCGACCATGGCGGCCATGAGCTGGCGGAGCCTGTCGCGCTCGGGGCCCGGGGCGTGGGTGGCCGCGAGGTGGGCGTCGATCGCCGCGGCGGCCGACACGTCGGGCTCGTCGGCGGCGATCGCGGCGCGGACCTCCGCCTCCAGCGGCTCGAACACGGCGTAGCCGGTGCCCTCCAGCTCGGCGGGGGTCAGGGTGCGGCCCTCTCCGAGGTCGGCGCCGGTGAAGCGCGTGCCGGTGGGGTCCACGATGCTCGGGACGCCGGCCAGCGCCAGCCAGTCGGTGAGCGGGTTGTCCTCGGGGTGGTGCACCCACGAGCCGCCCAGGTCGGCCGGGTGCCCGTCCACGTCGACGGTCCGCAGTCGGCCGCCGACCCGGTCGCGTGCCTCGACGAGGACGACGTCGACGCCGGCGGTCAGGAGGGCGTTGGCGCACGTGAGCCCGGCGATGCCGGCGCCGATGACGACGACCCGTCCCACGTCCCCGGCCACGGTCTCGGGGACGCTGTCGGTGCCGTCGTCGAACATCTGGGTGGGCATGGACGAAGATTGCCACGCCCGCCGTCCACGTTCCTCGGGAGACCTCGTGAAGATGCTGCTCACCTCCGGTGGCCTGACCACCGACGACATCACCGCTGCCCTGGAGGAGCTGCTCGACAAGCCGGTGTCCGAGGCCTCCGCGGTGCTGGTGCCGACCGCGCTCTACGCGATGGGCATCGGGGTCGACATGGCGGGCACGGTGATCCGTGCTCGCGGTGGCAACAGCCTGGCGGGCGCCGGCTGGGGCTCGCTCGGGGTGCTCGAGCTGACCGCGCTGCCCTCGCTGGAGCAGTCGGTGTGGCTCCCGGCCCTCGAGCGGGCGGACGCCGTGCTCGTGGAGGGCGGTGACCCGTTGTTCCTGCACCACTGGATGGTGGCCTCCGGCCTGGCGGACCTGCTGCCCGACCTGGACCTCGTCTACGTCGGGCTGAGCGCCGGGTCGATGGTCGTGACGCCGCGGATCGGTACCGAGTTCGTCGGGTGGACCCCGCCGGAGCACCCGGCCGCGGGGGAGCCCGGCCACGACACGACGCTCGGCCTGGTCGACTTCTCGATCTTCCCGCACCTGGACAACCCGGACCTGCCCGGGAACACGTTGGCCGCGGCCGAGGAGTGGGCCGGCGGCGTCGGCGGACCGTCGTACCTGCTCGACGACCTCAGCGCCCTCGTCGTCACCGGGGAGCGGGGCGCGCAGGACGTGCGAGTCCTCTCCCAGGGACAGTGGCACCAGCGTTGACGCCCTGAGGGGGGAGGGGGCGGCGGGTGCCGCTCAGTCCTCGATGACGTCCCTGCCCTCGCTGCGCAGCTGCTCCAGACCCGCGAGCATCCCGGCGACGACGTCGGGGTCGTGCGCGGGCCAGCCGGGCACCTCCTCCAGCACGCGCAGCGGGTGCCGGGAGCGGAAGGAGCGGGTGGGGTTGCCGGGGAACTTCTTGTCCGTCACGTTGGGGTCGTCCTCGAAGGGACCGGTCGGCTCGACCAGGTAGACGTGGCCGCGGCCGCCGCTGGTGAGCGCGGTCGCCAGCTCTGCGCCCCAGACCGCCGCCTCGATGTCGCCCGCGAAGTAGACGTGGTTCATCACTCGTGAGGACTGGTAGTTCGAGCGGTGGCCGGGCACGAGCTCGGCACCGGGTTCCAGGGCGGCGGCGGTGCCGTGCCAGAAGGGCCCGCCGAGGGTGCCGCAGCTCTCGAGGGTGACGGGGACGAGGCTGGCCTCGGAGAAGTCCATGCTCGGATCGTCGCGGTCCGGCCGCTCCCGCGTCCACCGGGCGTAGCCGTCGGACGGGCTCAGCGGGGCTCAGCGGGGCTCAGCCTCCACCACGTAGGCGTCGTGGTCGGAGAGCCGTCCGACCTCTCGCAACGTCGAGTGGTGCTCCACGGTGGTCGTCCAGGACGCCGGCACGGCGACGTGGTCGATGGAGAACAGCCCCTCGATCTGGTGCGGGGCCTGGGCGGTGGGCACCTGGAGCCCCAGACCCTCGATCGCGGAGAGGAGGTGCCGACGGCCCGCCAGGGAACCGGAGTACTCCCGGCCCAGGAAGGCGTGGTTGAGGTCCCCGCCCCAGACCGCGGGAGCGGCGTCGACGATCGCGTCGACGGCCTCGACCGTCCGCTCGTGCGTGCTGACGCCGATCCACGGCGCACGCCCGCCGCTGGCGCGCCACGGCAGGACGGTGGAGGCGACCCGCAGCCCGTCCACCTGCGCCAGGGCGGTCGCTCCGTGCGGGTCGGCCAAGGGGCTCAGCCTGTCGCGCGAGTAGACACCCGCCCATCGCCGCCGGCGCGCCATCGTGGCGGCCGTGGTGTGGGCGAAGAGCCCCGGGAGCCGGACCCGCTCGGAGACCTCGGTGAGGAGGAGGACGTCGCAGTCCAGGGACACGACGAAGGCGCGGTGGGCCTCCGACCACCGCCCCGCCAGGTTCCACGTGCCGATCCGCACCCGGGACATCGTGGCGGTGCCGGGGTGCGCGCGGAGCAGATCTCGCCAGCTTCCCCAGGGTGGGGGATCGGGGTGTCCGCCGACCGCGAGTGGGCCCGTGGGCTCAGCGTCACGCCGGTGGCAGTGCCTCGGCCAGGCGGCGGTGCAGGTCGTCCAGACGAGCGGCCAGCGGCCCGGACGAGGGGAGCCGGTCGCACAGTCGTCGTGGCCACACCACGTCCACGCCGCGGACGGTGAACGAACCGCCGATGAGTGGCCACTCGGCGTCGACGAAGCAGAGGACCCCGGTCACCGGGACGTCCTCGCCCACGACGCCGCGCACCACCTCGACCTGACGCTGGACGCCGGAGACCAGTGGCGTCCGGTCGCGGTTCCCGACGAGGAGGGTCTCCACGCGGGGGCGCAGGAGGCCGCCCTCCACCCGCAGCGACGGGCGCCGGCCCTGGTAGCGCTTGGCGTCGATCACCACGACCCCGGTCGGGGTCACGGCGACGTGGTCGATGTTCGCCCGGGTGCGGGGGATGCGCCGGTCGTGCAGCACCCGGACGACGTCGGGGTCCAGGGCATCGAGGCGAGCCCCCAACCGCTCCTCACCGGCAGCCCCGATGCTCCAGGCCCGGGTGGACCCGGGCTCGACGGCGACGGCGAGCAGGAAGCCCCCGATCCGTGGGTGCCGCTCTCGGACGCGCCGTTCGCGGTCGTCTCTACGACGCTCGTACTCGCGCCGCGCAGAGGCACCGGCCGTCCCGGGACGGACGGGCTCGGGAAGGGTCCCCTCCGTGGTGGTCGGTGCGCCCGGAGTCGCTGCCCCCGCCTCCGGGCAGGTCACGCACCGCACCGTCCGCCGTGCTCGCTCGTAGACGGCGTCGGCACCGGCGGCCAGCGGGTGGCCGCACAGCCGGCAGGAGCCGGCGTAGCGCAGCCGCATGCGCTTGTCGTCGTCGGCCGGTGCTCCTGGAGACGTGTCAGTCACGGCTGGACGGTAGCCGTCGGCGAGGTCGTGCGTCCGCCGGTCACGGAGACCGGTGAGCGTCTCGCCGGCTGCCAGGGGGCCGGGGCCGGTGAGGTGCGGACGGGTGGGTCTGCAGTCCGCGTTTCGGAACCGCTTCGTCGGCCACAGTCGATGAACGTTGAGCGATGCTGCTGACCTGCGAATTGGCAGCTGGACGATGCTGGGTGCTGTTACTCGGCGTCGAGTGCGGCCTGGGTGCGGCCTGGCCTGTCTTCGCCGTTCCCAGCCCAGTCCGCCACGAGTGGTCAGTCGTCGTCAGGCTCTTCTGTGAAGAGGTCCGCGCCGCCGGGAACATACGGCTTGCTGATGTACACACCCTCGATCTCGACCCCGACCGGGAAGTCCTTGGTGTTGAGGGTCATCAAGACCTCGGCTTCGCCAACGATTGCCGAGGCCAGGTGGACCGCATCTGCATTAGAAAAGTTCCATTCCAGGGCCAGCTCTCGTGACTTGAGCGCTGTCAACCGATCGAGCTCGACGTAGGTCCAATGCGGCGAAGACAGTTCCGCTAACAACTTTTCCTCAAGCAGGGGGTCGAAGGAACACTGCTTGCGGCCGCGGCCCCTCGCCTCCACTAGCAGCATCGTCGACGCGATCAGCGTTACCCCGCCGGTCGTGGCTGACTCGAGGACTCTTTCTACGATCGCGGCGCTCGGCTCGTCCTTGACCAGGGAGATGAGGCAGCAAGCATCAAGGTAGACGCGCGTCGGCGACTCAGGACGATTCACGGATGCTCCTGAGATACTCCACAGTGCCCAACTCGCCTGTGATGTCGGGGCCCGCCCCGCGCAGCAGGGTCTGAGTTCCGGTCGTGCTGAGCACCTGGATTTGGCGCATCGATACGCGTATCAACTGCCCGTGGTCGTTCCGCCTTAGGCGTCCGCTCACGAGGACTCGCTTGTGGCCCACGGCAGCTCGGACCTCATCGAGCTGATCCGCTGTGAATCTCACCTCGACGCGTCCGCCGCCACGCTCTGGCCACACCCCGGCGGCGCGCCGCTTTCCTCGGACAGAGATGGAGCCGAGGTGACCGAGAACCGAGCCGATGGACTCGTGATTCGGCTGCATGGCTCGGCCGAGGTTGATTCCCGCTCTTCTCGAGATCGAAGCGCTTGCCACAACCTCGTTGGTGTCGATCAACTCGAGGTGCACCCCGGACCGGCTGGTTGGCGGGATGTGATCTGCGATCGTCTTGGCGCGCCTCGCCGCCAGCACCGACCACGTTTCGGGAATTGCGCTCATGCTTTCAGCGGCGGCGAAGCCACGAACTAGGCGGAGGCTGGCTTGAGCTGCGCCTTCGGCATCTGCGGCCTCGGGCTCAAAGATCGCGTCGAGTGATCCGATGTTGATCGCTGCGAACCGCCACTGCGTGTGGGCGGGGTCGTCGCGCCGGCTGACGGAGGCATCCATGTCTTTGAGCATGGAGAGGACGGCTCGAAGGTCGGCCAAGGCGACCGAGGGGTCCAGGTCGCCGGTCGGGGTATCGAGCTTGATCCTGAGTTTCAGGCCCATGGTTGCGCTCCGGCACCGGGCGCGCTGCTCACCGGAAAGTCCATGTCCGCAGCATGCCCTGTCAGGCGTGTTGGCGCAGTGGTTAGTTTGATGGGGCCGCTAACGGATCAGCGGCCCATCAACGACGGGCAGCGGCGTAGAGCGCGTCGGCGATCGCCGACGAACTTGCCAAGATCACAGAGCGCGCGACCGTCGGTTCTCGGCCTTGCTGCGGCCCATAGGCGGCCTGGTGCGACCTGCTGACCGCGTTTCCGCAGTTCAGCCAGGGTGGTGCGGACGGGCTGGTCTGTAGGCCGGGTTCTGTCCCTGGTGACCAGGGGGCGACCATCCATCTACGAGTGCCGTTGCCGACACCCTCCAGCGGTCTACCCGCACGCTCGGGCGGGCCGCCCTCGAACGCGTGCGCGCCACCCTGAGGTGGCTTCTTGACCTTGCTCCGGGTGGGGTTTGCCGAGCCGACCGAGTCACCTCGGCCGCTGGTGGGCTCTTACCCCACCGTTTCACCCTGACCGTGCCCGTGTGGGCCCGGCGGTCTGTTCTCTGTGGCACTTTCCCGCGGGTTGCCCCGGGTGGCTGTTAGCCACCACCCTGCCCTTCGGAGCCCGGACCTTCCTCGGTGCTCCCTCACGAGAGCAACGCGGTCGCCCGACCAGCCCGTCCGCAGCACGAGAGCGTACCGTCACGGCCGTGCAGAGCAGCATCGCGCCAGGAACCACCGTCCACGTGCAGGGCCTCCTCCTGCGGCCCACCACCCTCGAGGACGCCGGCAGGCTCGCCGAGGCCTACACCCACAACCGCGACCACCTCGCGCCGTGGGACCCGGTACGTCCCGAGGCCTTCTACACCGAGGCCGGGCAGGCCGAGAACCTTGCCGGTGCCGCTCGCCAGTGGGAGCTGGGACTCGTCGACCCCTGGCTGCTGCTGGACGGCGACCGGGTCGTCGGGCGGATGAACCTCAACAACATCGTCCGCGGGGTCTTCGCCTCCTCCAGCGTCGGCTACTGGGTCGACCGCGACCACCTGCGGCGCGGGCTCGCCGCCACGCTCGTCGAGCACGCCGTCGTACGGGCGCGAGAGATCGGCCTGCACCGCCTCGAGGCCGGAACCATGACCGCCAATACCGGGTCACAGGCCGTGCTGCGCGCCGCCGGGTTCAGCCAGTTCGGCACGGCCGAGAAGTACCTGTTCATCGCCGGGGCGTGGCAGGACCACCACCTGTTCCAGCGCATCCTGCACGACCAGCCGGTGGGGTAGAGGTCTCGCGGCGGTTCCTGCGCAACCTCCTCGACCTCCGTTAGGCGCGCAGACCTCAGGACAGGCGGGTGATCTGCACGTCCACGGTCATGGTGGAGGAGCCGGAGCCCGAGTAGATGCCGGAGAGCGGCTTCACGTCCGTGTAGTCGCGGCCGACGGCCACGGTCACGTACCGCTCGTCCATCGCGGCGTCCTGGCTCGGGTCGACCGCGCGCCAGGCGCCGTCCCACCACTCGATCCACGCGTGGGACTGACCGGTGACCTGGAGCCCCACGACCGGGTCGGGAGCGGGGTGCAGGTAGCCGGAGACGTAGCGCGCCGGGATGCCGAGCGAGCGCAGGCCACCGATGGTCAGGTGCGCCATGTCCTGGCAGACGCCGGCCCGCTGGGCCCAGACCTCGGCGGCGGTGGAGTGCACGCCGGTGGAGCCCGGCAGGTACTCGACCTCGCCGCGCACCAGCGCGGCCACCGCGGCCACGGCGTCCGCGGGGGACGCAGCGGCGTCGCCGGCGTCCTTGACCCGGGTGGCGAAGTCCTCCGACGGCGCCACGAGGTCCGGCAGGAACAGGAACTCGGCCCACCGGTCGGAGACGTCCCAGGCGGCCATGTCGGCCCACGAGAGGTGGTGGTCGAGGTGGTGGTGCGGCTCGGTCTGCACGGTCGAGGTCGCCGTCACCGTGAGCTGGTCGTGCGGCTCCATGATCTCGAACGAGGTCACCGCGTTGCCGTAGTAGTCGCGGTACTCGTAGGTGTACGGCGCCGGGTGCACCTCGATGCGGGAGTGCACCAGGATCTGCTCGGGCGAGGTGACGGGGGTCAGGCGCGCCTGGTTGACCGAGGCGCTGGCCTTGCCGTCGTACTCGAACGTCGTCGTGTGGACGATCCTCAGCTGCATCAGACGCTCACCCCGGTCCAGCTCGTCGCTTCCGCGCCGGCGAAGTAGCGGCGCGTCACCGCCTCGGTGGCGGCGGCGCAGGTGCGCTGGAGCCGCTCCATCTCGGTCGGCAGGTCGGTCATCAGCTCCGTGGGGGAGCGGTACTCGAGCTCGGCGCGCATCCGGCCGAGGAGGCGCTGGGCCTCGTTCTGGAAGCCGGCGCGCGGGTCGGCGGACTCGAGGTTCTGCAGGCACTGCTCGGCGCGCTGGAGGGAGTACACCACGGAACGGGGGAAGAGCCGGTCGAGCAGCAGGAACTCGGCGGCCGCGCGCTCGGTCTCCACGCCCCGGTACGTCCGTAGGAAGGCGTCGTAGGACCCGGACGCCCGCAGCGTCGTCGTCCACGGGGTCTCCGAGCCGGACGCCAACGACGCGCTGGCCACCAGGCGGCTCGTCATGTCGGCCCGCTCGACGCTGCGGCCGAGCACCATGAACTGCCAGGACTCGTCGCGCGTCATCGTGCCGTCGGCGATGCCGTTGACCAGGGAGACACGGTCGCGCACCCAGGAGAAGACGCCGGGTGCACGCATGCGGCCGAAGTGCCCCGACGGGATCGCGCGGTACGTGGTGTTGATGGCCTCCCACATCGCGACCGAGAGGGTCTCCCTGGCCCGACGGGCTGACTCGCGGGCAGCCTCGAGGCTGGCCGCGATCGAGCTGGGGTTGCCGGAGTCGTAGCAGAGCATGTGGAGGGCAGCTCCCAGGCCGAGTGGGCCCTCGTGCTCGCCCAGCTCCGCCCCCATGATGTTGAGCAGGTCGCGGCAGGTGGCGTTCTCGTCGAGCGTCGCGTCCTCCAGCAGCAGCTGGCTCTGCACGTCCAGGAGCTGGGCGGTGTCCTCGGCCCGCTCGACGTAGCGGCCGATCCAGAACATCGACTCGGCGATGCGGCTGAGCATCAGGCGTCCCCACCCTTCTCGGTCGCAGCGCCCGTCTGCGACTGCGACTGCTGGTGCCTCTGCTGCGCGAAGGCCGCGGCCATCTCGGCCTCGACCTCCGGGGTGATCGCGGGCATCACGCCGGTGACCGGGGCCGGGGGCGACGTGGGCTGGGTGTCCAGCTCGTCCGCCGGGTCGACCTCGTGGGAGAGGTCGAGGTCGTCGTCCTCCTCGTAGCCGTCCGGCGCCGTGGACGGGCCCGCCAGCACCCAGGTGTCCTTGGAGCCGCCGCCGCGGGAGGAGTTCACGATGAGCTCGCCCTTGGCCAGCGCGACGCGGGTGAGGCCGCCGGGCAGCACCCACACGCGGTGGCCGTCGTTGACGGCGAACGGGCGCAGGTCCACGTGGCGCGGGCCGAGCTCGCCGTCGACGAACGTCGGCACCGTCGAGAGCTGGACGACGGGCTGCGCGATCCAGTCGCGCGGGGAGTCGATGACCTTCTGCCGCAGCTCGTCGAGCTCCGCCTTCGACGCGCGCGGGCCGATCACGATGCCCTTGCCGCCGGAGCCGTCGACCGGCTTGAGCACGAGCTCGTCGAGCCGGTCCAGCACCTCCTCGCGGGCCTCGGCGTCGCCGCAGCGCCACGTGTCGACGTTGCGGATCGCCGGCTCCTCGTCGAGGTAGTACCGGATGATGTCGGGCATGTAGGTGTAGACGAGCTTGTCGTCGGCGACGCCGTTGCCCACCGCGTTGGCCAGCGTCACGTTGCCGGCCCGCGAGGCGTCGATGAGCCCGGGGGCGCCGAGCACGGAGTCCTTGCGGAAGTGCGCCGGGTCGAGGAACTCGTCGTCGATGCGGCGGTAGATGACGTGCACGGGTGCCAGGCCCTTGGTGGTGCGCATGAAGACGCGGCCACGCTGCACGACCAGGTCGCGACCCTCGACCAGCTCCACGCCCATCGTGCGGGCCAGCAGCGCGTGCTCGAAGTACGCGCCGTTGTAGACGCCCGGGGTGAGGACGACGACGGTCGGGTCGCTCACACCCGCCGGTGCGGCGGCGCGCAGCGCGGCCAGGAGCCGCTGCGGGTAGCCGGCCACCGGCCGGATGCGGTGCTGCGCGACCGTCTCGGGCAGGGCGGCGGTGATCGCGCGCCGGTTGGTCATCACGTAGGAGACGCCGGACGGGACGCGGCAGTTGTCCTCGAGCACCCGGAACTCGCCAGCGTTGTCGCGGATGAGGTCGATGCCCGAGACGTGCACGCGGACGCCGTTGGGCGGCCGGACGCTCGCCGCCTCCCGGTGGAAGTGCGAGGAGGTCATGATGACGCGGCGGGGGATGACGCCGTCGTCGAAGACCTGGCCGGTGTCGTAGACGTCCGCGAGGAAGGCCTCCAGGGCCTTCACCCGCTGCTGCACGCCCTTCTCGATCGTGGACCAGGTGTCCATCTCGATCACCCGCGGCAGGATGTCGAGCGGGAACGCCCGCTCCTCGCCGCCGATGTCGAAGGTCACCCCCTGGTCCAGGTACCCGGCCTGGAGCGCCTCGACGCGCTGCACCAGCTCCGGCGTCGTCAGGGCCCGCAGCGAGTGGCGGAGCCGTCGGTACGGCGGCCGCAGCCGCTGCCCGTCGAACATCTCGTCATAGGCCGGGCCGCTCGACCCGTAGCCCTCGAACATGGCCGTCATGAGCCGGACCCTACCCACGTGAGTGTTTCTGGAACGTAAGAACGCGCGGTGTCCCGGCCTGTGACCTGTGCAGCGCTCTCGACGCCTGACGCGGGGCACGAAACGCAACCCCCAGGGGGATGAAGCGGGTGGGGTTCGCCGAGGACTCCGCCCGGTTCAGGCCGGAGTCAGGCCCGGGTCAGGCCCGGGTCAGGCCCGAGTCAGGCCAGGGTCAAGCCCGGCTCAGGGCTGGGTGAGGATCTCGGCGCCGTCCGGCGTCACGAGGAGGGTGTGCTCGAACTGGGCGGAGGGTCGGCGGTCCGCGGTCACGGCGGTCCACCCGTCGTCCCACATCTCCCACTCGTGGGTGCCCAGGTTGAGCATCGGCTCGATCGTGAACGTCATGCCGACCTCGATCAGGTCGTCGTGCTCGGGGTCGTCGTAGTGGGGGACGATCAGCCCGGAGTGGAACGACGTGCCGATGCCGTGGCCGGTGAACTCGCGCACGACCCCGTAGCCGAAGCGCGCCGCGTAGGCCTCGATCACGCGACCGACGACGTTGATCCGGCGCCCGGGCTTGACCGCGCGGATGCCACGCAGGGTCGCCTCGTGTGTCCGCTCCACCAGCAGGCGGGTCTCCTCGGCGACGTCCCCGACCAGGAACGTGGCGTTGGTGTCACCGTGCACGCCGTCGAGGTAGCCGGTGATGTCGATGTTGACGATGTCGCCGTCCTCGAGCCGGCGCGCGTCGGGGATGCCGTGGCACACGACCTCGTTGACGCTGCTGCACAGAGACTTGGGGAACCCGCGGTAGCCGAGCGTGGACGGGTAGGCGCCGTGGTCGCAGAGGAACTCGTGGCCGACCCGGTCCAGCTCGTCGGTGGTGACGCCGGGCGCGACGTGCCGGCCGACCTCCTCGCGGGCCTGGGCGGCCACACGGCACGCCACGCGCATCTTCTCGATCGTCTCGGCGTCCTTCACCTCGCTGCCGTGGAACGGCAGCGGCGCGGCCTGGCCGACGTACTCGGGCCGCTCGATGGCAGCGGGGACGGGGCGGCGCGCCGAGATCGGCGCCGGGGCGACGGGGGTCGGGGACACGGCTCGAGGCTAGTCGTGGGTGGTGCAGGCCGAGGCATCCGCGCGCTAGCGTCGGGCCCATGGACGGCGGCAACCCCGACGAGTACTGGTTCTGCGTGAAGCACCGCCGGGTGGAGACGCCCGAGGACATGTGCCCCGCCCGTCACCGCCTCGGCCCCTACTCGACGAGGGCAGAGGCCGAGCACGCCCTCGAGCGCGCCGAGGAGCGCAACGAGGAGTGGGACGCCGCCGACGGGGAGGACTGAGCCATCTCGCTGTTCACCCGCCCGCCCGGGCAGCGCCGCACCGACGTCTCGCCGTGGCCGTTCGTCGGCTTCGTGCTGCACGCGGCCATGCTGTTCCTCCTGCTGGCCAGCACCCCCTTCCTCTCCTGGTGGGCGCTGGTGCCGTTGCTCCTGCTGTGGGCGATCGGCCTGGAGCGTGGCTACCGGTGGTGGACGACGCACCCGCTGCGGGTGCTCGCCGTGCCGCTGGTGCTCGCCGCCCTGTGGGCCGGCGCGGTCGCCGTCGGGGCCTGAGGACCGAGCGGGGCCCGCAGGTCGTCCGACAGACCGGCCGGCGTGCGCAGGCCCCGCCCGTCGACCCCCTGGCGGCGGACGTGCTGCTGGTGCCGCGCTAGTCGGACCCCGGTGTCGCGGCTCCGGGCGCCGGCTCCTCGGGCTCTGCGTCCCCCGGTGCCGGCGCCGCGTGGACCAGCCGCAGCCGAGTGATCCGCCGGCCGTCCACCTCGCTCACCAGCCAGCTCGCCGACCTGGACGCCCACGCCGTCGGTGTCCGCCCCCTCGGGCAGCACCTCGGGCACGGGCACGCGGTCGCCCACCTCGGCGAGCCGACCGAGGCGGTGCAGCACGTACCCGGCGGCGGTCTCGTAGGGGCCGTCCGGCAGCGGCACACCGGTGCGGGTCGCGAAGTCCTCGATCGACAGCCCGGCCTCGACCTCGTCGCTGGTGCCGGGCACGGGCAGCGGGTGGTCGTGCTCGTCCACGATCTCGCCGACGAGCTCCTCCACGAGGTCCTCGAGGGTCACGATGCCGTCGGTGCCGCCGTACTCGTCGACGACCACGGCGATGTGCGGGCCGGTCTGGCGCATCCGGGTCAGCGTCGGCAGCACCCGGTTGGTGCCCGGCAGGAACGCGATCTCGCGCAGCACGTCCGAGACGGGGGCGTCCGGCGAGACCCCCAGCAGGTCGCGCACGTGCACGAAGCCGCGGACGTCGTCGGCGTTCTCCCCGTGCACCGGGTAGCGCGACCAGGGATGCTCGGCGACGGTCCTCAGCACGTCGGACACCGACGCGCCCAGCGGCACCATGACCACGTCCCCGCGCGGCTGCATGACCTCGCGCAGGCTGCGGTCGGCCGCGTCGAAGACGTCGACCAGGATGCGTCGCTCGCCGTCGTCCAGGCCCTCGTGCTCGGCGACGAGGTAGCGCAGCTCCGCGTCCGTCATCTCCTCGCCGGTGGCCTCGGGGTCACCGCCGAAGACGCGGACGACGGCGTTGGTGCTGCGCGACAGCAGCCACACGACCGGCCGGACGGCGGTGGCGAACCGGTCCAGCGGGGGGCCGACGACCAGGGCGACGCCGGCCGCGCGCTGGAGCGCGATGCGCTTCGGCACCAGCTCGCCGAGCACCAGCGAGAGGTAGGCGATCAGCAGCGTGAGCAGCACGAGCGCGACCGTGTCCGCCGCCGCGTCCGGGAGGCCGATGCCCGTCAGCAGGGGAGCGAGGTCCGGCGCGAGGGTCGAGGCGCCGTAGGCGGCGGAGAAGAAGCCGGCCACGGTGACGCCGATCTGGACGGCGGCCAGGAACCGGTTCGGGTCACGCGCGACCTTTGCGACCCGGGCGCCGCGCGAGCCGCGACGCTCGAGGGCGTCCAGCTGGCCCTCGCGCAGCGAGACGAGGGCGATCTCGGTGCCGGCGAACACACCCCCGACGAGGACGAAGAGAAGGACGAGAGCGAGGTTGAGCAGCGTCTGGCTGTCCACGGGGGCGTTCGGGCTCCTGAGGTAGGTGGAGCATCATCCTGCCGGAAGCGTCCAAGGGGCGGCCGGAGGTCTCGACGGGTGCTCCTCAGGCGCCGGGGCGGATGCGCAGCATCTCGTCGTCGCCGTCACCGTTGCTGGTGAGGGCGACGAGGCTGCCGCCGGGCAGCTGCACGACGGTGCGCAGGCGGCCGTGCTGCTTCAACGCTCGCGGTGCCCGGACGCGGGTGAGGCGGTTGTCGGAGTCGAAGCGCAGGAACAGCATCTGCGAGCCCTTCAACGCCGCCACCGCCATGGTGCCCTTCAACGGCCCCCACTCCCGTCCCCCGACGAAGGTGCCGCCGCTGGGCGCGATGGTCGGCTCGCCGGAGCGCCAGCGGGCCGAGCGTTGCCGGCCAGGGAGGGAGTGGTCGGTCATCGGCACCGACTCGTCGTAGCCGGGGCCCGGGTCCCAGCCGTAGTTGCCGCCCTTGCGCAGCAGGTTGACCTCGTCGTCGCGGTAGGAGCCGTGCTCGATCGACCACAGCGTGCCGTTGCGCCGCTGCATCACGCCCTGCACGTTGCGGTGGCCGTAGGTGAGCACGTAGCGGCGCTTCTTGCTGCGGGCGTCCGGCCAGGGATTGGTGGGCCAGGGGCGTCCGGTGGCCCGGTTCAGCCGCAGCGTCTTGCCGCCCAGGGAGGTCGTGTCCTGCGGGTTCGAGGAGGTCGCGGCGTCCCCGGTGCCGACCAGCAGCGCCCCGTTGCTGGTGACGGTGAGGCGGCAGCCCCCGTGCCGGCCGCTGGTGGCGGGGATGCCCTTGAGCAGGACCTCGGGTCGGCCGGCCCGCGTGGCGTCCTTGCTGAGCCGCCACGCGATCACGCGCACGTCGTGGGCGCCCCCGGAGCGGGTGGCGCCCTGGCAGGTGTAGAAGCGGCGGTTGCGCTGGAAGCGCGGGTCGACCTCGAGGCCCATGAGGCCGGTCTCCCCGGAGACCCAGACCTGCCGGGACGGGAAGCGGACCCGGCGCACGACGCCCCGGCGCCACGTGTGCAGCGTGGCCGTGTCGCGCTGGGTGAGGAGCAGGGTGCGGCCGCCGATCGGTCGGACGTCCCAGGGCACGTCCAGGCCCGAGGCCATCACCGAGACGCGGACGAGGCGACCGCGGGCCGAGGCCTGGCGGGACGAGGCGGACGTGACCGTCTCCTCCGCCGACCCTGACGACTCCACCGACGCTGGCGACTCCGACGACTCCGACGACTCCGACGACTCCGCCGACTCCGCCGCTGTCGGGGCCGGCGCGCCGAGCACGGCGGCGGCCAGCAGGCCGGCGGTCAGGGCGCGCAGCCGGGGCCGAGACCGGTGGGAGGGGGAGACGTCCAGCGGGGCGGGGGGAGGTGTGAGGGGGGTCACGCGCCCACCGTAGAGGGGTGTCCGCGTCCGGGACACCCCTCGCGGCGGTCGTCCGGGGCTCAGCCCTCGAAGGTGTGCTCGGGTCCGGGGAAGGTGCCGCCCCTGACGTCGTCGCTGTAGGAGCGGGCGCCCTCGAGCAGCACCGAGCGCAGGTCGGCGTACTGCTTGACGAAGCGCGGCATCCGTCCGGTGCGCAGGCCGAAGGCGTCCTGCCAGACGAGCACCTGGCCGTCGCAGCCGACGCCGGCGCCGATGCCGACCGTGGGGATGGTCAGCTCCGCGGAGATCTCGGCCGCGAGGTCGCCGGGCACCATCTCCATGACGACGGCGAACGCACCGGCGTCCTGCACCGCCTTCGCGTCGCGCCGCAGCCGCTCGGCCGTCTCCCCGCGCCCCTGGACGCGGTAGCCGCCGAGGGCGTGCTCGGACTGCGGGGTGAAGCCGATGTGCGCGCACACGGGGATGCCGCCGGCGGTCAGCTTCTCGATCACGGGCACCATCTCGACGCCGCCCTCGAGCTTGACCGCGTGCGCGCCGCCCTCCTTCAGGAACCGGACCGCGGTCAGGTAGGCCTGCTCGGGGGAGGCCTGGTAGCTGCCGAACGGCAGGTCGCCCAGGACCATCGCGCGGCGCGCGGAGCGGGCCACGGCGCGGGTCAGCGGCAGCAGCTCGTCCACCGTGACGGGGATCGAGGTCTCGTTGCCGAGGACGTTGTTGGAGGCCGAGTCGCCGACCAGCAGGATGTCGATGCCTGCCTCGTCGAAGACCTCGGCGGTGAACATGTCGTAGGCGGTGAGCATGGTGATCTTCTCGCCGCGCTGCTTCATGGAGGCCAGGTGGTGGGTGCGGATCCGGCGCACGGGTGCTGCCGGTGCCTGCCCGGCCGGGGTGGCCTGGTTCCCGGGGCCGCTGCCGTACGGAGCGGTCTCCTCGTTGCTCATCGTCGAGCTCCTTCACGTGACATCTCGCGGCTCCCCGATGGAGTCCACGGACTGCTCGCCAGGCTAACCAGTCACGGCGTGCGCCCGCGTCCCGCCGCCCGGTCAGCCCACCCGGTCAGCCCACCCGGTCAGCCCGCACCTCCGGCCGCACCGCCGGCCGCGGCGTCCGCCGCGGCCTCCAGGTCGGCGACGACGATCCGCCGCATGCCGAGCATCGCCCGGGTCGCCGCCTGGGCGCGGGCCGGGTCCGGGTCCCCGAGCAGCTCCCCGAGACGGGTGGGCGTGACCTGCCACGAGAGCCCGAAGCGGTCCTTGAGCCAGCCGCACTGCGACTCCTCGCCGCCGTCGGCCAGCAGGCCGAACCAGTAGTGGTCGACCTCGGCCTGGTCGGCGCACTCGACCACGAAGGACACGGCCTCGGTGAAGTGGAACATCGGGCCGCCGTTGATGGCGCGGAAGCGGAGGCCGTCCAGCACGAACTCACCGGCCATGACCGTGCCGGCCTCGCCCGGCCCGGCCTCGCCGTAGCGGGCCGTCCACGTGACCTCGCTGCGGGGGAACAGCGCGCAGTAGAACGCGGCCGCCTCCTCGAGCTGGTCGTCGAACCACAGGGACGGGATCAGGGAGGTGTGCACGCTCATGTGCCGCATCTTCGGGTCGTGGCCACGGTAAAGCCAGGGGCCGGCCCGAACTCCGCTACCGTCTGGCGCCATGCGCGTGCTTGTCTCCGGCGGTGCCGGCTACATCGGGTCCCACACGGTCGTCTCGCTGGTCGAGGCCGGCCACGACGTCGTCGTCGTCGACGACTTCTCCAACGCCAAGCCCACGGTGGTGGGACGCCTGGAGTCGCTGACCGGCACCCACGTGCCCGTCCACGCCTTCGATCTCAAGGACGCGGACAAGACCGCGCAGCTGTTCTCCATGGAGGAGATCGACGCCGTCATCCACTTCGCCGGGTACAAGGCCGTCGGCGAGAGCGTCGAGAAGCCGCTGGAGTACTACCGCAACAACCTCGACTCCACGATGTCGCTGCTGGAGGCCATGCGCCGCCACGACGTGAAGAAGCTCGTCTTCTCCTCCTCGGCGACCGTCTACGGCGAGGAGGCGCCCGTGCCCTACGAGGAGGGCTGGCGCCACCTGGAGTCCACCAACCCCTACGGCCGCACCAAGGCGATGATCGAGACGATCCTCACCGACGTCGCCGCCGCCACCGACGGCATGAAGGTCGCCCTCCTGCGCTACTTCAACCCGGTCGGCGCGCACCCGTCGGGCACGATCGGCGAGGACCCCCAGGGCATCCCCAACAACCTGATGCCGTTCATCGCGCAGGTCGCGGTCGGCCGCCGCAGCCACCTCAACGTCTTCGGCGACGACTACCCGACCGCCGACGGCACCTGCGAGCGCGACTACCTGCACGTGATGGACCTGGCCGAGGGCCACGTCGCCGCCCTCGAGCACCTCGAGAAGATGGACGAGGCGTGCCGGCCGTTCAACCTCGGCACCGGCACCGGCACCTCCGTGCTGGCCATGCTCAAGGCGTTCGAGAAGGCCGTGGGCCGCGAGCTGCCCTACGAGATCGCCCCGCGCCGCGCCGGCGACCTCACTGCCTTCTGGGCCGACCCGACCCGCGCCGAGGCCGAGCTCGGCTGGCGCGCCACCCGCACCATCGAGGACATGTGCGCCGACACCTGGCGCTGGCAGTCGGAGAACCCCCACGGCTACCCGGACGGGTCCGCCCCCGTCGCCTGAGACGCCCCTGCGCCGATAGTGCGCGACGAAAAGCACCCGATTCGCTTCGCGGATGGTGCTTTTCGTCGCGCACTATCGGCTTCCGGCGGGTGGCCGGAGGGCCGGGGGAACCGGCGGCGTCCCTAGACTCGCGACGTGGACTTCTACAACGCCTACGACCAGGGCTTTGCCCGCGTCGCGGCGTGCACGGTGCCGGTGACCCTCGCCGACCCGGCCGCCAACGTCGCTGCCGTCCTCGACCAGGCCCGCGCCTGCCACGAGGACGGCGTGGCGGTGGCCGTGTTCGGTGAGCTCTGCCTCTCCGGCTACTCCGTGGAGGACCTGTTCCTCGCCGACGTCCTGCTCGACGCGTTGGACGAGGCGGTCGCGACGCTGCTGGAGGGCACCCGGGCGCTGACCCCCGTGCTGGTCGTCGGGGCGCCGCTGCGGGTCGGCCACCGGCTGCTGAACTGCGCGCTCGTCGTGCACCGCGGTCGCGTGCTCGGCGTCTCGCCGAAGTCCTACCTGCCGAACTACCGCGAGTTCTACGAGAAGCGGCACTTCGCCGCAGGGGACGACAGGCGGGGGCAGTCCGGTGCGGACGGCGGCCCGGCGACCGTCACGGTGGCCGGCCGCGAGGTGCCGTTCGGGGTCGACCTGCTGTTCGAGGTCACCGACGTGCCCGGCCTCGTGCTGCACGCCGAGATCTGCGAGGACATGTGGGTCCCGGTCCCGCCGCACGCCGAGGCCGCGCTCGCCGGCGCCACCGTGCTGGCCAACCTCTCCGGCAGCCCGATCACCGTGGCGCGCGCCGAGGACCGGCGCCTGCTGGTCCGCTCGGCCAGCGCCCGCTGCCTGGCGGCGTCGGTCTACGCGGCGGCCGGGCCGGGGGAGTCGTCCACCGACCTCTCCTGGGACGGGCAGACGATGATCTACGAGTGCGGTGACCTGCTGGCCGACGGCGAGCGGTTCCCCGACGCCGTCGTGCGCACGGTGGCCGACGTCGACCTCGACCGGCTGCGCCAGGAGCGACAGCGCCAGGGCAGCTTCGACGACAACCGGCGCGCCCTGGGCGAGCGGGTCGAGGGCTGGCGCACCGTCCGGTTCGAGCTGGGGGCGCCGACTGGCGACCTCGGTCTGCAGCGCGAGGTCGCGCGCTTCCCCTTCGTGCCCGCGGACGCCGAGCGGCTCGCGCTGGACTGCTACGAGGCCTACAACATCCAGGTCTTCGGGCTGGAGCAGCGGATGGCCGCGATGAGCACCGACACCTGGCAGCCTGCCGCGGTCATCGGCGTCTCCGGTGGCCTCGACTCCACCCACGCCCTCATCGTCGCGGCCCGCGCCATGGACCGCCTCGGGCGTCCCCGCAGCGACATCCTCGCCTTCACCATGCCCGGGTTCGCGACCGGCGAGACGTCGCGCTCGCTGGCGCACCGCCTCGGCGCCGCCCTCGGCGTGACGTTCGAGGAGCTCGACATCCGCCCCGCCGCCACGCAGATGCTCGCCGACCTGGGCCACCCGTTCGCCGGTGGCGAGCCGGTCTACGACGTCACCTTCGAGAACGTGCAGGCCGGGCTGCGCTACGACTACCTGTTCCGCCTCGCCAACCAGCGCGGTGGGCTGGTGGTCGGCACCGGCGACCTCTCCGAGCTGGCGCTCGGCTGGTGCACCTACGGCGTCGGCGACCAGATGTCGCACTACAACGTCAACGCAGGCGTGCCGAAGACCCTCATCCAGCACCTCATCCGCTGGGTCGCCGACTCCGGCCAGTTCGACGAGACCACCGGCGAGATCCTGCGCGAGATCCTCGACCAGGAGATCAGCCCCGAGCTGGTGCCGGCCGACGAGGGCGGACGACCGCAGGCGACCGAGGACTTCGTCGGGCCCTACGCGCTCCAGGACTTCACGCTTCACCACGTGCTGCGCCTGGGCTACAAGCCGTCCAAGATCGCCTTCCTCGCCTGGCACGCCTGGCGCGACGCGGCCGAGGGGGCCTGGCCGCCGGGCTTCCCGGAGGCCTCGCGCCAGGCCTACGACCTGGCCACGATCAGGCACTGGCTCACCGTCTTCCACCGCCGCTTCTTCACCAGCCAGTTCAAGCGCTCGGCGCTGCCCAACGGCCCCAAGGTCTCCGCCGGCGGAACGATGAGTCCCCGCGGTGACTGGCGGATGCCCTCGGACGCGGCACCCACCGCGTGGCTCGCCGAGCTCGAGGCGCACGTGCCGCAGGACTGAGCAGCGCAGGACGGCGCCGCCCCAGACTTTCTCGGCGGACGGCCGAACCATCGGGGCGGCCGACCTCGTCAGTAGGTGTGCAAGGCAACCAACTGACGTGGAGGAATCCCGTGCACACCCGCAAGACCACCCGCCCCTTCACCCTCTCCCGCACCCTGGGCCGAACTCTGGGCCGCGCAGGGGTGGCCGGCGCCGCCCTGCTGGCGCTGGCCGCGCCCCTGAGCCCGGCCGGCGCCGCCGGCACCACCGACACCCGCGCCTCCGACCAGTCGCACACGCGCGTCGTCGTCCACCTGCCCGGCTGCGAGGGGTGCGCGGTCGCCCTGGCCAGCGACACCGACGAGGCCGCGCACGCCTGGAGCAAGCCCGCCAAGACGGTCGCCGACGGCACGGTCGCCTTCTGGGCCCCGACGTGGCGCACCCGCGGCCTCAGCGTCAGCGTCACCGAGCCCGACGCCTCGGACGCGTCGGGCGCCGACACCGACGACGCCGCACCCGGCACCACCCTCGTGGCGATGCGCTACGGCCAGGAGCGGGTCGGTGGCCTCGTCGGCCGCCGCGCCGCTGCCGGCAAGCACCGTGCGACGGCCTGCTTCGCCGGGACGGCGGCGGGCCGGCTGGACCTGCGCGTCCGCTCGTCCCACCTCCGGGTGCCGTCGGCCGACGGTGACGGTCGGGTGCGGGTCCTGCGGGCGTGGTCGGCCCGGACCCAGCCCTGGACCGGAGCGATGCAGCACGCCCGTCGGGGCTACCTCGCGAGCCAGGCCGTGCCGGAGTGCGGCTGACCCTCGCGCCGCCGCCCCACCCCGGTGAGGGTGTGGGCGGCGTCCCAGCGGGTACCAGGACGATGCCGGGCCCTGCTGGTCCGGTAGCCGCACCCCATCCCCGACCACGGAGCCACTCGTGACCTCCCTGCTCGCCCGCCGCCCCGTCCGCACCGCCTTCCTCGTGGTCGCGCTGGCCTCCCTCCTGGGCGCCCTCCTCGCGACCCAGGGTCGTGAGGGTGCGGCCGCCAGCCAGACCTCGTCGCTCGACCGCAGGAGCACCACCACGCTGACGATCGCCACCGGCTGCGGCAGCTGCCGCCTGGCCCTGGCCTCGGACACCGACCGCAGCGACACCACGTGGAGCACCCGGTACCGCGCGGTCGAGGACGGCGAGGTGCAGTTCTCCGTGCCCACCTGGCGCACGGTCGGGCTGACGATCATGGTGCGGGCACCGTGGGTCGACCAGACCTCGTTCCAGACCGTCACCGCCGTCCGCTACGCCCACGAGGCGGTCGGCAGCCGCGTCGACGCGTCGCAGGCGCGGCAGAAGAAGCGGGCCAGCGGGTGCTGGGCGGGCACCGGCCAGGACACCGCCCGGCTGCGGGTGGTCGTGCGCAAGCAGGAGGTCGAGACGCCGGACGGCACCGCCACCGCTGCGCTGGCGTGGACGCGTCGGACCCAGGCCTGGCTGGACCCGCGCTACGGCACCACGCACGGCGTCCTGGGCACCCAGTCGGTGATGGAGTGCGAGGCGCCCGTCGCCACCTGAGCGAACGGTCCGCGTGACGCGGTGTCCGGCGCAGCGGCCCGGCTGACGTCCAGCGGCACGCGGAGCACTAGGCTCACCACCATGGGCAAGCAGGAAGACTTCGTGCTCCGGGCGCTCGAGGAGCGCGACGTCCGCTTCGTGCGGCTGTGGTTCACCGACGTGCTGGGGGCGTTGAAGTCCGTGGCCGTCGCGCCGGCCGAGCTGGAGGGCGCGTTCGAGGAGGGCATCGGCTTCGACGGCTCGGCGATCGAGGGCTTCGCCCGCGTCTTCGAGTCCGACATGCTGCTGAAGCCGGACGCCTCGACGTTCCAGATCCTGCCGTGGCGCAGCGGCGAGGGCCCGGCCACCGGTCGCATGTTCTGCGACATCGAGATGCCGGACAACAGCCCGTCCTACGCGGACCCCCGCCACGTCCTCAAGCGGACGCTCTCGCGCGCCGCCGACCAGGGCTACACCTTCTACACCCACCCCGAGATCGAGTTCTACCTGTTCAAGGAGCTGCCGAGCCCCGGCCGCAAGCCCGTGCCGGTCGACCGCAGCGGGTTCTTCGACCACACCGCCCAGTCCCAGGGCGCCGACTTCCGCCGCGAGGCGATCGGCATGCTCGAGGCGATGGGCATCTCGGTGGAGTTCAGCCACCACGAGGGCGGCCCCGGCCAGCAGGAGATCGACCTGCGCTACGCCGACGCGCTCTCCACGGCCGACAACATCATGACCTTCCGCACCGTCATCCGTGAGGTGGCGCTGAGCCAGGGCATCTGGGCCTCGTTCATGCCCAAGCCGTTCACCGACCAGCCCGGCTCCGGCATGCACACCCACGTCAGCCTCTTCGACGGCGACGAGAACGCCTTCTTCGAGGCCGGCTCCGAGTACTCGCTCAGCCCGGCGGCGCGGCACTTCATCGCCGGCGTCCTGGCGCACGCCCCCGAGATCTCCGTGGTCACCAACCAGTGGGTGAACTCCTACAAGCGGATGATGGTCGGCTCCGAGGCGCCGTCCTACGTCTGCTGGGGCCACAACAACCGCTCCGCGATGATCCGCGTGCCCATGTACAAGCCGAACAAGGGCCAGTCGACTCGCGTCGAGCTGCGGTCCCTGGACGCGGCGTGCAACCCCTACCTCGCCTACGCCGCCGTGCTCGCGGCCGGCCTCAAGGGCATCGAGGGCGAGTACAGGCTGCCCCGCGAGGCCGAGGACGACGTGTGGGCGCTCTCCGAGCGCGAGCGCACCGCCCTGGGCATCAAGCCGCTGCCGAAGAGCCTCAACGAGGCCATCGCCGTCGCCGAGGAGTCCGAGCTGCTGGCCGAGACCCTCGGCGAGCAGGTCTTCGAGTTCCTGCTCAAGAACAAGCGCGCCGAGTGGGACGAGTACCGCGGCCAGGTCTCGGCGTTCGAGCGCGACCGGATGCTCCCGGTCATCTGATGACGCCCGACCCAGCGGTCGACCCCGCCGCCGATCCGGGGGCAGACCGGCCCCTCGTCCTCCTCGTCCGCCCGGACGAGGACGACCCGCCGGGCCTGCTCGGGGCCTGGCTGCTGGCCGGCGGCTGCGTGCTCGACGAGCGACGCATGTTCGCCGGCGACCCGCTGCCCGCCGACCTCGACGGCCACGACGCCCTCGTGGTGCTGGGCGGCGAGATGGGCGCGGGGGACGAGGCGGAGCACCCCTGGCTGGTCGGGCTCAAGGCCCTCGTGCGGACCGCCGTGGCCGACGGGGTGCCCACGCTCGGCGTCTGCCTGGGGCACCAGGTGATCGCCGCCGCGCTGGGCGGCGAGGTCGGGGTCAACCCCCGCGGCCGCACGCTCGGCCTGACCCCGGTCGGCTGGACCGACGCGGCCGAGGGCGACGCGCTGCTGGGCGGGCTCGGCACCGCGCGGGCGATGCACTGGAACAACGACGTGGTCCTCGCGCTGCCCGACGCGGCCGTGCGGCTGGCCAGCTCGCCGCTGGGCGACGTCCAGGCCGCCCGCTACGCGCCGGCGGCGTGGGGCGTGCAGTGCCACCCCGAGGTCGACGACGCGATCGTGGCCGGCTGGCCGGACACCGAGGAGGCCGTGCCGCAGGTCCGTGCCGCCGCAGACGAGCTCGCCGCCACGTGGGGCCCGGCCGGGGCCCGGTTCGCTGCGCTGGCGACCGCGCGTCACCGGGCGCGCGCCGCCCTGCGCGACACCGAGCCCCAGCGGACCGGGGCGCCCCTGTCGGAGGTGTGAGCATGTCGCGACCGCTCTCCTCCCGCACGGCCCTGCTGGGGCACGGCTTCACCGACGTCGACGTGGCCGAGGCGAACCTCGCGCTGCTCGGCGAGGGCGCCGACCCGTTGTTGTGGATCCTCGCGGGCACGGCCGACCCCGACCTCGCGCTGGCGGGCCTCGTCCGCCTGCTCGAGGCGATCGACGAGGACCCCGCCGGCCCCGGGCGCGCCCGCCTGCTCGCCACCCTCGTCGACGAGGACGGCACCGCCATGCGGCTGCTCTCGGTGCTCGGCACCAGCCTGGCGCTCACGGACCACCTGGTGCGTCATCCCGAGCAGTGGGAGGACCTGCGCCACCCGCTCCTGGGCTCCACCCGGCCGCCGGCGTTCTGGCTGCGGGCCTGCCTGCTCGGTGCCGTCGGCGCGGACCCGAGCGACCCCGCGCCCGTGGCGACGCTGCCCGACGCCCAGGCGATGCTCGCCATGCGGGTGGAGTACCGACGGCACCTGCTGCTCCTCACCTCCCGCGACCTGGCGCACGGCGTCGGGGTCGACGACGTCGCCGCGGAGCTCTCCGACCTGGCGGCCGCCACGCTGGAGGCCGGCCTGGCCGTGGCCCGGCAGCGGGTCGGCGCCGCCGCCGCCGACGTCCGCCTGGCCGTCATCGCGATGGGCAAGTGCGGCGCCCGCGAGCTCAACTACGTCTCCGACGTGGACGTCGTCTTCGTGCACGAGCCGGTGGTGCCCGAGGACCCCGACACCCCGGCACCGGACCCCGAGCGGGTGCGGCGCACCGCCACCCAGCTGGCCAGCCACCTCATCCGGGTGTGCTCGGACCCCACGCGCGAGGGAGAGATCTGGGAGGTCGACGCGGCGCTGCGGCCCGAGGGCAAGGCGGGGCCGCTGACCCGGACGCTGGACGGCTTCCTCGGCTACTACGAGCGCTGGGCCAGCACCTGGGAGTTCCAGGCGCTGCTCAAGCGCCGCCCGGTCGCGGGCGACCTGGCCCTGGGCCGGGAGTGGTCGGAGATGCTCGACCCCCTGGTGTGGACGGCGGCGGAGCGAGACGGCTTCGTGGAGCAGACCCAGGCGATGCGACGCCGCGTCGTGGAGCACCTCAGCGGCAAGGACGCTGACCGCCAGCTGAAGCTCGGCGAGGGCGGCCTGCGCGACGTCGAGTTCGCCGTCCAGATGCTCCAGCTGGTGCACGGGCGGGCCGACGAGACGATCCGCTGCACCGCCACCCTCTCGGCGCTGCACCACCTCACCGAGGGCGGCTACCTGGGCCGCGAGGACGGCGAGGACCTCAGCCGCGCCTACGAGTTCCTGCGCCGCCTCGAGCACCGCATCCAGCTCTTCCGGCTGCGGCGCACGCACGTGGTGCCCGACGACGAGGCGTCGCTGCGGCGCCTGGGCCGGTCGCTGGGCCTGATGAAGGAGCCGGCGGCCGCGCTGGAGGCCGAGTGGGGGCGGGTGCGCCGCGAGGTCAGCCGCCTGCACCAGAAGGTGTTCTACCGACCGCTGCTCACCGCCGTCGCCGCCATCCCCGGGCCGGACGCCCGCCTGACGCCCGCGGCGGCCGCCACCCGTCTGGCGGCCCTGGGCTACCGCGAGCCGACCGCCGCCCTGCGGCACCTGGAGGCGCTCACCGCCGGCGTGGGCCGGGCGGCCGCCATCCAACGCACGCTGCTGCCCGCGATGCTCCAGTGGTTCGCCGACTGCGGCGACCCCGACGGCGGGCTCTTCGGCTTCCGCCGCATCAGCGAGTCGCTCGGGCAGACGCCCTGGTACCTGGCTCTGCTGCGGGACGAGGGGCAGGTGGCCGAGCGGCTGGCCCGGGTGCTGGCGACCTCGAAGTACGCCACCTCGCTGCTCGAGCACGAGCCCCAGGGCCTGCGCGTCCTGGCCGACACCGACCTGGGCCCGCGCCCCCTGGAGCCGATGCTCGAGGAGATGCGGGCGGCCGCGGCGCGCCGCGAGGAGCCCGAGGCCGCGGTGCGGGCGCTGCGCGCGGTGCGTCGCCGCGAGCTGTTCCGGCTGGCGGCCGCGGACAGCCTGGGCCTGGTCGACGTCGAGCAGGTCGGGGCCGCGCTGTCGCGGCTCACCGACGCCACGCTCGAGACGGCGCTGACGGTGGTCGAGCGGGCCGTGCTCGCCGCGCGGGGCCTCGAGACGGCACCCACCCGGTTCGCCGTGATCGCCATGGGTCGCTACGGCGGGTTCGAGCTGTCCTACGGCAGCGACGCCGACGTCCTCTTCGTGCACGAGCCCGTGGAGGGCGCGGACCACCAGGAGGCGGCGGCCTACGCGCAGGCGCTGGCCCACGAGCTGCGCCGGCTGCTCGGCCTGCCCGGGGGCGACCCGCCCCTCGTGATCGACGCCGACCTGCGCCCCGAGGGACGCAGCGGGCCGCTCGTGCGCACGCTGGAGTCCTACGCGGCCTACTACGAGCGCTGGTCGATGGTGTGGGAGGCGCAGGCGCTGCTGCGCGCCGACGCCGTCGTCGGCGACCCCGACCTGCGTGCAGCCTTCACCGCGCTCGTGGACCCCCTGCGCTTCCCCGAGGCCGGTCTCACCGAGGACGACGTCCTGGAGGTGCGCCGGATCAAGGGCCGGGTCGACAAGGAGCGACTGCCCCGCGGGGCCGACCCCGCCACCCACCTCAAGCTCGGACGCGGCGGCCTGGCGGACGTGGAGTGGACGGTCCAGCTGATCCAGATGCGCCACGGCCACGAGGTCGAGGGCCTGCGGCGGTGCCGCACCCTGCCGGCCCTGGCCGCCGCTGCCGAGGCCGGCCTGGTGGACGGGCACGACGCCGAGGTGCTGGCCGACACGTGGCGCTGGGTCAGCCGGGTGCGCAACGCGGTGACCCTGGTGCGCGGCAAGCCCAGCGACCAGCTGCCCAAGGACGCCCACGACCGGCACGCCGTGGCCGCGCTGCTCGGCTACGAGGACGGCTCCTCCGAGGAGCTGATCGAGGACCACCTGCGGCGCACGCGCACCGCCCGGCAGGTCGTCGACCGGGTGTTCTGGGAGGACTGAGCCGGTGACCGCCGAGCCCGTCCCCGCGCCGATCCCGGTCCCACCGCCGCTGCGGCGCCACCAGCGGCTCGCGCTGGACGCGCTGGCGGTGCGGTGGGCGGCCGGGGCGACCCGGGCCTGGGTGGTGCTGCCGCCGGGCGCCGGCAAGACGCGCGTCGGGCTGGAGACGGCGCTGGCGGCCGTGGCGGAGGGGCACCGCGCCGTCGTCCTGGGGCCGAACACGGCGATCCAGGCGCAGTGGCTGGCCCAGGCGCGGGCGATGGGCCTGGACGCCTCCGACGACCGGGACCTGGGCGCTGCGCTGACGGCGCTGACGTACCAGTCGCTCGCGGTCTTCGACGCCGACGCGGAGCCCGTCGAGGGGGTGGACGAGCCCGAGCCCGAGAGCCGCGACGAGGCCCTGCTCGAGCGGCTGCACCCGCACGGCCGCGCGCTGGTCGAGGCGCTGCGCGAGGCGGGCCCGCTGCTGCTGGTCCTCGACGAGTGCCACCACCTGCTGGAGGTGTGGGGCCGGCTGCTCGCCGAGCTGCTGGCGCTGCTGCCCCGGGCGCGCGTGCTGGGGCTGACGGCGACGCCGCCGGAGACCTTGACCCGCGACCAGGCGAACCTCGTGGCCGACCTGTTCGGGGACATCGCCTACGCCACCTCGATCCCGGCCGTGGTGCGCGAGGGCGACCTGGCGCCGTTCGCCGAGCTCGTGCAGCTCGTGCAGCCCACCGCGGCGGAGCGGGACTGGCTGGCCGGGGACGCGCTGCGCTTCACCGAGCTGACCACCGCCCTGGTCGATCCCACGCTCGGCACGGTGCCCTTCCTGACGTGGCTTGACCGGCGCCTGGTCACGCGCGAGGGCGTCGACGGACGTCCCGGCCCGGCGTGGCCGGCGCTGGCCCGCCGCGAGCCCGACCTCGCCCGTGCCGGGCTGCGCCTGCACCACGCCGGGCTGCTGGCGCTGCCAGAGGGCGCCCGGCCGGGGGAGGAGCACCGCCGCGAGCCGGCGGCCGAGGACTGGGTGGTGCTGCTCGACGACTGGGTGCGCGGCCACCTGCGCCGCAGCGACGCCGCGGAGGACGCCGCCCTGCTGGACCGCATCCGCGCCGCCCTGCCCGCGGTCGGCCACACCCTCACCCGGCACGGCGTGCGCCGCGGCCGCACCCCGGTGGACCGCGTCCTGGCCCGCTCGGAGGCCAAGACCACCGCCTGCGTCACCATCGCCCGGCACGAGAGGGCGAACCTCGGCGACGACGCCCGGGTGCTGGTGCTGTGCGACCACGAGCGCGCCAGCGCGACGCTGCCGGCCGACCTCGAGGGCGTGCTCGACCAGCAGTCCGGCTCGGCGTGGGCGGTGCTCGAGGCACTGCTGGCCGACCCGGCGACCGAGGACGTGCTGCTGGTCTCCGGGTCCGCGGTGGCCGGGGCCCCGGCGACGCTCACCGCGTTGGCGGAGCACGCGGCCGCGCAGGACCTCCGTCTGGCCGGCGCCCTCGAGGTCGTGCCGGCCGTGGCGGGCGGGGGCCGTGCCGCGAGCCTGGAGGGTCGCTGGAGCAGCCGCCGCTGGGTCCGGCACGTCACCACCTTCCTGGAGGCCGGCGGCACCCACGTCCTCGTCGGCACGCGCGGCCTGCTGGGAGAGGGCTGGGACGCCCGCTGCCTCACGACGCTGGTCGACCTCACCGCCGTCACGACCACGACGGCCGTGGTGCAGACGCGCGGCCGGGCGCTGCGCACCGACCCGCAGCGTCCCGAGAAGGTGGCGCTGACCTGGACGGTCGTCTGCGTCGACCCCGAGCACCCCCGCGGCGACGCGGACTGGCAGCGCCTCGTGCGCAAGCACACCGGCTTCTTCGGCGTCGACGCGGAGGGCGAGGTCGTGGACGGCGTCGCGCACCTCGACCCCGTCTTCAGCCCGTTCGCGCCGCCACCGGTCGCCGAGCACGAGGCCGTCAACGCGCGGATGCTCGTGGCCGCGGAGGGTCGGGCCGACGTCCGGGAGCGCTGGCGGGTCGGGGAGCCCTACGCCGACCGGGTCGGCAGGACGCTGCGCGTGCTGCCCGGCCGCACCGTCGTCCGGTCGGCGGAGCAGGACGACCTCGACCGCCACGGGCGGCCCCAGCCGGCCGCGGTGGCGGTGCGTGCGGGGCGGCTGGAGCCGAGGTCCGCGCGCGTGCAGGCCGAGGCCAGACGGGCCACGACGAGGTTCGGGCAGGCGCTCGGCGGCGGGCTGTCGGCCGGCACGGCCGCGACGGTGGGGCTCACCGCGGCCGCGTCGGCCGCCGGTGCTCCCAGTGGGCTCGCTCCCGTGATCGTGTCGCTGGCGGCGGCTGCAGGAGTCACGGGCGCCGGTGTCGGTCTCCGCACCCACCGCCGTCGGCGGGGTGCCGCGCTCCTCGGTGCCGTCGACGGCACCGCCTCCACCGTGCCCCGGGTGGCCGCCGCCGTGGCGGACGCCCTGGGGAGCACGGGGCTCGTGCCCGGTGCTTCGGCCGAGCGGGTGAGCGCCGACGTGGACCCGGACGGCACCTACCGGTGCGTGCTCGGCGGGGCCGACGAGGCCGGGAGCGAGGTGTTCACACGCGCGCTCGCCGACGCTCTCGGCCCGGTCTCCGGGCACCGCTACGCGCTGCGGCGCCACGTGCTCGCGCCGGGCTCGCCGGACGCGGACGAGGCGGTCGCGGAGCGCTCGGCCGGACGACGCGGGCACCCCGTCCCCACCGGGACGGTGTGGCACCCGGTGCCCACCGACCTCGGCGTCCACGGAGAGCTCGCCCGCGCCTACGGGGACGCCCTCGAGCGCTGGGTCGGCTGCGAGCCGCCCGTCTTCCTCGCCCGCGCCGACCCGGCCGTGCACGGCGAGCTGGCCGCCCAGGGCAGCGCCGACCCGTTCGACGTGACCACCGTCGTCCGCCGCCGCTGGGAGTGACCCGGCCCAGGGAAGGTCGACCAGGGTGCTTGACTGCCGCCATGGACGAGAAGCCGCAGACCCCTGATCCCGTCGCCGAGGCCATGGCCGCGTGCGAGGTGGTCGGCGGTCGTCGCCGGGTCACCCCGGCGGAGCACCTCGCGGGGCTCGCGCGTGCCGCCGACGAGCTGGGCCTGGACGCGTGGGACTCCTGGGACACCTACGGCGCGAAGGGCGCCGTGCAGCGCGCGGAGGAGGAGGTCGCCGGGCTGCTGGGCACCGAGGGCGCCGTCCTGCTGCCCTCGGGGACGATGGGGCAGCAGGCCGCCCTGCGGACCTGGTGCGACCGGGCAGGCTCCCAGCGGGTCGCCATGCCCGACCTCTCCCACCTGCTCACGCACGAGGACGACGCCCTGCGGGTGCTGCACGGCGTCCGTGTGGAGCACCTGACCGTGGGCCGGCGCACGCCGACGGCCGCCGACCTGCGGGCGCTGCCGGACCCCGCGAGCCTGGGCGCGGTGCTGGTCGAGCTGCCGCTGCGCGACGCGGGCTGCACCCTGCCGTCCTGGGAGGACCTGGAGGGGCTCTCGGCGGCGGCGCGGGACCTCGGCGTCGCCCTGCACGCCGACGGCGCGCGGCTCTGGGAGAGCCAGCCGTTCTACGACCGGCCGCTGCCCGAGGTGGTGGGTCTCGTGGACTCCGTCTACGTCTCCTTCTACAAGGCCCTCGGCGCGACCTCCGGCGCCGCGGTCGCGGCCTCCGAGAACGTGGCGGAGGAGCTGCGGGTCTGGCGGCACCGGCTCGGCGGCACCCTCTACCGGCTGACCCCGGTCGCGCTCGAGGCCCTCGTGGGCCTGCGCGACCGGCTGCCCCTGGTGCCGCAGTGCGTCGCGTGGGCCCGCGCGGTCGGCGAGGAGCTGGAGGCACGGGGCCTGCGGGTCGCCCCACGACCGGTGCAGACCGCGGCCTTCCAGGTCTTCGCCCCCGCCGAGGACGTCGAGGTCGCCCGGGCCGGCTGGGCCCGGGTCGCGGCCCGCGAGCGGGTCGCGCTGTGCTGGCCCTGGGGCCCGGCGGACGTGCCTGGCTGGGTCGTCTCGGAGGTGACGGCGGGAGAGGCGCTGCTGGAGGTGGAGCCGGCGCGGGCCGCCGGGTGGCTCGCGGAGAGCGTGGGCCTCTGAGGCACGCCCCGACGGGCCGGCACGCCCCCGGGACGCGGACCGGCCCGACCCCGCGAGGCGGACGTGTCCTACCTCTCATCTCCCGCACCGCGGCGGCGTAAACCAGGATCGGGCTCCGCTCCCGCGCGTCGCTGACCTGCGGTGACAGGAGCGACAGGGCACGATGCCGGAGGGGCTGACCTGCGTCGACGTGCCGTGGTGGTGCTCGCCGGGGCGGAGGCTGAAACCATCGTCCGGCCGTGAAACATGGCTGACATACGAGCCACCTAAGGTCGCACCGCTGACCCACCCCTGCGGGGGTCGACGCGATCCTGTCCTCCTGCCCTGGCGCGCCCTGCGGAGTGGTTGATGGGCGCTGTCGGACGGCGCCCTGCCCGGCCAGGTCACGAAGAGTGACCTGGCCGTGATCGTTTCGTGACCTTCGTGATCGTTCCGATATCTGGCGTGTGGGGCGGCACCGGGATCGCACAGGTCCGGCACAGGCCTCCTGGTCGCAGCGCTCAGGTGGGCGCACGACAGTGGGCGCGTCCCCGATCAAGGAGAGCGCCGTGACCAACCCTGCCGACCCCGACGAGACCCGCCCGCTGTCCAGCGGCTCCCGCTGGGAGCCTGCGGCCCCGGCCGGCGCCTCGCACGAGCCGGAGCAGCCGGCTGTGGAGCCCACCGTGGACGAGCCGGTCGCCGAGCAGGACCAGCCCGTGGCGGCTGCCCCCGCCACCGAGCAGCCCACCACCGTCCAGCCCGTCACCTGGGCCGGCCCCGTGACCGGCACCGCGGCGGGTGCGGCCGCCGGCGCTGCGGCGTCCGAGGCGTCGACCGAGGAGCACGCGTCCCGCTCGGCGGGCCTGCGCGGGCGCCTCGGTGCCGGCCGAGCACGCCTCGGGGCGGGGCGCGACCGCGTCCGCACGGGCTGGTCGAACCGTGGCCCCCGCACCCGTAGGGCGGCCCTGGCCGGCGGCGCAGCGGCGGTCGTCCTCGCCTCCGGTGGCGTCGGCTTCGCGATCGGTCACGAGACCGCCGAGGACTCCGGCGTCGTCCCGAGCAGCGACTGGGGCCAGCGCCCGACGGGTGAGCGTGGTGACCGCGGCGAGCCCGGCGAGCGGCCGGACTTCTCCGACGGCGAGGGCTACCCCGGCGGCGACGCCGGCGGCTCCTTCGGTGGCTCCGACGGCAGCACCGAGGACGGCTCGGACACGTGAGCCTCGCCCCCGCCCCCCAGCGACCAGTCGAGGAGACCCCTCGGCTGGTCGTCCCTCCCGGCAGCCGCGCCCGCCTCGACGAGGCGGTGCGGCTCGCCGGCGTGGCCGCCCTGTGGCTGAGCCTGCTGCTCGTCACCTACTGGTGGGTGGCGGGGGGCGGGGTCTCCGACCTGGCCGAGCCGACGCAGGCCCTGGTCTCGCTCGGCCGGGAGACCGGTCTCGTGGCCAGCGTCCTCCTGCTCGCCCAGGTCGTGCTCATGGCCCGCGTGCCGTGGCTCGAGCACGCCTACGGGCAGGACCGGCTGGCGCGCATCCACCGCGTCGTCGGGTTCACGTCCTTCACGCTGATGCTCGCCCACGTCGTCCTCATCACCTGGGGCTACGCGCTGGGCGACCTGCTGGCCACCCCGCTGATGCTGTGGGACCTCACGGTCGACTACCCAGGCATCCTGCTGGCCGACGCCGGCACGCTCGCGCTGGTCATGGTCGTGGTCACGAGCATGCGGTTCGCCCGTCGGCGCCTGCGCTACGAGTCGTGGCACCTGCTGCACCTCTACGCCTACCTCGGCGCGGGCCTCGCGCTGCCGCACCAGCTGTGGACCGGGCAGGAGCTGCTCGCGTCGACCGGTCGCCAGGTCTTCTTCTGGGGCTGGTGGATCGCCGGCGCCGCCGCCGTCCTGGTGTGGCGCCTCGGGCTGCCCGCCTACCGCACCCTGCGGCACCGGCTGGTGGTCACCTCGGTGGTCCGCGAGCCCGCAGGGGCGGGGGAGTGGCTGGTCTCGCTCTACCTGACCGGGCGCCGGATGGACCGGCTGCCCGTCGAGGCCGGCCAGTTCCTGAGCCTGCGTCTGCTCACCGGCCGCGGCTGGAGCCGCACCCACCCCTACTCCCTCTCGGCCGCCCCCGACGGCCGCAGCCTGCGCTTCACCGTGAAGGTCGAGGGGGACGGCGGCCGGGCGATCGCCTCTGCCCGCCCCGGGACCCGCGTCATGGTCGAGGGGCCCTACGGCCGGCTCACCGCTCGCCCGCGGACGAGGCGCAAGGTGCTGCTGATGGGTGCAGGCGTCGGCATCACGCCGCTGCGGGCGCTCGCCGAGGGGCTGTCGTACGCCCCCGGCGAGGCGATGCTCGTGCAGCGCTGCACCCAGGCACCGCTGTTCGCCGCCGAGCTGGACGTGCTCTCCCGCGAGCGCGGGCTCCAGGTGCTGACGCTCGCCGGGCGTCGCCGCGACGACGACTCCTGGCTGCCCGTCGGGGTCGGCGCGGTGGACGACGTCACCGCGCTGCTCTCGTGGGTGCCCGACCTGCTGGAGCGAGACCTGTACCTCTGCGGCCCCGACGCCTGGGTGGGCCGCGTCCGGGAGGTGGCCGAGCAGGCCGGCCTCCCGGCGTCCCAGATCCATCTCGAGACCTTCCGGTGGTGACCTCGATGCGCTGCATCGTCCTGACCCTGCTGTCCACGCTGACCGTGGTGGTGCTGCTCTTCGGCTACCGCACCTCCACCGCCGGCTCGCTGAGCGCGTCCTCCGACGCCGCGACCATCAGCGGTGGCACCTCCAGCACCGACCCGGGGGTCTCATCCGACTCCTCCGGCGCCCCGCCCTCGAACGACTCCACCGACGTCCCCAGCGCCGAGCCCTCGGAGTCCACCGGCTCCGACACCGGCTCCGACACCGGCTCCGACACCGGCTCCGACACCGGCTCAGGCTCGTCCGTCTCCGGCACCTTCACCGGCGAGGCGACCATGACCCGCTACGGCTACGTCCAGGTCGAGATCACCGTGGAGAGCGGCGAGATCACCGAGGTGTCGGTGCCGCAGTACCCGGCCGGCGACCACCACGACGTCGAGATCAACAGCTACGCACTGCCCATCCTCATCCAGGAGACCGTCGACGCGCAGAGCGCCGACATCGACATGGTCTCCGGAGCCACCGTGACCTCCCAGGGCTACATCGGCTCCCTCCAGTCCGCGATCGACGAGGCCAACCTGTGACCACCACCCCCGCTCCCCAGCACTCCCACCAGCCCTTCTCCCAGCCCGCCCCGGTCACCCCCGCCGGCCCGCCCACCTGGCGCGCCAGCGAGCAGGTGATGGGCATGCCGATCTCACTGGCACTGCGCGGCCGCGAGGCCGGCACCGAGGCCGGCCACCAGGCCTGGCGCGAGGCCGTCCACGAGCTGCGCTGGGCCGACCAGGTCTTCTCCACGTGGAAGGCGGACTCCTGGATCAGCAGGCTCGACCGACGCGAGGTCACCCTCGCGGAGTGCCCGGCCGAGGTCGCCGACGTGCTCGACCTCGGCGAGCGGGCGCGCGTCTCCACCGGGGGACGCTTCGACGTCCAGCGCTTCGGCCGGCTCGACCCGACCGGTGTCGTGAAGGGCTGGGCGGTGGAGCGGGCCGTGCGGCCCCTGCTCGAGCTCGCCGACACCGACCTGTGCCTGTCGGCCGGCGGGGACATGGTCTGCCGGGTCCGCGACCCCCAGCGCCCCGGCTGGCGCATCGGCATCGAGGACCCGGCGGACCCGAGCCGCGTGAAGGTCGTGCTCACGCTGCGCGACGGCGCCCTGGCCACGTCGGGGCTCTCCCGGCGCGGTGCCCACCTCGTCGACCCCCGCACCGGCGCGGTACCGGCCTCGCTCGGCTCCGTGACCGTGGTGGCCGAGAGCCTCACCTGGGCCGACATCGACGCCACGGCGGGCTTCGTCGCCGACGCCGCCGCTCCCGCCTGGCTCACCGAACGTGACCGCCGGGGCGTCGTGATCTGGCGCGACGGCACCGTGGAGCCCTACGGCTGCTGACCCCACCGGCCCGACCAGCAGGGGCCGCGACCAGCAGGGTGGGGAGGGGCGAAGGTCCCGAGGCCGACCGTCCTGGGCCGGGTCCTCCGGCGACCTGCGACCCCGTGCCGCAGGACCCGTCGAGGAGCAGACTGGCCGTGGACGAGCAGACGCAGCGACCACGGAGGAGCAGGCGCATGGGCAAGCACGTGCTGGTGGAGATGGACGCCGAGGAGTGCTGGAGGCTGATCGAGGGCACACAGGTCGGACGCCTGGCCTGGAACGCCCCGGACGGCCCGACCGTGCTGCCGGTCAACATCGCCGTCGACGGCACCTCGATCACCTTCCGCACGGCCTCCACCTCCTCGCTGACCGCCCAGGTGGACGACAGCCCGGTGGCCCTCGAGGTCGACGCGATCGACGAGGGCTACCGGACGGGGTGGAGCGTGCTGGTGCGCGGCACGGCCAGCGCGTCCTTCGACGCCGGCGCCGTCACGTCCGCCGAGCCGTGGCTGGAGGGGGCGCGCCCCGTCACCGTGACGGTGCGTCCGCGCTCGATCACCGGACGGTTCCTCGGCGTCACCGACCAGCCCGGCTGAGCCGGACGACGCCCACCGGACGCTCCACGAACGGCGGACGCCCCACGAACGGCGGACGCCGGGCCGGCCTGGGCGTCAGGCCGACCCGGCGTCCGGGTGCTGCGGGCGGTGCTGTCGATCAGAGCGGCACGTTGCGGTACGCGCCGTCCGAGGCCGCGGTGGTCATCGACGCGTAGGCGCGCAGCGCGGCGGAGACGTAGCGCTCGCGGTTCTCCGGCGTGAACGGCCGGTCGCGCTTCTCCTGGGCGATGCGGCGCTCGTCGAGCACGTCGTCGTCGACAGCCAGGTTGATCGTCCGCTCGGGGATGTTGATCTCGATCGGGTCGCCGGTCTCCACCAGCGCGATGAGCCCGCCGCCGGCCGCCTCGGGCGAGACGTGCCCGATCGACAGGCCGCTGGTACCGCCGGAGAAGCGTCCGTCGGTGATCAGCGCGCACTTCTGGCCGAGGCCGCGGCCCTTGAGGAAGGACGTCGGGTACAGCATCTCCTGCATGCCCGGGCCGCCCTTGGGGCCCTCGTAGCGGATGACGACGACGTCGCCCTCGACGACCTCCTTGGCGAGGATGCCCGCCACGGCGTCGTCCTGGGACTCGTAGACGCGCGCGGTGCCGTGGAAGACGAGGCAGTTGTCGGGCACGCCGGCGGTCTTGACGACGCAGCCGTCCACGGCGAGGTTGCCGTGCAGGACGGCCAGGCCGCCGTCGGCGGAGTAGGCGTGCTCCATGTCGCGGATGCAGCCCTCGGCGGCGTCGGTGTCGAGGCTCGCCCAGACGTTCTCGGTGGAGAACGCCTCGGTGGTGCGGACCCCGCCCGGCGCGGCGTGGAAGAGCTTCTCGGCCTTCTCCGAGGCCTTGCCGCCGCGCACGTCCCACGCGTCCAGCCACGACTCGAGGTCGGGGGAGTGGACCGAGCGGACGTCGGTCTTGAGCACGCCGCCGCGGTTCAGCTCGCCCAGCAGCGCGGGGATGCCGCCGGCGCGGTGGACGTCCTCCATGTGGAACTTCGGGCTGTTGGGCGCCACCTTGGACAGGCACGGCACCCGGCGGGAGATCGCGTCGATGTCGGAGACGGTGAAGTCCAGCTCGGCCTCGCGGGCGGCGGCCAGCAGGTGCAGCACCGTGTTGGTCGAGCCGCCCATCGCCACGTCGAGGGCCACGGCGTTCTCGAACGCGGGGCGCGAGGCGATGGCGCGGGGCAGGACGCTCTCGTCGTCGTCCTCGTAGTAGCTCTTGGCCAGGTCGACCACGAGTCGGCCGGCCTCCAGGAACAGGTCGCGGCGGGCGGCGTGGGTGGCCAGCGTGGAGCCGTTGCCGGGCAGCGAGAGGCCGATGGCCTCGGTCAGGCAGTTCATCGAGTTGGCGGTGAACATGCCCGAGCAGGAGCCGCAGGTCGGGCAGGCCGACCGCTCGATGGTGTCCAGGGTCTTGTCGTCGACGGCGTCGTTCGCCGAGGCGACCATCGCGTCGACGAGGTCCAGCTTCTCGTGGACGACGCCCTCGATCGCGGTCGTCTTGCCGGCCTCCATGGGGCCGCCGGAGACGAAGACGGTCGGGATGTTCAGGCGCAGGGCCGCCAGCAGCATGCCGGGGGTGATCTTGTCGCAGTTGGAGATGCACACCAGGGCGTCGGCGCAGTGCGCCTGCACCATGTACTCGACCGCGTCGGCGATGAGCTCGCGGCTCGGCAGGCTGTAGAGCATGCCGCCGTGGCCCATCGCGATGCCGTCGTCCACGGCGATGGTGTTGAACTCCTTGGCGACGCCACCGGCCTCCTCGACCGCACCGGCGACGAGGGCGCCCATGTTGCGGAGGTGGACGTGCCCGGGCACGAACTCGGTGAACGAGTTGGCTACCGCGACGATCGGCTTGCCGAAGTCGCCGTCGGTCATGCCGGTCGCGCGCCAGAGGGCGCGGGCACCGGCCATGTTGCGGCCCATGGTGGACGTGGCGGAGCGCAGGGGACGTGCCATGAGACCCAGTCTCCGCCTCCGGTCAAGGTCTGGCCACCCGTGGTCGCATCGCGGACGTGCGGGGCGCCGCCGTGACACGCCTCGTGCGGCCCGGCGAGTGGTGTGCGCGGCTTGACGTGGTGGCGCACAATGGGACCTGATGGGGGGATGGGCATGACCTGCCCTGGCCCGAGGAAACGCCAGATCGAAGAGGAACCGCCATGCAGCTCGACCCGGTGGAGATCGTCCCGGTGCTGAACCGGGTCAAGCGAGCCCACGGTCACCTGGCCAAGGTCGTCTCCATGATGGAGGAGGGCCGCGACTGCGAGGACATCGTCACGCAGTACGCCGCGGTGCTGAAGGCGCTGGAGCGAGCGGGCTTCGCCCTGGTCGCCACGGGCATGCGCCAGTGCATGGCCGCCGAGGCCAACGGCGAGGAGCCGGAGATGGACGCGGCGAAGATGGAGAAGCTCTTCCTCTCGCTCACCTGAGGCCCCGGCCCGTCCGAGGAGCCCTCACCCGCGCGAGGACACCCGCGCGGACCTGCGGCGTGCCCCGACGTCGTGCCTAGCGTCGCGGTCATGACCACCCGTATCGCGTTCCTGACCGCCAATGAGGGCATCGAGTCCGTCGAGCTGACCGACCCGTGGAAGGCCGCCGCCGACGCCGGCCACGCCCCCGAGCTGCTGGCGCCCGAGGCCGGCACCGTCTCCTTGTTCGAGCACCTCGACCGATCGAGCGAGCAGACCGTCGACCGCACCGTCTCGCAGGCGTCCGTCGACGACTACGCGGCCCTCGTCCTGCCTGGCGGCGTCGCCAACCCCGACGCCCTGCGCCTCGACACCGCGGCAGTCGAATTCATCCGCGACTTCGTCGCCTCGGGCAAGCCCGTCGCCGCCATCTGCCACGCCCCCTGGACCCTCGTGGAGGCCGGCGTCCTGGAGGGTCGGACCCTCACGTCCTTCCCCAGCCTGGCCACCGACGTCCGCAACGCCGGCGGCACCTGGACCGACGAGAAGGTCGTCACCGACGGCAACCTCATCACCAGCCGCAACCCCGATGACCTGCCGGCGTTCATCAACGCCCTGCTCGAGGCCGTCGCGCACGGGGCCGGCAGCACGGGCGCCTGATCCCCGATCCTCGGACGCCCCCGGCACTCACGTGGTGCCGGGGGCGTCGTCGCGAGAGGCCTACATGGCCTCCTTGATCCCGCGCCGGATCAGCAGGACGTTGGCCGGCCAGGCGGTGGCGAAGCCGATGAGCATGGCGACCTGCATGCTCGCCCAGTAGACCGGGGAGTCGGGGCGCAGGTCCCAGCCCGGCACGAGCACGAAGTGGACGAGGGCCATCCAGGCGATCATCCCCACCTCGAACGCGGTCAGGCTGAGCACGTCCGCCTTGGCCGCGGCCACGAGGCCGTCCTTCACGCCCAACCCCTGCATGGGCGCGATGGCCCGGTACTGGAACCAGATACCGGCGGCGAGCGCCAGGACGAAGCTGGCGATCCACTCGGCGAAGATCTCCTGCCCGGCGACGCTGAGGCCCAGGGCGAAGACGGCGACGATGGCCACCCCGTCACCCAGGGTGCACCCGGCGCCGCAGTGGCTCACCCCGGTCAGGACGCTCGCCCAGAAGGGTTTCTCCGGTGGGCCGTCGACGCCGTGCTCGTGCTGCCAGCGCATCGACTTCGGTCGGCCCCAGCGTGCGTAGGCGAGCACGGCGAGCGGACCGGCGTACAGGCCGGTGATCGGCCAGACCAGCTCCATGATCGCCATGTGCTGCCGATAGCCCCGCGCGACGTCGGCCCCGATCGCCGCCGCCGAGACGACACCGCCGGCCAGCAGGACCCAGGCGACGGCCTCGAGCCAGGTGGGGGCGCCCACCTCAGAAGCCGGTGGGGAGGCGCGGGGTGTAGTGCTCCTCGAGCAGGGCGACCTCGTCGTCGGTGAGGTCGATGTCCAGGGCGGCCGCGGCGTCGGCGAGGTGGTGGGGCTTGGTGGCGCCCACGATCGGGGCGTCCACGACGGGGTTGCGCAGCACCCAGGCGAGGGCGACCTGCGCCATCGGCACGCCGCGACCCTCGGCGACCTTCTCGACGGCACCGACGATGCGGGCGTCGTCCTCGGCGTAGAGGGTCTTGCCGAACGTGTCGCTCTCCGACCGGGAGGTCTGCTCGCCCCAGGGGCGGGTCAGGTGTCCGCGGGCCAGGGGTGACCAGGGGAGCGAGCCCATGCCGGTGTCGGCGAGGTAGCCGAACATCTCGCGCTCCTCCTCGCGCATGAGCAGGGAGTACTGGTCCTGCATGGTGACGAAGGGCGTCCAGCCGCCGAGCAGGGCGGCGGTCTGGAGCTTGGCGAGCTGCCACGTCCACATGGACGAGGCGCCGAGGTAGCGGACCTTGCCCGCCTTCACGACGTCGTGCAGGGCCTCCATCGTCTCTTCGACCGGCGTGAGGGGGTCGAAGCGGTGGATCTGGTACAGGTCGACGTAGTCGGTGCCGAGCCGGGTCAGCGAGGCGTCCACCTGCTCCATCACGGCCTTGCGGGAGAGGCCGGAGCCGCCGGGGCCCTCGTGCATCCTGCCGTGCAGCTTCGTGGCCAGGACGACGTCCTCGCGCCGCGAGTACTCGCGGATCGCGCGACCCACGAACTCCTCCGACGAGCCGGCCGAGTAGACGTTCGCGGTGTCCCAGAAGGTGATGCCGAGCTCGACGGCCTGGCGGAAGTACTCGCCGGCCGCGACCTCGTCGAGCACCCACGGATGCCCGCCGCGCGAGCTGTCGCCGAAGCTCATGCAGCCGAGCGCCAGCCGGCTGATCCGCAGGCCGGTGCTGCCGAGGTGGGTGGTCTCCACGATGTCTCCTCACAGGTGACGAACGGTTGTCCTCGTCATCCTGCTACGCGGGAGAGGCGACCGTTCACCCGGCCGGAGGGTCACTTCAGCATCGAGCGCATGAGCCTCGCCACGAGACCGACCGCGGTGGCCGGTGCCACCCGACCGAGCAGGTCGACCAGCGCGGCGTCCTTGCCGATCGTCACGCGGGGCCGCTCGTGGGTGATCGCCCCGACGATCTTCGCCGCGGCCGCCTCGGGGGAGGTCAGGTAGCGCGCTGCGCGGCTGTCGGCCGCGTCCGCCGTCGGGCCGCTGGTGACCCCCGAGTTCGTGGTGATGTCGGTGGCCGTGCCGCCGGGGAGCACGACGGCCACGTGGAGGCCGGTGCCCTGGTGCTCGGCACGCACGCCCTCCGTGAACAGCCGCACGGCCGCCTTGCTCGCGCCGTACGCGGTCTGCCCGGGGAAGGGCACCAGCCCACCGAGGGAGGCCACGTTGACCAGGGCGGCGGCCGGCCGCGACTCCAGCACCGGCAGGAAGGCCTTGGTGGTGTTCACGGTGCCCCAGTAGTTCACGTCCATCACCCGTTCCATCGCCTCGAAGGAGAGGTCGGCGACGGGGGTGAAGTCGTGCACGACACCGGCGACGTTGACCAGGGCGTCCGCGGGGCCGAGCGCGTCGGCCACCTGCTCCGGCAGGGCGAGGACGGCGGCGCGGTCGGTCACGTCCACGACGTGCGTGCTGAGCCGGTCACCGACCCCGAGGTCCGTCTCCAGCCGCGCGAGGCCGTCGGCGCCGCGGTCCACCGCGGCCACCCGTGCCCCGCCCTCCAGCAGCGCCTCGACGACGCGGCGGCCGATGCCGTCCGCGCCGCCGGTCACCACGACGGTCGCTCCCACGATGTCCATGACGTTGCTCCTCACCGGTGCCGGACCGACGGCTCCTCGCAGGCGAGCGTGCCCCCTGCGGGCTCAGACCGGCTGCAGCTCTTCCACGGTGGGCGTGGCGGTGGGCGTGGCGGTGGGCGTGCCGGTGGGCGTGCCGGTGGGCGTGCCGGTGGGGGTGGCGGTGGGCAGCGCGGCCTTCTCCGCGGCCGGGGCGACGGCGGTCGCGTCGGCGGCGGGCGCGTCGGTGCGGGGCGTCTGGCTCGTGTAGACGCGGGTCGCGACGGCAAGGTACGCGCCCATCAGCCCGAAGGTCCCCAGGGCGACGACCAGGAGGTAGACGGCCCACCAGGTCGAGGAGTGGGCGAGGACGTGGTCGTACATGCCGAGGGCTCCGGCGCTCTCCATGGTGTGCTCCTGCTCGTCGAGGGTGGTCCGTCGGCCGCCTCCTGGCGGCCGGCTCACTGCAGCCACCCTCGCGCCGGGTCGGCCCCTGCGGGGAGGGCCGGCGGGCCCCGCCGCGTCCGCCGCGAGTCCCGTCCGTGCAGGTCACGCGACCCTGGTCGATGGTCCAGGACCCCCACCCCGGTTCACGCGGGCCAGGTGACGGCCAGGCGGGTTTCGCCCGGGACGAGGGGTGCTGGGATGCTGGGCCGCTGATCGGCCGGGCGCAGGGCCCGGCGGCGGCTCGACAGGGCGGCCCGGCAGGGGAGGAGCGCGGATGAGCGACGTGGCGTCGGAGCTGGCACGGGTCCAGCACGCGTTCGCGCAGCCCACGTTGACGCTCCTGCACCAGCGGCAGGCCCCGGTCGTGATCACGCTCTTCCGTGAGGCGTTCGGACGCCAGAACCGGCCGGTCGAGACCGCGCGGCTGCACACGCAGGTCGAGGAGCACCTGGCCGCGGTCCGCACCGCCCTCGGCGACGACCTCGCCGCCGAGCTGCTGCCGCCGGGCTCGGGCCGAGAGCTGTGCCAGCGCTGGATGCGCGGCCGCTGGCTGGTGCGTGCCCTCGACGAGCGGGGCCGCGAGGTCTACACGCTCACCAGCCACGCCCAGCAGGCCCTCGAGCTGGTCACCACCCTGACCCGCGACCGGGCCACGCTCAGCGAGCACCGGATCGCCACCATCCTGTCGACCACGCGCCGCTTCAACTCCGAGGCGAACCCCGACCGGGGCGCCCGCGTGGGGCTGCTCAACGAGGAGATCGCGCGGCTCACCGCCGAGCGCGACCGGCTCGTGGACGGCGGCGACCTGGCCGGCGCCGACGGCGACTACATGTCGGAGGGGTTCACCGAGCTCCTGAGCCTGGTCTCGGCGCTGCCGTCCGACTTCGCCCGGGTCGAGGAGCGCTTCGCCACGATCCGCACCGAGATCCTGGCCGCCTTCCGCGCCGAGGAGCGCCCCGCGGGCGAGGTGATCGACGACTACCTGGCCCGGGCCGACGCCCTCATGACCGCCACCCACGAGGGGCGTGCGTTCGAGGGCGCCTTCGCGCTGCTGCGCGACGACCAGACCGTCTCCCAGCTGCGCGAGGACATCGCCGCGCTGCTCGAGCACCCGCTGGCCCACGGCATCCTCGGCGACGCCGAGCGCGCGGAGCTGCGCGGCACCGTCCGCCTCGTGCGCGACGGCCTCGACCGGGTGCTGGCCCAGCGCTCGCGGGTCACCGCGACGCTGAAGGAGTACATCGTCAGCCACGACGCCGAGCGCGACCGCGAGCTCGAGCAGACGCTGCGGCACCTCGAGGCCGAGCTGACGACCTGGATGGGCGCCACCGGCCCCCGGGCCACCCACGAGGTGCCGCTCCTGCCCTCCCGGGTCGGCGTCGAGCACCTGCGCGAGCGGTTCTTCGACCCCGCCGACGACGTGGCTCCCGAGCGCCTGGTCGCGCAGGACGCCGACACCGAGCCGGTGACCATGGCCGAGCTCGTCGCCCAGGGCGGCCCCCGCATCGCCGGCCTGCGCGAGCGCCTCGACGCCGTGATGAGCGGCCTGACCCCGGCCGGCACGCTCGGCGAGGTCTTCGCCGGCCTCGAGGAGGACCTGCGTCGTCCGGTGGAGATCTTCGGCCTGCTGCACCTGGCCGCCGAGCACGACTGGGAGCCCGAGCGGCCCCCGTCGCTGCCGCCGGGCGCAGGAAGCGACGGCGGCGTCGACGAGCCGCCGGTGCCGGTACCGGTGCAGGTCGAGCGCTACGCCGCCGTCCGGCCGGACGGGACGGCCCGCACCTTCGAGGTGCCGCTGCTGGACCTGCCCGACCCCGACCTGGGCCACCACCACGACGCACCCGACCAGCCCGACCAGCCCGACCAGCCCGAGGAGGCCCGATGACCAGCACGGAGACCGACGTGGTCGGCGCGGAGGCCTGGGACGACGCCGAGCCGGAGGCCGAGCGGGACACGGCGTCGGTGTCGCTGTGGGAGGGCGACGAGGGCGGGCTGGAGTACGCCCAGCGGCACTGCCTGGTGGCGCTGCTGAAGAACCGCTTCGTCTCGGCGCGCACCCACGCCCGCGACTGGCCGGTGCTGGTGGAGAACGAGCAGGTCATCCGCGGTCGTCTGGCCGACCTCTTCCTGGAGCTGGCCGTCGACCGCGACCGCGAGGTCGCCTGGAAGCGGCAGGCGGTCTCCGAGACCGGCAGCCGGTTCCCCACGCTGCTGCACGACGCCGCCTGGACGCGGGAGGAGACCCTCGTCCTCGTCCACCTGCGGGACCGGCTGCGCGCCGGCACCACCGGCGGCGAGGCCCGCGTGTACGTCGACCGCGAGGACCTGCTGCGCTACGTGGCGGGCTTCCGGCCCGCCCACGCCACCGACGTGGCCGGCGACGAGCGCCGTGCCCGCAACGCGGTGCTGGCCGTGGCCAAGGCCGGGCTCTTGATCCCCACGGGCTCGGACGAGCGTTTCGAGGTCAGCGAGGCCGTCGAGCCGTTGCTCCCGCTCGACCTGCTGCGGGACCTGCTCGACGCGCTGCGTGAGGCCAACGGCACCCAGCTCGAGACGCCGGAGGACGTCGACCTCTTCGAGGAGCCGGCCGCCGAGGAGCAGTCCGACGAGGTCCCGGCGGACGCCGGGGAGATCCGGGAGACCGGCGAGACCACCCAGGACGGGGAGGAGCAGGCGTGACCCGCGAGACCATCGAGGAGCGCACGGCCGAGGAGTCGCTCGACGACACCGCGCCGGGCGCGGCCCCCGCCGAGCCCGCGCTGAGCGAGCCCCTGGACGCCGGGGAGGGCGACCCGCCGCCCACCGACGGCCTCTTCGACTCCCAGGTGGTGCTGGCGCCCAGCGACGACACCGCCCAGTGGCGCGCCGAGGAGCTCCAGCTGGTCAACTGGGGCGGCTTCACCGGCCTGACCCGGGTGCCGCTGGGCGCGGCGGCCACGATGATCTCCGGTGCCTCCGGCGTCGGCAAAAGCACCATCCTCGACGCCTACACGGCGCTGATGATGCCCTCGGACACGAAGTTCAACGGGGCCTCCAACGACGCGGTCTCCGGCCGCGCCCGCGGCGTCGGCCAGCGCAACCTGCTCTCCTACCTGCGCGGTGCCGTCGACGTGGTCGACGACCCGCGCACGGGCAAGCCGGTCGAGCGGCTGCTGCGCGGCCAGGGCGTGGACACCTGGGGCGCGGTGGCGATGACGTTCCGCAACGACTCCGGCGGCCGCTTCACCGTGGCCCGCACCTACTACGTCGGTCGCCGCGCGACCCGCTCGGCCGACGTGTCCATGCAGCTGCTGACCCTCGAGGCGCCGCTCTCGCTGGCCACGCTCGAGCACGCGGTGGGCGACCGCTTCCACGCCAACAGCCTCAAGAAGCTCTACCCCGGCGTCCGGGTGCACCGCACCTACGCGGAGTTCTCCGCTGTCCTGCACGCCCGCCTCGGTATCGGCGCGAGCGGGGACGGCGCCAAGGCGCTGCGGCTGCTCGCCCGCATCCAGGCCGGCAACCAGGTGCGCAGCGTCGACGAGCTGTACAAGGACATGGTCCTGGAGCGGCCCGCGACCTACGCGGCCGCCGACCGGGCCGTCGCCCACTTCGACGACCTCGACGCCGCCTACGACGCGATGCGCACCGAGGAGGCCAAGCTCGAGCTGCTGGGCCCCATCACCGAGCTGGAGTCGCGCCGCAAGGCAGCCACCAGCCGCCGCGCCGACCTCGACGCCTACGGCGTCACCGCCACCGGCGACAGCCCGCTGCGGCTGTGGCTCCTGCGCACCCACGCCCGTCTGCTGGACGCCGGCGTGGCGGCCAACCGCGAGGCCCGCACCCGGGTCGCCGACGAGCTCGCCACGGCGGGCTCGGCCGAGGCCACGCTGGCCGCCGACCTCGAGGCCGCCAAGGAGGCCCACACCGGGGCAGGCGGCGGGACGCTGCAGCAGCTGGCCGGCGCGCTCGAGCAGGAGCAGGCCGTGCTCGCCACCCGCGAGACCCGGCGCGACGCCCTGGCCGAGCGGCTGCGCCCGCTGGCCACCGAGGCGCTGGAGACCGGCTCCGGGGAGGACCCCCTGGCCGCCCTGGACGACGCCGCGGCCTTCGCCCGGCTCCAGTCCGACGCCCGCGCCCGCCTCGCCGGCGCCGAGCAGGAGTCCGAGGCGCTGCGCGCCGAGCGCGACGCCGTCCGCGACCGCCGCTACCCCCTCCAGGCGCGGCAGTCCGAGCTGCGCGCCGAGCGTGCCTCGCTGGAGGTGCGCGGCGGACGCGTGCCCGCCCGCATGCACGAGATGCGTGACGAGGTGGCGGCCGCCTGCGGGCTCGACCCGAGCGACCTGCCCTACGTCGCGGAGCTGCTCGACGTGGCCCCCGAGCACAGCCGCTGGCGCACCGCCGTGGAGACGGTGCTCGGCGGCACGGCCCGGATGATGCTCGTCCCGCTGGACCGGCTCTCGGACTTCTCCCGCGCCATCGACGGGCTGCACCTGCGCGGCCGCCTGGTCTTCGAGGGCGCCGAGCTCGACCTGCCCGTGCCGGGCGAGGCCGACCCCGACCGCGTGGCCGGCAAGGTCGTGCTCGCCGACACCCCGTTCGCGGGCTGGGTGGCACGGCACGTGCGCGAGCCGAGCCGCAACGCCCTGTGCGTCGAGCAGGCCTCCGGCCTCGCCGGCTCCGGCCTGCGGGTGACGCTGGCGGGGCAGACCCGCAGCGGTCGCCGCGGCACCCACGGGCGCAGCGACCCGCGCCCGATCATCGGCTTCTCCAACGGTGACGCCCTCGGTGACCTCGACGCCGAGCTGACCTCGCTGGAGGCGCAGCTGCGCGACGTCGACGCCGACGTCGAGCTCATCGACCGCCGGGCCGCCCGCACCGAGCAGCGCCGGGCCGCGTCCGACGCCCTCGTGGCCGCCCGCTTCGACGACCTGGACGTGGCGGCGTCGGCGCGCCGCATCGCCGAGCTGGAGCAGCGCCGCGCCGACATCCTCGGCTCCGACGACGACCTCCAGGTGCGCCAGGCACAGGTGGGCGAGCTCGAGCAGCGGCTCGACGAGGCCCGCCAGCACCGCTTCGCGCTCGAGCAGCGCCGCCGCACGCTGGCCGAGGAGCACGCCGAGCTGGTCGACGCGCAGGACCTGGTGGCCGACCGGCTGGAGGCGACCGAGCGCTCGGGCCGGATCGTGCTCACCGGGGAGCAGGACGCGGCGCTGCGGGAGGAGATGACCGCGGCGGTGGCCCCGGCCGACCCCGACGACCTCGCGCGCTTCACCGAGAACAGCCAGCGCCTGGCCGCCCGGTTGCGCGACGCCGTGGCCGAGGCGGAGACGGAGATGTCGCGGGCCGAGGACGAGCTCGCGGCGGTGTTCCGCCTCTACCAGGCCCGCTGGCCCAGCCCGAACCTCGGCTCCGGCGCCGCCTCGTACGCCGACTACGCCCGCATCCTCGAGCAGGTGCGTGGCACCGGTCTCGCCGAGCGCCGCGCCGAGTGGCGTCGTCGCCTCACCGAGTGGTCCGGCCAGGACCTCGTGCCGCTCCTGGGGGCCATGAGCTCCTCGGTCGAGGACATCGAGGACCGGCTCGAGCCGATCAACACGATCCTGCGGCGGCTGGAGTTCGGCGGCGCGGGCGACCGCCTGCGCATCCGTCTGCGCCGGCTCTCCCCGGCCCACGTGGGGGCCTTCCTCAAGGACCTGCGGGCCCTGGCCGCCGGAGACCCCGGCCAGCTGGACGAGGCGGGCCTGGAGAAGCGGTTCACCGACCTCGCGCGGTTCATGACCCAGCTGCGGCCCTCCGCGGTGCCGGGGGAGACCAGCGACCGCGACCGGCTGCTCGACGTGCGTCGGCACGTGGAGATCTCCGCGGAGCGGTTCGACGCGGCCACCGGCGAGCTGCGCGCGACGTACCGGACGCTGGGGGAGAAGTCCGGCGGCGAGAGCCAGGAGCTGGTGGCGTTCATCGTCGGCTCGGCCCTGCGCTTCCGGCTGGGCGACGAGCTGCGCTCGCGGCCCCGCTTCGCCCCGGTGTTCCTCGACGAGGGCTTCGTCAAGGCCGACTCGGAGTTCGCCGGCCGCGCCGTGCGGGCCTGGAAGGGTCTCGGCTTCCAGCTCGTCATCGGCGTCCCGCTGGACAAGGTGACGGGCCTGGAGCCGCACATGGACGAGCTCCTGGCGATCACCAAGAACCCCACCACGCACCGCTCCTGGATCACCCCGGTCTCGCCCGGCACGGACTGAGGCGGACCGAGGCCCGGCCGGCCGCGGCCGAGAGCAGGCAGCCCCGGCCCAACGACAGGGTCCAGCGGCAGGGCCCAGCGGCAGGGCCCAGCGGCAGGGCCCAGCGGCAGGGTCTTCCCGCGGACCGCCGGTGGCTGAAATGGGGGCCGGGGTATGCGCCCGCGTCCTTTACCTTCCTGCCCAGGAGGGGTCCGTGGTGCCATCGCCCCCGCGGTGCACCGGCCCCGGAACGGGGGCCTGCATGACGTCGGTGGCGGAGCGGACGGTGACCGGGGCCGTCGACCTGGGCTGGACGGTGCCGCGCCCGCGGCTGGAGGCGCGCGTCGACGTGCTGCTGGCCGGTGGGGCGTCCTGGGCCACCCGGTGCCGCGCGCTGCACGTCACCGCGCCCCAGGGCAGCGGCAAGTCGGTGCTGGCCCGCGCGTGGGCCGCCCGCGCCCGTCGCGCTGGGTGGAGCGTCGCGCTGCTCGACCTGGGTGCCGCCCAGGGGGAGACCTCGCTGCTGGCCAGACGGCTCCTCGTCGCGGTCGCCGAGGCCGGGCCCGCCTACCGGGCCGCCGTCACCGACCTCGGCCTGCCCACCGGCGAGGACGACACCGCCTGGGTGGTGGGGCTCGTCGGGGCCCTGGAGCGGGCGCACGCCGTGACCATCGGCAGCGTCACCGGTACCGATCTGGGCGAGGCCGACGGCGCGGAGGACCCCCTCACCGCCCCCGGGCTGCTCCTCGTCCTCGACGGCCTGCACCGGCTGGCCTGCGACGGGGCGACCCGGCAGGTCGACCTCCTGCTGCGACTGGCACCCCGCTCGGTGCGCTTCGTGCTGCTGGGCCGCCGCCCGGCCGACCTGCCCGCGGTGCTCGACCTGGCGGTCGCCGGTCGGTTGCAGCAGCTCTCGGCGCACGACCTGGCGTTCACGCCCGAGGAGCTCGCGGCCGTGTGCCCGACGCTGGGGCCCGAGCAGGTCGACGAGGTCCTCGCGGAGACCCAGGGCTGGCCGGTGCTCGCGCGCACCGAGGCGGCCGCCCGCAGCCTGCCTGAGCCGACGGGCGACGCCTGGCGGCTGCTCGGACGCGACGTGGTGACCGCGTCGCTGGCGGACTGGCTCGGGCCCGAGCCGCTGGCGGAGCCGGTGCGCGACGTCCTGCGCGCCGCGGCCGTGGACGAGGAGGTGCCGCTCGCGCTGCTCGTCGCGGTCTCGGGCCGGGCCGACGCCGGCGCGCTGCTCGACCGGCTGAGCGCGCACTGCTGCCTGGTCTCCCGTGGCGTGGGCTCGATGCCGCGGTACCGCCTGCACGCCGCGGTCCGGTCGCACGTGGAGGCCGAGCACGCCTGCGCCGACCTCGCGGACCTGCGCCGTCGGCACGCGGTCGCGGCCCGGTGGTTCGCCGACGGCCCCGATGGCGCGGACGGTGTCGCGGGCCCCGCCGACCCCGGTGCCGGCCTCGCGGCGCTGCGGCACGCGGTCCGCTCCGGCGAGCACGACCTGGTGGGCGAGGTGCTGCGGGAGATCGGCCCGCGGCTGGTCAACGAGGGGCGCTCCGAGGACCTGCTGACCGTGCTGCCGGCGGAGACGCCGGGGCCGCTGGCCCACTGCGTGCGGGCGCGTGCCCTGCTCGAGGAGGGGCACGCGGCCGAGGCCCGGGTGCTGCTCGACGGCCTCGACCTCGCGGACATCGGTGACGACCACGACCTCGCGGTGCTCACCGAGGCGCTGCGCACCGACCTCGAGCGCGTCGTCGGCGTTCGCGTGAGCGCGCCGGCGGTGGCGCCGCTGGGCTCGCGACCCGACGTCCGGCTCCAGCACGACCTGGCCCGCGTCAACGCGCTGCTGCGCGCCGGGCGGCTCGACGAGGCGGAGCGGGCGCTGGTGGGCGTGCGCCGTCAGGCCCTGGGCCTCGACCGGGCCGGGGCCCGGGTGGCGGCCGAGGAGACCACCGCGCTGCTGGCCGCGGCCCGCTCGGATGCGCGGGGCGCCGCCGCGGCGGCGCGGGAGGGGCTGACCGTGGCGTCCCGGCACGGCTGGTCGCGGCACCGGCGCACCGCCCACCTGCACCTGCTGGCCGGGTGGGCTGCCCGCTCGCGCCTCGACGAGGACGCGGCGCGGGTGCACGCCGGGCTGGCCGTGGAGATGCTGGACGACGGGCACGACGCCACCGTGCGGCTCTGCGTCGCGGCGCTGGCGGCCGTCGCGGGCCTGGACGGCGACGCCGGGGGGCCCGTGGACGCCGAGCGGCTGCACCGCGTGTGGGAGTCGCTGCTCGACGAGGTGGTCGCCCCCGAGGCGGTGGTCTACGTCGCCATGGCGTCGGTCTACGTCTCGCTGGCCACCAACCGCCCCGAGCGCGTCCGCGAGGCGATCGGCGTGCTGCGCGACCGCCTGGGCGACGTGGGGGAGGTGGACGTCGCGGTGGCGGCCGCCGACCTGCTGCGCGGCCAGCGTCGCCGCGCCCACGCGGCGCTGGGCCCGGTGGCCGGCGGCACCCGGGCGTGCGCGGTGCCCGGCACCCAGGTCGAGGCCGCCGCGCTGCTGGTCCGGCTGGAGCTCGAGGACGACAACCACGCCCGAGCCCGGGAACGCTGCCGGGCGCTGCTCGAGGTCGCCGACCGCCTCGGCCTGCCGCGTCCGCTGCTCGACCTCGGGGGCCCGCTGCTCCTGGGGCTGCTCCGCGAGGGGCGTGGCGGCTGGGGTGCCCGCGAGGGCTTCGTCGGGAGCCTGCTCGCCCGCTCCGGCCCGCTGGTGGGGCCGGTGGTGCCCCTCACCGAGCGCGAGCTGGACGTCCTGCGCGAGCTGCCCACCCTCGCCACCGTGGAGGAGATGGCCGACGCGCTGGTGGTCTCGGTCAACACCGTGAAGACCCACCTGCGCGGCGTCTATCGCAAGCTGGGGGTGTCCTCGCGGCGCGACGCGGTGCAGGAGGCGCGTCGCGCCGGTCTGCTCTGAGCACGCGGGCACGGTTCACCCGCGGCGGGTGAGTCCACCCGCGGGCGCCGCTCACGAAGGTGAGTCGTGTCGGACGAGCCACCGTGGCCACCGACAGGAGGAGTAGAGACCATGTCGTTCCTGGACGTCCTCTGGGCCATGTTCATCGCATTCGCCCTCGTCGCATACCTGATGGTGATGTTCTCGATCATCACCGACCTGTTCCGCGACCGGCAGACCAAGGGCTGGGTGAAGGCGGTGTGGGTCGTCTGCCTGATCCTGTTCCCGCTGATCACCTCGCTGGTCTACCTCATCTCCCGCGGGTCGGGGATGGCGGAGCGCACCGTCACCGCCTCCCGCGCGGCCCAGGAGGAGGCCGAGACCTACATCCGCAGCGTCGCGGGCACGGGCGGCGCCGCCGACGAGATCGCGCAGGCCCACCGCCTGCTGGAGTCGGGCGCCATCGACCAGTCGGAGTTCGACGCGCTCAAGGCGCGCGTGCTGGCAGCCTGACCGCGCCGCCGACGGGCACGCCACCGACCGGCACACCACCGACCGGCACACCACCGACCGGCCCGGGGACCGACCCCCTCCGTCCCCCTTCGGATACCGATCCCCGGGCCACCTGCCCCACCGCCCCCGGAGCCGAGCAACGACGCTCGCGCCCGGGGGCGGTGTCGTGTCCCGCCCGGCGCGGTCAGCGCAGGGCCGCGTCGGGGTCGGGGTAGCGGCCGAGCAGGCCGTGACCGTGCCCGGCGCCCAGCGCGGTGTCGCGGACCTGCCCGAGGTCGCCGGCGACTCGGAGCCCGACGCCGGCCCGCGCCAGGTCCTCCGCCAGCCGGTCGAGCATGGCGGCGGCGGTGACGTCGATCGTGGCCACGGACCGGGCGTCGAGCACCACGAGGGGTGGGTCTCCGCGCTGCTCGCTGAGCCCGCGCACGCCGTCCCGCACGTGCGCGGCGTTGGCGAAGGAGAGCGGGCCCTCCACCCGGAGCACCAGGGCCCCGGCCGGTTCCTCGAGCGAGGGGTGGCGTCCCGCGTCCGCCCAGGTGCCGCCCGGCAGACGCACGAGGGGGACCAGATGAGGCCGGGAGGCGCGGGAGAGGAGCAGGACCAGCGAGACCCCGACGCCGACGAGCAGCCCCGGGAGGGTGTCCAGCAGCAGCACGCCCACCAGCGCGGCGACGGCACCCGCGAAGTCGGCACGTGCCGCGGTGGCCGTGCTGGCTGCGCCGGCGGCCCACAGCCGCCTCAGGGCAGCGACGTCGACGAGGTCGACGACGGCAGTGATCACCACGGCGGCGAGCACCGCCTCCGGCAGCGGCTCGAACAGCGGGGTCAGTGCCAGCAGCGTCACGACGGTCAGCCCGGCCGCCGTCACGCCGGAGCGCTGGCTCCGGGCGCCCGCCGCCGCGTTCACCGCCGTCTTGGACAGGCTGCCGTTGACGACCATCCCGCCCAGCAGCCCCGCACCGAGGTTGGCGCCGCCGAGCGCGGTCAGCTCCCGGTCCGGGTCGACCCGGTAGCCGTCCCTGGCGGCGTAGGTCGAGCCTGCGGCCAGACCCTCGACGAAGCCGACGAGCAGGACGCCGGCGGCGGGGCCGAGCAGGTCCAGGTAGTCGCGGGGGTCCGTGCTCGGCAGCGCCGGCCCGGGCAGTCCTGGCTCGATCGCCCCGACCACGGCCACGCCGTGGTCCTCCAGCGCGAGCAGCAGGGCGGCGGCGACGCCCAGCACCACCACGACCAGCGAGCTCGGGACCCGCGGCGCCGTGCGGCGCAGCACCAGGACCACCGCGAGGGCGCTGAGCCCCACCACCGCGGTGGCGGCGTCCAGGTCACCGAGCGAGCGTGCCAGGCCGGCGACGCGGGCGAGGAACCCACCGTCCGCCTTCTCCACGCCCACCAGGGCCGGCACCTGGCCCACGAGGATGGTCAGCGCGAGGCCGACGACGAACCCCTTGAGCACGGGCTCGGAGATGAACGCCGCCAGGAAGCCCAGCCGGCACGCCCCCGCCACGAAGCCCAGGGCGCCCATCACGAGCGCCAGCGTGAGGGCCACCGCGAGGGTGCCGGCCGCGGTGCCGTCGCCGTGCGTCAGCGCGATGCCGGCGCTGAGCGCGGCGGTGGCGGACATGGGGCCCACGACCAGGTGCCGGGACGTGCCCAGCAGGGCGTAGACCAGCAGCGCCGGGACGGCGGCGTAGAGGCCCACCACCGGGGGGAGACCGGCGACCGTGGCGTAGGCCAGCGACTCGGGCACGAGCACCGCCCACACGGTCAGGCCGGCCAGGAGGTCGGGGCGCCAGGCACCGCCCGCCATGCCGGGCGCACGGAGGCGCCGAGTCGGTGTGCGGCCGGCGCCGGCTGTCCGGCTCACCAGGCGACCGCCAGCGCGCGGAGGCCGTCACCCACGAGCTGGGCGCCGAGCACGAGGAACAGCACCAGCATGACCACCCAACCGTGCGCGTCCAGCCACGCCTGCAGCGCGCGGAGGGCGGGCTGCGCGGCCTCACCGGTCACCACCAGCGCGGTGACCGGCACGAGGACGGTCAGGGACCCCACCAGCACGAACACGCCGGTCCCGAGGACCGCACCCGCCCCACCGGGCCCGGCGGGGGGAGCGAGCACGTCGGCCAGGCCGAGGCCGGCCGAGATCGTCAGCCCCAGGTTCTTCGGGTTCACGGTCCCGAGGACCGCCGCCACCAGCGCCACCCGTGGCGGGGGCAGGGAGGCCAGGCCGCGCAGGGCCGCGGGCAGCTCCGCCGGGTGCCCCGGCCGGGGGCGGTGCTGCACCTGCCGGGCGGCCAGGACCCAGAAGAGCACGCCGACCACGGTCGTGACCAGGCCCACGGCCACCCCGGGCTCGCTGCCGTCCACGCCGGCAACAGCACCGGAACCAGGACCGGGATCGAACCAGCCGCTCCCGGCGACCACGACGAGACTCATCAGCGCCGCCAGGCCCGCGGCCCAGCCGACGGCGAAGGCCACCCCACCCGCGCGGGCGCCGGGCGAGCCGAGCACCAGCAGCAGCCCCAGCAGCGGCAGCGGGCTCAGCGCGACCCCCGTGGCCGGGGCGAGCACCGCGCCGAGGACCTCCAGGGCGGTGCTCACTGTCGGCGGTACCGCGCGCGCACGACCATCTCCTCGTCGTGCTCGGCGCCGGGGTCGATGTCGAGCACGACCTGGTGGACGGTCCCCGAGAACCGTCCCTGGGGCGTGGGGTAGCCCGCCACGACCGGGTCGAGGCTGTCGAGGCCGACGTCCAGGCCCTCGTCGAAGGAGAACAGGGCAGGGACGGTCCGCTCGACCCGGCCGCTGCCCAGCACCGTGGCGTCCTCGCCGCGCCCGAGCCGGAACGTGGCGGTGCCGCCGCGGCCCGCCCCTCCGCCGTCGTAGACGAAGTCGAGGACGAGGGTCTGCTCGCCCGCCGGGAGGGCGGACGTGCCACGGACGGTGAAGAGCTCCAGGCCCACGAAGTTGTGGACGTAGACCGGGACCCCGGCGTCCAGGTAGATCACCCAGCCGCCGAACCCGCCGCCCTGGGCGAGGACGACGCCCGAGGCCGGGGCGTCCTCGGGCAGGGTGAGCGAGGCCGTGGCCCGGAAGCTGGTGTTCTTGACGTTGAGCACCGTGTTCTCGTTCAGGCGGGTCATCCCGGGCCGCAGCACCATGCGGGTGCGGTCTCCCACCAGGTCCTGGCGGCCGGCGACCCGGGGGTCGAACCGCTCGCGCTGACGGTCGTCGAGCGGGAGGACGTGGTAGCGGGCCGCCTCGACCAGGAACCGGTCCTGCAGCTCGCGCAGCTTCTCGGGCATCTCGGCCGCGACGTCGTGGGCCTGGGTCCAGTCGCCCGGGGCGTACAGCTCCCAGGTGTCACCGTCGAACGCCGGGACCGGGTAGGTGCGGTCCGGCCAGGGCAGCAGGTGCTGGGTCACCGCGGTCCAGCCGTCGTGGTAGATCCCTCGGTTGCCGGCGATCTCGAAGTACTGGGTGCGGTGCCGCTCGGCCGCGTCCGCGTCGTCCAGCGCGTACAGGAACGAGGTGCCCTCCAGCGGGGCCTGGTCGATGCCGTTGACCGAGGTGGGCACCGGCAGCCCGGCGAGCTCCAGGATGGTGGGCACCACGTCGATGACGTGCGTGAACTGGTGGCGCACCTCGCCGGCCGGGACACGGCCGGGCAGCCGGGCGATCATGCCGGTGCGGGTGCCGCCCCAGTGCGAGGCGACGATCTTGCTCCACTGGTAGGGGGTGTTCATCGCGTGCGCCCAGCCCGCCGGGACGTGGTTGAAGGCCGTGGGGCCGCCCACCTCGTCCAGGCGTTCCTGGATCTGGGCGGTGGTCATGGCCACGTCGTTCTGGTACGCCATCTCGTTGAAGGTGCCGAAGGCGCCGGCCTCCGCGGAGGCGCCGTTGTCGCCGAGGACGTAGAGCACGAGCGTGTCGTCGAGGACGCCCTGCTCCTCCAACGCCCGCAGGAGCCGGTCGACCTGGTCGTCGGCGTGGGTGGCCATGGCGGCGTAGGCCTCGAAGAGCCGGTTGCCGACGCGCCTGCTGTCCTCGTCGAGGTCGGCGTAGAGGGGGATGTGGGGGTTGGGTGCGGTGAGCTCGGCGTCCGGCCCGACCACCCCCAGCTCCTGCTGCCGGGCGAAGGTCCGTGCCCGCTGCTCGTCGTAGCCGTGGTCGAACGCGCCGCGGTAGGAGTCGAGGTAGGACTGCGGAGCGTGGTGCGGGGCGTGCGTGGCGCCGAAGGCGAGGTAGGCGAACCACGGCTTGTCCGGGGTGAGCGCGCCCAGCGTCGAGGTCCACCCGATCACCTGGTCCACCAGGTCCTCGCTGAGGTGGTAGCCCTCCTCCGGCGTCCTCGGCGGCTCGATCGGCGTCGTGCCGTCGACCAGCGCCGGGGTGAACTGGTGCGTGTCGCCACCGAGGAACCCGTAGAACCGGTCGAAGCCCTCGCCGGTCGGCCAGCGGTCGAACGGGCCGGCGGGGCTGGTCTCCCAGGGCGGGGTCTGGTGCATCTTCCCGAACGCGCCGGTGCTGTACCCGTTCATGCGCAGCACCTGCGCCAGCGTCGCGCAGTCGTCGGGCCGGACCCCGGTGTAGCCACGGGCCGCGGTCGCCACCTCGGCGATGACGCCCATGTTCACCGTGTGGTGGTTGCGACCGGTCAGCAGCGCCTGGCGGGTGGGCGAGCAGAGGGCGGTGGTGTGGAAGCGGGTGAACCGGACCCCCTGCGCCGCCATCCGCTCGGCCGTCGGCATCTCGCAGGGACCACCGAAGGCGCTGCTGGCGCCGAACCCCATGTCGTCGATGAGCACGACGAGCACGTTCGGCGCCCCTGCTGGCGGACGCAGCGGGGCCTCCGGCCGGGGCGGCGTGCTGTGCCGGACGTCCACCGGCAGGTCCGCGGGGGACGCGTCGACCCGGCGGGCCCGGCGGAGGGGCAGGTGCGTGCGGTCGGCGTCGGACGGCTGGTTCATCTCGTCTCCCGAGGTGCGAGGACGCCGGGTGGCGGACCTCGTCCACGCGCGAGCCCGGCGCTCCCGGTGCATGCTCGTGCGCCCGCGGGAGCAGGGCGTCACCCGGTGCGGGTGAGGCCGTTCGCGCCCGACGCGTGTCCAGGTGTCTGCCCAGGTGTCTGCCCAGGTGTCTGCCTAGGTCTCCAGCAGGCTCACCGAGGCGCGGCGGGCCAGCAGCCCCACGACCACGAACAGGGCACCCCAGGCGACGAGCGCCAGGCCGATCAGCATGGTCAGACCGGTGGTCGCGCGCCCCGGGTCGAGGATCAGCAGGAAGCCGGCGGCGGCCACCGCTGCCGCGGTGAGCAGACCGAGCAGGCTGGGTCGCAGGGCGGTCAGCACGAGCTGGAGCAGCCCGAGGACCAGCAGCCACGCACCCAGCATCCACGCCAGCGCCGCCGCGGTCTCGAACGGGCGGACGACGGCGATGGCGCCGATCACCACGGCCAGCAGCCCGCCCAGGGCCAGCACGGCCCGCTCGCCGCGTCCGCTGCCCTCGTGCCGTGCGCCCGCGATCGTCAGCACGCCGTCCACCGCGGTCCACAGGCCCACGAGGACCAGCACCACCGAGATCGAGGCTCGCGGCCAGGCCAGCAGCAGGACGCCCGCGACGACGCCGACCGCGCCGCGCGCGGCCAGCAGGCCCCACGGCAGGGGGAACGTCCGGGTGCCGACGACCTCGCCGATGATGATGTCGGGGCTGTCCCCGTGCTGCGGGTGGCTCATGGCGGCGACGCTAGGGAGGCCGCCGGGGGAGCGGGATCGCCCGCTACGGGTGAGGCGCCCGTCCGGCCCGACGGAGGTCACCCCGACGCGCTCGGGATCGCCCACCCGCGACGTGCCGGTGGCCCTAGGCTCGCCGCGAGCCGGGGCGGACCCGGCCGGACGCAGGAGGCACCCATGGACGGCTCACCGGCACCCGCGACCAGTCAGCGGACGGGCTCGGGCGGCCTGCCCCGTGGGGTCCTCATCCTCGTGGGGGCGGCTGCCGCCGTGATCACGATCGCCGGCGTCCGCAGCATCAGCGGGATCGCCGGCCCGGCCTTCCTCGCCGTCGTCCTGGCCATCGCCGCCAGCCCCGTGCGCACGGGGCTCGCCAAGATCGGCGTCCCGCGGTGGCTCGGCACGCTGCTCTCGATCCTCGCGGTCTACGTGCTCATCGTGGTGCTGGCCGGGTCGATGCTCCTGGCCGCCGCCGAGTTCGCCCAGCTGGTGCCCGGCTACCAGGCGCAGTTCGCCGAGCTGGTCGGGCAGGGCGCGGACCTGCTGCGGCGCTTCGGCGTCGACAACCTCCAGGTCAGCGCGATCGTCTCCTCCTTCGACCTGGGCCGCGTGGTCGACATCGTCACCGTGGTGCTCTCGGGCACCGTCTCCCTGGCCACGAACCTGGTCTTCGTCGTGACGCTGGTGCTCTTCGTCTGTCTCGACGCAGGCTCGTTCGGCGAGCAGCTCCAGCGGCTGCACGGGGACCGCCCCGAGTTCGTCGAGGCGCTGGACTCCTTCGCCCGACTGACCCGCACCTACCTGGTGGTCTCCACGATCTTCGGCCTGGTGGTCGCGGTCATCGACATCGGCGTCCTCTACGCCTTCGGCATCCCCGGCGCGCTGCTGTGGGGCCTGCTGGCCTTCATCACCAACTACATCCCGAACATCGGCTTCGTGCTCGGCCTGGTGCCGCCGGCGATCCTCGGCCTGCTCGAGGGCGGCCCCGGCCTGATGCTGGGCGTGATCGTGGCCTACTCGGTGATCAACGTCGTGATCCAGTCGGTCATCCAGCCCAAGCTCGTCGGCGACGCCGTCGGTCTCTCCGCCAGCATCACCTTCCTCTCCCTCGTCGTGTGGGCGTGGATCCTCGGGCCGGTGGGCGCCGTGCTCGCCGTGCCGCTCACGCTGCTGGTCCGCTGCCTGTTCGTCGACGTCGACCCCGGGGCGCGCTGGTTCGGCGGTCTCATCGGCGTGCCGGCGTCCGTGCCCTCGGCGGGGGCGGCCGTCGCCGACTCCGCGCGGGCCCTGGTCGACCCGGACGAGGAGACGGGCCCGGCCGCCGGGGCGGCCCGTCGCGACGAGCAGGCCTGAGCCGTGCGGGTCCCGGGGATCACGCCGCTCACCGACGCCGACGTCCACCGGATCACCGGGTCGTTCTTCCTGGAGGGCCCCGACCGCGGGCGCGTCCTCTCCGCCTTCTGGGTGCTGCTGGTCCTCTCCGCGGTGATCGCGGCCGCCGGCGTCATCGCGGACTCCGTGGCGACCGTCATCGGTGCCATGATCGTGGCGCCCCTGATGCGGCCGATCCTCGGGACCGCCTGCGCCGTGGTGCTGGCGCGGCACCGGCAGATCGTGCTCAACGTGCTGCTCGTGGTGGCCGGTGCGGCCAGCGTGGTGCTGGTGGGCTACCTCCTGGGCGCCCTCGTGCAGCTGCCCGTCACCGCCGACACCAACAGCCAGGTCGCGGGCCGGGTGAGCCCCCGGCTGATCGACCTGGTCGCGGCCCTGGCCACCGGCGTGGTCGGTGCGTACGCGCTGACGAGGGCCGACGTCGCCGACAGCCTGCCCGGCGTGGCGATCGCGATCTCGCTGGTGCCGCCGCTGGCCGTCGTGGGGCTCACGCTGGAGTCCGGCGAGCCCGGGCAGGCGGCGGGTGCCCTGCTGCTCTTCGGCACCAACGTCGCCGCGATCATCGCGACCGGCACCCTCGTGCTGCTGGTGGCCAGGTTCCGGCACGCGGCCCAGGAGGCCGGGGTGCCCGTCCGACGACTGGCCGGGCGCTCGCTGGTCATCGTGATCGCCTCCGTGCTGGTGGTCTCCGTGCCGCTGGCGGTGGGCAGCCGCACGGTGCTGCGCGAGCAGCTGGTCGTGGCCGACGCCGAGCCCGTCGCGCGTGCGTGGGCCGACGGCCAGGGCTGGGAGCTCACCGACGTGGAGCTGCGCAACGGCACGCTCGTCGTCGTCGTGATCGGCCCGGAGGCCCGGCCCGACCTCGCGGGGCTCCGCCCCCTGCTGGACGAGGCGGGGCTGGCCGACGTCGACCTCGACGTCACCTTCCTCGCCGGCGACTCGGTGCTCCAGCCGGCCACGGCCTGACCGCCACGTCCTGCCCCCCACGCCCTGACCGCCACGCCCTGACCGCCACGCCCTGACCGCCACGCCCTGACCGCCACGCCCTGACCGCCACGCCCTGACCGCCACGCCCTGACCGCCACGTCCCACCCCGCCACCAGGAGGAACCGTGCCCCGCAAGCCCCGCCCGACCCTGTGGGTCGGCCCCATCGCCTTCGCCGCCGTGATGATCGCCGTGGCCGGCCTGTTCAACGTGCTCACCGGGCTCACCGCGATCGCCACCGACGACGTGTACGTCACGGGCTCGCGGACCCTCCTCGTCCTGGACGTCACCGCGTGGGGCTGGGTGCACCTGGTCACCGGGGTCCTCCTCCTGGCGACCGGCGTGATGACGCTGGCGGGGCGGCTCTGGGCGCGGCTGGCCGCGCTGGCGCTGGTGGTGCTGAACCTGCTCACGCAGCTGGTGCTGCTCCCGGCGACCCCGTACGCCTCGATGGTGACCATCGCGCTCGAGGTGGTCGTCGTGTGGGCGATCCTGGTCCACGGCGAGGAGCTGGAGAACCTCTGAGCGAGGCGCCCCGGGACCCGGGAACATCCGGGGCCGCCGGCGCGGTTGTGCCGGAGACCCACGTTCCCGCGACCCCCGGTGTGCCCATGCCTCTCTCCCGACTCCGCGCCGCGCTCGGCCTCCCGTCCGAGGCCAGGGCCGTCACCGACGGGTGCCGGGACGCCGCGGGCGAGCGGGAGCAGGACGAGCCGGCGTGCGTGGCGCTGGTGCGTGCTCACCGGGCGTGCGCCCAGGACGCCCTCGCCGAGGCGTTGGGCGGGCAGTCGCTGTGCCACCTGGCGCGCTCCGGCCACCCGCTGCCCGCGGCGAAGTTCCACGAGGGCGCGGTGACCGCGCTCGGCCTCGTGCTGCGCGAGCAGCGTCGTCGTCTCGCGGCACCGGCCGAGGACACGACGCTGCTGGTCGTCGTCGAGCAGGTGCGGGACGCCTGGTGGGCGGAGCAGGCGCCGCTGGCGGCCCGTGGCCCGGCGTGGGACGCCTACGCCACCGGCGGCGACGAGGCCCTCAAGGACCTCCTCGAGGAGCTGGCGGCCGGCACCGGCGAGCCGTCTCGCTGACTCTGCGGCACCGGCCGGTAGGTTGCCCGCAGGACGCGTCCGGCGTCCCTCGGAGGTGAGCGGAGTGTCCTGCTGCTCCCCGGGTGCGCGCGGTGCCGGTGGGACCCCCGTCCCCGGTGCGTCGTCGCCGGTGGCACCGGAGGCTCCTCCCGCGCCGCTGTCCTCGGCACCGGCGGGCGCCTGGTGCCCGGTCGAGGAGGGCTCGTTCCGCATGGGCACCGACGACCCCGGCTACCCCGCGGACGGCGAGTCGCCGGCCCACGAGGTGGTGCTCGGTGCGTACCGCATCGCGGCGCACACGGTCACCAACCGGCAGTTCGCCGCCTTCGTCGCCGCCACCGGGCACGTGACCACCGCCGAGGAGGTCGGCACCTCGTTCGTGTTCGCGGGCCTCCTGCCCGACGACTTCCGGCCCACCCGCGGCGTGGCCGCCGCACCCTGGTGGCGCGAGGTCCCCGGCGCCTCCTGGCAGCAGCCCGAGGGCCGGGGGAGCCACGTGCGCGACCGCGGCCGCCACCCCGTCGTCCACGTGAGCTGGTTCGACGCCGTGGCCTTCGCCGCGTGGAGCGGTACCCGGCTCCCGACCGAGGCGGAGTGGGAGCGCGCGGCCCGCGGTGGGCGCGACGGCGACCACTTCCCGTGGGGGCAGGAGCGGGAACCCGCAGGCGAGCACCGGATGAACGTCTTCCAGGGCAGCTTCCCGCAGCAGGACACGGGCGCGGACGGGTGGGTGGGCACCTGCCCGGTCGGCTCCTACCCGGCCAACGGGCTGGGGCTGCACGAGGTCACGGGCAACGTCTGGGAGTGGTGCGCGGACTGGTTCGCCGACGACACCTACCGACGTCGGGCCGCCGCAGCCGTGCGCGACCCGCGCGGGCCCTCCAGCGGGCAGGCGCGGGTGCTGCGGGGCGGCTCCTACCTGTGCCACGACAGCTACTGCCGCCGGTACCGCGTCGACGCCCGCAGCTCGAGCACCCCGGACTCCAGCGCGGGCAACGTCGGCTTCCGGGTCGTCGCCCTCGAGCCGGGTTCCTCGGTGGCACCGCTCGTGTGACCCCGATGAGTCGCGTGAACCGGGTGTGACGCAGGTGTGACGCAGGGCACGGACGGGCATGCTCCACCGGTGCTCGTGACGCCCGCCCCCACCTTCCTCGACCTCCTGGTCGACGGAGCGCCCCTGTCCCGCTTCGACGAGCTGCTGGGGGCCGACCCCGACCCCGAGACCCGCCGCCGACGCGACCTCGCCCTCACCCTGCGCGACCTCATGGCCCGTCGCGGCGCGCGCGAGGCGGAGCTCCTGGCGCTGTACGAGACGGCCGGCGACCTCACCGCCATCCGCGACGTCGACACCATCCTGGCCGCGATCGTGCGTCGGGCCCGCCAGCTGCTGCACGCCGACATGACCTACCTGTCCCTCAACGAGGCCGACGAGGGTGGCGGGGCCTCCTACATGAAGGTCACCGACGGAGCGCTGACCGCCGAGTTCAGGCGGCTGCGTCTCCCGCTCGGCACCGGGCTGCTGGGCCTCGTCGCGCAGACGGGCCAGCCGTACTTCACCAGCGACTACCAGCACGACGAGCGGTTCGTGCACCGCCGCGAGATCGACGACGCGGTCGGCGGGGAGCTGATCCGCGCCATCCTCGGCGTCCCGCTGCTCGTCGACGGCCGCGTCATCGGCACCCTGCTCGCGACCCACCGCACGGTGCGGCGCTTCCCGCCCGAGGAGGTCTCGCTGCTGACCTCCTTCGCCGCGCACGCGGCGGTGGCGCTGGAGAACGCGCGGCTCTTCGTCGAGCTGGACGAGGCCCACCACCGTCTCCGCGAGCACGCCCGCGGGGTCGAGCAGGCGGCCCGCGCCCACGACCGGCTCACGCGCGTGCTGCTGCACGGCGGCGACCTGGCCGACGTGGTCACCACGCTCGCCGAGGCGCTCGACGGCCGCCTCACCATCCTGGACGACGGCGGGGCACTGCTCGCCGGGTCCGGCCCCGTCCCGGCGGACTGGCCCTCGGCCGACCTCGTCGCCCGCGCCGGCCAGGCCGGCCGTGCCGTCGTCGTGCCCGCGCCGGCCGTCGTGGTGGCGCCCGCGATGGCGGGCCCCGACCACCTGGCCACCCTCGTGCTGGAGGTCTCGGAGCAGCTCACCGAGGCCGGCACACGCACGCTCGAGCGCGGCGCGATGGCCGCGGCGCTCGTGCTGCTCGGCGACCGGGCGGCCGAGGCCGCCGAGGAACGCCTGGGCTGGGCGCTGCTGGCCGACGTGCTCGCCGGCCCCGGTCTGGACCCTCTCGCCACCGGTGGGTCCGGTGCTGCCGCGCCCGAGGAACACGACGGTGACCGGGCCCGCCGCCGTCAGCGGGCCCGACGGCACCGGGTCCTGCTGGACCAGGGCTGCGTGGTCGCGGTGGCCGAGGTCGAGGGTCTGGACCGTGCCGCGACGGCCCGGGTCGCCGGCCGGGTCGCCCGCGACCTGCACGGCCTGGTCGGCGAGCAGCACGGCCGCCTCGTCCTGCTCGCCACCGGGCCCGGGCTGGAGCCGCTGCGGGTGGGGGAGCGGCTGCGCGAGGCGCTGGCCTCGGCCCTCACCGACCCGGAGGGCAGCGTCACCGTGGGGGTCGTCGAGGGGCCTGCCGACCCGGTCGGGCCCGGGGTCGCCGAGGCGGTCGCCGAGGCGGACGGCTGCCTGCGCGCCCAGCTGGCCCTGGGACGCACCGGGACGGTGGTCGACCCGGCGGGCCTCGGCGTGGCGCGGCTCCTGCTGGGGCGCAGCGGCCCCGAGGAGCTCGACGCGTTCGTGAGCCGGGTGCTGGGCCCCGTCCTCGAGCACGACGAGGCCCGCGGCAGCGACCTGCGCACGACCCTCGAGGCGTGGTTCGCGGCCGGCGGCCGGGCACCCGCCGCAGCCCGCAGCCTGCACGTGCACGCCAACACCGTGGCCCAGCGGCTGGCCCGGGTCGATGCGCTCCTGGGGGAGCGGTGGCGCGAGCCGGAGCACGCCCTGGACCTGCAGCTCGCCCTGCGGGTGCGGCGGCTGCGCACCTGACCGACGCCCTCCCGGGCGCGGTGTGTCGTCGACACACCGCGCGGTGCGAACGGTGTGTCGGCCACACCTCGCGCCGGGAGCGACGGCGTTCCTACCGTGGCTGGCTGTGACCGACGCCACGTGTGCCGGTCGAGACGGAGCGATGAGAGGAACCCCATGAGCAGCGACGTGACCACGGCGCAGACCGGCACCCGACCCCCAGGCGGCGAGGGCGGCTCCCGCACCCCGATCGTCAAGGTGGTGTTCGCGTCCCTCGTCGGCACCGCGGTGGAGTGGTACGACTTCTTCCTCTACGGCTCGGCGGCCGCCCTGGTCTTCGGCACCCTGTTCTTCCCCTCCTCCGACCCGGTCACCGGCACCCTGCTCGCGTTCGGCACCTACGCGCTGGGCTTCGTGGCCCGGCCCCTGGGCGGCGTCGTGTTCGGGCACTTCGGTGACCGCGTCGGCCGCAAGAAGATGCTCGTGGTCGCCCTGCTGATGATGGGCGCCTCGACCTTCGCGATCGGCCTGCTGCCGACCTACGCCTCGATCGGCCTGGGGGCGCCGATCCTGCTGCTGGCCTGCCGGCTGCTCCAGGGCTTCGCCGTCGGCGGCGAGTGGGGCGGTGCGGTGCTGATGGCCGCCGAGCACGGCGACCCCGCGCGTCGCGGGTTCTGGTCCTCGTGGCCGCAGGCCGGCGTGCCGCTGGGCAACCTGCTGGCCACGGCGGTGCTGTTCATCCTCGCGGCCGTGCAGAGCGACGAGACCTTCGAGGCGTGGGGCTGGCGTGTGCCGTTCCTGCTCTCGGCCGTGCTGGTCATCATCGGCCTGTGGGTGCGCCTGCAGCTGGAGGAGTCGAAGGTCTACAGCGACGCGAAGGCCGAGATGGCCGCCCGTACGCAGGAGGCGCCCTCCCTGCCCATCGTCCAGGTGCTGCGTCAGTACCCCCGTGAGGTCCTGGTCGCCATGGGCATGCGGATGGCGGAGAACATCTCCTACTACATCTTCACCGTCGTGGTCCTGACCTACGCCAAGGACTTCGCGGACGTCGGCACCGACCTCATCCTCCAGATGCTCCTCATCGGTGCTGCCGGGCAGTTCTTCCTGATCCCCGCGGTCGGTGCCCTCTCCGACCGCGTCGGCCGGCGCCCGCTCTACCTGATCGGGGCCGTGGGCGTCGCGGTGTGGGCCTTCCCGTTCCTGCACCTGGCGACCTCCGGCGAGCCCGGCAAGGTGCTGCTGGCCGTGGCGGTCGGCCTGTTCTTCCACTCGCTGATGTACTCGCCGCAGGCGGCGTTCTTCTCCGAGCTGTTCGGCACCACCGTGCGCTACACCGGCGCCTCCGTCGGCTACCAGCTGGCCTCGATCGTGGCCGGCGCCCTCGCGCCGATCATCGCGGTGCAGCTGCTCACCACCGGCGACGGGGACAACACCACCGCGGTGGCCCTCTACGTGGTCGCCGCCTCCGTCATCACCGTGGTCGCGGTGCTCGCGGCCAAGGAGACGGCGAAGACGTCACTGGCGCACGACCGCGCGCTGGACTGACCCCTGTCGCGCCGGGTCGGTCAGGCCTGCACCGTCACCACCACCGTCGTCCTCCAGGGATCGGTGGTGGTGACGGTGTCGCCGTCGCGCTCGGCGGCCACGCCGGCCTCCTCCAGCCGCGTCGCGAGGGCGTCGAGCTCGCCTACGTCCGGCACCGCGAGGCGGACGACGCGCAGCCCGAGGCTGTCGGGTCGTTGCCCGGCCCCGGCGGCCGTCCAGGTGTTCACGCCGAGGTGGTGGTGGTACCCGCCGGCCGACAGGAAGATCGCGCCGTCGGTCCGGGCAGTGAGGGCGAGCCCGAGCGCGTCCTGGTAGAAGGCGCGGGCCTCCTCGAGGTCGCCGGCCCGCAGGTGCAGGTGGCCCAGTGTCACGCCGTCGGGGGTCGCGGTGAGGTCGGCCTCGTCGAGGTTCTCGCCGATGAACGCGTTCGGGTCCAGTGGCGCGCTGCCCATCGTCACGCCCTCCTCGGTCCACTCCCAGCCCTCGACCGGGCGGTCCAGGTACAGCTCCACGCCGTTGCCGTCGGGGTCGCCGAGGTAGAACGCCAGGCTCACGGTGTGGTCGGCCGAGCCCTGGTAGGCCGCCCCGGCGATCTGGGAGGAGCGCAGCAGCGCCGGCGCCAGCTCCGAGGCCTCGTCGTAGAGGAAGGCCGAGTGGTAGAGCCCGGCCTCCGACGGGTCGTCGGCGGGGGCGTCGTCGACCACCAGTCGCAGCAGCCCGGTGCCGTCGCTGCCGAGCAGCGTCGCCTCGTCCGTGCGCTCGAGGACCTCCAGGCCGACCCCGCGCGTGTAGAAGCGCCGCAGCCCCGGCTCGTCGGCGGTGGTGATCTCCACCGCGCCCAGGTGGGTCCCGGCGGCCAGGGCGGACGTCGGCGGGGTGCCGTCGGCCGAGACGGCCCGGTCGCCGGTGCCATCCTCGCCGCACGCGGCGAGCAGGGCGAGGGTGGCCGCGGCGGCGGTCGTGGTGGCGGCGCGGCGAAGCTGGCGGGTGGTCACGCCCCGACGATACAAGATTCAACTAACGCGCGGGCGGGGTGCGCCAGGGCCTGGCGCGCCAGGCTGCTCCCGTGGCAGGCAGAGCGGCGGAACCGACCGACGACGGGCGCTGGATCGTGGTCGACGGGCGTCGCTGGCGCGCGACCGACCCCGACGTCCCCGGGGCTCGTCGTGACGAGCTGACCAAGATCCTCATGGCCTGGCGCCGCGAGGTCCGGCGGACGCGCGGGACGGACGAGGAGCGAGCCGCGCGCGACGGCGTCCGGGCCGCCAAGGTGGCGCTGGGGGAGCGCGGCACGCCCTGGTGGGAGCAGAGCCCGGCCGAGCGGGAGGCGCGGTGGTCCGCCCACGTCCCCGACCCTCGCTGAGGGTGCTGCTGCGTCAGTGCTTGCCGGCGCCCGTGCTCAGGCGGAACGGGGCGTAGAGCGGGCAGACGCCCACTGCGGAGGTCGCCGCCATCACGGCGGCGAGGACGTACAGGATGATCGACGCGACGCCCACCGGACCGACGAGCACGCCGATCACGAGCAGGAGCGGTGCGATCACGAAGCCGCGGACGCGGCGGTCGAGCAGACCCATGTTGCGCATGTGGAGGACCTTTCGCTGGTGCCGGCGGGGTGCCGGCGGGGTGCCGGCGGGGTGCTGACGGGGTGCTGGTGACGGATCAGGCTGACGCGGTGAGCCCGAGCTCGCCGGCGCGGTCGTAGTCGTCGTCGACCAGGACGACGTCTCGGCCGGCGCGGTCGAGCAGGCTGGCCGCGATCGAGGCGCGGAAGCCGGACTGGCAGTGGACCCAGACCTGGCCGGCGGGCACGTCGTCGAGGCGGTCGAGCAGCTCGTGCAGCGGCACGTGCACCGAGCCGGGGATCTCGGAGGCCAGGTGCTCGGAGTCCATCCGCACGTCGAGCACGAGCGGGGCCTCGCCGTCCTTGATCCGGGTGGCCAGGGCCTCGAAGTCGACCGTCTCGTAGGAGGCGGCATCGCCCGCGGTCAGGTCGGCAATGGCGCCGACGGCCGCACCGGCCGGACGCTCGATGCCGATGCGCACGAGCTGGCGCTGGGCGGCGGCCACGTCCTCGGCCGTCCCGGCGATCAGGGTCAGCGGGGTGCCCCAGGGGAGGATCCAGCCGAGGTAGGTGGAGAAGGCGCCGGAGATGTCGACCGAGATCGACCCGGGCACGTGCGCGGCGGGGTAGAGCTTCCGGTCCCGCAGGTCGACGACCCAGTGGCCGGCCTCGACGGCGGCGCGCAGGCCGGCGGCGTCCACGCTCTCGGGGGCGCTGAGGTCCGGCTCGGCCGGGCCCTCCAGGTTTCGCGGGGCCATGTGGGCGTAGTAGGCGGGGTAGGCCGCCAGTGCCGCGACGAGGCCGTCGACGAAGCTCTGCTCGTCGGGTGTGGTCAGGGCGTCGTTGCGCGCCTTCTCGGTGCCGATCGTCGAGCCGTCGCCGCCGGTCGCGGAGCCGGCCGAGCAGAAGCTGCCGAAGCCGTGCGTGGGGTAGAGCGGGGCCTCGTCGGGCAGCATCTCGGCCAGCTTGTGCGCGGTGCGGTACTGGGCGCGGGCGAGGGTGTCGGTGTGGTCGGGGCCGAGCAGGTCCGGGCGGCCCACCGAGCCGTAGAGCAGCGAGCCGCCGGTGAACACCGCCGGGTTCTCCGTGCCCGGGGTGGCGATCACGAAGCCCAGGTGGGTGTGGGTGTGGCCGGGCGTGGACACGACCTTCACCTCGAGGTCGCCGTAGGTGCGGACGTCCCCGTCGCTGACGCCGACGCGCTCGAAGGCGACCGGGTCCTCGGCGTTGACCAGGTAGTCGGCACCGGTCTCCTGCGCCAGGTGGTAGCCGCCGGTGACGTAGTCGTTGTGGATGTGCGTCTCGGCCACCGCGACGACGCGGACGCCGATCTCGGCGGCGCGGGCGGTGACCCGGTCGGTGTCGCGCTGGGGGTCGATCACGACGGCGACGGCGCCGTCGTGGGCGAGGTAGCTGCGGTCTCCGAGCTCGCTGGTCTCGATGATCTCGACGGTGAGGGGCACCGGGTCCTCCTGTGGTGGGACGGGGGCGGGCCAGCCGTGCGGCTGGTCTGTCGATGGTCCGAACATAACCCCCCATGGGGTTGTTCCCACAATGTACGGACCTTTTCTCGGATTGTCGACGGCGTGACCGCCGCGGCGCCTCTCAGCACAGCCATCGGTGGCCGTCGAGGCGGTCTCACGCCCGGGTCGGGGGTCGGACGTCACTGTCCGACTGATGTAGGGAAGGGGGTGCACGTCCGCACACCCACCGGCCTCCGGGCCGGGCCTGAAGGAGCCCCGTGAACCTCGAGCTGGTCACCGTCCTGGTGCTCGCCCTGATCTTCGTGCTCGCGACCGCGCGCTCGGTCAACCTGGGCGTCCTCGCCCTCGTCGCGGCGTTCGGCGTCGGCGCCGCGGCGGGCCTGAGCACCGACGAGGTCTTCGCCGGGTTCCCGGTCGACCTGTTCGTGGCTCTGACCGGGCTGACGTTCCTGTTCGGCTTCGCCCAGCGCAACGGCACCATCGACCTGCTGCTGCGCGCGGGGCTCCGCCTCGTCCGGGGGCGGGTGGCGCTGGCCCCCTGGATCTTCTTCGCCCTCACCGGCGCGCTGATGTCCGTCGGCGCGATCTTCGCGATCGCCGTCGTCGCGCCGCTCGCGGTGCCCTTCGCTCGGCGGTACCGGATCGACCAGCTGATGATGGGCATGATGGTCGTGCACGGCGGCATGGCCGGCGCGTTCTCGCCGCTGAGCGTCTACGGGCTCTTCGTCAACAGCTTCCTCGCCGGCGACGACCTGGGCGGCAGCCGCCTCGGCCTGTTCCTGGCCAGCTTCGTGTTCAACACCGCCATCGCCCTGGTCGTATTCCTCACCATGGGCGGTCGTTTCCTGCTCGGCCGCACCGAGGACCTCGCGGGCGCCCCCGCGTCTGAGGCAGAGGCCCCAGGTCAGACCTCCGGGCAGGCCTCCGCGCAGACCTCCGCGCAGACCTCCGCGCAGACCTCCGGGATCGACCTCTACCAGGGCGTCACCCTGCTCGGCCTGGCCGTGATGGCGGTCGGGACGGCGGCCTTCGGGCTCGACATCGGCGTGCTGTCCCTCAGTGCGGCGGCCGTGCTCGCGCTCATGCGCCCCGACGACGCCCGCGTCTGCCTGGCGAACGTCTCGTGGAGCACCGTCGTGCTCGTGGGCGGCGTGCTCACCTACATCGCGGTGCTCGAGGCCGCCGGCACCGTCGAGTGGGCCAGCGGCGGCATCGCCGCGCTCGGCGTCCCGCTCGTCGCGGCCCTGCTGCTGTGCTACCTCGCCGGCATCGTCTCGGCGTTGGCCTCCTCGATCGGCACGATCGGCGTGGCGCTGGCGATCGCCGCGCCGATGCTGGAGTCCGGCGAGCTGGGGGCGGTCGGGTTCGTGGCGGCGCTCTCGATCTCGGCCACCGTGGTCGACGTCAGCCCGTTCTCCACCAACGGCGCCCTGGTGCTGGCCAACGTCGACGCCGAGCACCGCGACGACTTCTACCGCCGCATGCTCGTCTACGCCGGCCTCGTCGTCGGCCTGGCTCCGCTCGCGGCCTGGACGTTCTCGCTGCTGCCCGTCTGAGACGGGCGCCTGCGGTGGGTGCGGCGGTCTCGAGGCTCGTCGCCGGGGCTCCTCGCACCTCGACCACCGGTGGGGTCGCCGGGGCTCCTCGCACCTCGACCACCGGCCTCGGTGGTCGAGGTGCGACGAGCGCCAGCGAGGAGCCTCGAGACCGGCGAGACCGGCCTCAGTGCCTCAGACGGTGCGGGGCAGCGGCGCCTCGTGCCGGGGGCTTCGCCCGTGCACGAGCACGTCGACCACGCAGGCCAGCGCCATCTCGCGCGCCTGCACGAACGACTCGGCCGACAGGAAGGCCGAGTGCGGGGTCAGCACCACGTTGTCCAGGTCGGTCAGCGCGGTGCGGCCGGTGTCCTCGTCCTCGATCACGTCGATGGCGGCGGCGGCGATCGTGCCGGTGCGCAGGGCCGTGACCAGCGCGGCCTCGTCCACGACCTCGCCGCGCGCGGTGTTCACCAGGCCGGCGCTCGGCCTCATCAGGCGCAGCTCGCGCTCGCCGACGAGGTGGTGGGTCGAGGGGAGCAGCGGGCAGTGCAGCGAGACGACGTCGGACGTCGCCAGCAGCTCGTCCAGGGAGCCCACGGGCGTGACGCCGGCAGCGGCCAGGTCCTCGGCGCTCCAGGTGGGCGCCCACACGGCCACCTCGAGCCCGAACGCGTGCAGCAGCGGGGCGACGGCCCGGGGGATCGCGCCGAAGTAGACGAGCCCGACCCGTTGGCCGCGCAGCCGCCGCGGCATCGGCAGGGAGGCGTCCAGGGGGTCCCACACGCCGGCCCGGACGCGGCGGTCGAACCGGGTCACGTGGCGGGCCAGGTCGAGGATCATCGCCACGGTGTGCGTGGCGACCTCGTCGACGCAGAAGCCAGGGGCGTGGGAGACCGCGACGCCGCGCTCGGCCGCGGCCGCGAGGTCGACGGTGTTGGTGCCGATGCTCTGCAGGGCCACGGCGCGCAGCCGCGGGAGACGCTCGAGGACCTCGCGGGTGATGGCCAGGCCCTCGGTCACGATCGCGTCGGCGTCGGCGAAGGCGGCCACGAGGGCGTCGACGGACCCGTCGCCGGGGTCGGCCTCGAGGAGCTCGAGACCGGCCACGCCCCAGCCCTGCAGGACGCCGCGCTCGTGGGCGAGGTCGTCCCCGATCCCGGCGTAGACGACCCGCAGGTCGGCGGTGTCGGTGGCACCGGCGGCGGGGGCGGTGGAGGGGCTGGGGCGGTGCTCGGTCAACGTCAGTCCGTCTGGTCGGGCTCCTCGTGGGGCTCGCCGGCGGCGACGGGTGCGCCGTCGACCTGCTGCTCGCCCCACGTGAACCGGTGGGTGTGGATGTCGTGGTAGGTGAACGTCGTGAGGCTGCGGACGCCGGGCACGGCGCGTACCTCGCGGTTGATCACGGTGGAGAGGTGACGGGTGTCCTCGGCGAGCACCTCGACGAGGACGTCGAAGGGTCCGGCGCCGATGACGACGTAGACGACCTGCGGGATCGCGGAGAGCTTGTCCGCGATCTCGTACGGGTCGCCCTCGACGGTCAGGGCCAGCATCGCCATCGCCTCGAACCCGATCTTGAGCGGGTCGGTGATGCCGACGACCTTGAGGACCTCCTCCTCGATCAGGCGCATCACGCGCTTGCGGACGCCGCCGGGGGTCAGGCCGACGACGTCGGCGAGCTCCCGGTAGCCGGTCCGGCCGTCGCGCTCCAGCGCGCCGATGATCTTGCGGTCGACGTCGTCGAGGTCCATCACGCCTCCATCCTCGGGGCGCGCCGGGCGGCGGGGGTCGCCCGCCGCCCGGCGTGTCGTGGTCGGTCTGATCTGCGTGCCGATCAGTTGCCGGAGAAGTTGGCCTCGTCGGTGAGGCCGTAGGTGTCGAGCGCGTCCTGCACGGTGCCGTCCTCGCGCAGCGTCGCGATGTCCTCGTCCAGCGCGGTGGTGAGGGAGTCGTTGCCCAGGGTGTGGGGGAAGTTGACCTGGCCGTAGGACAGGGACGCCTCGAGGCGGTCGTCGGCCTCGATGGGCTGCATCGAGAGCGTGGTGCCGTCCAGCTGGGAGAGCTGGTAGCCGGTCTCGCCGGAGCCGGCGATGGTGGCGTCGATGCGGCCGTTGGTGAGGTCGGTCATCGCCTGGGTGAGGGTCTCGTACTGCTTGACGTTGTCGGCGCCGAAGACGTCCTGGAGCTCCTCGACGTAGAGGGAGCCCTGGGTGACGCCGACGGTGAGGCCGTCCAGGTCGTCGAGCGAGGAGTACTGGCCGTCCTGCGAGGCGACCGCGGTGAAGTCGTAGTAGACGGTGTCGGTCTGGCCGAGCACCTTGCCGTGGGCCTTGGTCCAGTACCAGCCGCCGGCGGCCAGGTCGGACTGGCCCTGCTGCACCGAGCCGATGGCGGTGGAGCCGTGGATCGTCGCGTTGGTGATGGTCAGGCACTCCATCTCGGCGATCTGGTTCAGCACCAGGCCGTCCACGCCCCCGAGCTCGCCGGTGGAGTCGTCCACGTCGACGTAGGGCAGGGAGACGTCGGCGGCCACCGTGAGCGTGCCCTCGGTGACGGTGGTCAGGTCCGGGTGGGCCGGGGTGCAGTCGGCCTCGACCTCGCCGGTGGTGTTGGTCGAGCTGTCGGCGCAGGCGGAGATGCTGAGCGCGAGGAGCGGGGCGACGGCGATCAGGGCGGCGCGTCGCTTGGTGCTGGTCGTGCGGGTCATGTCGATCCTTCAGGGTCGGGCGAGAGGGTCGGGCAGGAGAGGACGGCGGCGCGACGCTGCGCCTGCGGTGCGGGCTGTGCTGGGTGCTGTGCTGGGTGCTGCGGTGGGACGGGTGGTGCGGGCCGCCGCCCCGGTCGGGGGCGGGGCGACGGCGGTCGGTGGGAGCGGCGGGCGGCTCAGTACTGGGTGCGGGTCGCCAGCCAGCCGGCGAACCGGGAGGCGGCGATGACGACCACGGCGTAGAGCGCACCGGCCACGATGAACACCTGCAGGTACTGGAAGGTGATCGAGCCGATGTTGTAGGCGGCGTTGAGCAGCTCGGGCTCGGCGACGGCGACGGCCAGCGAGGTGCTCTGGAAGACGATGGCGGCGTAGCCGACCAGCGACGGGGTCGAGATCCGCAGCGCCTGCGGGGCGATGACGGAGGCGAAGGTGCGCGCGCGGCCGATGCCGAGGGCCTGGCAGGCCTCCAGCTGGCCGGCGGGGATGCCGCGGATGGCGCCGCGGACGATCTCGCTGACGTACCCGGCGTTGGAGAACGTGAACGCCGCGATGATCGACCAGAAGGCGCTGAGCACGACCTCGACGCTCGGCAGGCCGTAGTAGATGAGGTAGAGGACGACCAGGGCGGGCAGGCCACGGGCGAGCTCGATCACGGCTACCAGGAGCCACCGCAGCGGCCGCGAGGTGGTGCGCTCGGTGACGTAGCCGAGGACGAGGCCCAGCGGCAGGCCGAGCAGCAGCGAGACGAACGTGAGCCAGAGGCTGTGGCCCAGGCCCCGGAGCAGGTCGGGCAGCCAGGAGACGGAGTCGGCGAGGAAGTCGCTCATCAGGCGGCCCACCCCGACTCGGCCCTCGCCGCCGCGGCCCGGCCCACGAGGGCCAGCACGAGGCTGAGCAGCAGGTACAGGACGCCGACCGTGACGAAGGGGGTGATCCCGTCACCGGTGCGGTTGGCGGCCCGGTTGGCCACGAAGGTCAGCTCGGCGACGCCGATCACGGAGGCCAGCGAGGTGTCCTTGACCATGCCGATCACGTAGGAGACGACCGCCGGTGCGGAGATCACCGCGGCCTGCGGCACGACGACGCGCAGCCGGCCGGTGCGGGTCGGGATGCCCAGGGCGTCCAGGGCCTCGTACTGACCCTTCGCGACGCCCTCCAGGCCGGAGCGGTAGATCTCGGCGCAGTAGGCGGAGGCGACCAGGCCGAACACGATGACGGCCGCCCCGAGCGGGGTGAAGACCCCGACGCCGAGGAAGACCAGCATCAGCCAGACCAGCGGGGGGACGCCGCGCACGACGTCGGTCCAGGCGATGGCCAGCCAGCGCAGCGGGGCGACGCGGCTGCGACGCGCGAGCACGACCAGGACGCCGGCGGCCATGCCGATCAGGGCCGAGAGGATCGTGATCTGCGCGGTCAGCCAGAGCGCGGCGGGGAGGAGGGAGAAGTCCATCTCAGCCCTCCGCGATGGCCCGCAGGAACTGCCGGGTGCGGTCATGGGTGGGCTGCTCGAGCAGCGAGCGGGACGGGCCCTCCTCGAGGATGCCGCCGTCGCAGAGGAACACCGTGCGGTCCGAGACCTGCTTGGCGAAACCCATCTCGTGGGTGGAGACGAGCATCGTCATGCCGGCCTCGGCGAGCTCGCGCATCACCGAGAGGACCTCCGAGCGCATCTCGGGGTCGATGGCCGAGGTGGGCTCGTCGAAGAGGATCACGCGCGGGTCGAGCGCCAGGGAGCGGGCGATCGCGACGCGCTGCTGCTGGCCGCCGGAGAGCTGGGAGGGGTGGGAGCCGGCCTTGTGGCCCATGCCGACGCGCTCCAGCAGGGTGCGGGCACGCTCGCGCGCCTCGTCCTTGCCCGTGCCGAGGGCGGCGCGCTGGGCGAAGACGATGTTCTGCTCGGCGGTCATGTTCGCGAACAGGTTGAACGACTGGAAGACCATGCCGATCTGGCGCCGCACCCTCAGCAGCGCCTTCGCGGACGGGGCCACGACCGCGCCGCCCCGGGTGCTGACCAGCGGGGTGCCGTCGAGGGTGACCTGGCCGCTGGTGGGCAGCTCGAGCTGGTTGATGCAGCGCAGCAGCGTGGACTTGCCGCCGCCGCTGGGGCCGATGAGGGCGACGACCTCGCCCTTGTCGAGGTGCAGGTCGACGCCCCGCAGGACGGTGTGGTCGCCGAACGACTTCGTCAGCGAGTCGACGACGAGCAGCGGCCCGCCGGGGGCGGCGGTGGCGTCGGGGGACGGGGTGGTGTTCAACAGGCTCATCCGATCTGGCGTCAGTGCTGCCGGTCAGTAACGGCCGGAGATCCGGTTGGCGAGGGTGGCCAGGCGCGAGGTCTCGGGGCTCTGGCTGCGGCGCTCGAGGGCGTCGACGGCGCTGTAGACGCGGTACATGCCGCGCACGCCGAGCCAGCGTGCGGGCTCGGGCTCCCAGGGGCGGACCTTCTTGCCGACCCAGGGCAGGCGGGTGATCGCGGTGTCCTCGCCCAGGATCAGGTCGCGCAGGGTCCGGCCGGCCAGGTTGCTGGCGGAGAGGCCGTCGCCCACGTAGCCGCCCGCGACCGCGAGGCCGGTGGCCGGGTCGGCGTCGACCGTGGCGGACCAGTCGCGGGGGATGCCCAGCACGCCGGTCCAGGTGTGGTCGAAGGCGACGTCGGCCAGGGCAGGGAACAGGCGGTCGAAGCTGGCGGTGAGCGCCTCGACGGAGGCCACCGGGGTCTCGCCGTGCCTGTCGCGGCCCGAGCCCCAGTAGTAGGGGGTGCCGGGCCCGCCGAGCACGATCCGGTCGTCGGCGGTCTTCTGGATGTAGGAGAAGGAGTGGGCCGCGTCGCGGGTGAGCACCGCGTTGTCCGCCCAACCGACGCTCTCGAGCTGCGCGCGCGAGAGCGGCTCGGTGGCCAGCACGCTGGAGAGCTTGGGCAGCCAGGTGCGGCGCTGGCCGGGCAGGTCGGCGGTGAAGGCCTCGGTGCCGCGGACGACCCAGCGGGCGTCCACGGTGTCGCCGGTGCCGGTGGTGACCCGGTGCGGGGCGATGTCGGTGACGCGGGTGTGCTCGTGCACCACCACTCCGAGGCGCAGGCAGGCGTCGCGCAGGCCGGAGACGAGCTTGGCCGGCTGGACGCGGGCGGCGCGGCGCGACCAGAGGCCGACGGTGCCGCCGGCGAGGTGCGCGAAGCGGTCGGTCAGGGCGTCGCCGCTGACCAGCTCCAGGTCCTCGTCCTCGAAGCCCCACGCGAGGCAGTACTCCTGCTCCTCGCGCAGCCGCGCCGCCTGGGCCGGCGTCGTGGCGATGGCGATCTCGCCCTGCGTGGCGACGTCGGCCTCGATGCCCTCGGCGCGGGTGACGGCCACGACCTCGTCGATGGCCCCGAAGATCTGGCGCTGGAAGTCGATGACGGACTGCTTGCCGTGGCTGGCCGCGTACATCCGGTTCAGGCCCGGCATGCCGTAGGACAGCCAGCCGCCGTTGCGGCCGGAGGCGCCGTACCCGACGGTCTCGGCCTCGAGCACGACGATGCGCCACTCGGGCTTCGCCCGGGCGAGGTAGTAGGCGGTCCACAGGCCGGTGTACCCGCCGCCGACCACGACGACGTCGGCGGTGGTGGAGGAGGTCAGCGGCGGGTGGACGGGCCCGAGCCCGGCGTCGCGGTACCAGAAGGAGACGTCGCCGTTGCAGCGCAGCGCGTGTCCGGCGGTGGGGGTGGGCATGCTCAGAACCACTTCCTGGAGAGGACCTCGTCGAGGGCGTCGACGTAGGAGTCGGCCTCCTCGACGGTCAGGGTGAGGGGCGGCTTCACCTTGAGCACGTTCTGGCGCTCGGAGGTGGCCTGGTCGATGACGCCGCGGGCCAGCAGGGCCTCGCAGACCGCGGCGGTGAGCGCGGCGTCGGGGGTGAGGGAGTCGCGGTCGGTGACGAGCTCGATGCCGCGGTAGAGCCCGCGCCCGTGGACGGCGGCGATCGACTCGTGCTGGGCGGCCAGCTCGGCCACGCGGCCGGCGAGGTGGTCGCCGACGGCCTTGGCGTTGGCCTGGAGGCCCTCGTCGGCGAGGACGTCGAGCACGGCCAGGCCGGCGGCGCAGGCGACCGGGGAGCCTCCCGTGGTGGAGAAGAAGGTGCCCTCGCGACCGAGCTGGTCGCTGATCTCCTTGCGGGTGATCACGGCGCCGAGGGGCACGCCGTTGCCCATGGCCTTGGCGCAGACCACGACGTCGGGGGTGACCCCTTCGGCCTGGAAGGCCCAGAAGCTCTCGCCGGTGCGGGCGTAGCCGACCTGGACCTCGTCGGCGATGGTCAGCGCACCGACCCGGTGGGCGGCCTCCTGCATCGCCACGGAGTAGCCGGCGGCGGGCACGACGCCGCCGGAGTTGCCGAGGATCGACTCCATGATCACCGCGGCGGGTGCCGTGCCGGCGTCCACGAGGCCGTCGAGCACGCCGTTCAGGTCGGCGGCGTAGGCGGCGCCCGCGCCCTCGCCGCGGTGGGTGCCGCGGAAGGCGTTGGGCACGTCCGTCACCGTCACCCAGGAGGGGCGCGAGTCCAGCGCGTGCGGGTTGTCGTAGGCCGAGGTGGTGATCGCGTCGGCGGCCGTGGACCAGCCGTGGTAGCCCTCGGCGTGGGTGACGACCTGGCGCCGGCCGGTGGCGATGGTGGCCATGCGCAGGGCGAGGTCGACCGCCTCGGTGCCGCTGTTGACCAGCACGACCGAGTCGTAGGGGGAGGTGCCGTCGGCGCCGCGGGTGGTCTCGAGGATGCGTTCGGAGAGGTCCGCCAGGTCGCGGTAGAGGAACCGGCTGTTGGTGTTGAGCCTGCCCAGCGCGCGGGTCACGGCGGCCTGGAGTCGCGGGTGCGAGTGCCCGATGGCGGCCACGTTGTTGACCATGTCGAGGTGGGCGCGGCCGTCGGCGTCGAGCAGGTGGCTGCGCCAGCCGCGGACGAAGACCGGCGGGCGGGCGTAGTAGCGCTCGGTGTTGTCGGGCAGGAACGCGTTGCGCCGGGCCTGCTCGCTCGCGGCGTCGACCGCGTGGTCGGTGCCGCTGGTGGCCAGGCCGAGGGCGGCGTCCGTGCCGGCGACGAGCGCGCCGTAGCCGGGGGCCAGGTCGGCCGGGCAGTCCCAGGGCAGGTCGATCGCGGCGGACGCCGGCAGCAGTCGCAGCCGCAGGTGGTGCCGGGCGTGCTCGAGGGTCGTGGTGCTGCCGTCGGCGTGGGTGCTGACCTGGTCGAGGGGAGTGGCGCGGCCCAGCGACTCGCCCGCGGTCACGAGCGCACCCGGCACGCAGGCGGGCGAGGGCTGCACGTCGGCGACCTCGAGCCGGTGGGCACCGATCCGCACGTGCAGGGTGCCGGGCCCGGTGCTCAGCACGGTGGCGTCGGCCAGCGTGACCAGCTCGTGGCCGCCGCGCGAGACCGACTCGGCGGCCAGCGGGTAGGTGCGCTGCCGGTCGGGGCGCACGCCCGGCCGGGCCGAGGTGACCCGCGGCTCGCGCTGCGGCACCACGACCAGGGGGTGCCGGGCGAGGGCGTGGTGCAGGACGAGCGCCTCGGTGTCGGGCCGCAGGAGCAGCCGGGACGGGGCGTCGTCGCCGTCGGGGGCGAACGAGAGCGGCGTGGGGGAACCGCCGTCGACGCCGCGCAGCGCCAGCAGTGCGACCGGAGCCTCGGTGGTGCTCGCGTCCGCGTCCTCGCGGGGGAGCAGCAGCGCCGCCATCGCGTCGGCGTCGAGCCCGGCCGCGGTCTCGAACGAGCGCCACTCGTGCGCCATCCGCGTGGTGGCGTAGGTGTTGTGCGGGTCCACGGCCAGCTGCTGCCAGCCGGAGGCCACGAGCACGGCGCAGCGCAGCTGCACGAGCGGCCAGAGGGCGGAGCGCTCCGCCGGGGTGAGCGGCAGGCCGTCGTCCGCGGCCAGGCCCTGCTCGAGCGTGGCGGTCATCGCGCGCAGCACCCCGTGGTCGTCGAGGTCGTGGTGGAGCATCGAGGCGAGGGTCACCGCCACCTCGCCGATCCGCCACGAGCCGACGACGTCGCCGAAGTCGATGACCCCGACGACCCGGGGGCGAGCGTCCACGGTGCGGGCCACCACGTTGTCGTCGGTGATGTCGCCGTGGATCAGCTGCACGGGCAGGTCGACGGCCACCTGCTGCACCCGTGCCCAGGCCCGCTCGGTGACGGCGAGGAGCTGCCCGCGGCGGTCCTCGGGGACGGCGGGGGCGAACTCGCTGACGACGGTGGCCGCGTGCCGCAGGTCCCACTGGGTCTCCCGGTCGGCGGTGGCCGGCACGTCGGCGAGGGCCCGGCTCACCCGGGCGACCAGCGAGGCCAGGCCGGTGACGAGGTGGGTCGGCAGGTGCCGCTCGTCGACCAGCTGCTCGCCCTCGACGAAGCGCAGGGCCACCGCGAAGTGGTCCGCGCCGTCCAGGGCGACCCGCTGCACGAGCGTGCCGTCCGCGGCGGCCACGGGGGCGGGGGCCTCGATGCCGGCCGAGGCGAGCGCGGTCATCGCCGCCACCTGGTCGTGGACGACGGCGGCGTCGGTGGCGGGGTGGAAGACCTTGAAGACCAGGGCGCCGGCCGAGGCGCCCGAGGGGCCGGTGTCGGGGCGGAGGAGGAAGTTGCGGTCCTGCTGGCTGCCCAGCTCGGTGACGGCCCCGGTGAGCCCGTAGCGCTGGGCGACGAGGGTCGCGGCCAGCTCGGGCGTGATGGCGGGGCGGCCGTACGAGGCGGCCTCGGTGGCTGCCATCGGCATGGTGGTTCCTCCTGAGTGATCACCCGTCACCGGATCTGTGCAGATCCTCGGTTAGCAGTGATCTTCGGTGACTCACTGCGCCGATCTGGTGACGTGGTGCTTCGACTGTAGGAAGGCTTGTGCCGAAAAGTCACTCAGGAATGTCGCCTGGAACCAGCAATTAACGCAGCCGTGACATTCGGGCTCGGATTCGTGACCTGGGTCGCGCGAGTGGTGATGGATCGTCACTGTTGCCTGGACGATCGGTGACGGATCGGTCCGTCAGGGCCGACCCGTGGTGCCGGGATGTCCGCCCGAGGAGGTGTGCCGACGTCCCTGAGGGGAGGTCGGATCAGGACAGGGTGCCGACCCAGCCGAGGGCGCCGGCCTGCACGGCCAGGACGCCGGCGAGCCCGAGGGTGACGCTGCCGGCGACGAGGCCGAGCGTGGTGCGGCCGTGGGCGGCGAGCGCGCGGGTCAGGGTCGTGGCCACCATGCCGGTGAAGCCGACGCCGGCCGCGATCAGCACGACGTGCGCGAGTGCGCTCGCGGGCACGAAGAAGGTCCCCCCCCAGGTCCATGGCACAGAACCCTAGGAGCAGGTCGGGACCAACGTCTCGGACTCGCGGGACCTCCGACCTCCGGGGGAGGAGATTTAACTCTGAACCATCGGTCCCGTCCGCGAGGGGTGTCGCGCGGATGCCCACGGGGGTAGACAGGAGCACCGCCGTGATCCAGACCCCGTGATCCAGACCCGTGAGCCAGACCTCGAGACCCAGGGAGGGCGCCGTGGCCCCGCAGGACACCGAGACCGACACCGACACCCGCGAGACCCACGAGTCGGATGCCTACGGCGATCCGCGGCTCGAGTGCGACCTCGTGATGAAGGGCGGGGTGACCAGCGGCGTCATCTACCCGGGCGTCGCGTGCACGCTCGCGCGGGTCTACCGCTTCCGGTCGGTGGGCGGGTCGTCGGCCGGGGCCATCGCGGCGGCTGCGACCGCGGCGGCCGAGCTCGGCCGGGCCTCGGGCGGCTTCGAGAAGCTGGACGCCCTCGCCGGCCGGCTCACCGCCCGAGGAACGGGTGGTCGGTCCCTGCTGTTCCGGCTGTTCCGCCCGGTGCCCGAGCAGCGGCGGCTCTTCGGCGTGCTGACCGCGGGGCTGGGTCGCACCGGTGCGGCACGGTGGGTGGCCACTGCGGCGGCGGTCGGACGCGGCTACGCGCTGCGGCTGCTGCTGGCGGCCGTCCTGCCCCTCGGCCTGGTGGTGGCCGGCGTGCTCGCGGGTGGGGTGCTGGGCCTCGTCCTGGTGCCGGTGGCGGCGCTCCTGCTGCTGGTGGGGCTGGCGGCCGTGGGGGTGGGGAGCGGGGTCCTGGCCGACGTGCGGCGCATCGAGCGGTTCGGCCTCGTCTCCGGCATGCCCGGCCCGCGCGGCGGCGAGGCGCTGACCCCCTGGTTGCACGAGCGGCTGCAGGACCTGGCCGGGCGCGGCCCCGGCGACCCGGTGCTGACGTTCGGGGACCTGCGCGCCGCGGGGGTGCGGCTGCGCGTGATGACCACCGACCTCACCCGGGGCTACCCGGTGACGATGCCGTGGCCGAACCGGGAGCACTGGTGCGACCCGGACGAGATGGCGCAGCTGTTCCCGGCCGACGTGGTGCAGCACCTGGTGCGGGTCGGCGGTGGCGCCCGGGAGGACGGGCTGGTGGCGTGGCCGGAGCCGGACGACCTGCCGGTGGTCGTGGCGACGCGGATGTCGCTGAGCTTCCCGGGGCTGATCCAGGCGGTGCCGCTGCACGCGGTCGACCACGCGCGGGCCGGGGGAGCGGACGGTGCCGCGCCGCGTCCGGTGTGGTTCTCCGACGGAGGTATCTGCGCGAACCTGCCCGTCCACCTCTTCGACTCGCCGCTGCCACGGCGCCCGACCTTCGCGATCAACCTGGAGGCGTTCGGCGACGTGCGCCGGCAGGACGCCGAGGACGAGGGGCAGAACTCCTACCTGCCGCTGGACGCCGGGGCCGGTCGCTACCGCCCGCGCCGCCACCTCGACCCCGCGGGCGTCGGCGGGCTGCTGGGCTTCCTCGGAGCGATCGTGGGCACCGCCCGGACGTGGGTCGACAACCAGCAGCTCACGATGCCGGGCTACCGCAACCGCGTCGTCACGATCTTCCACAGCGACAGCGAGGGCGGCCTCAACCTGGACATGCCCGCCGAGGTCGTCGAGGCGCTGGGTGCGCGCGGCCGCGGGGCCGGGCGCAAGCTGGTGGACGCCTTCGCCGGCCCGGAGCCGGGCTCCGTCGACGGGCCCGCGTGGACGGCGCACCGCTGGACCCGGCTGCGGATCTCGGTGGCGGGCCTGGCGGACTGGTGGGGGGCGTTCGCGCGGTCGTTCCGCGACGCCGACGTCGGCCGTCCGGACTACCCGGGGCTGCTGGCCGCGCACGCCGACGAGGTCGACCTGCCGTACCGGCTCAGCGCCACCGACCGTGCGCTGCTCGCGCAGCGGCTCGGCCGGTTCGTCGCCGAGGAGCAGCAGTGGGACGACGGCCTGGCCGGTCGCCACGCGCCCAGGCCTGCTCCGGAGCTGCGCCTGGTCACCGACATGGACACCACCGCGGAGCCGCTGCCGCCGACCGGAATTGCGGAGCCTCCGCAGGAGCCCGGCGGCTGAGCCGGTCCGCGTGAGGGGTGGCGGTGAGAGCGCGGTGAGAGCGCGGCGAGAACGGTGTGAGAGCGGGTGGCCGCAGGCTCGGTGGCGTCCGGTGCGAACCACGCACCCGAGCCCCAGGAGGCCGCCATGACGACCACCAGCTCCCCGCCGCTCGGCGGCCCCCGCACCTACCCCTCCCTGCGTTCCGCGGCGATCCCGCTGGCGGCGCTCGCGCTCGCCTTCTTCGTCGAGATGGTCGACAACACCCTGCTCTCGATCGCGCTGCCCACCATCGGCCGCGACCTCGGCTCGGGGACGACGGCCCTGCAGTGGGTCACCGGCGCGTACTCGCTCACCTTCGGCGGCCTGCTGCTCACCGCCGGCTCGGTGGCCGACCGGTTCGGCCGACGACGGGTGTTGCTCGTCGGGCTCACGGCCTTCGGCGGGCTCAGCCTCCTCGCCGCCCTGGTGGGCAGCACCGGGGAGCTCATCGCACTGCGGGCGGCGCTCGGCGTGGCCGCGGCCGCGATGGCACCGATCACCAACTCGCTGGTCTTCCGGCTCTTCGACGACTCCGCCCTGCGGATGCGCGCGATCACGGTGATGATCGTGGTCGGGATGTCGGGCTTCGTGCTGGGCCCGCTGCTCGGCGGCACGGCGCTGGCCCACGTCGGCTGGGAGTGGCTGCTGCTCGTCAACGCCCCGATCGCGCTGCTCGCCGTCGTGGGGGTGCGCCTCGGCGTGCCCGCCGACCACCCCGACGACCTCACCGACGACCGCCTGGACGTGCCGGGCGCCCTGCTCTCCATCGCCACGATCGGACTGGCCTGCTGGACGCTGACCAGCGGCGTCGACCACGGCTGGCTCTCGCCGCTGACCCTCGGCTCGGCGCTGGCGGCACTGCTGGCGGGCCTCGGCTTCTGGCAGCGCGAGCGGCGTGCCTCGTCCCCGATGCTGGACCTGGCGATGCTGCGCGGTGGCACCGTGCGCGGCGCCCTGCTCGCCCAGGTGGCCGCGTCGCTGGCCATGGCCGCGGTGATGTTCGGCCTGATCCTGCACTTCCAGTACGCCTACGGCTGGAGCCCCGTGCGCGCCGGCCTCGCCAACCTGCCGATGATCCTCACGATGCTGCTGGTCTCGCCAGCCACCGACGCGCTCGTCGCGAAGGTCGGGCACCGTCGGGCGTCCCTGGTGGGTGCGGCCTCGCTGTTCCTCGGGCTGGCCGGCATGGCCTGGGGGGTCGAGCACGGCTACCTGCCCATCGCCTGCTCGATGGTCGTGATGACCATCGGTCTGCGCACCCTCATGGCGGTCGGGGCCGTCGCGCTCATCGACGCCGTGCCGGAGAACCGCACGTCCGTCGGCGCTGCGCTCAACGACACTGCCCAGGAGGTCGGCACCAGCATCGGCACCGCGGTGGTCGGCACCGCGATCGCCGTCCTGGTCACCACCGTGCTGCCCAGCGGGGTCTGGAGCAGCGACCTGGTCGCGTCCTACTTCGCGGGGGAGCGGGTCGTGTACGGCGTCCTCGCCGTCGTGGTCGGGCTGGTCGCGGCCGCCGGTGCGCTGACCCTCACGGACTCGCGGATCACGGAGGAGGCCTGAGCGGCCCCGCTGGACGGAATAGCACGTGCTAGCGCTAGGCTGCGTGTGACGCAGGCGACATGTCTGTGGCACCCGAACCGCACGGGCCGTGAGCCCGCGCCGAGCACGGAGGAACCGCGCATGACCGCCTGGGCGAGCTACCCCTACGAGGGCACGACGGTGCTGGTGACGGGCGGGGGCTCCGGCATCGGCCGGGCCATCGCCCGGGCGTTCCTGGAGCAGGGCGCCTCCGTGCTGGTCACCGGTCGTCGCGCCGAGCCGCTGGAGGAGACCGTCGCCGGGTTCCCGGCCGAGCGGGTCGGGGTGCTGACCGGCGACATGGCGGGCGAGGCCGACATCCAGGCCGCCGTCGCCGCCGTCCTCGAGCGCTGGGGCACGCTCGACGTCGTCGTGGCCAACGCGGGCGTCTCCAGCCCCGGCACCGTGGAGACCATGACCGAGCAGGTCTGGGCCGCGATGCGCGAGCTGAACGTCGACGGCATGGTGCGGCTGGCCCGGCACAGCGTGGCCGCCCTGCGGGAGAGCAAGGGCACGTTCCTGGCGATCTCGTCGGTCGCCGGCGTCGGTGGCGACTGGAACCAGGTCGGCTACAACGCGACCAAGGGCGCGGTGAACGCGTTCGTCCAGGCGATGGCGCTCGACCACGGCCACGACGGCATCCGCGTCAACGCGATCGCGCCGGCCTTCACCGCCACGGCCCAGACCCAGGAGCGGCTCGACGACCCCGAGTTCTCCGCCAAGCTGCACGACCGCATCGCGCTGGACCGTCCTGCCGTCCCCGAGGACATCGCCAAGGCCGCCCTCTGGCTGGCCAGCCCCGACGCCGCCTACGTCACCGGCGTGATCCTGCCCGTCGACGGCGGCACGACCGCTTCCTCGGGCACCCCGCGCCCGCTCAAGCCGCGCACCTCGTGAGCCCCACCGGCAGCCAGGGGCCGGTGCGCGGCGACGCGCACATGCACCTCTTCTCCCGCGGCTACCACCCCGAGCGCGCCTCCGAGCAGAGCGACCTGGAGCGCTACGAGGCGTTCCGGGCCGGGCACGGGGTCGCCGCCGCGCTCGTCATCGGCTATGTCGGGGACGGCATCGACCCCGGCAACAACGCCTACCTGCGCTCGCTCGCGGTCGACCGGCCGTGGATGACGACCCTCGCCCACGTCGTCGCCACGCCCACGGCCGCCGAGGTCTCCCGCCTCCTCGCCGACGGTCACCGCGGAGTCTCGGTGCTCTGCCGCACCGAGCAGGACGCCGCCTGGCTGGCCGCGTGGCCCGACGAGGTCTGGCAGGTCCTCGAGGACGCCGCGGCCATGGTGTCGATCAACGGTGCCCCGCCGGCGCACCCCGGTCTGGCCGCCGTCGTCCGCGCCCGGCCCGGCTGCACGTTCCTTTTTGCGCACCTCGGCGAGCCCGGCTCGTACGCGTCGGTCCCGACCCACGACCAGGCGCGGGCGCGGCTCGCCGGTCTGCTGGCGCTGGGCGGGGAGGCGAACGCGTACGTGAAGGCGTCCGGCTTCTACCAGACCTCCACGGCCCTGGACGCCGGCTCGACCGCGCACGCGCAGGCGCGGCCGTTCGTCGACGTCCTGCTGGAGGCGTTCGGGCCGCGGCACCTGGTGTGGGGCTCGGACTTCAGCCCGGTCGCCGACTTCACCGACCTCGACACAGCCGCCTCGCCGGGCGCGCTCGCGGGCCTCGACCTCGCGGACCGGGCCGCGGTCATGGGCGGCACCCTGCTGGGGCTGCTCGGCGCCTGACCACACGGACTATCGGGGCCTCGTCAGCCGCGGGTGCGCACCAGGGACGCGGGGTCGCCGGTGAGCACCCGCAGCGCCAGGTCGGTGGTGGAGTCGTTGCCCAGGAAGCCGACGACGCGGCCGACCCGGGCGATGTCGAGCGGCAGCAGGCCGGGGGAGCCAGGCACGTCGGGAGTGAGCCCGAGGTCGAGGTCCTCGCGGCCGGTCATGATCCGCACGTTGAAGTCGTAGCGCTCCCGTGTGCCCTCGGCGCTCAGCGCCTTGACCAGGCGGGCGCCCAGCCGTCGTCCACCCTGCTCGAGGGACCAGGAGTCGAGCGCGGCGGCGAGCGTGCGGCCCTCGTCGTGCTCGACGTCGGCCCACACCTCGTCCATCGAGCCGGCGACCTCGAGCAGCGCCGCTGCGGCCTTCTCGCCGATGCCCGTGACGCCGGGCAGGTTGTCGCTGGCGTCGCCCCGCAGCGCGGCGAAGGCGAGGTAGTTCGAGGCGTTCACGCCGTACATCGACCGCAGCGCCCGCGGGGAGAGCAGGGGAGAGGCGTGGATGCCGCCGTCGATCAGTCGCAGCACCTTGGTGTGGTCGCTGATGTGGGCGAAGGCGTCGCGGTCGGAGGTGATGATGACGCACTCCCAGCCGTGCCGACCGGCCCAGGCCGCGCCCGAGGCGTTGACGTCGTCGGCCTCCAGTCCTGCCGGGACGACCGTCGCCAGACCCAGCGCGTCGAGCAGCGACTTCGCCCGCTCGAGCTGGTCGACGAGCTCCGGGGCCTTCTCGGCCCGCCCCGCCTTGTAGTCGGGGTAGAAGTCGCGGCGGGCGGACGCCGTCCTGTCGTCGAGGCCGAAGACGACCGCGTCGGGCGCGAACGTGTCGATCGACTCGATGATCTGGCGCAGCATGCCGTGCAGCGCCCACACCGGGCGGCTGGCCCGGTCGACCATCTGCGTGTAGGCCCGGGCGTGGTGGTTGCGGTGCAGCAGCGAGGGCGCGTCCACGACCAGCAGCAGCTTCTTCTCGCTGGTGCGGGAGAGCGCGGCCTGGGCGGAGGTCTCGGTGTCGGCGCTGCCCGCGAGGGGCTCGAGGTCGGACGGCGGCATGGCGCTGGCCATCGTAGGGGGTTCCGCGGCCACCGGTGATCGTGGAGTCCTGGACGTACCCGGTACGTGCAGGACTCCACGATCAGCCTGGTCGCCGGTTCACTTCAGGACGGCCCAGGAGATGAGCTGGTCGAGCCGGCGGACGTCGATCTTCTTGTTGAGCTTGACCTTGATGTGACCGGCCTTGGTCCACAGCTCCAGCTCGGCGTCCCGGTCGAGCATGCCGCCCGCGTTCTCCGAGGACCACATGTGGATCGAGCTGTAGGGCAGCGAGTACACCTCGACCTTCTTGCCGCTCAGACCCTGCGCGTCACGCACGATCAGCCGCTTGGTCGTGAAGATGGCGCTGTCGCGGAACGTACGGAACGCGGCCACCGCCTGCTCGCCCTCCATCAGCAGGTTGACCACGTCCTGCGGGACGGGGATCTCCTCCATCAGCGTCCAGGCGGTGATCGCGGCAACACTCGTGTCCATGGTTCTCCTTCGTCGGGGTCGGTGCGGCCGACCGTACGTCAGGGTGGACGTGGCAGTGAGTGCAGGGTGGGCGAGCGGTGGGACCCGTGTCGATCATCGAGTTCCGCCTCGCAGGACGCGGGCGCGCAGGTAGCCTCCCGCCGTCACGTCAAGATCTGCGTGGCAGTCGAAGGAGCGTGACAGATGCCCCTCTCTCGGGGGTGGTACCCGGACCCGAGCGGCGACGGCGAGCGCTACCACGACGGGACCCGCTGGACCGGAGTCAGACGGGGCGTCAGCGCCCCGGTCGACACCCGCTTCCGCCCGTGGAGCCCGCCGACGCGCAAGCCGCGCAGGCAGTGGGGGACGGGACTCGCCGTGGTGGCCGCGATCGTCGTGGTCGGCGTCGTCGCGGTGGCGGGCCTGACGTTCGACGCCGGTCCCGCCGCGCCGCTGACCCGGTCCCTCGGGCTCGGCGGCTCCGACCGGCTGCTCCCGGTGGTCGAGCCGGGGGTGACGTCCCAGTCCTACCGGTTCCTGCAGGAGACGGATGCCGGCGACCCGGTCACCTACGACCCGTGCGAGCCGCTCCTGGTGGAGGTCAACCCCGAGGGTGGACCGGCCGACTACCTGCGCTTCGTGCTCCCGGCGCTCGCCGAGGTGCAGGACGCCTCGGGCTTGCGACTCACCTACGCGGGCACGAGTGAGCGCACCTGGGACACGCAGAGTCAGGAGCAGGGCTCGGTCCTCATCTCCTTCGAGAAGCGGCTCGACTCCGACAGGGCCGACGCGGTGGGAGTTGGAGGCAGCCTTGTGATGACGATGGACGGCGCAGCCCTGCCGCACTACGTCTCCGGTGCCGTCGCCCTGCGTCAGGACTGGTTCGTCGCCGCCAGCCGGCGCGGGGAGACCGCGCAGCAGCAGGCGGTGGTCATGCACGAGCTGGGCCACGTGCTGGGCCTCGGCCACGTCGACGACCCGGACCAGCTCATGAGCGCCGAGAACGACGGGCAGACCGCGTTCGGCGCCGGCGACCTCGTGGGACTCGCCCTCGCGGGCGCCGGCACCTGCGCGGGGTGACTCAGGCGTCCGAGCCGAAGAACAGCGGGTCGGGGCCGATGCGCTCGCCGGTGTTCATCCAGTCGATCGCGGCGAGCTGCTCGCTGGTCAGCACGAAGTCGAGGTCGATGTTCTCGGCGATCCGCGAGGGCGTGACGGACTTCGGGATGGCGACGCGGCCGGAGTCCAGGTGCCAGCGCAGCACGACCTGGGCGACCGAGCGGCCGTGCTCGGCCGCGATCGCGGTGAGGGTCGGGTCGGTGAGCACGCCGCCCTGGCCCAGCGGGCTCCACGCCTCCGTGACGATGCCGTGCTCGGCGCCGTAGGCGTCGATCTCGGTGTCGCGGAACATCGGGTGGCTCTCGACCTGGTTGACGGCCGGCACGGTGCCGGTCTCCTGGGCGAGGGTCTCCAGGTGCGCGGGCTGGAAGTTCGAGACGCCGATCGCCCGGACGACGCCGTCGGCCAGCAGCTTCTCGCAGGCCTTCCAGGTGTCGACGAAGAGGGCCTTGGACGGGATCGGCCAGTGGATCAGGTACAGGTCGACGTACTCGGTCGCCAGCTTGGTGCGGCTCTCCTCGAACGCGGCGAGCGTGGACTCGTAGCCCTGGGCGTCGTTCCACAGCTTGGTGACGACGAACAGGTCCTCGCGCGGCAGGCCGGACTTCTTCAGGCCCAGGCCCACGCCCTTCTCGTTGCCGTAGGCCGAGGCGGTGTCGATGTGGCGGTACCCGGTCTCGATCGCGGTCGCCACCGCGGTCTCGGCCTCGTCGTCGGCGATCTGCCAGACGCCGTAGCCGAGCTGGGGCATGGCGACGTCGCCGGGGAGCATGATCTGCGGGACCTGCACGGGGGAGCCTTCTCTCGTTCAGTTCTTCTCAGGGGGTTGCCGGGCGAACCTAGTCCGGGCCAGGACGCGGCCGCGAGGCTGCGTCTCGCAGTCTCGACCGCGGTGGACCCAGGCCGGTCGCGGCAGCCGCGCAATGCGGGTGGGACCTGGTGCACTGCCGTCGTCCTCGCAGGTCAACGCCGCTGTGGTGGCGCCACCCCTCGAGGGTGCGTCGGCCGAGACCGGCGCAACGCGCGCGTCACCGTCAGACTGTGACCGGAGTCTCGCCGAGCGGCTACTACCAGCCGTCGGGCCGCAGCGGCTCCTGGACGTCGGGCAGGTCCAGCGTGAGCGGCGGCAGGCCCATCCGGTCGGCGACCTTGGCGACGAGGGCCTCGACGTCCGCCCGGGCCAGCGCCTCCCCGTCCACGCCGCGGGTGGTGGGTGCTGCTCGGCGCACGGTCGCGGTCACCATGTGCGCGAGCCGTCGGACGCTGATGCCGGGTCGCTCGTCGGTGAAGTACACGTCGACCTGGAGCAGCAGGCGATCGGCACCCGCCCACCAGTCGCGGCCCTGCTCCTCGAGGCTGTTGAGGTAGGAGAAGAGGGGAGTGCTGTAGGCGCCGGCGACGCCGTTCATCGGCCCGCCGCCGGTGAAGCGGATGGTCGGCTCCTCGGGCACGTTGCCCTTCACGGTGACGACGACCGGAGGCACCGCCGACTCGTCCACGGCGACCGGGACGGGCGCAGATGCCCTCGGCCCGGGGCTCGTCGGGTCGAGCCGCACCTCGGTCGGCTCCGTCAGTCCCAGGTGGCCGAAGGACGTCATGGTGGCGACGGACCCGTCCCAGCGCAGCGTGCGGGCGCTGCGCTTGAAGCCCTCGTGGCTGACGAACGAGGGGGCGACGTCGGAGCGGACCGGCTCCGCGTCCTCGTCCCTGCGAGGTCGCGCCTCGATCCAGGCCTGGCCGAACCCGTCGGCGTCGACGAGGTGGAACGCGCCGCGCGCCTCCCAGCGTCGGCTCGGGGCGGACTTCCAGGGGCTCTGCCAGTCGAAGACCCAGGCCGGCGCGGACTCCTGTGCTGCTGCGGCGGCCCGTGACAGCGCCCCGGCCGACCAGCCGCGCTCGGGCGCCAACGTCTCGACGGCTGCGCGCAGGATGCGGAACGCCAGGGCCGCGCGCTGGAGGTCGTCGAGGTCGGCCACGCTCGGTGGGATCTCCGCGTGCGCGGTCTCGAAGGACCCGCCGAGGTCCTGGTGGACGGTGATCAGCACGACGCCAGCGTCGGAGTCCGCGGCAGCCGGGGACAGGAAGACGCGGACCTCGGAGGAGGGTCCTTGCAGCCCGAGGGCAGTGACCTCCCGGCCGTAGACCTCGCTGACGCGCCTCCCGCTCCGGGCGAGCAGGTCGACGGCCGGCGACTCGTGCCACGGTCGGTCGCGCCAGCCGGAGTAGGGGTAGAACAGCACGGTCCTGACGACGGCCACGGCACCTCCCGAGTAGTGGTCCGTCAGGAGCGTAGCGACGGCTGCCCGGGGACAACGGGCGCGACGCGTCCGAGCTCCTAGCCCATGACCAGGCCCTCGCGGCGGTGCTCAGCCCTTGCCCGTGATCCGCTTGCGCGCCTGGGTCTTGAACTCGGTGGTGAACAGGTTCCGCAGGGCGCTGGAGTCGAGCAGGATGGCGGGGCTGAGGTCGCCCCGGGCGATCCGGTCGCAGATCTCGACCCAGGCGTGCCCCATCGCGTAGGTGATGGTCGAGGCGACGCCGGCGCTGATCGTGCCGCCCACCACCGTGCCGCCGCCGGGCACGAGCTTGACCAGGTTGGTGACGACCGAGCGGCCGGCACCCGTGCCGGCCGCGGTCATCGCGAACGCCATGCCGGTGGCCCGCTGGAACGGGATGTTGTAGGTCAGCGCGATCTTGGAGAGCATCCCGAGCTGGATCGGGATCAGCAGCGCCGCGTCGGAGAACGGGATCGGGCTGGCGCCGGCCGCAGCAGCAGCCGACACCGCGGCCGCGATCGGCGCCTGACAGCTCTTGCGCTTGCGCGCCAGGTCGATGCGCTGGGCCTGGATCAGGGCTTCGTGGACCGCTGCGGGAGCCACGCGAAAGGTGGCATCGAGCAGGGCCTCCAGCCCGTGCGCGGGGCCGTCGAAGGAGTCCGGCTCCGCCATGGTGAGGAACGGACGAGGCGCCGCGATCGGCAGCCCCAGCGAGGCGATGTGCTCGGCGAGCTCCACGGCCCGTCCGTGCGGCACGCCGTCGCGCGAGGGCACCTGCGTCAGCACCACGAGCACCGGCAGGCCGAGCTCGCGCAGGCGCCGCACGAAGTGCTCCTCCACCGCCTCGAACCGACCACCCCGCGCCCCGACGCAGTACCAGGCGACATGGATCTGCTCGTGCACCGGCCGCTTCTTCAGGTCGGTGACCAGGCCCGCGAGCTCGTCCAGGATCGTCTCGTCGTCCTTGCCGATCTCCAGGCCCTCGGTGTCGAAGACGCCCAACGAGCCCGACGCGTGCTTGTAGAGGTGATGACCACGGGTGACCGGCTCGCCGATCCCCGTCTCCGCGATCGTCTCGCCGAAGATCGCGTTGACCAGCGTGCTCTTGCCGACGCCGGTCTTGCCGAAGATCGCCAGGTTGAAGCTGCCGATCTCCTCCTGCTGCGCCCGCCAGCTCTCCTCGACGGTGCGGCGGAACCACTCCTCCGAGACGTTGGGCATCGGTGCTCCTTCGGTGCGGCGGACGTGCGGCGGACGGTCCTCGAGCCCGCCGCCGTCAGCCTAGTGTGGACGCCCCAGCACCCACGGATAGGTTGACGGGGTGGCTCCCCAGACGCACCCCGACCCGCACTCCTACGGCCGACCCGACGAGGTCGTGGTCACGCACCTCGCGCTCGACCTGACCGTCGACCTCGACGCCCAGCGCCTCACCGGCAGCGCCGCGCTCGACCTCGCGCACCGCGACGCCGCGGCCACGACGCTGGTGCTCGACACCTGGCGCCTCGAGGTCACCTCCGTCACCGACGGGGACGGGGCGGCGCTGGCGTTCAGCCTGGGCGAGCCGGACCCGGTGCTGGGCAGCCCGCTCACGGTCGAGGTCGGCGCGGCCGACCGCGTCGTGGTCAGCTACGCGACGAGCCCGGAGGCCCAGGCGCTCCAGTGGCTCTCGCCGGAGCAGACGGCCTCGGGCAAGCCGTTCCTCTTCTCCCAGAACCAGCCGATCCTGGCCCGGTCGTGGATCCCGTGCCAGGACAGCCCGGCCGTGCGGACCACCTACGAGGCCGTCGTCCACGCGCCGGCTGGCCTGCTGGCGCTGATGAGCGCGGAGAACCCCACGAGCACCACGGACGACGGCACGTACCGCTTCGCGATGCCCGAGCCGATCCCGTCGTACCTGATCGCGCTCGCGGTGGGCGACATCGAGTTCCGGCCGATCGGCGAGCGCGCCGGCGTCTACGCCGAGCCGAGCGTCGTGGAGGCGACCGCCTGGGAGTTCGCCGACACCGAGACCATGATCGACGCCGCCGAGCGGCTCTACGGCCCCTACCGGTGGGGCCGCTACGACATCCTCGTGCTGCCGCCGAGCTTCCCGTACGGCGGCATGGAGAACCCGCGCCTGACCTTCGCGACGCCGACGGTGCTGGCCGGCGACCGGTCGCTGGTCAGCCTGATCGCGCACGAGCTGGCGCACTCCTGGTCGGGCAACCTCGTCACCAACTCCACCTGGAACGACATCTGGCTCAACGAGGGGTTCACCACCTACTTCGAGCGCCGCATCGACGAGGAAGTGTTCGGCGCCGACTACACCGCGATGCTGTGGCGCCTGGGCCGCAACGACCTCGACCGCGCCGTGCGCGACGAGCAGCCGCGCGACACCTGGCTCGAGCTCGACATGGCCGGCCGCGACCCCGACGACGGCCCCGCCAAGGTGCCCTACGAGAAGGGCTCGCTGTTCCTGCGGCTGCTGGAGGAGACGGTGGGCCGCGAGCGGTTCGACGCGTTCCTGCGCGACTACTTCGACCGCTTCGCGTTCACCTCCATGGACACCCCCACCTTCCTCGCTCACCTGCGCGCCGAGCTCCTCGCGCCCGCCGGCCTCAGCGAGGAGGACGTCCAGCTCGAGGCGTGGGTGCACGGCCCGGGCGCGCCCGCGAACGCGCCCGCGTTCACCTCCGACGCGTTCGCGGTCGTCGATGCCCAGGTCGCGCGGCTGCTCGCCGGCGCCGCCGCGTCCGACCTGGAGACCGACGGCTGGGTCAGCCACCAGTGGGTGCACCTCGTGCGCGAGATCCCCGTCGACACCGACCACGCCGTGCTGCTCGCCGTCGACGCGGCCTTCGGCCTCTCCGCCAGCGGCAACATCGAGATCGCCACCGCCTGGCTGGAGCTCGCCTCGCAGTCCGGGCTGGTGTTCTCCGCCCCGCAGGTGGACGAGGCGCTGCACTCGTTCCTCACCCGGCACGGGCGTGCGCTGTACGTGCGGCGCGTCTACACGGCCCTTGCCGGGTCGGACGCCGGCCTGACCCGGGCGCGGGAGATCTTCGCCGAGGCCCGACCCGGGTACCACTCGGTGACCGCCGCCGTCGTGGGGCGCGTGCTGGGGGTCTGACAGGCCTCTGTGGCGGGGCTCACGAAAGTGGCACGAGCCACACACAGGTCGCACAGGTGGAGGAGGCCTGGTCACGAGATTCCGCTTCCATCCTCCTCGGCATGACCCCACAGAACACGCTCTCCGAGCGCTCCGTCTCGCGTCGCTGGGTGCTCGGCGGGCTGTCCGCCACCACCGCCCTGGTCGTGACCGGCTGCGCCGCCACGTCCGCCTCGACGACCACGAGCAGCAGCGCCGCGAGCAGTGCGACGACCTCGGCCGCCGCTGCGGCTACCTCCTCGTCGGCTGCGTCCACGACCACCTCGGCGGCCGTCGAGGCCACGGCGGCCGCGACGCCGTCCGCGAGGGCGAACGCCCGCACCGTCGCCAGGCTGGCGCGGGCGTTCCTCGCCACGCTCGACGCCGACCAGAAGGCGACGGTCCTGCAGGACTACTCGCTCACCAACGCCGAGAACTGGTCGAACCTCCCGCAGGGCCTCATCGGCGGCGGTGGCGGGCCGGGCGGCTCGACCAGCTCCAGCGGCGGTCGTGTCGGCATCAGCCTCGGCGACCTGTCCTCGGCGCAGCTCAAGAAGTTCAACACGCTCATGAAGGCGGCCACGGGCTCGTCGGCAGGTCTCGGCTGGGACGAGATCACGATGCACCTCGACGCCGACGACTACCTCGGTGAGAACGGTGGTGGCGACACCTACGGTCGCGAGAACTTCTACCTCGCCTTCCTCGGCAAGCCCCGTGCGAAGGGCACCTGGGAGCTCCAGTTCGGCGGCCACCACCTCGCGGTGGCCAACACCTACACCGATGGGCAGCTGGTCGGAGCGACGCCCTCCTTCCGCGGCATCGAGCCCAACGGCCGGTTCACCTGGGACGGGGAGACGATGAAGGTGATGCGCCGCAAGGAGCGCGCGTTCACCGCGATGCTCGCCTCCCTGACCTCCGCTCAGCAGTCGACCGCCCAGCTCTCCGACGTCTACAGCGACCTGGCGCTCGGCCCGGGCAACGACTGGCAGTTCCCCACCACGCGCGAGGGCCTGCGGGTCGGAACGCTGAGCGCCGCGCAGAAGAAGAAGGTGCTGGCCGCGATCGGCACCTACGTCCACGACGTCGCGGACGCCGACGCGGCGGTGATCATGAAGCGCTACCGGTCCGAGATCAACAAGACCTATGTCGCCTGGTCCGGCACGACCGCGCTCACCGAGCGCAACGACTACGTCCGCATCGACGGCCCGTCGGTGTGGATCGAGTTCTCCATGCAGGGCGGCATCGTGCTCTCCGGCAACCACCCGCACTCGGTGTGGCGCGACCGCGTCACCGACTACGGCGGGACCGGCTCCTGATGCAGCACTCTCTGCAGCGCCTGCTGCGAGTCGCGACGGGCGCCCTCGCGGCGCTCGTCGCGGCCGCGGTGCTGCTGCTCGGCACGGCCGGCAGCGCGTCCGCCCACGTCGTGCCGAGCTCCACCGTCGAGCTCGCCGTCACCGACAGCGACGTCGTCGCCACCGTCGAGATCCCGCTCGACGACCTGGAGGCCGCGACCGGCATCGACCTGGGGGACGAGACCCAGGCCGACGTCGACGCGAACGCTGACGCCATCGAGGCCTACCTGCTGGAGCACTTCACCCCGACCAGTGACGACGGCACCGAGTGGACCGTCACCGAGGGCGACCTGACCGTCGTCAGCGCCGGTGACTCGGCCACGACCGGCGTCTACAACGCCCTCGAGACTACCTTCACCCTCACCCCGCCCGCCGGTACCGATGCGGCGGAGGAGGAGCAGTCCTTCGACCTCGGCTTCGACGCGATCGTCGAGAAGGTCGCCACCCACACGGTCATCGTCACCGTCGCCTCCGACAGCACCGACGACGACTTCAGCGGCGCCTACGAGGTCGGCACCGTCAAGCGCGACACCGTCACCAACGAGGTCGAGAGCCTCCACATCGACCTCGACTCCGGCACGTCGTCCTCGGCCTTCCTCGACATGGTGCAGCTCGGCATCTCGCACATCCGCGAGGGCACCGACCACCAGCTGTTCCTGCTGACGCTCCTGCTGCCGGCGCCCCTGCTGGCGATGCCAGCCTCGGCCACCACGAGGGCACGAGGACGGCGGTGGGCCGGCCGTGTCGGCGGCGTCACCGCCTGGCGGCGCATCGGCGCGACGACCCTGGCCTTCACGCTGGGGCACTCGATCACCCTCGCCCTCGGCACCATCGGCGTGCCGGTCGCAGAGCGCTGGGTGGAGGCAGCCATCGCGATCTCGATCCTGGTGGCTTCCGCGCACGCCGTGCGGCCGCTGTTCCCGGGGCGCGAGGCCCTCGTCGCGGGTGCCTTCGGACTCGTCCACGGCCTGGCCTTCTCCGAGACGCTGCGTGCGCTCGACCTGAGCGGGTGGCACCTCGTCGTCGCCCTGCTGGGGTTCAACATCGGCATCGAGGTCATGCAGCTCGTCGTGGTCGCGCTGGTGCTGCCGCCACTGGTGCTGCTCTCGCGCTCGCGTGCCTACGAGCCCCTGCGCCTGCTCGCGGCCGCGCTCACCGGCGTGGCCGCATGCGGCTGGCTGGCCGCACGGGTGGGGTGGGCGAACCCGGTCGCCGACGGCGCTGACCAGCTGGGGGACTGGTCCTTGCCGGCCCTGACCGCCCTCTGGCTCGGTGCCCTCCTGGCCCTGGTGGTCGGTGGGGCACGGCGATCACCCGCTGCGGGCGAGGCGGCGCGTCCGAGCCGGTCGGGAGGCTGAGCCACCCGACCCGGAGGACACATGTCGACGCAGCCCACCGCCCCCCTCACCACGTCGGCCGACGGCCGCGCGGCCGACCTCGCCGGTCTGCGGGTGACACCGGGGGACCTGCTGGTGGCCGAGGCCCCGCTCCCGGTCCTGCTCCAGGCCGTCACCGCGAGCACGGCCGTGGTGCTGGGCGCGCTGGTCGCCGCCGGGTCGCCGGGGGAGCCGCGACTGGCACCCGACGTGGCCCCCTTCGCGGACGTCGCGGTGCGCCCCGCCTCCGCCGACGAGGTGGGCGTCCTGCAGGCCTGGACCCGCGCCGACCTGCCGATCGGGCGGTGGGACTGCGGCGACGCCGACGCCGCCGCGTCCCTGCGCTCGTCGGGGTTCAACCGGCACATGTTCCTGTGCGGCCAGAGCGGGTCGGGCAAGACCTACGCGCTCGGCGTGCTGCTCGAGCAGCTGCTGATCGGCACGGGGCTGCCGATGGTGATCCTCGACCCGAACGCGGACTTCGTGCACCTGGGGACGACGCGCCCGGACGCAGAGCCCACCGGGGCCGCCGTCATCGAGGGGACCGAGGTGCGGGTGCTGGGCAGCAACCCGCCCGAGGAGCCGCTGCGGATGCGGTTCGCGACGATGCCGCGCGCGGCGCAGGCAGCGGTGCTGCGGCTGGACCCGTTGCGCGACCGGGCCGAGTACAACCTCTTCGTCACCTCCTTCGGCCAGGACCGCCCGGTGCCCGCCGGGGTCGACGCGTACGTGACCTCGCTGCTGGCCGGTCACCACGACGAGCGGGCGCTGGGCCAGCGGGTGCAGAACCTCGGGCTCACCGACTGGGAGGTGTGGGCGCTGGACCAGGCCTCGGCGGCCGAGGTCGCCCTCGGCGGGGCGCGGGCCACGGTCGTGGACCTGGCCGGCCTGGCCGACCCGCGCGAGGCCTCCGCCGTCTGCCTGGACCTGGTGGAGCGCCTGTGGGCCGCGCGGCACGAGCGGCGGCCGATGCTGATCGTCATCGACGAGGCGCACAACGTGTGCCCCGCGGAACCCCACGGCGAGGTGCAGGAGCGGCTCGTGGAGCGGCTGATCCAGATCGCCGCCGAGGGCCGCAAGTACGGACTGTGGCTCCTGCTCTCCACGCAGCGGCCCTCGAAGGTGCACCAGCAGGTCGTCTCGCAGTGCGACAACCTGATGCTGATGCGGATGAACTCACCGGCCGACGTCGCCGACGTCGCCACCCTGTTCGGGTTCGCGCCGCCGGAGATGATCGCCCGCGCGCCGTCGTTCCGTCAGGGCGAGGCCGTGGCCGCCGGCCGGTTCGCGCCGTGCCCGATGCGGGTGCGGATGGGGGACCGGCTCACGGTGGAGGGCGGGTCGGACGTCGCCGTCCCGCCGGCCCCCTCGCGCTGACCTCAGAGGTCGGCGAGCACCTCGTCGGTGCTGCGGACGCGGGCGAACTCCCCGCCCTGCAGGTTGACCGCGGTCGCGTCGGAGAGCTGCTGCGCGCTCAGGCGCAGCCCGCCGGGGCCCTCGAGGTCGTAGGTCCAGGTGGCGTCGAGCGCGAGCGTGGTGTCGAAGCCCAGGTTGCCGGCCATCCGGGAGGTGGTCTCCACGCAGTGGTTGGTGGTGCCGCCGACGATCACCAGCTGGCTCACGTCGTGCTCACGCAGCCAGTCCTCCAGCGACGGCGTGCCGTAGAAGCACGAGTTGACCGCCTTGGTGATGAACAGGGCCGGCTCGATGGCCGCGACCTCGGGCACCAGGTCGTTGCCGGGCTGGCCCGGACGCAGGGTGGACCCGGCGTCGGTGGAGTCGTGACGGACCACGATCACGGGTCGGTCGGAGGCCTGCCATGCCTGCACCAGCCGGCCGATGTTGGCCTCGGCGTCCGGGTTGTCGCGCTCGCCCCAGGACGGGTCCTTGAACCCCTCCTGGACGTCGATGACCAGCAGTGCCGCGTTCGTCTCCAGGCTCACGTCCCGCAGCGTAGGACGCCCGTCCCGGGGGTCCGCAGCGACCCTCGGTCGCTGCGGTCCTCGTGTGACGTGGGATCAGCCGTGGGCCTCGCGCCGCTCCTGCACGCGTGCCTGCGCCTGGTCGAGGTAGGCCAGGCACGGCGCCTCGGCGTCGGGGTGCTGCCCGCTGAGGTGGAAGATCCAGCGGTCCATGGCCGCCATGTAGCCGTTGTCCTCGCCCTTGCGCCGGGTGCTCCAGGCACGGGTGCCGGTGCCGGGGCGCGGGACCTCGCAGTGCGTGCAGGAGATCTTGTAGGCGAAGGAGTCGTCCGGCTCCACGTCGATGCGGACGACGGCCAGCGGCCCGGCCTCGGCGCTGGCCTTCCTCTGCCGGGCGGAGCGGGTGGCGGGCACGGTGACCTCGTCTCGTCGGGGGTGGGCTGCCCAGCCTAGGCGCGTGGCCGCCGGCGCCTCTCGGCGGTGCGGCGTTCTGCCCGAGGCCGACCCGTGCGACCCGTCAGCCGACCGGCAATGCCTTCGGTCGCAGCGCCAGCACGGCCGCGTTCACCCCCACGACGGCGGCCGCGACGACCGCCACCCACCGAAGGTCCGTGGCGTCCAGGACGAGACCGCCGAGCGCAGCCCCGAGGGCGATGCCGCCGTTGGACGTGGCGTTGATCCAGGCGCCGGCCATCTCGGGGCTGACGTCGCGGGTGCGCACCGCGGCAGCCTGGAACAGGGTCGGCACGGGGCCGAACGCGGTGGTCCACGCCAGGCCGAGGACGAGCACGAGGACGAGCACCGGGTACGACGCCCCGATGAGCAGCATCGCGGTGGCGATCACGCCGACGCAGGCCAGCAGGGTTGCCCGCAGGTGGGCGTCGATGAACCGGCTCGCGATCCCCAGGCCGACCAGCCCGGCGGCACCGAAGACCAGCAGGACGGCACCGAGGACGGCGGCCGGGGTTCCGGCGCCGAGCAATAGCGTGCTCACGTACGTGTAGAGGACGTACTGCCCCACGAAGAAGAGCAGGTTCAGCGTGATCACGGACGTCAGGCGCCGACCGAGGACCCGGGGCCTGTCCGCCGGGGGGTCCGGCTCGACCGTCGGCAGGACGACGGCAGCCAGCGCCAGCAGGAGGGCTGCCAGGACGGCGACCACCGTGAACGTGACCCGCCACCCGACGGCATGGCCGAGCGCCGTGCCCAGCGGGACGCCGAGCACGAACCCGGCCGACGCGCCCGCGGAGACGAGCGCGAGGGCGGCGCCGGTGCGCCCCGGTGCCGCCAGACGGGCGGCGAGACCGATGCAGACCGAGAAGAACAGGGCGTGCACGAAGCCGCCCACGGCGCGACCGACCGCGACCATCGCGAAGCTCGGGGCGGTGGCGACGAGGACGCTGCTCACCACGTAGCCGGCCAGCGTCCCCAGCAGCAGGGTGCGGGCACCGATCCGGCGGGTCAGGAGGGTCAGCGGGACGGCGAAGGCAGCCACCATGAGCGCGTAGACGCTGACCAGCAGACCGGTGGTCGCGGGGGAGACGTCGAAGCGGGCGCTGATGTCGGGCAGCAGCCCGACCGGCAGGAGCTCGGTCGTCAGAGCCACGAACTGCGCGGCGGCGAGCACCAGCAACCCCGGCAGCCGGCCGGTCCTGCCCTGCTGCGTGGCGTCGGGTCCGGGGTGGATGTCAGGCACCCGCGCAGTCAACATCCGTCAGACACGTGACCACGAAACGGCGTGGGCTACCTCGTCTCCGAGAACCTCGACAGTTCCCGCCGGACCCAGGCCACCAGCAGCGCGAGTACCCCGACGTCGTCCAACCACCCGAGCACCGGGATGGTGTCGGGGATCGCGTCGATGGGCCACACGATGTAGAGGACGCCGAGCAGGCCCAGACCCTTCTTCCAGGTCGGCACGTCGCTGCTGCGCAGGTAGGGGCCCAGCTTCCGGATCGACATGCTCCGAGAGTAGAAAGCGTCAGAGCCCATCCGGGTGAGTCCGGGTCGGAGACCAGCCGGCGTCCGGAGAGGCCGGAGGCCCCCACCGCAGTGCGGTGAGGGCCTCCGGGGAGACAAGCCTGAGCGGTCGGCTCGGATGTTGCTGCGCTGAACGCGACGACACCCTTCGCTTCGCTCAGATGTCGTAGAACGGGCCGAGTGCGTCTCTGGCCTGCGCGAACGCCAGTGGGGTACACGCGCGGGTCCACATCGGGTACACAACGGCCCGGATCGAGACAATCGAACTCAGAAGTCCCCATGAATCGGGCCGGGTGACTGCTTCGCGGCTCGGTGGCGAACGCGGCGTCGCCACTGTGCCCGTAGGCGACGTCGAGCCGTCTCGACCTCGAGGAACTGCGGATCGGTGGCACTCTCGTAGTAGCTGACCTCGGCCTCGTCGGCGGCCCCGTCTTCCTCGACCAGACGAGCCAGTGGCTCGTGCATGGGAGGGCCCGCATCCAATTTGGCGATCCACGGCTCCTTGGGTGACGTCACGTCCTCAGTATGTGCCCCACGACAGGGGCAGGAGGCGCTATGCGCTAGTGACGGCTACGTCCAGAGAGCGTCGATCGCGTGGCGTACGGCGTCGTTGCTCGTCGGCATCAGGTGCGTGTAGGTCCGGAGCGTGAAGGCCGGATCGTGATGACCGAGGTACTCCGAGAGCGCCTTGATGCTGACGCCGGCCTCCAGCAGCGCCGAGGCGTAGAAGTGCCACAGCGCGTGCATCCCGGTGTCGGTCCCGGCGTCGATGCCGGCGGCTTTCAGGGCGGGGCGCCAGACGTAGCCGTTCACGTGATTGCGGTTCAGCGCCTTGTGTGGGTCTGCCCCGAGTCTGGTTGATACCTGACCTGTGAGGATCTGTCCTCGCTGGAAGGATGTCCCCGTGGCAAAGCCTTATCCCAAGGAGTTCCGCGACGACGTCGTGGCCGTGGCCCGCAAGGGCCAGGCTCCGCTGTCTCAGATCGCGAAGGACTTCGGCATCTCTGAAGGTTCGCTGGCGAACTGGATGAAGAAGGCCGATGTCGAGGACGGTCACCGTCCCGGTCTGACCGATGCCGACCGTGCCGAGCTGCGCGAGGCGAAGAAGCGGATCCGGCTCCTGGAGCAGGAGAACGAGGTCTTGCGTCGCGCGGCTGCCTACCTGTCCCAGGCGAACCTGCCGGGAAAATAGTCTTCCCGCTCGTCCGTGAGATGGCCGCGACCGGTGCCCGCATCAGGGTGCCGGTCGCGGTGGCGTGCAGGGTCCTGGGTCTGACGACTCAGGGGTACTACAAGTGGCTCAAAGACCCGGTGTGCCGGCGGGACTGGGACGACGCCCACCTCATCGACATCCTCTACGACATCCATGCCGACGACGCCACGCTGGGCTACCGGTTCCTCACCGACGAGCTCGACCTCGAGCACGGCATCACCGTCGGTGAGAACCGTGTGCACCGGCTGTGCCGGATCGCCGGGATCACCGCGTCGCACCACAAGAAGCGCAGCAAGGCCGGCTCGACCGGCCCCGCGCCCCACGACGACCTCCTGGCCGTGGTCGACGAGCACGGCGTGGTCCGCCACGAGTTCGTCGCCGACGCCCCGAACAAGGTGTGGCTGTGGGACATCTCGGAACACCCCACACGGGAAGGGAAGCTCTACATCTGCGCGATCAAGGACGTCTTCTCCAACAAGATCGTGGGCTACTCCATCGACTCACGGATGAAGTCGTCCCTGGCCCGGGCGGCGATGAGGAACGCCATCGCCCTGCGCTCACCCGATGGGACGGTGTGTCACTCGGACCGAGGCGGTCAGTTTCGAGCCAAGCGCACCCAACGGCTCCTGGTGAACAACGGCCTGGTCGGCTCGATGGGCCGCTCCTACGGAGCCGGGGACAACGCCAGCATGGAGAGCTTCTTCTCCCTGCTGCAGAAGAACGTGCTCAACACCCAACGCTGGGACACCCGCGAGGACCTCCGCCTCGCGATCGTCACCTGGATCGAGACCAAGTACAACCGACGACGACGCCAACGTGCCCTCGGCAAGCTCACCCCGATCGAGTTTGAGATGATCTACACGACCGCAGAAGCGGCCTGACTACCGCAAGCACCGAGTATCAACCAGACCGGGGGCAGACCCTGTTCACGCGAGGTCGAGATCAGTCGGTGGGTGACCGGTCGTCCGTCGGGCCGATCCCACGGCAGCACGACCTGTGCCGCCGGGTTGGCCGCGAGGTGCCGGTCAACCTCGGCGGCGACGTGGTCGGGCAGCGGCACTTCACTCTGCGGACGTCGCAGTTCGAGTCTGCTCCTTGGGATACGACGCCTGAGCTCAGCGTGTATGAATCGCCTGACCTGCGTCCCCGACTACAGCGAGATGTAGCTCTGCCTGCCGGTCGATAGCAGCGACGCCGCCAGCGGGCTAAAAGTCGTTGTCGAGGTCTTCTTGGTGCAGCCTCGCGTCCGCCTCGATGTTTTGTTCTAGCCAGGCCCGCGCGTCTCCATAGTCTACGAGCAGATCCACGTCGGTCGCATTAGCGATCGCCTTCTTGAGATGGGTGAGTGCTCGGACAAGGTCTTCGGACTCGCCATTGGTGCCGCCCCAGACGGTCGGAGTCATGTTCGAGCGGATGCTTGCGCGGGTGTCGGGGAGTGTGTCGTGGGTGCGCGCATGGGCGTAGACGGCCTCGGTGAAGGCGGGTTGGTCATTGGGCCACTCGTCAACGCTGCTCAGGTTGTCGACGAACATCCTGAGCCCGTCAGCGTCTAGGTCCTTGAGTTTCACGGTAAGGGCCGCAGCTTGGTTCTCGTCGATGGAGTAGCTGAGGGCGACACCCGCCGCGGGGGCGACGAAGCGCCCGGTGGTGGCAGCGTTATTAAGCCAGCGTGCGAGCACGTTGGCGTGGGTGCGGAACGCGGTGGCGATTGCGCTGGAGTTATCGTCGGCCGGAACGTTCTCAGTGCGTGTCAGGTGCTCTAGGACGAGCTCGGGATGGTTGGTGGCGATACCAGCCATGATGTCGCTAAGCGCGTGGTCGCGGCCAGAGTGGCTGGCGTGGTTCACGAGGGTCAGGACAGCTACTGCGGCGGGTTCAGCGAGAGTGGCACCCCAGCTGTGGCCCTCGTAGCCGCCTGCGCGTTCGAGCGCGGTGAGAGCGCTTGACGAAACGATTCCGGCTTCGAGTAGTGCCGCGGGGGCGTGTTCGGGATCACTGGCGATGAATGGCCCGCTGTTTTGGAGAAACTGCGTGCGCACATCGTCGTCGGGGTCGATGATGCCGGCGCGGAACACGGATTCGAGTTCCGGTGCGAGGGTCCACTCGCGACTGAATCCTTCGGCAATGGCGCGGCGAACTGCGGGACGGTATTGCGCGGCGCACTGGATCCAGGCGGTCGCTGCGTCGGGGTCGTGACGGCGCCACGCTGTGATGAGGTGCTCGAGGTCGAGGTCGAGTGGGCTTGGTTCTGTGGTGATGGCGTCGATGAGTCCGGCGATGCGGGTTGGTGCGATGTCCGCGACGGCGCTGATGATGTGTCCAACCGTGGGGTGGTCTTTGGCGCGGGCCGTTGTGGCGCGTTGAAGTGTCTCGGCAAGCTTGTTCACGAGGTGGTCGTCGCCGAGTTCGAGCAGTTGTGCGGCGAGATCGTTGAGTTCGGTTTCTGAGGCCTTGCGACGTGCTTCAACGCGGGCCCGTGTATCGGGCTTGGTAGTTCCGGCGGCGAGGTCCGCCTCGAACTCCTCCAGGGTTGGGGGTGTGATGCCGCGCCGCGAGGGTGAGAAGGAGCCGTATACGGGGTGGATGATGTTCTCGGCGAGATTTTCGTCGAGGGTGTCGATGTTGTCGAGATCCGTAACTAGGACGAGTGCCTTGTGTCGCACTCGTGGTGAGCTTCCGTGGTCGGCCTGCCACCCGACGGTGTCTCTAATGAGGCGTCGCACGAGAGGCTCGTTGGTTGCTTCTGCGATGGCGCGGGCGGCGTCGACGAGTGCTTCGGAGTCGGTGTCCCAGCCGCGGATGGTCCCGATTTCTGGGGCGTCTCCGAAATAGCCATGAGGTTGCCTGATTGCGCTCTTGAGAAGCGCGATCGCGTCTCTCGCCCGTCGTGGGTCTTCGCCGAGCGCGACCCTGACGATGATGTCGCGAATGCGGCCGCGTATGCCGGCTACAGCGACGGGGTTAATGGCGTACGGCTGCATGACCCACTGCCACCGGGTCTTGGCGTGCAGGTGTTGGCCTTCCTTGGCCATGAGGGACTCAAGGGCGAACAGGGGTGTGGTGACGTCGTCGGATTGTGCTGGTTCTTCGAGCCATGCTTCGACTCGGTCGATCACAGTGTTCGCCAGGTTCGTGCGGATGCGGTTGAGGTTGGCAAGTTCGTCCACGATGAGTCGTGCGGCCGAGCTCGGGTTGGAGTTGGGTGGCCGCGGGTCGCGCCGACGGAGGTCCCACATTGCGTCGAGGACGGTCTCGATGAGTTCGCGGTCGGCTCTGGCTGCGTTCGTGTACAGACGTGGCAGTGCGTAGCGAACGTCGTCGGCATGGTGAGGTGCGAGTCCTAGGAGAAGACGCATGTTTTCGTCTTCGTCGATGTCGTCAGATTCGGGGTCGGTCGGCGGTTCGGGGGGGTCGGTGTTGAGATGGTGGCGAAGCTTCTCAAGGCGCTCGACCAGTTGTGCGGGCTGGGTGAACGAGACGTTTCTGAGCAGGTCAAGTTCGCGGACGATGGAGGCCGGGTTGCCTGACGCGAGGCGGGTGTCGATGGCGTTCCAAACGGGGGCCATGATGTCGGGGCCTCCGCGGTGGCGGAGGCGCCAGTCGAGCTCGGAGAGCGCAGTGATGAGGCGCTCACGATGGGTGGTGCCGAAGGCGCCCCAAAGCTCGGCGGTGAAGCCGAGGTCGATTGGGCCAGCTGCTGCTTCGTCCTCAAGGAACGTGTCTGCGAGTAGGTCCGGTACGACTCTGGTTGAGTTGCCGGTAGTGGTGATGAGGCCGTGGTCTGCGAGCTGTTGGTTCAGGCGAAGCACTCTCGTTGTGGTGAGGCCGCAGAACTTGGCGATTGCCGCAGTGAGGTCCTGGTTGGTTAGGTCGGGACGCAGGGCCGTGTAGGTGGCTAGGACACGTCTGACGGTGTCATGGTCGTAGTTCTCAATGCTCGCGGTACGCAGGTCCTGGTAGCGGCCGAGAACCTGGGTTCGTAAGCCCTCGTCAAGGGGGAGCGCCCCGGTGAGTTCGCCGCGGCGGAGGAGGTTTGCTGTGATGACAGCGAGGTCTGGGCTGTGAGTGGCTTCTTCGGCGAGGTAGTGGCGCGCGGATGTGTTGAGGTTGAGACCGTCGGTGAGTTGGGTGACGAGTTGGCGCGCTTCCTTAATCGTGAGCTCGGCGACCTCGATGATCGCCCTGTCGCCCGGGCCGAAGCGGGCGTTGGTGACGGCAGCCTGTATGGCGGCCGCTGCGCTCGGTCGGGTCGCGAGGACAACCTGAGTGCCTGGGGTTTGGCGTGCGTAGGTCAGCAGGCTGCCTAGGGCGACCGGGTTGTGATGCGCGTCGTCGATGAAGACGACGGCCGGCCCGTGGGGTAGGTCGGAGATGGCGTCTTGGTCGAAGGTGTTGCCGGGGGCCAGGCAAACGACCGGCATGTCGCGATGTGCATCCTGGTGTTCGGCGAGGACATCGGTGACGAGGCGGGACTTTCCGCGACCACCGGGGCCGGCGACAGTGATGACTATTGGGTACTCGTCGCTGCTTCGGTCTAGGGCGTTCTTGAGGGTTTCGACCTCTGTGGCTCGCCCTACCAACGGCGAAATGTCGTTCAAGACCAGGTCGGGGTTATGCCGGTCGTCCTGGAAGGTTTCCACCGTCCAGAACGCGTCTTCGCCGGGAATGGCGAGAACAGCTCTGCGGATGTCGCGGGTGAACGCCTTATCCAGCAGTTCGCGGCGCCGCGCGCGGGGTACGTCGTCGAGCATGCGGGCGAGGCCACGTTGGTCGAGTAGCTGCCAGTTGGGATGTTTTTCGATTTGCTTTCGTGCTTCGGTCGATGCTTGTCCAGAGTAGACAAGGAAGTACTTGTCGGCCTTGTAGGTCGTTGCCTCGACGGCGTCAGACACGTTGGCTGGGGTGAGTTTGTCCTGTCGTTTGCACTGCCATGCGGCGGAGATTCCGTCGCTCAGCGTGCCCTTGAGATCGATACCGTCTTGCTTGTCGCCACGGCGGCCCCAGCGTTCGACATCCTGCACGTGGACGATGTCGTCGCTGCAGAAGCGGTGGGCGCTAAGGAGTGCCTCGGTATAGTCCTCGAACTCGTACTCGCCTAGGGATGGAGTAGGCGGCAGCGCGGGGTCCTTCCCAGGCATCTTCGGTTCGGTCATGTCTGCGCCTCCCATCGAGTTTCGTCGCTCACCGAGATTGTCTCGCATGGAAGCAACGCATCGTTCAACTCTTGAGCGTCCGTTTTGTGCGTCATTCTGGGCTACTAGAGGATTCCCGTAGGGCCGATGTGCAGCACCCTCGTCGCCTCGCTCACGTCACGTCGCTCGACGTACCAACTGTGGTCATGCGTGAGCGAGTCGAGTGGTCACGAGGTTGCGAGTTGCCGGTCTCACTTCAAGCCCGCAAACGCCGTCGGCCCCGACCTCACGAGGAGGCCGGGGCCGACGGTTGCGGTACACATCGGGTACACGTGCGGGCCGTAGACAGCCGTTCAGGGCCGTTGTCAGCCGTACACGTCCACGATGGACATCTCAGCGTTTCTGCAGGTCAGAGGTGGTTTCGAGACAGTCGCAGGGCGACCTGCTCAACAACCGGGAGGCCCAGAAATCAGATGTCGTAGTAGAGCTCGAACTCGTGCGGGTGCGGCCGCAGCTGCACGGGCAGGATCTCGTTCTCGCGCTTCCACTCGATCCACATCTCGATGAGGTCCTCGGTGAAGACACCGCCCTCGGTGAGGAAGGCGTGGTCGTTCTCGAGGGCCACGAGCACGGCGTCGAGGGAGGTCGGGACCTGGTCGATCTCGGCCTTCTCGTCCGGCGGGAGCTCGTAGATGTCCTTGTCGATCGGAGCGGGCGGCTCGATCTTGTTCTTGATGCCGTCGATGCCGGCCAGCAGCAGCGCCGAGAAGGCGAGGTACGGGTTCGATGACGGGTCGGGGAAGCGGGTCTCGATGCGCTTCGCCTTGGGGTTGGTGCCCGTGATCGGGATACGCACGGCCGCGGAGCGGTTGCGCGAGGAGTACACCAGGGAGATCGGGGCCTCGAAGCCCGGCACCAGGCGGTGGAAGGAGTTCACCGTGGGGTTGGTGAACGCCAGCACCGAGGCGGCGTGCTTCAGGATGCCGCCGATGTACCAGCGGGCCATGTCGGACAGGCCGCCGTAGCCCTTCTCGTCGTAGAAGAGCGGCTCGCCGTTCTCCCAGATCGACTGGTGGACGTGCATGCCCGAACCGTTGTCACCGAAGACGGGCTTCGGCATGAAGGTGACCGACTTGCCGGCCTCCCACGCGGTGTTGCGGACGATGTACTTGAACTTCATGACATCGTCGGCAGCCTTGAGCAGGGTGTCGAACTTGTAGTTGATCTCGGCCTGGGCCGCGGTGCCGACCTCGTGGTGGGCGCGCTCGACGAGCAGGCCGACCTTCTCGAGGTTCTTGACCATGTCGTCACGCAGGTCCTGCGTGCCGTCGGTCGGCGTGACCGGGAAGTAGCCACCCTTCTGGCGGACCTTGTAGCCGCGGTTCGGGGAACCGTCGGGGTCGGTGTCCGCGCCGGAGTTCCAGACGCCCTCGAAGGACTCGACCTTGTAGAAGGACTCGTTCATCCCGGTGGAGAACTTCACCGAGTCGAAGATGAAGAACTCGGCCTCGGGGGCGAAGTAGGCGGTGTCGCCGATGCCGGTGGTGGCCAGGTACGCCAGCGCCTTGCGCGCGATGTTGCGCGGGTCGCGGGAGTAGGCCTCGCCCGTGATCGGGTCGTGCACGAAGTAGAGCAGCGCCAGCGTCTTCGACTTGCGGAACGGGTCGATGTAGGCCGTGGAGATGTCCGGGTACAGGGCCATGTCGGACTCGTTGATGGCCTGGAACCCGCGGATCGACGAGCCGTCGAACGCCATGGGGTCGAGGTTGAACGACGACACCGGCACGGTGAGGTGCTGCATGATGCCGGGGAGGTCGACGAAGCGAACCGAGACGAACTCGACGCCCTCGTCCTTGATGAACTGCATCAGCTCATCGTCACTGCTGAACATACGTCCTCCTGTGGCTGTCCGTTCCGAGGGCAGCCGACCATACGTATAGAGAGTGGACAGCCCGTGGCGCCGTTGCCACCGACGATTGGGCCCAACCCTACGAGCGGGACCGTTTCGTGACCGTATCGGTTTTGTGTCACGGATGTAACAGCCCGTTTCAGGTCAGGTGCGGCCCCCGCCGTCGCGGTCGAGCACCGGGCTCACTCTAGGGTGAGGGGCGTGCACCTTGGGTTCGAGACCGCCACGTGGCCACGTCGGATGCTGGCCCTGGCGGTCGACTGGATCGCCTGCCTGCTGGTCACGGGCATCTTCATGCCGGTCTACGGCGCGAACGCCTCCCAGGCGTCCGGCTTCGTCGTGCTCGGCGTGTTCGTGCTGGAGTCCGCCGTCATGTGCGCCACCGCGGGAGGGTCGTTCGGTCAGCTGGTCACCCGCCTGCGCGTCGTCAGGGTGGACGGCGGCGGGCGACCCCTCACGCTCCTGCCGGCGATCGGCCGCCAGCTGCTGGTCGCGCTCGTCATCCCGCCGCTCGTGTTCAAGCCGGACGGCCGGGGCCTGCACGACCTGGCGGTCGGCTCCGCCGTCGTCGAGCTCGGCACCTTCCGCTCGATCAGCGGACGCTGACGACCGTTCACCGAGACGGACCGACGGGCACCCGTCAGGGTGTGGTGGTCGTGACCGGATCGTTGCCTTTTGCAGCAGCTGTCGTGCAACCCGGCCGGTAGCGTCCCGCGAGGCCTCCGGGTGGCCGCTCTCGGTGCTGCCCCGTGGCCGTTCGGACCACCACACAGACGGGACCACCGTGAACCACCGCACCACCCTGCCCCTGCGCGCAGGCGCGCGACGCCCGGCCCTGCGGGCCCTGGCCGCTGCCGCCGTCCTGCCTCTCGCCCTGACGCTGACCGCCTGCTCCGGTGGCAGCGAGTCCGCCGAGGACGCCGCTGAGCCGGCCTCCGCCACCGCCAGCCCCGGCGCCGAGGAGACGGCCGAGGCCGTCGCTGAGGTCGAGGAGTCGACGTCGCCCGAGCAGGAGCTCGCGGCGGCCACGAAGGAGCTGAAGGCGGCCGTGCCCAGCAGCGTGCGTGCCGACTTCACGCTGTACTACTCGCCGGAGTGGAGCGGCACGGTGCTGCTCGCCGGCAAGGGGGCGGCCACGCGTGCCTCCGGGGTCGTCACCGGCATGGAGGACGTCGATGGTGAGGTCGGTTTCCGGGTCGCGGACGGGACGTTCTACGCCCTCCCCCCGACGTCCGAGCCCGCCTGGACCTCCTCGGCGCTGGACTCGGCGACGGTGCAGGGCTCCGAGTTCCTCGTCTCCGTCGACGTGCTGGGCCAGCTGCGGGCCGTGGCCGCCACCGCGGACTCCGTCTCGGACGAGGGCAGCAACGTGATGACCATCGGGGACGACCTGGTGACGGTCCACCAGTGGCGGTTCACGGCCCCGGGCGCGGCGGTGATGGACGCGATCGGGTACGTCGCCGCCGACGTCGCCGAGACGGTGGACGACGAGGTCAGCGCGACCGTGGGCTACGACCCGCGGGGCCGCATCGTGTGGGTCGAGTCCGACGTGGTCGGCGCGACGTCCCGCTTCCAGCTCTCGGGCTGGGGCAAGGTCACCCCCGAGCCGGCGCCGGCCAACGCCTTCAAGCTGGACTGAGGTACCGACGATGAGCACGCGCCCGCTGCGCCGCACCGGACTGGCCACAGCCTCCGTCCTCCTGCCCCTGGCTCTCGTGCTGTCCGCCTGCTCCGGCGGCAGCGAGTCCGCCGAGGACGCCGCAGCGCCGACGTCGGCCTCGGCCGGCGCCGAGGAGACGACCGAGGTCGTCGCCGAGGTCGAGGAGTCGCCCTCGCCCGAGCAGCTGTTGGCGTCAGCGAAGAAGGAGCTGAAGGCAGCCGTCCCCGCGAGCGCCCACTACTCCGGCTCCTACGTCGAGGGTGGGGTACAGCGCTTCGTCGAGGTCGACGTGCAGGGCACGGGGTCCGACGCGCGCGTGGCCGTGGTCCTGGACCCCACCGGGGACGCCACGGAGGTCACCCGCGTGGGCGACACCCTCTACCTGCGGGCGCCGGAGTCCCAGGGCGTCTGGGCGTCGACCTCCCTGAGCGGGGCCACGGGAGCCGACCTGCTGCCGCCGATCGCGATCTTCAACGGCAGCGCGATCACCACGGCGACCGCGCAGACCGCCTCCGCCGTCGTCGACCACGGCGCCACGACCGACACGATCGACGGGAAGGCCGTCCAGGTCCGGGAGCTGGAGCTCACCAGCACCTGGGAGTCGATCCTGAAGGTTGCCGGGCCGGCCGGCGCCCTCCGCGCCTCCGGCCTCAGCGGTGAGGTCACCGTCTACGTCCACCTCGACCGGCGCGGCGACCTGGTCAGCGTGACGCTCCAGGACGCCGGCCAGGTCGTGAGCCTGTACGCCTTCCGGGCCGGCAAGGTCACCGTGGACGCTCCCGCGGGCGCGGTCGCCGTCGACTGAGGCGACCCGCCCGGCACCGTCCAACACGACGAAGCCCCCGTGCTCGCTCGGAGTGCGGGGGCTTCTGTCTGCCCACGAGGGGCGGAAGTGACGGTGCCGGCTCAGCGGCCGCGCATGTTGCCGCGCACGCCCTTCATGGACGTCGGCACCGGGCCGCGCGGCATGGGGACGGCGGGGCGGCTGGCGTCGAGGGCCTTGAGCCGGTTCAGCACGGCGGTCATCTCGGCCGGCTTGAGCGCGCGCTTCTTCTTCTGCAGCACGCCGACCAGCTTCGGCAGCGGGGTCTGGCCGGCCTCGCGGCCGACGACGATCTCCTCGACCGGCACCTCGTAGGCCACGCGCTCGTGCTTCTTGCGCTCGTTGGCCAGCAGCGCCTTGAGGCGGCTCGGGTTGCCCTCGCCGACCAGGACGATGCCCGGGGGGCCCACGACGCGGTGGACGACGTCCTGCTGCTTGGTGAAGCCGACGGCCGGGGTGGTCACCCAGCCCTTGCGGAGCATGGTGAGCGCGGCGGCGGCCGCGCCGACCTGGCCCTCCATCTGGGCGTAGGCCGAGGTCTGCGCACGGCGGCTGAAGATGATCAGCGCCGTGAGGATGCCGAAGATCAGGCCGCCGAGGACGCCGAAGATCCAGTCCAGCACGCCCGAGCCGGGCAGCAGCCAGAACAGGCCGAAGCCGATCGCGCCGCCGACCACGAAGCCGAGCAGCAGCCACAGGCCGATCAGCGGGTCGTTGCGCTTGGTGACCTTGTAGGTCTCGATGAACTGCTTGATCCGGCCCATCGACGCCGGGTTCGTGTTGGCCATCTGGTGGCGTGCCTCGCTCGTCGTCTTCCTCCCGGCGCCGGGTCCGGCGCGGGCTCGGCGCGGGGCCTCGTCCGACCCCGAGCGGGAGGAGAGGCTGCGCCGACGTTCGATCTTACGTCAGGGTGGGGCGGTTCAGCCCGCGGTGGTCGGCTCCTGCACGGCACCCTCACGGACGCCGGCGGCCGGGCCGCCGAGCTGCACGTCGTGCTCGCCCCGCGCGGCCATCGCCTGCTGGTAGAGGCGGCCGGCGCGGTAGGAGGAGCGCACGAGCGGGCCGGACATGACGCCGGAGAAGCCGATCTCGTCCGCCTCGTCCTTGAGCTCCACGAACTCCTGCGGCTTCACCCAGCGCTCGACGGGGTGGTGGCGCTTGGAGGGCCGCAGGTACTGGGTGATGGTGATGAGCTCGCAGCCGGCCTCGTGGAGGTCGACGAGCGCCTGGCTGACCTCCTCGCGGGTCTCGCCCATGCCGAGGATGAGGTTCGACTTGGTGACGAGGCCGAAGTCCCGGGCCTGGGTGATGACGTCCAGCGAGCGCTCGTAGCGGAACGCGGGGCGGATGCGCTTGAAGATGCGCGGCACCGTCTCCACGTTGTGCGCCAGCACCTCGGGGCGGGACTCGAAGACCTGCGCCAGGAGGTCGGGCTTGCCGTTGAAGTCGGGGATCAGGTTCTCGACGCCGGTGCCCGGGTTGAGCTCGTGGATCTGGCGGACCGTCTCGGCGTACAGCCAGGCGCCGCCGTCCTCGAGGTCGTCGCGCGCGACGCCGGTGATCGTCGAGTACCGCAGCCCCATGGTGCGCACGGACTCGGCGACGCGGCGGGGCTCGTCACGGTCCAGCGGGGACGGCTTGCCGGTGTCGATCTGGCAGAAGTCGCAGCGTCGGGTGCACTGCTCGCCGCCGATGAGGAACGTGGCCTCGCGGTCCTCCCAGCACTCGAAGATGTTGGGGCAGCCGGCCTCCTGGCAGACGGTGTGCAGGCCCTCGCCCTTCACCAGCCCCTGGAGCTCCTTGTACTGCGGGCCCATCTTCGCGCGGGTCTTGATCCACTCCGGCTTGCGCTCGATCGGGACCTCGGCGTTGCGGGCCTCGATGCGGAGCAGCTTGCGGCCGCCGGCGTCCACGTTGGCCGAGGACGACGGCGCGGGGCCGCACCCGCCCCCGGCGCGGGGGGTGGTGCTCGTGGAGGGCGTGCTGGCGGGGGTGCTCGGTGCCTGCGTCACGTCTCCCAGCCTACGTGCCGCGTGTCCGCCCACCGAACCAGGCGGGCCTCGAACGTCCGTCTACAGGTGTCGGATACGGCTCAGACGTCTCGCCGCCGGTGGACGAGCACCGACGCAGCGCCGACGACGACCACCCCGAGGCCGGTGTACAGACCGCCCTGGACGGCCCCCACGGTGCGTTCCGGGTCGCAGCCGGGCAGCCTGCCCCGCACCTCGCCGTAGGAGGTGTAGCACTCACGGTCGAGGCCCTCGTCGACGTAGTAGCTGGCGCTGCCCTCGACCAGCGCGGCGATGTTCGTGACCGGGTCCCAGCGGCTGGACTCCGAGAACAGGCCCGCGGCGGCGACCAGGCCGCCGGTGCTCACCGCGAGGGCGAACAGCACCGCGATGGTGGCCACCGTGCTGCGGAAGAGCATCGCGAGCGCGAACCCCAGCAGGGTCGCCAGCGCCGCGGCGACGGCCGTGCGGGCCACCTGGGCCCAGCCGTCGGCCACCACCGCGTCCGGCACGGGCAGGTCGCGGCTCGAGGCGAGCAGCAGGAGGCCTCCCCAGAGCGCGCCGAGCAGCACCGCGGAGACGACGAGGCCGGCGACGCCGACGACCAGCGCCTTGGCCAGCCAGACGCGGGTGCGGCGCGTCTCGTAGAGCAGCTGGTTGCTCATCGAGCCTGTGCTCCAGTCGTGGCCCGCGAACGTGGCGCCCATGAGGAGCAGCAGGAGGACGACGAAGACCGTGCACGCGATGAAGCCGTTGCCCAGCTCGGAGGCGACGTCCAGCGTCGGGCGACCGGAGTACCAGCCGAGCACCAGCTCCTCGCAGGTCCGGGCAGCCTCGTCGGCGTCGAGCCCACGGGCACGCGGACCCAGGTAGCGGCGGGGGTGGGCGGTGCACTGGTCGATCTCCGAGACCACGTAGGTGGTCTGCCTGACCTCCGCGACCTCCTCGTCGCTGACCGGTCGCGTGTCCCAGGCCGTCACCGTGAACGTGAACGCGGTGACCACGACGGCGCCCAGCACCAGCAGCAGCACGGCACGTCGCCACCGCAGCCGATCGACCTCGGCGCGCAGCAGGGGCAGCCACGAGCCGTTCATCGCGCCGCCCCGCCCTGCTCGGCGCCCGACCAGTCCGGTGGCATGTCCATGCCGGGGCCCTGCCCGGCGGTCACCTCCAGGAACAGGTCCTCGAGGTCGCGCTTGACCGGGGCCAGGGACGCCAGCCAGGTGCCCGCCTCGCCCAGGGTGCGGGTGACGATGGTCGGGTCCTCCGCGGTGACCAGCAGGCTGCCGTCGTCCTGGACCTCGCAGGGCAGGCCCGCGGACGTGAGGACGCCGGCGGCGGACCGCGCCGCCTCGTGGGTGCCGGCCTCGTGGGTGCCGGCCTCGTGCGTGCCCGGCGTGAGGGTGACCCGGTGCCGGGTGACCGCGCCGAGGAGGTCCTCGACGCGCCCGGAGGCGAGCAGCCGACCGCGGCCGACGATGGTGGCCGAGGAGCAGACCTGCTGGACCTCGGCGAGGATGTGGCTGCTCAGCAGCACGGTGACGCCCTGCTCGCCCAGGCCGGTGATGGTGTCGCGCACCTCCCGGATGCCCGCGGGGTCCAGCCCGTTGGTGGGCTCGTCGAGGATGAGCAGGGCCGGGTCCTTCAGCAGGGTCGCCGCGATCGCCAGGCGCTGCTTCATGCCGAGGGAGTAGCCCTTGTAGCGGTCCTTCTCGCGCCCGGTGAGCCCCACCGTGGCCACCGCACGCTCGACCCGCTCGTCGGGCACGCCGATGGAGCGGGAGAGCAGGCGCAGGTTCTGCCGGCCGGTCAGGTTGGGGGAGAACTTCGGTGACTCCACGACGGCGCCGACGCGGCCGATGACCGCGGGCAGCCGCGCGGGCACCTCCTCGCCGAACAGCCTCATCGAGCCGGACGTGGGGCGGGCCAGCCCGAGCAGCATGCGGATGGTCGTGGTCTTGCCCGAGCCGTTGGGCCCGAGGAAGCCGTGCACCCCGCCGGCGGGGACGAGGAGGTCGAGGTCCGCGACGGCCACGTGGGTGCCCTTGCGGCCGCGGTAGACCTTGCGCAGGCCGTGCGTCTCGATGACGGGAGCGCCCGTCGCGGGTGCGGTGGTGGTCACCAGCGCAGCGTGGCACGCCTCACGTGCATACCGGGTATGCCGCGCCGAGGTGTCCAGATGTCCCCTGAAGGACGGTGCCTGGGCCGATCAGGCGGACGAGCCCGGGCGCAGCACCTCGACGCGGGGCACGCCCCCGGGGGCGCACGGGGCAGGCGGACCCGCGTCCGGGGTGGGCTCGTACGGCTGCCAGGCCAGCATCTCGGCCAGCCGCTCGCGCAGCACCGGGAGCAGGTCGTGGACGCTCACGTCGCGGTCGAGCTCGGAGGAGAGCGAGGTGACCCCGGCGTCCGCGATGCCGCACGGCACGAACCGGTCGAACCAGGCCAGGTCGACGTCGCAGTTCACCGCGATGCCGTGCATCGTCACGCCGTGGGAGACGCGGATGCCGATCGCGCCGACCTTGCGCTCCGGGCCGCGCTCGGAGGCCGACAGCCAGGCGCCCGAGCGGCCGTCGACACGGCCGGCCACCACGCCGAGGTCGGCGCACGCGCGCAGCATGGCCTCCTCCATCCGACGGACGAAGTCGACGACCAGCACGTGGTCGGGCAGGCGGACGATCGGGTAGGCCACCAGCTGGCCGGGGCCGTGGAAGGTGATCTTGCCGCCGCGGTCGACGTCCACGACGGGTGCGCCGCCGGCGTCCACCGGACGCTCGTGCGGCTCGGTGCGCTTGCCCGCCGTGAACGTGGGCGGGTGCTCGAGCAGGAGCACGGTGTCGGGCCGCTCGCCGGCCACGACCTCCGCGTGCACGCGACGCTGGAGCTCCCAGGCGTCGAGGTAGCCGACCGCCTCGTCGCCGAGGCCCGCGACCTCGAAGGCGACCTGGCGGCCGGGCGCGGTGGTCGTGCTGGCCAGGGCGTCGGTGCTCATGGGCGCAGACGATACGCCTGTGGACGACGGCCGCCGACCCCGTCGTCGCGGGTAGGACGAGGGGGTGCACCCGACCGAGACGCACCACCGCGCCCCGTCCACCCGCCCGCCCTCGACCCGCCTGCTCCCGCCGCGCTCCCTGCCGCTGCCGCTCCTGGTGGGGCTGGGCGCCCTCGTCGTCGCGGTGACGACCGTGGCGCTCGCCGTGGGCGTGCGGCTCCTGGGCGTCGGAGCGACCACCCCCAGCCCGGTGGTGGCGCCGTCGGCCACGACCACGCCGGTGGCCGACACCAGCGAGGACCGACGAGCGCTCGCCCTGCTGCGGGGCTGGGACCGACGCCGCGCCGTCGCCTGGGCCGCCGCCGACCCGGTGACGCTCGAGCGGCTCTACACGCGCGGGTCGCCCACGGGCAGCCAGGACGTGGCGATGCTGCGGGCCTGGCAGGACCGGGGGCTGCGGGTCGCCGGGCTGAGCACCCAGGTGCTGAGCGTCTCGGCGCTGCGGGTCTCGCCGCGGCTCGTGCGGCTGCGGGTCACCGACCGGGTCGCCGCCGGTTCCGTGGAGCGGATCGACACCGGTGAGGCGACCGGTCAGTCGCTGCCGACCAGCCGCCCCAGCACCAGCGTGGTGACCCTGGTGCGCGGAGCGGGGGAGTGGCGGGTGCGCGGGGTGCGCTGAGCCAGGGCCCGCCCGGTGTCAGCCTGTGTCGTGCTGCGTCAGTCGGCGGCGGCCAGCCCGGCGGCCAGCACCGCCGCGACGTCGGGGTCGCGGTGCGTGAAGCCGAGGGCCTCGAGCGCGGCGGGTCGCAGGTTCAGCGAGCCGAGCAGCTCGGGTGCGAGGCGACCCGCGGCCACCTTCATCACCGGAGCCGGGGCGAAGACCACCGCGGGCCGGTGCAGCGCGTGCGCGAGGGCGCGGGTGAACTCGGCGTTGGTGGGTGTCACGGCGCTGACCAGGTTGACCGGGCCCGAGGCCTGCTCGTGCTCGGCCAGGTGGACGACGGCGTCGACCCAGTCGCGCAGGGAGATCATCGCCATGTGCTGCTCGCCGGAGCCGAGCCGGGCACCCAGCCCCAGGGAGAAGAGCAGGCGCAGCTGCGCCAGCGGGGCGCTGCGCCGGTCCATCACGGGGGAGGTGCGCAGGCGGACGACGCGGGCGCCGGCGTCCTCGGCCGGCTGGGTGGCGGCCTCCCACTGGCGTGCCACCTCGGTGAGCAACGCGTGCCCGCGGCTGTCGGAGGCCTCGGTCAGCACGGTGTCGCCGTGGTCGCCGTAGATGCTCACGCCGCTGCCGGCCATGAAGGCGGGCTTGCGGTCGCTGCGGGCGATCGCCGAGGCGAGCAGGCGGGTCGTCGTCACCCGGCTCTCGAGCACCGCGTCGGCCCACTTCTGCGAGTGCGGGTTGCCGATCAGCGGCGCCCCGGCCAGGTTCACCACCACGTCCGCCGCCTCGATCAGCGCCGGGGGGTAGACGTCCCCGTAGGGGTCCCACGACGCCTCGCCGGGCTCCTGCGTGGGGTGTCGGACGAGGTGGGTGACCTCGTGCCCCCGGGCGCGCAGCCGCTCGGTCAGGTGCGTGCCGAGGAAGCCGGAGGCGCCGGCGATGACCACGTGCAAGCTCATGCTCGCAGCGTGCCACCGCCGGCGCCCCGGTCAGGTCACCCAGCAGGTGCGCGGGCCCATCGGCCCGGGCGTCAGCCCGCCAGGTGCGACCAGTCCCGGGAGAGCTCCGACCACGGGCCGGCGGCCGCCACGGTGCCACCGGCGACGACCACGACCTGGTCGGCCCGGGCCAGCGCCGCCGTCTTCGACGTCGCACCGATCACCGTGGCGCCCCGCTCGCGCAGGGCCTCCCACAGCTCGATCTCGGTCGCGGCGTCCAGGGCGGAGGACACGTCGTCGGCCAGCAGCACCTCGGCCTCGCACGCGAGCGCACGGGCCAGCGCGAGGCGCTGCACCTGCCCGCCCGAGAGCCGGACGCCGCGGTGGCCGACGAGCGAGTCCGGTCCGCCGGCCTCGGCGACGTCCCGCTCCAGGCGAGCCGTCGCGACGGCCGGGGCGACCTGGCGGTCGGCGTGGTCCAGGGCGATGTTGCCGGTGAACGTGCCCGACAGGACGCGCGGCACCTGGGCCACGTGCGCCACGCGCCCGGGGCGCAGCTCGGTCTGGCGGTCGGTCAGTGCCGTGCCGTTCCAGGTGACCTGCCCGGTCGAGTGCACGAGCCCCGCGAGCGCGCCCAGCAGGCTGGACTTGCCCGAGCCGACCTGGCCCAGCAGCAGCACCAGCTCACCGCGGCGCACCGTGAGGTCGACGCCACTGACGCCGATCGTGCCGTCGTCGTGGACGGCGGTCAGGTCACGCACCTCCAGCTCGGTCAGCCGGTCCGTCACGCCGTGGGCGGGGGCGGGCGCGGCGCCGGTGATGAGGTCGACCCCGGCAGGCTGGTCCATCAGGTCCCCGCCGCCGGCCAGCCGGCTGGTCTCGCGGTACCACGCCGCCGTCCCCGGTGCCTCGGTCACGACGGAGCCGGCGACCCGGCCGAACCAGTCGAAGCCGTTGACCGCGTTCGCCACGAGCAGGGCCGTGGCCAGGCCCCAGCCGCCCCAGACGTAGGCGGCCCAGGCGGCCACGATGCCGCCCTGCACCATGACGATCGGGACGCCGTCCAGCAGCGCCTGCACGCGGTGCTCGCGCACCGCCGCGTCGACGCGGCCGGAGTCGACCTTCTCCAGGTGCCGGTGCACCTGCGGCGTGGCTGCCGCGAGCTTCACGGTGCGGATCGACTCCAGCGCCGAGACCAGGGACCGACCGAAGCCGGCCCGCGCGGCGGAGGAGGCGGCGGCCGAGCGGCCGGCCACCCGTCGTCCGAAGGACGAGGCGACCGCCGAGACGACCATGACCGCGAGCAGCACGAGGCCGGTGAAGACGTTCCACGACAGCACCATCGTCACGACCACGATCGCCAGGCCGTTGACGAAGTCGACCCAGCGGTCGGCGTAGCGGGCCAGGCGGTCGGCGTCCATGGCGCGCGCCACCGCCTCGCCGGGCGGGGTGCGCAGCAGGCGGTGCTGCGTGGTCTGGCCGTGGAGCACCGAGCCGCGCACGCGCATCATCACCGCGACCCACCAGCGGGGGTACACGCCGAAGGCGTGGGCCAGCAGGAACGGGGAGACCATCAGCGAGGCGACCAGCGCGACGAGCAGGCGCCACGGGGACGCCCCGCCCTGGAGGTCGGTGACCAGGTGGCCCCAGATCCAGGCGGTGACGACGCCGAAGGCGCCGGTCATCGCGGAGACCGCGAACAGCAGCATGCCGAACAGGCCCCACTGCGGCTCGATGGTCAGCGCCGACCAGGTCGCCCGCGCCAGGCGGGGGACCGGGGCGACGGCCGGCGGCTCCGGGGCGACACCCACGCGCCGCGCGGTGCCGATGCCGGGCGTGCCGTCCTCGTCCGCGGTGCCCGAGTCGGTCGCGACCCGGGCCGCCTCGGCGGCCCCGGCGGCGTCCGGCTGGGCGTGCGCGGCGGCCTCCAGGAGGTCGCGGAACGGGCCCGGCTGCTCGGCCAGCACCGTGCGCGGGCCGTTCTGCACGACCGTGCCGGCCTCGAGGACCGCCACCTGCTCGGCGCGCTCGGTCGTGGACAGACGGTGCGCGATGAGGATGCCCGTGCGGCCCACCAGCAGCCGGTCGGAGGCGCGCACGACGCGGGCCTCGGTCACCGGGTCCATCCGGGCCGTGGCCTCGTCGAGGACGACGACCTGGACGTCGCGGACCAGCAGGCGCGCGAACGCCACCAGCTGCTCCTCGCCGGCCGACAGCGTGGCGCCGCCCGGGCCCAGCGGGGTGTCCAGGCCCTGCGGGAGGCCCGCGACCCAGCCGTCCAGCGCGAGCTCGGCCACCGCGGCCTCGACCTCGGCGCGGGGCACGTCCGAGAACAGGGCGATGTTCTCCGCGAGCGTGCCCGCGAGGATCTCGGTGCGCTGGGTGACGACGCCGACGCCGGCACGCAGCTGCTGGAGGTCCAGCTCGAGCACGTCGCGCCCGCCCAGCAGCACCGAGCCCGGCTCGGGGTCCAGCGCGCGGGAGACCAGCGAGGCCAGGGTCGACTTGCCCGAGCCCGTGCGGCCCACGAGGGCGCAGGTCGTGCCGGCGGGCACGGTCAGGTCGACGTCACGCAGCGCGAACGTGCCGGTGCCGTAGGAGAAGTGCAGGCCGCGCAGCTCCAGGGAGAGGGAGCCGTCGGGCACCGGGTCGCCGCCGTCCGGCTCCGGCGCCACGGACATCAGGTCGCGCAGGCGGATGACGGCGCCGAAGCCCGCCTGGAGGTCCGGCAGGTGCCGGGCCAGCTGGTCGACCTGGCCGACGAAGGTGGTGGTCACCAGGAACAGCGTCACCAGCGAGGCCGTGGACAGGTCGCCGGCCAGCACCAGGGCCACACCGACCACGCCCACGCCCGCCAGCAGGCCGTGCAGCAGGCCGCCCGAGCGACGCCCGACCCGCTTCTCCAGCGAGACGATCGAGGCGAAGCGGGCGTGCACGGTGGCGGCCAGCTCCGAGCAGCGGCGCAGCACGTGCGCCTGGCCCAGGCTGGTGCGCAGGTCGTCGCGCGCGGCGACGCCCTCCTCCATGGCGGCGGCGTGGTCCGTCCACGCCATCTCCTCCAGCACCTTGCGGCGCGAGATCTCGGGCAGGAGGCGACGCACGGCCGCGAACGTCACGAGGGCGGTGAGCGGGAACAGGAAGAACGCGGGCCACCAGGTGACGGTCGCGACCACCCACAGCGGCCCGGCCGCGAGGAACGTGGCGGCGGCCTGCCAGACGCCCTGGCGCAGCAGGTTGCCGACCTCCCAGGTGTCGTCGTCCAGGCGGTCGTAGATCTCGCCGACGGCCTGCTCGGAGAGCTCCGGCAGGGGCTGGGAGATGGCCGCCTGGAGGAGGTCCGCGCGCAGGCGGCCCTCGGCCCGGTCGACGACGCCCGCCCAGGCGGTGCGGGCGATCGTCTGGACGACGGCCGCGCCCACGGCGGCCAGCGCCAGCAGGGACAGCCAGCCCGTGGTGGGGTCGTCGGCCAGGCGGCCGGCGAAGACGGTGGACAGGGAGGTGCCGACGGCGGCGACGAACGCCCCGACCAGGCACACGAGGGCCAGCGGGGAGCGGAGACGGCGCCAGTCGACCGGACGACGCCCGGCCGGGGGGGTGGGCCGGGTGGGAGCGGAGGAGGGAGCGGTAGCGGGGGGTGCAGTCATGGTCACGATGAGCCGAAGGTACGACGAACCACCGACGTGGCGCCTCTTGATTTACCTGGGCGCCCTCCGGGCGCATGCCCTCGCGCTGTACCCCTGTTCATCGCTCGGAGCCCTCGGCGCCGACGTTCGCTGCGCTCACGGTCGTCACCTCGCCATCCTCGTGGCAGAACAGGCGTCGCGCTCGGACGGCATCTGCGTCCGGAACGACCGAGTCCCCAGAGGCACACGGGGTGTGCCGCTGGGGACTCGTGTCAGCCTGCTAGGTCAGCTCAGACCTCGAACGCGCCGCACTCGAGGCGCTTCTTGACCTCCGAGAGGAAGCGGCCGGCGTCGGCGCCGTCCACCAGCCGGTGGTCGTAGGTCAGGGCCAGGTAGACCATGTGGCGCACGGCGATGGTCTCGCCGAGGTTCGGGTCGTCGATGACGACCGGACGCTTCACCACGGCACCGGGGCCGAGGATGGCCACCTGCGGCTGGTTGATGATCGGGGTGTCCCACAGGGCGCCGACCGAGCCGAGGTTGGTGATGGTGAAGGTGCCGCCCGACAGCTCGTCGGGGCCGATCTTGTTCGTCCGGGTGCGGCCCGCGACGTCGCCGATCTTCTTGGCCAGGCCGGCGATCGACAGGTCGCCCGCGTCCTTCACGACCGGGGTGAGCAGACCCTTGTCGGTGTCCACCGCGAAGGCGACGTGCTCCACGTCGTGGTAGGTCACCTCGCCGGCCTCGTCGTCGATGGTCGCGTTCAGCTTCGGGTGCTGCTTGAGGCTGTCCACGGCCGCCTTGGCGAAGAACGGCAGGAACGAGAGCTTGACGCCCTCGCGGGCCAGGAACTCGTCCTTCTTCGCGGTGCGCAGGCGGGCGATGTTGGTGACGTCGACCTCGACGACCTGGGTCAGCTGCGCGGAGGTGTCCAGGGACTCCTTCATGCGCGTGGCCACGATCTTGCGCAGGCGCGACATCTTCTCGGTCGTGCCACGCAGCGGCGACGGCGTCACCGGGACGCCGGCGGCGGCCGGTGCCGACGGGGCAGCGGCGGACGGGGCGGCGGGTGCCGGCGCGGCCGCGGCGGCCTTCGCCTTCTCCGCCGCGTCGAGGACGTCCTGCTTGCGCACGCGACCGCCGACACCGGAGCCGGTGACCGACGCGAGGTCGACACCGTGCTGCGCGGCGAGCTTGCGCACGAGCGGGGTGACGTACGTGCCGGAGGAGTCCGAGGACGCGGCGGGGGCCGACGGCGCGGCCGGCTTCGGGGCCTCGGGAGCGGGGGCGGCCTTCGGGGCCTCGGGGGCGGGGGCCGGCTCGGGCTCGGGCTCCGGGGTGGGCTCCGGGGTGGGCTCGGGCTCCGGCTCCGGGGTGGGCTCCGGCTCCGGGGTGGGCTCGGGCTCGGCCGGGGCGGCGGAGCCGTCACCGATGAGGGCCAGCTCGGTGCCGACCTCGACGGTGTCGTCCTCGTTGACCTTGATCTCGAGCAGGGTGCCGGCGACGGGCGAGGGGATCTCGGTGTCGACCTTGTCGGTGGAGACCTCCAGCAGCGGCTCGTCGACGGCGACCTCGTCACCGACCTGCTTGAGCCAGCGGGTGACGGTGCCCTCGGTGACGGACTCGCCCAGCTCGGGCAGGGTCACCGGGGTGCCGGAACCACCGGAGCCACCGGACGCGGCGGGCGCCGCCGGGGCGGGCTCGGGCTCCGGCTCGGGAGCGGCCTCGGGCTCGGGCGCCTCCTCCGCGGCGGGCTCCTCGCTCGGGGCGGGGGCGTCGTCGCCGCCGGTGGGGGCCTCGCCCTCCTCGCCGATGAGCGCGAGCACGGTGCCGACCTCGACGGTGTCGTCCTCGTTGACCTTGACCTCGAGGAGCGTGCCGGCGACGGGCGAGGGGATCTCGGTGTCGACCTTGTCGGTGGAGACCTCCAGCAGGGGCTCGTCGACGGCGACCGTGTCGCCCACCTGCTTCAGCCAGCGGGTGACGGTGCCCTCGGTGACGGACTCACCCAGTTCCGGGAGGTTGACTTCGGTAGCCAATTCGATTCCTTCGCTCGCGGTTTCGTGTCGGTGCTCGCGGGTCCGTGCGCGTCGCGCGGGTCCGGTTGCCACAGGGTCGTGCCAGGCTCGGTTGTTCCCGATTGTTCACCCGTAGCGCAACGTGTCGCGCGGCGGGGTCCGCCCAGCGAACAGGTGGTCGGAGTGCGACCGCGATGCACCGCTGGGCGAACAGTATCGAGAGTTGGTTTCGGATGTCGGACGGGGCTGCGGCGCGTCGGCAGAAGTCCGAGGGCGGACCCGGCCGGGCGTCTCAGCCATGGACGTGCAGCGGCTTCCCGGCGAGCGCGAGGTGCGCCTCGCCCAGCGCCTCGGACTGGGTCGGGTGGGCGTGCACCAGCGGTGCCACGTCCTCGGGGTGGGCCTCCCAGCCGACGATGGCCTGCGCCTCGCCGACCAGCTCGCCGACGCGCTCGCCGACGAGGTGGACGCCGACCACCGGCCCGTCGATCCGGCGCACGAGCCGGACGTGCCCGGAGGTGCGCAGGATCTGGCTCTTGCCGTTGCCGGCGAGGTCGTAGGTCTGGGTCTGCACCGCGTCGTCCCCGTAGCGCTCGCGCGCGGCGGCCTCGGTGAGGCCGACCGACGCCACCTCGGGGTGGGAGTAGGTGACCCGCGGGATGGTCTCCTCGACCACGGGTGCGGGGGAGAGCCCGGCGAGCTCCTCGGCGAGGAAGATGCCCTGGGCGAAGCCGCGGTGGGCCAGCTGGAGCCCGGGCACGATGTCGCCCAGCGCGTGGACGCCCGCGACGGAGGTGCGGCACCGCTCGTCGACGGTCACGTAGCCGCGCTCGGTGGCGACGCCGACGTCCTCCAGGCCCAGCCCGGCGGTGGCGGGCCGACGGCCGACGGCCACGAGCAGCACCTCGGCCTCCAGGACCTCACCGCCCTCGAGGGTCACCGCCACGCCGTCGTCCGAGCGCTTCACGCTCTGGAAGGTCTCCCCGGTGCGGGAGGTGATGCCGCGCTTGCGGAACGCACGGGCCAGGGCGGCCGAGCTGGAGGGCTCCTCGGCGGGCAGCAGGCTCGGAGCGGCCTCCACGATCGTGACCTCGGCGCCGAAGGAGCGCCAGGCGCTGGCCATCTCGCAGCCGATCACGCCGCCGCCGAGCACGATCGCGGACGTGGGCACGCGGTCGAGGCGCAGCGCCTCGTCGGAGGTGAGGACGTGGGTGCCGTCGACCTCGATGCCCGGCAGCACGGTGGGTGCCGACCCGGTGGCCAGGACGACGGCCCGGCCGGTGAGCCTGGTGCGCTGCTGCTCGCCGTCGACCGTGCGGACGACGGTGACCTCACGGGGGCCCGTCAGCGTGCCGCGTCCCTCGACGACGGTGATGCCGCGGCTGCGGACCAGGCCGGTGAGGCCGGCGAAGAGGCGGGCCACCACGCCGTCCTTGTAGGCGTGCACCCCGGCCATGTCGACGCCCTCGAGCGTGGCCAGCACGCCGAAGGAGGAGGCGTCGCGCGCGGCGTCGGCGACCTCGGCGGCGTGCAGCAGCGCCTTGGTGGGGATGCAGCCGGCGTGCAGGCAGGTGCCGCCGACCTTCGCCTCCTCGACCAGCGTCACGCTCAGGCCGAGCTGGGCCGCTCGGAGGGCGCAGGCGTAGCCCGCGGATCCTGCTCCGAGGATGAGCACGTCGACGTCGGTCCCGGTCACACCTGTCCTTCCCCACGAGACGCCTCGTTGCGCCCGTGCGCCGCCATCCTGCCACCTCACGGGCGGCTGTCCACCTGCCTCCGGGGGGCGCGTCGGGACGGTCCTGCTCCGTGGCCTGGGTCGCACAGGGCACACTGGTGAGCATGGGAATCCTGGACCGCTTCCGGCGCGGCCCGCGCACGAGCGCCCCCGCTCGTGACGGCTTCCGCACCGGCTCCACCCGCGTGCGTGCCTCGGACGCGGCCGACGTCGAGCACCTGCAGGCGTGGATGGAGCCCCGGCACGGCGTCGAGGGGTTCGTCGAGCCGCGCACGTCGGTCAGCGACGTCACGCTCCTCCTGGTCGCGCACGACGGCGAGTGGACGCGACGCCGCGTCCCGTCCGTGAAGTGGGCGCACGCCTTCTGCAACGACCACCGGGTGCCGTCCTACGACGCGGCCGTCGTGGGCGTGCCGCAGCGGATGCGCGAGTACAACCGCCGCTACCGGGAGCAGCAGAAGCGGGGCTGAGCCGCCGGCTCAGCCCGCCAGGTTGCGCGCCACGTCCACGAGCGTGGCCGTGGAGAAGCCGGTGCCGCCCGCGGTGACGTGGCCCGAGGTGGCCGAGGCGAACGACGGGCCGGCGATGTCGAGGTGCGCCCACGGGGTGGTGCCGACGAACTCGCGCAGGAACGCGGCGGCGAACAGGCCGCCGCCCCACCGCACCCAGTCGTGCTGGGCGAGGTCGGCGATCTTCGAGGACGTGACGCGACCCTTCATCTCCTCGGGGATCGGCATGTGCCACATCGGCTCGCCGGCGGTCTCGGAGGCCTCGAGCACCTGCGCGACGACGGCGTCGTCACCGAGCACGCCCGCGACCTTGTCGCCGAGCGCCAGGACCATGTGGCCCGTGAGCGTCGCGACGTCCAGGACGAGGTCGGGCTCCTTCTCGATCGCCCGGCCGAGCGCGTCGGCCAGCACGAGGCGGCCCTCGGCGTCGGTGTTGGTCACCTCGACGGTCTTGCCGCCGTAGGTGGTGAGCACGTCCCCGGGGCGCATCGCCGCGCCGGAGACCATGTTCTCGGCCATCGGCGCGAAGCAGGAGACCTGCACCGGCAGCCCGAGCTCGGCGATCGCGTACGTGGCGGCGACGACGGTGGCGGCGCCGGCCATGTCGGACTTCATCTCCTTCATGGACGCGGCGGGCTTGATGGTGAGGCCGCCGGAGTCGAAGGTGATGCCCTTGCCGACCAGCGCGAGGTGGGCGACCGGCTTCTTCGGGGTGTAGGTGATCTCCACCAGCCGCGGGGCGGCCGCGGAGCCCGCGCCCACGCCGAGGATGCCGCCGCAGCCCATCTCCACCAGCGACGCCTCGTCGTGCACGGTGACCTTCACGGTGGCGCCGCGACCCTTGGTCAGCGGCTGCCCGGCGGCGACCACTGCGTCGGCGAAGGTCGGCGGGGTCAGGTCGCCCGGGGGAGTGTTCACCCACGAGCGCACCTGCTCGGTGGCGCGCAGCACGACCTGCGTCTCCTCCACCAGCTTCTGGGACTCCTTGCGGCGGGCCAACGGGGTCAGCACGACGACCTGGCCGGGCGCCTCGTCCGTGCGGGCGGCCGACTTGTAGTCGGTGTAGGTGTAGCCGCCCAGCTGCCACCCCTCGACCACGGCGCGCAGCAGGGCCGGGTCGTCGGCGGGCAGGGCCAGGGCGACGCTGGCGCAGTTGGTCACCACGCGCGCCGCGCCACCGGCCGCGCGGCGCAGGGCGGCCGGGCCGGCGTCCTTGCCGAGGCCGACCAGGACGAGCTGCGGGCTGCCGATCACGCCGTTGGTCGGCACGCGCACGACCTCGCCGGCCTCGCCCTTGAGCCCCAGCGAGGCGAGCATCGGGTCCAGCTTGCGGCCGTAGGCCTTGGCCACGTCCTCGCCGCCCGCGGCCAGCGCGACGGCGGGGCCGGACTTGCGGCGCCCCGAGGGCGAGGCGGGCACCAGGCCGACGACGACGGCGTCGGCCTTGGTCTTGGCGGGGCTGGCGGCACGGAGGAGGAAGGACGGGCTCACGCGGGCCAGGCTAACCACACCTGACGCCGGGTCGGGTGGGGACGGGGCCGGGCACGGCCGATCGGTGAGGCGTTCGGGTAGGTTCCGGGCCATGTCGCTGCTGACCTCACCCCTGCACGAGCGCCACGTCGCGCTGGGCGCCAAGCTCGGCGAGTTCGGCGGCTGGTCGATGCCTCTGGAGTACGCGGACGGCGGCGTGGTGGCCGAGCACACCGCGGTGCGCGAGGCCGTCGGGATCTTCGACGTCAGCCACCTCGGCAAGGCGACCGTCTCCGGCCCGGGCGCGGCCGACTTCGTCAACGCCTGCCTCACCAACGACCTGGGCCGCATCGTCCCGGGCCAGGCGCAGTACACGCTGTGCTGCGACGAGAGTGGCGGCGTCGTCGACGACCTGATCGTCTACCTGCACTCGCCCGAGCACCTGCTGCTCGTGCCGAACGCGGCCAACACCGCCGAGGTCGTGCGCCGCCTGCGCGAGGCGGCCCCCGCCGGCGTCACCGTCACCGACGAGCACCGCGACCACGCCGTCCTGGCCGTCCAGGGACCCGCCTGCGACGCCGTCATGGTGGGCGCCGGGCTCCCCGTGGGGCACGACTACATGAGCTTCGTGACCGCCAGCTTCGCCGACACCGACGTGGTCGTCTGCCGCACCGGGTACACGGGCGAGCGGGGCTACGAGGTCATCGCCCCCGTGGCCGTGGCCACCCGGCTCTGGGACGCCCTCGTCGAGGCCGGCACCGAGCACGGCCTGCGGCCCGCCGGCCTCGGGGCGCGCGACACGCTGCGCACCGAGATGGGCTACCCGCTGCACGGCCAGGACCTGTCGATGGACATCACCCCGGTGCAGGCCCGGTCGGCCTGGGCCGTCGGGTGGGACAAGCCGACCTTCTGGGGCAAGGAGGCGCTGGCCGCCGAGCGCGCCGCCAAGCCCGCCCGCGTCCTGCGCGGCCTCAAGGCCGTGGGTCGCGGCATCCCGCGCGCCCACATGGAGGTCTCCCACGAGGGACGCCCCGTCGGGGAGATCACCTCGGGCACCTTCAGCCCCACCCTGCGCACCGGCATCGGCCTGGCACTCGTGGCCGCGGACGTGCCGGCCGACGCCCGGGTCAGCGTCGACGTCCGCGGTCGCACCCTGGAGTTCGACCTGGTCAAGCCGCCGTTCGTCGAGACCGGCGTCCGGGGCTGACGTGCTGCCGGCGCTGCCGCCCGCCCGGGAGCCGGCCTTCCGGGACCCCGAGCCCGTCGCCCGCCCGTGGTCGTGGCGGTTGCTCGACGACGCCGGGGAGCCCGCGACCTCGGCACCCCGTGACCGGGAGCGGGACGGGGACCGGGACGGTGAGCCGGAGCCCGAGGACGCGGTGAGCGACGTGCCCGCCGGGTTCCCCAGCCGGGGTGACGCCGAGACGTGGCTCGGCACCGCCTGGCGCGGCCTGGCCGCCGCCGGGGTGGCCTCCGTCGTCCTGGTCCAGGAGGGCCGCGAGGTCACGAGGCTGGTGCTGGGCCGGGGCTGAATCGGGGTCGATCCGGGGCCGGTCCAGTCCGCTCGCGGGACCTTGGTCATCCCCGCAGGGGGTCTTCTCAAACGGTTGCAACCGGTGCCGATGTGAGCAGCATCATCCCTGCTCGCGATCGGACCCCCATGCGCTCGTCACGTCCGCGCTCGTCCCGCCGACCCTGGGCGCTGCGCGCCCCGCGGGTCCGCTCCCTCCTGGCGGGCCTCCTGGCCGCCGCCACCACCGCGGCCGGTGTGGTGGCCCTGCCGACCGCTGCCTCGGCCTCCGTGCCGACCTGCGCGTCCGCGGGCCTCACCGTGACCAGCCTCGGCGGCCCGAACTTCTACATCGGCTCGGGCAGCACGCCGTCCTTCCTCTCCGGCTACACCGGCTACCGGGTGCTGAACGCCTCCGGCGCCCCGCTGGACGACCTGTACGTGACGCTGGGCGACTTCACCGGCGGTGCGCTCGACCTGGCCGCCGGGCAGGCGCCGACGCAGCGGGTGGGCGACCTCGCGGACGCCGGCGACGGCGAGCGGTTCTGGTACCTCACCGCCTCCGGCGCGAGCGCGCTGGCCCAGCAGCACACGGTCACGGTCTCCCAGCACCGTCCCGGCCTGCCCTCCTCGTCCGTGCTGTGCACGACCAGCGGTGGCTTCACCCAGGTCGCGCAGACGACCTCGGCCAACGCCAACAAGGTCGAGACCGTCACCGTCGACGGCGGCACGCCGACCATCGGCTCGACCTTCACCGTCACCGTCACCGGCACCACGGGCACCATCGGCGCGGGGGTCATCGGCGACAGCCAGTCGTTCTGGATGACCCCCTCGGTGGACGCGGCGTGGCCGGCGGACGCCTTCCGGCTGATCGGCACCGAGCTGACCATGTCGCCGGACGGCTCGGCGCCCGCGATCACCTGGACCAACACGCTGCGCCTGGCCGACCTCGGCGCCTCGGCGCGCCCCTACACGGCCGTCTACACCTTCCGCGCCGTCGGCTTCACGCACGCGCCGGCCACGGTGCGTCCGGTGCACCAGATCGCCTCGGGCAACCTGATGAAGTACACCGGCTCCTACCCGGCCTCCCTGCCGCCGATCACCCCGCCGGACAACGACCTGACCGCGGCGGCGACCGCCGACCCGGCGACGCTGCCGACCGGTGGCGGCACCACCACCGTCACCACCGCCGTCGCCGGCACCGCCGGCGCCGAGCTCGACGAGGTCGGCCTGACGCCGCCCGACGGGGCGAGCGTGGTGCCCGGCACCGCCACCTGGTGCGGCGAGCCGGTCGGCGACCCCGAGCTGGTCGACGGCGTCTGGGTCGTGACCGGCCCCTTCGTCCTCATGCCCGGAGGCTGCGACTTCGTCGTGGACGTGCTGCTCGACGGCACCCCGGGCGACCAGGACATCACGGTCGAGCCCACCGTCGGCGACAGCATCGTCGGCACCAGCACCGACGTCGTCGACGGCTCCAACGCCGCCGGCGTCACCGTCGAGGTGAACACCCCGCCGGTCACCGTGCCGCGCACCGTGGTGGTGGACCCGGGCGGCTGGGCCTCGGTGCCGCTGCACCTCCTGGCCTCCGACCCTGACGGCGACCCGCTGGTCCTGACCGACGTCGAGCAGCCCCTCGACGGCACCGCCTTCTGGGACCCGTCCGGGATCGACTACCTCGGCGACCCGCTGCCCGAGGGCGACCCGGTCGGCTACACCGTCTCCGACGGCCGCGGCGGCACCGCCACCGGCACGCTGCTGGTGCTCCCGTTCGGTGCGACGCCGACGGCCGCGCCGCAGACCATCACCGTGGAGCCGGTGCCCGACCAGCTGGTCGGCGACGAGGTCCTCGTCCGCGCCACGGCCACCTCCGGCCTCCCGGTCGCCCTGGCGACCACCACCCCCGAGACCTGCTCCGTCGTCGACCACGGCGACGGCACCGCCACCGTGACGGCGCTCGCCGAGGGCGAGTGCGTCCTGGTGGCGACCCAGGACGGCGACGAGGACTGGGCGGCCGCGACGCCGGTCGAGGTCCCCGTGACCGTCACCCGGGCGCCGCAGGTGCTCACCCTGGACGGCGCCCTCCCGACCGGGCTGGAGCCGGGCGGGGAGGTGGACCTGTCCGTGCTCAGCGACGCCGGCCTGCCCGTCGGCTGGACCAGCCTGACCCCGGAGGTCTGCACCGTCGACGAGGCCGGCCACGTCGTGACCCTGGCTGCGGGCACCTGCCGGCTCGAGGCCTCCCAGCCCGGCGACGCCGCGCACCTGCCGGCCGAGCCGCTGGTGCTCGTCCTCACCGTGACCGGAGCGGCCCAGCCGCAGGTGGTCACCGCCTCGGGCCCGGCCCAGGTGCGCGTCGGTGGCACGGCGACGGTGCTCGGCGAGGCCACCTCGGAGCTGCCCGTCACCTTCACCAGCCTCACCCCCGAGACCTGCTCGGTGGACGAGCAGGGCGCCGTCACGGCGCTCGCCGAGGGCGCCTGCGACATCGAGGTCTCGCAGGAGGGCGACGACGCCTGGCTGCCCGCCGAGCCGGTGGTCGTGCGTCTCGCCGTCGTGCCCCGCGACGCCCAGCTGCTCGGCCTCGGTGCGCCGGCCGTCGTCCTCGCCGGGCCCGCCCCGGTGACCGTCACGGCCACCAGCAGTGCCGGGCTCCCGGTCTCCTTCGTCGCCGCCGGCGCCTGCACCGTGCTCGACGTGACCCACGCCGAGGGGGCGAGCAGCGCGACGCTGTCGGTCACCGACCCGGGTGCCTGCGAGGTCGAGGCGCAGCAGCCGGGCGACGCCGACCACGCGCCGGCGCAGCCCGTCTCGGCCGCCCTCGACGTCGTCACCCCCGTCGACGACGTCCTCCGGGTGCCGGCCGGCACCACCGCCGCCGTGGTGGTCGACGTGCTCGACAACGACCCGGCCGGCCCCGTCCCGAGCCGCGTCGGCCGCGCCGAGCACGGTGCCACGGCCCTGCGTGCGGGCACCGTCACCTACCGGCCCCGCGCCGGCTACCGGGGCGCGGACGCCTTCACCTACACGGTCCGCGACGAGCAGGGGCGCACGGCGACGGCCACCGTCTCGGTCCGTGTGGCCAACGCGGCCCCGAGCCTGGTCGTCTCCGACGTCCGCCAGCCCGCCGGCACCACTCGCACGGTGCGGCTCCGGGTGGCCGACCCGAACCGGGACGACGTGGTGGTCACCGCGGCCGTCGACGAGCCGGGCGTCACCGCCACCGTGCGTGAGGGCCGCCTGGTGCTCCGCGCCGGGCGCGAGGTCTCCGGCCACGTGCGGGTGCGGCTGACCGCGACGGACGAGGTGGGCGCGACCGCGTCCGCCGTGCTCGTCGACGTCGTCACCCCGCCGCGGGTGCGGGTGGCCCGCCAGCGCTTCGTGGAGGGTGCCGGCCGTGCCGACACCCGGGTCTCCTGGAGCCCGGCGCCCACCACCGACGCCCGCTACGAGGTCCTCGTCGACGGGCAGCGCGTGTGCGTGACCGCCGACCTCCTGTGCGACCTGGACCGGGTGCTCGGCCCCACCCACCAGGTGCGGGTGCGGGTGCTCGGTCGCGACGGCACCGCCTCGGGCCTGCGCACGGCGACGCGCACCGAGGGCTCGCGGGTGTGGATGGCGACGGTCTACTTCGACCCGGACGAGTGGGAGCTGACCGACGGCCAGCGCACCCGTCTGGAGAAGATCGCCCGCCGCATCGTCGCCCTCGGCTTCGGCCGCGCCTACGTCGAGGGCTACACCGACGCCGACGGTGACGCCGCCTCCAACCTGCGGCTCGCCCACGCCCGCACCGGCACGGTGGCCGCGCTGCTGGCCGGGCGCGGCATCGGCTCGGACCAGGCCTGGTTCGGCGAGGACGACCCGGTCGCCAGCAACGCGACGACCACCGGCAAGTCCCAGAACCGCCGGGTGGAGATCTACATCGGCTGGTGACGGCCCCCCGCTCACGCCCCCGCGCCTGGCAGGCTCGGGGGCGTGAGCACGCACCCGTTCCGCCAGGTCGACGTCTTCTCCTCCGCCCCGCTCGGGGGCAACCCGGTCGCGGTGGTGCACGACGCCGACGGCGTGGACGAGGCGCGGATGGCGGCGTTCGCGCGCTGGACCAACCTGTCCGAGACCACGTTCCTGCTCGCGCCGACGCCGCAGGGGGCAGCCGCCGGGGCCGACTACCGGCTGCGGATCTTCACCCCCGGCGAGGAGCTGCCCTTCGCCGGCCACCCGACCCTCGGCTCCGCGCACGCCTGGCTGGAGGCCGGGGGAGCGCCCCGCGTGGCGGGCCGCGTCGTGCAGGAGTGCGGGGTCGGCACCGTCGCGCTGCGCGTCGGGGAGGACGGCCTGGCCTTCGCCGCCCCGCCGCGGGCCCGCTCCGGTGAGGTGGACGAGGCCGACCTGGCGCGCGTGGCGCGGGCGCTGCGCGTCGCGCGGCCGGCGATCGTCGACGCCCGCTGGTGCGACAACGGCCCCGGCTGGGTCGGCGTCCGGCTGGCCGACGCCGCCGCCGTCCTGGCGCTGGAGCCGGACCTCACCGCCTTCGACGGCCTCGAGGTCGGCGTCGTGGGCACCTACGCCCCCGGGGAGCACCCGGACGGCGCCGCGGTGGAGGTGCGGGCGTTCTGCCCGGGCTTCGGCGTCGACGAGGACCCGGTGACCGGCTCGCTCAACGCCGCCCTGGGGCAGTGGCTGGCCGGCGGGCTGCTGCCGGAGGCCTACACCGCCGCCCAGGGCACCGTGCTGGGGCGCAGCGGCCGGGTCCGCGTGAGCCGGGTCGGGGCGGACGTGTGGGTCGGCGGCGACACGCTGACCACGATCACGGGCAGCGTGACCCTGTAGCCGCGCCAGCGCCTACGCTGAGGCCGTGCGCGCCTACCTCGACCTGCTCACTCGCATCCTCGACGAGGGCGTGGAGAAGACCGACCGGACGGGCACCGGCACGCTGTCGGTCTTCGGCCACCAGATGCGCTTCGACCTGGACGCGGGGTTCCCGCTGGTCACGACCAAGAAGGTGCACACGCGCTCGGTCTTCGGCGAGCTGCTGTGGTTCCTGCGCGGCGACACGAACGTCGCCTGGCTCCACGAGCGGGGCATCTCGATCTGGGACGAGTGGGCCGACGAGGCCGGCGACCTCGGCCCCGTCTACGGCCACCAGTGGCGCTCGTGGCCGACCCCGAGCGGCACCCACGTCGACCAGATCGCCCAGGTCGTCGAGCAGATCCGGGCCACCCCGGACTCGCGGCGCCTCATCGTCTCGGCGTGGAACGTCGCCGACGTGCCCGACATGGCGCTCGCGCCCTGCCACACGATGTTCCAGTTCTACGTCGCCCCGGCGGACGACGGCGGCCCCGACCGGCTCTCCTGCCAGCTCTACCAGCGCTCGGGCGACGTGTTCCTCGGCGTGCCGTTCAACATCGCCTCCTACGCGCTGCTCACGCACATGGTCGCCCAGGTCACCGGCCTGCGGGTCGGCGACTTCGTGCACACCCTCGGCGACGCGCACCTCTACCTCAACCACCTCGAGCAGGCGCGCCTCCAGCTGACCCGCGAGCCGCGTCCGCTGCCCACGCTGGTGCTGGACCCCTCGGTCACCGCGCTGGACGCCTTCGAGCTCGAGCACATCAGCGTCGAGGGCTACGACCCGCACCCGGGCATCAAGGCCCCGGTGGCGGTCTGATGCCCCTGCCCGACGGCACGCGTGTGGTCCTCGTGGCCGCCGTCGCCCGCAACGGCGTCATCGGCGACGGGCCCGACATCCCCTGGTCGGTGCCCGGCGAGCAGAGGACGTTCAAGCAGCTCACGACCGGCCACACGCTGCTGATGGGCCGCACGACGTACGAGTCGATCGGCCGCCCGCTGCCCGGCCGCACCACCATCGTCCTCACCCGCGACCCCGCGTGGCGGCCCGCCCCGGCGCCGGGCTCCGAGGACGTGCTCGTCGTGACGTCGGTGGCCGACGCGCTCGCCGCGGCGGCCGGCACGCAGGGCGACCTCATGGTCGCCGGCGGCGGCAGCGTCTACACGGCGCTGCTCGAGCACGCCGACGCCCAGGTGCTCACGGAGGTGCCGCTCGACCCGCCGGGCGACGTCCGCTACCCCGCCTTCCCGCCCCGCGACGGCTGGGTCGAGACCGGCCGCGAGCCGTTCGAGGGGTTCACCCGGGTCACCTACGAACGGGCCTGAGCCTGCTGGCAGGCTGGTCGCCATGACTGGCGAGAAGACCGACCTGCGCATCTTCACCGAGCCCCAGCAGGGCGCGACCTACGACGACCTGCTCGCGGTGGCCCGGGAGGCCGAGGAGCTGGGCTACGGCGCCTTCTTCCGCTCCGACCACTACCTGACGATGGGCGGCGACGGCCTGCCCGGCCCCACGGACGCCTGGACGACCCTGGCCGGCCTGGCCCGCGAGACCCGGAGCATCCGCCTCGGCACGCTGGTCACCAGCGCCACCTTCCGCCACCCGGGCCCGCTGGCGGTCCAGGTCGCCCAGGTCGACCAGATGTCCGGCGGCCGCGTCGACCTCGGGCTCGGGTCCGGCTGGTTCGAGGCCGAGCACCGCGCCTACGGCATCCCGTTCCCCTCGCTCAAGGAGCGCTTCGAGAAGCTCGGCGAGCAGCTGGAGCTGATCACCGGCCTGTGGGCCACCGAGGGCGGGTACTCCTTCGACGGCACCCACTACCAGGTCACCGACTCCCCGGGGCTGCCGAAGCCGGTCAACCGCAGCGGGCGCGCCGGCGGCGTCCCGGTGCTGGTGGGCGGCTCGGGCAAGCGGAAGACGCCGGCCCTGGCCGCGCGCTTCGCCGACGAGTTCAACACCCCGTTCGCCGCCTTCGAGGACGCGCTCGTGCAGAACGACCGGGTCCGGGCTGCCTGCGAGGCGATCGACCGCGACCCGGCGTCCATGACCCTCTCCGCGGCCCTCGTGCTCTGCGTCGGCGAGGACGAGGCGGAGGTGGCGCGCCGTGCGGCAGCCATCGGCCGCGAGGTGCCGGAGCTGCGCGAGAACGGGCTCGCCGGCACGCCCGAGGAGGTCGTCGAGAAGATCGCCCGCTACACCGAGGCGGGCCACTCGCGCCTCTACCTCCAGGTGCTCGACCTCGCCGACCTCGACCACCTCCGGCTGGTCGCCGAGCAGGTCATGCCGCACGTGTGAGGTCCCCCGCGGCGGCACGGCGACGCGGGGGAGGGGTTCAGGGGGTGCGGGCGATAGCCTGACCCCCATGAGCACCGCCCCCGCCGCGCCCTTCGGGCGCATGCTGACCGCGATGGCCACCGCGTTCCACGACGACGGGTCGCTCGACCTCGAGTCGACGCAGCGTCTGGCCAAGCACCTCGTGGCCACGGGGCACGACGGTCTCGTCGTCTCCGGCACCACCGGGGAGTCGCCGACGACCACCATCGAGGAGGACGGCGAGATCCTCGCTGCCGTCCGCGCCGCCGTCGGCCCCGACGTGCACCTGGTCGCCGGCATCGGCACCAACGACACCCGCACCTCGCTCCAGCTGGCCGCCCAGGCCGGGGAGCGCGGCGCCGACGGCGTCCTGCTCGTGACGCCGTACTACAACAAGCCCGGCCAGGCCGGCATCCTGCACCACTTCTCCCAGGTCGTGCCCGCCGCCGGCCTGCCGGTGATGATCTACGACATCCCCGGCCGCACCGGCTCGCAGATCTCGCTGGAGACCTACGAGGTCATGCGCGAGTGGGAGTCGGTCGTCGCGATCAAGGACGCGGTGGGCGACCTCGTCCGCGGCCTGCGACTGACCAAGATGGGCTACGCCGTCTACTCCGGCGACGACGCCCTCAACCTCGGCTGGCTCGCCTACGGCGCCAGCGGCTTCGTCTCCGTGGTCGGCCACGCCGCCGGCACCCAGCTGCGGGCCATGCTCGACGCCTGGTTCGGCGGCGACGCCCACGAGGCCACCCAGATCTTCTCGCGGCTGCTCCCCGCGATCGACGCCATGATGGGCGTCGCGAACTACGGAGCCACCACCGCCAAGGCAGCACTCGAGCTGCAGGGCGTTCTCGACAACCGCAACGTCCGCTCACCGCTGGTCGCGCTGACCGACGCCGAGGTCACCGACCTCCGCGCCGGCCTCGAGGCCGCCGGGGTGCTCTGAGCCGCGACACACCGCGGACTCCGGCTGCCCTGCGCGGCGGACGAGAACAGAACAGGAACTGCATGACCAACGCCCAGACCAACCTCGGCACCCCGAAGAAGCTGAAGAAGAACGCCCTGCGGGTCACCCCGCTCGGCGGCCTCGGCGACGTCGGCCGCAACATGACCGCCTTCGAGCACGACGGGCGCATCCTGCTCGTGGACTGCGGCGTCCTGTTCCCCGAGGACTCCCACCCCGGTGTCGACCTGATCCTGCCCGACTGGTCCTCCATCCGGGACCGTCTCGACACCGTCGAGGCGCTGGTGCTGACGCACGGTCACGAGGACCACATCGGCGCGACCCCGTACCTGCTGCGCGAGCGCGAGGACATCCCGCTGGTCGGCTCGCAGCTGACCCTGGCGCTGGTCGCCTCCAAGCTCCGTGAGCACCGCCTGCGCGAGACCGTGCAGCACACCGTCGCCGAGGGTGACGTCATCAAGTTCGGCCCGTTCGAGCTCGAGTTCGTGGCCGTCAACCACTCCATCCCGGACGCGCTGGCGGTCTTCATCCGCACCTCCGCGGGCACCGTGCTGCACACCGGCGACTTCAAGATGGACCAGCTGCCGCTGGACGGCCGGATCACCGACCTGCGCTCGTTCGCGCGTCTGGGCGAGGAGGGCGTGGACCTGTTCCTCACCGACTCCACCAACGCCGAGACCCCGGGCTTCACCCCGAGCGAGAAGCAGATCACCCCGGTCATCGACCAGGTCTTCCGCGAGTCCGACCAGCGGATCATCGTGGCCTGCTTCGCCTCGCACGTGCACCGCGTCCAGCAGGTGCTCGAGGCCGCGGTCGCGCACAAGCGCAAGGTCGGCTTCGTCGGCCGCTCGATGGTGCGCAACATGGGCATCGCCCGCGACCTCGGCTACCTGGACCTGCCCGAGAACGTGCTGGTGGACGCCAAGGAGCTGGCGAACATCGCCCCGGAGAAGCAGGTGCTGATCTCCACCGGCTCGCAGGGCGAGCCGATGTCGGCGCTCTCCCGGATCGCCCAGGGCAACCACAACTTCGTGCACCTGGAGGAGGGCGACACCGTCCTGCTCGCCTCCTCGCTCATCCCCGGCAACGAGAACGCCGTCTACCGCGTCATCAACGGGCTCTCCCGCTGGGGCGCGAAGGTCGTCCACAAGGGCAACGCGATGGTGCACGTCTCCGGCCACGCCAGCGCCGGCGAGCTGCTGTACTGCTACAACATCGTGAAGCCGAAGAACGTCATGCCCGTGCACGGCGAGTACCGGCACCTCAAGGCGAACGCGGCCCTGGCCGAGCAGACCGGCGTCGAGAACACCGTCATCGCCGAGGACGGCACCGTGGTCGACCTGGTCGACGGCGTCGCCTCGGTCGTCGGGAAGGTCGACTGCAGCTACGTCTTCGTGGACGGCTCCTCGGTCGGCGACATCACCGAGTCCGACCTCAAGGACCGCCAGATCCTCGGCGAGGAGGGGTTCATCTCCGTCATCGTCGTCGTCGACTCCTCGACCGGTCGCGTCATCTCCGGCCCAGACATCCACGCCCGCGGCTTCGCCGAGGACGACTCGGTCTTCGAGAACGTCAAGCCGGACATCGTCAAGGCGCTGGACCGTCTCGCCGCCGAGGGCGTCCCGGACAGCTACCAGATGCAGCAGGCCGTGCGCCGCACCATCGGGCGCTGGGTCAACACCCAGCACCGCCGTCGTCCGATGATCATCCCGACGGTCGTCACGACCTGACCGGATCTCCTGATCCCATGACCGAGCCGCGGGCCGGGGTGGACGTTGGCTGGAACCACAACGTCCACCACCACCCGCGGCTCTGTCGTCTCCTCGCGGGCCTGCCCGCCCCCGCGCTGGACGTCGGCTGCGGGGACGGCGGGCTGGTCGCAGCCCTGAGGGCCTCCGGGACGCCGGCGTGGGGCTGCGACCCGGACCATGCCGCGGTCGCGGCAGCCGTGCCCGGCGCCCGCGGCCGACTGCTCCGAGGTTCGGCCGAGTCGCTGCCCGTGCCCGACTCATCGTGCGGGGGAGTGGTCCTCGTCGCGGTGCTGCACCACGTGGACGCCGCCCTCGCGCTGGCCGAGGCGCGCCGTGTGGTCGTGCCGGGCGGTCGGGTGGTCGTCCTCTCGGTCGCCCGCGCACGCGGCTGGCGTGACCTGCCGACCGAGGCCGCCGACGTCCTCGCCCACCAGGTGCTCTCGCGGACCCGGGGCCGGTGGCACGAGCCGCCCACCGCTCGCGCCGAGCCGACCCGGACGTGGGCCGAGGAGGCCGCGCTCCTGCAGCGGCACCTGCCCGGGGCCCGCACGCGTCGGGTGCGGCTGTGGCGGTCGGTGACCGTCTGGGACGCACCGGCCTGACCGCCGGACTCCTCGCGCGACCCGGATCGTGTCACCGCACGCACGCCTCCGAGGGGCTCGTAGGTGCGTGCGGTGACACAACCCCGACCGCGGCCGGTCCCGGTGGGGGAGGGGTCGCGACACGCCGGTGAGACAACCCTCAAGCGACACGTGAGGGTGGGACGCCTGTTAATCCCTGGGACGGCAGTGACTCTCACCTAGTGTGCTCACCATGGCGACCCGTACGTCTTCCCCGCCGGGGTCGCGGAGCACGAGCACGACATCGTCCGGTTCTTCCCCGGCCGGACGCAGCGGCTCGAGCACCCGATCCCGGAGTACGACCACCAGCACCGCCCGGTCCACGTCGACCGGACGGCGCCCGGCGTCCTCCAAGGCCACCTCGAAGACCCCCTCCAAGAGCACCAAGAAGTCGACGAGCAGCCGGCCCGAGCCCCGCGCCGTGCGTAGCGGGCAGGGGCCGGTCTCCCGGTTCTTCGGGCTGGTCTTCCGCGGCCTGCGCGCCGTGTGGCTGGGCATCGCCCACACGCTGGGCGCGGCCGCCCGCGGCATCGGCCGCAGCGCCCGCGACCTGGAGCCGGAGCACCGCCGTGACGGCGGCGGCCTGGCGCTGCTCGCGCTCGCGCTGGTGACGGCGGCGGCGGTCTGGTTCCAGATCTCCAGCCCGGTCACCGACGTGGTGCGCGTGGCGGTCGAGGGCAGCGTCGGCAAGATCGGCTGGCTCGTGCCGCTGGCCCTGGTGTGGGCCGGCTGGCGCCTCATGCGCGACCCGGTCGGCAACGGCCCGGTGGGCCGTCAGGTGATCGGCTGGGCCGCGCTCGCGTTCGGCGTGCTCGGCATCGTGCACCTCGCCAACGGGGACCCGCAGCCGGTCGCCGGCGACGTGACCCCGCTGCGCGAGGGCGGGGGAGCGGTCGGCTACGTCGTCGCCTCCCTGCTCATGGACCTGCTGCGCACCGGCTTCCTGGTCGTGCCGCTGCTGGTCCTGCTCTCCTTCTTCGGCGTCCTGGTTATCACCGCGACGCCCGTCTACCAGGTGCCGCTGAAGCTGGCCGACGCCCGCGACCGGATGCTCGGCCGCACCCCGGAGGCCCAGGCCGAGCTCGCCGCGCGCCGCGGCGAGATCGACCCCGAGATGGGTTCGCCCGCCTACGACTCCCCGCTGGTCGACACGCGCAGCGGGAAGCGCGTGCACGACACCACCGGCGAGGACACCGGTCCGATGCCCGCGGTCGGCGCCACGGCCGCGCGCGAGAAGGACGCCCTCGACGTCGCCATGGAGCAGACCGAGGGCGGCCGCGGCCGCACCCTGTTCCGCCGGGGCCGCAAGAAGACCGGCGAGGACGAGGCGGGTCTCGACATCCTCGACGGCCAGGAGCCCGCGGACGACGGGGCGCAGACCGAGCACATGAGCGCGGTCGACCCCTACGGCGAGTACGCCGAGCACGACGACGCGGACCAGCCGCAGGGCACGCGCGGCTCGGACGACGGCTACGGCCGCGCCGACGACAACCACACCTCGCCCGACGCGGCCGAGGCGCTGGCGGTCGTCGCCGGCGAGGAGCCGCTGCCCGGCAAGGGCCTCGAGGCCCCGCAGCACGCCCAGCTGCCGCCGCGCGTGGAGCAGCTGGAGATCTCCGGCGACATCGCCTACAGCCTCCCGGCCAGCGACCTGCTGAAGGCCGGCTCGCCGCACAAGCCGAAGTCGAAGGCGTCCGACGACGTCGTCGCGCGACTGACCCAGGTGCTGGAGGAGTTCGGCATCGACGCGGCCGTCACCGGCTACACCCGCGGCCCGACGGTCACGCGGTACGAGGTCGAGCTCGGCGCCGGCGTGAAGGTCGAGAAGATCACCGGCATCCAGAAGAACATCGCCTACGCGGTGGCCTCGGCCGACGTCCGCATCCTCTCGCCCATCCCCGGCAAGTCCGCGGTCGGCGTGGAGATCCCCAACACCGACAAGGAGGTCGTCACCCTCGGTGACGTCCTGCGCTCGACCAAGGCGCGCAGCGACCACCACCCGATGGTGACCGGCCTCGGCAAGGACGTGGAGGGCGGCTTCGTCGTCGCCAACCTGGCCAAGATGCCCCACCTGCTCGTCGCCGGCGCCACCGGATCGGGCAAGTCGTCGTTCATCAACTCGATGATCACCTCGATCCTCATGCGCTCCACGCCGGACGAGGTGCGGATGATCATGGTCGACCCCAAGCGGGTCGAGCTGAACGCCTACGAGGGCGTCCCGCACCTGATCACCCCGATCATCACCAACCCGAAGAAGGCCGCCGAGGCGCTGGCCTGGGTCGTGCGCGAGATGGACCTGCGCTACGACGACCTGGCCAACTTCGGGTTCCGGCACGTGGACGACTTCAACAAGGCCGTCCGGGCGGGCAAGGTCGAGCTGCCGCTGGGCAGCGAGCGCACGCTCGAGCCGTACCCGTACCTGCTGGTCATCGTCGACGAGCTCGCGGACCTGATGATGGTCGCCCCGCGCGACGTCGAGGACGCGGTCGTCCGCATCACCCAGCTGGCCCGTGCCGCCGGCATCCACCTGGTGCTCGCCACACAGCGTCCCTCTGTCGACGTCGTCACCGGCCTGATCAAGGCCAACGTGCCCAGCCGACTGGCGTTCGCCACCTCGAGCCTGGGTGACTCCCGCGTCATCCTCGACCAGCCGGGTGCGGAGAAGCTGGTCGGTCAGGGTGACGGCCTGTTCCTGCCGATGGGCGCCTCCAAGCCCGTCCGCGTGCAGGGCTCGTGGGTCTCGGAGTCCGAGGTCCGCGAGGTCGTGCAGTTCGTCAAGACCCAGCTCGAGCCGAGCTACCGCGAGGACGTCACCGCCCCGGCGGCGTCCAAGAAGGAGCTCGACGACGACATCGGCGACGACCTCGACCTGGTGATCCAGGCCATCGAGCTGATCGTCTCCACGCAGTTCGGTTCCACGTCGATGCTGCAGCGCAAGCTGCGCGTCGGCTTCGCCAAGGCCGGCCGCCTCATGGACATCCTGGAGTCCCGTGGCGTGGTCGGTCCCAGTGAGGGCTCCAAGGCGCGCGACGTCCTGGTCAAGCCCGACGAGGTGGACGGCGTCATCGCGACCCTGCAGGGGGAGATGTGAACGAGCACGAGCAGAACCTGACCACGAGCGGCACCGACACCCTCGAGCGGGACGCCGGCACCCCGGCGAGCCCCGTGGTGGAGCTGCGTCGCAACACCCGGCTCTCGGCCGTCGTCCTCGCCCTCGCGGCGCTGCTGACCCTCGGCTACCTCGTGCGGGTGCTCTCCGGGCCCAGCGCGCTCGACCTGGCCGTGCTGCTCGTCGTGCTGGTCGTCGCCGGCCTGCACGTGGCGACGCTGGTCGACTCCCGCGCGCCGCTGCTGGTGGCCGACGGGCTCGGCGTCCGCGTGCGTGAGCGGCGGACGTGGCGGGGCTACCCGTGGCAGGACCTCGCCGGTGTCGAGGTGCTGCCGCGCCGGTCGTGGTGGAAGGACGGCTCGCTCGACGTGCTGCCCGCCCACGGCGACCCGATCGCCCTGCGCCTGGGCGCCGCCACCCGCGTGGCCGGGCTCCACGCGCGGCACCGCGACCTGGTCGACGCCCTCTCCGAGCTGGCCGAGGGCCGTTGCGACGTGGCCGAGATCGACGGCTACGAGTACGTCGACGCGGACGAGTGGGCCGCGGGGCAGGCCTCGCACCAGCCGACCCGGCCGGTGCAGCAGCCCGTGCCCGCCGGCGCGCAGGAGCAGGCGCGGACGCAGCCCGCGGACGCGGTCGTGGCCGCCGTCCCGGTGGTCGTCGCGGAGACCGCTGCGGCGCGACGCGCCGACGAGCCGGTCCTCGCCGAGCCCGTGGACCAGGACACCGAGCGGGACACCGAGCGGGACACCGAGCAGGACGTCGAGCACGACGTCGAGCACGACGTCGTGCACGACGACGTGCAGCACGACGAGCTCGCCCCGGAGCCGCAGGACGTCGACGACGAGCCCACGCCGGTCGTGGACGAGCCGGTCGAGCACGAGCCCGCCGCGGTCGCGGAGACCCTCGAGGCCTCGCCGGTGGAGCCGTCCTCCGACGAGGCGACCAGCCGGGGCTGGGACCCGCTCAGCGACCCGTTCCCCCACGACGAGCCGCGTGCCTCGGCCGACGCCGGCCTGCCGCGCTCGCGCAACCCCTTCACCGACGCCGTGCACCGCATGAGCGGCCTGCTGCCATCCCTCTCGCTGTTCCGCCGCGAGGGCCAGGACGCGGGTGCGACCGAGATGGGCGACCTGCCGTCGGCGACGCCCGAGGCGACCCGCCCGGTCATCGCCGGCGTGCGGGTCGACGGCCCCCGCACCGGCGCCCAGGTCGGCTCCGACGGCGGCAGCCCGCTGACCGTCTTCGGCGCGAACGCCCTGCGCCTGGACCCGGCCGAGACCGAGGACGGGGACGGCGCCCGCCGGCTGCCCGAGGCACGCGAGCTGCGACGCCCCGGCTCGGTGGACCTGGTGGAGGAGACCACCACCTGGGGAGACCGGGTGCGGCCGATCGCCCGGGCCGGCCACCCCGTCGACCCGATCGCGTGGGCGGACTCCGACGAGCCCGCCGACGAGCCCGTCGTCGGGCCGGAGCTGGCCGCGGCCCGCACCCGCCTGGGGCTCAGCGTCGACCAGCTCGCCGACCGCACCCGCGTCCGCCCGCACGTCATCGAGGCCATGGAGGTCGACGACTTCGGCCCCTGCGGCGGCGACTTCTACGCCCGAGGCCACCTGCGCACCCTGGCCCGGGTGCTCGGCACCGACCCCGCACCGCTGGTCGCGCTCTACGACGAGCACTACGCCGACGCGCCGGTCTCGGCGCAGCGCGTGCTCGGCGTGGACCCCGCCGTCCGGCACCCGCGGCTCGGTCGCGGCGGCAGCCCCCGCTGGTCGGTGCTCGTGGCGGCCGTGATGGCGCTGGTTCTCGCGTGGAGCATCGCCCGGCTCGTCGTGGACGGCGGCTCGCCGGCCGTCGAGGACGTGCCGACGCTCAGCACCTCGTCGGCCGCCGGCACCGGTGCCCGGACGACGGTCGAGCTGACCGCGGCCGGCGGTGGCGCCCGGGTCGTGGTGCGCGACGGCGCCAACGAGCTGGTCTTCCGCGGCACCCTGGCGTTCGGCGAGGTCGAGACGCTCGACTGGGTCTCCCAGCCGGTGCGCATCCGCACCAGCGACGGCTCGCTCGAGGTCAGCGTCGGTGGCGTCGCCCAGGGCGCAATGGGCCGCACGGGCCACGCGGCCGAGGACACCTACACCGCCGACTGACGCCGGTGCCAGGCCCTGTCACGGGAGCCGCCACCTGCGGCTCCACCAGCACGCGCCACGACGGCCGAGGGTTCGCCCCGGCCGTCGTGGCGCGTCATACTCGGTGATCGAGATGACGACTACCCAGCCAGCCCCGGACCAGACTCCCGCCGAGACCACCGCCGTGGACGCGGAGGCGGGGGAGCGGCCCCTCCTCTCCGTCGCGATGGTCACCCTCGGGTGCGCCCGCAACGAGGTCGACTCCGAGGAGCTGGCCGGACGCCTGGAGGCCGGTGGCTTCCGGCTCGTCACCGACGCCGCCGAGGCCGACACGGTGGTCGTGAACACCTGCGGGTTCGTCGAGTCCGCGAAGAAGGACTCGGTCGACACCCTCCTCGAGGCCGCCGACCTCAAGACCACCAACGGTGGCCGCGCCCAGGCGGTCGTGGCGGTGGGCTGCATGGCCGAGCGCTACGGCAAGGACCTGGCCGAGTCGCTGCCCGAGGCCGACGCGGTGCTCGGCTTCGACGACTACCCGGTGATCGCCGACCGGCTGCGCTCCATCATGGCGGGCGAGGCGCACACCTCCCACGTGCCGGCCGACCGCCGCACGCTGCTGCCGATCAGCCCGGTCGAGCGGGCGCTGTCGACCGCCCCCGTCCCGGGTCACGCCTCCGGCCCCGCGTCCCTGCGTCGCCGCCTGGACGACGGGCCCACCGCCTCCCTCAAGCTCGCCTCCGGCTGCGACCGTCGGTGCAGCTTCTGCGCCATCCCCTCCTTCCGCGGCTCGTTCGTCTCCCGTCGCCCCACCGACGTGCTGGACGAGGCCCGCTGGCTCGCCGAGCAGGGTGTCAAGGAGCTGTTCCTGGTCAGCGAGAACTCCACCTCCTACGGCAAGGACCTCGGCGACATCCGGCTCCTGGAGACCCTCCTGCCCGAGCTGGCGGCCGTCGACGGGATCGAGCGCGTCCGGGTGAGCTACCTCCAGCCCGCCGAGACGCGGCCGGGGCTGGTCCAGGCGATCGCGCAGACGCCCGGCGTCGTCCCGTACTTCGACCTGTCCTTCCAGCACGCCTCGGCGTCCGTGCTGCGCCGCATGCGCCGCTTCGGCGACCCGGAGAGCTTCCTGGGCCTGCTCGAGCAGGTCCGGTCGCTGGCCCCCACCGCCGGCGTGCGCTCGAACGCGATCGTGGGCTTCCCGGGGGAGACCGAGGAGGACCTGCAGACGCTGTGCGACTTCCTCGTCGCCGCGCGGATGGACGTCACCGGCGTCTTCGGCTACTCCGACGAGGACGGCACCGAGGCCGCCGGGTACGAGGACAAGCTGGACGAGGACGAGGTGCGCGCCCGCACCGAGCACGTCTCCCAGCTGGTCGAGCAGCTCAACGCCGAGCGCGCCGAGGAGCGCGTGGGCGAGGTCGTCGAGGTGCTGGTCGAGGACGTCGAGTCGGACCCCGAGGGGGCCGTCGGCCGCGCAGCCTTCCAGGGCCCGGAGGTGGACGGGACGACCCTGCTGCTCGGCTCCTCGGCCGAGGTCGGCATGATCGTGCGCGCCGAGGTCGTCGGGACCGACGGCGTCGACCTGATCGCCGAGGAGGTCTGAGTGACCGACAGCGCCGCCACCGAGGCACCGAAGCCCTCGAACTGGAACCTCCCCAACGCCCTGACGACCCTGCGGATCGTCCTGGTGCCGTTCTTCGGCTGGGCCCTGCTCTACGACGGGGGTGAGTCCGCGACGTCGCGGATCATCGCCTGGGTGATCTTCGCGGTCGCGATGATCACCGACAAGATCGACGGTGACCTGGCCCGGGCCCGGAACCTGGTCACCGACTTCGGCAAGATCGCCGACCCGATCGCGGACAAGGCGATGACCGGGATGGCGCTGATCGCTCTCTCGATCGTGGGGGACATCTGGTGGTGGGTCACCATCGTCGTCCTCCTGCGCGAGTGGAGCGTGACGCTGCTGCGGCTCTCGGTGCTGCGCAAGGTCGTGATCGCCGCCAAGGACCTGGGCAAGCTCAAGACGACGGTGCAGGCGCTGGCCCTCGGAGGCCTCACGCTGCCGTGGCTGGACTCGGACGTGCCGGCGAGCCTGGAACTGCCGTTCCAGGTGGTCTTCTACGTGTTCCAGGCGTGCCTGGCCGTGGCGGTCGGGCTCACGCTCTGGTCCGGCTTCGAGTTCTACAAGGAGCTGTGGAAGCAGCGCGACCAGCTGCGCTGAGGCGCGCAGGGCCCCTGACCTGGGGTTCTGCTGTGAGATTCCGGTGGACGCGGGGGTCGTGGACCCCCGCGTTCCGCTGTTCCGGACCGCCCGTGTAAGGTCCGCGCCCCTGCGCGCGAGCGATCCAGACCTGTGTAACAACGAGCCGTCCCGTTTCGTTACGCAGCGTTCACCAGAACGCCTGTTTCACGGCATGTGCTCCTGGTTAGGGTGAGGCGCTTCTCAGCATCTGTTGAACTCATTCTCACTTTCGGGAGATTTTTTCATGCCCTCAGCGCGCAAGCGTGTTGCCGGGCTGCTGAGCGTCTCGGTCATGGCGGCGGGCTTGAGCCCGTTGGTCCTGACCGGGGTCGCGCAGGCAGCCACGGACGGCAGCGGCCTCGTGATCAGCGAGGTGTACGGAGGCGGCGGTAACTCCGGCGCCACGTGGACGAACGACTTCATCGAGCTGTACAACCCGACGGACGCGGCCATCTCGGTCGACGGCATGTCGGTCCAGTACCGCTCCTCCGGTGGCAACTCCGGTGGTACCACCGACCTGAGCGGCAGTGTCGCTCCCGGTGCGACCTTCCTGATCCAGGAGGCGGCCGGCAACGGCGGCACCGACGCCCTGCCGACGCCCGACGCCGAGGGGACGCTCGGCATGAGCGGCTCCAGCGGCACCGTCTCCCTCGTGGACGGCACCGAGGTGGTGGACCCGCGGGTCGACGCCAGCGCGGTGGTCGACCTCGTGGGCTACGGCTCGGCGTCCATCGTCGAGACCGCGGCTGCGCCCGGTCTGTCCAGCACCACGTCCGCCTCCCGTGCGGCCGCGGGCACGGACACCGACGACAACAGTGCTGACTTCACCGCCGGTGCGCCGTCCCCGACGAACAGCGCCGGCGAGACCGAGGCGCCCGCCCCGGACCCGGTCGACCCGGTCGACCCGGACGCGGTGAGCATCGCCGAGATCCAGGGCACCGACGCGGCGGCGTCCCCGCTCGACGGGGACACCGTGACCACCGAGGGTGTCGTCACGGCCGTCTACGAGACCGGCGGCCTCAACGCCTTCGTCATCCAGACCGGCGGCACGGGTGCCGGCGCCGACGCGACGCCCGGCGCCTCCGACGCCGTCTACGTCTACGGCCCCGACACCTTCCCGGCCGTCGGCGACTCCGTCGCCGTCACCGCCACGGTGGACGAGTACAACTCGCTGACCGAGCTGGTCGACCCGTCGTGGGAGGCGCTCGAGACCGCCCTCGACCCGGTCACCCCGCTCGAGACCACCTGGTTCGAGACCGAGGAGGAGCGTGAGGCGCACGAGTCGGAGCTCATCCTCCCGACCGGCGACTTCACCGTCTCCAACACCTACTCGACCAACGGCTACGGCACCATCGGACTCGCCTCGGGCGACACCCCGCTGATCCAGCCGACCGAGGTCGAGGACGCGCAGACCGGCGACGTCGCCGGCATCGAGGCCGACAACGACGCTCGCGCCCTGGTGCTGGACGACGGCTCCAGCGCCAACTACCTGGGTTCGGCCGAGGACACGCCGATGGCGTGGCTGACCACCGACAACCCGATCCGGGTCGGCGCGGCCGCCACCTTCGAGTCCCCGGTGATCGTCGACTACCGCTACGGCGCGTGGACGGTCCAGCCGACCGCGCAGGTCACCGACGACGGCAGCGACGTGGTCTCCTTCGAGAACACCCGCCTCGACGAGGCCGCCCCGGCCGAGGTCGGCGGCGCGCTCACGCTCTCGTCCTTCAACGTCCTCAACTACTTCACCTACACCGGTGAGGACAACGTCGCCGACGGCGGCACGTGCGACTTCTACGTCGACCGTGAGGACAACCCGATCGGCGCCGGCTACTGCGACACCGCCGACGGCGGCGACGGCCCCCGTGGTGCCGCGACCGACGCCAGCCTGGCCCGCCAGGAGGTGAAGATCGTCAAGGCGATCAACACCCTGGACGCCGACATCGTCTCCCTCGAGGAGATCGAGAACTCGGTGAAGTTCGGCTTCGACCGCGACGCCGCGCTCTCCACCCTGGTCGACGCCCTCAACGCGGACGCCGGCGAGACCAAGTGGGCCTTCGTCCCGTCCCCGGACGCGGCGGACCTGCCCGACCTGGCCGACCAGGACGTCATCCGCACGGCGTTCATCTACCAGCCGGCCGCGGTCGAGACCGTCGGCGCCTCCTCGGTGCTGACCGGCGACGCCGCGTTCGACAACGCCCGTGAGCCGCTGGCCCAGGGCTTCAAGCTGGTCGGCGACGACGACGCGAACGCGTTCGGCGTCATCGTCAACCACCTCAAGTCCAAGGGCTCGGGCACCGACGACGGCACCGGGCAGGGCAACGCCAACCCCGACCGCGTCGCGCAGGCCACCTCGCTGAGCACCTTCGCCGACGACTTCGCCGCCGACCTCGGTGGCTCGGGCGCGGTGTTCCTCACCGGTGACTTCAACTCGTACACGATGGAGGACCCCATGCAGGTCCTCTACGACGACGGGTACACCGACCTGGCCCCCGAGGGGGAGTACTCCTACTCGTACTCCGGCCTGTCCGGCAGCCTCGACCACGTCCTGGCCAACGAGGCCGGCGCCGCCATGGTCACCGGCTCCGACATCTGGAACATCAACTCCGGCGAGTCCGTCGGCTTCGAGTACAGCCGCTACAACTACAACGCGACGCTGCTGTACCAGGAGAACAAGTTCCGCGCCTCCGACCACGACCCGGTCGTCGTGGGCGTCAGCCCCGACCAGGAGGTCGTCGGCGACGTCGACATCAACCTGCTGAACATCAACGACTTCCACGGTCGGATCAGCGAGGACACCCCGGCGTTCGCCACCGCCATCGAGCAGCTGCGCGAGGCCGAGGACAACACCCTGTTCCTCTCCGCCGGTGACAACATCGGTGCCTCGCTGTTCGCCTCCTCCATCCAGGACGACCAGCCCACGATCGACGTGCTCAACGCGCTCGGTCTGGACTCCTCGGCCGTGGGCAACCACGAGTTCGACAAGGGCGTGGACGACCTCACTGGTCGTGTCTCCGACGCCGCCGGCTGGGACTACCTGGCCGCCAACGTCTACGACACCGACGGCGACCCCATCCTCCCCGAGTACGACACCTTCGAGGTCGACGGCGTGACCGTCGGCGTGATCGGCGTCGTGACCGAGGAGACCCCGTCCCTCGTCTCGCCCGCCGGCGTCGCCGACCTCACCTTCGGTGACCCCGTCGAGGCCGTGAACCGCGTCGCCGCGGAGCTCTCCGACGGCGACGAGTCCAACGGCGAGGCCGACGTCATCGTCGCCGAGTACCACGAGGGCGCCTCCGCCGGCACGCCGGACGACGCCACCCTCGAGGACGAGATCACCGCCGGCGGCGCGTTCGCCGACATCGTGGAGAACACCGCGGCCTCGGTCGACGTGATCTTCACCGGCCACACCCACAAGCAGTACGCGTGGGACGGCCCGATCCCCGGCGAGTCCGGCACCCGCCCGGTCCTCCAGACCGGCTCCTACGGCGAGAACATCGGCCAGGTCGTGCTGACCGTCGACCCCGCCACCGGCGACGTCGTCTCCTACACCCAGCAGAACGTCTCCACCGAGGGCGTCGAGGCCGACACCAGCTACCCGCGGGTGGCCGAGGTCTCCGACATCGTCGACGCGGCGCTGGCCTACGCCGACGAGATCGGCCAGGAGCCGATCGGCACCATCACCGGTGACGTCACCACCGCCTTCACCGACGGCAGCTACGTCGACGGCGAGTACACCGGCGGCACCCGCGACGACCGTTCCTCGGAGTCCACCCTCGGCGACATGGTCGCCGAGGCGCTCCTGGACGGCGTCTCCGACCTCGAGGACGGTGCGGACCTCGGTCTGACCAACCCCGGTGGTCTGCGCGCCGAGCTGTACTACGACGGCGAGGAGGGCTCGGAGACGAACACCGACGGTGTCGTCACCTACGCCGAGGCCAACGCGGTGCTGCCCTTCGGCAACACCGTGACCCTGGTGGACCTCACCGGTGCCCAGCTGCTGGCCGTGCTCGAGGAGCAGTGGCAGCGCAACGACGAGGGCGAGATCCCCTCGCGTCCGTACCTGCAGCTGGGTCTCTCCGAGAACGTGGCCGTCACGGCCGACCCGACCGCCCCCGAGGGCGAGCGGATCACCTCCGTGACCATCGACGGCGAGCCGGTGGACGAGAGCGCGACCTACACGGTCTCCACGCTCAACTTCCTCGCGGCCGGCGGTGACAACTTCCGCACCCTCGCCGAGGGCGACGCGGTCGACACCGGTCTGCTCGACGTGGCGCTCTTCCGCGACTACCTGGCCGCCGAGACCCGGTCGCCGGACTTCGCCCGCCAGCAGGTCTTCTCCGAGGACCTGCCGACGGAGCTGGCCGCGGGCGAGGCCACCTCGTTCACGCTGGGCATGGGTACCAGCGAGGCGCCGGTCTACCCGATCAACGACAAGTCGCTGGACCTGCGCTCGCAGGGCAGCCCGCTCAACACCTCCGCCTCCGTGGGCCTGTACCGCGACGGCGCCCTGGTGCGCGACCTGGGTGACGTCACCGTCACCGACGGTCTCGCCACGGTCGACGTCACCGTGCCGGCGCTGGCGAAGGTGGGCGACACCCTCGAGGTCGTCGCCGACGAGTCCGGCACCACCGTGTCGGTCCCCGTCACCTCCGCGGTCACGGACGTCGACAGCCTCCTGCTGCTGAACATCAACGACTTCCACGGTCGGATCAGCGAGGACACCCCGGCGTTCGCCACCACGATCGAGGAGCTCCGCGCGGAGCAGGGCGAGGACAGCACGCTGTTCCTCTCCGCCGGTGACAACATCGGTGCCTCGCTGTTCGCCTCCTCCATCCAGGACGACCAGCCCACGATCGACGTGCTCAACGCGCTGGGGCTCGCCTCGTCCGCGGTGGGCAACCACGAGTTCGACAAGGGCGTGGACGACCTCACCGGTCGTGTCTCCGACGCTGCCGGCTGGGACTACCTGGCCGCCAACGTCTACGACGCCGACGGCGAGCCGATCCTCCCTGAGTACGACACCTTCGAGGTCGACGGCGTGACCGTCGGCGTGATCGGTGCCGTGACCGAGGAGACCCCGTCCCTCGTCTCCCCGGCCGGTGTCGAGGGCCTCACCTTCGGTGACCCGGTCGAGGCCGTGAACCGCGTCGCCGCGGAGCTCTCGGACGGCGACGAGTCCAACGGCGAGGCCGACGTCATCGTGGCCGAATACCACGAGGGCGCGACCGACGGCACCCCGGACGGTGCCAGCCTGGAGGACGAGATCGCCGCCGGCGGCGCGTTCGCCGACATCGTGGAGAACACGGCGGCCTCGGTCGACGTGATCTTCACCGGCCACACCCACAAGCAGTACGCGTGGGAGGGTCCGATCCCTGGTGAGGAGGGCACCCGCCCGATCCTCCAGACCGGCTCGTACGGCGAGAACATCGGCGCCGTCACGCTCCAGCTGGACACCGAGACCGGTGACGTCATCGACTTCACCCAGGAGAACGTGTCCACCGGCGACACCGAGGTGGACGCCAGCTACCCCCGGGTGGCCGAGGTCGTCTCGATCGTCGACGCCGCGCTGGCCTACGCCGACGAGGTCGGCTCCCAGCCGGTCGGCACCATCACCGACGACTTCACCACCGCCTTCAAGAGCGGCTCGATCGTCGACGGTGAGTTCTCGGTCCCGGCCGACGACCGCACCACGTTGCGTGACGACCGCTCCCGCGAGTCGACCCTGGGCACCCTGGTCGCCGACTCGCTGCTCGACGCCGTGTCCGGCTACTTCGACGGTGAGGGCGCCGACTTCGGTGTCACCAACTCGGGTGGTCTGCGTGCCGAGCTGTACTACGACGGCGAGGAGGGCTCGGAGACGAACACCGACGGTGTCGTCACCTACGCCGAGGCCAACCAGGTGCTGCCCTTCGGCAACGAGGTCAGCATCGTGGCCCTCACCGGTGCACAGGTGAAGGAGCTGCTGGAGCAGCAGTGGCAGCCGTCCGGCGTCAGCCGGCCGTACCTGCAGCTGGGTCTCTCGGAGAACGTGTCGGTCACCGCCGACCCGACCGCCGAGGCCGGCAGCCGCATCACCTCGGTGATGATCGACGGCGAGCCGCTGGACATGGGCGCGACCTACCAGGTCTCCACGCTCAACTTCCTCGCGGCCGGCGGCGACAACTTCACCGCCCTCGCCGAGTCCGACGACGTGGTCAACACCGGCATCCAGGACGCCGCGGCCTTCCGCGACTACCTGTCCGCCGAGACCCGCTCCCCGGACTTCGCCCGCCAGCAGGTCTTCTCCGACGACCTGCCGACGGCGCTGCCCGTGGGCTCGACCTCGTCCTTCACGCTCGGCATGGGCACGACGGACGAGGCGCCGACCGCGAGCAAGACCCTGGACCTCACCTCGCTCTCCAGCCCGGTGAACACCGAGGTCGTCGCCACGCTCGGCGAGACCGAGCTCGGCACCTTCACCGTGACCGACGGCATCGCCGACATCGACGTGGACGTCCCCGCGGACGCCGCGGTCGGCGACTACGTCACCTTCACCGCGGCGCCCTCGGGCACCACGGTGACGGTCCCGGTCGGCGAGGCCACCTCGGTCGCCTCCACGACCACCGCCACGGTGGTCAACGCCAAGAAGGCGCTCGTCAACGGCAACCGCAAGGTCCTGGTCAAGGCCAAGGTCCGGGCCGAGGGCACCACGCCCACCGGCACGGTGACCCTCTCGGTCGACGGCCAGGTCGTCGACACCGCCGAGCTCAACGACAACGGCGGCGCCTACCTGCAGGCCGGCCCGTTCTACACGACCGGCAAGCAGAAGCTCGTGGTCACCTACCAGGGCTCCGACGAGGTCGACGCCTCCTCCGCGACCACCTCGGTGTTCGTGAAGAAGGCCAAGGCCGGTCTCAGCACGCTGAAGTTCCCGGCCAAGGCCACCCGGGGCACGACCCACGTGTCCTGGATCGTCACGGTCCGCGCCCTCGGCGCGGGCACCGTGCCGGACGGCCGCGTCGTCGTCCGCACGGGCGGCGAGCGCTACGTCGGGCGCCTCACGTCGGGCCAGGCCCTCATCACCACCGACCCCTACCGGGGCCTGGGCGTGAAGAAGGTCGTCATCCGCTACACCGGCAGCGACGCGGTGCACGCCCGCAAGGTCGTGCGCCAGGTGCGCGTCACCCGCTGACGCCACCGGCACCGGTGAGAGACCGGTGACCCGCTGAACGACGAGCCCCTCCGAGCCACCAGGCTCGGAGGGGCTTCGTCGTCAGGTCACCCGCGCCGACGGGCGTGTGACGTCGGCTCAGCCGGCGTCCGCCAGCCTGACGGCGGCCTGCACGAGAGCCAGGTGGCTGAAGGCCTGGGGGAAGTTGCCGAGCATGCGGCCCCGGCCGACGTCGTACTCCTCGGAGAGCAGGCCCACGTCGTTGACGAGCCCCACCAGGCGCTCCATCAGCGCCTCAGCGTCCTCGCGCCGTCCGGCCCCGGCCAGGGCGGCGACCAGCCAGAACGAGCACGCCAGGAACGGGTGCTCGTCGCCCTCCACGCCGTCGACGCCGCTGGCGGTGCGGTAGCGCAGCACCAGGCCGTCGCGCAGGAGGTCCTCCTCGATGGCCGCGATCGTGCCGAGCACGCGCGGGTCGTCGGGCGGCAGCAGGCCGAGGGAGGGCAGCACGAGCAGCGCGGCGTCGACCTCTTCGGTGTCGTAGTGCTGGCGGAAGCTGTTGCGCTCGGTGCTGAAGCCGCGGCTCAGCACCTCGTCCCGCACCTCGTCGCGCACCCGGCGCCAGTCCTCCACCGCGCCCTCGAGGTCGTGCTCCTCGACGGCGCGCACGGCGCTGTCGAGAGCCGCCCACACCATCGCCTTGGAGTGGACGAAGTGGCGCGGCTCGCCGCGGACCTCCCAGATGCCGCAATCGGGCTCGTCCCAGTGCGTGACGAGCTCGTCGACCAACGCCCGCTGCAGCGCCCAGGCGTTCGCGTCGTCCTCGCCGGTGGCGCGGCGGACCTTCTCCAGTGCCTGCATGACCTCGCCGAGCACGTCGTGCTGGAGCTGGGAGACGGCGCCGTTGCCCACGCGCACCGGCAGGGAGCCCTCGTAGCCGGGCAGGTGGTCGAGCACGCTCTCGGGCAGCCGCCGGCTCCCGTCCACGCCGTACATGATCTGCAGGTCGGCCGGGTCGCCGGCCACCGTGCGCAGCAGCCAGCCTCGCCAGAGCTCGGCCTCGTCGGTGTACCCGGCGTCCACCAGCGCCTCGAGGGTCAGGGCGGCGTCGCGCAGCCAGCAGTAGCGGTAGTCCCAGTTGCGCCCGCCGCCGATCTCCTCGGGCAGGGAGGTGGTGGGCGCGGCCACGATGCCGCCGGTCTCGGCGTGCGTCATGAGTCGCAGGGTGAGCAGGGAGCGCCGCACGACCGCCTGGTGGGGGAGGTCGTCGCGGCACAGCGCCGCCCACGCCTCGTCCTCCTCGATCGTGCGGCGCACCCGGTCGTCGTGGTGACCGAGGGAGTAGGGCTCCAGGTGGCTCGGGAGCCACGTGAGGGAGTAGGTCTGCGACTCGCCGGCGGCCAGCGTGAAGGAGTCGCAGTGCCGGTGGTCGGAGGCCACGGGCAGGCGGGGGCCGCGCAGCACCAGCTGGTCCGGACCCGCGACGGCGGTGATCACCTCCTCGCCGTCCACCTCCTGGCGTCGGACCCACGGGGTCGCGGCCCCGTAGTCCATGCGCAGCCGCAGCTCATGGCGCATCTCGACGCTGCCCTCGACCCCGTCCAGCCGCCGCACCACGTCGGCGCGACCGTCACCGCGCGGCATGAGGTCCGTCAGCGTGACCGTGCCGGACTCGGTGGTGAAGGTGGTCTCCAGGACGGCGGAGGCGCCGACGTAGCGCCGGCTGACAGTGTGCTCCTCGGCCGGCACGAGCTGCCAGAACCCGTGCTCGTCGGTGCCGACCAGCGCGGCCAGGCAGGCGGGGGAGTCGAACCGGGGGAGGCACAACCAGTCGATGGAGCCGTTCTGACCGACGAGGGCGGCGGTGCGGCGGTCACCGATGAGGGCGTAGTGCTCGATGGGCAGGGCCATGCCCTCCAACCTAGGAGGGCCCGACCCACCCCTTCGGCGCCGTCGTCGCTGCTCAGCGGCCAGGTGTGGGCAGGCGTGCACCGTGCGGGTGATCAGCGGTCGTCTCGGGCGTGGTCAGGTGGAGGGACGGACCCGGGGTTCACCGCTGGAACAAGGGTGGCTCCGGTAACGTTGACCCAACTCCTGCCGATCGGTGGGACGAGAGAGGAGGCCCGCATGGTGCTGTTCCGTCGACTGCTCGGCGACGTGCTCCGTGCCCACCGCGTGGAGCGGGGCCTCACCCTGCGCCAGGTGTCGCAGGAGGCACGCGTGTCGCTGGGCTACATCTCCGAGATCGAGCGTGGCCAGAAGGAGGCGTCCTCGGAGCTGCTGGCGTCGCTGTGCGGCGCGCTCGAGGTGCCGCTCTCGTCCGTGCTCCGGTCGGTCTCCGACGCCGTGGCGCTGGAGGAGGCCGCACTCGGCTCCGCCGTGGACGCCGCCGTCGCGGGCGCCACGCCCATCCCCGTCACCCGCCGAGAGGACGTCGTCGCCTCGGCGGCCTGACGCTCCCGCACGACCGTCACCGGGTCATCCTGCGCTCGCGAGCGCAGGATGACCCAGTGCTGGTTTCGAAAGCGATGTGTCCCGGAGGGCGTCAGCCCCGCAGCTGGAGCCCGCGCGGGGTGGTGGTGAAGCCGGCGGACCCGAGCGCCTCGCGGACCGGTGTGGCCGACCCCAGCAGCGCAGCTCCGTCCGCGCGCTCCAGGGTGATCCGGCCCAGCGACCCGCGGCGGGCCGCGGCCACGAGCGCGCCGGCGGCCGTCGCCAGCTCGTCGGGGTCGTCGGTGAAGCTGAGCAGGGTCTTGCCTCCCCGCTCGAGGTAGAGCGCCAGGCGACCGTCCACGACGACCACGATGGCCCCGGCCTTGCGGCCCGGACGATGACCCGAGGACTCGGCGGCCTCGGCACCCTCGGGCGCGGGGCGCTGCGGCCAGTCGAGGGCCGCGCCGTACGGGTTGGCCGGGTCGGAGGCGGCCAGGACGACGGCCTGCGGCCGCGCGGCCGGGTCGGCGACGCGCGGGGCGTCGGCGTGGGTCCGCAGGCGGTCCACGGCTCCGGCGCTGCCGAACTGGGCCGCTCCCAGGCCGGCCACGAAGTAGCCGCGACGGGTGCGGCCGGAGTCCTCGAAGGCGCTGAGCACCTTGTAGACCGCGGCGAAGCCGCCCGGCACCCGCTCCGCGACCACGCTGCCGCGGGTCAGCACGCCGTACCGCTCCAGCAGCCGCTCGGCAGCCGCGTGCGCGCGCCGGGTCGGGTCCGCGTCCACCTCGGGCAGCAGGGACCACCGGCCGACCGTCTCCGGCGGCCCGCCGCGCACCACCCCGCGGGGACGTGCACCGCCGCGGCCGCTGGTCGTGGACGCGAGCCGTGGCCGGGCCGGGGCGCGGCGGGTGCGCTGGGTGGCCCTGCCCGAGCGGGTCAGGGCACGCAGGGCCGAGAGCGTGTCGTTGCCGACCACGCCGCCCCAGGCCAGCTCCCACAGGGCGGTGGCGACGTTCTGCTCGGTGGCGGTGACGCCGGTGGCGCCCACCTGGGTGACGAGCTGGTGGAAGAACCAGGCGCCGCCGCCGTCCAGCACCTCCAGGAGCGCGGCGTGCAGCGCCGGCCACGACCCACCGTCCTGGGCCCCGGCGGGGCCGGTGGCGGGCGCCGGCAGGGTCAGGTGGGCGGTGTCCGCGAGGTGCAGGGAGACCCAGCCGTCCGCGCCACCGAGCGCACCGTGGCCGGCCCACACCACCTCACCGGTGCTGGTCAGCTCGTCCAGGTGCGCCGGCTCGTAGTCGGTGACCCGGGCGGGCAGGACGAGTGACTCCAGCGCGCTCGCCGGCACGATCGCCCCCGCGAGCTGGTCGATGGCGGCGACCACGCCGTCCACCCCGCGCAGCGCGCCCCGGCGGGCCCGGGGCTCGCGGTGGCCGGGCGACCGCTCGGGGGCGGCCGGCTCGACGGCCTCGACGTGCTGCCAGGCGGGCAGGAACCGGCCCAGGGCGTCGGGGTCGACCGGCTCGATCTCCTCGCGCAGCCGTGCGAGGGAGCGCCGTCGCAGTCGGCGCAGCACCTCGGCGTCGCACCACTCGGTGCCACTGCCGCCGGGGCGGAACTCCCCGTCCATCACGCGCCCCGCGGCCACCAGGCGCTGGAGGGTGTGCCGCACCACCGCGCTGCCGAGCCCCAGCCGGGCGGCGACCTCGTCGGCGGTGAAGGGTCCGTGCGTGCGCGCGTACCGGCCCACGAGGTCGGCGAGCGGGTCGTCGACCGGGTCGGTGAAGGCGTCGGGCGTGCCCGGCGGGACGGGCACGCCGAGGCCGTCGCGCAGGCGCCCGACGTCCTCGACCATCGCCCAGCGCTCCTCGCCGGCCATCCGCACCTGCACCGCGCGGCGGCTCGCGGCCAGCCCGGTGAGCCACTCCTCGACCGTGACGGCGTCGGTGCCGGGCACCGACCGCTCCTGCACCTCGGCGGTGCTCAGCGGGCCGAGCAGACGCAGGGCGTCGGCGACGCCCTCGGCGTCCTTGACCCGGCGGTCCTCGGCGAGCCGCTGCAGCTCGGCCTCCACCTCGGTGACGACGTCCGGGTCCAGCAGCTCGCGCAGCTCGGCGCGGCCGAGCAGCTCGGCGAGGAGGGACTGGTCGAGGGACAGCGCGGCGGCCCGTCGCTCGGCCAGGGGGGAGTCGCCCTCGTAGACGAACTGGGCGACGTAGCCGAAGAGCAGGGTGCGGGCGAAGGGGGAGGGGGTGGTGGTCGTGACCTCCGCGACCTGGACGCTGCGCTGCTCGACGCGGCTCAGCAGGGTCACGAGGCCGGGCAGGTCGTAGACGTCCTGGAGGCACTCGCGCACCGCCTCGAGCACGATCGGGAACGACGGGTACTTCGAGGCCACCTCCAGCAGCGAGGCGGCGCGCTGACGCTGCTGCCACAGCGGGGAGCGTCGTCCGGGGTCGCGGCGGGGGAGCAGGAGGGCGCGGGCGGCGCACTCGCGGAAGCGGGAGGCGAACAGGGCCGAGCCGCCGACCTCGGTGGTGACGACGTCCTCGATCTCCTCGGGCGAGAACACCAGCACGTCGGCACCCGGGGGCTCGGCGTCGGTGTCCGGCACGCGCACCACGATGCCGTCGTCCGAGGCGACGGCCTGGCCGTCGATGCCGTACCGCTCGCGCAGCCGGGCGTTGATCGCCAGGGCCCAGGGAGCGTGCACCGGGACGCCGTAGGGGGAGTGCAGCACCAGCCGCCAGTCGCCCAGCTCGTCGCGGAACCGCTCCAGCAGCAGCGTGACGTCGCTGGGCACGGTGGTCGTGGACTCGGCCTGCTCGTGCACATAGCCGACGAGGTTGCTCGCGGCGTTCTCGTCCAGGCCCTGCTCCCGGGCCCGCGCCTCCGCCTTCGGGCGCGGCATGCCGGCCAGCTCGCGGGTCAGCGCACCGACGGCCTCCCCGAGCTCGGCCGGGCGGCCCAGCGTGTCGCCGCGCCAGAAGGGAAGCTTGCCCGGCAGACCGGGAGCCGGGGAGACGAGCACCCGGTCGTGGGTGATGTCCTCGATGCGCCAGCTCGTGGCGCCGAGCGCGAACACGTCGCCGACGCGGGACTCGTAGACCATCTCCTCGTCGAGCTCGCCGACGCGCTTGCCGGGCCCCTTCTCCTCGCTGCCGCCGACGAGGAAGACCCCGAACAGGCCGCGGTCGGGGATGGTGCCGCCCGAGGTCACGGCCAGTCGCTGGGCACCGGGGCGCCCGGTCACCTCGCCCGTCACCCGGTCCCACACGACCCGGGGCCGCAGCTCGGCGAACTCGTCGCTGGGGTAGCGACCCGAGAGCAGGTCGAGCACGGAGTCGAACGCCGAGCGGGGCAGGGCCGAGTAGGGGGCCGCCCGCCGCACGAGGCCGAAGAGGGCGTCCACCTCGAGGGTGTCCATCGAGGTCATCGCCACGACCTGCTGGGCGAGCACGTCGAGCGGGTTCGCGGGCACGTGCAGGGACTCGATGGCGCCGGTGCGCATCCGCTCGACCGACACCGCGGTGGGGGCCAGGTCGCCGCGGTGCTTGGGGAAGAGCACGCCGTGCGAGGTCTCGCCGACCTGGTGGCCGGCGCGGCCCACGCGCTGGAGCGCGCTGGCCACGCTCGGCGGCGACTCGATCTGGATCACCAGGTCGACCGAGCCCATGTCGATGCCCAGCTCGAGGCTGGAGGTGGCGACGACCGCCGGAAGGCGACCCCGCTTCAGGTCGTCCTCGATGAGCGCGCGCTGGTCCTTGCTGACCGAGCCGTGGTGGGCCCGGGCGAGCACGGGGGCGCCCTCGACGACCCCGTCGGCCACGCCGGCCTGGGCCATGGTCTCGGCCGGGGGAGCACCCGGGCCGGGCGTGCGCGGCACCACGTCGCCCGGCTCGGCCTCGACCCCGGCGCGCTCGGCGGCGATCGCGTTCAGCCGCGCCGTGAGCCGCTCGGCCAGTCGACGGGAGTTGGCGAAGACGATGGTGGAGCGGTGGGCCTCGATGAGGTCGGCCACGCGCTCCTCCACGTGCGGCCAGATGCTGGAGGCCCGTCGGGCAGCGTCGGGGTCGGGCCGGGTGGGGGCCTCGAAGCCGTCGTCGACCTCGAACGGGTCGGGCTCGCGGGCGGCCTCCGCGCCGCCCGGCTGCTCCATGTCCTCGACGGGGACGACCACCTCGAGCTCCCATTGCTTGGCCGCCGGCGGGGCGACGATCTCCACCGGTGCCGGCCCACCGAGGAACTGGGCGACCTCCTCGAGCGGCCGGACCGTGGCGGAGAGGCCGACCCGCTGCGCCGGGCGCTCCAGCAGCTCGTCGAGCCGCTCCAGGGTCAGCGCCAGGTGGGCGCCACGCTTGGAGCCGGCCACGGCGTGCACCTCGTCGACGATCACCGTCTCCACCCCGCGCAGCGACTCGCGCGCCTGCGAGGTGAGCATGAGGAACAGCGACTCGGGGGTGGTGATGAGGACGTCCGGGGGCCGGGTCGTGAGGCGGCGGCGGTCGGCGGCGGTGGTGTCGCCCGACCGGACGCCGACCTGGACGTCGTGGACGCGGGTGCCGAGCCTGTCCGCGGTGTGCCGGATGCCGGTCAGCGGCGCGCGCAGGTTGCGCTCGACGTCCACCGCGAGGGCCTTCAGCGGGCTCACGTAGAGGACGCGGCAGCGCTTCTCCTTCTCCTCCGGCACGGGGCTGGTCATCAGCCCGTCGATGGCGGAGAGGAACGCCGAGAGCGTCTTGCCCGATCCGGTGGGGGCGACGACGAGCGCGTGCCGGCCCGCGGCGATCGCGTCCCACGCGCCCGTCTGCGCGGCGGTGGGCTCGGCGAAGGCCGCGCGGAACCACGTGCGCGTGGGTTCGCTGAACCTGTCGAGGGCGTCGGGCACGTCGCACATCCTGGCCGACGCCACCGACAGCCCGGTCACCCTGCCGGGCCGCGGACCGGGCGCGCCACGCGCCGCGGGTCCGCCCTGCCGGCCGGGACCGGGGGTCCTCGGAGTTGTCGAACGATCGAGCATCCGAGTCCGCCTTCGTCGAACGTTCGATCAACGGCCGGGGGAGGAGCCTGCCCAGTGGCAGGATATCGATGATGCTCGGCTTTCCTGCCGCTTCCGCGAGGAGTGCCACCGCACGAGGATCAGAGACATGAGCACCGGTCACGACCTCGCGCCCTTCGACGCGGCGGCGCCCGCCACCCCCGACACCAAGGACTGGACCTGGGTCCTGGAGCAGCCCTGCCCCGACTGCGGGTTCGTCTCCGGCTCCGTGCCGCGGACCGCGCTGGGCCAGACGCTGCGCGCCCAGCTGCCGACGTGGCGGGCGGTCGTGACGGGAGAGGGGGCGAGGACCCGTCCCGACCCGGGTACCTGGTCGCCCACCGAGTACGCCTGCCACGTCCGCGACGTGCAGCGGGTCTTCGGCGAGCGGGTGCGGGCGGTCGTGGCGGCCGTCGACGAGCCTGCGAGGTTCGCGAACTGGGACCAGGACGCCACGGCCGTGCAGGCGCGCTACGACCTGGCCGACCCGGCCACCACCCTGGCGGAGCTGGAGGCCGGCGTCCTCGAGGTGGTCGACCTCTACGACGGGCTCGACGCCGACGACGAGGCGCTGTGGGCGCAGCGGGGGCTGCGCAGCAACGGCAGCGCGTTCACGCTGGAGACCCTGGCCGCCTACCACCTGCACGACGTGGTCCACCACGGCTGGGACGTGGCCCCCGGCTGAGGCCGACCACGGCCGGGGGCGGGGCCCGGTGCAGGATGGACGCATGCGGCACACCGACTTCTGGACGCGGATGGAGGAGGTCCTAGGCGATCGCACCCGGTCCTTCTCCCGGCTGACCGTGCTCACCCAGCTGGGCGGTCGCACCCCGCTCGAGGCCCTGGAAGAGGGCGTGCCCCCCAAGCAGGTCTGGGCCGCCGTCCACGCGTTCCTCGAGCTCCCCAAGCACCTGAGCTGACACCGGCGCCGGCGGCGCCGGCCGCCCGCGGCCGCTGGCTCGCTGCCGGCAGATCGGCGACGTCCCACCCACCTGGTGTCGCAGCCCTCTGCCAGAGTGGGCCGCATGAGCGAGACCACCACCACGCCCCGCGCCGACGTCGCCGTCATCGGCGGCTCGGGGTTCTACTCCTTCCTGCCCGAGGCCGAGCAGGTCGAGGTCTCCACGCCCTACGGCGAGCCGTCGTCGGCGATCAGCGTCGGCGAGGTCGGCGGCACGCGGGTGGCGTTCCTGCCCCGCCACGGCCGCGACCACCGCTACCCGCCGCACCTCATCCCGTACCGCGCCAACCTCTGGGCCCTGCGCTCCCTGGGCGTCAAGCAGGTCATCGCCCCGTGCGCCGTGGGTGGCCTGCGGCCCGAGGTCGCGCCCGGCGACGTCGTCGTCCCCGACCAGCTGGTCGACCGGACCTACCGCCGCAACCCGTCCTTCGTCGAGCGCGGTGGGGTGCACCTGCCGTTCGCCGACCCCTACTGCCCGGGCGTGCGCACGGCGCTGGTGGGCGCCGCCGAGGACATCAAGGACGGCGGCACCATGGTCGTCATCGAGGGCCCGCGGTTCTCCACCCGGGCCGAGTCGCAGGCCTACGCCGCCTCCGGGTGGACGCTGATCAACATGACCGCGACGCCCGAGGCGCCGCTGGCCCGCGAGATGGGCATGTGCTACGCCTCCATGGCCCTCGTGACCGACATGGACGCGGGCGCCGAGGGCGAGCACGGCGTCTCCGCGGACGAGGTGATGGCGCTGTTCGCGCAGAACCTCGAGCGGCTGCACGGCATCCTCGGCTCGGCCGTCGCGGCCCTGCCCGACCCGGCCGACTGCTCCTGCGCGTCCTGGCTGGAGGCGACCCCGCCGACCTACGCCATCCCCGACCCCGACGCGGCCGGCCTGCCGGGCGCCGGCGCCTGATGCGGGTCCTGCTCACCGGGTCGGAGGGCTTCATCGGCGGTGCGGTCGCCGACGCGCTCGAGGCCCGCGGCGACGAGGTCGTCCGCGTGGACCTGATGCTGCCCATGGCGCACGGCGAGGCCGCCGCGCCGGCCGGCACCCACCAGCGCGACGTCCGCGACGCCGGCACCTGGGGCGACCTGCTGGCCGGTGTCGACGTGGTGTGCCACCAGGCCGCGGTCGTCGGCGCCGGCGTCACCGTGGCGGACCTGCCGGCCTACGCCGGCGTCAACGACCTGGGCACGGCCGCGCTGCTGGCCGCCATGCACGAGGCGGGCGTCGACCGGCTGGTGCAGGCGTCCTCGATGGTCGTGTACGGGGAGGGCCGCTACACCTGCCCCGAGCACGGCGACCAGGTGCCCGGCCCGCGCAGCCGGGCCGCGCTGGAGGCCGGCGACGTCGAGAACCACTGCCCCGTGTGCGACCGCCCGCTGGGCTGGGGCCTGGTGGACGAGGACGCCCGGCTCGACCCGCGCTCCACCTACGCCGTCAGCAAGCTGGCGCAGGAGGGCTACGCCTCCGCCTGGGTGCGACAGGCCGACGCCGCGTCGATCTCGCTGCGCTACCACAACGTCTACGGCCCCCGGATGCCCCGCGACACCCCGTACTCGGGGGTGGCCGCGATGTTCCGCTCCAGCCTGGAGCGTGGGCAGGCCCCGCAGGTCTACGAGGACGGCGGGCAGATGCGCGACTTCGTGCACGTGCACGACGTGGCTCGCGCCAACCTCGCTGCCCTCGACGCCGTGGTCGCGGCGCCGGCGGGGCACGTGGCGGCCTACAACGTCGCCTCGGGCCACCCGATCGGGATCAGGGACGTCGCCACCCTCGTCGCGCGCGGCACCGGCTCCGACCTCCAGCCGGAGGTCACCGGCGGCTACCGGCTCGGGGACGTGCGGCACATCGTCGCCAGCCCGGAGCGGGCCCGGCGCGAGCTGGGGTTCAGCGCGGAGATCCTGCCGGAGCAGGGGCTGCCCGCCTTCGCCACGGCGCCGCTGCGCGCCTGAGCGCCTGAGCACTCGATCGGTCGGCGTCACCAGGACGTGTAGAACAGCTGCTGCACGAGGATCGTGCCGGCCAGCTGCACGGCGAGCCCGACGCGCAGCCACCGCCCGCGACCCTCGAGCACGCCCGGGAGCAGTGCCACGGCCAGCGTCAGCCACGGCACGAAGGGCACCCAGATCCGCTCGGTCTCGGCCTTGCTCATGCGCGAGGCGTCCGCCAGGAGCACCACCAGGGCCGTCGCGAGCGAGAGCAGGACGACGGTGCGCACCGCGTCCCGGGCCGGGCCGGCCAGGGGGGAGACCGCACGCAGGCGGGCCCCGGCGACCGCCAGCGCCCCGGGGACGAGCGGGCCGGTGATGACGACGAGCGCCGCCAGGTTGCCCCACAGCCAGTAGGCGGCCGGGCGGTCGGCGGCGATCCCGTCCCAGTACCGGTCGTGCAGCACCGGGTAGGCCTCCCACCAGGCGAAGCCGGCGAGGGCGAAGCCGAGCACCACGGCCAGCGCGGCCAGGGCCGCCGGGACGAGCGGGCGCCACGAGCGTGCGGTCGCGAGCACGGCGAGGGCGACCAGCCCCATGAGCGGCATCCCGTAGGACATCATCACGCCGGCCCCGAGCAGGAGGCCGGCGACGACGGACCACGGCAGCCAACCACGTCCGCGGGTCGTCGCGGCCACGGCGAGCGCGGCCAGGCCCCAGGCCATGGTCGCGCCGATCACGGCGTCGGCGGAGACCGCCACGAACACGGCGACGGGGGAGAGGACGAGGAAGGGGGCCGCGGCCCGGGCGTGCCGCTCCGCGCCGAGGGCCCGGGCCGCGACGAGCACGGCCAGGGGCAGGGTCGCCCCGACGACGGTGACGACGACGCCGGCGGCAAGGTCGCCGCCGAGGCCCAGGTGCACGAGCCCGACGAAGAACAGCAGCATCAGCGGCGGGTGCCCGGCCACGTGGGTGGGCCAGTTGTCGGGCGCGGCCGCGTAGGGGATGCGGGAGACGTACTCGCCGAGCAGCGCGCCGACGTCCGTCACCGACCGCGCGGTGGGCAGGTACTCCACGTCGCTGCCGAGGACGCGGGACAGGCCGCTGGGCCCGTCGACCAGTGCCAGTGCCAGGCACCAGCCCAGGCAGAGCAGGTAGCCGACCAGCAGCAGCCGACCCCAGCGCGCCGTGCGGGCCCACCGGCCGAACCACGTCCACCCGAGCACGGCCAGGGCGAGCGCCGGCAGCGTGCCCGGCCCGAGCAGCTTCGGCTCGAGCCAGCCGTGCAGGGGAGGGATGAGGGGTGCGTCCACGGAGGACCGGGAGGCCCGGGTGTGGACGTCCCAGCCCAGCAGGTGCGGCAGCGCGAACGCGAGCGCGACCAGCACCAGCGCGACGCCCACGCCCCAGGCGGCCACCCGGCCGTCGCGGTCGTGCGAGCCGACCGGGCGCGTGGCCCGGGGCTCCCGGTCGCTCGTCCTGGACATGGGCAGACCCTAGGCAGCACGGTGCACGAGTCGGCACCCGTCCGGGGGAGGTGAACCTGAGAGGTCGCCGAGAAGTCGCCCCGACCAACGCCTGGTGACTGCTTCCTCACCCACACGGGGGCCGGAAGTCGGTCTAGCGTCACCCCATGCCTCCCGCCGACACGCTGGCAGACCTCGTGCTGCCCTGCCGCGACGAGGGCCCGGCGCTGCGGTCGCTGCTGCCGCAGGTGCCGGCCGCTCTGCGGGTGATCGTGGTCGACAACGGGTCCACCGACGACACCGCCGCCGTGGCCGCCTCGCTCGGGGCCACGGTCGTGCACGAGACGCAACCCGGGTACGGGGCCGCGGTGCACACGGGGCTGCTGGCCGCGACCGCCGAGCACGTCGCGTTCATGGACGGCGACGGGTCGATGGACCCCCGGCAGGTGCTGGCGCTGCTGGACGACGTCGTGGCCGGTCGTGCCGACATGGCGGTCGGCCGCCGGCGTCCCGTGCGACGGGGCGTGTGGCCCTGGCACGCACGCCTGGGCAACGTCCTGATCCTGGCGTGGCTGCGGCGCCGCATCGGCACGAACGTGCACGACATCGCGCCGGTGCGGGTGAGCCGACGGGACGCGCTGCTCGCGCTGGACGTGCGCGACCGCCGCTTCGGCTACCCCGTCGAGCTGCTGCAGAAGATGACGCTGGCAGGCTGGCGCGTCGTCGAGCACGACATCGACTACCACCCCCGGGCGGCCGGCACCCGCTCGAAGGTGTCGGGCTCGGTGCGCGGCACCGCCCGCGCCGCCCGTGACTTCTGGAAGGTGCTCGCATGACCACCCGCGTCCTCGTCGTCGCCAAGGCCCCCGTGGCCGGGAGGGTCAAGACCCGCCTCGGCGCGGACGTCGGCATGCACACCGCGGCCCACGTCGCCGCCGCGTCCCTGCTCGACACCCTCACCGCGGCCGCGGCCGCCGTGGGTGCCGCGCACTGCCACCTGAGCCTGGCGGGCGACCTGGCCGAGGCGGTGCGCGGCGAGGAGCTGCTCGCGGCCACGACCGGCTGGCACGTCCACCCGCAGGTCGGCGACGGGTTCGCCGCCCGCCTGGCCCGGGCCCACGCCGACGTGGCCGCGACCGGCCCGGGCGCCGTCGTCCAGGTCGGCATGGACACTCCCCAGGTCACCCCTGCCCTGCTGCTGGACGCCGCAGCCGGCCTCGAGGACCACGACGCGGTGCTGGGCGACGCCACCGACGGGGGCTGGTGGGTGCTGGCGCTGCGCGACCCCTCCCGCGCGGCCTGCCTGGCCGGCGTACCGATGTCGGTGCCCGAGACCGGTCGGCTGACCCGCGACGCCCTGGAGGACGACGGGCTCACCGTCGGCTCCACCGCCGTCCTGACCGACGTGGACACGGTGCCCGACGCCGACGCGGTCGCCCCGCTGGCAGGCCCGATGTTCGCGGCCTCCTGGGCGGCCGCCCGCCCCGTGACGACCGGAGGCACCCGATGACCATCTCCCGGCCCGACCCTGCCGAGGACCGACGCGTCTCCTTCACCGACGCCTTCTCCTCCGCGTTGCGGGGTGCCCCGGCCGGCTTCGGGCGTGCGGAGGCCGCCGCGCACGCCGACCTCCTGCCCGTGCACGCGTGGTCGGGCGAGGCCACCACCGAGGACGAGGCCCTGCTGGCGCTCTGCGAGGGCGCGACCATCGACCTGGGCTGCGGCCCCGGGCGGATGGCCGCCGCCCTGGTGCGGCGTGGGCACCGGACCCTCGGCGTCGACGTCGTCGAGGAGTGCGTGCGGCTGACCCGCGCCCGCGGCGTGGACGCCGTGCACGGCTCCCTGTTCGAGACCCTGCCCGGCGAGGGCTCCTGGACCACCGCGCTGCTCGCCGACGGCAACGTCGGCATCGGCGGCGACCCCGTTCGGCTGCTCGAGCGGGCCGCCGCGATCCTCGGGCCCGCCGGTCGCGTGGTCGTCGAGGTGGCGGGCCCCGGAGTGCGCTCCACGTCGCGGTGGATGACCCTCGAGGTGGACGGGGTGGCGTGCCGACCGTTCCGCTGGGCCGTGCTCGGCACCGACGACGTCTGCGCCGTGGCGGTCGCCGCCGGTCTCGCCGTGCGCTCGATCGAGCGGGTCGGGCGCCGGTGGGTCGCGGTGCTGGACCGTGGCGTCGAGGGGGTCGCCGGGTCCAGGATGGTGGGATGACGGACGCCGGCGCTCCCGCACCCGGCCGGAGGCGCCTCGCCAGCCTGCGACCGCCGCGCGAGGAGGACTTCTCCCCGCGGCTGCGCAGCCCCGCGGTCGCGGCGCGCGTCGGCGTGGCGCTGGGCGTCTGCTTCGGCCTCGCGTTCCTGACCGGCCTGGTCAGCCACTACTCGCAGCTGCCCGACCCGCCGGTGCCCGTGCCGACGTCCCCGTCCTGGGGCTACCGGGTGACGCAGGGCCTGCACGTGGCCACCGGCATCGCCGCCATCCCGCTGCTCCTGGTCAAGCTGTGGACCGTGCTGCCGCGGCTGTTCCAGGCCATGCCCCGCGGCGTCGGCCCGCTCGCCGTCGCCACCGCCGAGCGCGTCAGCGTGGCGCTGCTCGTCGCCTCGGCGATCTTCATGCTCGTCACGGGGCTGATGAACTCCACGCAGTGGTACCCGTGGGCGTTCTCCTTCCGCAGCACCCACTACGCCGTCGCCTGGGTGGCGGTGGGCGCGATCGTGCTGCACGTGGCGGTGAAGCTGCCGGTGATCCGCACGGCCCTGGGCGCCGACCTGGAGGACACCTCCCAGGACCGCGTCCCCAAAACGTCCCCGACCAGGGGTGTCGACCAGGAGGGGCTCTCGCGGCGCGGCCTGCTCACGGCCACGTGGACGGCGGCGGGCCTGGCGGTCCTCGCCACCGCCGGCGCCACCGTGCCCTGGCTGCGGCGCGTGTCCGTCCTGGGCGTGCGCTCCGGCGACGGCCCCCAGGGCGTGCCGATCAACCGGACCGCCTCCGCCGCGGAGGTGGACCCGGCGGCCGTCGGCGAGGACTACCGCCTCGAGGTCGTGCACGGCGAGCAGAGCGTCACCCTGAGCCGGGCGGACCTGGAGGCCATGGAGCAGCGCACCGAGGCCCTGCCGATCGCGTGCGTGGAGGGATGGAGCGCCCAGGGCACCTGGTCGGGCGTGCGGGTCCGCGACCTGCTCGACCTCGTCGGCGCCCCGGCGGGCGCGGCCGTCGTCGTCGACTCCCTCCAGCAACGGGGCGCCTTCTCCTCCACCCGCCTGCCGGGCAACTTCGCGGACGACCCACGCACCCTGCTCGCGCTCGGCCTCTCCGGCGAGCCGCTGAGCCTCGACCACGGCTACCCGGCGCGGATCATCGCGCCCAACCGGCCCGGGGTCCTCCAGACCAAGTGGGTCCACCGGCTCGAGGTGCAGGCATGAACGCGGGGGAGGGGACGGACGTGGCCGACGGGCCGGGCGGGCCCCGTCAGGTGGGGCAGGTGGGGCAGGTCGGGCGGGTGGTGCTGGGCGCGCTCGGGGTCCTCGTCCTGGGCTACGGGCTGTTCCTGCTGGTCTCCCGCCGGTCGTTCGGCGACCTCGTCGACGCCGGCCTCTGGCTGGCCGGTGGGGTGCTCGTGCACGACGTGCTGCTCTCGGGGCTGCTGATCGCGCTGGGCGCCGCGGCAGCCCGGTGGCTACCGGGGAGGTGGCGCGGGCCGCTGGCCGGAGGACTGGTGGTGCTCGGCTCGCTCACGCTGCTCGCCGTCCCGTTCCTCGGCGGGTTCGGCCGCGCCAACGCGCCGGACAACCCCACGCTGCTCGACCGGGACTACCTCGCGGGGTGGCTGCTGCTGGTGGCGCTCACGGCGCTGGGCGTGCTGCTCGCGCGGTACCGGCCGCGCCGCTGAGCCGCGGCGGCGCAGGCGGCCTGCCGTCGCGTCGGGAGAGGGCGCGACACGCCGTCCGCCGCGTTGTTGATCGAACACTTGTTCGGGCTAGATTGTGTCCACAAGCGTGTCGCGGAGCGCGGTCGTCCACAGCCCCGCCGCGGGTCGAGGGTGACTGTCGGTGCCTTCTCCTAGCGTCGCCCACGACATGAGAGAACAAGGCCAGCCGGGTCAGGCCCGGGGGAGACGGAGACAGAAGATGGCTGCGAAGACCACCACGGACAAGTCCGGGGACAAGAACAAGGCGCTCGACGCCGCCCTCGGCAACATCGAGCGCCAGTACGGCAAGGGCTCGATCATGCGGCTCGGCGACGAGACCCGTGCCCCGCTGGAGATCATCCCCACCGGCTCGATCGCCCTCGACGTCGCGCTCGGCCTCGGCGGTCTGCCCCGCGGCCGCGTCGTCGAGATCTACGGCCCGGAGTCCTCCGGTAAGACGACCGTCGCGCTGCACGCGGTGGCCAACGCCCAGGCCGCCGGCGGCATCGTGGCCTTCATCGACGCGGAGCACGCGCTCGACCCCGAGTACGCCAAGAACCTGGGCGTCGACACCGACGCGCTGCTGGTCTCCCAGCCCGACTCCGGTGAGCAGGCCCTGGAGATCGCGGACATGCTGATCCGCTCCGGGGCGCTCGACCTCATCGTCATCGACTCCGTGGCCGCCCTGGTGCCCCGTGCCGAGATCGAGGGCGAGATGGGCGACAGCCACGTCGGTCTCCAGGCGCGCCTGATGAGCCAGGCGCTGCGCAAGATGACCAGCGCCCTCAACGGCGCCGGCACCACCGCGATCTTCATCAACCAGCTGCGCGAGAAGATCGGCGTCATGTTCGGCTCGCCCGAGACCACCACCGGTGGTCGTGCGCTGAAGTTCTACTCCTCGGTCCGCCTCGACGTGCGCCGCATCGAGACGCTGAAGGACGGCACCGACATGGTCGGCAACCGCACCCGCGTCAAGGTCGTGAAGAACAAGGTCGCCCCGCCGTTCAAGCAGGCCGAGTTCGACATCATGTACGGCAAGGGCATCTCCCGCGAGGGCGGCCTCATCGACGTCGGCGTGGAGGCGGGTCTCGTCCGCAAGGCCGGTGCCTGGTACACCTACGAGGGCGACCAGCTCGGCCAGGGCAAGGAGAACGCGCGCACGTTCCTGCGCGACAACCCCGACCTCGCCAACGAGCTGGAGAAGAAGATCCTCGAGAAGCTCGGCGTCGGCCCGACCGTCGACGCCCCGGCCGACGAGCCGGTCGGCATCGACGACTTCTGAGTCGCCCTTCTCTCATGGGTCACCTGCACGAGGACCGTCCCGCTCCCTCCTGGGCCGGTGACGTCTCCCTGGGCGTGGACGCGTGGACGCGTCGCGCCCCGGAGGCGGCACCTGCCCAGGAGTCGGCCGACGCCGACGACGCCGCGGAGGAGCGAGGCTCGACCCGGGGCGGGCGCGGCCAGGGACGAGGACAGGGACGAGGACGGGGCCGCGGGCGCCGGTCCTCGGGTCCGGGCGGCGGTCAGCGCTCACGCCGGCACGGGGACGACGTGCCCCGGGACGCGCCGGGCCCACCGGAGAACCCGGAGGAGGTCGCCCGGGCGATCCTGCTCGAGCAGCTGACGGGTCGTGCGCGCTCCCGCGCGGAGCTGGCCGAGAAGCTGGCCGCCAAGCTGGTGCCCGACGACGTGGCCGAGCAGCTGCTGGACCGGTTCGAGGAGGTCGGTCTGGTCGACGACGAGGCCTTCGCCCGGGCCTGGGTCTCCTCCCGCCAGCCCACGAAGAAGCTGGCCCGCCGCGCGCTGGCGCAGGAGCTGCGCCGCAAGGGCGTCGACGACGAGGTCGCGAAGGTGGCGCTCGACGAGGTCGACCCGGCCGACGAGGAGGCGGCTGCGCGAGACCTCGTCCGCAAGAAGCTGCGCTCGATGCGGTCCCTCGACGACACGGTCGCCATGCGACGGCTGCTCGGTGCCCTCGGACGCAAGGGGTTCGGCGGCGAGATGGCCTACCGGGTCGTCCACGAGGAGGTCCGGGCCGACCGCGAGGGGGACGACGGGGCGGCCGGTGAGGACACCCCGTGGGACCTGCCATGATGTCGCCGTGGCAGACGAGCGCGAGATCCTGACGTACGAGCTGTTCGGCACCGCGGTGCGCGAGATCGCGCAGTCCGTCGCCGACTCGGGCTACGAGCCCGACCTGGTGCTCTCCATCGCTCGCGGTGGTCTCGGGCTCGGCATGGGCTTGGGCTACGCGCTGGGCGTGAAGAACCTCTCCGCCGTCAACGTGGAGTTCTACACCGGGATCGAGGAGCGCCTCGACGTGCCGATCATGCTCCCGCCGACGCCGGACGCCGTGGACCTCTCGGGCATGAAGGTGCTCATCACCGACGACGTCGCCGACACCGGCAAGACGCTGCAGACCGTCCTGGACTTCTGTGGCGACCACGTGGCCGAGGCGCGCTCGGCCGTCGTCTACGAGAAGCCGTGGACCGTGGTGCGCCCCGACTACGTGTGGCGCCACACCGACCGCTGGATCGACTTCCCGTGGTCGAGCCTGCCGGTCGTCACGCCGCGCGACGCCTGAGCAGGCGCCGCGCGACGCACGCGCTCGCGGACGGTCAGTACCGCGTCGCGGTGTAGACGACGCTCTTGGTCTCGGCGTAGGCGGTCGAGGCCGGGATGCGCAGGCGGTACTTGATCTTCGCGCCGCTCTTCTTGGGGGCCGCGACGTTGACGCGGTAGCGAGCCTTCGCGTTCGTCCGAGTGCGGGTGTAGAGGACCCACTTCTTGCCCTGCTTGCGCTCCACGGCGATGAGCTTGCGCTTGTAGCCGGCCACGACCTTGCCCTTGAGGCCGATGCCGCGCGTGGTGTTGAAGGTCGAGGCGTTCAGGTTGCGCTGCACCTTGGCGGTGATGGTGCTCTTGGAGGGCGCGTAGACCTCGCCGGTGCTGGGGTGAGTGCCGCCGGCGTAGATGACGCGGTAGGTGGCGTTGCCGACGGCCTTGGTGGAGTCGTACAGGTAGGCCGCGTCGTCCTCGGAGGTGGCGATGGTGGTCCACTTCTTGGTGCCGGCCATGCGGCGCTTGACGGTGAGGCCGCCGTAGTAGACCTGGTCGCCGTCGGCGGTCTCAACGTTGATGGAGAGGCTCAGGGCGTCGCCGTGCTTGGGCACGCCCGGCTGGGTGCGGTAGCTGCTCGCGGTGAGCCAGCGGTTGGTGGTGCTGCCGACGATGGTGGTCGTCGTGTCGGCGCTCGCGGCGGGGGCGAGGAGCAGCGAGAGGCTGCTCGCCAGCAGGACGGTGGCGAGACCCGAGGAGAGCAGGCGGACGGATCGGGGGAGACGTGAGGACACGTGGGGTCCGTTCTGGGAGGGGGGTGCGCCGGTCGACGCGCACAGGGACTACCCAGAGAGGCGTCAGTAAAACCCTGTCCTAGACCACTGGCCACTAGGGTGCTCCTGTGATCGAGCACGTCGCGGTGACGCGGTACGTCACCCCGTTGCGGGAGGGCGGCAGCCTCCCGGGAGTCGTGGAGGCCGACGACCTCGGCACCTACGTCTGCAAGTTCCGTGGCGCGGGCCAGGGCCTGAAGGTGCTCGTGGCCGAGGTCGTGGTGGGCGAGCTGGCCCGCAGGTTGGGCCTGCGGACGCCGGTGCTCGTCGAGCTCGACCTCGACGCGGAGCTGGCCCGCTACGAGGCCGACGAGGAGGTCCAGGACCTCATCAACGCCTCGGTGGGCTCGAACCTGGGCATCGACTTCCTCCCCGGCTCGTTCGGCTTCGACGGCTCCACGTCCGTGGGCGCCGAGGAGGCGGCGCGGGTGCTGTGGCTCGATGCGTTCTGCGCCAACGCCGACCGTTCCTGGAGGAACCCCAACCTGCTGGTGTGGAACGGCGACCTGTGGGTCATCGACCACGGCGCCAGCCTGTACTTCCACCACGCCTGGGCCGGGGGGATCACGGACCCCCAGCGGTTCGCGGCCCAGCGCTGGGATGCCTCCGACCACGTGCTGCTGCCGCTGCTCGAAGGCGGTGCGGACGTGCTGGCGGCCGTCGACGACGAGATCGGCTCCCGCATCGACGAGGCGCTGCTGACCGAGGTTCTCGCCGAGGTCCCCGACGGCTGGCTCCAGCCCGTGCCCGGGGCCGACACGGCCGAGGAGGTCCGGGGGGCCTACGTGCGGTTCCTGCTGGCCCGACTGGGCACGCGGCAGTGGCTGCCGGACCTGGCGGACCTGTCGGGGCCGGGGGGCGCGTCGTGACGCAGCGTGTGTCCTACCAGTACGTGGTGCTGCGCTGCGTGCCTCGCCCCGAGCGCGAGGAGTTCTGCAACGTGGGGGTCGTCCTGTACTGCCACGCCACCGACTTCCTCGGGGTCGCGCACCGGGTCGACGAGGCCCGGCTCTCCGCCCTGGCCCCGGGGCTCGACCTGGCGCACGTGCACCGCGGGCTCGCCTACGCCGAGGCGGTCGCCTCGGGCTCGCCGGCGGCCGGGGCCGCCTCGGGTGAGCGCACCAGCCAGCGCTTCGGGTTCCTCAAGGCTCCGCGCAGCACCGTGCTGCAGCCTGGCCCGGTGCACGGCGGGGTCTGCGAGGACCCCGCCGCAGCACTGGGTCGGCTGCTGGACGCCTACGTGGACTGAGCCGGCGGCCCGGCTCAGGACGGTCAGACCGGCTCAGACCGGGACGAGCTCGACGGCGCCGACGGCGTAGCGCGCCAGCACCGTGCGGGCGACCTCCGGGTGCGCACCGAGCGGCTCGGCGACCGCGGCGGCCCCGGCCTCGAGGGCGAGCTCGGCGGCCCGGTCGGCGAGCGGACCGGGGGTGAGGAAGAACGACGCCACGGCGATGTGCCGGCGTCCCTCGGCCCGGAAGGCGCGCACGGCCTCGCCGGCGGCCGGCGGGGCGGCCTGGGCGTAGGCGGTGGTGACGGGGAGCTTGTGGTGGGCGCCCCACACCCGGGCCAGGCGGGCCACGGCCTGGTTGGAGATCGCGTCGGTGGAGCCGACGGCCGCGAGGACGAGCGCGTCGAGCTCGCGGACCCGAGCGGTGCGCAGGGCCTCGCGCAGGCGGCTGTCGAGGACCTGCAGGAAGCAGGCCTCGAGCCCGAGGGCCGGGGTGGCCTGCACACGGAGCGAGTCGTGTCGCTCCTGCATGGTCGAGACCGCCCCGGCCACGGTCGCCGCGGCCTCCGGCGACTCCGTGAGCAGCAGCGGCACCAGCACGATCTCGTCGTGGCCGGCCTTCGCCAGCGCGTCACAGACCGAAGCGACGGAGCCGCGACGCTTCAGCGGCGCGTCCACGTAGGCCGACTCGACCCGCAGGTCGGGGCGTACGGCGCGGACCTCCTCGACGATGGCGGACACGGTGGACGTCGCGCGGGGGTCGTCGAAGCCGGATGCCAGTGCGACCAGGGCGGGAGCGGCCATGGGTGCTTCTCTCCTTGCAGTTGCGGTGGTGCGGTGGTGCTCGTTTCCAGGGGGTGCGGGTGGTGCTGGTGGTGCGGGTCAGGCGTGGATGCCGCACTCGGTCTTGCTGGTGCCCGCCCAGCGCCCGCTGCGCGGGTCCTCGCCGGGGGCGACCCGACGGGTGCAGGGTGCGCACCCGATGGAGGGGTAGCCGTCGTAGGCGAGCGGGTTGACCAGGACGCCGTTCTCGGCGACGTAGGCCTCGACCTGCTCGTCGCTCCAGCGCGCCAGGGGCGAGACCTTGACCTTCTGCTTCTTCACGTCCCAGCCGATGACGGGGGCGATGACGCGGTGGTGGGTCTCGGCGCGTCGCAGGCCGGTGGCCCAGGCGTCGTAGTCGGCCAGGGTCCGCTGGAGCGGCGCGAGCTTGCGCAGGGCGCAGCAGCGGTCGGGGTCGCGACGCCACAGCTCGGGGCCCTCGGTGGCGTCCTGCTCGGCGACGGTCTGCTCGGGCGTGATGTTCCGCAGGTTCACGGGCATCGTGGCCTCGACGGCGTCACGGGTGCCGATGGTCTCGATGAAGTGGTAGCCGGTGTCGAGGAAGACGACGTCGATGCCGGGCACGACCTTCGAGGCCACGTGCGCCAGCACGGCGTCGCCCATCGAGGACGTCACGCAGAACCGCTCGCCGAAGGTCGCTGCGGCCCACTCGATGATGGTCTCGGCGGGCGCGAGCTCGAGCTCGGCACCCCAGTGCCGGACGATCTCCTGGAGCTCCTCCGGGCTGCGGCCGGCTGCGTCGACGCCGCGGGTGACCGCGGCCTGGGCGGTGGCGGCGGCGGTCATCGCGGACCCCTGGCGGGAGCGACCTGCCCGAGCATCCTCAGCGAGAACGCGCGCAGGCAGGACCGGCACTCCCAGGAGCCGTGCGGGGAGCTCGTGGTGCCGTCCTCGGCGGTGACCTCGTGCGGCCAGAGGTCCTCGTCCCCGCAGTAGGGGCAGTGGAAGGGAACGGCGCGCTCGCTCATGACCGTGCTCCTTCCTCGGTGCCGGGGATGACGGCCGAGCCGTCGAGCTGCCACTCGTCGGCGCGGGCCACCCAGTCGGTGAAGGTCTCCTCGGCGGAGCGGTCGGCGAGGAAGTTGCTGACCACGGCGGCGACGTAGTCGTCCAGGCCCTCGCTGGTGACCTTGTGGCCGCGCAGCTTGCGGCCGAAGTTGGCCTGGAGGCCGGTGGCGCCGCCGAGGTGCACCTGGAAGCCCTCGACCTGCCGGCCCTCGTGCATGACCAGCTGGCCCTTGAGGCCGATGGAGGCGACCTGGGTGCGGGCGCAGGCGTTGGGGCAGCCGTTGACGTTGATCGAGAAGCCGCCGCCCATCTGCTCGGTGGTGAGGTCGGGGAACCGACGCTCCAGCTCGGCGATCAGGTCACGGGTGCGGTTCTTGGTGTCGACGATCGCCAGCTTGCAGAACTCGATGCCGGTGCAGGCCATGGAGCTGCGGCGGAAGACCGAGGGACGGGCCGAGAGGCCGATCTCGTCGAGCCGCTCGACCAGCGCCTCCACGCGGGCCGGGTCGGCGCCGAGCAGCACGATCTTCTGGTAGGGCGTGAGCCGGGCTCCGTCGAGGTCGAACTCGTCGATGACGTCGGCCAGCGCGAGGAGCAGGGAGCCGGAGACGCGACCCACCACGGGGGCGACGCCGACGTACTTGCGGCCGTCCTGCTGGTCGTGGACGCCGACGTGGTCGCGGTGCCCCACGGGGGACTCCGGCGACTCCAGCGAGACCAGCTTCTCGCCGAGGTACTCGTTCTCCAGGACCTCGCGGAACTTCTCCACGCCCCAGTCGGCGACGAGGAACTTCAGCCGGGCGCGCGAGCGCAGGCGCCGGTAGCCGTAGTCGCGGAAGATGCCGGCGACGCCGGACCAGACGTCCGCGACCTTGTCCAGGGGCACCCAGACGCCGAGCTTCTGCGCCAGCATCGGGTTGGTGGACAGGCCGCCGCCGACCCAGACGTCGAAGCCGGGGCCGTGCTCGGGGTGCAGCGAGCCGACGAAGGCGACGTCGTTGGTCTCGGGGGAGACGTCGTGGCTGGGGTGTCCGGTCAGCGCCGTCTTGAACTTGCGCGGCAGGTTCGAGAAGGCCGGGTCGCCCAGGTAGCGGCGCTTGATCTCGTCCAGCGCGGAGGTGCCGTCGATGATCTCGTCGGCGGCCACGCCGGCGACCGGCGAGCCGAGGAAGGGGCGCGGGGAGTCGCCGCAGGCCTCCAGCGTCGAGAGGCCGGCGTCCTCGAGCTTCTGCCAGATCGTGGGCACGTCCTCGATGCGGATCCAGTGGTACTGGATGTTCTCGCGGTCGGTGACGTCGGCGGTGTCGCGCGCGTGGTCGCGCCCGATCTCGCCGAGGGCCCGGACGGCGGCCGAGGAGAGCAGCTGGCCGTCGCTGCGGACCCGCATCATGAAGAAGCGGTCGTCCAGCTCCTCCTCGGGCAGCGAGCCGGTGCGGCCGCCGTCGATCCCGGGCTTGCGCTGAGTGTAGAGGCCCATCCAGCGCAGACGGCCGCGCAGGTCCGCGGGGTCGATCGAGTCGAAGCCGCGCTTGGAGTAGGTGTAGAGGATGCGGTCCCGCACGTTCAGCGGGTCGTCGTCCTTCTTGGACTGCTCGTTCTTGTTGAGCGGCTCGGTGTAGCCGAGCGCCCACTGGCCCTCGCCACGGCGGGGACGCGGGATCTCGGTGGTGCGGGCGGGCGCGGCGGCGTAACGCAGGTCGGACATGCGGGGGCTCCTTGGCTGAACGGGGAGCGGTGGGGGAACACCGCGGAGAGAGCAGGGGTTCAGCGGACGGGACACATGGCGCTGCGCGTACGCCCGAGGTCCACGTGGCGGCGGACCACGAGGTGCACATGGGTGTCGAGGAGGCTCACGTCAAGCAGTCTCAGTCCTCGGGACCGACATCTCCAAATGCGGAACTCATCATGTGAGACGCCCGTCCGGCATGTGGGATGCAGGCGGGACGGTGGGTGTGCGGAGACCGTCCCGTGTCTGTCTCGTCACGCCTGCGCAACACCTGACGGCGCCCTCCACCGATGCGCGACCGTGCGCCGGGGGCGACTACGCTGCCGCTCATGACCGACGTCTCCGGCCTCACCAGCAGCGCCTACCAGCAGGCTCTGGAGGTCATCGCCTCCGTCGAGCCCCGGATCGCGGACGCGACCCGCGCCGAGCTCGCCGACCAGCGTGCCTCCCTCAAGCTCATCGCCAGCGAGAACTACGCCTCGCCCGCCGTGCTCATGACCATGGGCACCTGGTTCAGCGACAAGTACGCCGAGGGCACCGTCGGCCACCGCTTCTACGCGGGTTGCCAGAACGTCGACACCGTCGAGTCGCTCGCCGCCGAGCACGCCCGGGCGCTGTTCGGCGCCGAGTACGCCTACGTGCAGCCGCACTCCGGCATCGACGCCAACCTCGTCGCCTTCTGGTCGATCCTCGCCCACCGCGTCGAGGGCCCGTGGCTGCAGAAGGCCGAGAAGAAGAACGTCAACGAGCTCACCGAGGAGGACTGGGAGTCCCTGCGTCGCGAGCTCGGCAACCAGCGCCTCCTGGGCATGAGCCTGGACGCCGGCGGCCACCTCACCCACGGCTTCCGCCCGAACATCTCCGGCAAGATGTTCCACCAGAACCAGTACGGCACCGACCCCGAGACGGGTCTGCTCGACTACGACGCCGTGGCCGCCAAGGTCAAGGAGTTCAAGCCGCTCGTGCTCGTCGCCGGCTACTCGGCCTACCCGCGCCGGGTGAACTTCGCCAAGATGCGCGAGATCGCCGACTCGGTGGGCGCCACGCTCATGGTCGACATGGCCCACTTCGCGGGCCTGGTGGCCGGCAAGGTCTTCACCGGCGACGAGGACCCGGTGCCCCACGCCCACCTCGTCACCACCACCACGCACAAGTCCCTGCGCGGCCCGCGCGGCGGCATGGTGCTGGCGACCGAGGAGTACGCCCCCAGCGTCGACCGCGGCTGCCCGATGGTCCTCGGCGGCCCGCTCAGCCACGTCATGGCCGCCAAGGCCGTGGCGTTCGCCGAGGCCCGCCAGGACTCGTTCCGCACCTACGCCCAGAACGTCGCCGACAACGCGAAGTCGCTGGCCGACGGCCTGATGAAGCGCGGCACGAAGCTGGTCACGGACGGCACCGACAACCACATCGTGCTGCTCGACGTCTCCGGCTACGGCCTCACCGGCCGCCAGGCCGAGTCCGCCCTGCTCGAGGCCGGCGTGGTCACCAACCGCAACTCGGTGCCCGCCGACCCCAACGGCGCCTGGTACACCTCCGGCGTCCGCATCGGCACCCCGGCGCTGACCACCCGCGGCTTCGGCCACGACGAGTTCGACAACGTCGCGGAGCTCATCACCCAGGTGCTCAGCAACACCCAGCCCGGCACGACCAAGGCCGGCACGCCGTCCAAGGCGTCCTACGTGCTGGGTGACGGCGTGGCCGACAAGGTCAAGGCCGCCTCGGCCGAGATGCTCGACAAGCACCCGCTCTACCCGGGCCTCGACCTGGCCTGAGGCCCACCTCCCCAGGAGGGGACGTGCTCGACGACGTGCAGGCGGACGTCGCGGGCGCCGACGACTGGTCGGCGTTCCGTGACGTCCGCCTGCGTGCGTTGCGGGACGCACCGAGCGCGTTCGGGACCACGCTGGCCAAGGCCGAGGCGAACCCCGAGCAGGTCTGGCGCGAGCGCGTGCGCGGCCCCGGGCCGCTGCTGCTGGCCCGGGCCTCGCGGATGGATCCGCCTGTCGGCATGGCCGGGCTCTTCGTGCCGCCCGAGCAGGAGCAGTGCTTCGTCTGGGGCGTGTGGGTGGCTCCCGAGGTCCGCGGACGCGGCCTGGCCGAGACCCTCACTCGTCGGCTGCTGGCGCTCGCGCCCGCGGAGCGGGACGTCGTCCTGCACGTCACCGAGGGCAACGACGTCGCTCGTCGGCTCTACGAGCGCCTCGGGTTCGAGACGACCGGGGTGGTCGAGCCGCTGCGGGAGGGCTCGGCGCTGGTGGTGCACGAGATGCGCAGGCTCCGGACGTCGCGGCCAGGAGTGCCGGCCCCGGCTCGGTGACCTCGGCCGGCTCCGGGAGCGGCACCGCCCCCGTCGTCCCCGCCCCGTCGTCCCCGCCTGAGCCGGCTCACACCCAGCGGTACTCGACCTCCGGCCGCCCGCCACCGCCGTAGCGCGGGTGCCGCTCGGCGGTGCCGGTGTCGGCGAGGTGCTCGAGGTAGCGGCGCACGGTGACCCGGGAGGCGCCGACCAGGTCCGCGACCTCGGAGGCCGACAGGCCACGGTCCGCCTGGCGCAGCGCCGCCGTGACCTCGCGCAGGGTCTCCGGGCTCATGCCCTTGGGCACCGCCGCGCCCGGGGCGCGGCGCAACGAGCCCATGAGCGCGTCCACGTCGTCCTGGCCGAGGTCCTCCCCGCGCAGCCGGTTCGCCTCCGCCTGCGCCCGGAAGGCCGCGTGCTGCTCCAGCTTCGCCCGGAAGCCGGCGAACGTGAACGGCTTGACCAGGTAGAGCACCACGCCCTGGGCGACGGCGGCCCGGACCACGTCCGCGTCCCGGGCCGCCGTCACGGCGATCACGTCGCACAGGTGCCCCGCCGCCCGCATGCGGCGCAGCAGGCCGAGGCCGTGCCCGTCGGGCAGGTGCATGTCCAGCAGCACCAGGTCCACCGGACGACCCTGGGTGCGCATGGCCTCGAGGAAGCGGGAGGCCTCCTGCGCCGAGCGCACCGTGCCGGCGACGGTGTAGCCGGGGACGCGGCGCACGTACTCGGCGTGGGCCTCGGCGGCCCGGGCCTCGTCCTCGACGACCAGGACGCGCAGGTCGTCGTCCGAGCCGGGCCCGGTGCGGCCCGTCGTCTCGTGCTCGCTCACGCGTCCTCCTCGGTCTCGCGGGCTGTCGTCGCCCGCGGGTGCAGCACGACGGTGACCTGCGCGCCGCCGAGCGGGCCCGGGCCGATCTCGATGCTGCCGCGGTGGCGTCGGACGACCTGGGCCACCAGCGTCAGGCCCAGCCCGCGGCCCGCGCCCGGCTCGGCCTTCGTCGTCCAGCCGCGCTCGAGCACGCGCTCGGCGTCGCCCTCGGCCAGCCCGGGGCCGGAGTCGGCGACCCGGACGCGGACGGCGCCGTCGACCGCCTGCCCGAGCTCGACCTCGACGCGCCGGGGGTGGCCGGCACCCTCGGCGCGGTCGGTGCCGCCCAGGGCCTCGAAGGCGTTGTCGACGAGGTTGCCGAGCACCGTCACGAGGTCGCGTGCCGGCAGCACCACGGCCTCGAGCGTGCCGACCACCGTCAGCTCCACGCCCCGTTCGGCGGCCTCCGCCGTCTTGCCGAGCAGCAGTGCCGCGGCCACGGGGTCGCCGACCGCGGCGCTGACCCGGTCTGCCAGCAGCTGGGCGACCGCGAGCTCCTCGGTGGCGAGGTCGACCGCCTCGTCCGCGTGGCCGGTCTCCACCAGGGAGACGACGGTGTGCAGCCGGTTGGCGGCCTCGTGGTTCTGCGCCCTCAGCGAGTCGACGAGGCCGCGGACGGCGTCGCGCTCGCCGGTGACCTGCTGGAGCTCGGTGCGGTCGCGCAGCGTCACCACCGCGCCCACGCCGCGTCCCTGCCAGCGGGCGGGCGCCGAGGAGACCACCAGCAGGCGGTCGCCCGCCAGGTACAGGTCGTCGGTGTCCACCGCGTCGCCCAGGGCGGCGGCCACCAGGCCCGGGGCCAGCCCGCAGTCGACGAGCCGTCGCCCCTCCACGTCCGCCGGGAGGTCCAGCAGGCGGCGCGCCTCGTCGTTGGCGAGCCGGACCCGGCCCTCGCTGTCGAGCAGCAGCAGGCCCTCCCGCACCGCGTGCAGGACGGCGGAGTAGTACTCGTACATGCGGGTGATCTCGTCCGCCCCCAGGCCGTGGGTCTGGCGCCGGAGCCGACGCCCCACCCACCAGGCGCCCGCCACCCCGAGCGCGAGCACGAGGGCCGCGACCACGGCGATGCGCAGCACGTCGTGCCACACGCCCGCCTCGATCCGGTCCAGCGTGATGCCGACCGAGACCATGGCCACCAGGGTGCCGTCGTCGCCGAGGACGGGGACGACGGCCCGCATGGACGGCCCCAGCGTGCCCGCGTACTCCTGGGTGAAGGGGACGCCGCTCGGCGCCGTGCCCACGTCGCCCTGGAACGGGAGGCCGATCATCGCGGGGTCGGGGTGGGTCAGCCGGAGCCGGGCCGGCGTCATGATCGTGATGAAGTCCACCCCGGTGTCGGCCCGCACCGCCTCCGCGTAGGGCTGGAGCACGGCGGACGGGTCCTCGGAGGCCAGGGCGTCGCCCACCGTGGGGGAGTCCGCCAGCGTGCCGGCCACGGCCAGCGCCCGGTCGGTGGCCCGGCCGCGCGCGTCGGAGCGGGCGTCGGCGACGGACAGGGCCAGCGCCACGACGACGAGGATGCCGACGAGACCGACCTGGAGGAGCAGCACCTGCCGCGACACCGGGACGTCGCGACCGCGCGCACGGCGGGGGAGCACGGCACGGATTGTGCCCCAGGACACGCTCGCCCCGCCCACCGGCGGCGTCGGCGGGGTGCCGCAGTGCCCCGCGCTCAGGTGTCCGTGATCACAACGACCACAACGGTGACGCACCTCACAGCAGCGGGGAACCTCGGTCCGTCGGGTCGGTCCCGGCACCCGGACGAGGAGGTCTCATGAGCAGCAGCCCCGGCACCACAGCCACCACAGCCACCCGCTCGCGCACCCACTACCTGTACCTGGCGGTGATCGTCGCCGTCGTGGCCGGCATCGTCGTGGGCCTGGCGTTCCCGTCGGTCGGGGTGGCGCTCAAGCCGCTGGGCACCGGCTTCGTGGCCCTCATCAAGATGATGATCCAGCCGGTGATCTTCTGCACGATCGTGCTGGGAGTCGGGTCGGTCGCCAGCGCTGCCCGGGTGGGCAAGGTCGGTGGCCTGGCCCTCGGCTACTTCCTGCTGATGTCGACGGTCGCGCTGGCCATCGGCCTGGTCGTCGGCAACCTCATCCACCCCGGTGACGGGCTGCGGCTGACCGACGAGGTCGCCGGCGTGGGCGCCGCGACGGCCGGTGAGTCGCACGCCAGCACCGCCGACTTCCTGCTGGGCATCATCCCGACCTCGCTGGTCTCGTCGCTGACGTCCGGCTCGGTGCTCCAGACGCTCCTGGTGGCCCTGCTCGTCGGGTTCGCCCTCCAGGGCATGGGGAAGGCCGGCGAGCCGGTCCTCCGCGGCGTCGGCCACCTGCAGCGCGTGGTCTTCCGCGTCCTCGCGATGATCATGTGGGCGGCCCCCGTGGGTGCCTTCGGTGCCATCGCCGCCGTCGTCGGCGCCACGGGCGTCGACGCCCTGAAGAGCCTCGCGGTGCTGATGATCGCCTTCTACGTGACCTGCGTGATCTTCGTGGTCGGCGTCCTCGGCGCCATCCTCAAGGTGGCGACGGGCGTCAACGTCTTCAAGCTGTTCGCCTACCTGGGCCGGGAGTTCCTGCTGATCGTGTCCACGTCCTCCTCGGAGTCGGCGCTGCCGCGCCTGATCGCGAAGATGGAGCACGCCGGCGTGGAGCGCTCGACCGTCGGCGTCGTCGTGCCGACCGGCTACTCCTTCAACCTCGACGGCACCGCCATCTACCTGACGATGGCCTCGCTGTTCATCGCCGAGGCGCTCGGCGACCCGCTGAGCATCGGCGAGCAGATCTCGCTGCTGGTCTTCATGGTCATCGCCAGCAAGGGCGCGGCCGGCGTCTCCGGCGCGGGCCTGGCGACCCTGGCCGGTGGCCTGTCCTCGCACCGACCGGAGCTGCTGGACGGCGTCGGGCTCATCGTCGGCATCGACCGGTTCATGTCCGAGGCCCGCGCCCTGACGAACTTCGCCGGCAACTCGATCGCGACCATCCTCATCGGCCACTGGACCCACAGCCTCGACCGCGCACGCCTGGACCGGGTGCTCTCGGGCCAGGAGCCGTTCGACGAGGCGACGATGCTGGACGAGCACGAGGACCAGCCCGCCCCGGCCGCCGGCGAGCACACCCCCGCCGACGTCCGCGAGCGCCAGACCGTCTGACGCAGGACCCCGCAGGACCCCGCAAGACGCTCGAGGCCCCCGCCGTCCGGCGGGGGCCTCGTCGTGCGTGAGCCTCGTCCCTCGTCGGCTCAGGCCTGGGGCGTCGTCCGCTTCACCACCGCGGCGGGGTCGCCGCTCTCGAGGCAGCCGAAGACACCGTCGTGGCCGGGGGAGAGCCGCGAGCCGCAGAACAGGTCGGCGACCTCGGGCGGGGCGAACCGCACCAGGAGGGCGCCCTGGAGGACCAGCGCCATCCGCGAGGCCAGGCGGCGGGCCTGGCGCTCCATCTGGTCGGGCTCGCCCATGAGCCGCCCGAGCAGGGCGAGGGTCTCCTGGACGGCCCGGTCGAGCCGGTGGTCGCCACCGCTGGCCAGGCCGACCTCGGTGATCCAGGCGTCCAGGACGCCGGGCTCGCGCGAGAGCGCCCGCAGCACGTCGAGGGCGTTGACGTTGCCGGAGCCCTCCCAGATCGAGTTCAGCGGGGACTCCCGGAACAGCAGCGGCAGGCCGGACTCCTCCACGTAGCCGTTGCCGCCCAGGCACTCCATCGCCTCGGCCACCACCGTCGGCGTGCGCTTGCAGACCCAGAACTTGGCCAGCGGCAGGGCGATCCGGCGCAGGGCGGCCTCGTGGGCGTCGTCGCGCCCGTCCACGGCGGCGGCCAGGCGCATGCCCAGCGCCGTGGCGGCCTCGGTCTCGATCGCGAGGTCGGCGATCACGTTCTGCATGAGCGGCTTGTCCGCGAGCGTCCCGCCGAACGCGTCGCGGTGGGCGACGTGCCAGGAGGCCTCCGCCACGGCCCGCCGCATGGTGGCGGTGGAGCCGAGCACGCAGTCGAGCCGGGTGGCGGCCACCATCTCGATGATGGTCCGCACGCCGCGTCCCTCCTCGCCGAGCCGGTGGGCCAGGGTCCCGTCCATCTCGAGCTCCGAGGAGGCGTTCGAGCGGTTGCCGAGCTTGTCCTTGAGCCGCACCACGTCCAGGGCGTTGCGGGTGCCGTCCTCGAGCACCCGCGGCAGCACGAAGCAGGTGAGGCCACCGGGGGCCTGGGCGAGCACGAGGAAGAGGTCGTTCATCGGTGCCGAGGTGAACCACTTGTGGCCGTGCAGCGTGTAGGTGCCGTCGTCCCCGCTGGGCACGGCCCGCGTGAGGTTGGTGCGGACGTCGGACCCGCCCTGCTTCTCGGTCATGCCCATGCCCGCCAGCAGGCCGGCCTTGGTGCCGGGGGCGCGCAGGCCGAAGTCGTAGGTGGTCGACGTCAGGCCGGGCTCGAAGCGCTCCGCGAGCGCGGGGTCCGCGCGCAGGGCCGGCACCGCGGCGTACGTCATGGTGGTGGGGCAGGCGTGCCCCGGCTCCGGGCCGAACCAGGCGATGAAGCCGGCGGCACGGCGCACGTGCGCGTGCGGTTGCCCGACGGCCTCGGCGGCCCAGGCCGCGGCCCCCAGGCCGTGCGCGGTGGCGCGCGTCATCAGGTGGTGCCAGGACGGGTGGAAGTCGACCTCGTCCACCCGGTTGCCCCACCGGTCGTAGGGGCGCAGCACGGGCGTGTGCGTGTTGGCCAGGACCCCGTGCTCGCGGACCTCCGCGCTGCCCGCCTCCGCACCCAGGGCGGCGAGACCCTCCAGCACCGACCCGTCGGCGTGCCGCAGCACGGCGTCGCTCAGCGCGGCGTCGCCGGTGACGGCGTTGTGCCCGACCAGTGGGGGAGCCTGGTTGGTGGAGCGGCGGATGTCGGCACGGCCGGGCAGCGGTGTGTCCTGCGTCATGGGGCCACCGTAGGTCGGTGGGCCGAGCGAGGCTACCGGCGAGTCACTTGCAGCTCCGGACTCGAACAGGTGTTCGATCCTGTGCGACCATCGGCGCGTGGCGGGCGGCATGAGCAAACGGGGCAGCGGGGTCCCGCTGCGGGACAGGGCGCGCCCGCCGGCGTCCTTCCCCGGGCTCGACCCGACGGGTCACGGGCGGCCACCGCTCGTGGACGCGTGCCCCGCCCGGCACTGCTGGGTCGGTGACGCCGTCGACGCGGACGGGGTGAAGCGGCCGGGGCTGCTCCTGGAGTGGCGGCGGGGCGAGGCCGGCTGGGAGGGCCTCGTCGTCTACGTCGCGCGGGTGCGCGGGCAGCGATGGGGCCTGGTCCAGGAGTGGCTGGCCTCCGCGCAGCTCACGCCGCGCTGAGGGTCGACCCAGGGCGGCCGGGAGCGTGTCGGCGCCAGGGTCGTCCGGCTCCCCGCGTGGAGCGGGGAGCCGGGTGGTCTCGAGGCTGGACGGACCACGACCCGACGTCGGCCCTCGCGTGCCGTCGACGCTCCTCCGGGCGATAGCGGGCCAGCTGCCCGTACGCCCACATCAACGGCGGACCGATACCGATTCGTTACCCAGTGTGCGGCCGGATCAATCCCGGCGGCACGGACTGTCCGGGTGGTGGGCGGCTGGTCCGGTCCGGACGTGCGTCTGCCCCCGGTCCGAGCCACGGACCGGGGGCGGAACTGGTGACCACGCCCGCCTCGCGTCCCCTGGTCCGACGGAGTCCGTCGGCGCGAGGCGGCGGTGCCGTCCACTCTCGGGAGGAAGGTGCCCCGCAGCGGCCCGACCTACACCTGTCGGGTGATGGACGTGCCTGCTGGTCCAGACCTGGAGAGGTCGGGACGTGAGGGTGTCCCGGACGTCGGGCCGTGCGGCGGCCCGACGTTGCACAGAGTTAACGGAGGTGACGTGCGAGGCGGGTGAAATCGCCTCCGACGCCTCCGCGGGCACATTTACTGTGGGGGGTATGAGCGACGACGACTTCGACACGTTCGAGAAGAAGACCATCAACACGGCCATCGGCCTCGACCTCGACCAGCAGCTGACCTGGGGCGAGCTCATCTGGTTCGTGGACCAGGGCCCGCAAGACCGGGGTGCGCCCCGACAGCCCCGTCGGCATGCGGTTCGCCCCGCACGACGGCCACCTCGAGTCCCTCTTCGTCTACATCGACCCCAGCGACATCGACTGATCCTCCTCCGGCACGGACGACCCCCGTCGTCCGACGTCGTCGTACGGCTCCGGCCCCGGTGCGCCCCCGCGTCCCGGGGTCGACGTGCGTCCGGACCCGTCGGAGGAGGCCGGGTCGGGCTCGGGGAGGCAGGGGACAGGGCCCCAGGTCCCGGTCGGGAGGGGCTGTCCCGCTCCCGCGGCCCCTGCCGATGGGGTCCTGTGTCGGCGGCGGGGCGGGGGGATGCTGGAGGGAGCGTGACGGGACCCGAGCGCCGAGGGGGGCGACCATGGAGCAGCGGACGTCGGAGGGCGCGGCGGACTGCGGTCGTGTCGTGGTGGCCGTGTCGGGCTCGCGGGGGAGTGCCCACGCCCTCGCCTGGGCGCTGCGGGCCGCCGAGGTCAGCGGACGCGAGCTGGAGGTGGTGACCGTGTGGCCGGGCCAGGGCGAGGTGCTCGTCGGTGAGGCTCCGGGGCACTACAGCCTGCCCCGGCACCTCGCCGCCCGGGCGCAGGCCCGTGCGCTGGCCGAGGCGACCGCGGCCCGGGCCGGTGCGGTGCCCGTGCGCCGGGTCCTGGCGAACGGTCGCGTCGCCGACGTCCTGGTGGACGCCTCGGACGGGGCCGACGTGCTGGTCCTCGGCACGCACCGGTCGGCGAGCGCGGCCGGCGCCCCCGAGCGCGGGGTGGCTGCCGCCGTCCTGCCGCGGGTGGCCTGCGCCGTGGTCGAGGTCGACCCCACGGGTGCGGCCCGGGTGCGGGGCGAGGTGGCCCGGGCCGATCGGGGCAGGAGAGGACCATTTACCTTGGCTCACCCTGCCGTTGCGCCGATGGGCGGCGTCCCTCCCCGGGCATAGCGTCCGGAGCATGGAGGCGACAGACGTCGTCCCTCGCCCGGAGGTCTACCTGCTCCACCAGCACCGGCTGCTGCGCCTCGCGCTGCGGTCGCTGCTCGAGGGCAGCGGCGTTGCCCGGGTCGTGGGGGACACCGAGGACGTGCGGACGGCCGTGGCCCGGGTCCCGGCGCTGCGGCCGGACGTGCTGCTGCTGGACGCGGGGCTGCCCGCCACGGCGCGGGCCGAGGCGTGCCGGGAGGTGCGTGAGCGCTCGCCGTCGACGGGCATCCTGGTGCTCGGGGAGCAGCGGGACGACGTCGGGCTGATCGACCTGATCCAGGCCGGCGCGACCGGCTACCTCCTGGCGGACGCGGACCTCGACGAGCTGGCCATCGCCCTGCGTCGGGTCGCGCGCGGTCAGTCCGTGCTCGATCCCCAGGTGACCGGGGCCGTGCTCGACCACGTGCGGCACGCCGAGCAGTCCGACCCGGAGGTCGACGTGTTCACCCCCGGTGAGCGCCGCATCCTCCTGCTGCTGGCCGACGGGCTGACCAACCGCCAGATCGCGCACGAGGCCCAGCTGTCGGAGAAGACGGTGAAGAACTACGTCTCCGACATCCTCGGCAAGCTCCAGGTGGCCAGCCGCACCCAGGCGGCGGTCTTCGCGACGCTGCACCGGTCGAGCCTGACCGTGCCCCTGGCACGGGCCTGAGGCGCGCAGGCCTGCAGACGCAGCGAGGGCCGACCCGGTCTCCGGGTCGGCCCTCGCTGGTGCGGAGCGGACGACGAGGCTCGAACTCGCGACCTCAACCTTGGCAAGGTTGCGCTCTACCAACTGAGCTACGTCCGCACGTCCTCCGGGGCTTGCGCCCTGGCGACGACGAGGACACTAGCGGACCGGGGGACCGGTGCCCAATCCGCGTCCCCTGCCGGCACGCACCGCTCGCGCAGCGGCTCTGACCTGCGCCGACGGCCGGATGGACGAGTCGTCTCGAGAGCATGCGGCGGTGCTGGTCGGAGCAATGCAAGAACCCCCGGACCGAAGGTCCGGGGGTTCTGTCTGTGGACGATACTGGGTTTGAACCAGTGACCTCTTCCGTGTCAAGGAAGCGCGCTACCGCTGCGCCAATCGTCCTAGTTGTTGAGTTGTCTACTCTACGAGGTGGGTACGGGATTTGAACCCGTGTACACGGATTTGCAGTCCGTTGCCTCGCCTCTCGGCCAACCCACCGTGGAGGCCTGGCCATCAAGCGACCTCTCAGAGCGGACGACGAGGCTCGAACTCGCGACCTCAACCTTGGCAAGGTTGCGCTCTACCAACTGAGCTACGTCCGCTTGTCTGCTTCGGGGCGGTGCCCCTTGGCGACGTCGAGAACATTAGCCGAGCCCCCCGACGGCGCCAAATCGGGGGTGTCCTCGTGGTGTCAGGGGAGTGTCGGGAGTGATTCCTGGGGTGGCGTCGCGGCTGGTGGGAGCGGGGATGCCGGGGCGTCGCGGCCGGGTCGGCGAGTCGTCCGTCGGCGGATCGGCCCGGTGCTCGTGCGGCTCCCGCTCGGGCCGGCAGGAGGCCCCGCTCCGGCCCCGTCGTGGTCGCGACCCGACCCCCGACGGGCGTGCGTGCGGGCGAGGTCGACCCGGAATTGGTGTGCCCGACACCGTGCGGCTACAGTCTCGTTCCGCACCGAGAGGTGCAGCACGGGCGATTGGCGCAGTGGTAGCGCGCTTCGTTCACACCGAAGAGGTCACTGGTTCGAACCCAGTATCGCCCACACCAACATCAGGCCCCTGACCAGCAGCAATGCCGGTCAGGGGCCTGATGCTTTCCGGGACGTGTCCCGAATGTGTCCACCAGAGCGAGCCCCTGCGCACCGCCCCGTCCTACCGGGGCTGGAGGGGAGCCGCCGCTGGGCAGCCGACGACACCTTGAGGGCCGGCCTGCCGAAGCCGGTCCCGTTCGACCCGGTGCCGTGACTGGAAGTCACCCCACCGTCGACGCCACGGACTGCAATCCGTCGCGTCCTGCGTTCGAAACGAATCGGCCCCCACCGGAGCTGCAACTCCGCGGGGGCCTCGCTCCCTCGAAAGGGATCAGGATGTCTGAAACAGAAGGTACTACCCCTGCGCCTGGAGGCGCTACCCCTATCGTCGCGGTGCCGTGCCCGCCGTGGTGCACCAGGAGCCAGGAGTTCCACGCGGCAGAGCTGCTGAACAACGACTGGGACGGCCGGGTCATCCACCAGAGCCGACTCGTGGCCGACTGGACGCTCTCGTCGATCACGTGGCCGGACGGCACGCCCTCGCCTGAGGACGGGCACGGTGACGTTGTCGTAGTGACCGCGGAGTCGACGGCGCTCGAGGTCGCCCAGGCCGCCGACCTCGCGTGGGCGCTGGTCTCGCTGATCATCGAGGCACAGCCGTGAGCGCGCAGCCGGGCAGGGATCCGCACAATCTGCGGATCCCTGCCGCAGACCGAGGCGACGAGGGTGGGATACGTCCGGCGTACCCCACCACCGAGGGTCCCCGGAATGCGGGGACCCCTGCCCCTGAGTCCCAGCAGCGGCGGAAGCCGTCCGGGCGCAAGCCGCGGTGGCACTACTACTGGACTGCCGAGGCCGAGATCGCGAGCAAGATGGGCGTCGAGTTCCCGGCCCTGTGCGGACAGGTCTGGCTCGCCCCGCACCTCCCGAGCGGCGAGCAGGCCCACGATGTCGTGTACTCGCCGGCCAGCGGCGTGATCACGGCGGTCAAGCGTGACTGCGGCAACTGCCTACGAGTCCTTCGGACGAGGAAGCGGAAGTCTCGAGAGGGCTGACCTCAAGAGGGCCGATGGGGGGGGGGCGGCCCCCCCCCCCCCCCCCCCCCCCCCCCCCGGGGGCGGGGGGGGCGGGGGGGGGGGGGCGCGCCGGGGGG
>NZ_JAMOIL010000004.1 GCF_023656415.1 Nocardioides bruguierae
GGGCGGGGCGGGCGTGGGGGGGGGGGCGGGGGGCCCCCCCGGGGGGGGCGGGGGGGGGGGCCCCCCCCCCCCCCCCCCCCCCGGCCGCATCGACCGTGCCAGGGCTGGTCAGGCGTCGAGAGATGCCGCGGTCGCGGGGATGAGGCAGCAGCTCTCGAACGCGAGGCCGGAGCGGCAGCCGCAGGGGTCGCCCCAGTGGTCGCGGAGGCAGCAGTCGCGGTAGGCGAGGCCGGTGCCGCAGGGGCAGTTCTGGGCCTGGCCGTAGGGGTGGCGGGTGCCGTGGAGCAGCGCGAAGAGGGTGGCGGTGTCGTCGGTGAAGTGGTGCAGGGCGCGGGTGGTGGCGGCGCCGGCTTCGAGGCGGGTATGGATGAGGTCGCCGTGGACGACGACGTGCGCGAACGGTTCGCCGCTGCGCTGGTTGCGGGATTCCTGCGCGAGGGAGACCCACGCGGCGTCGCTGTCGGGCGGGGTCAGCGGGTCGGAGGCGGTCCACTGGTCGACGACGGCGGGTAGGTCGGGGTGGCCGTCCATCCAACCCTTGACGCGCCGCAGCTCGAGGCCGGTTGGCCGGATGGTCCAGGGCATCGGCTGGAGCCAGGTGCGGGCGTGGGTCGGCTTGAACCCGCGGTCGGACGCGAACGCGACGCCGGTCCACTCGCTGCGGGACTGGGAGTAGCCGAGCAGGATCGCGAGGCACTCGTTGGGCTGGTCGGCGGCGTCGTGGGCGAACTGGAGCGCGCGGGGTGCGTGCTGGACGAGCTCGTCGAACTCGGCGACCTGGCCAGCGACCTCGAGCAGTGTCGCGGTGGCGTGGATCCCGAACGCCTCGCTGCCCTGGGTCATGACCGCGGCGTCGAGGTGGGCGAAGACCTGGTGCTTGGTGGTGGTGCCGAGCTTCTCGACGTGGCGGGTGTACTTGGCGGTGTCGGTGACGAACTCGATGTGGTCGGGGTAGGTGGCGAAGCCGATGAGGGTCATGAGCTGGTTCTCCTGAAGGGGTCGGGTCAGGCGGTGAGGGCTGCGGGGGCGGGCGCGTGCTGGTGGGTCACGTGGCCGCCGGCGGCGAACCCGATCTGGGGGCCCATGCCGGACAGCGACGGGGTGCGGATGCCGATGTCGATGACGGACCCGTCCAGGCTGTCGATCTGGTTCTGGAGGCTCTGGAGGGCCTGGAGGGCGGGGCTGGTGTCGGCGGTGACCTCGGTGGGGGCCACCGGGGGGATGCCGCCGATGGCGTCGACGTAGCGGTTGACCTCGCGCTGGCCGCGCTGCCAGGCGCGGTTCGCTCGGTCGATCTCCTCGTCGGAGGCGTTGGCGAGCTGCCGCATCCGCAGCGCACCGGCGGAACCGGCCTCCTCCAGGGCGGTGATCAGGCCCTTGTTCAGGCCACGCTCGGCGGCCTCGATGGCGTTGCGGCGGAAGTTCCGCAGCGCGTCGGCCTGCCGCTCGAGCTGGCGGATCCACTTCCGCAGTGACACCTCGCCGTCGTCGAGGCTCTCGCCGAGGGTGATGAAGTCGTCGGCGGTCTTCTGCGCGGCGTCGCGGGACTCGTTGAGCTTGACGGTGAGCCGCTCGGTGCGGCGGGCGGCTCGCTCGGCCTGGTTGCTGTAGTCGCCGGTGGACC
>NZ_JAMOIL010000046.1 GCF_023656415.1 Nocardioides bruguierae
ACACGAAGGCCTCCTTGGTGGCGGAGCGGTTCCTAGACAGCTCCACTCCACACCCGGGAGGCCTTCGTCCACCTACACCTCAGACCGTGTCGTCACACGATCTCGACCAACGTGCCTGGGCATCACAACTAGAAGCACGCACTCGACTCGCGGCGCCACGGCCTCAACCGCAACTGATGCATGCCAGAAGTCGGCACGCCCCTACGTCGATAGTGCGGCGGAGGCGCGGGGGTCCAGCCGTACGACGAGGTCGATGTCGGCGGCGATCGCCTCGGGGGCGTCGTGTGCTCGCGCGACGGCTTGCCGAGCGTGGGTCAGAAGGGTCGAGAAGTCGGTCTCCATGGCGCTCTCGAAGGGCAGCGACGGGAAGGTGCCGATGTATGACGAACCGTCGTGGGTGACTCGCAGCTCGACGCCGAGGTTCTTGAGTACCCGCCAGTCGAATTCCGACGCGAGCCCCTTCATCCTGCGAACGTAGTCAACGTGGCGATGTTCGTTGCCTTCGAGCCAGGTCAGGAGATCGGCTGTGCTGGCCAGCCGGTGGGTGGTGTCGGCCTCGTAGTCGAACACCTCGTAGACGCCCGAGGAGTAGTCGTCGGGGTTCTCAGGTGCGGAGAGGTTGAACAACGACGAGCCGAGCGGACCGAAGGACCACAGGAGCCCCTCGCTGGTGAACTCGCAGTGCCAGCCGGGCCGGCCTCCCAGGAGGTCGCCGAGGTTCTCCCACCAGACCTTGCTCTCCCAGCCGTGCAGTTGCTCGGCGAGCGTGACGTAGGTGGGGGTTCCGACGTCGATCGTCACCTCGACGTCCCACGCTGGGCCGTGCGGACGGCTTGGTGGCGTGCTCTCTGCATCTTCGGTCACGGCTCGACGGTACGTCCCCTGAGAGCTCGGGTGCCATCAGCAACGAGGCGGCTCGCGGTGAGCCAGCTCGACCCCGAGGCGGCTGGTTCTGGCGGTAAAGTCCGGCAGCCACGCCCGACAACCGGGCGGGACACCTACGATTCGGAGACGCCATCAAGTCACGAGGAGGCCGGTCATCGAGCACGAGATCACACTGGTCAACGACGGGGACGGCATTGCGCTGCTCGGTGACGCCGCGGCGATCAACCGCTACCTCGAGTCGGAGGATCTGCCCTGCCGCTGCTCCACGACCTCGCCGGGACGGGCAAAGGAATGGCCGAGCTGGTCCCGGACCAACCGGAGCGGGCAGCCGTGCCGGGCCAGCTCGGCGGTGCGGCGTCGAGCCCCACCTCGTGGGCGATGAGAGTTCCGACCGTGCGACGCAGCGTGTGAGCTGTGGTCTTGGAGAGTGTCTCGCCCACTCGTGAGATGGTCCTCAAGGGCCGTGCAGAAGCTGCGTAGGGTGCGCCGCCGTGGTCGGTGAGGGAGATAATGAGTCGCGAGTTGCGTACCCCGCGAGATGGCCCATCCACTCCGTCGCTCAACCTTGACGGCCAGCGTTGAGCAGGCATATAACTCAGGGAGTCTCTAACACCTAGCCGTGCGGGGAACCAGCATGCTCGGGATCGCCAAGTTCCACTGGCTGCCTCGGCGCCTTGTCGTGTCGTTGTTCAGCCTTGTTCTCCTAGGGATTACCACCTATCCGGCCGTTGCTAAACCTTCTCCAGCCCCTGATCACGCGGCTGCGGGCTCGTCGGCGGCGCCGACAGAAGGCCCGGCGTTAACTCTCGACACGGACGCCGCTGTTGAGTCCGACTCGATCACGACAGACGAAAGCGCGTTCAGCCTCGAAGGCGTCACCCTACCAGCCAGTTTCCGGGTATCGGGGACGCGCTCATATGTTCTAGATGCGTCCGGGGCACGCGTCTACTTCCCCGCAGATGTGGCATCGCGTGCTGCCAGTACATGGTGGGACGGGGTGTGCACCGACGGAGAGAGCAGATATGCCACCGTCAAGGACTATCCGCGGGAAAAGGCGCATTCCCGCATGGAGCGAACTTACGCTCGGATGTACTGCGGAAAGAAGGACCGCGACAGCGAGGAGCCGTTGTCGGAGGCGGCTTTCGGAATCCGGCATATACGCGCATATCACAAGTCCCAGTTTGCAAAACTGGCATCTTGGCAAGGGTCCACGTGGGGAAACTGGATGCATTGGGCATTGCGATGGGTGATGTCTGAGCCTTCCTTACGAACCGTTCAGAACGCTAACCGATTCTGCTACGAGAAGCCGTTCAACTTCACCAACGCGAACGGCGAAGCCGTGACTCGTTACGTGGTCGCGCTCCTCGGCAAGACCGGTGTGCGGATCATGACGGCGTTTCCACGTAATAAAAGCTACTGCTTGGGCGTTCAATTCTAGTGGAGGAGCGCCAGGAGTTGCCTTCGCAGGCCATTGTCCAGGCTGATTCCGCCGTTGCCCCGGAAGGCACGCTGTGGGCTCAGTTCCTGGGGGAGTTGGGCAAGTACGGCATGTACCGCACTGCAGTGGGTGGTCTGCAGTTCCAGCAGCGGGGCGAGAGCGGCTCGCGACTCTTCGTCATCTCGCCCACTCGACTAAGGGACGCCTTTGTCAGGGACATCGCCTATCACCGGCTCCGGGGAGACCACGTCGACCCGGTCGAACGGTTGCCACAGTGGTTCCTCGACGGACTCTTCGAGTTCATAGGGGCTATCGAGGAACCGTACGATCATCGTTTCGTCGTCCTTGTTGGTTTACAGTTTCAGCCGGCGGACGAAGAGCAATATGCCCTCCGTGACCAGGGCACTGGTACGTGACACGGACAAGTGTCCACGAGTTAGCCCGGATCGTTCACGGCTCGTCGGCCTGAGCCGGGTGTAGAAGCACCGGAGCACTTCCTGAACAGGGAAGACTTGGACTTGTCGAAGGTCCCAGGTCGTCCAGCAGGAAGCACTCGGTCGGTGAAGCGTACGTCGTGGTCCTCTGCTCTGTCCGTCAACGCTGATGGTGTCGGCGTCATCGCCCACGCCGGCAGCATCGCGATCCGGCTACTGGCCGACAAGATCGGCCTGACCGATGAAGTCTCCAAGGCCATGGCCCGCCGCGGTTTCAGCCCGGTCCACGACCGCGGCCGGGTGATGACCGACGTGGCGGTGATGCTCGCCGATGGCGGCGAGACCATCGCCGACATCGACGTCCTACGCCACCAGGCCACCGCACTGGGACCGGTCGCCTCACCACCGACGGTGTGGCGCACCCTCGATGAGGTCACCTCGGCCCGCCGCAAGAGGATCAACACCGCCAGGGCGCGGGTCCGTCGTCATGTCTGGTCCCAGCTCGCCGCCCGCCCCGAAGGTCTGCCCGCAAGCAGGGTCGCTGGGGTCGACCTGGGCGAGGTGGTCGTCCTCGACGTCGACGCCACGATCGTCATCACCCACTCCGAGAAGGAGCAGGCCGCAGCCACCTTCAAGCGGCTCATCCCAATCGAGGGTGTAGCCGGGGTCTGAAGCCTCCGGCTCTTAGCGCTGGTGAGGGACCTACCGTCGAGTCAGGGTCGGCGCGTCTTGCAGCTCGGCTCGAGCTCGATGACGGCGGCCCGGTCGGCCGCAGTGATGGGCAGGACGTAGAGGTGCGCCACCTGGAGGTAGATCGCGGCGTAGCGGCACCTGTAGGCACCGTTGACGGGAAGCCACTCCCTCGGTCCGTGGTCGCTCTTGCTGGAGTTCGCTGAGCCCGAGACGGTGAGCAGGTTGCGGGGGTCGTTGGCAAAGTCGCGGCGCCGCGTCTCGGGCCACTGGCTAGCGCCGAGCAACCCCATTACTACAGGGCAGCCACCTCCGAGGAAGGGCTCGGACGCGCAAGGGGAGATTTCTGGTAGCCCAACTCCATTAGGGAATGGCGACCGGAGCGCTATCGATCCCTTCGTCCGCGGAAGACAAAAACTTCTATACGCGGTCCGCGGATATTTCCTCCAGCATCTGGCCGTCCTTCACGTCGTACCAACGGACATATGAGTGCCCGTCGTCATCGCCCACCCAGGCGATCAGTCGACCGCGGTCAAGAGCTGCTTGAAAATCGCCGGGCGAAGGGCTGGGAATCACAAGGTGAACGCCTCCTGTCCTCAGATTCAACGAGCGCACGTCGTCATAGGCGGAAGCGGTGAGGAGATTTGATCCGCGAACGCCGACCACGTCATCGTCACCATCGTAGTCCAAGTCACTGCGAACTGCGCGCCACCTGCGCTCTCCTTGCCCAGTGAGCACGCCAATGATCGTTGCGTTCCTCCGCATTGCAACCGTGACCACTTGGCCGCGCCAACAAGCCAGATTAACTACGTGAGAACCCGCAGGGAGATTGAGCCGCTCAGAAACTTGGCCTGATATTTCTGAATTCGCGAGACTATACTCCATCAACTTAGCTCCCATGGCTTTCTTTGGATTCCCCCAGATTCCAACAGCTGCATATACACCTCCGCCACAAACGACGTTTCCTATGACGTCGCCAATGACTTCAGTTTCGTAAATCCTTGCCCCATCGTTAGCAGTCAGTCCCATAACGTATGATCCATTGCCGTCGGTGCCGACATTGAACATAGTCCACTTTGTGCCGTCCATCGCTCCTGACCACCATTCCATATCGTATTCATGGCGACGGGAAGGGTACTGAGCCCGAGCGAAGCCCACTGAAAATTCGCCGGACAAATCTGAGGCAATCACTGAGCCGTTCGCCCAGCGAAACCCTCGCCACCGTGCAGACGAGACCCTCGGGATCTTGTCAGCCCCGCCCGCGGTCGAGGCGCACGACGCCGACCAAGAGCAGACGCCCGTGGAGTCCCTCATCGCGCAGCAGGCCCACTGAGCGAGCCGGTCGGTGGGCCGCCGACCCGAACCGCGACGTCCGCCCGTGACAGATCTACGACGCGTCCTCGTCCGTCGCCGGGCCCTCCTCGGTCGCCCCGCCCTCGTCGGCCCAGTCGCTGCCGTTCTCGTCGTCCAGCGAGGGGTCCGACGTCGTGTCGGGCTCGACCTCGGGAGTCTCGTTGCTGTCCAGGTGCTCTCCGTCTCGGCTCATGCAGGGACGCTAGCCCGGTCGTCGCCGCGTCATGTCACCCCTCGGAGCGAGGCCGGCGGATCGGCGCGCGTCACGACCGAGAAGTAGAGCCGCCGCTCCCCGCGCACGCGGCTGCGTGAGTGGTGCACCGGGGAGCGGCCGCCATGAAACGCATGTTTCCACCCGGTCAGCGCTGCGCGGGCCCCCTCCTCGGGCTCGCCCGAACAGATGGCTCCAAAGGAGTGAATCGCGCACATCACAGGTGCCTGACAAGCAAGAACTCAGCCTGACCGCCCGGGACATGGCCCGGGTGAGGCAGGTCGATGCGGGCACCCTCCAACGTCCTGTCGCGGAGGTGCACACATGCTGCTGACTGTCCTTGTCATCGCCGTCGTCTCGGCCGCGCTGATCGCCGGGGCCGGCTGGGGCGCGTCGGGGAAGATCTCGCCGCGGGTCGAAGGGTTCGTGATCGCCCTGGCCGGCGGCGCCCTGATCGTCTCCAGTGTCCTGGAGCTGGTGGAACCGGCCACCGGCACCGCACCGCTGTGGGCAGTCGTCGGCTGCGTGCTCGCAGGCGCGGGGGTGTTCGTCGCAATGGACCGGCTGGTCGCCCGGAGGCTGGGCAGCAACAGCGGCGGTGGACTGCTGGCAGCGATCACCCTCGACGGCGTGCCGGAGAACCTGGCGCTGGGTGTCGCGCTCATCGGTGCAGGACCCCTGCAGGTCGCCTCCCTGTCGGGCTCGATCTTCCTCTCCAACCTGCCCGAGGCCGCTGGGGGTGCTCGGGAGATGACTCAGCAGCGCTCACGGTGGCAGGTGATGGCGCTGTGGGCCGGCGCCGCCGTCCTGCTCTCCCTCAGCGCGCTGGCCGGCAACCTGCTGCTGGCCGGCGTGCCCGGCACCGCCCTAGGGCTGGTCCGCTGCGTCGCCGGCGGTGCGGTGGTGGCGTCCCTGGCCACCGAGGTGTTCCCCCAGGCCTTCAAGGAGGAGTCCTACATGGCCGGCTTCGCCACCGCGCTGGGCATGGTGCTGGCCATCGGCCTGGACCAGCTCGGCTGACCCACGCCGGCAGAAAGCGGGAAGCGGTTAGCCGACCGCGACAGACCAGGAAGAACCGCGCCCGCTAGGACGCCAGCCACCGCGAGTGGACGTGGGCTCAGCGGTCGCCCTCGGGAGCGTTCGGGGCGTCGGAGGCCAAGAGGCGACGACGTCGCTGGGTCAGCAGGTCCAGCGCGGCTGGTCGTGCCATGTAGCCACGCTCGTGCGCCTCCAACGCGTTCACGTCACGGAGGTCGAGCGTCTCCAGACGCCGTTCGATCTGTGCGAGCAGCAGCCTGTCGTAGTCGGCGATGGGCAAAGTCATCTCGTCTCCTCTCTTCGCGGCCGTCCGAGGGCCGCCTGACGTCGGTGCCACAGGTGCCGGCTGGATCTAGCCGGGCACGACCGCGCGCCGCTCGACGACCTCGTCCAGGTGCTCGAGCAGCTCGGCCGGGTCGTCGAAGACGTGGGAGGCCCCGACACGGCGCAGCGCCTCGCCCGAGAAGCCCCCGGTGCGCAGCCCCACGAACGCCACCCCGGCCTCGCGCGCCGCCCGGCCGTCCCAAGGGGCGTCGCCCAGCATCATCAACGCGCGCCCCTCGGCCTGGTCCAGGGCCTGCTGGACCGGTGCGGGGTGCGGCTTGGACGCGGAGACGTCGTCCGCCGTGGTCACCGCGGAGACCAGCGTCGAGATTCCTGCGGCGTCCAGGAGCCTGTCGGTGGTCTGGGCGTTGGCCGAGCTCGCCACGACCAGCTCGCAGTCGCGATCGGCCAGGGCCTGCACGAGGGGCCGGCAGCCCGCCGTGGGACGGACGTCGCCGAGGACGGAGTCGAACAGGTCGTCGTGCCGTCGACGCACCTCGTCGCCTACGCTCGCCTCGGCGGCCTCACCGGCCAGGTGGGAGACGATGCGGTCCCCGCCCATGCCGATGGCGGCGTGGATGCGGTGCGAGGCGACCGTGAGGCCGACCTCGTGGAACGCCCGCACCCATGCGTGGACGTGCAGGTAGACGGAGTCGACCAGCGTGCCGTCGACGTCGAGGATGACGGTGCGGTGGCTCTCGTGGTGGGGGTCGGCCATCAGTGCTCCTCCAAAGTGTCGTCGGTGGCCGGCGGGTGGGACGGTGCTCGGGACGGGGCGTGGGTGCCCTGCCGAACGGTGCCCGGCGGCCGCGAGTCGTGCGTGCTGACCACGACGTGGTCGTCGAGCCCGGCCTCGACGTCGCTGCTGCGGCGGAAGAGCACGGCGCCGTTGCTCTCCAGGTCGCGACGCTCGGTCTCGGTCAGGCCGTGCTCGTGAGCTCTCGCCAGCAGCCCGGCGTCCTCGGAGGGGTGGCCGGTCAGGGGAAGGAGGAGAGCCCCGCCCTCACCCAGGAACCGGGCCGCGACGCGCAGGGCGGCGATCTGGGCCACGGGGCCGCCGACCGGTCCGAGGACGAGGGCGTACCCGCGATCGTCCGTCGCCGCCGGGACGCCGACGACCGTGACCTGCTCGGCCAGCCCGTTGCGTCGCGCGTTGGCGAGGGCCACGTCCTCCCCGCCCTCCGAGTCCGCCAGGCAGACCAGGGGCCGGCGGGTGCCGGCCACCGCGAGCAGCCCCACGTGGCAGGCGCCGTCGCCGAGGTCGAGGACCGGGCCCTGCGGCAGGAGCGGCAAGAGGCTGGCTGCCCACCGGGCGACGTCGGTGGTCCACTGCTCCGGCTCGTCGTGGGGTCGGTCCCACGTGATCTCCAGGCGCCCGAAGTAGGCCAGGCGGGTGCCGGCCGTGGCGGTCACAGTGCGTCCAGGTGGTCCTGGAGGCTGGCGGCCACGCGGTCCGCCAGGAGCTTCAGGCCCGCCGGCAGCACGGGCTCCAGCAGGCTCGCCGCGCCTTCGGTGTCGAAGACGGCGTGGTAGGTGACCTCGGTCCCCCCGCCGTCGGCCTCGCGCAGGGTGATGGTGTCCTGCAGGGCCAGGTGCGGACCGGCGTCGCCCTGGAGCTGGAGACGGTGCGGCCGGTCGAAGGCCGAGACCACGTACTCGACCTCCGTACGCGAGCCCAGCAGCTCGGAGACGTTGTGGTAGGTCGTGCCGACGCCCCCGTCGCCCGAGACACGCGTGGTCGAGACCGAGGGCGGGTCCCACTGCTCGCTGGTGGTGAAGTCCGAGAGGTAGTCCCACACCTGCTGGATCGGGGTCTGCGTGGTCACGGTGCGCTCCACGGTGGTCATGTCGTCCTCCTCGAGGGCTCGACGAGCGCCCGACGTCCTCGGGCCTCACCTCCGGGATAGCCCATGACCCCGGCTCCCAGATTCGTTCATCGGGGTGAAAGCCGGCCCCGCAGGCGTGCAGCCGGGCAGCCGCAGGGGTCTCCTCGCGGGCCGCGCTCACCACGGCCGACCTAGGCTCGTCGAATGCGTCCCTCCACCAACGCCATGACCGTCAGCTGCAGCGCAGCGGGCTGCGGGTGGAGCGCGAGCGGGCTGCGAACGTTCAGCAGCCGGACGCGGGTGATGGACCGGCACCTGCGGCGCGTCCCCCACCCCGGACAGCCGACCGTCGAGTTCCGGCTGACGTTCCCCGGCGGCACCCAGACACGCGCCTGGCGACGCACGCACCGCTGAGGGACGACATGAGCCGGTTTCACCCGAAGTGACTGATCCGGCGTCAGGAAATACATGCTTTCCTGGTGCCGGCTCGGGTCCCCCCATCGCTCGGGCCGGCGGCCCCGGTTCGGTACTTGTCCCCCTGGAGCACCACGTAACTGGGGCCGCCACCCCGCCCGCTTCGCGGTGAGGCCGAGGGCCTGGCAGGGCAGGTGTGGTTCAGGCGGCGGGCGAGAGTCGCTGGCGCATCTGCACCAGGAGCTTCTGCAGCAGCCGGGAGACCTGCACCTGGGACATGCCCAGCTGCTCGGCGATCTCCCGCTGGGAGGCTTCCTCGACGAACCGCAGGCGCAGGACGTCCCGCTCACGCGGGGCGAGCGTCGCCCACACGGGAGCCAGCAGCAACCGGGCCTCGGACTGCTCACGGTCGCGGTCGCGGGCCGGTGCGACATCGAAGGTCTCCCCGCCCTCCTGGCCGGTCATCGGCGCATCCAGCGACAGCAGCGAGAAGCACTGCCGGGCGGCCAGGGCCTCGCGGACGACGTCGACCGACTCCTCGACCTCGCCGGCCAGCCCGGCGATACCGGCCTCGTCCAGCTTCTCGAAGGAGGCCTGGGCCCGCAGGATGCGGGAGTGTGCGCGCTGCACGTCTCGCGGCGGGCGGATGGTCCAGCCGTGGTCGCGGAAGTGACGGCGGATCTCCCCGGTGATCGAGGGCACGGCGTAGGCCAACAGGTCCCGACCCTGCTCGGGCTCGAATCCGCGCACCGCGCGGATCAACGCCACGTAGGCGACCTGCGTGAGGTCCTCCAGCGGGATGCCCTTGCGCGCGTAGCGACGAGCGACGGCCTCGGCGACCCGCATGTTCAGCTCCACCACGCGCGCCAGCAGCTCCTGCCGCTCGAACGCCGCGTCGGTCTGCGCCGCCTGCTCCAGGAGGCGCTGGGTCAACGACGACCGGTCGGCGTCGCTCAGACGACGGCCACGTGAGGCATCAAGGTCGATCACCTCGGCACCAGCCGTGGTCTCGGGGGCGAGGGTGGCGGTGAGGGTCATGACGGATCTCCTGCTCGACGTGCGGGGCAGCGCCGACAGGCACCGCGGTCACGACACCTATGAACCATTCACAAACTCTCTACACCTCTCTCACCCCTTCGGGCAACGCACTCATCCCCGCCGCGCGACTCCGCTCTGCTTTGGCAGGATGCGACATGTGACCAACTCTCCCCTCCGCGTCTCCGTCGTCAACGACTTCGCCCTGGTCGTCGCCGGGGTCGCGGGGCTCCTGCGGCCCTACGCCGACCGCATCACGATCGTGGAGGAGGTGAGCCGGGAGCAGCCACGAGCGGCGGCCGACATCGTCCTCTACGACACCTTCGGCCAGCGCCAGGGCCGAGACATGAACCGGGCCGCAGCGGCACCGGACCCGGCCTCGCGCCTGGTCGTCTACAGCTGGAACACCTCGGCCGACCTGGTCGAGCAGGCGCTGTCCGCCGGGGCAGCGGGATACCTGAGCAAGGACCTGGACGGCAAGGCTCTCGCCGGCGCCCTCGAACGCATCCACGCCGGCGAGATGGTGGTGATGTCCACGCCCGACGTAGCCGCCGAAGACGTCGAAGGGTCCGGCGAGACAGCCAGCGAGATGGCCGGCGACGTGCCCGGTGGAGGGCCAGGCGGGTTGCCGGGTCGCTGGCCGGGGCGGGAGGTGGGGCTCAGCCCCCGCGAGGCAGAAGTCCTCGCCCTGCTCTGCCAGGGCCTGTCCAACGAGGAGATCAGCCGCCGCGCGTTCATCGGCGTCAACACCGTGAAGACCTACCTGCGTACGATGTTCCGCAAGATCGACGTCTCCAGCCGCACGCAGGCAGTGCTGTGGGGCATCGACCACGGCTTCCGCCCCGACCACCTGCGTCGCACGGACGAGCCGACGGCACAGGCCTGAGCGGACTCCGGCCAGACTCCGAGCACTGTGACCCTCTACCTCGCCTGGGCCGACGAGCCCTTCGACCCATACCTGGACTCCGAGAGCCTCGGCCCCTGGCGCGAGCTGCGCCGGATCGACGACCACCTCCTGCTCGTCGTGAGCAGCGAGACCCTCTCACGCGTCTACCACCACCTGAAGTGGACCTTCGAGACCGCACCGGCCCTCCTCGTCACCCCGGTGACCGACACCCCCAAGAGCCGCGGCCTCCCACCCGGGACCACGACCTGGCTGCGGCACCACACCTGAGGCACCGCACCTGAGGCACCGCACCTGGCTCGCGACCCGCCCCACGACGACCAAGGTGCCCCGCGTCACGTGGCACCCCACCTGACGGGTGGTCATCGACTCGTCTGTCCGGGGAACAGGTGGGCCATGACCGACCAGTACACGTTCCGCAACCCCGTCGATGCCTACAAGACCACCGGCTACCCCGAGCAGTACCAGGACGGGCCCGGCCTGGCGGCCGAGCTCGACCCGCCCGCCGACCACGGCGAGGACACCTACCGCGGCACCGAGCGCCTCTCCGGTCGGCGAGCGCTGGTCACCGGCGCCGACTCCGGCATCGGCCGCGCCGCCGCCATCGCGTTCGCTCGCGAGGGCGCTGACGTGGCGCTCTCCTACTTGCCCGCAGAGCAGAAGGACGCCGAGGACGTCGCCGCGCTCGTCGAGAAGGCCGGCCGCCAGGCCGTCCTCCTGCCCGGCGACATCAGCGTCGAGGACGAGGCACGCCACACCGTCCGCCAGGCCGTCCAGGCACTCGGCGGCCTCGACCTGCTGGCCAACGTCGCCGGCAAGCAGCAACAACAGCCCGCACTGGAGGACCTCACCACCGAGCAGTTCGACGAGACCTTCAAGACCAACGTCTACGCCCTGTTCTGGATCATCCAGGAGGCCTTGCCCTACCTGCCCGCTGGCGCCTCCATCATCAACACCAGCTCCATCCAGGCCTACTCCCCCGCGCCGCACCTGGTCGACTACGCCACCACCAAAATGGCCATCAACACCATGAGCAAGGCCCTCGCCCAGCAGCTCGCCCCGCGAGGCATCCGCGTCAACGTCGTCGCCCCCGGCCCCTTCTGGACCCCACTGCAGACCGCCGGCGGACAGCCCACCGAGGCACTGCCCGAGTTCGGCCAGGAGACCCCCATCGGCCGCGCCGGTCAGCCCGCCGAGATCGCCCCCGCCTACGTCTACCTCGCCTCAGCCGAGTCCGGCTACACCACCGGCGACACCCTCAACGTCAACGGCGGCATGCCCACACCCTGAGCCTGAAACAGCCGGCCCCCGCGTCCGGGGCCGGCACGTCGACTCGGCGCGTCACCCCAGCGGCATCCGGCGCCACGCGCGAGACCTCGTCCCGCCCGGGTACGTCACCGCGAAGGCCACGGGCGAGGTCCCGACGTGCACCACGGAGGCCAGATGCTCGTCCATCGCGAGACCCGTCTCCCCGTACGACCGAAGCTCAGCAGACGTCCACACACAACCCGTCGCCATACACGCGACCTTCATGAACCCACTCGCACGCGTCATCATCCGTCCCCGTCCCCGTCCTCGCTCGAGCGACCCGGCAACACGGCAGTGAGTCAGCAGGCGATCGGCCCTCCCTGGGCCGTCGGCTCGACGCTACCCGCCCATGCCACAGGCGACCTACAGATCACCCCGCCGGAGCAGTGCTCTTGGTCGCGCAAGAACGCACCCGAGCCAGACGATGCCGCGACCAGTTCCGGTATCGGCGGCGAGCACGAACATTCGCAGTCCCGTCGCCGAGACGTGGATACTCAGGCTGGAGGGACGGTGGACGCCGACGTACCGGAGACGGAGCCGTCACCGCGAACCTTGCCGGACGGGCTCTTCGGGACGCTTGAGCGGCGGCGAGCCTTCCAGCCTGCTGCGTCACCGATTCGGGTTCGGCAATCGGAATGTCCGCTCATGCCAATGAGCGGACGTGTGCGTATGAAAGGGTGCGGTCCACCATGTTGGAGAAGCCTGAGGTCCGCCGTCTCATCACTAGCACCTGGAAAGCAGCGGGACTTGCGGTCCGTGCAGCAGACCCACCGCTCACCGGGAGAGCGCATGCCGATCTGGAAGGCCAGCATGGACTACGACCGCTCGGACAGGAGTCGGCCGCGCGCCGTTCGCTGGACCGTCGAATTGGTGATCCTGGCGCTCATCGTCGTCGGGTCCTACGTCATTCTGACCAGCTGGTTCCGCGCTGACGGCGCCGAGCCGACCGCACCGCCCGCGGCCGCCGCGCCAATGGCCGACCCGGGAACGGACGCCGTCAGAGCCGCCAGGGCATCACCGCCGAGTTGATTAGCGTCTACACACGCACCAACTCCGGCCATGCGTCAGTCGAAGAACTTCGTCGCGCAATGACGAAGGGCCAACGAATGGGATCGTAGCCGCCGACGAACGACACACCTTCATAGTCGATGGCGCATCCCCTGACAGATTGTCCTTGGACCTGAACGGTCGCCGATCCGAACTCGATCAGCGCCAAGTCGTCGAAGATCCTGGCGATGTCGACAAGACCCGATCCCAGCCGTCTGTTGAAGTCCTCGCTGGCGTAGCAGCGCTGAATCCAACCCAGTGGGCTCACCCTCGTCGCATGGGCCCCAAGTTGAACTGATAATGTCGGGCAGGTAGGCCGCATTGCGCGAGCAACCCCATTACTACAGGGTAGCCACCTTTTCCGAGGAAGGGCTCGGACGCGCAAGGGGAGATTTCTGGTGGCCCAACTCCATTAGGGAATGGCGACCGGAGCGCTATCGATCCCTTCGTCCGCGGAAGACAAAAACTCCGATACGCGGTCCGCGGATATTTCCTCCAGCATCTGGCCGTCCTTCACGTCGTACCAACGGACATATGAGTGCCCGTCGTCATCGCCCACCCAGGCGATCAGTCGACCGCGGTCAAGAGCTGCTTGAAAATCGCCGGGCGAAGGACTGGGAATCACAAGGTGAACGCCTCCTGTCCTCAGATTCAACGAGCGCACGCCGTCATAGGCGGAAGCGGTGAGGAGATTTGATCCGCGAACGCCGACCACGTCATCGTCACCATCGTAGTCCAAGTCACTGCGAACTGCGCGCCACCTGCGCTCTCCTTGCCCAGTGAGCACGCCAATGATCGTTGCGTTCCTCCGCATTGCAACCGTGACCACTTGGCCGCGCCAACAAGCCAGATTAACTACGTGAGAACCAGCAGGGAGATTGAGCCGCTCAGAAACTTGGCCTGATATTTCTGAATTCGCGAGACTATACTCCATCAACTTAGTTCCCGTGGCTTTCTTTGGATTCCCCCAGATTCCAACAGCTGCATATACACCTCCGCCACAAACGACGTTCCCTATGACGTCGCCAGTGACTTCAGTTTCGTAAATCCTTGCCCCATCGTTAGCAGTCAGTCCCATAACGTATGATCCATTGCCGTCGGTGCCGACATTGAACATAGTCCACTTTGTGCCGTCCATCACTCCTGACCACCATTCCATATCGTATTCATGGCGACGGGAAAGGTACTGAGCCCGAGCGAAGCCCACTGAAAATTCGCCGGACAAATCTGACGCAATCACTGAGCCGTTCGCCCAGCGAACGGAGCCAAGATACATGCCGCTGGTCTCGATGGACGAAAGGGAACCATTTTGTTGAAGGAGGAGGATGTGTCCGTGCAGACTGGGATCAATCCCGTAAATGGAATTTGCGTACAACGCAACGCTGGCATCGGCGATCGACTCGGTTGAACCAGCCAGACCGTCCTCTCGCGAGCTGCATCCACTCCCCAGGAGGACAATGGCGATCGAAATGGCTGCAATAGCCGAGAAATAGGTCCGCACATCAAACAATCTGATAGGGATGCGCCTTGTCGTCATTAACGATATTGGCGGGCCAGACATAATCCCCTCCATTGCTGTCCAACCAGATGCTCTGCTTACCGTAGGCGGCCCAGATCAACTGCGAACAGTTAAAGGGGGCAACAAAGAACTTGTTCTCTGTTTCATACCAAGGGCGGTAATCGGATCCGTCTTTTCCGTTCGCCCAATCCGCGGCGGCCTCTTGGCGTTCGAATGACTTTGCCGAACCGGAGCCGATGTAGTAATAGTAAGTTTCACCCTCTGGAACCTTGCGATCAGAGGTCTTGATCTTCCTTACGCCCAGCTTCTTGTTTGCAGCTTCGATCACCGTGCCTTTCCATCGAAACATGCCGACATGTCCGTGGTTGATCCCGGCGCTGTAACTAGGGTAGTAGAAGATATCCCCGCGATAGGCACCATCCTCCATGGTTACGTAAGTCGTGTCGCTTTCGCCACTATCTCCTCGTGAAGCGGCGAGAGCTCCATCTTCGGCCTCGAAGGTGGTCGAATCAGGATTGACTGGATCTTCTTCAGTCGTCGACGTTGTCGTCGTTCCGCGCGCTGTCTGCGTCACTCGCTCATGTTGCCGAATAATTCTGCTACTTGCCCGAAAAGCGATGAGCTCCTCGTCGCTCATTCCCGGAGACGGACGGCTTTCGAGCTGCAAGCTGCCTGTCGGAAGGTCGGCGATCTCGTCAGCAGCATCGCTAGTCTGCTTGATCATGCGAAGGGCGATCTCTTCAGCCGAAATTCCGGTGAGTAGAGACTGACGCGACAGCCAGGATTGTGCTTCATCGGCGTTGGTAAATTGACTTGCCCAGGCGTCGGGAGCGGTCTCGGTCGCGCCGCCCGGCTGCGCCCCAAACCCAATCGACGCTGCCACCGCGGTCGCCGTAGCGATGCACATTCGAATGCGACTCACAATTTTCCCTATCGAGATCTCGCAGAGTTGTTGGCTGGAGCAAAGCAGGAGCACTGATGTCGCGAGTCCGAAACTGGAAAACCCATTTTGTGATGCTGGACACTTCGGGCCGCTGCGGTTGCCCCTTCTCGGCGTCGGGGGTTCGGGGTCAAGCGGGAAGCGGACATCAAAGCCGCCAAAGCTTGACGACTAAGTGCCCGCACATGCCTCAACGCGGATGGTCGTTTCGAGCACTCGGAACCGCGACTTCGCCGTAGGTCGTTGCGGTGACGCCGGCAGCTCCGTCGACCTCGAGGCCGCCGTGATCGCCGTGATCGATTGAAGTTCGGGACGGTACGTGTCCACATCCCGGCCCACGCATCATTGCCGATGTGCGCAAGTGCGACTTCACGAGAGGGAACTCGACCATGACACGACCGTGGGGGCGCGCCGGAAACCGGTGTCTTCATCACCCTCTGCATGCTGGTGACCGTGGGGTCAGCGTTTCTCCTGCGGCGCAGCCGCGTCGCCGTCGTCGCCCTGATCGGCGGGCTCGTGTGGACGCTGTCTGCAGCTATCCTGGCGCTCTACTGGATGGTCGGCACGTGGAGTGGACGCCTCACAACGATGTTCTTCGACCACGGCGTCCTGGTCGGCCGCGTGGGTCTCGTCGCTCTGCTCGTGACGATGCGGAGCGCGCTCGTGATGGCGCTGAGGTCGCCCCGCCGCTGAGCGGCGCGCCGAAGGGACGCAGTCAGACGACTCGGGTCCGCCTGAGGACGTCGAGGATCATCCAGGCCACGCCCAGCACCATCAGCGCCAGACCCAGCATCCGCACCCCGAGCTCAGGCCCAGACACCAGCAGGACGGCGCCGACTCCTGTGTAGCTCCACACGAGCAGCAGTCCGAGAAGTCGTAGCACCCCCGACGTATATCACGCGGCACGTTCGTGCGAGGCCGGACGCCTGCACTCACCGTCCGAGACGCCGACGACATCCAGGGTCAGACCGGTCCATCCGCCGGCTCGCCACCGAAGAGAGCCCACGCAACGAAGCCGAGGAAGATGGCCGTCGACGCGATGGCGACGCGACGAGCCCAGACGAGCCCAGAGGGGAGACGGGCCATGGTTGTGCCACCCGCCTCCACCTCATCCGCCGCTAGGTCCTTGGCACTGAGCCATGACGGTCCGACCGCGGCCTAGTCATCCTGGCTTTGACGATGAATGGCGTGAAGACTGAATCGGGTCTGCTGCACGAACGGGTGACAGTCTGACCTGCCCTACGGGTTGGTTTCCAGATCGGGTGATGAGTCTCGGGCCTGACTGAAAGGCTCTGAGAGTGCCCCGTCCCTATCCGCCCGAGTTTCGTGCCCGCGCCGTCGCGCTGGTCCGATCG
>NZ_JAMOIL010000047.1 GCF_023656415.1 Nocardioides bruguierae
TCGGACCAGCGCGACGGCGCGGGCACGAAACTCGGGCGGATAGGGACGGGGCACTCTCAGAGCCTTTCAGTCAGGCCCGAGACTCATCACCCGATCTGGAAACCAACCCGTAGGGCAGGTCAGAGTGTCAACCAGACCGGGGGCAGACCCCGCCCGGGCTTGCCGAGCCGATGCGCTCCCGATGGAATCCGACGACCTTCGATCCCTTGCGAGACCTGTCCGGCGCCGAGATCGCGACCTCGCTGAACGCGGCTCAGTGGGCGCCTGGCTGCGCCGGGCACATGCAGCCGTGGCGCTTCGTCGTCGCCGAGCGCGGCGACTCCGTCCACGCGCTCCTCGTCTCCCATCTCAGTCGCGGCAACTCGGGGTGGGTGCCGCGCGCCTCGGTCGTCTTCCTGGCGGCGACCGAGCTCGAGGACGAGAGCGGCATGCCGATCGAGGGGAAGGCCGACGCCGCCGGCAACCTCTACGCCCTCGGCCAGGCGGCGGCCCACCTCGCCCTGCAGGCCCAGGCGATGGGCTTGTGGTCCCACCAGTTCTCCGGGCTCGACCGAGACGCCGTCGCCGACGCGCTCCGCGTCCCGCGCGGTGTGCGGATCGTTGCCGGGATCGCAGTGGGACACCGCGGGGACGTGTCGTCGGCGTCCGAGCAGGAGCAGCTCCGGGAGCGACGGCGGGAGCCGCTAAGCAGCCTCGCGTTCCATGAGTCTTGGGGCCGGCCCTGGGCGGCTGACTCTTAGCGACTCGCTCGACCTGGCGCGGATCGTCAACTCCCCGTCATCGGACCCCGGGACGCACCGGGGCCTTGGTCAGCAGGCTGAGAGGCATCCACTCACGGCCACAAGGACCACAAGGACCACAAGGAGCTGACATGACCGAGCTGATCGACCGCGTGAGCGAGCAGACCGTCCTGGCCGCCTGCCCGCAGGACTGCCCCGACACCTGTGCCATCCAGGTCACCGTGCAGGACGGCATCGCCACCGCCCTGACCGGCAGTAAGGAGCAGCCGTACACCAACGGCGGTCTCTGCGTGAAGATCGACAACTACCTCGACCGGGTCTACAACCCTGATCGCGTCCTCTATCCGATGCGGCGGGTCGGTCCCAAGGGCAGCGGCCGGTTTGAGCGGATCAGCTGGGACGACGCGATCGAGGAGATCGCCTCCCGGCTCAAGGATGTGATCGCCGAGCACGGAGCCGAGGCGATCATGCCGGTCAGCTACCTCGGCACCCAGGGCATCATCAACGGTCTCAACGTGGGCGACCCGTTCTTCAACCGACTCGGCGCGACCGTCTCCGAGCGCACCTATTGCGACGCGGGCTCCTGCACAGCGTACGCCATGACGATCGGCGACTCCGCCGGCGTGGACCCGGAGTCCTTCGTACACTCCAGGTTCATCTTGATTTGGGCCTCCAACATCATGAGTACCAACCTGCACCTGTGGCCCTACATCGCCGAGGCGAAGAAGCGCGGCGCCAAGGTCGTCGTCGTGGATCCCTTCCGCACCCGCACCGCCAAGCAGGCGAGCCAGCACATCGCGATCAAGCCCGGCACCGACGGCGCTCTCGCGATGGCGATGATGCACGTCATCATCAACGAGGGCCTGACCGACGACGACTACATCGAGAAGTACACCCTCGGCTTCGAGGAGCTCAAGGAGCGGGTCCAGCAGTACACCCCGGAGTGGGCGTCCGCCGAGACCGGTATCCCCGTCGAGGTGATCCTCACCCTCGCACGGGAGTACGCCACCAGCCAGCCGTCGGTGATCCGCATCGGCGTCGCCGTAGAGCGGCACGCCGGCGGTGGTCAGGCCGTCCGCGCCCTCTCCTGCCTGCCAGCCCTGGTCGGGGCATGGAGGAATCCGGGCGGCGGAATCCTCCAGCTGCCGCTCTGGGCCTTCCCGGTGAACTGGGGCGCGATGATGCACCCGGAGCTGATCGCGCCCGGCACACGCGTGATCAACCAGTACCGACTCGGTGAGGCGCTGACCACCCAGACCGAGCCACCGCTCAAGGCGCTCGTAGTCTACAACTCCAACCCCGTCATCGTGGCTCCGGACCAGGACCGCATGCTCCAGGGACTCGTGCGCGAGGACCTCTTCACCGTGGTGAGCGAGCAGTTCATGACCGACACCGCGCAGTACGCCGACATCGTGCTGCCCGCCACGACCCAGCTGGAGCAGGAGGACATCATGTTCTCCTGGGGGCACCTCTACATCACCTACAACAACAGGTCGATCGAGCCGCGGGGCGAGGCGGTGCCCAACACCGAGCTCTTCCGACGCCTCGCCAAGGCGATGGGGTTCGACGACGACCCGATCTTCACCCGGTCCGACGAGGAGATCATCGCCGAGGCCTTCGACTGGTCCGCGCCGCAGATGGAGGGGATCACCCTCGAGCGACTCAAGGCCGAAGGCTTCGCCCGCCTCAACCTGCCCGGCCCCGACGACTATGCGCCGCACCGGGAGGGGAACTTCCGCACCCCGTCGGGTAAGACGGAGTTCTTCTCCTCCGCAGCGGCCGGCGGCAACTTCGTCGTCCCTCTCTTCCGGCAGGGCTCCAACGACCACCAGCCCGGCGAGTACGTCGACCCGCTGCCCACGTACATCCCGCCGCGGGAGAGCGCGAGCGCCAACCCCGAGCTGGCGGCGAAGTACCCGCTGAACCTCATCACGCCGAAGGCGCACGCGTTCATCAACTCCAGCTTCGCGAACATCGCCATCCATCAGAAGGTCCAGAAGCCGGCGACGCTGATAATCAACACAGCCGACGCCGCAGCCCGCGGGATCGAGAGCGGCGACCAGATCCGCGCCTTCAACGATCGCGGCAGCGTTGTGCTCTTCGCCAAGGTCGACGACGCGGCGGCAGTCGGCGTGACCGTCGGACACGTCGGCCATTGGCGCGCCGACAGCCTGGGCGGGTCCACGCTGGCCGCACTTAGTCCGATTGCCTGGGCCGACCTCGGTCACGCCCCGACCTTCTCCGACACGCTGATCCAGGTCGAGTTCGCCGGAAAGGCCGACTGAGCGATGACGTACGTGATCACCAGTGCCTGCATCGATCTCAAGGACCGCGCCTGCACGGAGGAGTGCCCGGTCGACGCGATCTACGAGGCAGACCGCATGCTCTACATCAATCCCGACGAGTGCGTCGACTGCGGCAAGTGCGTCCCCGCCTGCCCGAACGACGCCATCGCCTCGGAGTACAAGCTGGAGCCGGACCAGGAGCGGTTCGTCGAGATCGCGGCCGAGTTCTTTGAGGCCTTTCCCGAGGCTTCGGGCGGAGGCGAGGAAGTCGGCCCGATCGCCGGGGACCACCCCGTCGTCGCCGCGTGGGGACGTCCCTGATGAGCGGATCGACGAGTCGATCGACGAGCGACCCGGTCCGCGTCGACCTCGCGATCGTCGGGGCCGGCCCGGTGGGCCTGTACGCCGCCTACTATGCCGGCTTCCGCGGCATGAGCGTTGCCGTGATCGACGCGCTGGAGCAGGTCGGCGGGCAGATGAGCGCGATGTATCCGGAGAAGATGGTCTACGACGTCGCAGGATTTCCCGCGGTCAAGGCCGCAGACCTGGTCCAGCGTCTCGCCGAGCAGGCCGCAGCATCGTCGCCGCGCTATCTGCTTGGCGAGCAGGTCGCCGGGCTGACCCACGTCGACGACCGCGTTGAGCTCCAGACGGCCGCCGACACCACCGTCGTGGCGTCGGCTGTGCTGCTCACGGCCGGCATCGGCAGCTTCACTCCTCGCCCGCTTCCCGCAGGTGGGGAGTACGTCGGCAGGGGCGTGATGCACTTCGTGCCGCAGCTTGAGGAGTTGCGTGACCTCGACATCGTGGTGGTCGGCGGCGGCGACAGCGCCGTGGACTGGGCGCTCAGCCTCGAGCAGATCGCCTCATCGGTCGGCATAGTCCATCGACGAGACGTCTTCCGTGCCCACGAGGCGAGCCTGTCGCGGCTGCGCTCCTCGACGGTGGAGATCCTGACGCCGTACGAGGTCGGCGCGCTGCACGGCGAGCCTCAGCTCCGAGCCGTGACGCTGGTCAGCGACGACTGCGTGATCGAGCGGGAGGCGCAGGTGGTGGTCGCGGCGCTGGGCTTCAAGGCCGACCTCGGGCCGATCCGGCGGTGGGGCATCGACATGACGGGTCGCCTGATCGCCGTCGACCGTGCCCAGCGCACCAGCCTCCCGCGGGTCTTCGCGGCCGGCGACTGCTGCGGGCACGCCGACAAGGTATCCTTGATCAGTGTCGGGTTCGGTGAGGCGGCGACCGCTGTCAACCACGCGGCGCCGCTGGTCCACGACGGCGCGGTGGTCGTGCCGGGCCACTCCAGCGACGAGCCGCACTGACCGAAGACCCAGCCGGTCCGCGCCCCGGGGCCCCGCGGGGGGGCCGGGCGCGCGGCGCCGGGGGGCGCCGGCGGCCGGATCGCCCGAGGCAGCGCACTGCCCGGCGCGATACTGCCGCGGGCTGACGCCATAGGCCTGACGGAAGGCGCGGCCGAAGACTGCCAGGTCGAGATAGCCCCAATGGCGGGCTATCTCGCGGATGGAGCGGTCCCGGGTCAGGCTTGAGTTGATCTCCCGACGGGCTCCCTCGAGTCGTCGCGCTCGGATGGTCTGGGCCACCGTCAGTTCGCGACCGAGGAAGAGCCGGTGCAGTTGACGCACGGAGATCGCCACCGCGCGAGCGATCATCTCCGGGTCGAGATCCGGATCGGAGAGGTGCGCGTCGATGAACCGGTCAGCCTCCTTCAGCAGCCGCTCCTGGCCGACCGGGGCCTGCCCCTGACCGAGCGCGTCGAGCGCCACCGCCACCAACTCGCCGACCTGATCGGCCATCGCCATCGCCGTCGCACCCGTCGCCATCGACGGCTGCTCGGTCAACAGTCCGGCCAGCAGCGTGCTCACGATGTGCGACATCCCCTCGTCGGCACTGAAGGCCTGAGCCGTGAGCTCACGGCTCCGTGCCTCACCGAGGCGGAACCCGGTCCGGGGCCAGGTGAAGACACCCAGCTCCCATGCCCGCCGTGACTCGTCGGCGCGCAGCCGCCAATCGAAGGGACGGCTGGTCTCGTAGACGACGAAGTCGCCCGGCCCCAGGAGAGCGCGACGACCGTCCTGTTCCACCACGGCGCGCCCGGATCGGATAAGACCGATCTGGAAGAGGTCGCTGCCGTCGCGGCTGATCAAGGACTCCTTGCGCTGGATCACCTGATCACGCGAGGAGACCGTCGACATCTGGAGGCCGCCCAAGACTTGGCTCTCGACGGCGCCGCCGCCGTCGTCGTCGAGACCGTCGACATCGAGGCTGACGAAGTGATCGCGCAGCATGTCGCGCCAGGCGTGTGCGTCGCCGGCGACGGCAGCGGCGTGGGACGTGGTGTGGGACAGCATGCGTGGGTGTCTCCTCGACTCGTCGTCCGACACTTCCGACTATAGGCGCCCGGGAGACGACGCCTGTCTCCCGCGCAATTCCTGTACGTAACCGGCTCCTCACGGCTCGATCGGGTGGCGCTGGTCGTCAAATTCCGGTCACGCCGAGACCGTCCGGAGACCGGTGGTCGGTGCAAACTGCTCGTGTCCTGATGGAGCCAAGCGAAAGGCCGGCGATGACAGCGGAGCTGACCACACCCGCCGACCTGGTGGAGGATCTGCCGGCGTCGGGTATCGGTGACGGACTGCAGGAGCAGACGCCCTGGACGTGGGTGGTCGTCGGACCGCAGATCCCGTCGCCGGCCGAGGCCCAGCAATGGGTCGTGCGGGCAACCACAGGCGCCGTGGTCACCTTTGCCGGCACCGTTCGCGACCATGCGCCGGGGTACGAGCAGGTGCACGGCATCACGTACGAGGTCTACGGGACCGAAGCGGTGCGCCGGCTCACCGAGGTGGTTGGCATCGCCCGAGCCACCTGGTCCGACGCCGGGCGCATCGCGCTCTTCCACCGGAGCGGCTACGTGGCGCTGGGGGAGGAGAGCGTCCTGGTCGTGGTCGCTTCGCCCCACCGTCGTACGGCCTTCGACGTCGCCCGCTTCTGCATCGACGTGCTGAAGGTCTCCGTGCCAGTGTGGAAGCTCGAGCACGACGGCGTCGCGTCGGGATGGTCCGAGACCGGCGTGATGGCGCGCTCGGTCCGCGAGGCAGCCGACGCCTGGCTGGCCGAGGAAGCAACAGAGGGTGTCGACCGGTGACGTCGGACCTGCTCGGCCGTCCGCTGCGGGACCTGCGGATCTCGCTCACCGACCGCTGCAACTTCAGGTGCGGCTACTGCATGCCGCGTGAGCTTTTCGGGCCCGATCATGCCTTCCTGCCGACGAGTCGGCTGCTGAGCATCGACGAGATCGAGCGCGTTGCGCGCACAGCGGTTGAGCTCGGCGTCAGCAAGATCCGTTTGACCGGGGGCGAGCCGCTCATGCGCAGGGGCGTGGTCGGAATCGTCGAGCGGCTGGCGCGCATCGAGGGACTCGACCTGGCGATGACCACCAACGGCGTACTGCTGCCGAGGTTCGCCGACGATCTGGCAGCGGCCGGACTGCGTCGCGTCACCGTCAGCCTGGACGCCGTCGATCAGGAGATATTCGAGGCGGCCAGCGACTCCCGCTTCCGCGTTGCCGACGTGCTCCGCGGCGTCGACGCCGCCGACGCGGCGGGCCTGGGGCCGGTCAAGGTCAACGCCGTCATCCGACGTGGACTGACCGACAGGCAGATCCTGCCGATGATCCGAGAGCACCGCGGCTCGGGTCGGATACTGCGATTCATCGAGTTCATGGATGTGGGCGGCACCAACGGCTGGAGCCGCGACCACGTGGTGACGGCCGAGGAAATCCTCGACCTGATCCGCTCCGAGTGGCAGGTCGTCGAGCTTCCGGCGTCTCGCTACGGCGAGGTCGCGCAACGCTTCATGCTCGCCGACGGCAGTCTCGAGATCGGCATCATCGCCTCGGTCTCGGTACCCTTCTGCGGCACGTGCACCCGCGCCCGAGTGACGGCCGAGGGCAGGCTGCACACCTGTCTCTTCTCCGCCGGAGGCGTGGACCTCGTCCCGGCCCTGCGTCACGGCCGACCCGGCGACCTGGAAGGTCTGCTGTCCTCGACATGGGCGGGTCGCGCGGACCGCTACTCCGAGCTCCGCTCCGGGGCCCGGACCACCCTTCCCGTCGAGATGTCCTATATCGGCGGCTGACCACCTGAGGAGAGTATCGATGGCTCGTATGCTGTTCTTCGCCACCGCTCGGCATGCGGCGGGCGTCTCGTCCCAGGAAGTGGACGTTGCGACGCTTGAGGAGGCGCTCAACCTGGTCCGCACACGCTTCGGAACCGAGTTCGCGCGCGTGCTCGCGGGGTGCCGGGTCTGGGTGAACGGCGATGACCCGACCGGCCCGTCGCACCCAATCGGAGCGCGCGACGAGATCGCGGTCATCCCACCCGTCGCCGGAGGCTGAGCGGTCGCTCAACCGTCGGTGCGGCACCAGTTCCCGGACTTCCCGCCGGACTTCTCCAGCAGTCGTACGTCGGCGATGCTGGCGCCCTTGTCGACGGCCTTGACCATGTCGATGATCGTCAGTCCCGACCCGACGACCGCCGTGAGCGCCTCCATCTCCACTCCCGTGCGCCCGGTGGTGCGCACGGTGGCCTCGACCTCGATCGACGCGTCTGCGACGCTCAGGTGGACCGTGACGGCGCTGATCGGAAGCGGATGGCACAGCGGGATCAGGTCGGAAGTGCGCTTTGCTGCCATGATGCCGGCGAGGCGCGCGACGGCGATGGCGTCGCCCTTCGGCGCACCCTCGCCGCGTAGCAGCGAGATGACCTCCCCCGAGACGAGGACCCGCCCGGAGGCCGTGGCGGTCCTGGTGGTGACGGCCTTCGCGGACACGTCGACCATGCGGGCCGCGCCGGTCTCGTCGACGTGGGTGAGACGCTGCGGGCGCGTCATCGTGCGTCCTCGAGCAGGAGGACGTCGACCTTCGCGCCGGCGCCCAGGGTCGTCGTCATGGCCGGGACGCGCAGCAGGCAGTTCGCCTGCGCGAGCGAGGCGACCAGGTGGGAGTCGGGACCGCCGAGTGGCGTGACGACTCCGTCGGTGAGCGTGCCGCGAAGGTACTGCTCGCGCCCGGCAGGCGAGGTGAGCGCTCGCGCGAGGCTCGCGTGCCGGGCCGGTCGTCCGTCCGGCTTGAGGCCTTGGAGCAGGCGGAGGGCTGGTCGGACGAACAGCTCGAAGGAGACGAACGCGGAGACCGGGTTCCCCGGCAGCGCGAAGAGCGGCACCCTGCGCCGGCCCACGAGACCGAAGCCCTGAGGCTTGCCAGGCTGGAGGGCCACGGGTCCGAACCAGACGCCGTGGGAGCTGAGTAGGGCCTTGACCACGTCGTAGTCGCCGGCGGAGACACCACCGGTGGTGACGATGACGTCCGCCCAGTCCAGTTGCTCCTCGAGGGCGTCGCGGAGCCGCGATGGCTCGTCCGGGACACCACCGACGCATCTCGTGCGCGCTCCGAGCTCCTCCGCCGCCGAGGCAATGATGAACGAGTTGCTGTCATAGATCGCCGCCGGGGCGAGCGGCTGGCCCGGCTGGACGAGTTCGGCCCCCGTCGACATCGCCGCCACCTTCGGCTCGCGATGGGCGTCAACGGTGCCGTGCCCGGTCGCTGCGAGGGCGCCGAGGTGGCGAGGGGTCAGCCGGGTGCCGGCGGCGACCACGAGAGCACCACCGGTCACGTCCTCGCCGACGCAGCGCACGTTCGCGCCCCGTTGGGGGGACAGATTGAGGCTGACCTTGTCGCTGCCGCGGTCGGTCGCCTCGTACGGGACGACTGCGTCGGCTCCCTCCGGCATAGGCGCCCCCGTCATGATCTTCGCTGCGTGGCCCGGCTCGACCGCTTCGGCGGCCTGCCCCGCCCCGATCGCGCTGCTGACCGGAAGGATCACCGGGCACACGGCCGAGGCACCGATGAGATCGGCTGCGCGGACGGCGTACCCGTCCACGGCGGAGTTGTCGAAGGAGGGGACCGCGACGCAGGCGTGGTGGTCGACCGCGGTCACCCGCCCGCGCGCGTCGCGCAACGGCACGCCCTGCGAGGGAAGCGGGCGCAGCGCAGCCAGGATGCGCGCGCGGTGCTCGGACGCAGGGATGGGGGTGGGCATGATCAAACGGTAGGGCCGTCGCGCTGCATGTGACCGCGATGCTCGCGAGTTTGGCGCTTAGCGTGGAATCCGTGGCACGGAGGAGCCTGTCGGGTCTGCTGCACGGATAGGTGACATGGTTTGACGCGCCGCCTGAGGTCGATCGCCATGCCCGCCGTTCTCGTGCCCCATCTGTGCACCGCGGCTTGGGCATCCGCGTGTTCTGAGTCGCCCTGGGTTGGTTGGAGTCTCTGGTGTGTCCCTGGTCCCACGGAGTCTGGATTTCTGGATTCTGGTGCCTGACACCAGGAGGAACAGATGGGACGACGGGGCTACCCGGCAGAGTTTCGACGCAAGGTCCTCGACCTGCTCGCGGACGGCAAGAGCGTCGCCAGCGTCTCGCACGACCTCGATATCAGTGACCAGACGATCTACAACTGGCGCCGCCAAGACCGCATCGACCGAGGCCTCCAACCCGGGCTCAGCACGGCCGAGAACGCAGAGCTGGCCAAGGCGAAGAAGAGGATCGCTGAGCTTGAGGCTGAGCTGGCGATCAGCCGCCGCGCGACCGAGCTGCTAAAAGAGGAGACTTAAGTGCCCCCGTGTTCCCGGACGGCCAGGTTTGGGTGGGTGTGATCATGCTGCGTTTTCGCTGGGTGGTCCAGTAGTCCCAGTGCGGGCCCACTGGGTCTCGAAGTCGGCGGGGCTGAGATAACCCAGGGTCGAGCGGCGCCGGGTCGGGTTGTAGAAGCCCTCGACGAACGCGAAGATCGCGTTCGCCAGCCCTCACGGGTGGGCCAGGTCGAGCGGTCCAGCAACTCGGTCTGCAGGGTGGCGAAGAAACTCTCGGCCACGAAGTTGTCGAAGCAGTCTCCGACCGATCCCATCGACCCGAGCAGCCCTGCCTCCCGTAGCCGGTGCCCGAACGCCCAGCTGGTGTAGACGCTGCCGTGGTCGCTGTGATGGACCGTCCCGGCCGGTCGGCGGCGGTTCCAGATCGCCATCTGCAGGGCGTCGACGACCAGCTCGGAGCGGATGTGGTCAGCGATCGACCAGCCCACCACCCGCCGGCTGAAGCAGTCGATGACCACCGCGTAGTACAGCCACCCCTCGTTCGTGCGGTGCTGGGTCACGTCGGCGACGTAGAGCCGATCCGGGCCGTCGGGGGTGAAGCGCCGTTCGACCAGATCCGCCGACGGTGTCGCGGCCTCGTCACGGCGGGTACAGCGCCGCAGCCGCCGCCGGTGAACCCCTTGCAGACCGGTAGAACGCATCAGCCGCTCGACCCGTCCGTGGCTGACCTCGAGCCGCCTACCCATGGTCAGCTCGGCGTGCACACGGCGGTGGCCGTAGGTGCCGTAGGAAGCTGCATGGACGTGGCGGATCGCATCCATCAGGTAGGCCTGCTCGACGTCGCGGCTGCTGGCCCGACGCGAGCGCCACTCGTAGTAGCCCGATGTCGAGGCATCAAGGACCCGGCAGGTCACCGCGACGGGCACACCGTCCGCGGCAAGCTCCTGGACTACCGGGAACCCTATTTTGGGAGCACGTTCTCCCGAGCGAAATAGGCGCTCGCGCGCTTGAGGATCTCGACCTCCATCTCAAGCACCCGCTTCTCCCGACGAAGACGAACCAGCTCGGCACGCTCATCAGTGGTCAGGCCGTCCTTCGCGCCCTCATCGATATCGGCCTGCTTCATCCACCGCCGCAGACCGGACTCGGCGATCCCGAGATCCTTCGCGATCTGCGAGATGGGCTTCTCCCCGAGCCGGGCCAACTCCACGGCTCGACGGCGGAACTCAGGACTCTTCGCTGCCGGCATACAGACTCCTCTCGGGCGACCATCGTCGCCTCACTCAAGGTGTCCGGGCTAGCGGGGGCACTTCAGTACGCGGCCATCGAAGTGATGACCGCAGAGGGGCTGGCGGTCCAGGTCGCGTGCAACGTCCTTGGTGTCTCGGAATCCGGGTTCTACGAGCACCGCAAACGACCACCGTCCGAACGCTCGATCCGCCACGCGATGCTGACCGACCTGATCACCCAGATCCACGTCGAGTCCCACGGCATCTACGGCGGCCGGCGCGTGCACGCCGAGCTGACCCTCGGATGCGGCGTCGTCGTCGCTCACAACCAGGTGCAGCTGCTGATGCGACGAGCGGGCCTGGCCGGTATCACCGGGCGGCGCCGGTGGAAGCGGGTCCTGCCCGACAACATCGCCACCGACCGGGTGGAGCGACAGTTCAGCCGTTCCGGCCCGAACCAGCTCTGGGTCACCGACATCACCGAACACCCGACCCGAGAAGGCAAGGTCTACTGCTGCGTCATCCTCGACACCTACTCGCGCCGCGTCGTGGGCTGGTCGATCGACTCCTCACCGACCGGCGCGCTGGTCACCAACGCTCTCGGCATGGCTATCGACAGCCGGCTCGACAAGAGCGTCGAGCCGGGCACGATCATCCACTCCGACCAGGGAGTGCAAGGCGGATTCAACTGGTCGTCGCAACACCCTGAGTTCGGAGGTGTTCAGCGATGGCGACCGAGGACTGGAGCAAGAAGACCAGCGATGCGCCCGAAGGGGTTCGCCGACAGTGGCGCGCGGATCGGGCGCTGCGGCCGGCGATGCGTTCGCCTGGGCGGCCTGATCCCTCGCGGGTGGTGCAGCGGCAGTTCTGGCGGCTGATCGCCACTGGGATCACCTCGGCTGAGGCGGCGATCGCTGTCGGGGTGTCGGTGCCGGTCGGGATTCGCTGGTTTCGCCGCGCTGGCGGGATGCCGCCGATCAGTCTGGCCGAGCCGTCTGGGCGTTACCTCTCTTTCGAGGAACGTGAGGAGATTGCGATCCTGCACGCGCAGAACAAGGGCGTGCGCGAGATCGCCCGCGCGATCGGGCGTGACCCCGGCACCATCTCGCGCGAGGTGCGGCGCAATGCCGCTACCCGCGGTGGAAAGCAGGAGTACCGTGCAGGGGTCGCGCAGTGGAAGGCGCAGCAGGCCGCGAAGCGGCCGAAGACCGCGAAGCTCGTCGAGAACCCACGGCTGCGGGAGTACGTCCAGGACCGACTCGCGGGGAAGGTCCGCGGCCCTGATGGCACGATCGTTGCGGGTCCGACGCCACCGCCGTGGAAGGGGCTAAACAAGCCGCACCGGGCTGACCGGCGGCGGTCGCTGGCATGGAGCCCGGAGCAGATCTCGCACCGGCTGAAGGTCGACTACCCCGATGATGAGTGCGCATCAGCCACGAGGCGATCTACCAGGCGCTGTTCATCCAGGGCCGCGGTGCGCTGGAACGTGAACTGGTCACCTGCCTGCGCACCGGCCGAGCACTGCGGCAACCGCGGGCCCGCTCGCGCAACAAGCCCCATGGGCACGTCACCGCCGATGTCGTCCTCAGCGAGCGCCCCGCCGAGGCCGCCGATCGTGCCGTGCCCGGTCACTGGGAAGGCGACCTGATCATCGGAACGAGCAGGTCCGCGATCGGCACCTTGGTCGAGCGCAGCAGCCGCTCGACGCTCTTGGTCCACCTGCCACGACTGGAGGGCTGGGGCGAGAAACCGTACGTGAAGAACGGGCCAGCACTTGGCGGATACGGCGCGGTGGCGATGAACGCTGCCCTCACGGCGTCGATCACGACGCTGCCTGAGCAGCTCCGGAAGACCGTCACCTGGGACCGTGGCAAGGAGCTCTCTGGCCACGCGCAGTTCGCGTTGGAGACAGGGACGCGAGTGTTCTTCGCCGACCCGCACTCGCCTTGGCAGCGCCCGAGCAACGAGAACACCAACGGCCTGCTGCTTCAGTACTTCCCCAAGGGCACCGACCTGTCGCGATGGTCGGCCGAAGACCTGGAAGCCGTCGCCTACGCGCTCAACAACCGGCCCCGAAAGGTCCTCGGATGGAAGACCCCTGCAGAGGTCTTCGAGGAGCATCTACGCTCGCTTCAACAGCCCGGTGTTGCGTCGACTGGTTGAACCCGCCCAAGTCGGTTCCTGGGCCTTCACCAAGCGCGCCAAGGACTCAGGTCTGCTCGCCTCGATGGGCAGCTCGGTGACTGTTATGACAACTCGATGATCGAATCGTTCTGGTCGCGCATGCAGGTCGAGCTCCTCGATCGGAAGAAGTGGAACACCCGGCTTGAGCTAGCCAACGCGATCTTCGAGTACCTCGAGATCTGGCACAACCGGAAGCGTCGTCACAGCCAGCTCGGATGGCTCACGCCGATAGAGTTCGAGAGGAACCGGATCATCACCGTGGCATGAGATCCAACGAATCTCGACTCCGCGGGACCGGGGGCAGACCAGAGTCTCCATAAGACCCAGGGCGGCTCAGAGGTCCGCATGGAAGAGGTCGTGGAAGCATGTCTCGATGTATGCCGGCCACGGCGAAGACATGACCGAGGGCACAGTGCCGGCTCTTACCCGTGAAACGGCTGCTTCATCGAGCTGGTGGGACCCACGCGCGCGCTTCGGAGCGCTCGTCGTACCAGTGTCCGTTCGGGATGGTCTGCAGTTCAAAGAGGGATCCCCATGGCGCACGCACATACACGCTCGCGTTGCCCTTGGTGTCCTCGTGGGCCGAGTTCGCGTGCGGTTCTGAGAGGGCGGTCGCCCCGGCGGCCACAGCGCGACGCAAGGCCGCCTCGATGTCGTCGACGTACACCGACACGTGATTCAGGCCGAGGTCGGCTAAGCCCGCCGGTGGGGCCTGCGCCGGCGATTCGATCTCGAACACCTCCAGGCCCGGACCAACCCCAATCTGCACCATGCGCTGGCGCACGATCTTCGCCCCCGACGGTAGCCCGAGCTGCCGCTCCGTCTCTTCGCCCGCCCGAGGCGACTGATCAGCCCGAAGCCCGTCGTAGGCGGTCTTGCCGTCGAACGCGGCGCGGAGGAAATCGGTGGCGGCATCTAGGTCGGGAACCGTGACGCCAACATGGTTCACGCCACGCGGCAACGGTCCGAACGAGTCGGCGTCGTCGCCCAAGGGCAGCGCCGACGTGGCCTCTGTGGTGGCGCCCCCGACGACGTCTTCGGGCTCGCCCACCATGACCAGAGTCGCCGTTCGGTCCAAGAAGTTGGGCTCGTCCGCGGCCACGACGGTGCGGAAGGTCTCCGATCCCATCACCGCCTGCAGCCCCTCCGGGGTGTCGAACCAGAGCTCGGCCGTGCCGTCAAAGTCGGCGGTCCGCACGCCCGGGACCTCCCGGCGGTCCGAATGCGTCTGGGTGTAGCGGAGGAGGTGCTTCCTGGTCTCTGGGATCGACCGCATCAGCGGACCGTGAACATTCACATGGTGGGCGACAAAGGCCTCTTGGCTGATGCCTTCGGCGCGCTTCAAGAACATCGTCATCTTGATCATCTCTGGCCTCCTCGGATGTGTTGATCAACCTCATCATCTCCGGCAATCGCACGGCACACACGCCCCGCGAGGGCGTCAGAGGGTGCTCGTGGGTTAACCGTTTAACTAGACTGGAAGAGTGGCGAACGAACGCATCACGATGGCGCGGCTGGCCGAAGAACTGGACATCTCGATCGCGACGGTGTCAAACGCCTACAACCGCCCAGAGAAGTTGTCCGTCGGCCTCAGGCGACGCATCGAGGCCCTCGCCAAAGAGCTGGGTTACGTCGGGCCCGACCCCACGGCGCGAAGCCTGCGGCGGCGGCGGACAGGCGGCGTGGGGGTAGTTTTCACTGACGAACTGCCGTTCGTTTTCACTGATCCCGCCTCTGCCGGGTTTCTCTCCGGCGTCGCCCACGTGCTCGGCGAGAGGGACCAGCACCTGGTGCTGCTCCCAGCGGGTGCTCCCCACCGTCGGCGCCGTGCCCCAGTCGACGCCGCCGCCTTGGACGGCGTCATCTTCCACTCGCTCCCGAGCCAGGAGGCGACCCTGGCCCTTTTGCAGCGACGAGGCACCCCAGCAGTACTCGTCGACCAGCCCGGACCGGTCGACGGGGTCGGCTGGGTCGGGCTCGACGAGACCGCGGCCATGCACCGCGTCGGTGCTCTCCTCGCGAGCCTGGGACACGTCAACGTCGGGTGCATCACCTCACGGCTCGGAACCTCGCCCCGCAACGGGCCGGCCGACGCCCGTCGGGTGGCTCGATCGCGGTTCACGATCCCCCGCGATCGCATTCGTGGTCTCCAGCTTGGACTTGGCCGGCCTGTGCTCGTCGAGGAGCGCTGGAGCATCACGACCGCTGACGGCGCTGACGGGGCAGCAGCGCTGTTGCGTCGCAACCCCCGTCTGACCGCGATCGCCGCCGTTGCCGACACTTATGCCCTGGGGGCGCTGCTCTGGGCCAAGGACCACCACGTCCAGGTGCCGGAACACCTCAGCGTGACCGGCTTCGACGACATCCCGTCGGCGACCTCCGCCGGCCTTACGACCGTGCGGCAACCCTTCGATCTCAAGGGCAGAACTGCGGCACGCATACTGAACAAGGCATTCGACCACACCGGTCCCGCAGCCCTCGAACGTCTCGACACCGAGCTGGTGGTCCGTTCGAGCACCGGTCCGCCGCTGATGTGACGCCTGTTCTGCATCCCGCGTCCGGGTAGCCCCGCGAGCACATCCTGAGCCGCCCTGGGTCTTCTGGAGACTCGGGTTATTGGATTCCGACCAAGGTCTGGTCGGTCCTGGTGGCAGCGTAGAACGTCGCTTCGAACTCTGCTGGCGGTACGTCGTCGAGGTAGCCGTGCAGGCGGTCGTTGTTGTGCCAGTGGACCCACGAGAGGGTCTCGAGCTCGACGTCCTCGACGGTCTTCCAGGGCCTGCCGTCGCGGGCGGGACCGCGGATGAGTTCGGCCTTGTAGTAGCCGTTGACCGTCTCGGCCAGGGCATTGTCGTACGAATCCCCGACGGTCCCGATCGAGGGCACGGCGCCGATCTCGGCGAGCCGTTCGCCGTATCGCACGGACGTGAATTGACCGGGTTCAACCAGTCGATGCAACACCAGCTTCTTGGAGTAAGAGTAGGTGTTCGTTGAATGCCTCGGCCGGTGTCTTCCATCCGAGTGTCTTGCGGGGTCTGCTGTTCAGCGCGTGCGCGACG
>NZ_JAMOIL010000048.1 GCF_023656415.1 Nocardioides bruguierae
AGAGCGAGGACCTCTCGTTCTACGGACCCGGGATGCTCGATCAGATCGCCGCCGAGCTCAACGCCCGTCCTCGCAAGACACTGAAGTGGCGCACCCCCGCGGAGGAACTCGACGCACTACTGTCGGGCGAGTCAGATCCACCTGTTGCGACGACAGGCTGAATCCACCCGGCGTGTCGCCTGCAGAACGTCACGGACTATCGCCGTGGGTGACCCAGCGGAGCGTCAGGGAGCCTCGTCCGGGGCCAGCGCGAGGAGCGCGATGACGGCCAGGGCGCGCTGCGAGGCGTCGTTGGTGGCGATGTCGACGCCCGGCACCTCGGTCACCTCGCCCAGGCTGTCGGGGCCGGAGACCTGGGCGGTGGCCGCCCACGGCTCCCCCGCCGGGTCGGCCAGGTAGGTCTCCCAGCCACGCCGGCGCAGGTCCGCGTCGTCACTCTCGACGCCGGCCCAGGCGGTGACGCGGGAGTAGATCGTCTTGAAGACCTGCGGGTTGAAGTCCCGACCGAAGTGCGCGGTCTTCTCCGCGCTGCTGGACTGCACGTAGGTGGCGAACTCCAGCAGCGTGCGCCGGAACTCCGGGACGTCGACCAGGTCGACCAGCTCGAACATCACCTGGTCGCCGAGGAAGGACATCGCCAGGTTGTAGCCGCCCGTGAAGTCCGCGGTGTCCAGCTTCGTGATGTGGCCCGTCTCCGGGTCGAAGCCCACCGCGCCGCCGAGCTGACCGGTGAACAGACCGGCGGGCAGCGCCGCCACGTCGCGCATCCCGGTGACGATCTTGCGGCGCCACCGGTCCTCGCCGGTCCGCTCCCACGCCGCCAGCCAGTTGCTCACCAGGGCGTACCAGTCCGGCCCGAGCCGCAGGGCCGTGGGGACGCCGGCGGGCGGCTCGTAGTAGTCGCGCAGCGGCGGGTTCACCAGCATGGTCTCGTCCACCTGCAGCGTGGCCTCGAGGTAGTCCCCGGCCAGCGCCGAGGCGGTCACGTAGTGCCAGAACCGCTTCGTGTACGACTCGTTGACGCGCGCCTCCTTGGCGCCGTCGCCGTAGTGCAGCACGTTGTGCCGGGAGCCCAGCCCGGCGAATGGCCCAGAGTGGTAGCAGTCGGACTCCGAGATGTGCCGGGTCATCCGCTCGGCCAGGCGGAACGTGCCCGCGTCGCCGGTGCGCAGGAACTGGTACCAGAGCGAGCCGTCGGTGCCGAGCTCCCCGTTGTCCCAGGCGAAGCCGCCGACGTCGTAGCGCCACTCGTGCCGGTCGGCGTCGTAGGTGTGCATCACGTCGCCGTGGTCCCAGAAGCCGTACCAGTGCCGCTCCTCGACCTGGCCCGCGTAGAAGTCGACGGTGTCGACCATCGCGTCCTCGAGCGCAGTGCGCCGGGCGGTGCTGCGGTCCGGCAGGCTCCAGTGCCCGAAGACGCCGGCGCGGTGGTAGACGGCCGGGGTGCTGACCAGCTGCGCCCGCGCCTGGAGGGCCTCGGCCCGGTCGGCGAAGTCGGGACGCGACGGGGTGGCGTCCAGCGCGTGCAGCTCGAGCCTCGTGGAGCGCGCGATCCCCACGGGGTCGCCGAAGCCCTCGCGCGGGTCCTCGTAGGCCAGGCCGAGCCCGTGGCCGGCGGCGGCGTAGCCCCGCATGTCCATCGCCTCGCCGTGCGGCGACCAGGCCCACAGGGTCACCGTTGCGGCATCGCCGGCCGCTCCCGTCACGTCGAGCGCGCGGGGGAACGCCTGCCAGAAGTCCTGCACACCGAAGCCCAGCCCGCCCGAGGGCCCGCCCACGTACCCCAGCCCGGCGGCGCGGCGTCCCCAGCCGGCGCTCTCCAGCCAGCGGTAGTCGGCGCCGGTGCGCTTGCGCACGGTGAAGGAGTCCGCGGAGTGCTGGCGCAGGGAGAACTCCTCCCACAGCGGCAGGTCCTCGTAGCCGTCGGCCACCTGCCCCGCCCACTGCGAGACCGGTGGCGTCGCGGTGCCGGCGAACTGGGCCTCGTCGACGGCCGCCCCCGGCTCGCGCCGCAGACCGGTGAGCACGCGCACGGGCTCGCCCCAGACACCGCGGTCCTCGCCGGCGAAGCGCAGGTGGGTGTCGTGCGGGGCGTCGTCGAGGGGGACGACGACCTGCAGGCCCAGGCCGCTGACCAGCTGCGTCGCCGGGTCGGCGTCGTGGACGAAGGAGTGCTCGACCTCGACGACGTCGGAGCCGGCCGTGACCGCGACCCGCATCGTCCAGGGCAGCAGCCGGGGGCGACCGGCGCCACCGCTGCCGGCCGAGGCGCCGCGCACGGGCTCGTGGTGCCCGCTCAGCCGCGCGACGGCGCGCACGGGCCCCTCCTGCTCCACGACGAGGTCGGTGACCACACCGACCCAGTCCTGGGTGGAGGCCGGGGCCCCGGCGGGGGCGTCGTCGATCGTGAGCACGAGCCGGCCCTCGCGGGCGCAGGCCCGACCGGAGCGCGTGACCTCGCGCAGGGGCGTCGTGCCGGAGCCTGCCAGCGTCACCGAGGCCACCCCCGAGCCGAGCACCACGCGGTCGCCCGAGCGGCGCACCGTGGCCGGCCGCGCCGGCGCCACGGGCTGCCCGTCCACGACCTCGAGGTCGTCGGCGAGCGCGGCACCGGCGGCCACCGCGTGCCCGCTCCACTTCACCGAGCCGTCGGGCCAGGTGGCCAGGGTCCAGGACTGCAGCGGCACCTCGCCGTCGCCGCTGCGCAGGCTCAGCGGGGCCTCGGCGGAGCGAGCGCCCCGGGGCCAGGGCAGCCCGAAGGTGCTGCCGGCGTGGGTGGTGGGGACGCCGTCGAGCCAGCGGAGCGGCACCTGCCCGTCGGGGCCGACCCCGGCGAGCGGCAGGACGCCGGCGGCGGACGCGGCCGTCGGGCGTAACGGGCCGGCCACGGCCGCGGTGGCCGCCGCCGCGACGAAGCCGCCGAGGACGGCACGGCGCGAGGGCTGGAGGGGATGGTTCACGAGCACTCCCGAGAGGGTCGGTCGGCCACGTCGGTTGTGACCGGGGTCTCATCGGACGCTAGGACGGAAAGCCCTTTCCTGCAACCCCGACCGAGGCACCAAAATGCGCCTTGACCTGCACGAACACCTCCGCACGCACCCCAGCCCCGACACCACGGGTGCCGGGGCTGGGGGCGCTCGTCAGCGCGTCAGCGGCCGCTCAGCAACGTGTGCCAGCGCTCGACCATCGTGGCGACGACCTCGTCGGGGTCGGCGGCCCAGATCTCGCGGTTGAACAGCTCGACCTCCACGTCCCCGGTGTAGCCGGCGGCCAGCACGGCGTCGACGAGGGGGGCGAAGTCGATGTGCCCGTCCCCCGGCATGCCGCGCCCCATGAGGGCCTCGGCGGGGATCGGGGTCAGCCAGTCGCAGAGCTGGAAGGAGGCGATCCGCCCGGCAGCCCGGGCGACCTGCTCCAGCACCTGCGGGTCCCACCAGACGTGGTAGGTGTCCACCACGACCCCCACGGCCTCGGCCGGGTGCTGCTCGGCCAGGTCGACGGCCTGGCCCAGGGTGGAGAGGACCGCACGGTCGGCCGCGAACATCGGATGCAGCGGCTCCAGGGCGAGCAGCACACCGCGCTCCCGGGCGTAGGGCGCCAGCTCGCCGAGCGCGTCGGCCACGCGTTGGCGCGCACCGACGAGGTCGCGCGGAGCGTCGGCCGGCAGGCCGCCGACCACGAGCACCAGCGAGGCCGCCCCGAGGGCCGCCGCCTCGTCGATCGCGGCGCGGTTGTCCGCCAGCGCCCGCGCTCGCTCCGGGCCGGCGGCAGCGGTGACGAACCCGCCCCGGCACAGCGAGGAGACGCGCAGCCCGCTCTCGCGGACCAGCCGCGCCGCCTCGTCCAGGCCGACCTCGGCGACGGGCTCGCGCCACACGCCGACCGACTCCAGGCCGTGCCGTCGGCAGCCGTCCAGCGCCTCGGCGAGCGACCACGACTTCGTCGTCTGCTGGTTGAGGCTGAGCCGGCTCACCAGCGGACGGGACGCCGCCGGGGCCACGGCCTCGGCAGTCACTGCGCCACTCCCGCGACCTCGAGGTAGGACCGCATCCGGCCCGCCGCCAGCTCCGGGTCGGCGAAGAGGCCCAGGTCGTCAGCCATCCGGTAGGCGGTGGCCAGGTGCACGGCGCTGCGGCCGGAGTGCAGGCCGCCGATCATCGTGTAGCCGGGCTGGTGCCCGCCGAGCCAGGACAGGAACGACACCCCCGCCTTGTAGAACCACGTGGGCGTGGCGAAGAGGTGCCGCGAGAGGTCCACCGTCGGCTCCATCAGAGCCCGGTAGCCGTCCACGTCACCCGTGTCGAGGCAGCGCAGGGCCGCCGCGGCGGGCCCGGTGACGGCGGCGAAGGCGCCCAGCAGCGCGTCGGAGTGGTGCGCACCGTCGCCCAGCACCAGCTGGTCGTAGTGGAAGTCGTCGCCGGTGTAGACGCGCACCTGCGCCGGCAGCCGGCGACGCAGCTCCTCCTCGTGCGCACGGTCCAGCAGCGACACCTTCACCCCGTCGACCTTGTCGGCGTGCTCGGTGACGAGCTCGACGAAGGTGTCCGTGGCGGCGGCCCGGCCGCGGCTGCCCCAGTAGCCCTCGAGGGCCGGGTCGAACATGGAGCCCAGCCAGTGCAGGACGACGGGCCGCGAGACCTGGCCCAGCAGCCGGCCGTAGACCTTGGCGTAGTCCTCGGGCCCCTCGGCCAGCGCCGCGAGGTGGCGGCTGGCCATGAGCACCGGCTGCGCGCCGGCGTCCTCGACCACGGCGAGCTGCTCCTCGTAGCCGGCCAGCACCTCCTCCAGCGAGGTGGGACGCTCGAGCTGGTCGGTGCCGACGCCGGCACAGATCGCGCCGCCGACGGAGGCCGCCTCGGCGGCGCTGCGGCGCACCAGCTCCTGCACGGCCGGCCAGTCCAGGCCCATCCCGCGCTGCGCGGTGTCCATCGCCTCCGCGACGCCGAGGCCGTGCGACCAGAGGTGGCGCCGGAAGGCGAGGGTCGCCTCCCAGTCCAGGACGGCGGGCGCCCCGGGCACGGTCTCCGAGTCGACCTGCGGGACGACGTGGGCGGCCGCGAACGCGCGCCGGCTGGTGGCCGGGGTCGCCGAGACCGACCACGTGCCGGCCGCGCCGGGGGTGTGCAGGCGGCCGTCGGGCAGGCGCACGGTGCTCACAGCACGATCTCCGGCAGCTCGATGCGACGGCCCTCGGCCGAGGAGCGCAGGCCGGCCTCGGCCAGCGCGATGCCGCGGGCGCCGGCGACGAAGTCGTAGGGGTGCGGGCCGTCCTCGACGACGTGGCGCACGAACTGCTCCCACTGGGCCTTGAAGCCGTTGTCGAGGACCTCGTTGTCCGGCACGTCCTGCCACTGCGAGCGGAACGGGTCGGTGACGGGGAGGTCGGGGTTCCACACCGGCTTCGGCGTGGCCGAGCGGTGCTGGACGCGGCAGCCGTTGAGCCCCGCGACCGCGGAGCCCTCGGTGCCGTCGACCTGGAACTCCACCAGCTCGTCACGGGCCACCCGGACGCACCAGGAGGAGTTCATCTGCGCGATGATCCCGCCCTCGAGCTCGAAGATCGCGTAGGCGGCGTCGTCGGCCGTGGCCTCGTAGGGCTCGCCGTTCTCGTCCCAGCGCCGAGGGATGTGCGTCACCGCGCGGGAGGTGACGGCCTCGACCCGGCCGAACAGGTTCTCCAGGACGTAGCTCCAGTGGCAGAACATGTCGACGGTGATGCCGCCGCCGTCCTGCGCCCGGTAGTTCCAGCTCGGCCGCTGCGCGTCCTGCCAGTCCCCCTCGAAGACCCAGTAGCCGAACTCGCCGCGCACCGAGAGCACGCGGCCGAAGAAGTCGCCCTTCACGAGGCGGTCGAGCTTGCGCAGCCCGGGGAGGAACAGCTTGTCGTGCACGACTCCGGTCTTCACCCCGGCCTCCTGCGCGGCCCGCGCCAGGTCCAGGGTCTCCTCGATGGTCTCGGTGACCGGCTTCTCGGCGTAGACGTGCTTGCCGGCGGCGATGGCGGCCTTGACCGCGCCACCGCGCACGTTGGTGAGCTGGGCGTCGAAGTAGACCGGGAGGTCCGGGTCGGCCAGCGCCTGGTCGAGGTCGGTGGTCCAGCGCTCGATGCCGTGGCGCTCCGCGATCTCGCGGACCTTGCGCTCGCTGCGGCCGACGAGCACGGGCTCGAGCTGGACGCGGGTGCCGTCCGAGAGCTCGACACCCCCCTGCTCGCGGATCGCCAGGACCGATCGGACCAGGTGCTGGCGGTACCCCATCCGGCCCGTGATGCCGTTCATCACGATGCCCAGGACGTCGCTCATGGTGCCTCCTTGGGAAAGCGGTTTCCGGTACAGTAAGCGCAACGTCCGACGCCCGGCAAGCGCTATCCGAGATCTGGATCACAGCCGAGCGCGCGATATCGTCCGGTCGTCGCCGCTCCCGACGCCCGGGACGAGCCCGCCGGAGCAGCCCCGCACCGACCAGCCCGCACCGACCGTCCACCGACCCGCAGCCACCACCCAGACCCGGAGGTCCCCCGTGGCCCAGCCCGTGACCCTCGCCGACGTCGCGCGCCACGCCGGCGTGTCGCTCGCGACCGCCTCGCGCGTGGTCAACGGGAGCACCCGCGTCGTCGGTGAGTCGTTGCGCGAGAAGGTCCTGGCCTCCGCCACCGCGCTGCGCTACGAGGCCAACCCCGCAGCCCAGGCCATCGTCCGCGGCCACCTGGACGTGGTGGGGCTGGTCGTCCCCGACATCGAGGACCCGTACTTCTCCGCGATCGCGGCCTCGCTCATGGCGCGTGCCGAGGAGAACGGGCTGATGGTCGCCCTGACCAGCACCGGGCGCCAGGCCGACCGCGAGGTCGAGTACGTCGCCGCCCTGCGCCGGCACCGCGCCCGCGCCCTGGTCGTGGTGGGCAGCCGCACCACCGACACCGAGCACCAGGCACGCCTGCAGACCGAGCTCCAGGAGCTCGTCGACCGCGGCGGCCGCGTGGCGCTGGTGAGCCAGCGTCGCCTCCCGTTCGACACGGTCGCGATCGAGAACCGCGCCGGGGCGCGCTCCCTCGCCGAGGCCCTCGTCGGGCTCGGCTACCGCCGGTTCGCCGCCCTCGCCGGTCCGGACTCCCTGCTCACCTCCACCGACCGGATCACCGGCTTCCGCAGCGGCCTCGCCGGCGCCGCGACGTTGCCGCAGGAGAACGTCGGCGTCGAGGAGTTCACCCGCGACGGCGGGTACCGCGCGATGACCACGCTCCTGGGGCGCCGCCGCAGCGGGGCCCTGCCCGGCGAGGGCCCGCTGTGCGTCTTCGCGGTCAACGACGTGATGGCCGTGGGGGCGATGTCGGCGGTGCGGGACGCCGGCCTGGAACCGGGCCGCGACGTGGCCCTGGCCGGGTTCGACGACATCGCCACGCTGCGCGACGTGTCGCCGCGGCTGACCACCGTCCGCGTGGACCTGGCCCGCCTGGGGCGCGAGGCGTTGGACCTCACGCTGGGTCCGCTGCCGGACAAGCCGCGCACCCGCCGGGTCAAGTGCGAGGTCGTGCTCGGCGGCAGCACGCCCGCCGTCGGGCAGAGCCCGCTCAGACCTCGCTGACGTCCAGGGCGAGCGCGCACTCCACGGACTCCCCCGCAGCCAGCCACCGCGCACGCGGCGCGGCCAGCGAGACCCCGACGCCGGCGTAGTCGGAGACACGGACGAACCACGGGCCGGTGCCGTCGCCGTCGGGCTCCAGCCGGGCCTGCCACCGACCTCGGTGCTCGATCTCCAGCCACGCGCCCGTGCAGCCGTTCGCGAGGTCCTCGCCGACTCCGTGGGGGCAGCGCACCTCCAGGTCGTCGGCGCCCAGGCCCGCCGGCAGGCGCCAGAACAGCCCCCCGTACCCGGCACCCCCACGGCCGTTGGCCTCGGGCGAGGCCAGCCGCAGGTCGCGCGCGGCCGTGAGCACCGAGCGCCAGCGCAGCGAGAGCCCCGACCCGCTGGCCGTGCAGGCGACGGTGCGCCGCTCGCGCAGTAGCGGGGCCCCCTCGTCGTCGCACCAGGTCAGGTCCTCGTGCGCGTCGGCCCCGGTGCCGGCCGCACGCACGCTGCCCCGCCGCGTCCGGGCCTCGAGGTAGCCCTCGGGGTGGACGTAGCTGGGGCCGCCCCAGAGGTTCACCCCGTCGACGTCGGGCAGGCCCAGGCCCAGGCCGTGGTGCCAGGGGTGGTCGGCGGGCCGGGCGCCGGTGAGCAGGTGGCCTGACGGCGTGCGCAGCGGGTGCACCACCGGACGCGGCACGAGCCCCTCCCCCGCGGGCGACCAGTCCAGGACGGCCTCGGCGCACCCCGGGGACCCGGCAGGTACAGCGCCGAGCAGGTTCACCACGGTCGGCCCGCCGCCTCCAGGGTCAGGCCCTCCTGCGCGACCCGCCGCACCACCGCGGTGATGCCGGGCAGCGTGCGCAGGCGGTCGGTGCCGCCCTGGCCCACGCTCCGGCCCACGCCCACGTCGCGCACCGCCTCCTCCGGCACCCGTGGGACCGGCGGCGCGAGCCTCAGCGCCTCGAGGACCTGCATGAAGGCACCGCAGTCGGCCAGGGAGGACTGGAGCCGCTGCGGCTCGTCGGCGTGCCGCAGCAGGTCCTGGAGCGGGGAGGTCCGGGTGTGGGTCTCCACGGTTCCGTCGACCTCCAGCACGTCGGCGGTGTAGTGCAGGACGGCGGTGCCGCCGGTGCCCGCCACGACGACCGCGGGCTCCTCGTCCTCGTCGGCGCACAGCGTGGCCGCGCCGACCACGGGGACGCCGGCGGTGGTCTCGACCCGCACCCAGGCGGTGTCGTCGCACTCGATGTCGCGGGTGCGCCACAGCTGGGTGCGCACGTCCGTCACGTCCTCGGCGCGGGTGGTGCCCAGCACGGCGAGCGCGGTCGCGAGACCGTGGGCGAACGGGTTGGTCCACACACCGTCGGCCACGGGCACCCCGTCCAGCGTGCGACGCCCGGCCCAGGCGGCCCGGGCGTAGTAGGAGTCGGTGCGCTGCCAGGCGCCCCGCACGCCGACGTGCCGGACCTGCCCCAGGGCGCCGCTCTCCACCAGCGCGCGCAGCCGCGGGACGGCGCTCGAGCCCAGGCTCTGGAACCCCACCTGCCGTGCGGCCGGGCCGGGGTGGGCGCACAGGGCGCGCCAGTCGGCCAGCGTGGCGGTCGGCGGCTTCTCCAGGAGCAGCCGGGCGTCGGCGCCCAGGACCTGGCGGGCCATGGGCAGGTGCAGCGGGATGGGGGTCGCCACCACGACCACGTCCGGGGAGGTCTTCACGAGCAGCTGGCCGAGGTCGTCGGCCCAGGGGCGGTCGCCCAGGAGGTCGGCCGCCGCGCCGACGGGGGCGCTGCGGTCGCAGATCCCGGCGAGCTCCACCTCGCCGGCGGCCTCCAGCCGGGCGATCTCCTCGACGTAGGTGCTGCCGTAGCCCGCCGCCCCCACGAGCAGGACCCGGGGCGCCGCGCTGCCGCTCATCGCGGTCCGCGCACGCGCTCGGTGACGGCCACCGCCGCGAGCACCAGCAGCCCGGGGACGAGCAGGACGAACGCCGGCCCGAGGCGGACGACGAGCACGACGGCGGCCACGGCGGCCAGCAGCAGCAGCGAGCCGGTGACGTCGGCGACCGCCCCCCGTGCGGCCGACTCGAGCGTGGGTGCCCAGCGGGCTCCGGGGCGCCACAGCGCCGTGGCGCGCAGCCCGCCGACCAGGGCGGCCGCGGCGAGCACCGCGAGCACCGGGCCCAGCACGACCGCCCCGGGCAGGCCGCCCAGCACGGCCAGGAGGTCGATCGCCCCCAGCGCCAGCAGACCGGCCACGGCCAGCACGCCGACCGGGTCGCGCAGGGCGCTGCCGGTCAGGCGCAGGAACCGCCCGACGGTGGGGTCGCGGTCCTCCGTCAGCTGCTCGCGCAGCAACGACGCGCCCGCCGCGCCCGCGGCGAGCGCGGTCACGACGGGCAGCGAGGCGAGCGTGACGAGCACGGCGACCTCGGCGACGGCGGAGAGCCGACGCGGCCAGGACGGCGGCGGCGCGCTCGTCGGCTCCTCGTCGGTCACGGGACCCATCATGGTGCTCACGCGGTCGCTCACCCCTTGAGGCCCTGCGTCGCCACGCCCTCCACCAGCAGCCGCTGGAAGGCCATGAAGAACAGGCCCACGGGCACCAGCGCCAGGATCGACATCGCGAACATCGGCCCGTAGGAGGAGGACGACGTCTGGTCGACGTAGATCTTCAGGGCCAGGGACAGCGTGTAGTTCTCCGGGCTGTTCAGGTAGATCAACTGGGTGAAGAAGTCGTTCCAGGTCCAGATGAAGCTGAAGATCGCGGTGGTGAACATCGCCGGTCGCAGCAGCGGGGCGATGACGTACCAGAACGTGCGGAAGGGCCCGGCGCCGTCGATCAGCGCCGCCTCGTCCAGCTCCCGCGGGAGGCTGCGGACGAACTGCACCACCAGGAAGATGAAGAACGCGTCGGTGGCCAGCAGCTTGGGCAGCAGGATCGGCCAGAACGTGTTCACGAGGCCGAGCTGCTGGAAGACGATGTACTGCGGGATCAGCACGACGTGGATCGGCAGCATGATCGTGATGAGCATGAACGCGAACAGCACGCCGCGGCCGCGGAAGCGCAGTCGGCCGAAGGCGTACCCGGCCAGCGTGCAGGAGAAGACGTTGCCGATCACGGCGCCCAGGGAGAGCACGAGCGAGTTGCCGAGGTAGCGCCACACGGAGTACCCGGCGACCCCGTCCATGGCGGTGGCGTAGTTCTCCCCCGTCGGGTTCGCGGGCCACAGGCCGGTGTCGGTGAGCACCTCCTGGGCGGGCTTGAACGAGGCGCTGACCAGCCAGAACACGGGGTACAGCACGACCAGGACGAGGGCGATCACCACGACGTGCCAGAGCACGCCACGGCTGCGGGCGCCGGGGCGGCCGGCGGCCGTGGGCGGCGCCGACGCCGGGGACGGGTCGGGCGCGGACGGGGTGGTCGGGGGCAGCGTGGTGGAGGCGGCCATGTCAGTTCTCCTCACCGGCGTAGAAGACCCAGCGTCGCGAGGTCGCGAAGAGCAGCGCGGTCACGACGGCGATGGCCAGCAGGAGCAGCCAGGCCATGGCCGATGCGGTGCCCATGCGGAAGTCGGTGAACCCGCGCTGGTAGAGGTACAGGGTGTAGACGAGGGTGGAGTCGCCCGGGCCGCCGCGACCGTTCGAGATCACGTAGGGCCCGGTGAAGGACTGGAAGGCGTGGATGATGCCGAGCACCAGGTTGAACAGCAGAACCGGCGTCAGCATCGGCAGGGTCACCGAGAAGAACTGGCGCACCTTGCCCGCCCCGTCCAGCGCGGCAGCCTCGTAGAGGTCGCGCGGGATCTGCTTGAGGCCGGCCAGGAAGATCACCATCGGGGCGCCGAACTGCCACAGCGTGAGCGCGACGACCGCGTAGATGGCGAGGTCGGGGTCGTCGGTCCAGCCGCCGGTGTCGAGGCCGATCGAGGCGAGCAGGTTCGGCACGGTGCCACCGGTGCTGAACAGCGCCTTCCACGCCAGCGCCAGGCTGATGCTCGCGCCGAGCAGGGACGGGGCGTAGAGCGCCGAGCGGTAGAACCCGATGCCGCGGCGCGGGCGGTTGAGCAGCAGCGCCACGCCGAGCGCGATCGCGAGCTGGAGCGGGACGGAGACCAGGACGTAGGTCAGCGTCACCCGCACCGACGCCCAGAACCGCGGGTCCTCGGTGAAGAGCCGCTGGTAGTTGTCGAACCCGACCCAGGACGGGCTGCTGAACAGGTCGTAGTCGGTGAAGGACAGGTACAGCGAGGTGACCATCGGGCCGATGGTCAGCAGCACCGCGCCCAGGATCCACGGCAGCAGGAACAGGTACGCCGAGCGCTGCGGTCGGCGTCGGGGGCGCGGCGGGGTGGCCGTGGGGTCGGCGGTCGGAGGCTGCTCCGCCTCACCGGCCGCGGGTCGGAGCGTGGTCGTCGTGCTCACAGGTCAGCCTCTCCCTCGGGCGTGTGTGCGGCGGCGCGGTCGGGCTGCCCGACCTCGTCCCGCAGGACGGCGGCCTGGTCGGCGCGTGCCCGGCGGGAGACCCCCGCGCCGGGCACGACCGAGTCGAAGCCGTGGAACGTGCCGGGGTAGGTCCGCGTGGCGACGCGGACCCCCTCCGCGGCCAGGGCGGCCGCGAAGTCGCGGCCCTCGTCGTGCAGCGGGTCGTGCTCGGCGAGGTGGACGGTGGTGGGTGGCAGCCCCCGCAGGTCGGCCCGGGCGGGGGCGACGTAGCCGTCCGCCTCGGCGCCGGCGAGGTAGGTCTCCCACATCACCGCGTTGGCGTCGGCGTCGAACACCGGGACGCCCCGGAGCCCGCGGGCGGACGCCGTCGTGCGCCGGTCGTCGAGCACCGGCTGCACGAGCAGCAGGTGCGCCACGGGGAGTCCTCCCTCGTCACGGGCCCGCAGCGTGGTGCCGGCGGCCAGCGCACCACCGGCGCTGGCTCCGGCCACGGCCACGCGAGCCGGGTCCACGCCCAGCTCCTCGGCGTGCGCGTGCAGCCAGCGCAGCGCCGCCACACCGTCCTCGAGCCCGGCCGGGGCCGGGTGCTCGGGCGCCAGCCGGTAGTCGACCGCGACGACGACCACGTCCGCCTCCCGGGCGTACTCGGCGCACTGCGTGTCACAGGCGTCGAGGTCACCCAGCGCGAACGCGCCGCCGTGCAGGTACAGCACCGCCCCCCGCACCCCGGCCCTGCTCCCGGCGCGCCAGGAGTCCTCGTCCGACTCCTGGTCGCCGGCGGGAACGGGGTGCAGGACCCGGACCGGCACGGGGCCGGCGGGGCCGGGCAGCGTCGTGTCCGCGCTGCGCACCCCGTCCCGGTCCCGCACGGGGGCCGCCGCCGCGTGCCGCGCCGCGTTGGCGGCGCGGGCCCCCGCGACGTCGCGCAGGTCGCTGGGGACCAGGGCGAGCGCGGCCTCGGCGAGCTCCGCGTCCAGCGAGAGGGCCGGGGCGGAGCCGCGGAGAACGGGGTGTGCGGGGTGCAGCGTGGGCACGGTGGGTCAGCCTCCGATGGCGTCGTTCGCGTTGGAGACCAGCTGCTCGGCGGCCGCCTCGGGGGTCGCCTGGCCGAAGATCACCGTGTCGTAGATCTGCTGGAAGTCCGCCTTCACCGAGGACGAGCCGGTCGGCCAGCCCCAGGTGGAGGAGTCGCCGACCTGGTCGGCGACGGAGTCCTCGTAGGTGCAGACCATCTTGCTCACCTCGTCCGCGGCGTCGCAGACGTCGGCGCGGATGTCGGTGTTCGGCGGGATGCCGCGGGAGGCACCCAGCGCCGCGCCGGCCTCGGGGTCGTTCATGAGGAAGTCCAGCAGCTTCACGGCCGCCTCGGCGTTCTGCGAGCTGCGCGGCACGCCGTAGTACACGGGCGGGAGCGCGGCCATGCCGGAGGTGTCGGCACCGGGGGTGTCGGTGGGCAGCGGAGCCGCGGCCAGCTTCTCGGTCGTGGCGCCGACGTAGCCGGTGAGGTTGGAGTCGTAGTTCTCCTCGATCGAGGAGGCGTCGGCGATGAGGCCGGAGTTCGTCGTGGAGCCGTCCTGCTGGGTGGTCATCTCGGCGGGGGTGGCCAGGCCGTCCTCGCGCATCTGGTTGGTCCACGTCCAGAACTCGGCGAGGTCGGCCGTCTCGAAGCCGAGGGCGCCCTCGGGCGTGTAGACGCTCTTGCCGCGCTGGTGGAGCCAGGTGTCGAACCAGTCGATGGCCCAGCCGATGTCGGTGAAGCCGGCCGTGCCGGTGGAGTCGGCGAGCTGCTGCATCGCGTCGGTGAACTCGCTCCAGGTCCAGCCCTGCGACGGGTCGACGCCGATCTTCTCGAACGCCTTCACGTCGTAGACCATCATCTGGGTGGTCTGGCCGGCCGGGAGCGCGTACTGGACGCCCTCGTACTGCTCGCCCGCCAGGAGCTCGTCCGGGATCATGCTGAGGTCGAGCGTGCCGTCGTCGACGTAGTCGTCGAGGTTGACCAGCACGTTGCGCTGGGCGTACTCGCCGAAGGTCGGGCGGTCGAGCTGGATCACGTCCGGCGCGGCCTGGGCCGCGACCTGGGTCGTGAGCTTCTGGACGTAGGAGCCGTAGTCGCCGAACTCCGTCTCGACCTTGATGTCGGGGTTGGCCGCCTCGAACAGCTCGACCGCCTTCTCGGTGGCGGCGGCGCGGTCGTCGTTGCCCCACCAGGCGAACCTGATGGTGGTGACGCCGTCGGCGCTGCTGCTGTCGGAACCGCAGGCGGCCATCGTGCCGGCCACGCTCATCAGCGCCACCGCCGCTGCGGCGACCCGGCCGAACCGGACCCGTCGCGTGTTGCTCATGTGTCCTCCTGAGGACCGTTCTTCTCGGGCTGGTCAGCCGTCACAGCGGCGACCCGAGATCGGACAGTACGTGTCCTGCGTCACGCCGGTCAAGGATCTCGGAAAATGGTTTCCTCGCTTGCCGACGGAAAACTGAGGTGCTGTGGGAAAGCGCATTCCCGACTAGGGTGCACGTGCCGACCCCCTCCGACGCGACGTCGCGGAGCCCCGAGGTCGTCCCTGTGATCCCACCCAGGAGGCAGCATGCCCATCGCGAGCACCGGTCACGCCCCGGCGTCCGTCCCGACCCTGCACCTGCCCGGCAGGCAGGGCCGCCCGCTGCGCGTGCTCGCCTGCCCGGACTCGTTCAAGACCTCCCTGTCCGCCGCCGACGCGGCGCGCGCCCTGGCCGACGGCTGGCGCACGGCCAGGCCCGGGGACGCGGTGACGACCCTCCCGGTCGCGGACGGCGGCGAGGGCACCGTGGAGGCGCTCGCGCTGGCCGCGAGCACCGAGCCGCGCCTGGCCCGGGTCTCGGGTCCGCACGGCTCCGTCGTCGAGGTCCCGTGGCTGCTCCTGGAGGACGGCACCGCCGTGGTCGAGCTCGCGGCGGCCTGCGGCCTGGGCCTGATGCGCACGCTGGACCCCCTGGGGGCCGACACCCAGCCCCTCGGAGAGCTCCTGGCCCACGTCCTGGACGCCGGGGCCCGCCGCGTCCTCGTGGGGCTGGGTGGGAGCGCCTCCACCGACGGCGGCACCGGGGCGCTGCGCGCCCTCGGCGCGCGGCTGGCCGGGCCCCGGGGCCACGTCCTGCCGCGCGGTGGCGGGAGCCTGCCCGACCTGTCCGGTCTCGACGTCCGCGACCTGCGCCCGCTGCCGCCGGACGGCGTGCACCTCCTGACCGACGTCGACAGCCCCCTGGTCGGGCCCGACGGCGCCGCGCACGTCTTCGGCCCGCAGAAGGGCGCCGGCCCCGCCGACGTCGAGCTCCTCGAGCGCGGGCTGCGTCGACTGAGGGAGGTCGTGGGCGAGCCCGACACCGCCGGCGACGGCGCCGCGGGAGGCACCGGCTACGGGCTCCGCGCCATCTGGGGCGCCACCAGCAGCCCGGGTGCCACGCACGTGCTCGAGGCGGCCGGGTTCGCCCGGGCCCTGACCGACTGCGACGTCGTGCTCACCGGAGAGGGCAGCTTCGACGCCCAGTCGCTGGCGGGCAAGATCGTGGGGCAGGTCGTCGACGCGGCACGGCGCGAGGGGCGGCCCTGCGTCGTCGTGGCCGGCCGCGTCGCCGGGCAGACGCCCGCCACGTCCCTCTCCCTCAGCGACCTGGCCGGCTCCCCGTCCGCCTCCCTGGGCGAGCCGGCCCGTTGGCTGCGCGAGGCGGCCGCCGCCCTGGCGCGGGAGGTGGTGACCGGATAGTCCGTGACGTTGTGCAGGCCGATCACGGCTTGGGTTCATGCGGTGGTCGCAACACCTAGCCCTGGAGGGGTGTATGGGTGTCGGAGGCCGGCCGCGGGTACGGCGGAGCGTCGAGAGAGCTTTCTGGGAGCTGGTTCCTGAGCATCGGTCCTGG
>NZ_JAMOIL010000049.1 GCF_023656415.1 Nocardioides bruguierae
GGCTGGGCATTCAAGAAGTTCTACAACTCCGAGTCAGCCCGACTCGCGGCCCTGCCAGCATGGGTCCACGAGTACAACCACCACCGGCCCCACTCAGCAATCGGCAAGGCCGCCCCCATCACCAGACTGAACAACCTGGCTGGGCATCACAGCTAGCGGCGCCCGCGCGCGGCGTGAAGGGGGTCACGTGACAGGCCGGGCCCCGCGCCGCAGACTGAGGTCCGTGCCCTACGACCCCGTGCTGGCGGACCGGCTGCGCGACCTCCTCGACGACGAGCCCGGCCTGACGACGCGCGCGATGTTCGGCGGGCTCGGCTTCATGATCGGCGGGCACATGGCGGTGGCCGCCTCCTCGGGCGGAGGGCTGATGGTGCGCTGCGACCCCGAGCAGGCAGTGGCGCTGTGCGTGCCCGGCTCGCACGCGGCACCGATGGTGATGCGCGGGCGGGCCATGCCCGGCTGGCTGCTGGTCGACGCGGCGGGCCTGGTCTCGGACGAGGACCTGGGCTCCTGGGTCGAGGTCGGCGTGGCGTTCGTGGCCACGCTGCCGCCGAAGTCGTGAGCCGCGCGCGGCGTCCGACATCTCACATCGGCTTGGCTGTGCACCGACCGTGAGCGCAGTCTTGACCGAGTGAGCCTGCTGACCCGTGCCGAGGACGCCCTCGGCCACCCCGACGGGGACCCCCGGCACCGCCCGGGCACCCCGGGGTTCCGGCGGCTCAACCAGGCGATGTTCTTCGCGGGCCTGGCCGCCTTCGGGCTGCTCTACGGCACCCAGCCGCTCCTGCCGATGCTCACCGACGCCTTCGGCGTCGACGCCACCCAGGCCGCGCTGACCGTCTCGGTCTCCACCGGCGCCCTCGCGCTGTGCACCGCCCCGGCCGCGGCGCTGGCCGAGCGACAGGGCCGGGTCCGGGTGATCCGGGTGGCGCTCGTGGTCGCCGCGCTGGCCTCGATCGCGTGCGCGCTGGCCCCGTCCTACGTCGTGCTCGTGGTGGCCAGGCTCGTGCTCGGCGCGGCGCTGGGCGGCGTGCTGGGCACCGCGATGGGTCACGTCGGCACCGAGGTGCACCCGGCCGGCCTCGGGGCCTCGATGGGCCTCTACGTCGCCGGCAACACGATCGGCGGCGTCTCCGGCCGCGTCCTGACCTCGCTGGTCTCCGACTTCGCCGGCTGGCGCGGTGGCCTCGTGGCGCTCACCGTCTTCGCGCTCGCCGCGATGGCGCTGTTCTGGGTGCTCCTGCCCGAGCCGGTGCGCTTCAGCCCCGACGCCACCGGCCGCGCCCGCCTGGGCCGCAACCGGGTGGCGGCGCTCGTCGCCCTCGTCGTCGTGCCGTTCGCGCTCATGGGCGGGTTCGTCGCGGTCTACAACTTCCTCACCTACCGGCTCACCTCGGCGCCGTTCGACCTCAGCCCCGCGATCGCCGGCCTCGCGTTCCTGGCCTACCTCGCCGGCACCGTCACCTCCGCCACGGCAGGACGCCTCGCCGACCGCGTCGGGCGCCTGCCCGTGCTGCTCGCCGGCGCCGCCGTGATGCTCGTCGGCCTGCTGGTCACGCTCTCGGGCAGCCTCGCCCTCGTGGTCGTCGGGCTCGTCGTCTTCACCGCCGGGTTCTTCGCCGCGCACGCGACCGCCTCCGGGTGGGCGCCGCAGCTGCTGCCGTCCGCCCCCGGGCGAGCGTCGGCCTCGTACGTGATGACCTACTACGCGGGCTCCAGCGTCTTCGGTGCCCTGCTCGGCTTCGCCTGGCACGGGGGCGCGTGGCCGGGAGTCGTGCTCGCGGTCGCGGCGCTCATCGGCGTCGGCGTGCTCGCGGCCGTGGCCGCGTGGGGCCTGAGCCGGCCGGACCGCGCCTCCGCCTGACGCCGCTCGACCACCGGTGCGTCCGGTGGGGCCCACCCGGTCGGACCTGCTGAGGAGGGACGACCCGGGTCACGCTGGGGGTCGTGAGCGTGCCTGAGGTCTGGTCCGAGGAGCTGAGGTCGGCGGCGCGCCCGGAGCCGTCCGGCGGGGTGCCCTGGCTGCTGCTGCACGCGTTCCCGCTCTCCTCGGCGATCTTCGACCGGCTGGCCCCGGCCCTGCTGGGGCGCGGCGAGCGGGTGCTGGTGGCCGACCTCCCCGGCCTCGGTCGCAGCCCCCGCCCGGGCACCGAGCCGAGCATGGAGGCGGTCGGGGACGCCCTGGCCGCCGTGCTGGACGCCCACGACCTGCCGCGGGCGCGGGTGCTCGGCATCTCCACCGGCGGCTACGCGGCCCTCGAGCTGGCCCGGACCCGCCCGGACCGGGTGGAGAGCCTCGTCCTCGCCTCGACGACACCGTGGCGCATCGAGCCCGACCGGCCCGCGCTGCGGCGCGAGACGGCCGCGACGCTCGAGCGCGAGCACAGCACCGGCAGCCTCGCCGACGTGCCCGAGGCCGCGCTCGGCCCGACGGCCCACCGGGAGCAGCCCGCGCTCGTCTCGCTGGTGCGCGACCTGGTGAAGAGGGCGGACCCCGACGGCGTGGCCTGGACGGCCCGCGCGATCGCGGCCCGCCACGACACGGCCACCGTCGTCACCGCCTTCCCCCGCGAGGTCCACCTGCTCTTCGGCGACGAGGACACCGACACCCCGCCCGAGCGGGCCACCCAGATCGCCGCGCTGCGCCCCGCGCACGCCCCGACCCGCGTGACGGTGCTGCCGGGGACGGGGCACCTCACCGTGCTCGAGCGGCCCCGGGAGGTCGTGGAGTCGCTGCTCGGGTAGGACGTTCCTGAGGACCGGCTGAGCGGGAGGTCTCACAGGAGTTTCTTGCGCGTGACAACCGTTGCGCACAGCAACCTTTACTCGCGCACCCCTGGACGCGGAGATGCTGCGGCCGCTACACAGTTGCCACTGTCAACTGTGTTCCGAGCATCTCGGGCCGTGAACTCCAGGAGCGACATCTCGTGAGAAGAACTCTGTCCGCCGCCGTCCTCGGCGCGGCGTCCCTCGTCGTCACCGGGCTGGTGGGCCTCGCGCCCCACGCCGACGCCGACCCCTCGCCCACCGGCCTGCTGCACAGCCAGCGCGTCTGCGCGTCCCGGACCCCGCTCGGCGAGGCCACCTGCCACGCGGAGAAGCTGGTCGACGCGGCCGGCCGGGCCCCGCAGCTCTCCGCCCCGCCGTCCACCGGCCTGACCCCGTCCGGCCTCCAGGACGCCTACGGCCTCACCGGCCTCTCCTCGGGCGGCGCCACCGTGGCGATCATCGACGCCTACGGCTACGACAACCTCGAGGCCGACCTCGCCACCTACCGCTCGGAGTTCGGCCTCCCGGCGTGCACCACCGCCAGCGGCTGCCTCACGATCATGGACCAGACGGGCGGGTCGAACCTGCCGCGGATGGACGTCGGCTGGGCGCAGGAGCAGGCCCTCGACGTGGACGCCGTCTCGGCGGCCTGCCCTGACTGCAAGATCGTCGTCGTCCAGGCCAAGAGCGCCTCCTTCGCCAACCTCGGCACCGCCGTGCAGACCGCGGCGTCCCTGCCGGGCGTCGTGGCCATCTCGAACTCCTACGGCGGCTCGGACGCCCCCGACTCGACCTACGGCGCCTACTACGACCACCCCGGCATCGCGGTCACGGCCTCCACCGGCGACAACGGCTACCAGGGCGGCAGCTACCCCGCCTCGTCCTCGTACGTGACGGCGGTGGGCGGCACCTCGCTCGTCCAGGCCCCCGGCACCACCCGCGGGTGGAGCGAGTCGGTCTGGGACGGCGCCGGGTCCGGCTGCTCGCAGAACACCGCGCTCGCCGCGGCCGCGGGCTACGACACCGGCTGCTCCGGCCGGGCGATGGCGGACGTCGCCGCGGCCGCCGACCCGAGCGAGGGCGGCCTGGCCGTCTACTACCCGTCCTCGCGCCGCGCCTCCACGTGGGGCCAGTTCGGCGGGACGAGCGAGTCCGCGCCGATCATCGCCTCGGTCTACGCGCTCTCGGGCGACACCTCGGGCTACGCCAACGCCAAGCCCTACGCCCACCCCGAGCTGCTCAACGACGTCACCTCGGGCAGCAACGGCACCTGCTCGACCGCCCAGCTGTGCACCGCCCGCACCGGCTGGGACGGCCCGACCGGCCTGGGCACCCCGAACGGCGTGGGGGCCTTCTGAGTCGGGCCCCACGTCCGCAGGATCGGCGGCCGCGTCAGCCCTCTCGGGGGTCGGCGCGGCCGTCGCGCGTCCGGAGCACGTGCTCGCGCCGCCGCTCGACGAGCCGACGGACGAGCCCCGGCGCTGAGCTCAGCACGAGCGCGGCGACCACCACGGCGACGAGCGCGACCTCGCGGTGCGGCAGCAGCGAGCCCAGCACCCCCACGCCCGCGTAGACCAGCGCCCACAGGCCCGCGGCGCCCACCGCGGCCGAGGCGAAGCGGTACCAGGGGTAGCCGGTCAGCGCCGCGACCAGCAGCACCGGCACCCGCCCGCCCGGCACCAGCCGGGAGACCAGCAGGGTGCGCAGCTCGTGGGCCTCGATCCGGGTCCTCAGCACGGCCAGCCGGTCGTGGGCGGTGCCCTCCTCCAGCCAGCCGAACCGCTCGGCCAGCCCGGTGCCGGCCACCAGCAGGGCGCCGTAGACCACCAGGTCGCCCACGTAGGCGCCGGCGCCGCCGGCGACGATCACCGGGAGGACCTCCCACAGGTGCGCGTCCACGGCCAGGACGGCGGCCGCCGAGACCGCGGCCCCGGTGGGCACCACCGGCACCACCGCGCCGAACGCGACGACGGCCGCCAGCACCAGGAGCGCCAGCGGGGTCACCTCGTCGATCATGCGGCGGCCGGGAGCGGGGTCACGGCACCAGTCTGACGCCCGGCCGGGCGAGCACCGCCCGGGTGGTGGGGGCGTGCTCGTCCACCGCGTCCAGGAACCGCGCCCCCGGCGTGGTGAAGAACCGCCGGAACACCCCCGGCGCCAGCGGCTGGAGGCCCACCGGCCAGAAGGTGCCCCAGTGCACGGGGACGGCGGCGTCGGCGCCCAGCAGCGCGAGAGCCCGGGCCGCCTCGACCGGACCCAGGTGGTGCACCACGTCCAGGCTGGGACCCCAGCCGCCGATGGGCGGCAGGGCCAGGTCGACCGGGTCCAGCGCCTCCAGGTCGCGCACCAGCCGCTCGCTCCAGCCGGTGTCGCCGGGGAACCACACCCGCTGCCCGCCGGCCTCCACGACGAACCCGATCGCCGGGCCCGCGGCGGCGCCCCGCAGCGGCAGCCGGCGGCCGTCGTGGTCGGCGCGCAGCACCCGCACGCGCACCTGCACGCCCGCCGCGGTGGTCACCTCCACGACGTCGCCCGGCCGCACCCCACGCACCTCGCAGCCCGGCAGCGCGCCGCGGCGCCGGCCGTCGCGCAGCAGCGCCTGGCCGCCGTCCGGCACGAGCACGACGGCGCCGGTCGACAGCCGCTGCAGGGAGGGCACGTGGAAGTGGTCGGAGTGCAGGTGGGAGAGGAGGACGAGGTCGGCCACGTGCGCCTCGGGGCCCGGCGTCGGGGTGCGTCGGCGCAGGTGGTGCAGCCGGTCGTCGAGCACCGGGTCGAGCAGCACCCGGGCACCGCCCGGCTCGACGGTGGCCGACGCGTGGCCCCACCAGGTCAGCGGGACGCTCATGCCACCGGCTCCGTGGCGGGGGAGCGGCGCTCCTGCCGCTCCTCGCGCAGGCCGAGCTGCTCGAGGCGACGCACGAGGGCGGCGTGCACGTCGGTGCCGCTGAGCGCGGCGCCCCGGGAGTTGCCGGGGGCGCCGGCCAGGGAGCCGTCGGGCAGGTCCCACGAGGAGGGGTGCAGCAGCACCGCCTCGGTCTGGTCGCCGCCGACGCCGCCGTGGCTGCCGACCAGCTCCTCGAAGGCGATCACCTCGCCGAGCACGGGGTCGCAGGCGCCGAGCAGGACGAGGTCGCCCACCCCGTCCTTGGCCTCGAGCTCGAGCAGGTCCGCGGCGGCGAGCGGGCCGTACGGGGCGAGCGGGTCGGCCCCGGCGCCGCCGTGCACGTGCGGCCCGAGCACGCCGCCCTCGAGGAGCCGCCACCCGTCGGCGCCGGTGACGCGCAGGCCGTCGCCGGTGCGGGTGACGACCAGCCCGACGCCCGGGTGCGCGGCCAGGCCGTCGACGAGCGCGGGGTGCAGCCCGGCGAGGTCGTCGTGCGTGAGTCTCCCCGGCAGGTCGGTGCGGTAGACGTGCGCCAGGGCGCCCGAGGCGGCCACGACCAGCGCGGGCGCGTCGAGGCTCCCGCTCGCCTGTCGCTCGGCCTGGCGGGCGGCGCGCTGGTCGCGCAGGCGGGCGGCGCCGGTGGCGGCCCGGGCGGCGGCCTGCTGGCTGCGGGAGCCGCCGGAGAGCAGCATCGAGGCCGGCAGCATCCGCTCGTCGCCTCCCTGCTCGCGGGAGGCCGGCGGGCACGCGGCCCCCGCGAGGTCCAGGACGACGGCCTCCAGGCTGCGCCCGGTGACCTGCTCGAACGTCGGCCCCTGCACCTGGCCGTGGTCGGAGACGACCACGACCTCGTAGGCCCGGTCGGTGCGGGCCGCGACGGCGTCGAACAGCTGGAGCACGCGGTCCAGGTTCTCCAGCACCCGCGTGGACTCCGGCCGGCTGGGGCCGGCGTGGTGGGCGACCTCGTCGTAGTCCACGAAGTCGACGAACACGACCCGCCGCCCGGCGGTCATCTCCTCGGCCACGATCGAGACGTTGAGGTCACGCAGGACGACGGTGGTCAGCCCCCGCAGGAAGAGGAACGCCCCGAGCCTGCTGACCCGCGGCTGCACGTCGCGCACCCGTTGCCGCCGGGCCTGCCACAGCTCGGTGACGAGCTGGCCGACGAACAGCGTCACCGAGCGCAGGAAGCCCGTGCCGCTGGTGGCGAACGCGCCCGCGGCCCGGCCCGTGCGCGGGATGCCGGAGTCGCTGACCGTGAGGTACCGGTGGGCCGCGTCCCCGGAGAAGAGCACCGAGACGCTGGCGCCGTCGTCGGCCAGCAGCCCGCGGCCACCGGACGTGGCCTCCAGCCGCGGCTGGAGGACGGCCAGGTCGGACTGCTTGCTCACGACGAGCATCCGGCCGAGCTCCTTGTCCCACCAGCGATAGCCGGGCACCGAGGTCGCGTCGCCGTGGAGCAGCACGCCCTGGCCCGCGGGGGTCGTGGACGGGATGCCGGTGTGCCAGCGACGCAGCCGGTACTCCCCGGAGCGCAGCCACCGCGAGACGGTCGGCACCGCCCCGGAGACCACCGCCTGGCGCAGCAGCGGCTCGGGCAGCCCGTCCAGCTGCACGACGAGGAGGCCCGCGCCGGCGGAGCCGGGGGTCGTCGAGCCGCGCGCGGCCCGGCGCAGCACCTGGCCGAGGAACGCCTCGTCGCCGCTGGCGTCGACGACCCAGTTCACCGCGGCCGCAGCCACCGTGGCGCCCCACGAGGCGAGCAGCACCTCCGGCCAGGAGAAGGGGTCGACCGAGGGCATCACCGCCAGCGCCACCCACATCACCACCGCCTGGGTCAGCAGCCCGGCCAGCAGGAGCCCCACCAGGCCGGTCATGACCGTGAGCCGCACCAGCAGCGGACGCAGCAGGGCGCCCACCACGAGCACGCCGACGGCGAGCATCGCCACCGACTCCGCACCCTGGGTGACCTGCGGCCCGGGCAGCACCCAGAGGCTGATCGTCAGCGCGAGGAACGATACGACGAAGCCGCGCAGCACGTCCACCACCCACCGCCACGTGGGCCGCGGCCACGAGGGACGCAGCCAGGACGGCCGGCTCCGCCGGGGGTGCTGCGCTGACACGTCTCGATCCTAGGAGCGCCGCGTCGTGGGCGCGCGGCCCGAGCGGGTGGCTCCCGTCGAGAGGCTCCTCACGCACCGGCCGGGGGCGGCGGTGCGGCCTAGGCTGCGGGCATGGCCACGACCCCCGCAGCAGCGCCCGCAGAGACCGGCACCGCCCGCGTCGTCCTCGTCACCGGCGGCTCCTCCGGCATCGGCGAGGCCACCGCCCGCCTGCTGGCCGCCGACGGCTGGACGGTCGTGGCCGCGGCCCGCCGCACCGAGCGGATGGCCGCGCTCGCCGAGGCCGGGATCGAGGTGGCCGCGCTCGACGTCACCGACGAGGCCTCGGTGCGGGCCTGCGTCGAGGGCGTCCTGGAGCGGCACGGACGCCTCGACGCGCTGGTCAACAACGCCGGCTACGGCTCCTACGGCGCGGTCGAGGACGTCGACGTGGACGAGGCGCGCCGCCAGTTCGAGGTGAACCTGTTCGGCCTCGCCCGGGTCACCCAGCTCGTCCTGCCGACGATGCGGGCGCAGGGCAGCGGCACGATCGTGAACATCTCCTCGATGGGCGGGCGCATCTACACCGGCTTCGGCGCCTGGTACCACGCCACCAAGCACGCCCTCGAGGGCTTCTCCGACTGCCTGCGGCTCGAGGTGGCGCCGTTCGGGGTCGACGTCGTGGTGATCCAGCCCGGCGGCATCCGCACCGAGTGGGGCACCATCGCCGCCGAGGGGCTCGCCGAGGCCTCGGGGCCGGGCTCGCCGTCCGGGGCCTACACGGCCCGGGCGCAGGACGCCGCCGACGGGATGCGGCAGCGCTACACCGGGCACCAGCTCTCCGAGCCGGTGGTCGTCGCCCGCGCGGTGCGCACCGCCCTGGACGCCCGACGACCCCGGACCCGCTACGCGATCGGCTTCGGGGCCAAGCCGCTCATGGCGCTGCGCGCCGTCCTGCCGGACCGGGCCTTCGACCGGCTCCTCGGCCTCGTCATGGACTGAGGGGCGCTGCTCAGAAGTCGTCGGCGGACGCGTGGTCGGCGGCGGCCCCCCCGTGGCGCGCCCGGTGCCGGGTGAGGTGGACGCGGCGCGAGAGCCGCAGCGCCGGGCGCACCGCCAGCTGCACCGACCCGACGATGAACAGCCAGGTGCCGGCCAGGGTCGTGGCCTCCCGCAGGAAGAGCACCGACCCGATGATGAACCAGACGGCGATGAGCAGGTCGTTGATCGTCGACAGCGTCTCGTAGCGGTGCCGCAGCACCAGCTCGCGGTCGGTGCCGGGCAGGTCCAGGTCGAGGTCGGGCATGCCCCGAGCCTGCCCCGTCCGAGCCGGGGCGATCTCACCGTTCCGGGCGGTGCCCTACTCTCGGGGCCGTGAGCGAGCAGACCCCGGACAGGGACCTGGACGGGCCGCTGCCCCTCGGCGGCCCGGGCTGGGGCATCGCGTCCCTGGCGGTGGGCGCCGTCGCCCTGCTCCTGTCCTGGGCGGGCCTGCCGGCCATCCTGCTCGGCGTCGTCGGCGCCGGCCTCGGGGCCCGGGGGACGTGGCTGGCCGGCCGAGGCCGCGCCACGGGTCGCGGCCTGGCGGTGACCGGGTGGCTGCTGAACCTCGCCGCGACGTTCGTCGCCGCCGGCGCGCTGGCCATCGAGGCCTACCTCCTGTGGCGGGTCAAGACGGGCTCCTGACCAGCCCACCCGCGGGGTGAGGATTGCGCCGCGCCCGGCTGGGCACGCTGTGTGGCACCGACCGCGCCCGGAGCGCGGCCCGGGCAGACCGGCCCGGCACCCACCTGGACCAGGAGCGACCCATGACCGGCGACCAGAACCCCTACGGCGAGCAGTCCGCGTACCCGCAGACCCCCGCCGAGCAGTCCCCGCAGCAGCCCTACGCGCCGACCGAGAAGAAGGGCGGCCCCGGCCTCGCCATCGCCGCCCTCGCGGTCGGCATCCTGGCGCTGCTCACGTCCCTCACGGTGATCGGCGGCCTCCTCGGCGGCCTCATCGCCCTCGTGCTGGGCCTCGTGGCCTCCAGCAAGGCGAAGAAGGGCCGCGCCACCGGCCGGGCCATGGCCGTCATCGGCTGGCTCCTCGGCCTGGTGAGCATGCTCGTCGCCGTCGCGGTCATCGTGGTGGGCGTGCTGGTGTTCCAGTCCGACGACTTCCAGAACCTCCAGGACTGCGTGGCCTCCGCCGGCGACGACCAGTCCGCCAGGGACGCGTGCGCCCAGGAGTTCGGCACCTCGATCACCAACTGACGCGACGCCGCTCAGACGCACGACGGCCCCCGCCACCGGCGGGGGCCGTCGTGCGTGTCGAGGATGTGGTGAGGATGTGGTGAGGCCGGGTGCGGCTCAGACGCCCGCCGCCTCCTCTGCCCCCTCCTCGGCCGCGGCCGACGCCGGCATCACCCGCGCCAGCAGGTCGGCGATGGTCACGACGGCGACGCGGTCGCCCGCCCCGTCCCGGCCGTGCTGGCCCTCGGTGAGGACGACCCGGGCGATCTGGGCCCCGGCGCGGCGCAGGTCCTCCAGCGCGTCGAGCACGGTGGCGCCGCCGTCGAGCACGTGCAGGTCGCGGACGAAGCCGTCGATGCCCTCGTCGGGGTCGGCGGTGAGGGTGTCGCGCACGTGGACGACGCCGTCGGGGTCGGAGGCGGGGCCCACGAGGATGCGCAGGTGGCCCGAGTCCAGGCTCGCGGCGTGGACGTCGGCCACGTCGGCGTCCGCGGGCACGGTGACGAGGTCGCGGGCCCGCGCCACCTCCGCCACCGTGAGGCGGGTGGTCGCCAGCGCGCCGCGCAGCTGCTCCGACGAGCCCGCCTCGAGGTCGCCGGCCTCGGCGGAGTGCAGCACCAGCTGCTCCAGGTCCTCGGGGTTCTGCTCGATGGCGACCTCGTCGACCGGCTCGACGCCGCACTTGCGCACCAGCCCGTTGGCGGCCTCGTTGAGCACCAGCAGGGCGGGGCGGAAGAGGAACATGAACGCCCGCATCGGCACCGCGAACATGATCGCGGAGCGCTCGGGGTGGGTGATGGCCCAGGACTTCGGCGCCATCTCGCCGACCACGAGGTGCAGGAAGGTGGCGACGACCAGCGCGAGCGCGAACGCCACGACGTAGGCCACGCCCGTGGGCAGGCCGAGGGCGTGCAGCAGCGGCTCCAGCGCGTGCTCGAGGGCCGGCTCGGTGACCGCACCGAGCGCCAGCGTGCAGGCGGTGATGCCGAGCTGGGTGCCGGCCAGCAGCACGGACACCTCGCCGGAGCTGCGCAGCGCCGCGCGCGCCGCGCGGCTGTGCACCGCCTCGGCCTCCAGCCGGGTGCGGCGCGCAGCGATGGTGGCGAACTCGATCGAGACGAAGAACGCGCTGGCCACGAGGATGAGCAGCGTGATGGGGAGGGCGATCCAACCGTCCATGAGGGTCTTCTCCTAGCGGGGGTCGGGGCTCAGACCTGGGCCTGGTCGGCGGGCACGGGGTCGAGCGGCTCGTCGAGGTCCTCGGCGTCCAGCCCCTCGGGGGCGACCAGCTCGACCCGGACCTGCGCGGGCACGTAGCGGGTCACCTCGAGCACGGTGGCGCGCAGCAGGCGGCGCGGCGGGTCGTCGTCGTGGGCCAGCTCCACGGGGTCCAGCGGCAGCTCGACGTCCACGTGCTCGCCCTCGACCGGCAGGGCGCCGCGGGCCGCGATCACCATGCCGGCCACCGTGCGGGCCGCGCCCTCGGGCAGCTCGACGCCGATCTCGCGCTCCACCTCGTCCAGCGGGGCGTCGCCGCGCACCGTCCAGCGGCCCTCGACACCGTCGGGGTCGGGCACGAGGTGCGGGTCCTCGGGCTCGTCGTGCTCGTCGGTGATCTCGCCGACGACCTCCTCCAGCAGGTCCTCGGCGGTGACGATGCCGGCGAACCCGCCCCACTCGTCGATGACGCAGGCGAGCTGGTCGTGCCGCTCGGCCATCGCCTCCAGAGCGTGCGGCAGGGTCATGAGGGTCGGGACGACGACCGCCGGCCGCGCCACGTCCGCCGCCGTGACGGTGCCCGGGTCGGTGCCCTCGCCGACGACCGCCATCGAGCGGGCGAGCACGTCGCCCAGGTGCACGACGCCGACCACGTCGCCGTCCTCGTCGAGCACCGGGTAGCGGGAGTGGCCGCCCTCCATCTCGGCGAGCACCTCGGTGAGGGTCGCGGCGGCGGGGACGCTGTCGACGCGGCTGCGCGGCACCAGGGCGTGGTCGACGTGGCGCTGCGGGAAGTCGAGCATCCGCTCGAGCACGAGCGAGAGGCCCGGCGGCAGCTGCCCGGACTCGCGGGAGACCGAGACGATGCGCTCGAGGTCGTGGATGTTGGCGGAGTGCTCGACGTCCTCGACCGGCTCGAACCCGAGCAGGCGGACGAGGCGGGCGGACGAGGCGTCGAAGAACCGGATCGCCCAGCCCATCGTGCGCATGTACACGCGGGTGGAGGCGGAGAGCGCGGTGGCGGTCTCGTAGGGGCGGGCGATCGCGTAGTTCTTCGGGAACAGCTCGCCGAAGAGCATCTGGGTGAACGTGGCGACCACGAGCACGGCGACGGTGCCGACCGCGATGCCGACGCCGCTGGGCACCCCGACCCCGCCGAGCACCTCGCCGATCGCGGAGCCGATGAGCGGCTCGGCCACGTAGCCGACGAGCAGGCCGGTCACGGTGATGCCGAGCTGGGCACCGGAGAGCATGAAGCTGGTCTTCTCGGTGATCTTCAGCGCGCGGCGGGCAGCCTTGTCGCCGTCGTCCGCGCGGGCCTTGAGCCGCGAGCGGTCGACGGCCATGTAGGAGAACTCCTGGGCCACGAAGTAGCCGTTGACGGCGATGATCACCGCGACCAGGAGCACTCCTCCGACCAGGGAGAGCGCGACGTCCATGCGCCACATCCTCCCCAACCGGTCAGGTCCTTTCGGGTGAGGAGCCGGGGCGCGGATGAGAGGTCTCCCATGGAGGTCTCACGGGCGGCTCACGCCGGCCCGGGATCGTCCTGGGTGTCGGGCGACGGGCCCGGCGCCCACCAGGAGGAGAGAACCGTGAAGAAGCCCCAGCTCCGCAAGCCGTCCCTGCGCGCCGGCCTGGCCACCGTCGTGGCCACCGGCCTGCTCGCCACCCCGCTCGCCGTGCTCGCCGCGTCGCCGGCCTCCGCCGTGGAGAAGGAGCGCGGCGGCCGCTGCGACGGTGCCCGCTTCTCGCTGTCGGTCGACTCCGACGACGGCGGCTACGAGGTCGAGGCCGACATCGACGACGCCCCCCGCGGCTCGCGCTGGCGCGTGGTGATGAAGCACGACGGCGACCGGTTCGTCCGCACCGTCGCCCGGGCCACCGCCGACGACGATGACGACGACCGCGGCGGTGACGTCGACATCGACCGGTGGCGCCGCAACACCAACGGCACCGACACCTTCGTGCTGAGGGTCAACAAGGTCGGCACCTCCGGTGGGTGCCGGACCGTCGTGAAGGTGGCCTGACCCGGCCCGTCCTTCGGGCCTGTCGATCGGGGTGGGCGGCTCCGGTGACCGTGGTACGACCCACCGTATTCGTGGTTCCGAGCAGCCGGAACCACGAATACGGTGGGTCGTACCCGCTCAGCGGGGCGTGGCCCGCAGCCGCTCGCCGAGGTGGATGGCGGCGGTGACGACGAGGTCGTGCTCGTCGGTGTCGGCGGCGGCCTGCTCGGGCACCTGCCCGCCCAGCAGCGCGGCCGGCTGGGTCAGCCACGCCCACACCGCGAAGGGGTCGCCCCCGGCGGCCAGCAGCGGCTCGAGCACGGCCAGCAGCTCCTCGCGGACCCCGCCGTCCTCGCCCAGCTGGAACGCCGGGACGAGCACCGCCCCGCCACCCTCGGGCGACGGCACGACCAGCATCCGCCGCTCGTTGCCGGCCTTGGTCACGGCGAACCGCGTCGCGTTCTCGCTGGTGCCGCGCACGGCGGCCAGCGACGCGTGGTCGTGGGTCGGGCTGGCCAGGAGCCGCGCGCGGGTCTCGGCCCGGCGGGCCACCTGGAGCAGCCCCACCGGCACGGCGTGGGCCGGGTCCTCGCCCTGGCCGCGCAGCTCGGTCTCGAGCTCGCGCAGCCGCTCCGGGGTCAGTGGCATGCCGTCCCGATCCCGCCAGATCGCCTGGCCCGCGGCGGTGCGCTCCACCGTCGGCAGCCCGGCCTCGGCCAGGTGGGGGAGCAGACCCAGCCCGTCGAGCCAGTCCGCCAGCTCGGTGCTCAGCCGCTCCGCCTGCTCACGCTCGTCCACGCCTCCCAGGATGCCTCCCGCTGCTCCCCGTCCCGTGGGTGGGGCGGATAGTCCCTGACGTTCCGCAGCCGACACGCCGCTTGGGTTCATGCGGTGGTCGCAACACCTAGCCCTGGAGGGGTGTATGGGTGTCGGAGGCCGGCCGCGGGTACGGCGGAGCGTCGAGAGAGCTTTCTGGGAGCTGGTTCCTGAGCATCGGTCCTGG
>NZ_JAMOIL010000050.1 GCF_023656415.1 Nocardioides bruguierae
GCCGCTTCGGCTGGATCGCTCGATCGGCGGCCTGCTGACGACGTACCACTCCACACCTCCATCACGAGGTGTTGCGACGACCAGTTGAATCCACCCTGACCGCCTCGGTCCGAGTGACACACCGTCCCATCGGGTGAGCGCAGGGCGATGGCGTTCCTCATCGCCGCCCGGGCCAGGGACGACTTCATCCGTGAGTCGATGGAGTAGCCCACGATCTTGTTGGAGAAGACGTCCTTGATCGCGCAGATGTAGATCTTTCCTTCCCGTGTGGGGTGTTCCGAGATGTCCCACAGCCACACCTTGTGCGGGGCGTCGGCGATGAACTCGTGGCGGACCACGCCGTGCTCGTCGACCACGGCCAGGAGGTCGTCGTGGGGCGCGGGGCCGGTCGAGCCGGCCTTGCTGCGCTTCTTGTGGTGCGACGCGGTGATCCCGGCGATCCGGCACAGCCGGTGCACACGGTTCTCCCCGACGGTGATGCCGTGCTCGAGGTCGAGCTCGTCGGTGAGGAACCGGGAGCCCAGCGTGGCCTCGTCGGCATGGATGTCGTAGAGGATGTCGATGAGGTGGGCGTCGTCCCAGTCCCACCGGCACACCGGGTCTTTGAGCCACTTGTAGTACTCCTGAGTCGTCAGACCCAGGACCCTGCACGCCACCGCGACCGGCACCCTGATGCGGGCACCGGTCGCGGCCATCTCACGGACGAGCGGGAAGACTATTTTCCCGGCAGGTTCGCCTGGGACAGGTAGGCAGCCGCGCGACGCAGGACCTCGTTCTCCTGCTCCAGGAGCCGGATCCGCTTCTTCGCCTCGCGCAGCTCGGCACGGTCGGCGTCGGTCAGACCGGGACGGTGACCGTCCTCGATGTCGGCCTTCTTCATCCAGTTCGCCAGCGAACCTTCAGAGATGCCGAAGTCCTTCGCGATCTGAGACAGCGGAGCCTGGCCCTTGCGGGCCACGGCCACGACGTCGTCGCGGAACTCCTTGGGATAGGGCCTTGCCACGGGGACATCCTTCCAGCGAGGACAGATCCTCACAGGTCAGGTATCAACCAAAGTCGGGGCAGACCCAGCCGTCCCTCGATGACGTCGGAGGCCGACGACGGATTCTGATCCCCGTAGAGTGCCTTCATCCACTCGTCGTTCGTGAGCCGAAGGGCAGCGTGATCGACTTCCAGGCGTCGGGACAGACTCGTCTTGCCAGTCGCAGGCAGCCCCACCGCGAGGAAGAGCGTTGGGCGATTGTTCACACTGGCCCATCCCGTACCGGGTCGCTCCGCGAGCCCATCTCCTTGCGGGAACAGCGCCGCGAACGCGGATGCGTCACGGATGCGGGTGCCGGTAGCGTTTTGCCTGTGACAGATGGCGTGGTCCGGGGGGCCCAGGGATCCGACGTGCAGGCGCTGGTCGAGTTGCGGGAGCACATGTTCGCCGCCATGGGAGTGAGCAGCCCTGACCCCACCTGGCGGAAGAACGCACATGAATGGTTCTCCTCCCGGCTTGACGACCCGAACTATCACTTCGCGGTCGTGGAGGTAGACGGGACGGTCGTCGCCTGTGCCGCCGGGGCTGTTCGTGATGCAGCTCCTTCACCGTCAGCGCCCGAGGGGCGCGACGTGCTGGTGAACAACGTGAGCACAGCTCCGCCCTTCCGTGGCCGCGGCTACGGCCGTATGGCCCTTGACTCCGTCATGGTGTGGGCCCGCGAACTCGGTATCCGGCGCGCAGAACTGATGGCAACCGCGGTCGGGCGCGGTATGTACGAACGGGCGGGCTTCTGCGACACGTCGTTCCCCGCCATGCGCGCGAGGCTGCTCTGACCGCTGGCCTCAGCCGACATTTCGCCCGGGAGGCTCGCGAGTCGGCGGACTCGCGCGGTTCGCCGCGAGAGGATCCGCTTTCGGGGCGGCCGCTCATGCCGGAGAGCCGACGCTGCTGGTCGCTTTGAATCACGCAGCCACAAGCAGAATGCCGAAGGTGAACGATGACACCACAAGAAGGGCCGCGGCCGCCTGCCACTCGGGGTCACGAGCGCGGACGTGGGCACCGACAGCACCGGCGAAGTAGAGAATCAGCCCGGCCGCGGCCGCGATGCCGAACGGTGGGTACGCCAGGCCAGCAAGAAGGCCGACGCTCGCGGCGACCTGGAGGCAGCCGAGGACGGTGAGCGTTTTCCCGTGGACTCCGACGTTGGACATGAGGCCGACGATTCGGTCGGTGCGAAGGATCTTCACGCTCCCCGAGGCGAGCATGGCGAGGGCCACGATGATGGCGACGATCTGGGCGGTGAGCTGCATGTGCTTCTTTCGGTAGGTCGGGTGTCCCGCGGGAGTCGGGGCGACGCCACCAACGCTAGGAAGCCGATAGGTACCGTTTGGTACCTTTCGGACGTGACCTCGCTCAAGGCAGGCAATGTCTTCCTCGCCGACTGCCCCGCGCGCACGGCCATCGAGGTGATCGCCAACAAGTGGTCCGTGGTCGTGCTGTTCGCCTTGAGCGAGGGGCCCAAGCGCCACGGCGAGGTCGTCGCCCTCACTGGCGGCATCTCGCGCAAGGTGCTGACGGAGACGCTGCGCAAGCTGCAGGCCAACGGCTTGGTCTCACGTCAGGCGTACGCCGAGGCGCCGCCGCGCGTGGAGTACGCCCTCACCCCGCTCGGCGAGACGTTGCAGGAACCAATCCGGATGCTGACTGCCTGGGCGCGAGAGAACGGTGAGGCGCTGGTCGATTGCCAAGAAGCACAGGCCGCCGACCTAGTTTGACCAACTCGCATCCGCGATACGGGGTGTGCCGACAACCGTTGGTCATTCGGAAGGGGCTGTGCTCGGTGTGATGGAGCGCATTATCGGGATAAGGGCGCCGGCCGTGGCGACGGACGCGCAGAGGTAGAAGACGACAGAGTATCCAAAACGGTCGCCGCCGATGCCGGCCAGCGGTGCGCCCAGGGCTTGCCCGACGGCGATCATGAGGAACGAGGCACCGACGCCGTAGGCGGTCCTCTCGGGGTAGATCCGTGTCGCCCAGAGCAGCGCGACGCCGGTCAGTGCGATGTACGCGCCGCCGAACACCGCAGCCCCGATCACGATCATGGCGATGGATCGAGGGGCGAGGGCGAGCCCGGCGGTAGCCGCGGCGAGGGCGATCATGAGCACAGACCAGGAGCCGGTCACTCCGATCCTCTGGACAAGAGGGCCGGACAGTGCGCCCGCGATCCCGGCCGCACCCATCAGCGTCCACATCAGCCCGGCCAGCAGCGCGTTGGCATCACCTTCAGTCACGATGAGCTCGCGTCCCAGGGTCCAGACGGCGACACTGGCCAGACCCATGAAGAAGGAGGCGAGCAGCAGGGGCAGGGCAGATTCACCTGACGCTCGACGGCGGCAGGACGAAGGCTCGTCGGCGCTACGCTCAGAGCTGCCGTCGGCGAGCGCGCGACCGCCGGGCATCGTGACCCAGATCCACCAGGTGACCGCCGCCGCACCAACGGCGTACGTCCCCCAGGCCCACCGCCAGTAGTCGGTCAGCGCGAACGCGATCGGCCCCGAGACCAGGACGCCCATCCCGGTGCCCGCATTGACCAGCGTCTGCGCCCGGTCCTGCGACGGTTTCCGCACCCACCGCGCGACCGCGGCCGCCAAGGGAGGTGAGGCGATCCCTGTGCTGGACCCGGCGACCAGCAGCCCGGCCGCGAGCAGCCAGGCCGTCGGGGCGACCGCCACCACGACCAGGCCAGCGGTGGCAACGAGCCCTGCCAGGCCGGCCACACGGCGTGGCCCCCACCGGGGGGTCACGACCAAACTCCACACAATGGCCACGCAGTAGCCGACATAACTGCCGGCTCCAATGACGCCGCTCACGGCGCCGGTGAGGTCGAACTCCGCTTGAAGCTCAGGAGCGAACAGGCCGTAGCTGAAACGAGCAAAGCCGTAACAGATCCCAATCAAGGCCGCCCCGGCGGCGACCATGCCTGGACCCACCTCCACTTTCGTGAAGAACGGACCGGAGGAGGCGGCGCTCACAGTATAACGATCGTTCTACTCATGCCTGTACGCTACGGGCATGACGCAAACCCGGCGACGTCGCCCCTCTGCCCGCCAGCGTCTGCTCGAGGCGGCCGACGACCTCTTCTACACCCGAGGAATCGCCTCGACCGGAGTCGACGCGGTCATCGCCCGCGCCGGAGTGGCCACCGCGTCGCTGTACAAGAACTTCGCCGGCAAGGACGACCTGGTGGCGTCCTACCTCGACGCTCGCGACGCCCGGTGGCAAGAGCACTGGGAGTTCCACATCGCTCAGCACCAAGATCCCCATGGACGCGTACTCGCCCTCTTTGATGCCCTGCGCACCTGGGAAACTGAGCCCGGCACGAGTCGCGGGTGCGCGCATGCCGCCGCCAGCGTCCAGCTCCCGCCCGACCATCCAGGCCACGCCGTGGCTCAACGCCACAAACAACGCATCATCGAACGACTACGGCAGCTGCTCGACGAGGCCGGCCACCCCAACCCGAACGAGGCCAGCTTGGACCTCATGGTCATCTACGAGGGCACCTTCAGCCTCCTCGCCCTCAATCTCGACGCCGATCCCGTCGCGCGTGCCCGCCAGCTGGCACACCAGCGACTCTCCATCACAGGCGCGCCCAACCGGGCCCGCGACGAGTGACCCACGCGTCACCGACTGGCAACCGGAGAACGACCGGTCCTGGACCGTCGCACGGACGCGCAGGACCATTCCACAAGGGTCAGCAGTCCCAAGGACCTTCCCAGACAGCCCGCTCGGCACGATGATCTGGACCCACACACCTAGTGCATCACCGGGATGGTGAAGCGTCCGTACGTAATGCGGACGTGCGCTGGCCCTCGCCAGAGGGGGGTGCATCCCGCCACGCGTCAGCCCGTGAACAGCGACCTGTGGGCGTCGATCCACTCGACGTCGGCCAGCTCGGTCTGCTCCACGAGCCCGGCCGCGACCCAGGTCTTCTGGGGCTCGTGGCCCTGATCGGCCAGGAACCTCACGTGGTCGCCGGTGTACCTGACCCGAGCGATGACGGCGTCGGCGACGTCGACCTCAGCCGGCATCCCGTACGCATCGAGAAAAGCCCGGACCCGGGCACGCCGGTCCGGCACCGCCGGGAAGTGGTGCCAGTCCACGGCGGCCTCGTCGTCGCGCAGCGGCGCGAACCACTGCAGGGCGTAGGCGACGTCGCTCATCGGCGGCGCCGGGTGCAGGAAGTCCCAGTCGATGAGGGCAACGGCCTCGCCGTCCCGCCACACGAAGTTCCAGGGGCCGGGGTCCCCGTGGACGAAGACCTGACCACCGTCCACGGGCGGCGCGGCGAAGACCGCGTCACGCGGCGGAGTCCAGGTGGCGGAGGCATTGTGGACGCGCCGCAGGAGCCGCGCCGCCGAACGCAGCCCCCGTTCGTCGTGCTGGTGCGCCCAGGCTTCACCACCGCTGTCACCGGCGATGAAGCGCAGGGTCTCGGTCTCGCCGTCGAGTGAAAATGGTTCGGGCACGCAGTCCAGCCCCTGGTCACGCAGGTGGCGCAGGAACGCGTGGACCGTGGCGGTGTGGGCGCCAGCGGGCCGCGTGACGGTCTCGGCCGAGATCTCGATCGGCCTGAGCTGCTCGTTCAGCTCCGCCGCCCGGGTCCGTGGATCGTCCTCAGCCATGACGCCGACCCTCCCACCTGGGCACCGCTCGGGCCACCGAGATTCGGCGCGGCGCCTCGTGCCCGACGCCGACCGATGCATAACCCTCGATGAGTGCGGTGGTGAGTGCGGTGGTGAGGTCTCACCACCGCATCCCTGTGGACAGGCGGCGAACCTCCACAGACGGGCGCCGCTCACCAGCACCCGCCCCCGCCCGGTGCCAGGCTCGAACGCGCCGTCCGACACCCGGCCGGTCCCGCGATCACTCCCCGGCCTCGCGGCGCGCCTCTGGTGTCACGAACGGTCTCCGACGGCACCCGTCGTCACGTTCGCTCCAGGAGGCGCTATGACCGCACCGCAGCACCAGCACCCGCAGACCGCACCGACGCTGGACGCCGAGGACCCGCTGCTCTCGCCCGAGCAGGTCTCGGAGATCCTCGGGGGCATCCCGGTGGGCAGCCTGAAGAAGTGGCGCACCGAGCGGCAGGGCCCGGCCTGCCTGCACATCGGGCGGCACGTCCGGTACCGGCGGTCGGCCGTCGAGGCCTGGCTGCACCAGAAGGACGACGAGGGCATCGTCTGGATGGAGTCCTGACCCTTGCCGCAGAACCGCATCCCTCGCGGGGAGAGCAGTCCCGTCACCACCGCCCGCCAACGCGGCGGGCGGTGGCTGGCGCGGGCGCAGGTGCGGGGTGCCGACGGCCGCGTCAGCTCGGTCCGAGCGACGGCCGGCACCAAGGGCGCTGCGGTGCGGGCGGTGCAGCGCAAGCTCGCCGCCAGGGACACAGCAGGCACCGAGACCATCCGCGGCGACACCACCGTCGGGGAGCTCGCCGAGGTCTGGCTCGAGCACCGACGTCAGCACGGCAAGAGCCGCTCCGAGGGCCCGCTCGCCCCGCAGACGCTCGCCGGCTACGACAACGAGGTCCGCGTCGCCGTCATCCCCGCCCTCGGCGGGGTGCACCTGCGTGAGATCACCGTCCCGCTGCTCGACAACCTCTTCGCCGCCATCGAGAACGGCCGACCCCACGGCCGCTACCCCGCACGCCCCGGAGGGCGCGCCACCGAGCAGCTGCGCGTCGTCCTGTCCGGCATGTTCTCCCTCGCCGTCCGTCACGGCGCGATGACCGCGAACCCCATGCGGGACACGCCGCGGACCTCGCGCCGCCGGCCACGCGAGGTCGGCTTCCTCAGCGTCGAGGCCGCGCTCCACCTCCGTCGGCGCGTCCGCCGAGAAGCGGTCCGCATCCCCGACCGGCGCATGCCCAACCACGACCTCCAGGACCTCGTCGACCTCCTCCTCGCCACCGGCTGCCGCGAGGGCGAAGCACTCGCCCTGCGCCGCCGCGACCTCGACCTCGACGCCGAGGTGCCCACCGCAGCGATCACCGGCACCCTGGTGAACCCCCGCACCGGCTACGTCGAGGCCCTGCACCGACAGGAGTGGACCAAGAACCACGAGGACCGCACGCTCGTCCTCCCCGATGCCGCCGTGCACCTCCTGCGCCGGCGCCTGGCCGACTTCCCCGCGGACGACGACACACCCGTGTTCCGCGGACGGTCCGGCGGCTGGCTGCACACCTCCAACCTCCGCACTCGGCTCCGCACCGCGCTCGCCCGCGTCGACGAGCCGCCCTCGGCGCTCGACCTGGCCGTGGCCGGCACGACCTTCCACACGCTGCGCCGCACCGTCGGCACCCTGCTCGCACACGAGGTGTCCCTCGACGCCGCCCGCGACCAGCTGGGCCACCGCGACCCCTCCGTCACGTTCCGCCACTACGTCGGACGACGCGAGGTCGCACCCGACCTCCGCGTCGTGCTCGACCGGCTGCTCGCCCCCCTCGACGTTGATCAATAAATGCCGCAACCGCGACGCCACCAGGCCCGAAACCGCACAACAATCCGCGAGTCCGGCCCAGACCTCAAAGAGGATTGCCTAAGCCAGACCTGCGCGGATCGCGAGCAACGCAACTTGTACACGGTCGCGACTCCCGGTCTTCGCCAACACATTGGTCAGGTGTGTCTTCACCGTGTGGGTCGAGACAGTAAGTCTCGCAGCGATCTCGTCGTTATTCAGGCCCTGGCCGACCAACGAGAGGATGTCGGTCTCGCGGGGAGTCAGGCGGTACTCGGCCACATCTGTGGATGCTGTCGCGCGAGTGTGCTGCCGCACCCTTGCCAGCACAGCACGCGTGATGTCCGGCGCCAGAACTGACCGCCCGTGAGCAACAGCTCTCACGGCGGTGATCAGCTCGGGTCGGCTTGTTCGCTTGAGGATGTACCCGTCCGCGCCGGCCGCGATGGCGTCGAGAACCAGTTCGTCACGGTCGAAGGTCGTCACTACTAGGACTGATGGGCGTCGCGGGCGACGATTCAACTCATGCAGCGTTTGTATGCCATCTAGGACCGGCATCCGCAGATCTAGGAGCACCGCGTCAATCAGCGCACCGGCATCGAGGAGATCGAGCAACTCGCGTCCATTGGACGCCTCGATCTTTACCTGCATGTCCGATTCGTTGTTCAGCATCATCGTGAGGCCGTCACGGATCAGATGCTGGTCGTCAACGACCGCGAGCCCAATCACCTGAGGTCCAACGGGAGGCGAACTTCTACCGAGGTCCCGCGAGGCGTCCTGCCCTCCACGCGGAGGCTACCGCCGAGGCCCCGCACACGTTCGCTGATACCGCGCAGACCGTTGCCGCGCGTCAGCTCTGCGGGCATCCCGTCGCCGTCATCGCTCACCCGTCCTACCACCTCAGTATCTTCGTCGCGGATTTCGACCGTCACCGAACTGGCATTCGCATGGCGCATCACGTTCGTCAGCGCTTCCTGTACTGCACGATAGAGCGCTTTCGACACCTCTACGTCTACTACAGCGGTCGAAACACGCACCGACACACGGGTGCCTTGCAGACGCAACGGGATTGCGAGCTTGGAGTCGATACGCCCCAAGTCCGTTGCTGGAGTGCCCGATGCCGGGTTGCGCAAACCGAACAGAACAGCGTCCAGCTCATCAAGCGCCTCCCTGCCCATATTGCTGATGTGCACCAACGCTGCGTCCGGTGACCCCACCCTGCCTGCTTCTGCTTGCACGACCATTGCGGTCACGTGGTGCCCGATCGCATCGTGCAGTTCACGGGCGAGCGCCGTTCGACGTTCTAGCTCGCGCGCCTGCTCTTCGCTGGCGAACGCACGCTCGCGTAAGTTGTCGGCCTCGATCTCGAGGGCTATCGCACGTGTCCGAAGACCCTCCACGGGACGAAGCAGCAATACGGCCAGGACCATGACGGCGACGGGCATCAGCGCAGAGACGAAGTCGCGTGTCGCCGCGACGGCGAGGCCCCCACTGGCGCCGACGATGGCCGGGTAGAGACGACGTCGCCCGCGCCCCGGCGACATAAATAGCAAGGCGGAGGCCGCAGGCCAGAACGAGAAGTAGTCGCGGCTGGTGAACGCCACTGCGGCACCACCTCCGACAGCGAACAGCCAAGGCTGTGCTGCGGGAACCACCCAGCTGGCCAGCAGCCCGAGGACGAATGCCACCGCCACCACCAACCAGGCCGCCACTTCGTGCGGCCCAAGGTCCTGCCGAGCGGTGTAGGCAAGGGACCCGACAACGGCGCCGATGGGCAACCAGCGGATCGCGGCATCGACGCCCCACGCAAACCGCGCTGACTGCAACGAAGTCGGCCACCATCTCGTCGTCACGTCGGGCAGTCTGCCCGAGACTTCGCTCCAACATGGAACGGGATGGTCTCGCGCTCGGAACTGGTACCTGAGTACCAGGCTCCCTCGCCGCTCGTGACCAGAGAGGGTCGATTGTTCAGACCTGGAGCGGTTCTACCCGGCGACATGCACGGCGAAGGTACGGGCCATGTCCATCAGCGAGCTCGTAACCCCGGCCCGTCGCCTGGTCACGCCCAGCGCTCCGACCGTTGTCAGCCTCCGAGCCCCAGTGACCGTCACCGGCGCCGCCTTGGGACCGGTCGGCACAGTCGCAAACGGCATCACCCTGATGCGAACGCTCGCTGCTGTGGTCGTGGCTGGTGTCGCAATCAGCGCCGACCGGCCCACCCTGTTGGCACTTGCGTACGTCATCTACTGGGTTGGAGACGTCCTTGACGGGTTCGCGGCCCGTCGTCTCGGCCAGGAGACCCGCTTAGGAGCCGTGTTCGACATCGTCAGCGATCGAGCCTGCACCTCGATCCTGTGCATCGGTCTGCTCGCTCACCTGTCGTCGCTAGCCCCGGTCGCGGTGCCGTTCTTCATCTCCTTCATGGTGCTGGACACGATGCTTTCGCTGTCCTTTCTCTGCTTTGACGTCATCAGCCCAAATCACTTCGCGCAGGTCAACCGGCGCGTGTATGAACTGAACTGGTCGCCGCCGGCCAAGGCCCTGAACACCGCAGGAGTCATCGTTCTCTCGCTGATCGGGGCGATCTGGGTAGCACTCGTCCTCGCCCTCGTCATCGGTGGCATCAAAGTCTGGTCCGTCGTCCGAGTGCTGCGGCTCGTCAACACTGCCGCGCGATGAACTGGCCCCTCAGCATCCTCGGCGGAGTGGCCGTCGGCACTGGCTCTGCGCTCCTGCCGGTCGTCAACGCTGAGGCTTACGCATTGGTTTTCACCGCCAACCAACCGTGGATGTTGGCCCCAGTCATCGTTGCGCTCGCCATCGGCCAGACAGCCGGCAAGCTCCTCCTGTTCGAGGGCGCGCGCCGAGGCTCCGCCCGGCTTGGCGCCGGGTCGAAGGTCGCGGCGCTGGCCGAGAGCCGCTGGGCATCCCGTATCCGTGGCGCCCTCGTACGGCGACGCACAGCCATGCCCCTCATGCTCGCCTCCGCCAGCCTCGGCCTCCCACCCCTGGCCTTGGTCAGCGTCGCCGCCGGCGCATCTGGCCAACGTCGCCGTACGTTCGCCGGTCTGTGTCTGGTCGGCCGCATCGCCCGGTTCGCCGCGATCGCTGTGCCGGTCGCCTATGCGACAGGCATCCGTTGACGTCCTCGAATAGTAGCGAGCAATCGAGTCCCCACACACACTGCCGCACCGGCGATCACCTTCGCCGTGTGCAGGTGCGGCAGCACATTGCTTCCCAGACGACTGGGAATCAACAGAAAGAGGAACCACATGAACAAGAAGCTCATTTCGCTTCTGGCAGTTCCCGCCCTAGCCGCGACGATCGCCGTCGCCCTCCCGGCAGGATCAGCTACAGCAAACTCCGGCACCTGGACGTGCAAGGACGGTGGTCACACGCTCACCACGAACATCTACTTCACCCAAGACAGCGTCAACCACACCTGGAAGTACCTCACCTACGAGCTCACCGGCTCCGGTACGGGCGGGAAGAGCAACTGGGACGCCAGCTTCAACGACGGGACCGGTGAGAGGAACTACCACGCCAACAATCAGGACGACCTGGACAACGACACCCTTTACACCGAGAACTTTGTCGACTTCACCTCCAAGAAGTCGCGGACCGAGACCTGGACGGCCAGCGCTGCGTTTGACACGCGCGGCACTGACAACCACTGCAGTTCTTCGCTCATTTACTGAAGGCCAGTAGCTACATGAACCTCCTTGGGTGTCGTCCACTCGTTGTCCTTGTCCTCTTGACCCTTAGCTTCCAGGGCTGCTCCTCAGCTCCCGACGCAGTAGGGAGGGGACAAGCCTGGAGCATCGTCATTGGCGACACCCAAGGAGTCATCGTCAGCGACGGACACACCACTCGGGGCTTCCGGCGCGGCTCATCCGAACCCATCTGGGAGGCCAACGGCGAGCCCAACGGCGCTGCCTGCAGCGCCAGCTGCCCCGACGCCGTCCTCAACATGGTCGGTGGGACAGACCTGCTGCAGACTCACGGCAGCAACGTCGACGCCAGTCCACTCAACGTCAATGCCGACGACATTCGCACCCTCGGCACCGCAGGGAACTCGATCATCCTGACCGCGATGGCGGGCCCACGCCACCGTCTCTACTCATGGACGAACGGCACCGTCGACACGATCAAGATCCTCGGCCGCGGATCCGCGCTATGGCAAAGTCGCGGACGGGCGGGCGGGACCCTTTTCCTCCTGCGCGAGCATCGCACCACCGCGACGGTCCTGGACTTCACTGGGACTACGGCGACGACCACAACGATTCCGAAGATGCCGCATCGCACCATGTGCTACGACGCACAAGGCATCGCCGACTCATCCCTCTCCTCGTCAGCTTTCGCGACGCTCAAGACCACGCTGACCTTCGTCTCTGCCTGCCTCCCAGTCACAGCCCATCGCTGGCTCGGCATCGGAACCTCACTCTCCCTTGACCCCGCCACCGGTAAAGGGAGCCCAACCTTGGTCGCCGCTGTGACCACGGCTAGCTGTGATGCCCAGCCAGGTTGTTCAGTCTGGTGATGGGGGCGGCCTTGCCGATTGCTGAGTGGGGCCGGTGGTGGTTGTACTCGTGGACCCATGCTGGCAGGGCCGCGAGTCGGGCTGACTCGGAGTTGTAGAACTTCTTGAATGCCCAGCC
>NZ_JAMOIL010000051.1 GCF_023656415.1 Nocardioides bruguierae
CGTTCTTCAATCCGTCTTCTAGAACGGCGCTCTGCAGCCGGCCACGCGCTCTACTGCAGCCGCTACTGCAGCCGCTACTGCAGCCGATGGCTGACAGAGACAACAAAACCGCCTCTGACGTCTGCGTGTCCGCAGGTCAGAGGCGGTTTGGTTCGGTCGGGCTGACAGGATTTGAACCTGCGACCCCTTGACCCCCAGGCGCGGCTGCACGAGCGGTCAGCGTTTGTCATGCCCTGTCTGAGCCTGACCTCCGGCCCCGAAGGCACGCGTCGTCCATCCACGTCTCGCGACGTTGCAGCCGGCGTTGCAGCAACTGGTCAAGGGGTCAACTTCTTCGCCCTACGGCAAGGAACGTTCTCAACCGACGCCGACGCCAAGACCTTCTCGGCCGATTGACCCCATCGACTTCGAACTCATCGTGAACAAGGCCGCTGAATCAGACGTCCCCTGATCGTTCAACAGACCCCACCCGCTGGTCAGTCTGCGCTGGATAGCCACTCACATGGTTGAGGAGACGGCCCAGCATGCCGGAAACCTCGACATCCTGCGTGAGCTGGTCGACGGCTCCCGTGGCTACTGAGGCCGTTGCGGCAGCGGCCTGAGCTTGAACAAGAGGATGCCGAGATACTGGTTCATCACGGCCCGCTTGTGCGGGTAGCGCTCGCCGACCTCGGCAGCCATCGCGGGCTCGGCGACGGCCTCGACCCACAGTCCGGCCGCGCTGAAAGTGTTGAGGAGGTCCGCGATCGTGTACGGCCGCTTGGTCAGGGTGACCGCGTCGTCCCAGTTCCGGTGGCGATAGGCGAAGGGCTCAGTGGAGAAGTACTCCTCCCCCAGCGTCGTGCCGTTCTCCTCAGCGCGCTCGATCGCGTAGCGGACCGGATGAGTGCGAGTCAGCAGGATGAAGCCGTCGTCGGTGAGCATCTCGCGGGCGACCGTCAGGGCGAGTACGGAGTCCCTGGCGTAACCGAAGGACTGCAAGAGCATGATTCGGTCAAACCGACGGCCCGCCAAGCCGGGCAGCGCCGACAGGTCGGAGAGGTCGCCCTGGATCAACTCCAAGCCCGTCGGCGGGACGACGAAGCCGTCGCTGATGTCGACACCAACCGACGCGCCCGCACCCTCCTGGACCAGCTGGGCGACCTTGGCACCGTTGCCACAGCCGGCGTCGAGCAGCGCGAGCCCGGTGACGTCGCCGAGGAGCTCGCGCTGGGCGGGCCACTCGACCAGTCGATCCAGTGAGTCTTCCCGAGCACGCGCCTGCTCATAGCCCGAAGCAAGCGCCGTCCATGGCCGGCTCGCGTCGCCGCCGGTGGCGCGAACCGCACCTACCGTTGCTAGCGCGTCTTCGGTCGTCATCGTCACAAGACTACTCAGCACGCCGCGACGTCGTGCTCGACGAGCACGTCGATCAGGCAGTCGTGGCCTTGGTCTACGTCCCAATGCACGGCGACCATGCCTGCGTCCCGGGCGCCCTCGACGTTCTTGATGCTGTCGTCGATGAAGAGAATCGCGCCCGGATCGACACCGATCCGGCGGGCGGCCTCGGTGAAGAAAGCCGGGTCCGGCTTGGCGAAGCCAAGGTCGTAGGAATAGCAACTCGTGTCGAAGATGGCGTCGTAGCCGAGGGCGCTCCGCATGTGACCGCCGCGGTGCTGCTCCTGGTTGGTGCCAAGGTGCACGCCGTAGCCGTTGCGTCGCAGCGTCTCGATGAGGGCGAACGACTCCTCGATGAGCTCGATGCGATGCCAGACGTCGCGGTAGACGTCCTCGACCGGCGCCGTCACGCCGTACTCGAGCAACGCCGTCGCGAGCATCGGCAAGTAGTCACCCTCGCCCGCCAACGTAGGCAGCTCGTCCTTCCACGTCTTGTGGAGGAACTCCCTCGCGCGGTCGCCCAAATAGGGCTCCATCGCGACGTACCAACCACCCGGCACCACCTGCAGCACACCGTCGGCGTCGAACAACACATGGCGGACGGGGGCGGTCGACTGTGGTCCGAGCACGGCATCCATGGTCGCAACCTAGTCGCTGGCACATGTGGGTCTCGGCACACCGTTCGACCCTCGCAACACGACGCGGATCGTCCAGGCCTGCTGCCGATGCGCCGGCGTCCGGGTGGTGCGTCTCCACGACTTCCGGCACGGGTGAGCTTCGCTACTCCTCGGAGCCGGCGTCCCTCCGCGCACCGTCATGGAGATCCTCGGCCACTCCAGCCTCGAGATGAACCATGAACACCTACGGTCATGTCACCCACGCGTACCGACGGACAGCGATAGATGGTCTCGGCGAGGCATTGGGCGCCTCCCCCCTCGAATAGAAGCACGCAGGGCGGAGCGGTCAAGATCCTTGGCGGGCACCTCGGGAGCGCACTGTCAGGTCGATTCGCAATCCAGGCTCGATGAGCCGGTTACCCCCCTCGAATAGCAGCGTGAAAATATGGAGCGTTCTCGCCGCACGATCGAGCAGGGAGGTGCCCGCAGCCGATGTGCGGTCACTCCACGAGGCTGATGTGCAGGCCCGCCTCGTTGGTCTCGAACCAGCCCGACTCTGGTTCCCAGTACAAGTTGTGACCCGGCATGGCGTCTGCCTGGGCAAGCGTGAGCAGATGACGCGCCAGCGAGGTCAGCGCCGCCCTGTTCCCGGCGAAACCGATGGTCCTGTCCTGCTCCTGGAGGGACAGCCACAACTTCGTGTCGTCATCCCAGTTGGACACCAGCCCGTGCTCGTCCACCTGGCGGATGTCAACGGAGATGAGCAGTGTGGTCCCGTCGCCTGATGTCATGCGAGCAGTCAACCAGTGGAACCCCTCGACGCCCACCGGACCTGCACGCTTCTGCCACTGGTCGGGCGGTTGGTCATCCGCGTAGCGATTAGAGCCGGTCGCCGGCTGCGCGTCGCTTGACCGGCTCGGCGGTGCTGTCGTGGGCGGGACGGTTTGCCGCCGTGCGCGTCGAGGTCAGCTCGGATCAGGCTGACCCACCTGGCGGCGGCGTCGGTGCGGTTGAGGCGCTGGCGGACGAGCTCGAGCAGGGTGCTCATCCGGCGCCGGTTGGGGAACCACTATCGGCGACGGCGGGCTGGGCAGTTCGGTCTGCCGCCGAGGTCGTTGCTGCGGTCACCGATAGGCGATCCGCCCGTGGCCACGCTCCCGCGATGACCCCGAACTGGTCACGCTCTGCGTGACGATGCCTCTAGGGGGTGTCATTGAGTTGCATTAACACCTTTGCGCGCTAAATTAACATCCCCGAGTCAACAAGAATTTCGCCTGCGGACCATGTAGGCGGAACCGCCAATTGCAAGACTGACAATGAGGCAAACCACGAAGACGAGCCAAAGTCGCATATCGAAAACGTCACGCAGAACGAAACCGAGCAACACGAGGATCGGCGCGACAATAATTACGTAGGCAGCCCTTCTCCGGTCTGCTGGTTCGAGAGTCATCACATCTCCGTCAGCATTCCACCGGGAACGGAGAGCAATGCACTGCCAGCCCCGAGGAGGGCGTCGTCGACGCCGGCTGATGCACTGCCGTCTCCTTCGCAAGCACCATACGCGAAGCCTCCAGCCGCGCTAGCAGCCGCCGCTGCACCGATCACAGCCAAAGCGCCGAACCGAACCGAACCATACTGTCGAGGCGCGAATGCTACGAGCAGGCTCCGCTGGAGACGTTCCCATCCCTAGCTTTCCCGGGCAGGATCACGCACGCCCAGTCGCCATCCTCGGTCACGCTGACTTGCCCGTCGTCGTCCAGCCCGTCACCGTCGTCATCAGCGATGCCGGTCACTGTCGCACTCTTCGGCAGGCCATCGGCAAGGGACTGCAGCATATCCACATCCCAGCCCGCAGCCTCGGCTGCCTGGAAGTCGTTGAAGAACTGCTCACCAGCTTCCGTCGCCGTCGCTTCACTCGAGCAGCCAGCCAAGAGGAGAGCAGACAGAACGGCAGCCACCTTGAGTCCCGAGTGCATGCCCGGGACTCTATAGCGAACGTCCACCCACTGTGCCGTGAAACGACGGTCCTCGGCCCCGAGCTGGTCCGCCTAGTAGATGCGCATCAGAATCGAGGCGGCGGCTGGGACCAGGTAGTCGATCAACGCGTCAACGCCTCCGCCTGACGCTGGGGCCCACGTATCGGTCTACTGCCAGTGCATACTGAGTGCCCATCGCGTGGAGAGTGCGCCCGACGGTGTTCCGCGATGCATTCGCAGGCTTGCCCCGTCGGACGAGCTTCGTGCCCGCATGCCCATCGGCACGCGGCACGGGCGGCTGGGGGTCGATAGTCAGCCACGTCCGTATCGCGGCAGATGCGGACGCTTCGACCTCAGCCAGGCAGTCCATAGGCTGCGTGTCCTGCCGCAGTGGCTTCGAAGAAGATCCGATCAGCCGCATCGTCAACGTCCCAAGTCTTGTACTCGCGCAGGACCTGCTCGACCTCATGTTCCGGCACCGGGATCTGCGACTCCCAGGACCCCCGAGAGAGGGCCACCAGCCCATCGGACAACAGCGACCACAACGACTCCTCGGCCAGAGCCAGACGCGCGCTGAGCGCAAGGTCGGGGCGCATGGTGTTTGCGGTCCACCAGGCTTCGTAGACGCCTGTCAGATCCTCCGTTGCTGCCGAGAGTATTTCCGCTCGGACCGCTGCGAGATCATTCATGTCACAGATCCTCTCGCGAGTGTCTGTCGTGAATCCCCGCAACTCGGCATGAGCGGACGGCGTCCCGGATAGGTATCCGCTTGCGACCTCCGCTTGACCATGCCACACGGGTCCCTCCGCGAGACCATCCCTCGTGTGCATCAGCTAGAGGTGTCGGGACGCGAAAAGGTGGTGCGAACTCGGATCACCTGGGTCAGTCACGAGTTGCCGCGACAAACCGACGCTTCGAGCGACTGCGATGGAGCCTGGGTTGTTCCGGGCGACGCGCGCCACCACTACGCACCGCGGGACTGTGGACTGCACGTTGGCGATGACCGCACGAACCGCTTCACTGGCATAGCCGTGGCCCCATGATGAGGGATCGAAGCGGTAGTAGAGATTGAGAACAGGCTGTCCCCCGATCGTCTGGTGCTTGGCACCTGCGAATCCGATGATCTCCCTTGAGCCAGCGAGTTCGACGGCGGCGTACCCAAACCCATGCGCCACCCAGTGGGACCGCCACGCCTCAAGCAGGCGCTGTGCATCTTCGGGGTCGACCATTCGTCCATCTGGGTCGTGCTCGTATGTGAGCACGTTGCTGTGAATCGCGAAAAGCCGGTCGACATCCTCGGGCCTCGGGCTACGGAGGACCAGCCTCGAAGTAGTTGCCCACGGCACATCAGTCACGGGCACAAGCATGATGCGTCCGGCGCAATCTCCCCGTCGGGACGCACCCAAAGGTGCACTTCGACTTGTCCCGATAGGCGAAGGTCCAGAGACGGCGTTCGAACATCTGCCGGACGGTGGCGGATCTGCCGGTGCGCGGATGCCCGGATCAGGGCTGATAGACGATGCGGAAGCGGTAGTCGAGTTCACGTCGGAGGCTGCGGATCAAGCGGGCCGCTTCTGCGTCGATCCTCGCAGTCGCCGGACCTTGGGACGCCCGACCCCACTCCACGATGTCGCTCGCGAGTTCTTGACTGACGCTCCACTCGCGAACCAGTTCGTCGCCGTCGACGAAGATCAGGCCGTCCTCGCTCCACAAGGGGACATCGACACCGTCCTCAGACATGAAGCGGATCAACGACCCCTCGCTCGGCCCTTCCCAGGTCTCGTTGTCATCCTCGGCCCCATGACCCCCGGGAGGAACCGCATACCAGCCCGCTCGACCATCGGGGGACATGAACCGGTCAGGCCGGGGTTCTCGCATGCCCACATTCTGCATCCGTCACGGCTGAGCCTCCGGCGAACTCAACAGCTGACCGGAACTCGTGGGTCGCAAGTGTTACTAGCTGCGTCCCGAGCAGCCTCGCCAGTTGCCAGGTCCGCCGATGAGCGCATCGTCTGACAGTCAGTTGATGAGATCGATCTCGCCGAGAAACTCCGTGAAGTCACGCGGGTGCGCTATCTGCTCCTTTGCTTGACTGGCGTTCATCTCGTCGGAGTCCTCAGCGATCTTGCGTGCCAGATCCAGCCGCTCGGGGTTGTTGACAAGAACTGACCAACGGACCACGGACGAGCGGTCCTCCGCCAGGCGACTCAGCGTTTCTGATCGCAGTCTTCGAGAGCCCGCCGCCGTTGCGCGCACTTGGGCGATCGGGTCAGATGCCAGCATCTCGGCATCGGCATCACTGATCGTTGGATTGAGAACGATGGTCGAGCGAACAGCCGGGTGCGGGTCCCGCGCCAGAGCTGCCACCGCGTCCTCGTCCTGTGTCACCTCAGCGAGTCGCTCACGCACGCTGTGCACGGGGTCGCTGAGCACGCGTCTGGCGCCCATGGCGTCGAGGTCATCGCGCTGTGCCGCGCGCCCACGCACATCGGCGTCGGACGCCCCCAGAGCTGGGGCAAGAGCGTGCGGACCGGGGTTCTCGGCGACCGCGAACCGCACGGCCCACTTCTCGTCGCGCACCAAGACCTCGAGGACTTCGACGGACGTGGATGGGTTCTTCGCGACGGCCTCTCGCACCTTCGAGGAACTGTCTGAAGCGAGCTCGGAGAGTGTGTGAGCTGACGTGCTCCGGTCGGCTGCGAAGCAGGCGCGGGCGTTGATGCTGGGCACCGAGCCAGTCTGGCACGGGGCAGCCCTCGGCACGTGCCGCCCAGGGCCTGTGCCGATCCCCCAGTTAATAGGGACACGCCCAGTTGCAGCGACACGCTCATTACAAGGGACCGCAAGGCGGGGAATGGACAGGCGCTGTCGGCGGTCCCTGCTTGCGTGCACCCATGAGTGACAGTCTTTCGTTGGTTGCCGTCGTGATCAGCCTCGTCGCACTCTGGCACACCTTCAGGCAAGGAAGGATCAACCTCGAGCGCTGGCACCGGGACCAAACACCGGTGATCGACATTGAGGCAGAGGAAGTCAGCGGCGGAACTTGGCACCGCCTGCGGTTCGAGCTCGCCGATTCCATGGACTTGGACCAAGTCCTCGTCACCATCGGAGGGCCCCACCTCGTCTGGTTCTCAGACCAGCAAGAAGGCGTAACTCCCGGCGCTGCGTCGAAGTCCGCGCGAATCGCACCGCTTCGAGCTGGCGCACGCGAGGCATCTTTGAGGGTCGAGTGGGAGGACGACGACAGCCACGTCGTTCAACTGACGCTCGAGTGCAAGCGCGGTAGCGAAGCTTGGACTCTGCATCGATCCGTCGTCCTGCCCGCCAAACCGTACGACGTCCTTCAATCCATCCTTTAGAACGGCGCTCTGCAGCCGGCCACGCGCTCTACTGCAGCCGCTACTGCAGCCGCTACTGCAGCCGCTACTGCAGCCGATCGCTGACAGAGACAACAAAACCGCCCCTGACGTCTGCGTTTCCGCAGGTCAGAGGCGGTTTGGTTCGGTCGGGCTGACAGGATTTGAACCTGCGACCCCTTGACCCCCAGGCGCGGCCTTCTGGGTGCTGGGCGGACTCTCAGGTCTGGCTGAGCGTGGACGGTCACGAGGCAGTCTCACCCTGCGCGCCGGCGTCTGCCGACGTTGCAGCCCTCGATGCAGCCGCCGGTCAAGGGGTCACCGCATCCCGTGACCGCTTCGTCGGACCTGGGACGCTGACCCCACGCGAAGACGCCCCGCCCGCCAGCCGACTCACCACAGGCGTCCCCAACGTCCAGCCCACATACGACTAGGTGCCGCCCGAACTCAAGTCGGACGGCACCTAGATGCGCATGAACGATCAACTGGTGTAAGTCTCCTCGACGAAAGTCGCCTCAACCGGCACGTCTCCCTTGCCGCACAAGCGGCCGGTCTCGTTACTATCGCGAAGGGCGTACCGGTGGTAAACCTCCTTGGACTTTTCCTCCTCGGAAGTGACCTTAGCATCCAGTAGTAGCTGGCTGGCTAGCGGAACCTTGGCGATAGAAAAGAAGCCGGACCACTTCGCAGTAGACTCTCGCGACACCTTGAGGCTATTTGAAGCAATCGTAGCGTATTGGTTCTCACACTCCCACCGAGTAATGCTGTCCTCTTCGGGAACAAGCCCCCCCCATCCAAACAGAAGGCACCCAACGGGTACGCCCGGTCTTGTACGGGTACCCGCCACCAAAACACCATCGTTCCTGCTTCTGATATTTCCAGACGGCACGCCACAGATAGTTGACGTTCTTCTTATCGTCCCTCGTGGCCACCGCCTCCGCCGCCACCTTGCTACTCTCGGACGTGGTCAGGCCCCCAGCATAGTTTGGCCCGGCACCGGTAACCGCAATCTCCATTTTCGTGGTGGTCACCTTCTTCAGAGAGACCGTAGGATAGAATTTGTTTTTGATGTACGAGCCGACGAGGGGGATCCGCCTCTTTTGCGTGACACCGTCGACGTCCTGCCACCAAGTCTCCCCGTCGCCGGTCGAGCACGAATCACGCTCTTCGGCAGCCAGTTGCTCTTCCGTTTGATCCATAGTCCCGTTCTGGTAGGCTAATTCGTCGGCGGCAACATCTGCTGCTTCGTCGGCGCTCATTTCACCGTCTATTGAATCCGGATTGGTCGCCACAACCGTATCTTCGTCAGACATGGCAACACGGTTCGATGACAGAGCCCTGGACAATGCGGCTGGACCCTCAACGGTCTCAACGACACCCCTTTCACCCGCGATCAGCAGCGTCGAGGCAGTCGACGGCGCAACGTGAATCGTGGCCAAACGTCCTGAAGTACTGACATCGCCAAGATCTTGAGGCTCAACATCAACCCAGTAGTACCGCACCATCTCGGGCGTCCAGACAGTAATCTCCACTTGGACCGTCCCATCTGGCTGCAGGCTGCCGACTTCTTCGGAGGTTGTCGAACGTGCCGCAAAATACCCAGAATCGCCCGTCACCCCACTTGCGATCGGTCTGCTCACCGCGTCCACACGCCGAGCTGCGCGCTTGGGCATGCCCGAATTGGTCAGCCTGGCAATCGCTTCCCTGCGTTTGCGCGAGGCCTTCTGCGGCACGCGCTCAACAAGCTTGAATGTGACCGTTGCAGACTCCATCATGGTGCCGTTGCCGGTGACTACTGCGCCCTGGAAGAGCGCGGGACCTTGCGGGCGTGCGCTGGCTGGAGCGACTGCAGTGGGGACTGACAGTCCTGCCGCAAGCAGCCCCAACCCTGTTGCGCTCGTTATCCATCTCTTCACTACTGCACTTCTCCAATCTTGGGTATGGCGCATTCTGCGCCCTCTTTGAGTGGTTTGCTAGATACGCACATGCCGACGACGCCAGGAACGTTCACGAAGTACTCGGTGCCGAGATACTCGTAATCGATGCGTATGCCAGATCGTACTTTGTACCCCGGTTGGACAGAACGCATTCCGATAACGAGCAGCCATCCCCAGTCGTCGCTTGCGCTCCGCGTGCCGATGCTTGCGCCAATTGCAGGATCTAGGACCGGCGTCAGACGCGACCCCTCAACAGGAGGCCACTGGTCTGGAAGAATGAAAGAACCAACTTTGCGCGGCCCTGGCACGATATAGGCGTCTACTAACTCGAGCGCATCGTCGCCAATCAGCGAGACGTTGGTGATGACAGCCGTCGCATCGGAGGGCACATTCTCCAAGTACAAGACTTCAAGCCCGTCACTGATGGTCTGGCCAACTTGCACGGGCTCAGCCCAGCCATGGGGACTAACATGAACCATTGGCCCGTCACTGCCAACACTCTTTGCGGAAGGAACCGCGTCGTCACTGCTGCAGGCCCCGAGCATGAGTAGCGAGATCGAAAAGACGGGGATCACTGATCGCAACTTCATCATTTCTCCGAAATCTGCCGCTTTCGTATCCTTTGTTGGTTACGTCCGAGTGACGCTCCCCAGTTCGCGAATAGTTTCAGAAGACCACTCAAAGCACTTCGCAGTGACCCTGCGTAGCGGAGCGACTCTTGGCATCGCTTTCCTCTTGTTCGACCGTCAGATGAACTAACACCTCTCGAAAGGTATGGGACGACAGGCGTCGCGATTCGCTTTCCGTCAAGATTGCCCGACCGGTCTAGCTGTGAGTCGACTCACAGCATGGTGGGTGGCGGCGCTTGCAGATCAGCATTGAACAGTGTCCACGCATCGCCGGACAGCCGCGTCTGTGTGCCGGATCGGCTCGGTTGGTGACACCGCGTTCATGGCGAGTTGCAGTCTGCTCAAGTGCAACGTCGCGTGTCGCTGAAGGGAATCTTTCCCCAGAAATTCGCTTGGGCCTCAAGTCGTCACACAGCGCACATCCTTCCAGCAGCGCCACTCGGCACCACAGATGAGCCTGTCAAGATTTCTGTGTAAGTGGGCTGGTCTCAATCTCTCTGGTGGGGTCTACAGGTAGGGGTTGATCCGGTCGGGGTAGGGTCTGCCCCCGGTCTGGTTGACACTCTGACCTGCCCTACAGCCTGGTTTCCATTCGGCGTGATGAGTCCTCAGGCGGGAACGGTGTCTGTGGGTGAGGCTAGCTCGTACTCGATCGGGGTCTGGTAGCCGAGCGCGGAGTGACGGCGTTGTCGGTTGTGGAAGATCTCGATGTACTCGAAGATCGCGTTCGCGAGTTCGACTCGGGTCCTCCACTTGCGGCGGTTGAGGAGCT
>NZ_JAMOIL010000052.1 GCF_023656415.1 Nocardioides bruguierae
CCGCGGCCGTGGAGCAGCGTGCCGCCCGGGCCGAGGCCCGTGCCGAGCGCCGGGCACAGCGCGCCCACGACCGCCTCGTGGCCGCCGAGCTGCTCGTCGCCCGCCGCGACGCGATGACCGCCAGCCAGCGCCGGGACGCGGCCAACCGTGCTGCGCGCCGGCGCCGCCGCGTCCTGATCGCCCTGGTGGCTGCCCTCGCGCTCGTCGGCGTGCTCGCCGCGACGCCGGCGCTGCCCTGGGGCTGGGTGGCCGCACCCGTCGTCCTGCTCGTCGCGTGGCTGGTCGCCTGCCGCGTGATGGTGCGCCGCGAGACCGGCATCTCCGGGCCGCTGGCGCGCATCCCCGTCGTCACCACCACCGAGGCCGAGCAGGCCGCGGAGGAGGACGAGGAGGTCGTCGCACGCACCACCGTCGACCCCGAGACCGGCGAGGTGGCCGTCGTCCGCGTGCAGGGCGACCAGGTCGTCGTGGACGTCGAGCCCGGCTCGATCAACCCCGACGGCACCTGGAACCCCGTGCGCGAGCACGTGCCCGGCTACGTCGGCCAGCCCGTCGCCCAGCGCTCCGTCTCCGAGCTCGACCTGGAGTCCACCGGCGTGTGGACCTCCGGTCGCACCGAGACCGACGCCGCCATCGCCCGCGAGGCCGAGGAGGCCGAGCGTGCGCGCCGCCAGGGGTACGAGGGCCAGGGCGGCCACGGCCGTGCCCTCGGCTCCTGATCCGCGCTTCCCCACCTTCCCTCGCCACCGGCGCCCTCCTCAGCAGGAGGGCGCCGGTGGCGGTCCGGAACGGCCTGCCGGTGGTCGAGGTGTGAGGAGCGTCAGCGACGAGCCTCGAGACCGCCGCACCGGACCGCGACGCCAGCGCCCCGATTCGGGGCCCGGCCTGGCCTGGTGCTAACGTCTGTGACCGCGCCGCAAGGCGCGATGGGGCTGTGGCGCAGTTGGTAGCGCGTCTCGTTCGCAATGAGAAGGTCAGGGGTTCGAATCCCCTCAGCTCCACCGTCAGAAGGGCCGCTCACCTGGGGAACAGGTAAGCGGCCCTTCGCCGTTTCTCGTCCGTTTGGGGCCCACTCGACGGAAACTCGACGAAATCACCCTCAGACCTGCCCCCGGAGCACTGTCAGGGAGGCGGCGAAGGCCCCCTGCACAGCATCGGTGCGGGGCCCTTTCTGTCACGCCTGGCGGCCGCACGTTCGCTGAGGCGGGTCTTGAGGGCCGCCTCAGCTTTGGCGCCGGACTCGCCGGCTGCGGTGACCACTCGGGTCACGCTCCAGCGGCCTACACAAACCATCTGACACGCCCTCGACGCACCAGTAAGTCGCTCCCCGGAGAAATGGCCGGTCCAGTACGGTCCCTGCTTCCTCCACAATCCCGCAGAGCGACGTTTCAAGTTGGCCCTGACGGAAAGTGTGGGGGTACATCTCGGGAAGGAAAAATGTGTCTCACATCACCGCGCCCCCCGCGTCAGCCAAGCGCAGCAGCTCGGCCATGTGCCGCCGAATCACGGCAGTCGCCCTTGGCGGTGCCCTAGCCCTCTCAGCCCTGACCGGGGCTGGTTCCGCAGCCGCGGCGGACACCACCTCGACCGCCGCCGAGGGCACCACTCACCCAGAAGCCGCTCTGCGCGGCTGCGCCGACAACAAGATCACCGTCAAGGGCGTCGCCCGCCGCCGCGACGGGGCCGAGCTCAAACGACACCGATCACCACACGGGCCGGGCGGGAAACGACCAAGGTGGGTGGGAGGTTCGTGCCCTCGCGTACGTACTCCAGCGCCAGCCGCACCGCTGGGCGCGGCGTCGCCACCGGCGACCCCATCGGGCACTCGTCCATCGCCAACCCCAGCGTCATGTTCGTTCAGGCCATCCCGCACGTGACCGCGCAGTATTACTACGGCGCCAAGTCGAAGGCGACCATCGCAGCCTCAGTCGGCGTCGACGGAGGAAAGGGCGCCATCGCCGGCGAGGTCTCCCTGAGCGGCGAGACAGGATTCGGGAGTCTCCAAGAGCTGAACTCAACCGCGAGGAAGCCGAACCGTGCGGTCACCGTCCACCCGCAGATTCAAGTCACCAACAGCTACACCTGCCCGTCGTACAACCCCTACGCCGGCGGATTCAACATGGACTGCGTCGCGGAGTCCTCCGGGCAGTGGACCGGCAAGGTGGCCTCCAAGGCGGCCCAGTTCCGAGGCTGTTTTGTCGACAGCGACGGAGGGTGGTTCTTCCGCAGCCGCAGCAAGAAGGAGTTCATCACCACCGACGGGGTCGAGTACACGAACGGCGTCTCCGGTGGCGTCGGCGGAAGCAGCCTGAAGGTCTCGGTCACCTACGGAGCAGACACCTACGTCAAGCTCATCGTCCACGAGACCAAGAGGCGGCACCGGTACTGCATCGGCGGGAACGAGGACCTGGTCACGGAAAGCGCTGCGCTCTACATGAACTTGCGCGACAAGACCGGCGGTGGGGGATGTCGCACAGACGGAGACACCGACGTCGTCAGCTGCCGAGAGGAGTGAACGTGCCCCACGACGCTTCGACCAGCCCGGTCGGCCGTCAATCCCCAGAGCCACGAGGCGCCCGGTCGGTGCGTCGCGCCGCGGTGAGGAGAGCCTCGGCCCTCTTCGCCGCGGTACTCGCCGCCGGGACGCTCGTCGCCTGTGACAGCGGCAGCTCGGAGCCGACGCCAACAACGAGCCCGGCGACGAGTCAGGCACTGAGCGCATGGGAGCAGGGGTTCGAGGGGACCAGTTGCGCAGAGTTCACCGAACCTGCCGGCGACGAGCAGCAGGGAGGGCCGCTCCAGGACGAGAACAGCCGCGTCTTCGGCCTCGGTATGCAGCGCCAGCCGGGAGACCCGCTGGAGCAGATGGCGATCATCCCGGTCACCAACCACGCAGCCGAGCCGGTAGCGGTCCTCTCCGTCGAGTTCGTCACCGAGAAGGGCGCCTCCCCGTTGACCGTGGCCGGCGTCCGCCTGGCCCCGGGAGACATCCGAAAGGCCATCACTCGTCCCAGGCCGCGGTTCGACACTTGGCCCGACGCGTCCGACTACTGCCTGCCGGGCACCGACGGAGGCACGGGCACTGACCCCACGCCGACCTCCGACCCGGCCCGCGTCGTCCTGGCGTTCCGGATCGGGCCCACCCCCGAGGACGAGGTCGACGGGGAGAAGGAGAGCAAGAACAACGCCATCAACATCCACTACGCCACGGGTGACGGGGCGCGGTACGTCGCGGTTTATCCGTACCAGTTCTACTGGGACAATTAGTCAGGCAACACTGCTGCTTGGGCAGTCTGGATTTGGCTGTGCCGGTTGAGGTCCCTTGCGCTCCTGGCACGCTGGTCCAAATCTCGTTGGGCCTGGTCGCCACTGTCTCGCACTCGGCGCGCCGGTGTGCGCGCCTGGACATGAAACGAGATCCCGGGCGGCCCCTGAGAGAAGGTCAGGGGTTCGAATACCCTCAGCTCCACCGACACCGAAGGCCCGCAGCGTCTGCTGCGGGTCTTCGTCGTTGCCGCGGGTGGGCGGTGCGAGATCGGCCTCAGCGGGCCCGCCACTCGCGAGCGAGCAGCGCGTAGGTGTAGCCGTCGACCCAGCCCAGGTCGGCGTGCCACGAGTCCTCGACGCCGTGCTGCTCGCGCCGCATCCCGTTCTTCTCCAGGACGCGGGTCGAGGCGTGGTTGTCGGCGTTGCAGCCGGCGGTGACGCGGCGCAGGCCGAGGTGGTCGAACGCGGCCGTCAGCAGCCCACCGACGAGGGCGGAGGCGACGCCGCGGCCCCAGTGGCCCGGCGAGACGAGGTAGCCGATGCTCGCCTGGGTGCCCCGCGGCATGCCGGGCTGGCCCATGCCGTCCTCGACCTCGAGGAAGCCGATGGCGACGACGCGTCCGTCGAGCGCGGCCACGCAGGAGTGGTCGCCGTCGCCGGGGGAGAGCCACTCCCGTCGGAACGTCTCCGGCTCGACGTGGGTGCGCATCATGAAGCGGTTGCAGGCGGGGTCGTTGCGCAGCGCGAGCAGGTCGTCGAGCTCCGACGGCTGCGGCCGGCGCAGGACCAGGTCGCCCGCCCGAGCGGGCCACAGGGTTCTCACGCCTCCGATCCTCCCGCAGCAGGAGGAGGCGGGCCCACCGGGTTTCCCCGGTGGGCCCGCCTGTCGAGCTGTGAGGCCTGGGGTGCCCAGGCCCCGACACCTCGCGTCAGCGCTCCTCGCGGAACTCCACGTGCTGGCGGATGCGCGGGTCGTACTTGCGCAGGACGATCCGGTCGGGGTCGTTCCTGCGGTTCTTCGTGCTCACGTACGTGTAGCCGGTGCCGGCGGTCGAGCGGAGCTTGATCTTCGGGCGGACGTCGCCGCTGCGTGCCATGGGTGCCTCCTGTGGTCGGGCCTGCAGCGACACAGCACCACAGGAATGAGAATCATTCCCGACAGTGTGGCAGGGTGAGGTCAGGCGTCCCACCCGGGGTGCCGGAACCGAAGGAGCAACCCCATGAACCGCAAGGACCTCGTCGACGCCGTCGCCCGTGACGCCTCGCTCAACCAGACCCAGGCGGACACCGCCGTCGCCGCCCTGCTCGGGGCCGTGGTCGCCGCGGTCTCGTCCGGCGAGAAGGTCTCCCTGCCCGGGTTCGGCACCTTCGAGCCGCGCACCCGCGCCGCTCGCACCGGCCGCAACCCGCAGACCGGTGAGGCGATGGAGATCGCCGCCTCCGTGGCGCCCGCGTTCAAGCCGGCGGCGCCGTTCAAGCAGGCCGTCGCCCAGCAGGGGCGCTGACGTGGGCGGCGGCGCCGAGCAGACCCCCGGGAGCAGGACGCGGCACACAGCCGAGCAGCCGCTGGCCGCCGTCCTGGTGTGCGCCGACGAGGCCTGCGGGGGCTGCGGCGCCGCCGCGCTCGAGGCACTGCGCCCGCTCGTGGCGCACACGCCCCGCGCCGTCCTGGTGCGCTCGGGCTGCGTGCACCCGCGCGGCGGCTGCCGCGACCGGGGGCCGGACGCGCCGTCCGTCCGTCTCCAGCGGTGCACGGGCGACCCGCGCACCGGGCTGCGGCCGCACGGCCCGTCCCACGCGGTCGACGGCGCCTCCACGGCGGAGGCCTACCGGCAGGTGGAGCGGTGGCTGGACGAGGGCTGAGTCCCGGCCCGGTTGGAGCACCGGGCATCCTGGAGGGGTGACCCGCCTGAACCGGTGGCTGAGCAGCCACGACGTGCTGCCGACGTCCACCGGGGTGGAGATGGCGAAGGCCCTCCTCTGGTGCGAGCTGGCACTGGTGCTGCTGGTCTCGCTGGGCCGCTCGGCGGTCTACTCCGTGGTCAGCCTGGTGGCGGCCCTGACAGCGCCGGGGAGCCTCTCCTCCCAGGCGGCCACCCTCAACTCCTCGATCGCGCCCGACCGGCCCTGGCTCGACCTCACCTACCAGCTGCTGCGGATCGTGTTCGCGCTGATCCCGGTGCTGCTGGCCGGCTACCTGCTCGTGCGCTCGGGCGACCGGCTGCGCGAGGTGTGGTTCCGCGGCGCCGGCTGGCTCAAGGACCTCGGGTGGGGCGCCGCTCTCGCCGCGGCCGTCGGCACCGTGGGGCTCATCTTCTACCTGGCCACCTACGCGCTCGGCACGAACCTCACGGTCGTCGCCCAAGGTCTCGGTGAGACCTGGTGGCGGGTGCCCGTGCTCGTCCTGGCGGCCGCCGAGAATGCCGTGCTCGAGGAGTTCCTCGTGCTCGGCTTCGTGCAGGTGAGGCTGCGTCAGCTCGGCTTCGGCACCGGCGCGGCCATCGGCCTGGCGGCCCTCCTGCGTGGCAGCTACCACCTCTACCAGGGGCTCGGCGGCTTCGTCGGCAACCTGGTGATGGGGCTGCTGTTCGGCACTCTGTACAGCCGCTGGGGCCGCGTCACGCCGCTCGTCGTCACCCACACCCTGCTCGACGTCGGCGCCTTCGTGGGCTACGCCGTGCTCGCCGGTCGCGTCGACTGGATTCCCACGCTGTAGCCGACGTCGCTGGTCGGGTGCGGCGATCTCGAGGCTCGGCCGTGGACGACCTCGCACCTCGATCACCGGCTCCCGCTCACTCGGCCCCGCTCGCCGCGCGCCACAGTGGCACGGTGACGAGGTCGACGATGCGGTCGCGGCGCGGCCGCGGCAGCCCGCCGTGGAGCAGGATGTCGTGCCGGGCCAGGTCCAGCGGCACGGCCAGCAGCTCGCTGCCGAGGGGATCGGGGCCGAGCTCGCCCCGCGCGACCGCGGCCTCGACCACCGGCTGGAGGATGCGGCTGACGGCGTCGGCCATGAGCACCGGCAGGGCGGTGGCCTCCTCGACGGTGAGGTCGGACAGCAGGCCGAGCAGGCTGGCGCGGCTGAGCACCGACGGCATCCGGTCGCCCATCTCGTCCAGGACGCCGTGCAGGTCGCCGGCCAGCGACCCGGTGCTCGGCGTGGGGATGCTCGTCGCCACCTGCCGCACCGCGGCGAACGCCAGGGCCGAGCGCGACGGCCAGCGCCGGTACAGCACCGGCTTGCTGGTGCCCGCCCTCGCGGCGACCCCGTCGAAGGTGAGCGCGCCGTAGCCGTGCTCGGCGAGCTCCTCCAGCGTCGCCTCCAGGATGGCGGTCTCCAGCTCCGCGCCGCGTCGTCGCACCGTGCCCACGTCGTCCTCCTCGTCACGCCACAAGAAACTTGCAGTTTCTTGTGAGTGCACCTTATCGTCTCCTCGATAAGAAACTATCCGTATCTTGTGGAGGTTGGTATGGCAGAGAAGGACGCGGCTCCCACCGCCGTCGTGGAGCAGGCGCCGACGAAGGGACGCCCCGGCCCGCGACGCCTCGTCGTCGCCGTCGTCGGGCTGACGCTGGCCCTGGTCGTGCTGCTCCTGTGCTTCGCGCTGCCCGCGTCGAACACCGGTGCGCACGGCATCCCCGTAGGCGTCGTGGGCCCCGAGCCGGTGGCGACCGCGGTCGAGGCCCAGCTGGACGGGGTCGAGGCCGACGGCTTCGAGGTGACCCGCTTCGACGACGAGGACGCGGCCCGCACGGCAATCCTCGACCGCGAGGTCTACGGGGCGCTCGAGCCGGGCGCGGACGGGTCGGTGACCGTCCTGGTCGCCAGCGCCGCCAGCACCCAGGTGAGCGCGCTCCTCCAGCAGGTCGGCACCTCGATGGCCGCCGCCCAGGGTGGGGTGGCGGACGTCGTCGAGCTGCGGGCCTTCCCTGCCGACGACCCCCGCGGAGCCGGGCTCGCCGCCGGCGCGCTCCCGCTGGCGCTGGGTGGGTGGATCGCCGCCGTCGTCATCATGGCGCTCACCCACTCCCACCGCTCGCGGATGCTGACCGCCGCCGGGTTCTCCGTGGTCGGCGCCTTCGGCCTCACCGCGGCGCTCGAGTACGTCGTCGGCACCCTGGACGGCGACTACCTGCTCACCTCGCTCGCGGTGATGCTCGGCCTGGCCGGCACGGCCTTCGCGGTGATCGGCCTGCGCAGCGCGTTCGGCGGGGCGGGTCTCGGCGTGGCGGCGGTGGCGCTCGTGCTCCTGGGCAACCCGCTCTCGGGGCTCACCAGCGCCCCCGAGATGCTCCCCAGCCCCTGGGGCGCGCTCGGCCAGCTGCTCCCGCCGGGCGCCACCGGCACCCTGCTGCGCGACGTGGCCTTCTTCGACGGGGCCGGGGCCACCCACGCCCTCGTCGTCCTGCTCTGCTGGTTCGTCGGCGGCCTCGCCCTGGCGCTGCTCGCCTGGGCGCGGGACGCGCGCCGCGCGGGTGGGTCCGCGCACGACGCCGACCCCGACCACGGGGTCGAGCGGCGGCCCGAGGCCGCGGTGGAGGGCCACGGGGCCTGAGCCCTGACTCGACCGGCTCCCTGGCCCCACCGGCTCCCTGGGGGGCCGCGGGCCTGTGCCAGTCTGGCCGGATGAGTCTCGGGGGAGCGGACCTGTCGCGCTACGACACCTGGCTGGCCTGGCTGACCGACCGGCTGAGCGGGGACGCCGACGTGCGCTGCGCGTGGGTCGGCGGCTCCGCGGTCACCGGCGGGTGGGACGACTTCTCCGACCTCGACGTCGAGGTGCTCGCCCGACCCGGCCGGGCCGCCGCCGTCCACGACGACCTGGTGGCCGCCGCCGAGCGGGAGATGTCCCTCGACCACGTGTGGCGCCTCCCCGAGGCGACCTACCCCGACGGGCGGCAGTCGTTCTGGCACCCGCAGCCGCACGCCGGCGCGCTGGGGGAGCCCGTGGTGCTGCTGGACGTGCACGTCTCGGACCTCTCCGACGAGCACCGGGTCGTCGACCCGCGCCGGCACGGCCGCCCCCGCGTCCTGCACGACCCCGACGGTCTGATCGAGGTGCGCGAGCTGCCGGTGCCGCCGGACGCGGTGGACGAGGCGCTCGATCAGCTCGCCCAACGCCGCGGGACCGCCGAGTGGCTGGTCAACCGGGCCATCGTCCGCGAGGAGTGGGCCGAGGCGGTGGAGCTGCACCTGCGGTTCGGGCTGCACCCCCTCGTCCGCCTGTTGCGCCTGGAGCACTGCCCCGAGCGCCACGACTACGGCCTGCGGTACCTGCGCCGCGACCTGCCGCCCGCCGTCGCCGACACGGTGGAGGGGATGCTGCCCGGCCGCGGGCCCTCCGGCGACCTCCTCGACCTCGAGCTCACCGCACGCCTCTTCGCCTGGACCGACGTCCAGCTCACCCGGGTGCGTGCCCTGCGGCGATAGTCCGTGACGTTCTGCAGGCGACACGCCGGGTGGATTCAGCCTGTCGTCGCAACAGGTGGATCTGACTCACCCGACAGTAGTGCGTCGAGTTCCTCCGCGGGGGTGCGCCACTTCAGTGTCTTGCGAGGACGGGCGTTGAGCTCGGCGGCGATCTGATCGAGCATCCCGGGTCCGTAGAACGAGAGGTCCTCGCTCT
>NZ_JAMOIL010000053.1 GCF_023656415.1 Nocardioides bruguierae
CCGACAGCCCCATCGGTGGGCCGCTGCTGGCCGGCACCGCCGCCCTGATGGCGTTCGGTCGTGCCGCCGACATCGCTTCCGGGTTCGCCGCCCGCTTCGAGACCCGCACCGAGGCCGTCACCTCCGCCGCGCGGACCATGACCCGGACCCTGGCCGCCGGTGCTGGCCTGTCGCTGTTCATCGCCGGCATCCAGGAAGCCGACGAGGACATGCGCACCCTCATGACCACCGCCGGCGGCGCCGCGACCGGCCTCGCCGTCGCCGGCCCGTGGGGTGCGGCCATCGGTGGCGCCATCGGCCTCATCGTGGGTCTCGGCACCTCCAGCGACACCTCATCCGAGGCCGTCCAGGCGCTCACCGACTCCTTCGACCTGCAGACCGGCGCGATCACCGAGAACACCCGGGCCATGATCGCCAAGCGGGCGCAGGAGTCCGGGCTCTACGACGACGCCGAAGCCCTCGGCCTGTCCGCCTCCCTGGTGACCGACGCGATCCTCGGCAACGCCGCGGCCCAGCGTGAGCTGAACGCCGCCGTCGCCGGGTACGACGTCGACTACACCCAGACCTCCGCCGAGGACCTCAAGCAGTCCTTCTCCGAGCAGGAGATCGCCACCATCCTCGCGGACCGGGCCGCAACCAACCTCCGCGACACCGTCCCGGAGATGGCCGACCAGTTCGCCCTCGCCTCCGCTGACGCACGCCAGCTCGCCGCCGCCATGGACACCACCGGCGGGTCCACCGGCGACTACAGCAACCAGGCCGAGCGAGCCGCCCGCCGCACCGAGCGGCTCACCGTCAAGCTCAACGAGTCCCGCGACGCCGCGCAGAAGACCGCCGACGACTTCATCACCCTCGGCGACAGCCTCGACGACGGCGAGGTGTCGCTGCGGAAGTGGATCCGCCAGCTCGAGCGGCAGGCCGACGCGCTGCGGAACTTCCGCCGCAACGCCATCGAGGCCGCCGAGCGCGGACTCAACCAGGGCCTGATCACCGCCCTGGAGGAAGCCGGGTCCGCCGGCGCGCTGCGGATGCGGCAGCTCGCCAACGCCTCCGACGAGGAGATCGACCGAGCGAACCGCGCCTGGCAGCGCGGCCAGCGCGAGGTCAACCGCTACGTCGACGCGATCGGCGGCGTCCCCTCCGACATCACCACCACGGTCACCACCGACACCTCCCAGGCCATCGCCGGTCTCACCCAGGCCAAGCAGATGCTCGACTCCCTCCAGGACAAGACCGTCACCATCCGGTACACCTCCTCCGGCACCGCGGCCGTGAGCCCGGGCTTCGGGCCGCGGGAGTACTCCGGCGGCGGTTTCACCGGCCCCGGTGGGAAGTACGAGCCGGCCGGTGTCGTGCACCGCGGTGAGGTCGTCATCCCGCAGGAGCTCGTCCGACGCGACTGGTCGATGCTCAAGTCCCGGTACGGGTCGCTGCCCGGGTTCGCCGAGGGTGGCGTCGTCACCGGTGGGCTGGAGTCTCGCGGCGAGCAGCTGCAGCTCATGGCGACCATCCGGCAGCTGACCCGCGACCTGGCGAAGACCGGCGACGACCAGCTCAAGGGCCTGAACCGGCGCATCGCGGCCAACAACCTGGCCCAGGCGCGCCGGGATCTGCAGCTCGCGCGCCTCGCGCCGGCGCTCGACAAGGCCGCCGTGCAGATGGAGAAGGCCACGACGCGCCTGGACAAGGTGTCGTCCCGCCTCGACGGCGTGCGGCAGGCCAGCGAGGCGCTCTCGGAGAGCATCGCCGGGAACCTGAAGTCGGACCTGTTCGGCGGCGGGTGGGGCGGCTCGGACGTCGCCACCCTGCGGTCCGACATCCGCACGGCGCGCGACTTCCGCGCCGACGTCCGCACGCTGCGCCGCAAGGGCCTCAGCGGCGGCCTGCTGCAGGAGGTCCTCTCCGAAGGGGCCACCACCACCGACATGTACGCCGGGCTGTCCCGCAGCCAGCTCGCGCAGCGAGAGCGGCTCTACAACCAGCGGGAGCGGCTCACCAGCGCCGCGGGCGACGCCGGCGCGAACGCCCGGTACGGCCGCCGCGAGCGGGCCCTGGAGAACGAGGTCCGCACCCTGCGGCGCGAGGTCCGTGGGCTGCGCCGAGACACCGTCGCCTCCAGCCGAGACAACGCCGACCGCGTCGCATCCGCCGTCAACGGCGCCGGCGCCGCCGGGAAGCGCCGAGCCAGGAAGGCACGCACGCGATGACCAACCACGGACTGCGCCTCGGCGGGCTCGACCTCGTCGGCGAGACCGCCATGTTCTACGAGGTGAAGGTCCTCGGGTCCGACTCGGGCACCGACTGGGGCTCGCCGCAGCCCGTGAACACGGTCCTCAGCACGCTGATGCTCGATGGGGCCGTGATCATCACCGACTCGTGGGACCCCCGCGAGGTCGTGCTCGGGCTCTCCCTGAAGGGCATCGACGGGCTCGCGCTCGCGCAGGCCGAGGCGGCGCTGGCGTCCGAGATCGGCAAGGTCAACGTGCTGGAGTGGACGCCGCCCAACGGGGCACCGACGGCCATCTTCGACGTCATCACCAGCTCGTTCACCCATGAGTTCGATGACCTGCTCGAGGAGATGCACGGCGAGCGGATCATGGCCGTGTCGCTGACCTGCCACCCTTTCCCGAGGTCGACCACCAACTTCGAGGTCGAGGCCATCACCTCCGCGACGGTGCCGTCGAGCACCGTCATCTCCGACGGGTCGACGACCACCGGGTGGACCGCCCGCGGCGCGCTCTCGACCAACGGGACCGACACCGTGATCTCGGGTGCCGTGTCGTCCGGGTCGAACTGGCTGGAGTACGACGGGGACCTCTCCTCGCTCGCCGACGAGCCGTACCTCACCACCACCGTCTCCTGGCTCCACGGCTACACACCGGACGTGACCCTCACCGCCGACGGCGTTGCTGCCGAGGCTGTCCAGATCTCCGGCGTCTACCTCTCGGGCCCGTTCCTGAACGTGGTGTACACCTGGCTCGTCGAGAGCGCCCCCTCAACGGTGCGGATCACGGTCACGAACTCCGGTGAGATCCGGGTCAAGGGCCTCACCTCGTCCAACCAGGAGCCCACAGCAGCCTCCCTGCACCAGAAGGTCCGGTACTTCGAGGTGCCCGGGTCCGCGCGCACTGAGGCCGCCATCGCAGTCCAGGACGACACCGACGCGCTGGGCGAAGTCCTCGTCTACACGTGGGCCGACAACGAGAGCAGCGGATGGGCGCCCCTCCTGTCGCCGCACCGGACGTCGGGCGGGACTCTCGTCTCGAGCCCGCCACCGCTGGTCGCCGCCAACGGCTACGGCCTGGGCGCCGAGCTGATCCTGGAACCTCCTGCCCGCATGCCGGCCGGCACCTACGCGCTCCTGGCCCGGCTCTGGGGTGCTGCCGGTTCGCACACGCTCACCTGGAGTGCCCGGGTCTACATCAACGGCAACGGAGTCGGGCCGATCCAAGGCGGGGACGTCACCGTCGACCTGGCCGATACCGATCCGCACATCGTCCCCGTGGACGCCGGCATCACGCTCCCGCCGATGAAGCTCCCCTCCGGCAGCGAGGCGGTCGTGCGGTTCTCGTTCGAGGGGTCCGGGCTGTCCTTCGACGAGGCATGGATCTTCAACACGACCATCGGTGACCTGACCTGGGTCGACTGCGGCGACGACACCCCGGCCGCCGGCGCGGACTCGAACCGGCTGTGGATCGAGCCCGCGACCGTCGCCGACCCGACGCCGTCGGTGTTCATCGGGACCGCCGAGGACAGGGCCGACGGCCGAGTCCCCGGTGCGCAGCGCCTCAAGGCGCTCGGCCGGCACCGGTTCCCGCCCGGCAAGGTGTCCGTCCTGACCGTGACCCCGGGCACCGAGACCGCGCTGGCCACCCTCACGGGGCCGCAGCGGTGGTTCGGTCCCCCGGCCGCGTGAGGGAGGAACCGTGACCCGCACGCTCTACATCGACGGCTACCCGCTCGACCTCATCGGCCCCGCCGGCCCGGCCCGCGTCCTGACCCGGTGGGGCGACGGCGGCTGCGGCACCTACGAGATCACCTGGGACATGGCGCTGCCCTACGGCACCCGCTCCCACCGACTCCACCGCAGCGCCCTGGTCGAGATCCGCGACGCCGGCGTCACCGTCGAGTCCGGCATCCTCACCGAGCCCGACTGGAAGACCGGCAGCTTCACCGCCAAGGGCTTGGCCCGTGCCGCCGAGGACTACAAGGCGATGGGCGAGCTCGGCGGCGAGCTCGTCCCCACCACCTCGGCCAACGGCGCCATCAACAAGGCCATCGCCCGCGGGCTGCCGTGGACGCTCGACATCACGGTGAAGACGGGCGCCTACGGCGAGGTCGTCTACAACGACTCCGTCAACCAGCTCGACGCCCTCCTCGACGCGGTTGCCGACGAGGCCGGCAAGCGGTGGGGCGTCCACCCCGACGGCCGCGTGCTGTTCGAGGCCGACCCCACCACCGCCGACCTGCGCGTCGGCCCGGGGGTCGTGGACTACGGCACCACCGACGACGAGTGGGCCTCCTCGATCCTGATCCGCTACTACGACTCCGGCTCCAGCCAGCTCGAGACCGCCATCGTCGACGACGACGACGCGATCGCCGACTGGGGACGCGTCGAGCTCGACGTAGACGCCACACAGCTCGGGTCCATCACCGCCCCCACGGCCACCGCGATCGCCAACGGCATCCTCGCCAAGGGCCGCGCCCGGCTGACCTGGTCCGGCGCCATCGAGGTCGCCTACGGCGAGATCACCACCCTCGGCCTCCAGCCCGTCGACCTGTCCAGCATCCGCGCCGGCATGGTCCTGCGGGCACCGGTCCCCCTCGACGACGCCCGCCGGCTCAACGGCCGCCTCACCCGGGACCTCGTCATCGGCCGCACCGACTACACCGAGGGGTCGCAGTCCATCAGCCTCTCGCCCGTCGACGCGGACAACCGCTCCCTCGCCGACATCGTCGAGGACACCCTCACCCGAGCCGCGAACTCACGGCTCCGATTCAGGAAGTGATGCCGTGATCGACTCCTACGGGGACATCAAGATCACCGCCGGCGGTGACTACGAGGACGGGCTCCACCTCGAGGACGAGCTCGGCCTCACCGTCTTCGACTCGACCTGGCGGGCCCGGATGGAGGTCCGTGAGACCTACGCCGGCGCGCTGGTGTGCACCTTCGCCCACCCCGACGAGAACGAGGACGGGACCCTCATCGTCGACGACAACGGCGACATCTGGTGGGAGATGACCGCGGACGTCACCGCCACCCTTCCGCCCACCTACGACGACGAGGGCAAGGCCGGGGCCGCACTGTTCGCGGACCTCGAGCTCTGGCTGCCGTCCGCACCCACCCGCCGCAAGAAGCCGACGACGCCCTTCCGCGTCTTCATCACCCCGGAGGTCACGCAGGGATGAGCAGGAACATCATGATCCGCCCGATCGACCTGAAGGCGCAGATCCAGGCCGCGAAGGCGGCGGCCGGCAACGCCGCGGCCGACGTGGCGGCGCTCCTGTCCGGCTACGTCACCTCCGCCACCGCGGCGAAGGACGCCGCCGAGGCAGCTGCGGCGCAGGCCCAGGACATCAGCAACATCTCCACCACCGACGACGCGATGACGGCCGTCGCCAGCGACCCCGACAGCGCCTTCGTAGCGCGTCAGTCGGCCTCGATTCAGGAGGTCATCGGCTCGGTGTACCTCCGGGACTACATCCAGGCCGGAGCCACCACCGCAGCCAATCGCACGGCCTACCAGCAGGCGATCGACGACGCTGCCGCCGCGGGCAAGCCGCTCTGCTACGACGGCGCCACCTTCACCTTCTCGGGGGCGGCTGTCCGTGACGACGCCGACGACGCTTGCCACTGGGCCACCTCGTGGGGCACGCACCTCGTCACCAACGAGACCGCCGGCCAGGGCATCCTGCGCGTCGCAGGCGAGCGGACGATCATGTCCAACCTCAACCTCGACGGCGACAACCCCGACCTCGACATGACCGGCGTCACCGCCGCGGCCCAGAGCCGCCACTCGCACGGGGTGTGGCTGGAGCCCACCGCGCACGGCTCCCGAGTCTTCAACCTCAAGGTCTCCGGGTTCATGCGCGCCGTGACCGGCGGGTCCTTCACGCCCGACAACATCGACTCGGCCACAGGCGTCACCCCCGAGACCTTCCCGCCGCTGACCGACATCGTCGTCGACGGGCTCGAGGTCAAGGACGTGTGGGCTGCGGTCAACCCCAACAGCCTCACCGGGATGACCATCCGCAACGTCCGCGGCAGCTTCAAGCGGGCCCAGGGCGACGGCGCCGGTGGAGCTGACCCGCACCTGCTCTACATCGCTGGCTACAGCGACGGCGAGAACGACATCCTCTTCTGCCGCGACATCACGGTGGAGAACTGCTTCGCCTTCGACTCGGTCACCACCGCCGCGTTCAAGTTCCGCGCCGTCATCGGTCTGACCATGAACGGCATGAGCACCACCAGATCCTGCGGCATCTTCGACCTCATCCGCGTCTCCAACTTCGCCATCACCGGCGCCGTCTGCGCCGAGGACGTCATGGACGCAGGCGCCCCCGGCGCGACCCGCATGCTCAACTGCGTGAACGGGACGGTCGACGGCCTGGTCATCAGCGGCGCGGACGGTGCAGCAACCGGCGGCCTGGTCTACATCGACCAGTGCACCGGGGTCACCATGAACCGCCCCCGTCTGAGGTCGGCATCCACGGTGACCGACTCTGCGGGCGTGCTCACCGTCCGCGGCGGCGATGACGTGCTCGTGGTCGAGCCCTACATCGAGAACTACCACGCCACCCTCAGCTTCTACGCAGGGGTGCTCTTCACGACGGACCCCGGGGGCGCCGTGGTCGATCCCACGATCGTGGGAGCGTTCTCCTTCGGCGCGCGGGTGGCCGCCGACGACGCCACTCTGGTCTACAACCCGGCCAAGATGGGGTCCTGGGCCACCCAGATCATCCGCATCGACTCGTCCGTGACCTCGGCCAAGATCATCAGCACGGCACAGCCGACAGACCCCCTCTCCGACCCCGACCTGCTGGGCTGGCACACCGGCGCCAGCATGGCCTCCAGCGGGGGCGCGTTCGGCAAGTGGTCCTCCGGGCAGTCCGGCACCGCCTCCATCGGAGACATCGCCTTCGACCAGTACGGCACCCTCTGGTCCAACGCCCCCTCCAGCAACCACGTCATCGCAGCCGACTTCGGCGAGGCCGACGTCGACATCACCTGCATGGTGAAGCTGGGCGGACAGATCCGGGCCGGCATCTGCCTGCGGGCCGTGGACGCGAACAACTACGTCACCGTCTCCCGCGCGGCCGGGAAGGTCCGGATCTCCAAGCGCGTCGGGACCACTACCGTGACCGTCCTGGCGGAGGTTGCGACCAGCTACCCGGACAGCCTCGAGGCAGAGCTGCGCGGCGTCGTCGTGGGTAACACCGTCTACGCGTTCCTGAACGGCCAGTTCATGGTGTCCTACACGCTCACCGGCGGCGAGGAGACCACCTTCGTGTCCTCGGTCCACGGCATCGCCGGACAGGGAGACGCCACCGCACGCTGGAGGTGGCCGGCGGTGCGCAGCGCCTGAGGGAAGTTCTAGGAACCGGCCGCGGCCTGCATCTCGGGTCGCGGCCGGCTGCCCCTGAGGCGCCTTTCCAAGGGACGCTCGAAGTAGGTGTAGAGCAGCCCCGACGCCGCGATAGCCGCCAGGATGGTCGCTCCGAGGAAGGCGAACTCGACGGTGCTCGATACCGCCCCCAGCCGATCCAGCACGGCGGACTGCAGCTGAAGTGCGAGCACGTGGATCAGGTACAGCGCGAAGGACCACTCCCCGAGCCGGACAAGCCCGCGCCGCCGGAAGATGGACGGCGCGCCCGCCAGGTCAGCCGCGGCTGCGGAGGACAGCAGCAGAGCGAACGGAGCGAGCGTGACGATGCTGATCGAGGCCCACAACGGCACCAGCACCGCCACCACGTAGGCGGCCAGCGTCAGCGCGACGGCTGCCCCGAGGCTCAGGGGCGACTTCCACCCGCTCTGGACGGCCTTGGCCACGAGGACTCCGATCAGGAACTCGGCCAGGCGCTGCACCGGGAAGACGTAGACCGCCCAGTACGCGACCTCCTGAGACTCGCTGGTCGGGTGGAGCGCCAGGGGGATCGCCAGAGCCAAGACGATGGCAGCCCCCCACAGCCAGCGCCGGGCTGCGCTCGATCGGGCGATGACGATCACGAGCGGGAACAGCAGGTAGAAGAACGCCTCGACCGAGATCGACCAGCCGGGACGGTTGCCACCGAAGTACACGGCCGAGTCCGGAACCCACGCCTGGACAGCGAACACCGACGGGACCGCGTTCCTCACGGTCTCCCCCACCGCTCCGCTGGCGTAGGCCGAGTAGGCCGTGAACAGGACGACCGAGAGCCAGTACAGCGGTGCGATGCGCGCGAATCGCCGACGGTAGAACGTCCCGGCGCCGACTCCCTCAGAGTGCGACCAGGCCAAGACGAAGCCGCTGAGGATGTAGAAGAACGACACCCCAGCGAAGCCGGCACTCGCTGCCGTGCGCACGGCGTCGGCCAGCCAAGGGCCAGGGGTCAGGTGACCACTGGCGTGGTAGGCGACGACCGCGAGGGCTGCGAAGAACCGGAGACCGGTCAGTGAGTCAAGGCGAGGCTGGCGCACCGCCGCAGCCTAGTGGCACGCGGAGGCGGCCACAGACGAACACCTCCGACGGCCGGGACTGACGCGATGATCGCCACGCTTGTGCGAAGTGACGCGATCGTCGCTAGGTTCCTGACATGGGCATGCCTCGGGGAGTGGTCACCGACGAGGACGCCGAGCGCGTCCTGGC
>NZ_JAMOIL010000054.1 GCF_023656415.1 Nocardioides bruguierae
CACCCCCACCACCGGCACCCCCACCACCGGCACCCCCACCACCGGCACCCCCACCACCGGCACAGGCACCGCTGAGAGGGCTACCTCGGGCGAGCGGGCGGCACGGCTGGACGTGTCCCCGTCGGTGTTCGTCGCGGGGCAGCTGCTCACGTTCAGCGGCCGGATGCCCACGTCGGGCGTGCAGAACATCCGGCTCCAGTTCCACATGGGCCGCCCCGGGGACTCCTGGACCGACGTCGAGCGGGGCCGGGTCGGGCGCACGAGCCGGACCGGCGCCTTCTCCTTCACCTTCCCCGCGCCCGCGATGCTGAACGTCCGGTGGCGGGTGCGCTCCAGCAGCGGCACCACCCCCGGCGTCCTCATGCAGGCGCGCTGGCAGGAGATCCTCCTGGAGGTGGACGGCGGCTCGGACCGGGTCGCCACCGGGTCGACGTTCACGGTGGTGGCCGACACCGCCCCCGACATCTTCCAGGGGCCGCCCCCGATCCCGGGGCGCACCGTCGTCCTCCAGCAGCGGGTGCGTGGCGACGAGTGGCGCACCGTGGCCCGCGACCTCGTGGGCTCGGCCGGCCTGGCCAGGTTCCAGGTGACGGCACCCTCCCGCGCCCGCACCGTGGCCTACCGCGCGGTGCAGCGGGACTGGAACGAGGACGGCGACCGGATCGGATGGTTCCCCTCCTACCCGCACCTCGTCGACGTGGTCTCCTCCGGAGCCGCCTCCCGGGACGACGCGGACAGCAGCACGGACGTCTCCACCGCCGCGGCCGAGCCGAGCGCGCGGGCGACCAACGCCGCGACCCCCACCGCGAGCACCCGGTACCGCTGGGCGCCGTCGCTCTTCGACTTCGCCTGGGAGTCGGGCGAGTCGCTGACCAGTCGCCCGGCCCGGGGCACGCGCCGCCAGGGCGGGTGGCTGGACACCTCCGACGGCACCGGCCGCGCCAGCAAGCACAACGGCGGCGTCGAGCTGGACACGGGCTGGGACAACCGCGGCGACGCCTACGGCTCCCACGGCACGACCACCCTGACCCTGAGCAGGAACGCCCAGACCTACGGCCGCTGGGAGTTCCGCATGCGCTCCCAGGTCGAGGAGTCCGGGCCCGGCAGCCAGCACACGATCCTGGTGGAGCTGGTGCCGGCCACCGCCGGCACCGCGTGCTCGGCCACCGCCATCACCGTCGCGAAGGTGACCGCGACCGGCGGACGCCTCACCGTCGGCTCGTCCTCGGCGCGGGCCGGCAAGGCCTGGACGTGGACCAAGCGCGGCGTGAGCCGCGGGACCTCGCCGCACAACTTCGCCGTCGAGGTCGGTCGCGACCACGTCACGTGGTTCTACGATGGCTCCCCCATCGCCACCACGAAGAACCGGCGGGCCGTCCCCGGCGTCCCGCTCACCCCGCGGATCAGCATGGTGGGCGTCGGCCAGCGCCGTGCGCCCCGCACCCAGGCGATCTACGACTGGGTCCGCGGCTTCCCGATCGACCACGGCACCCAGGTGCGCCGCGGCCACGCCCTGCGCACCAGGACGCTGGGCACGCGCTGCTGAGCGGTGGCTGCTGATCGGTGGCCGGCGACCTGAGCGACGCGGGCAGCCCCCGGAGAGGACGAAACCCCAGGCCGTACGGCCTGGGGTTTCTTCTGTGGGCGATACTGGGTTCGAACCAGTCCCGTCGTCGATCGACGATTCTGGCTGTGACCAGCGACCCGAGCCTCTGACCTGCAGTTCTGAGGAACAGTAGCGTGTTGACTTACAAGCCACAAGGGACACGCGTACCCTCCTGGTGGACACGTAGTGGACACGAAAGGCACGTGAGTCCATGCCGAAGACCCCCGATCGCCGCCGCTTTGGCCAGATCACCAAGCTGCCCTCAGGCCGGTACCGCGCGCGCTACTCCGACCCCGACGGACGCCAGACCACACCGGCCGACCCCGAGCGACGACCAGAGCCCATCCGCTACGCCGCGCCCACCACCTTCGACACCCGCGAGGACGCCGAGGCGTGGCTGGTCGCCGAGCGCCGCCTCATCGGCGCCGGCGAATGGACTCCCCCGGCGGCCCGAGCCGAAGCCCGTCGTCGAGCAGAGGCCGACGCACGCCGGGCCGGAGTGACCTTCGGCGAATGGGCCGACTCCTGGCTCGCGGGCCGACGCGTGAAGGGCCGCCCGCTCGCCGAACGCACCCGAGCTCACTACCGGACCCTGCTCGACGAGCACATCCTGCCGACCTTCGCCGACGTCCCGCTCCGAGACATCACCGTCGAGGACGTCGAACGCTGGCACACCCTCACCGCCGCCGGCCGCCCCACGCTCCAGGCGCACGCCTACTCGCTCCTGCGCACCATCCTCGGCACCGCCGTGCAGCGCGGCCTCATCCGCACCGGCAACCCCGCCACCATCCGCGGCGCCGGCACCTCCACCCGCGCCAGGAAGGTCCGCCCGGCCTCCCTCGCCGAGCTCCGCCGCAAGGACATCGACATCAAGCACGGCGTCATCCGCATCCGCCGCGGCGTCGTCCGCGCCGCCGGCACCACCATCGTGAAGGCCCCGAAGTCCGACGCCGGCACCCGCGATGTCGCCATCCCACCCCACCTACTCCCCCTGGTCCGCGAGCACCTGCTCCAACACACCGCGCCAGGGCAGGACGGACTCCTCTTCCCAGCCAACAACGGCAGGCAACTTTCCCCCTCGAGCCTCTACGGCCGCGCCCCCACCAAGACGTCGGCCGGGTGGGGCTTCTACGGCGCCCGAGCCGCGGCAGGCCGTGACGACCTCCGCTGGCACGACCTGCGACACACCGGCGCCGTGCTCGCCGCCCAGACCGGCGCCACCCTCGCCGAGCTCATGGGCCGACTCGGTCACTCCACCCCCGGCGCCGCGATGCGCTACCAGCACGCCGCGGCCGAGCGCGACGCCGAGATCGCCCGACGCCTCTCGGCTCTAGTCGATGGCCAGTAGGAGGCGCGTTCAAGGTCCTTGTGTCGCCGACTCGCCCATGTGACCCTTGTGCCACCGGAAGGCGTGCTGCTGCATGCCCTGATCCGTTTGAGTTCGGCCTTTTCCCGACTCCGGATCCGTAGGGAGCAGGCGCTCCCGCCGTCGCGCGGTCTTCGACCGCCGTGAACGGTTCCCCCCCCCCACCCACAACCGGCAGCCCCGGACCAGCCCAACGAGGCAGGTTCCGGGGCTTCGTGCATTTCGAACCCGAAAGGCCCATCACCGTGACCAAGAAGCACCCGCAGCCGTCTCGGCGCCTCGTGCCCGTCTCTGTCGCCGCCGACTACGCCGGCGTGAGCCCGAAGACCATCCGTCGCCGAATCGCCCAGGGCGAGCTCGTCGGGTACCGACTGGGCACGAGCGGCCGGACCCTGCGCGTAGACCTCACGCAGGTCGAGGCCCTGCTCCAGCCCATCCCCACCGCCGGCGCATGACCTGGACGAAGCTGGGCGACGACTACGCAGACCGCCCAGAGGTCGCGTCGCTGTCCGATGCTGCGTTCCGTCTGGCGATCGAGGCTCTGGTCTTCTGCAATCGGCAGACGACGGACGGCGCGCTGCCCAAGGCCATGCTGACGCGCATCACGGCCGTTCCCGAGCCGGGCCGGGCAGCTGACGAGCTCGTGGCTGCTGGGTTGTGGGATGACCAGGGCGAGGTCTGGCAGCTCGACTGGTCGGACCAGGAGACCGCCGAATCGGTCCGCGCGCGGCGCGAGTACCGGGCCTCGAAGCAGCGGCGGTACCGGGAGCGGATGGACCGTCACCGGCGCGGGGATCACTCAATCTGCGACCCGCGGAACTGCCGAGACGGCGTTACCGGTAACGAGACTGGTCACAAGCCACCTGTGAATGATCCGAGCGCGTTATCCACAGCCGTTACCGGTAACGTTACCGGTCTCGTTACCACCTCCCGTCCCGTCCCGTCCCGACCCGACCCGACCCGCCCCGAAGGGAGCGGGGAGGACTCGGGAGGGAGGACAGCGCAGAGCGTCACGCGTGACGTCACGCGTGACGTCACGCGTGACAGCGAAGGGGGTGCGCCGGACGCACCCCCCGCGGACCCGGACGAGGTGCGGATCGCCGCTGAGGCCGCCGCTCGCCGGCTCGACGGCATTGACCTGCCGACGGCACTGGTCTGCGCCCGCGCTCTCGCCGCACGCCCGTCGGTGAAGTCCGTCGTGAGCTACATGCGGACCTTCGACGCCGAGGGCGTCCGTCGCGTCGCTGGCGTCGTCCCAGCCCCACGACCGGCGCCGGCCGACCGGTGCGAGCACGGCGTCCCGGCCGGAATGCGCGTCAACGGCGCCGGGCCTAACGCCTCACGGCTGTGCTCGGCCTGCGACGTCCAGCACCCAGCCGATGAGTCACCTGAGGACGGGGACGACGAGAAGGGTCTCCACAGTGTGGAGACCCCGGGCGGCATCCGCGTGACCCAACACGACCAGACCGCTGCAGGAGGCTCACGATGACGCCCGACGAGGAACGACCCAGCCGCCAGCACCGCGACTCCTACGAGTCCTACCGGCAAGCCATCGAAGACGCCGACCGTGTAGCCCTGGACCTGATCAAGCAGGTCGACGGCCAGCTGCTCGTCCCCGCCGACGAGGTCATCTTCCTGGCACGCCGACTGCGCCAGTTCACGAGCCTCATCCGCCAGACGGTGCCCGGAGACGTGATCTGACCATGACCCCCTTCGACGCGCCCATCGACTCCACCGACGCCCGCGAGCAACGCGAGGCCGAGGCCGAGGCAGCAGCCGCGCTGCAGCTTGAGGCCCGGGTACACGCCGCCACCTGCCGCGGCGGGTGGCTCGGCGAGGACGACGAGGGCCGACCCCGGCCCTGCCCACGGTGCCGGCCCCACCTCGTGCACGTCTCCTGCCGCACCTGCCAGGCGCCCTGGCAGTCCTGCCGCTCCCTCACCGAGATCCGCCGCGGCCCCTGCTGCGACCAGTGCAACCACGACCCCAGGAAGCCCCAGTGACCATGCCCCACGCACTCCCCCGCACCATGCCCGCCGCCATGGCCGACGGCCGCAGCCGCAAGATCACCAGCCGCCACGTCCACGTCACCGACCCCGACCACCCGCAGCCCGTGTCCGTGCGATGGACCCCCGAGCGCGGCCCCCTCTGGCGCTGCAGCGCCTGCGGTCCCCAGGACCACGCCGCCTGCCTCCACACCTACAGCGCCGGCGTCCTCCTGGCCGAGCAGCTCATCGGCCTCACCCGGACCGCCGAGATCGCCCCGGTGTCCGCCTGATGCCCCGCCGCAACCGCAGGACCCGCCGCAACCGCCCCGTCACGCAGACCCCGACCTACCGGGACACGCGCAGCCTCGACCAAGTGGCCGCCGATCTGGTCAAGGCCGGCCGGGCGCCGGTCACGATCCTCGACCGACCCTTCCTCGGCCGCCCCCGAACCGAGCAGGCCGAGTGCTGATCGGCGACCGCGGCCCGGGCGTCGTCCTCGACGCCCGCACCTGCGCGGTGCTCGAGGCATACGCCGGTGTCCGGCACCTGAGGACGCTGCACCGTGGCCAGGACCCGCACCTGGACCGGCAGCTGGCCGAGATCAAGCACGCCGCCGACCTCTGGCAGACCCACGTCGACCGCGCCACCCGCAACCACCTCGGTTCCGCCGATGGTTCCGCCAGCGGACCCACCGTGGACGCGGCACCGGAACCCGACCGACCCTCTCCGTGGCTGACAACCAGCCAGGTTGCAGTTCTCCTTCGGGTCGAGCCCCGGACGGTGGTCAAGGCCATCGACCGGGGCTCACTCCCGGCCCGAAAGGCCGGCCGTCAGTGGCAGATCCACACCGACGACGTGGAGCACTACCGCCAAGCTCGACGCGAAAGGCAGCCCCGATGACCACGCCCCAGCTCCACCACGACCCGAACCGCTCCCGCACGAACGCGCCGACCGTCGCCTCGACGATGTCGCACCGCCTCCAGCGGCACCCGCTCGCCGACTTCATCCGCAACAGCACGCTCACCGCACCCGACACCGTCACCGGGCTCATCGCAGCCGAGGACCGCCTGATCGACCTCGAGCAGCAGATCCAGCAGCGCCCCCAGACCCTCGACGAGTTCCTCGGCGAGACCGTCAGCGACCTCGTCGCCGGCAAGCCGCTGCCGGACGACATCGGCGTCCGCGTCAGCGAGATCGCCGCCGCCGAGCAGGCCGCCGACCAGGCCGCGCTAGCCATGCAGCAGATCCAGCACCGTCTCCGGTCCCGCTGGGACACCACCGCGCACGACGCCGCCGACGAGCTCCTCGAGCACCTGCGCGAGGACCTGACCAGCATCCTCACCGAGGCCCGGACCGCCGTCACCGCGCTCGACGGCCTCGACGTCCAGGACTCCGAGGCCGTCGCCGAGGCCACCGACAAGCAGCGAGCCGCACTCGCCGCCCTCAAGGCCCTCCGCCCTCGCTACCGCCGGCTGCGCAGCCAGCAGACCGACATCGTCGAGGCCGTCTACGAGCGCCCCGACTCCGCCAGCCCCCACGACGCCACCGCCTGGCGCTGGAAGCACGTCTGGGCCTCCCGCATCCACGAGTTCGAGAACGTCTACGCCACCGCCCCCAAGCACGACACCCGCGACGTCCTCTGGTTCCGCGAGCTCACCACCCGCACCGACGTCTGGCTGCCCAACATCGACGACCTGCGCACCAGCTGGTCCGAGATCCAGCACTGGCACAGCCCCGGCAAGCCCAACCCCACCAACGCCTGACCCAACCCACCCACCGGAAGGAACAGCCCCATGCCCATGCCGCTCCGCCCCCAGGCCGACCCCGCACCCGACGACGCCGTCACCGCCGCCGCAGCCCGCATGCGTGCCTACCTCGGCATCCGCACGCTCCCGAAGCCCGACACCGAGGCATCCGCCTCCAACACCGAGAAGACGGACCAGTGGACCCGCGGGCCCCGTCTCTCCAGCTGACAACGTCGCGCACCCCTGGGGCATCCCCCTCCCACCCCCACCCGCAGAGGACCGAGGGAGAGCGCTCTGAGGGGTGCGGCAACCAATCAACCTCAACGCGGCGTCCGGCCGGGGGCCTCGGGCGGGTGTCCTGATGCCGGCCCGCAGGGACCCTCGCAAGCCGCACTCGCGGGCGACGCGGGGCACGGTCGGGGCCAAGAGCGCGCTCGTCGACCTGCCCGCCGAGGGTTGCGACCTGCCGGTGCCGACTCTCCCGAAGGGCCGGCCCGAGGGGAAGCCTTGGACGGCTGCCCAGCGCGCGAGGTGGCGCGAGCTGTGGCAGTCGCCCCAGGCGACCCAGTGGGACGAGTCTGCGAAGGCGACGGTCGCGACGCTGGTGATCTTCGAGTCGATGATCTACGCCGGGGAGGCATCGGCGTGGGTGGCGCAGGAAGCCCGCTACGCCGCCGACGCCCTCGGACTGACCCCGAAGGCCATGGTCTCCCTCGGCTGGCGCATCCGCGACGAGCGCGAGGAGCAGCAGCAGTGAGCGCGCGCAGGTCAGCCCGCCGCACCGCTCGCTCGGTCCGGCGCCCGGCACCGGCCTCGGTCGACGGACTCCCCGGCAGCCTCGCACACCGCAGCGTCGGCGTCTGGACAGCCCCCGAGCACCTCCACGCGCCCCGGGGCCTGCTGGCCGCATGGCGCTCGGCCACCAACCGCTACAGCGCCGCCCGGCGCGCCTGGGACAGCCGAGACGGCGCCGTCCCGGCGCCCCGCAGCTACGGCGTCTCCCGCACGGCGCCTGACCCCGCCGACCTCGAGGCGCTCCGCGCACAGGCGCAGACGCTCATCGACGCCGTCCGCACCACCGACAACACCACACCCCCGATGGGAGACTGAGCATGGCCGTTCGCAGAGAGTCCGTCCTCCTCGAGCTGGAGGACCACTTCACCACTGGCATGGCCAAGGCCGCCGCCGCCACCGCGGCGCTGAACCGGAACCTCCACGACCTCGACGGGACCAGCACCTCCACCAGCGGTTCGGTCGCCGACCTGGACCGCAGCATCAGCGAGTCCTCGGTCTCCACGGAGCGCGCACGCGCGAAGACCAGCGAGTACACGCTGGAGATGGCCCGCGCCGACGTGAAGTCCCGCGAGCTGCGGAAGACGCTGCGCGAGCAGGCCCTCGCCGAGCTCCAGGCAGCCGACGGCGCCGACGAGCTCGGTGACTCCCTGAACCGCAGCGGACGCGACATCGACCGCTACTCCGGTCGGCTGCGGCTGCTCGGCGAGGCCATCGTCATCCTCGGCCCCACGCTCTCGCCCATCGCCGCCTCGCTGGTCCCGGCCGTCACCGGCCTGACCGCTGGCCTCGGTGCGGCTGCTGCTGGTGCTGCGACCGCGATGATCGCCGTCCAGGGCCTCGGCGACGCCGTGACGGCGCTGGACGACTTCCAGAACGACCCGACCGAGGCGACCCTGGAGAAGCTCCAGGAGACGCTGTACAAGCTCGGCCCCGAGACCCAGCACTTCGTGCGGTACCTGAACGCCCTGCAGCCCGTCCTCGCGCAGATCCGCGACACCGCCGGCGCCGGACTGTTCCCCGGCGTCGAGTCCGCCCTGGACCGGCTCCAGACCGACGTCCCGGCCGTCACCAGCTTCGTCTCCGACCTCGCCGCCACCCTCGGCCGCCTCGCTGACGACGCCGCCGCGGCACTCGTCGGTGACGACATGGAGGCGTTCATCTCCTACGTCCGCTCCGACACGGTCCCGATGATGGACTCCTGGGCCCGGTCGACCGGCAACGTCGTCGTCGGCCTCGGCCAGCTGATGGCCGGCCTCGCGCCCCTGTCGCGGGACTTCACGTTCGGGTTCGAGGACATGA
>NZ_JAMOIL010000055.1 GCF_023656415.1 Nocardioides bruguierae
CGAAACCCTGTCATCCACCTGCGTCAGGTCGAGCGCGGCCAGCTGTTCTCCCACTACCTGGAGTCCTTCGAGCACGTGTGGGAGTCAGCCGACCCTCTGGTCGGATCTCCGGCGGCGTGACACGGTGACCGCATGGGACGACGCATCGACTACATCGACGACCCCAACGCGCCGCAGGCGAACAGTGTCGTGCCCTCGGTGGTCGCCATCGTCCGGGACGGCCAAGGTCGCGTCCTCCTGATCCACAAGACCGACAACAACCTCTGGGCGCTGCCCGGAGGCGGGCACGAGATCGGTGAGTCGATCACCGACACCGTCGTGCGCGAGGTGAAGGAGGAGACCGGCTACGACGTCGTCGTCGAGCGACTCACAGGCACCTACACCAACCCGAACCACGTCATGGCCTACGAGGACGGTGAGGTCAGGCAGCAGTTCTCCATCGCTTTCGCCGCCCGGCTCGTTGGTGGCGAAGCTCGGACGAGCTCAGAGAGCAAGCGTGTCGAGTGGGTCGACCCAACCGACACTGACAACCTGGCGATGCATCCGTCCATGCGCCTGCGCCTGCAGCACGCGATCGAGCCGGTGGAAGGCGTGCATCTAGGTTGATCCTCCGCAGGGCAGCCATCTCGACTGTTGGCTGGGTCCGTCGCTCTGGGATGCGTGGTTTGGTATGTGCCTTAGTTTCCAGCGGTGTGGGTTGCCTTGCGATCGATGCCCCTACCTCGGGTCTCGTGGGGGAGTATCTGCGTTAGGGTGTCGAATCGATGGGGGCCGCCGGTCCCCGAGCGGTGAACACTAAAGGATTCCTCCTTGACTCCAGAGCGCAAGACTTTGTTGAAGTTCATGACCTTTATGCTTGTAGTGGATGTTGGCATGACTGCAGCAGCTGTTTTCTCGGATGGAAGGGCGCGGGTTTCTGCCGTGGTTTCGGCCGCTTCGGGCTGGGTGCTCTTGAGTATGGCGATCATTGGGTATTTTCGCCTCGTCCGTCATGAAAGGGTCGACCGGACGGGAGAGGGGGCTCTGCCCGAGTGAATTTTGATTGGAAGTCTACAATTTATCTCATTTCAGGAGCGTGGTTCCTGACGATGACCGTCGTGCGGGTCATTCGGGATGAAACGCTAAACCTTATCTTCGTCGGGTTCGTAATCGTGAGTGCTGTTGCCTTCGTGATGTCTAGGCGCAACCGGCGACGGAAGAGCGGGGGGCGGGACTCTGGGTCCTCGCAGTAGGAATCCCTGCTGATGAGTGAAGTCTGAGCAGACTGCCGCGGATATTGACCATGAGGCATTCTTGTCCAACAGGGATATCCATCTGTAACGCCAAGGCGCCCTAGTCAACGAGTTCCTAGCGATCCTGCTGCGCTGGGGGTTCGCGTTACCGCCACGGGTCTTACGTAGTTAATCGACGAGCGCTGGCCGATGTCGATGGCAATCGACACGTCCTGGGATGGCGCAAGGTCGATGTCCCACGGGTATCGACCGACATGACGACCCTAGACATATGCGCATACGCTGGGGAGGCGCTGCCGCCGTGCCTCATTAGGTGCCCGTCCCGGCGCGGGCCACCGGACGGGTCTACCGGGGCCTGGGTCCCGCGAGCGGGTTGCGGACCCAGGGCGTTCCCGATTGGTGTTCGGCTATCGGGACACAGACATAGCCCGAGGTCGTGTGCTGGTCACCCGCGGGCCCCAATGCAACAGCGCTGTTATATTAGTGCTGTGACAACTTCACCTGAGTCCAGTGCGCCCCGATTCGAACTGTTGCCCAGTCGGTGGCGTTCCCTGCAGATGGCGTTGCGTCAAGCCGATGAAGCGATTTCCGAGGTCTACGGACGCCTGGGCGTTGCGGGTTTGAAGCCGCGCTACTCGATGACGCTGATGTTCCTCGCCGATGGTCCGATGACAATCCGTCAGCTGTCCTATGACTGCGGGGTAACCCATTCGGCCATGAGTCAGACGATCGCCGCGATGCGCCAAGCGGCTCTCGTCGAGACCGTGCCCCTGGCCTCGGATGCGCGCGCCCGGGTCGTGGCATTGACGGAGGCTGGGGCAGCGACCGTCCCGCTCCTTCGCGCGGAGTGGGCTGCCACTGAGATGTCGATCGAGCGGCTCGAGGACGAGCTGCCCTTCAGCCTATCCGAACTCGGTGATCTCCTGCTCGTTGCGCTGGAGCGCCGCAGCTTTGCGGACCGCGTCATGGACGTGATTGACATTCCCGAGAACCAGCAATGACTTCAACTCGGACGTCGTCCCTGCTGGATGTCCGACCGCTACGGGAGAGTGGGGCGTTCAGGCGGCTGTGGATCGGGGATGTCATATCGGGCCTCGGACAGACGATGGGCGCCTTCACGGTCGCATGGCTGGTGTGGGAGCGCACCCACAGCGCCACGGCGGTAAGCCTCATCGGCATGGCGCAGCTGGTCCCGATGGTGGTATTCACTCTGCTCGGAGGCAGTTGGGCTGACCGATACGACCGGCGCACCCTGCTGGTTGCCGTTCGTTGGGCGCAGCTCGGCGTTGCAAGTGGGCTTCTTCTGGTCGTGACATTTGCCGATGCTGTGGCAGCCCTGTTTCCCCTGATCGCACTCCAGTCGGCGCTCGGATCAGTCGGGAATCCGGTTTCGAGAGCCTCGGTCGCGACGCTCCTGACCGGCGACCGCCTCGCCGCCGGGCTGGCCCTGAGTCACACGGCGTTTCAGATGAGCATGCTCCTCGGTCCTCTGATTGGTGGGATACTGGTCGCGACTCAGGGTGTGGCATTCACCCTCGCGCTCGACGCGCTCGCGTTCCTTGCCGCCATCCATGGAGCCCGTGGACTACCTCGGCTCGGGCGTCCGAAGCAGACCGGACTGACAACCGACGGAGCATTCTCGGACATCACGGCCGGAGTCCAGTTCGTCGCCCGCACCCCCATCCTGGCCGCGGTGCTACTCGCCGATCTCAGCGCCACCGTATTCGCGATGCCGTTGGCCCTGTTTCCCGTGCTCAACGACGAACGATTCGGCGGTTCGCCTGCGACCCTCGGATTGTTCGTCCCGGCACTAGGACTCGGCGGCATCGCCGCCGGCGTCTTCTCCGGACGCATCACCCGCGCCTCACGCCAAGGATTGTTAGCGGTGGCGGCCAGCATCGTCTGGGGCGCGGCGCTCTGCCTGGTCGGGTTGACGCCTTGGCTGTGGGTAGCCCTAGCCCTTCTCGCAGTCGCAGGCGCGGCAGATGTGGCCGCCGTCGTCTGCCGAGGGACGATCGTGCAATCGGCAACACCCGACGAGTTTCGCGGTCGAGTCAGTTCGCTTGACTTCCTCGTCGGTGCCGGTGGCCCGAAACTCGGCGACCTTCGAGCGGGCCTGGTGTCCGACGCCACTTCGGGAGCGTTCTCGATGGCTATCGGCGGAGCCGCCGCTACGGCGATGGCTGTCCTGATCGCGGCAAGGACCCCCTCGTTGCGGGGCTATAGGCACACTGTGGACCGCACCGGTCTCGACTAACGGTTTGACTGTCGGCAGTCGTCGTAGGTGTTCGCGGAGTCCGGATGGCATTCTTGGATCGCCAGACCATGTAGCGAGAGATGGACACTAACCAGTACGGAGACTTCCCGGCAGCCGATCCCGCACCGGGTCGCTTCGCGAGCCCATCGGCTGTCGGCGAGTATGTCCCACACTTGGCACCCAGGTGGGGTGGGGACGCCGTAGTCGCCGCCGACGGCTCGGATCGGCAGTAGGGGGTTGTGCTTGCGGAACTGGCGCATGCGCCGGTGAGGCGCTACCGACCGATCTGGACGCCCGTCCACGCGTTTGTAGTGCACTGACCGTCGGCGTTGTTTCCGGTGCTCAGGACCGTGCCGTCGACTCGCAAGCCGAGGGTGTGGGTGGACCCGGCGGCGACTGCGACGATGCCTTCCCAGCGAGTGACACCGCACTGGCCGTGGCTGTTGTCACCAGCAGCGAGGGCGGTTCCGTGGGCAGTGACCGCGACTGAGTGATAGCTGCCCGCGTCCAGCTGCACGATGTTTTCCCAGTTGTTGACGTCGCATGCACCCGTCGTCCGGGCTCCGGTGGCAAGCACTCGTCCGTCACGTCGCAAACCGAGCGTGTGCATGTAGCCGGCCGCGACAGCGGCCAGATCATGCCACCCCTCGACGGCGCACTGTCGTCGGCGGTTGACGCCCACGGCAAGAGCCGTGCCGTCGGCGCGCAGTGCGACCGAGTGCCAGTCCCCGCAGGACACGCCGATGACGTCGCTCCACGGGGCCACGTCGCACTGGCCCTCTGAACCTCGACCTGCCGCCCTGACCGTGCCATCGTCGAGCAGTCCGAGAGTTCTGCGCCAGCCCGCGGCCACGGCGATGACGTTCCGCCACCCGAGGACGTCGCATTGCCCGTCGTCGTTCCAGCCGGTGGCCATTACTGAGCCGTCCGCGCGCAGGCCGATCGTGTGCGATCGCCCCGTGTTGTTTGCTGTATGAACATTCCCTACCGCCACTGCGACGATTGCGTCCCACGACTCCACACGGCACTCACCCGCCGCATCGTTGCCAACGGCAAGCACGGTCCCGTCACGGCGACGCCCAACTGAATGCCGCCTCCCGGCAGCGAGCGCCGACGTTTCAGGTTGCACGGCGCAACTTCGCCTCGGCGACCAGTTCGAAAGCCGTCTGAAGAGCGGCGACTCGGTTGACCATGAGCGTTTGTCGCGAGGGCGAGAGCTTGCTGCCTCGGAATACGGCCTCACACTTTCGAAGGAGCGAGGCCAGTTCGCCATCCGCCTGCTCGAGATCAGTGATGTCCATGCCGCCCATCATCGGCTGTGGCGGCGCCAATCCATATGCGGAACGGCATTCGAGTTGGGTGGCTTGTCGGGCGGGCGAGCGGGGCGCTTGCTGGAGGGTCGGGCCCTGCCCGATGCCCGAGTCGGTCACAACCCCGTGGCACGACTGGGCCTACTCCTGGAGGTGCGCCATGAGCGCTCTGCTTGTCGGGTACGCCCGATGCTCCACTGATCAACAAGACCTCACTGCGCAGCGCGACGGTCTGCTCGCCCTCGGCGTCGAGGCCGATCGCATCTACGTCGACCATGGCCTGACCGGCACCAACCGCGAGCGTCCTGGACTTCGTGAGGCACTCGCCGCTTGTCGCGCCGGCGACACGCTCGTGGTCACGAAGCTCGACCGGCTGGCGCGGTCGCTTCCGGATGCTCGGGCGATCGCCGACGAGCTGACCACGAGCGAGGTCAGCCTCAGCCTCGGCGGGTCGGTCTACGACCCGACCGACGCAGTTGGGCGGCTGTTGTTCAACGTCCTCGCGATGGTGGCTGAGTTCGAGTCCGACCTGATCCGGCTGCGCACCGTGGAGGGTATGAAGGTCGCGAGGGCCAAGGGCCGGTTGAAGGGCAAGCAGCCCAAACTGAGCCGCAAGCAGGAGGCGCACCTGGTGTCGTTGGTGCACAGCGGTGAGTACAGCACCCTCGAGGTCGCCGAGCTCTTCGGCGTAGGCCGATCCACCGTTTACCGGGCGATCGAGCGACAGCGCACGGCCGCGAAGGCAGAACTCGCTGACGCCTCGTCACGACGCTGACCACCTCGGTCGTCGGCGTCCCGCAACCGACACCCTCGCGGGACGCCGACCAGCGAAGCCCTTCGGTGGCCGCCTCGGGCCTTGCTGCGTCCCGACAGCGGTTCCATCTCGGGACAGGCGCCCGTACGCGCGGCGAGAGACAGGAGGATCAGGGTCAACACGGTGGACCAGGTCAGGGCAACGGCGTATGAGGCAATCCGACAGGAGGTGCGAGGCTCTGCGGGATGCCCGTGTCACGAGCGCGCCTCGACCGGTTGGGGTGCTTTCGCGACGTGGAAACTCAGGACTGATCGAGTGATCATGGGCAGCATGGAGAGAGCAAGTATGGCGGCGCCGATGGTCGCCGCGGTGCGGGTGCCGAGGATCTCGCCCAGAAGGCCAGCGGACGCGGCCCCAAGCGGGATGGCGCCGTACATGACCTGGCTGTAGGCCCCTGCGGAGCGGGTGAGCTGATCGCGGGGGATCATGCTCTGCCGCATAGTGATGGAATAGATGTTGGCGTTGCCGAGCCCGATACCTGAGACAAGCATGACCACGGCGATGACTACGGCCAGTGCCAGCCCAGTGAGGGCCCACACCGTGGTCAGCAGTGGTACGACACAGGATAGGACGAGAGAGGCAATGAAGGCTCTGCCTATCCCGAGGCGATCGGCGATCCGCAAAGCGATGAACGTGCCGAACAGTGCACCGACGCCACCGAAACCGATCGCGACGCCATAGGCGCTGACGCTGACCTGTTGACGCTGCACTGCCCAGAGCACGAGGTTGAGGGTGAAGATCTGGCTGGCGAAGTTGTATAGCGCGGCATGCACGGTGAGGGGCCGCAGGAGTGGGCTCGCGAACAGCAGACATAGACCGTCCCACACGCTGGTGCCCTGACCGGTTGTGTGGGTCTCGTCGATCTGTCGACTGGGCTGCGCCGCACCGATGCCAAGCGCCGAGGCCAAGTAGCTGAGCGCGTCGATGACGAGCGCGAGGGCGGGCCCCATGGCCCCCACCAGGATCCCGCCGATCCCGGGTGCGCTGATCTGGGCGAAGGTGCGCGACCCCTGGATCGCGCGGTTCGCCGCTCCTAACTCCTCCTCGGGGACGAGGTCCGGAACGTAGGAGAACCCGACGAGCCCGAACATCAGCGCTGCGGTCCCGGACAAGAACGCCACCACCGCCAGCAGAGGAACCGACAGCAGATCCAGTGCCCACGCGACCGGGATGGAGCCCAGCAGCAGGGCCTGTGCCAGGTCTGACCCGATCATGATCGAGCGCTTGTTGCGTCCCTCGAGCGTGTGCCCGGCGAGCATCGAGAAGAGCAGGTACGGCGCCATCGCGGTCGTGGCGACCAGACCGACGTCGCCGGGTGAGCCGTCGAGCGCCAGCGCGGTGACTAACGGGAGCACGAAGACCGTCATCTGGCTACCAACGCCGCTCACGGTCTGCCCGAACCAGTAGTAGCGGAAAGGACGGTCCCGCGCCAGAAGTCCCAGGCTCGGATCGTTATGTCTCATGCGCTCAAGCACGTTCACCCATGAGATGTTTGCACACCGCGGCTTCATGGGCAACAATTGTTTAAGCCATGAGAACGGAAAATGACGTGGAGAAGTTCGGGTTCATCGGCGGCCATGTGACCCTTGACCTGGTCAACACGGTTCACTGGCGCGTGTCGCTCTCGCGCCGGTTCGAGGCGCTCGCGACGTACGACGACCTTGTGACATGGTCCGGCCTGGCCGGCGTGCTCGAGCCGGCAGAAGCCGAGTTGCTGCAAGCAGACAGCACGATGGGCGCGCGAGCCCTAGACGATGTACGGCGCTTGCGCGAGGCCTTCTACCTCGCCGCTGTGCACGACGATTTCGGCGCGGCGGGTCAGGTTGCGAAGAGCTACCGCACTGGGCTCGCGTCAGCTGATCTCGCACTCGACGGCGACGCCTGGGGCTGGAGGGACGCACAGCTCAACCCGAGAACCCCGATCGCTCGATTGAGTCGAGCCATGGTTGAGTTTTTGACCAGCGACCGACATCGCCTCATCCGGCAATGCGGGGATGACGAATGCGGCTGGGTCTACCTCGACACTAGCCGTGGCAACAGGCGCCGATGGTGCTCCGCCACCGGGTGCGGAGACCGCAACCGAGCCCGCGCCTACTACCGGCGCCGCAACGAGAGGACAACATGAGCACGATCGCCAACCTGACCATCCATTGCCGAGACGCCGAGACGCTTTCGGCCTTCTGGGCTACCGCCCTGGGATGGAAGCGAGAGACCGCTGACGGGTCGGCCACACTCACCGACCCCGATGCTCGCCACAGTGCGTGGTACCTGGAAAACGCCAGCGACCTAGGGAGTGTCTGGTTATTCGCGTAGCCAGATGGTGATGGTGCGGAGCACGACGCCGCCTCGGTAGACGACAGCCAGCTTGTCGTAGCGGGTGGCGATCCCTCGCCACTGCTTGTGGTCGTTGAAG
>NZ_JAMOIL010000005.1 GCF_023656415.1 Nocardioides bruguierae
GGCCCTCCCGTGGGAGGTCCGGGCGCCGCGCTGCTCGGTGCTCGTTGCTCGGTGCTCGTCGCTCGGTGGGTTACTCCGCCGGGCTCTCGTCGGAGCGGATGTCGATGCGCCAGCCGGTGAGGCGGGCGGCGAGGCGGGCGTTCTGGCCCTCCTTGCCGATCGCCAGGGAGAGCTGGAAGTCGGGCACGACCACCCGGGCCGAGCGGGTCGCGGCGTCGACGACCTCCACCGAGGAGACGCGCGCCGGGGACAGCGCGCTGGCCACGAAGACCGCGGGGTCCTCGGAGTGGTCGACGATGTCGATCTTCTCCCCGCCGAGCTCGGACATCACGTTCCGCACGCGCTGCCCCATGGGGCCGATGCAGGCGCCCTTGGGGTTGACGCCCGAGACGGTGCTGCCGACCGCGATCTTCGTGCGGTGGCCGGCCTCGCGGGCGATGGCGGCGATCTCGACGGTGCCGTCGGCGATCTCCGGCACCTCGAGCGCGAAGAGCTTCTTCACCAGGTTCGGGTGCGAGCGCGACAGCGTCACCTGCGGGCCGCGCATGCCCTTGCGGACGCTGACGACGAGGCACTTGATCCGGTCGCCGTGGCGGTAGGCCTCCCCCGGCACCCGCTCGCCGACCGGGAGCAGCGCCTCGAGCCGACCCAGGTCGACGAGCACGTCGTCGGGGTTGCGGCCCTGCTGGATGATGCCGGAGACGATGTCGCCCTCCTTGCCGGAGAACTCACCGAACTTGATGTCGTCCTCGGCGTCGCGCAGCCGCTGGAGCATGATCTGCTTCGCGGTCGTCGCGGCGATCCGGCCGAAGCCGGCCGGGGTGTCGTCGAACTCGCCGATCTTGTTGTCGTCGTCGTCCAGCTCGGCCGCGAGGACGCTGACGTGCCCGGTCTTGCGGTCCAGCTCGACGCGGGCCTGCTCGTAGGCACCGGGCGACTTCTGGTAGGCGGTCAGCAGCGCCTGCTCGATCGCCTCCACGAGCACGTCGAGCGGGATCTCCTTCTCCCGCTCCAGCGTGCGCAGGATGCTCATGTCGATGTCCATCAGGCGTCCTCCTCCGTGCGGTTGAACTCGATCTGGACGAGGGCCTTGGTCACCTCGTCGAACGCGACGGTGCGGGCGCTGCCGGAGACCTCCAGCTCGGCACCGGCGTCGTCGCTGCCGGTGAGCCGACCGGTGACCGTCGTGCCGTCGGCGAGGACGACCTTCACCAGGCGTCCGACGTTGCGGCGCCAGTGGCGCGGCAGGGTCAGCGGACGGTCCACCCCGCGCGAGGTGACCTCCAGCGTGTAGGGCTGCTCCCCCATGACGGTGCTCGCCTCGTCGTCCAGCACCGCGGAGATGGCGCGGGTGGCGTCGGCGACGTCGTCCAGGGTCAGCCCGCCGTCGGTGTCGACGGCGACGCGCAGCAGGCGGCGCTTACCGGCCGGGCTCAGCTCCACGGCCTCCACGTCCAGCCCCAGGTCCGACAGAGGCCCGGTGATCGCGGCCTCCACCCTGTCCCTGGTGGTGTCCTGACGGTTGCTCACGACCGTGCGACCTCCGGTGTTCTCTTGTGGGGCGGTACTGCGTGCGGCGGCCGGCTCGAGCCGGCCCCGCGTGCGGCATCAGACTAACGCGCTTTGCGCGGCCTGCCACGTCGCCGCCGACGGCGGGCGGGTCCGCGACCGCGGGTACCCTCCCCGCGTGCCCGCTCCCCTGCTCGACCGACGGTCCCTGCTCGCCGCGGCCGCCCGCCTCGGCGTGGGACTGGCCGGCGCGGCCGCCCTCACCTCGTGCGGCACCCTGCCCGGCAGCAACCGGACCGCCGGCGGCACGGCGAGCCCGACCACGACGTCCTCGGCCGGGGGCATCACCGCGGGGAGGGACGCGGACGTCGAGCGCGTGGCCGAGGCGACGACGCTGCTGAGCGGGCTCGCGTCCGCAGGCCGTGCCACGCTCGGCACCCTGCCGTCCGCCGACCGGGCGGCCGCCCGGCGCCTCGTGCGCCTGCACGACGCCCAGGTCGCGCGCCTCTCGTCCGAGGAGACACCGGCGACGACCCCGGCGACCACCCCGGACGCCCCCGCGGGCCGGCGCAGCCTCGGGCGGCTGCGGCGGCAGGAGGCGTCCGCGCAGCGCGACCTGCTCGCGCTGGCGACCGCTGCCGACAGCGGCGCCCTGGCCCGCCTGCTGGCCGGGCTCGCCGCGGGGCTCTCGCAGGCCGCCGTCCTCGATCCTCTCGGCGGGCCGGCCTCGGTGCCGTCGTCGGCCGCCGTGCCGGACCTGACCGGTACCGCCGCGGACGACCTCCTCGCCCAGGACGGGGTCGACGCGCTCCAGGCCGCCCTGGCCGCCGAGCACGCCGCCATCTGGGTCCTGGCCTCGCTGGGCGCCGCGACCTCGGTGAGCACGCAGCCCACCCAGTACCTGGCGCTCCAGGCCGCCTCGGCCGCGCACCGCGACCGCCGCGACGACCTCGAGGACGCCCTGCGGAGCCTCGACGTGGACCCCGTCGGCTCCGCCGCGGCCTACGACCTGCCGTCCCTGCGGACCCCCGCCCGGGTGCGGACCGCGGCCCGCGACCTGGAGTCGGCGACCGCCGAGGCCTACGGGTACCTGACGGCCGTGACCACCGGGAGCCTGCGCCGCTGGGCGGCGGGAGTCGTGGCGGACGCCTCCGTGACGTCGCTCGTCATCGGCCCGGCGGCCGGCGCCCGCCCCACGGGCCTGCTGGCCTGAGCGCCCCCGCGTCGCGGGACGCCTCCGGACGCACGAGACCGCGGTGTCGGCCGGGAGGGCCCGAGATCCTCCCGGCCGACGACCGCGGTCGTCGCTCTCCTGCCCCCTCTCCTGCCGAGGGGAACCCCGGACGGTGCCTCAGGTTCCTGCGTTGCAGGACCGTGCACCGGCCGGGCCCCGAGGGGGCATCAGTGCGTCACGCCCGGTAGGCGGTCCACATCTGGCTCATGCGGGTCGACTGACCGGCGGTGAACTCCAGGTAGCAGGAGTCGTAGGAGTAGTCCATGAAGTTGTGGATCGGGTCGGTGCCGGGCAGCGAGCAGGAGTCGCGCCCCTCGGGGCAGCCGGTGGTCGAGCTGGACTGGGCCGGGGTGTCCTCGACCTCGTCGTTGGTGGTCGTGCAGCCGCCCTGGAACGTGTGGTAGAGCCCGAGCCAGTGGCCGGCCTCGTGGGTGGCCGTCTCGCCCTCGCTGTAGTTCGCGCTGGAGCCGCCGGGCAGCGAGTCGAAGTGGACCCGGATGCCGTCGATCGCACCGTTGCGGGCGTAGTCCCACGGGAAGGTGGCGATGCCGAGATAGTCGAAGTCGACGAGCCACATGTTGAGCGCGTTCGCCCCGCCCTGGCGGGTCTGCTTGCGGTAGGTCGAGGACTGCTTGTCCTGGTGCCAGCGCGTGTTGTCGTAGCGGTCGATGCCGGCGAGGGTGAAGGTGAACCCGGTGTCCGTGGCGCTCGCGGACTTCTGGCCGCCGTAGGAGCCGTTGAGGACGTCGATCTGCGCGGCGATCTGCGCGTCGGTGACGTCCCCGTTGCCCTTGCTGTCCCGCATGACGTGGACGTAGACCGGGATGTCGCCCGAGGCGGTGGCCGCGGCGGCGGCGGTGAGGTCCTGCGTCTTGCGCGCGGCCTTCAGCTGCTTGGTGAAGCGGCTCTCGATGCGGGCCTGCTCGGCGGCGCTGATCTCACGGTGGTCGACGCCGGTGTGCGAGCCGCGCGCGGCCTCGGTGCCGTCGGCGGCACCCTCGATGCAGGCCTCGGACGAGGCGGAGGCACCGGTCGCCGCGGGGACGGCGGCCTGGGCCGGCGCGGCCAGCATGCTGCTGGTGAGCGCGGCGGCGGTGAGGGAGAGCGCGGCACCGGTCGCGAGGCGCGCGATCCGGGTGCGGGCGGGCAGGTGGGGCATGGTCCAGGGCCTCGTCTTCTTCTCCGCGGACGCATGCCTCCTGTGGCATGCCTGTCCGAGTCCTGTGGTCGCCCAGCGCGACCGTGGGGAGCAGCGTGCAGGACGACGTCCGCCAAAAGTGCGGTATGCCTGGTGCATCTTCTTCCCCTGCAGGAACCTGCAGAAATTCCGTCCAACCATCCCGGACGAGACGGGAGATCTGGCGGTCCGGTGTCACGTAGCGTCTCGTCCGTGACCTCCCGCGCGGCGCTCGTCGACGTCTTCGGCACGGTGCTCACGGTCGACCTCGAGCACTGCGCGCGGTCGCTCGTCGCGTCCTGCGGGCTGGGCGTGGAGGACCTGCTCACAGTGCTCCTCCCCCGCGCCGGGGACCTGATGACGGGGCGTCTCGCGCCGCTCCACCTCTTCGAGGCCGTGCTCGCCGGAGCGGGCAGGGACGTGGCGCAGGCATCCGGCCTCGTCGTCCGGGACGCGGCTCTGCTCGTGGAGCACGCCGTCGTGCACCACGACACCGTGCCCTTCCTGACCGCGCTGCGACAACGAGGCGTGCGCACCGCGCTCGTGAGCAACTGCGCACCGAACGCGCGCACGCTCCTCGAGGCCACCGGCCTGGACGACCTGGTCGACGCCGTCGTCCTCTCGTGCGAGGTGGGCAGCGCCAAGCCGGACGCCGGCATCTACCGTGCGGCCCTGACGGCGCTCGACGTGCCTGCCGGCGACGCCCTGCTCGTCGACGACCAGGCCGGCTACTGCGAGGGCGCGCGGGAGGTCGGCATCGACGCGGTGCGGATCACCCGGGGCCAGCCGCCTCGCCCCGGCGAGGTCGCGTCCCTGCTCGAGGTGCTCGACCTGTTCTGAGTCGGCGGGCGGTCACGACCAGTCGGCGACGATGTCGCGCAGGTCGGCGAGCGAGTGCGCCACCGCGTCCGGTGTGCCCTCGGTGTGGCCGACCTGCTCGGCCGGGATGCGGCTGTGGGGCACGTGCACGGCACGCAGGCCGGCGTTCTGGGCGCCCCAGACGTCGTCGAACAGCCGGTCCCCCACGTAGACGCAGCGGGCCGGGTCGGTGGCGCCGACCGCGTCGAGGGCGGCTGCGAAGGCCCGGGGGTCGGGCTTGGTCCAGGTCAGCTCGCTGGAGTAGACGTCGCCGTCGAGCAGGTCGAGGACGCCGTCGCGCGCGAAGAAGCCGCGGTGCCACTCCCGCGGCCACAGGGTGTTGGACAGGACGCCGACCTTGATGCCCTGCTCCCGCAGCCATGACCACAGCGGGCCGACGTCGGGATCGGTCAGCGTGTGCGGCTCCCAGAACTCCTGGTAGGCCGCGAGCAGTGCCGGGTCGTGGTCGAGGCCGGCCTCGTCGAAGAGGTCGGCCACCGTGGCGGCGCGCTGCTCGTCGCGGGTGCGGCCCCACACGATGGGCCCGGCGGCGTGCAGGCGGGCGGCCGCGTCGGCGTGGGCGGCCAGCGCCGCCGGCGTCCCGTCGTCGTGGCCGTGGACGTGACGCACCGCCTGCGCCAGCGCCAGCGACTCGGCGTGGAAGTCCACGTCGTGCCAGGCCGTGAGGGTGCCGCCCCAGTCGAAGACGACGGCCTCGATGCCGCCGCCGGTCGCGCTCATGCGCGACCGCCCTCGAGCAGGGAGCCCCCGTCGAGCATGGAACCGGTGTCGAGCATGGAACCGGTGTCGAGGTAGCGCTGGTGCCAGGAGAGCGCCTCGTCGAGCAGGTGCGGCGTGTGCCGGGCCGTGGGCCGCTCGCGACGGGCGCGACCGACGTAGTCGCGCAGCTGGTCGCGGAAGTCGGGGTGGGCGCACCTCTCGATCACCACGTCGGCGCGGGCCGAGGGCGAGAGGCCGCGCAGGTCGGCCAGGCCCTGCTCGGTGACCAGCACGTGCACGTCGTGCTCGGTGTGGTCGACGTGGCTGGCGAACGGCACGATCGAGGAGATGGCGCCGCCCTTGGCCGTGGAGGGGCTGACGAAGAAGTTCAGGTAGGCGTTGCGGGCGAAGTCGCCGGAGCCGCCGATGCCGTTCATGATGCTCGAGCCCATCACGTGCGTGGAGTTCACGTTGCCGTAGACGTCCGCCTCGATCATCCCGTTGATCGCGATGACGCCGAGCCGGCGCACGAGCTCGGGGTGGTTGGAGATCTCCTCGCTGCGCAGCAGGATGCGGCCCTTGTAGGCGCCGACGTCGCTCATGAACCGCTGCACCCCGGTCGGCGAGAGCCCGAACGAGGTGGCCGAGACGCCGGTGAGGGTGCCGGAGTCGAGCAGGTCGAGCAGGCCGTCCTGGATGACCTCGGTGAACGAGGTCAGGTTCTCGAACTCGCTGTCCGCCAGCCCGGCCATCACCGCGTTCGCCACGTTGCCGACGCCGGACTGCAGCGGCAGCAGGGTGGCCGGCATGCGGCCGGCGCGGACCTCGTGGCGCAGGAAGTCCACCAGGTGCTCGGCCATGGCGCGGTCGTCATCGCCGGGCACCGAGAGCGGGCTGTTGCGGTCCGGGGCGTCGGTCTCGACGACGGCGACGACCTTGTCGGGGTCGACGCGCAGGTAGGGGTCGCCAATGCGCTGCATCGGGTGCGTGAGCTGCAGGGGCGCGCGGAACGGGGGCAGGCGGGTCCCGTAGTAGACGTCGTGGAAGCCCTCGAGGTCGCGGGGCTGCCAGTGGTTGACCTCGAGGATCACCTTGTCCGCCTGGTCGAGCCACGTCTTGTTGTTGCCCACCGAGGAGGACGGCACCAGCAGCCCGTTCGGCAGCACCGCCGCGACCTCGACGACCGCCACGTCGAGGTGGCCGTAGAAGCCGAACCACATGTGCTGGGCCGAGTGCGAGAGGTGGGCGTCGACGTACTCGACCTCGCCGGCGTTGATCTCGCGGCGCAGGGTCGGGTCGGAGTTGTAGGGCAGCCGCTTGGAGATCCCGTGCGCCTCGGCCAGCACTCCGTCGGCCTCGGGCGCGGTGGACGCCCCCGACCACAGGCCCACCCGGAACTCCTCCCCCGCCTCCCGGGCTGCGTGCATCCGGGCGGCCAGCGCGGAGGGCACGGCCTTGGGGTAGCCGGCACCGGTGAAGCCGGAGATGCCGACGTTGTCGCCGGGGCGGATCAGTGCCGCGGCCTCCTCGGCCGTGGCGGTGCGGCCTGCGAGCCGGGGACAGGTGATCCGGGACGTGACAGGTGTCGGCACGGTCACAGTCTGCTCCTGCAGGCGGTGACCGTGCCGACGGGGTCCATCAGGCGGTGCGCACCAGGTCGACCAGGTGGGCGACCACGTGGTCGGCCGCGAGCGCCTGCTTCTCGCCGGACTTCCGGTCGCGGACCTCGACGGTGCCGTCGGTGGCCAGGTTCTTGCCCACCACGACGATCGTCGGGACGCCGATGAGCTCGGCGTCCTTGAACTTCACACCGGGGCTGATCTTGCCGGTGCGGTCGTCGTAGAGGACCTCGACGCCGGCCTGGGACAGCTCGGTGGCGATCCGGTCGGCCGCGGCGAAGATCGCCTCGTCCTTGCCGGCGGCGACCAGGTGGACGTCGGCGGGGGCGACGTGGCGGGGCCAGCACAGACCGATCTCGTCCAGGGTGCCCTCGGCGATGGCGCCGACAGCGCGGCTGACGCCGATGCCGTAGGAGCCCATCGTGACGGTGACGAGCTTGCCGTTCTCGTCGAGCACCTTGAGGTCGAGCGCCTCGGCGTACTTGCGGCCGAGCTGGAAGACGTGGCCCATCTCGATGCCGCGGGCCAGCTCCAGCGGGCCGGAGCCGTCGGGGGCGGGGTCGCCGGCCTTGACCTCGGCGGCCTCGATGGTGCCGTCGGCGGTGAAGTCGCGGCCGGCCACCAGGTCCAGGACGTGCTGGCCGGGGCTGTTGGCGCCGGTGACCCAGCGGGTGCCCTCGACCACGCGCGGGTCGACGAGGTAGCGGATGCCCGACTCGGACTCCTCGCCCAGGATCGTCCTGCCGTCGTAGGCGGGGCCGATGTAGCCCTTGACCAGGGCGGGGAACTCCTTGAGCTCCTCGTCCGTCATGGGCTCGACCTCGATGGGCTCCAGCTGGCCCTCGAGCCGCTTCTGGTCGACCTCGCGGTCGCCCGGCAGGCCGATGGCCAGCGGCTCCTTGGTGCCGTCCGGGTGCTTGAGCATGAGCAGCACGTTCTTGAGCGTGTCGCCGGCCGCCCAGGGACGGTCCTCGCGCGGGTGGGCCGCGTTGAGGTGGTCGACCAGCGTGGCGATGGTCGGGGTGTCGGGGGTGTCCTCGGCGTGCGCGGCGGGCGCGTCGTCGAAGGGCACGGGCTCGGGGGCCAGCGTGGTGACGGCCTCCACGTTCGCCGCGTACCCGCCGGGGCTGCGCACGTAGGTGTCCTCGCCGACGTCCGCCTTGGCCAGGAACTCCTCCGAGCGCGAGCCACCCATGGCGCCCGAGGTCGCCTTGACGATCGCGTAGTCGAAGCCGAGCCGGTCGAAGATCCGCACGTAGGCGTCGCGGTGCGCCTGGTAGCTGGCCTCGAGGCCGGCGTCGTCGACGTCGAAGGAGTAGGAGTCCTTCATGACGAACTCGCGGCCGCGCAGGATGCCGGCGCGGGGGCGCGCCTCGTCGCGGTACTTGTTCTGGATCTGGTAGATCGAGAGCGGCAGGTCCTTGTACGAGGAGTACAGGTCCTTGACGGTGAGGGTGAACATCTCCTCGTGCGTGGGCCCGAGCAGGTAGTCGGCGCCCTTGCGGTCGACGACGCGGAAGAGCGAGTCGCCGTACTCCGTCCAGCGGTTCGTGGCCTCGTAGGGCTCGCGGGGCAGCAGCGCGGGGAACGTCAGCTCCTGGGCGCCGATGGCGTCCATCTCCTCGCGGACGATCGCCTCGACCTTGCGCAGCACCTTCAGGCCCAGCGGGAGCCACGTGTAGATGCCCGGCGCCGCACGGCGGACGTAGCCGGCGCGCACGAGCAGCTTGTGGCTCGGCACCTCCGCGTCCGCCGGGTCCTCCCGGAGGGTCCGCAGGAACAGGCTGGACATGCGCATGATCATGGCGCTGAGACTACGGCCCGGGTCGGGCTCGTTCCCACTCGGTTACCCGTCCCAGGTGCGGCGGGCGTCGGGGCAGGCCTGTCGCGCCCGCACGCCCGCTGGCAGTCTCGCTCGACACCGGAGGTGCCGGCCTGTCAGGGGGAGACGTGGGACGAGTGGTGCGAGGACGAGCGTCAGGGCCCGGGAGGCCGGCGCGGCTGCTGACCGCGGGCCTGGTGGCAGTGCTGACGACGGCGCTCCTGGTGGGGCTGCCGTCGCCGGTCGCCGGGGACGACGAGCCGCTCGGCATCCCCGTCCACGACCTGCGGCCCGAGCGGCTCGAGCGCGGGCCCGACCGCACCGACGCGCACGTCGAGCTGCGACGGTTCACGATGGGCAGGACCATCCTGCACTTCGAGGGCCGGGCGCGCGTCCTCGTGGGCGCGGCACCCCTCGACCACAGTGAGGTCGCGGTGGTCGCGGTGCGCTCCCACGGCGTGTGGGACAAGTACCGGATCAACCCGAACGGGGGCTTCGCCCGCCTCCCGCTGGTCGGCAGCCCGTGGCGGTTCCGGCTCTCGGACGACGGCAGCACCCTGTGGCGGGTCGTCCACCGGGACCGGTGGCGCGACCGCCACCTCGTCGAGGTCTTCTCCACCGCGGGCGGCAGGCGCGTGGCCTCCCGCTTCTTCCCCGAGTCCTCGTGGGTGCTCGCGGGCGACGGGTCGCGGTACCTGATCAGCACCCCGGAGGGGACCCGGATCTGGAACATCGAGCGGGACACGGTCCGTGCGCACGTCCCGGTGCCGGGGCAGCCCACCTGGGTCCGGTGGAGCGCCGACCGGGTGCTCACCCGGGAGGACACGGGCACGTTCCCCGGCTGCTTCGTGCTCCGCCCGCTCACCGACCCCGAGGTCGAGCTGTGGCGTGAGTGCGAGCGCGGCATCTACGACGTCTCACCGGACGGCGCGCTGGTGCTGACCAAGAACTTCGACGTGGACGGGGAGCCCCGCGAGCTGCGGCTGCACGACGACCACGGCACCCCGCTGGCCGACTTCGACCTGGGCTACGGCTGGATCCACTCCGTGTGGTGGGAGTCGGACGACACGTTCGTCCTGGACGTCTCCGGCATCGAGGCGCGCTCGGCGGTCCGTTGCACCGTCGACGGGTGCGAGCGCGCCGACCGGCTGATGCTCAGCCACGCGTGGTGACCCGGGTCCACCCTCGGTTGCAACCACCTGCCCGTCGGCGGCGTCCTGTCACTGGGAGCCCGGCACCTCGGGCTCCGTCACCGGAGGCATGAACCCCGCTCGGAGGACCGCCGTGCACCACTCACCGCTCGCCACCCTGCTCACTGCCCCGCGCCTGCGCCGCGGCCTGGGAGCCCTCGTCACCGCCCTGCTCGCCGCGCCGCTCGCCGGCGCCGCGGGGCTCCCCTCCGCGTCGGCCGCTGACGCACGCGGCGTCCCGGTCGTGGACGTCCGCCCGCAGCAGCTCGAGCGCGGCGTGGACCAGCGCCTGCCGCACCTCGACGGCAGGTTCCTCGTCATCGGCGGGCAGCGGGTGCGGCTGGTCGGGGACCAGCGGGTCCTCGTCGGGCACGCCGGTGACGGCGAGGACACGCTCGCGGTCGTCGCCACCCGCCGCGACGGCACCTGGCGCACCCTGCGCGTGGACGCGGACGGGCGACGACGCCTCCTGCTGGAGGACGTGCAGCCCGGCACCCTGCGCCTCGTCGAGGGCGGCAGCGCCCTCCTGCGGGAACGCACGAGGAAGGGGGCGACGCAGCTGACCATGTTCGCGACCCGCACCGGCGACCGTCTCGCCCGGCGCTCCGTCGACGGGCTGCCCAGCGTCACCGGCGCCGACCGCACCCGCGTCCTGCTGGCGGACTGGTCGGGCGAGCGCACGCTCCTGTGGCGCTGGCGCGAGGGACGACGGGTCACCACGCTGCTCGACGAGATCGCCTACCGGGTCAGCTTCGAGGCCGGTCGGGTGGCCACCTTCACCGGTGACCCCTACCTGGACGGGTGCAGCGTCGTCCGGCCCCTCGACGACCTCGCGCGGACCCGCTGGCGCTCCTGCCAGGAGCGCGTGGAGTCGTTCAGCCCGGACGGCAGCCGCCTCCTGACGGTCCACATCCTCTCGGACGGGATGGGCCCGACCGAGGTCGACCTGCGGACCGGCCGTGGGCGCCACCTGCTGACCTACGACGTCGGGTACGGCTGGATCTGGACCCTCGGCTGGGAGGGCGACCGCACGTTCGTGGCCGACGTCGACGGACGACGCAAGGCCGCCACGGTGCGGTGCCACGGCGCGTCGTGCGCGCGTGCGAGCGACCTGGAGCCGACGGCCGCGTCCTGAGCAGCCGCCGGCTGTTCCAACCGGGCGTTGCTCAGCCGTCCAGGCCGCGGAAGGTGCGCCAGGTCGAGCGGATCATGGGCCACTGCATGGGCAGCCGCAGCACGGTCGCCACCTGGAGGCGACGGTCGCCGCGGCTGCCCCGGGCCACGGAGTCCTTGGCCATCTTGACGTTCGCCGGATAGACGGCCACGAGCAGCGCGGTGCTGGCCAGGGCGGCCGGCTTCCGGGTGGCCGGCACGGCCATGCCCGCGGCGCACGCGATCTCCGCGACGCCGCTGGCCAGGATGAGCTCGCGGTGCTTGGGCAGCCACGACGGCATCACGGGCTCGAAGACCTCGGGGTGCTTGAGGTGGACGTACCCGCTCACGGCGAAGGCGGCAGCGACGACGGCGGAGGAGCGACTGAGTGCCATGCCTCCGACCTTACTCGCCGGTAACCGATCAGAACATCACGGTGGAGAAACGGCGGGTCTCACGGAACCCGACCCGCTCGTAGGCCTTGCGGGCGGGCGCGTTCCACTCGTTGACGTACAGGCTGACGGTCGGTGCCACGTCCCGACGGACGAGGTCGACGACCGCGGCCATGCCGCGGGTGGCGAGGCCCTCGCCACGGCGCTGCGGGTCGACCCAGACGCCCTGGACCTGCGCGGCCGTCGCGGACGCGCAGGCGACCTCGGCCTTGAAGACCAGCCGGCCGCCCTCGAACTTGGCGAACGACCAGCCGCGCCCCACGAGCTGGGCGACGCGGGCGCGGTACATGTCCGAGCCGCCGCCGGCCTCCGGGGAGACGCCGACCTCCTCGGTGTACATGGCCACGCAGGCCGGGTACAGCAGGTCCATGTCGTGTCGGGTCGTGCGACGGACGCCGGGGTCGGGCTCGACCAGCGGCGCGGAGCCGATCTCCAGGTGCGGCTGCATCCAGCGCAGCTCGCGCGGGCGGCCCCACGCGTGGCCGACCGCCCGCCAGAACGGGTCGACGGCCTCGTGCGGCCCGACGATCGTGGAGACCGTGCGCGACCGGCCGGCGGCGCGCTGCGCGAAGGCACGGGCGTCGTCCGGGGTCGCCTGGATCGGCACCAGGTTCGCGCCCACGTGGCAGGCGGCGACGAGCGAGCCGTCCGCGAACCGGCCCCAGACCTCCCCGCCGAGCCAGCGGGGCTCGAGGTTGGTCGTGCGGGCGCGGTACTCGGCGAAGACGTTGACCACCGGGTCCTGACCGACGAGGTCGAGGAACTCGTCCAGGTCGGCGGGCCCGAGCGGTCGGACCCCGTGGCGGGTGGTCAGCACGGACTCACCCTACGTGCTCCCCGACCTCCCCGGGTCTCACCCCGTGACGGCCGGACCGGTGCGGTCGGCCCGCCTCGTCCGAGCCCTGCCGGCGCCGGTGATGGCGCCGCCCTGACGTCAGCCGACGGTGACGTCGGCGCTGGCACCGTCGACGGACTCCATGCCCTCGGCGATGCGCATGGCCTCCTCGATGAGGGTCTCCACGATCTGCGACTCGGGCACGGTCTTGATGACCTCGCCCTTGACGAAGATCTGGCCCTTGCCGTTGCCGGAGGCGACGCCGAGGTCGGCCTCGCGGGCCTCGCCCGGGCCGTTGACGACGCAGCCCATGACGGCGACGCGCAGGGGCACCTCCATGCCCTCGAGGCCGGCGGTGACCTCCTCGGCGAGCTTGTAGACGTCGACCTGGGCGCGACCGCAGGAGGGGCACGACACGATCTCGAGGCGGCGGGGGCGCAGGTTGAGCGACTCCAGGATCTGCAGGCCCACCTTCACCTCCTCGACCGGCGGCGCGGAGAGCGAGACGCGGATGGTGTCGCCGATGCCCTGGGAGAGCAGCGCGCCGAACGCGGTGGCGGACTTGATGGTGCCCTGGAACGCCGGGCCGGCCTCGGTGACGCCGAGGTGCAGCGGCCAGTCGCCCTCGGCCGCGAGCAGCTCGTAGGCGCGCACCATGACGACCGGGTCGTTGTGCTTGACCGAGATCTTGAAGTCCCGGAAGCCGTGCTCCTCGAAGAGGCTGGCCTCCCACTTCGCGCTCTCCACCAGCGCCTCGGGCGTGGCCTTGCCGTACTTGTCCATGATCCGCTTGTCGAGCGAGCCGGCGTTGACGCCGATCCGGATCGACGTGCCGTGGTCCTTCGCCGCCTGGGCGATCTCCTTGACCTGGTCGTCGAACTTGCGGATGTTGCCGGGGTTGACCCGGACGGCCGCGCAGCCGGCCTCGATCGCCGCGAAGACGTACTTCGGCTGGAAGTGGATGTCCGCGATCACCGGGATCTGCGACTTGGCCGCGATGGCGGGCAGCGCGTCCGCGTCGTCCTGGCTCGGGCACGCGACGCGCACGATGTCGCAGCCGGACGCCGTGAGCTCGGCGATCTGCTGGAGCGTGGAGTTGATGTCGGAGGTGAGCGTCGTCGTCATCGACTGCACCGAGATCGGGTGGTCCGAGCCGACCCCGACCTTCCCGACCTGGATCTGGCGGGTCTGGCGGCGGGGGGCCAGCGTCGGCGGCGGTGCCGACGGCATTCCGAGGCTGACTGCGGTCATGGCAGCCAATCTACCCACCCGTCCCCCGCTCCCCCGCACCCCGTCGGTGGTGGGTGGGGCGAGGGGCGCGGGCGGACGTCATACGGAGCGGAGGCAGTCCCCCTCAGATGCATGACGTCCACCCCGCGGCCATCGGGACGTCATACGGAGCGGAGGCGCACTCCCTCAGATGTATGACGTCCCGGGTCGACTCTCCGGTCGCGTCAGGCGGCCAAGGGTCGGCGGTCGGCGATCGCCCGAGCGATCTGGTCGTAGAACTCGTCAGGAGCGAGGCGAAGACCCAGCAACGGGAGACGCAGGACGGTGTCGCCGGCGAGCGCCAGCGCGTTCTGACGCAACGCATCGGCGACGACGTTCTCTGCCCACTGGTGGTGGATGCCGTCGATCTCGACCACCAGGCCGAGCTCCGGCCAGTAGAGGTCGAGGACGTAGCGGCCGCGAGAGTCCCGGCGCAGGTGCTGTCGCGACGGCTCGGGCAGCCCGCGTCTGCGCAGCTCGCGAGCCACGTCGAGCTCTCCGAGCGAACGGACGCCGTCCAGCAGGTCGTTGACCAGCGCGTGCAGGAGGAGCCGCCGCTTGTCGCGTCGGACGCGCAGCAGCTCCCGAGCGACGTCCTCGACCCGGGCCACCGACTGCTGGACGGCCATCGTCACCACGAGCGACGCCTCCTTGTCGGTGCGCGCCCACAGCCCCGCACGGACCGCGGCCACCGCCGGCCTGGTGCGGGGCGTCCCGGGCGCATCTGCGACATCGCCGGCTGCCCACCGCCGGGTCTGGCGGATGTCGTAGGCGCGCGTTCGTCGGATGCGCGCGCCGCGAGGCACCGACACCCGGACCGACGGGGAGCGGAATCTCTCGAGACCGGACGCCTGCAACGACGCGGCACCATCGAGCACCGCCCGGGGCCCGCCCGACAAGACCGCTGCCCAACGGTGGCCGTCGTCGGTCATCGGTCCGCAGTGAACCGCCACCACCTGGCTGGTCACCCGCCGCCAGCGACCCTGCTTGACCTCACGAACGATCAGCCAGCGTGGCATCCCGAGCGAGTAGGCCTGGCGTCGTCCGAGGGCTCCGCCCTGTGCCTCACCCAGCGCACGTGCTCGGGCCAGGACGGGATCGTCGAAGCGCCATCTGTGCATGCCACCGACCCTGGTACCGATGTCGCCGTCACGGCCGACCATCGATGCGGCCTGTGGAGGACGGCGCGCACCGGCCCTCCTGTGGGTGGTTGCCGGCCCGCGCGCCCGTCCGTCACCACGCGGACGTCATACGGAGCGGACGCAGTCCCCCTCAGATGTATGACGTCCCGCGGCAGCCGAGGAGAAGGCGGAGGGTCAGAGGGACGTCTGCACCGGCGCGACGATGTCGCCGACGATCAGGACGACCCCCATCACGAGGATGGCCGAGCCGACGACGTAGGCGACCGGGAGCAGCTTGGCGGCGTCCACGTAGCCGGGGTCGGGACGGCGGCGGAGCCGGGCGAGGCCGCGGCGCAGGCCCTCCCACAGGGCGGAGGCGATGTGCCCGCCGTCCAGCGGCAGCAGCGGGATGAAGTTGAACAGCCCGATGAAGAAGTTGAACAGCGCCACGAGCGTCACGAGCGAGGCGAGCCGGTCGGCGACCGGGATCGTCTGCGCGGAGGAGACCTCGCCGGCGATGCGGCCACCGCCGACGATCGAGACCGGGCTGTCGATGGCCCGGTCCTCGATGCCCACGATCGCCTTGGCGACGCCCCAGACCTTCACCGGCAGGTGCGCCATCGCCTGGACCACGTCGACGGCCATGCCGCCCATCTGGTCGAGGGTGAACAGCACGCCACCGGTGGTGACCACCAGGTGCTGGGTCGGGGTGATGCCGAGGAAGCCGACCTGGGTGAGGGTCTCGTCGGTCACCGACGTGGGTCGCGCCTGCACGGTGGTGGAGGTCTCGCCGGTCAGCGTCCGGCCGTCGCGCTCGTAGGTGATCACGGCGTCGCCGCCGGAGTTCTCCCGGATCAGGGTGCGCAGCTGCTCCCACGAGGTGATCGCGGTGCCGTTGAAGGCGGTGATGGTGTCCCCGGGCAGCAGCCCCGCCTCGGCGGCGGGGCTGGCGGGGTCGGAGGCGGTGCAGTCGCGCGAGCCGTCCTCGTAGGGGATGACGCACGCGGAGACCGTCTCGACGGTCGGGGCGCCGGCGTCCACCTCGTAGGTGCGCTGGCCGTAGGTGGAGAAGACGAGCAGGAGCAGCACGAAGGCGATGAGCACGTTGACCGTGGGACCGCCGGCCATCACCACGACCTTCTTCCACCACGGCAGGCGGTAGAAGAGCCGGTCGACGTCCTCGGGCTGCACGAGCTCCCACTCGGCGGCGCGGGCGTCGGAGATCAGCTGGGTGAACATGCCGGTGTTGGACTTGCGCACCTTCACCGCGGTCTCGCCCGACGGCAGCGTCTCGATGCTCTCGCCGCCGGCCAGGTGGTCACCGAGGTCGTCGGAGGCCCCGGGCGGCAGCATCCCGACGATCTTGACGTAGCCACCGAGCGGGATCGCCTTGAGGCCGTACTCGGTCTCCCCGATCCGCTTGCTCCAGACCGTGGGCCCGAAGCCGATGAAGTACTGGCTGACCTTGCAGCCGAAGAGCTTGGCGGGCGTGAGGTGGCCCAGCTCGTGCAACCCGATCGAGACCAGGATCGAGAGCACGAACACGACCACCCCGAGGGTGTAGAGCAGGGCGGTCATCAAGCGGCTCCGTGGTTCTTCTCGATCCGGGTGCGTGCCTCCCCACGGGCCCACGCGTCGGCCGCGAGGACGTCGTCGAGGGAAGGCCTGTTCGAGCGTACGTCGTGCGTGGCAAGAACATCGGCCACCACGTCCACGATCTGCGGGAACGAGAGGCGTCCGCCGTGGAACGCGGCCACGCACTCCTCGTTGGCCGCGTTGTAGACGGCAGGGGCGGTGCCGCCCGCGACGCCGGCCTCGCGGGCCAGGCGGACGGCGGGGAAGGCCTCCTCGTCCAGCGGCTCGAAGCGCCAGTCGGCGGCCTTGGTCCAGTCGACGGGAGTCTCGGCGTCGGGCACCCGGTCGGGCCAGCCCAGGCCGAGCGCGATCGGCACGAGCATGGTCGGCAGCCCGATCTGGGCGACGACGGCACCGTCGGTGAACTCGACCATCGAGTGGATGTACTGCTGCGGGTGCACCACCACGTCGATGGCCTCGAACGGCACGTCGAAGAGCAGGTGCGCCTCGATCACCTCCAGGCCCTTGTTCACCAGCGTCGCCGAGTTCGTGGTGATGACGGTGCCCATCGCGAAGTTCGGGTGCGCCAGCGCCTGCGCCGGGGTGACCTCGGCGAGCTGCTCGCGGGTGCGGCCGCGGAACGGGCCGCCCGACGCGGTCACCACCAGGCGCCGCACCTCGGCCGCCGAGCCCGCCCGCAGCGACTGCGCGATGGCCGAGTGCTCGGAGTCGACCGGCACGATCTGCCCCGGCCGCGCCCGCTCCTTGACCAGCGGACCGCCGATGATCAGCGACTCCTTGTTCGCCAGCGCGAGCGTGTTGCCGGCGTCCAGCGCCGCCAGCGTCGGGCGCAGCCCCACGGCGCCGGTGATGCCGTTGAGGACGACGTCGCACTCCTGTGCCGCGGCCTCCACCGAGGCGGACTCCCCCAGCCCGCTGAACGCGGGGGCGAACTCCTCGACCTGGGCGGCGAACAGGTCCGGGTGCGACCCGCCCGCGGTCAGGCCGACGACCCGGAACCGGTCGGGGTTGGCGCGGACGAGGTCCAGCGCCTGCGTCCCGATGGAGCCGGTCGAGCCGAGGACCACCACGTCGCGCCGCTCGGGCGGCGTGGCTCCGCTCGTCGGGGAGTCGGAGGGGGACGGTGTCGCGCTGCTCACGGCCACATCCTGGCAGCCCGGTGGACGTGCCCGCCGACCCGGCATCATCGAGGACGTGACACCCGGCCTGATGATCGTCTGCTTCGTCGTCCTCGTCGCCGTCAGCGCCCTGGCCCCGCGCATCGGGGTGGCCGCTCCCCTGGCGCTGGTCGCCGGCGGCGTGGCGCTCAGCTACGCGCCCGGCGTCGACGTGGTCGAGGTCGACCCCGAGCTGGTGCTCGCCGGCATCCTGCCGCCGCTGCTCTACGCCTCGGCGGTGAACATGCCGACCCTCGACTTCCGCCGCGAGCTGCGCTCGATCACCTGGCTCTCCGTGGTCGTCGTGGTGGTCAGCGCCCTGCTCTGCGGGCTCGTGGTCTCGGCCCTCGTGCCCGGCGTGGGCTTCGCGGCCGGCATGGCCCTGGGCGCCGTGATCAGCCCGACGGACGCGGTGGCCACCTCGATCGTCAAGGAGGCCGGGGTCGCCCCGCGCGTGGTCACGGTGCTGGACGGCGAGGGCCTGCTCAACGACGCCACCGCCCTGGTGCTGCTGCGCTCGGCCGTCGCCGGCGGAGCGCTCACGGTGGGCGGCGTGGCGGGCGACCTGCTGCGGTCGCTGGTCGTCGCCGTGCTGGTCGGCGCGGTCGTGGGCCGGCTGACGCTGCAGGTGCGCAGCCGGATCGCCGACGACACGCTCAACGTCGCGACCTCGTTCGTGGTGCCGTACCTCGCGTTCTTCCCCGCCGAGGAGGCCGGCGCGTCCGGCCTGGTCGCCGCCGTGGTCGCCGGCCTGGTGGTCAGCGCCCGCCGCGTGCACGAGCTGCCCGCCGCCGTCCGCCGCGCCGAGTCGACCAACTGGCACTCGGTCTCGTTCCTGCTCGAGGGCGCCGTGTTCCTGCTGATGGGCCTGCAGACGCGGGGCCTGGTGGAGGACTTCCGCGCCGACTCGCGCACGTGGGTCGACGTGGCGCTGGTCGGCGGCTGCTGCCTCCTGGTGCTGTGGGGCGTGCGGGCGGCGTTCGTGGCCACGCTGGTGGCGCGCGCGGGCACCGAGCACGCCCGCGGACGCGCCCGCACCGAGGCCGTCCGCCGTCACTGGCAGGGACGCCTGGAGCGCACGGTCACCCGCCGGCACGACCCCGCGGCGGCCGAGCGGCGTGCCTCGCGGGTCCGTACCGAGCTGGAGCGCCGGGAGGCCGACCTGCGCTTCTACGCCGACGAGCAGCTGCGCAAGCGCGACGGCGGGGTGCTGTTCTGGGCGGGCCTGCGCGGCGCCGTCACGCTGGCGGCCGCGCAGACGATCCCCGCCGGCACGGCCCACCGGCCGCTGCTGGTGCTCACCGCGTTCGCCCTGGCGGTCGCCACCCTCGTCCTCCAGGGCGGGACGCTCTCCTGGCTGGTCACGAGGCTGGGGGCGCGCGTGGACCGCCGCGACGTGCGCCGCGAGCACGGCACGTCGCTGGCCGAGCTGCTCGCGGGGGTGGCCGACTCCACCACCGGCGACATCGCCGCGAACGGTCTCGACGGCCGCCAGGTGGAGTGGTTGGTGCTCGACCAGGCCCGCGAGGCCTCCCACCCCGAGCGCTACACGCTGTGGGCGGGCGACGACGAGGCCGACCGGCACCGCCGGATCACCGAGTACCGGCGGGTGCGGCAGGCGATCATCGACGACCAGCGCGAGGCGCTGCTCGACGCCCGGGCCAGCGGCCGCTACGACTCGGCGGCCGTGCGGGAGATGCTGCTGCGCCTCGACGCGGGAGAGATGACGGTGGACGGGCTCCAGGGCTGAGCGTCCGCTCGGCCCCCGCTCCCCCCGGGGCGGGCTCCCTCTCGGGGCGGAGCCCGTCCACCGCCGGTACCCCCTACTCGCCGATGTAGCTCATGACGTGCTTGACGCGCGTGTAGTCCTCGAACCCGTACATGGACAGGTCCTTGCCGTAGCCCGAGTGCTTGAACCCGCCGTGGGGCATCTCGGAGAGGAACGGGATGTGGGTGTTGATCCACACCGCCCCGAAGTCGAGACGCCGCGAGACGCGCATGGCCCGGCCGTGGTCGGCGGTCCACACCGAGGAGGCCAGCCCGTACTTGGAGTCGTTGGCCCAGCGCAGCGCCTCGGCCTCGTCGGAGAACTTCTGCACGGTCATCACCGGCCCGAAGATCTCGTTCTGCACCTGCTCGTCGTCCTGCCGCAGCCCCGAGACGACGGTGGGCTCGTAGAAGTAGCCCTCGTCGTACTTGCGGGCGCCGCCGGTGACGATCTCGGCGTGGTCCGGCAGGCGGTCGACCATGCCGGACACGTGCGCCAGCTGGTTGGCGTTGTTCAGGGGCCCGTAGTAGACGCCCTCCTCGTCGGGGCGACCGGTCGGCATCCCCTGCGCGGCCTCGGCCAGGGCGGCCACGAGGTCGTCGTGGATGCCGGGGGCGGCCAGGACGCGGGTCGCGGCCGTGCAGTCCTGGCCGGCGTTGAACAGCCCGGCGCCGGCGATCCCCTCGGCGGTCCTGGCCACGTCCGCGTCGTCGAAGACGATGACGGGCGCCTTGCCGCCGAGCTCGAGGTGGACCTTCTTCAGGTCGGACGAGGCGGCCTCGGCGACCTGCATGCCGGCGCGCACGGAGCCGGTGATGGCCACCATCTGCGGGGTGGGGTGCGAGACCAGCGCCCGGCCGGTGTCGCGGTCGCCGCACACGACGTTCAGCACGCCCGGCGGCAGGAACTCCTGCGCGATCTCGGCCAGCAGGGTGGACGAGGCGGGCGTGGTGTCGCTGGGCTTGAGCACGATCGTGTTGCCGGCCGCCAGCGCGGGCGCGATCTTCCAGATCATCATCATGAGCGGGTAGTTCCAGGGCGTCACCTGGCCCACGACGCCGATCGGCTCGCGCCGCACGAACGAGGTGTGGTCGGTCATGTACTCCCCGGCCGAGCGGCCCTCCAGGATGCGCGCGGCGCCCGCGAAGAACCGGAAGTGGTCGTGGGCGTAGCCCATCTCCTCGTCCATGGTCAGCTGGAACGGCTTGCCGGTGTCGGCGCACTCGACCCGGGCGATCTCCTCGGCCCGCTCCTCGATCGCGTCGGCCAGCTTGAGCAGCGCGCGGGCGCGGTCCTGCGGGGTGGTCTCCCAGCCCCAGCCCTCGAACGCCGCGTCGGCCGCCGCGTAGGCCCGGTCGACGTCCTCGGTGCCCGACATCGGGGCCTGCGCGTACACGCCGCCCGTGGTGGGGTCGATGACGTCGTAGGTCTCGCCGGAGGCGGCGGGCACCAGCTCGCCGTTGATGACGTTGGAGAAGGTCGTGTCGGCCATGCGCCGCAGCCTAGGGATGTATCGGCCCGCCGACAACGGATTCGACAACCGGATCAGTAGTTGTAACCGCCGTGTCACACGGAATCCGTTGCGCCGACCCCATCACGGTCGCGATCAGGTCGCGCCGTGCACCTGCTCGCCGGCCACCCAGGTGCCGACCACCCCGGCCGCGCCGACCTCCTCGACGGGGCCGGCGCACACGTCGCGGTCCAGCAGGACGAGGTCCGCCACCGCCCCGGGCGCGAGCCGACCGGCGTCGTGCCGCCCGTTGAGGCCGGCGCTGCCGGAGGTGTAGGCGGCCAGGGCCACCTCCAGGGGCAGCGCCTGCTCCGGCAGGAAGGGCTCGTGGCCGGCCGGCCCGTCGGCACCGTGCTCGACGCGGTTGACGGCCACGTGCAGCGCCGCGAGGGGGTCCGGGGTGGAGACCGGCCAGTCGGAGCCGGCCGCCAGCGCCGCACCCGCCCGGTGCAGGTCGCCGAACGGGTACTGCCAGGCCGACCGCTCGGGCCCGAGGAAGGGGATCGTCAGCTCGGCCATCTGCTCGTCCAGGCAGGCCCAGAGGGTCTGCATGTTGGCCGTCAGCCCGAGGGCGGCGAAACGCGGCACGTCCTGGGGGTGCACCACCTGCAGGTGCGCCAGGTGGTGGCGCAGCGACCGCCCCGCCTCGTCCAGGGACTCGAAGGCGTCCAGGGCCTCGCGCACCCCGCGGTCACCGATGGCGTGCACGTGCACCTGGAACCCGGCGGCGGCCAGCACCGGCACGGCCGTGCGGAGCACGTGCGGGTCCACGAAGGAGTGCCCCGACCCGGACGTCGGGTGGCCGCAGCGGTCGAGGTAGGGCTCGAGCATGGCGGCGGTGCCGTTCTCGGCGACGCCGTCCTGCATGACCTTCACGCTCGTCGCCCGGAACCGGCCCACCGTGTAGGCGGCCCGCAGCGCGAGCAGGTCGGGCAGCTGCTCGAGGCCGCGCTCGCGGTCCCACCACAGGGCCCCGACGACGTCCGCGGTGAGCGTGCCGGCGCGAGCGGCCCGGACGTAGGCCGGCCCCGGGTCGTCCATGCCCGCGTAGGCGCCGACGATGGCGTCCTGCCAGCCGGTGACCCCGACGGAGTGCAGGTAGCGCTGCGCCTCGGCGAGCGCGGCGTCGTGCTCGCCGGCGTGCGTGGGCGGCAGCAAGCGCGAGACGAGGTGCATCGCGCCCTCGTGCAGGGTGCCGGTGGGGCGACCCTGCGGGTCGCGCTCGATGCGCCCGTCGGCCGGGTCGGGCGTGCGCTCGTCGATCCCGGCCAGCGCCAGGGCGCGGCTGTTGACCCAGGCGCCGTGGTGGTCGCGGTTGGGCAGGAAGACGGGCCGGTCGGGCACGACGGCGTCGAGCAGGTCGGCGGTCGGAGCGCCTCCGGGGAACGCGCTCATCGCCCAGCCGCCGCCCTGCACCCAGGCCGCCTCGGGGTGGGCGAGGGCGTAGTCACCGACCACGCGCTGGTACTCCGCCGCCGTCGAGGCCTCCGAGAGGTCGCAGCGGATGCGCTCGAGGCCGCCCTGCACGGCGTGCACGTGGGCGTCGGTGAAGCCGGGCAGGAGCAGCGCGCCGCCGGCGTCCACCACCGCCACGTCACCGCTGGCGCCGACCTCGCCGGGAGCGGCGACGACCGCCACCCGCCCGTCGACCACGAGGACGTCGGCGGCGCCGCGGTAGCGATGACCGTCGAACACGCGACCGCCGGTGAACAGGGTGCTCGTCATGCCCCGTTCCTACCAGCGCGCCGGGCTCCGGCACGAGAGGCGCGTCAGCCATAACCTCCGCGTAACGCATTCGTCACAACCGAATCCGCACCCATTTGTCGCCATGGCGACGGATTTCGTCGCCCAGGGCTTGCCTTGCGCCCGACCCCTCCGCCACGATGGGCCCATGACGGACTACGAGCACCTCCAGCGCGCCGCCAAGGACCACCTGTGGATGCACTTCACGCAGCACGGTCGGTACGCGACCGAGGACGTGCCCGTGATCGTCCGCGGCGAGGGCGCCTACATCTACGACAGCCACGGGCGGAAGTACCTGGACGGCCTGGCCGGCCTGTTCGTGAACCAGCTGGGCCACGGCCGCACGGAGCTGGCCGACGCCGCTGCCGAGCAGGCCAAGCAGCTGGCCTTCCACCCGCTGTGGTCCTACGCCCACCCGGCCGCGATCGAGCTGGCCGAGAAGGTGGCCGGCTACGCCCCGGGCGACCTGAACCGCGTCTTCTTCACCAGCGGTGGCGGCGAGGCGGTCGAGTCGGCCTGGAAGCTCGCCAAGAACTACTTCAAGCTCACCGGCAAGCCGATGAAGCACAAGGTGATCAGCCGAGCCGTCGCCTACCACGGCACCACCCAGGGGGCGCTCTCGATCACCGGGCTGCCGGGCCTCAAGGCCCCGTTCGAGCCGCTGGTGCCGTCCACCTTCCGGGTGCCGAACACCAACGTCTACCGCGCCCACGAGATCACCGCCGGCCTCATGGACGGCTCCGACCCGGAGGCGTTCGGCCGGTGGGCGGCCGACCAGGTGGGCATCGCGATCGAGAACGAGGGCGCCGAGACCGTCGCGGCCGTCTTCCTCGAGCCCGTGCAGAACGCCGGCGGCTGCTTCCCGCCGCCCCCGGGCTACTGGGAGCGGGTGCGCGAGATCTGCGACGAGCACGACGTGCTGCTGGTCTCCGACGAGGTCATCTGCGCCTACGGCCGCCTGGGCCACATGTTCGGCGCCGAGCGCTTCGGCTACCAGCCCGACATCATCACCTCGGCCAAGGGCCTCACCTCCGGCTACTCCCCGCTCGGCGCGATGATCGCCTCCGACCGGCTGATGGAGCCGTTCCTGCAGGGGACCGAGTCGTTCCTGCACGGCTACACCTTCGGCGGCCACCCGGTCTCCGCGGCCGTCGGCCTGCGCAACCTGCAGCTGTTCGAGGAGGAGAACGTCCTGGAGCACGTGCGCGACAACCGCGACGCCTTCCGCGCCACCCTGGAGAAGCTGCGCGACCTGCCGATCGTCGGCGACGTCCGTGGTGACGGGTTCTTCTACGGCATCGAGCTCGTCAAGGACCAGGCCACCAAGGAGTCCTTCACCGCCGAGGAGTCCGAGCGCATCCTCTACGGGTTCGTCTCCAAGGAGCTGTTCAACCAGGGCCTCTACTGCCGCGCCGACGACCGTGGCGACCCGGTCATCCAGCTCTCCCCGCCGCTGATCTGCGGCCAGGCCGAGTTCGACGACATGGAGCAGGTGCTCCGCGTCGTCCTCGAGAAGGCGTCCGCGATGCTCTGAGCCTCTCCAGGCTCCCCGGCACGGGCCCGGTCCATCCGCCACGATGGGCCGGGCCCGTCCGCGTCTCCCCGCCTCGGCGGGGTCAGGAGTCGAAGCCCAGGCCCGCGCGGTCGAGGCCACGCAGCCACAGGTTGCGCCGGCCGGCGTGGGTGTCGGCGTGGTCGAGGGACCAGCGGGTGAGGTTGATGCCCAGGGCACGCAGCGGCTCGGGCGGGAACGGCAGCGGCTTCTCGCGCACCATCCGCAGGCGGGTCCGCTCGGTGTCGGCGCCGTCGAGGAGGTCCAGGACGACCAGGCCGGCGAAGCGGGTGGCCGCGACGCCCAGGCCGGTGAACCCGAGCGCGTACGAGACCCGACCGCCCAGCGCGGTGCCGTAGAAGGCGTTGAACCGGGTGCAGGTGTCGATCACGCCGCCCCAGCGGTGGGTGAACCGCAGCCCTTCCAGCTGGGGGAAGGTCTCGAAGAAGTGCTCGGCGAGCATCCGGTGCGTCGCCTCGCGCTGCTCCAGCTCGGGGGCGATCCGCGAGCCGTAGTGGTAGACGGCGTCGTAGCCGCCCCACAGGATGCGGTCGTCGCGGGTGAGCCGGTAGTAGTGGAACTGGTTGGCGGCGTCCCCGATGCCCTGCCGCCCCTCCCAGCCGATGGCGGCCTTCTGCTCGGGCGTGAGCGGCTCGGTCATCAGCACGTGGTCGTAGACGGGCACGGTCATGAGGTCGAGGCGACGCAGCAGCGAGGGGAAGGCGTTGGTCGCCAGCACCACGGACCAGGCGCGGACGCCGCCGGTCACGCCGGACCCGGAGGCAGAGGTCCCCACGTGGACGCCGGCACCCCGCCGTTCCAGCGAGACCGCCTTGGTCTGCTCGTGGATGACCACGCCGGCGTCGAGGCACGCCTGCCGCAGCCCCCACGCCAGCCGGGCGGGCTCGACGAGGGCGGTGCCGTCGGGCTCGTGCAGGGCACCCAGGTAGGTCGGCGAGTCGACCATCGCCCGGGTCTCCTCGGCCGACAGCAGCGTGCCGGAGGCCCCGTGGGAGGTCATGGCGTCGTGCAGCTCCGCCAGCTCCTCGACGTGGTGCGGTCGGGTGGCCACCGTGAGCTCCCCGACGAGGGAGAAGTCGCAGTCGATGCCGTGCCGGGCGATGTCGGCGCCCATGTCGGCGAGGTTCTCGGCGCCGAGCCGGTCGAGGGTCGCCAGCTCGTCGGGCCAGCGCTCCAGGCCGTTGCCGAACCCGTGGGTCAGCGAGGCCGAGGCGAAGCCGCCGTTGCGGCCGGACGCCTCGTCCCCGCAGCGTCCGGCCTCGAGCAGCACCACGGAGCGACCCGGGTGCCGTTCCCGGGCCAGCAGCGCGGTCCACAGGCCGGTGTAGCCGCCGCCGACCACCACGAGGTCGGCCTCGGTCTCCCCCACCAGCGGCGCGAGCGCCTCGGGGCGAGCCGGGTCGTCGAGCCAGAACGGCAGCGGGGCGGCGTCCGCGAGCGAGCCCGCGGCCGCCCCGCCACCATCCCGATGACCGTGACGACCGAGGCGACCGGCGCGCCGGCTCATCGACCCGCGCGACGCCGCGCCAGCACGTCGCCGGCGACCACGGCCGCGAGGGCGATGAGGAACATGATCGTGCCGACCACGTTGATCTGGGCCGGGATGCCGCGTTGGGCCGCACCCCACACGAACATCGGGAACGTGACCTCCTGGCCCGCGTTGAGGTTCGTGATGATGAAGTCGTCGAAGGACAGCGAGAACGACAGCAGCGCCGCGGCCAGGATGCCCGGGAAGACCAGCGGGAAGCTGATCCGCCAGAAGGTCTGCCACTCGTTGGCGTAGAGGTCCATCGCCGCCTGCTCCAGCCGCGGGTCGAGACCGGCGAGCCGCGCCTTGACGGTCACCACCACGAACGACAGGCAGAACATGATGTGGGCGATGAGGATCGTCCAGAAGCCCAGCAGGCCGGAGACGCCGCCGTTGACGAACAGGGCCAGCAGCGAGGAGCCCATCACGACCTCGGGGGTGGCCATCGGCAGGAAGATGACGATGTTGGCCGCGGCCCGGCCCCGGAAGCGGTGCCGCACCATCGCGAAGGCCATCAGCGTGCCCAGCAGCGTCGCGACCAGCGTGGCGAGCACGCCGATCTCGATGCTGACGCGCAGCGCCTCGCACATGCCGAGCGGGCCGCAGATGTTGGTCCAGTTGTCGAGGGTGAACCCGTCGAAGCTGTAGGAGTTGCGTGCGGCCGGGTCGTTGAACGACATCAGGATCACGACGAAGACCGGCGTGAACATGTACAGCAGCACCAGCAGGCCGACGAGGAGCACGACGTTGTCGCCGAGCCAGCGGGTGAACCGGCTGCCGGCGGACCGCGGGGCGGTGGCGGTGGCGGAAGGGGTTGCAGTGCTCACACGAGCTCCTCGGTGCCGGCCCGCCGCACGTAGATCGCGACGAGCAGGACGATGGCGGCCATGAGGATCACCGACAGCGACGAGGCCGTGGGGTAGTCACCGGCCGCGAACAGGTCCTGGATCTCGTTGCCGACCATGCGCGTGGTCGGGTTGCCCAGCAGCTCGGAGTTGATGTAGTCACCGGCGGCCGGGATGAACGTCAGCAGCGTGCCGGCCACGAGGCCCGGCATCGACAGGGGCAGCGTGACCTTGCGGAACGCCGTGAACGGTGAGGCGTACAGGTCCGAGGCCGCCTCGAGCAGCCGTCGGTCGACCTTCTCCAGCGAGGCGTAGAGCGGCAGCACCAGGAACGGCAGGAAGTTGTAGGTCAGACCGGTGATCACTGCGAACGGGGTGGCGAGCAGGTGACCCTCCGGGCCGAGCACGTGCAGCCAGCGCAGCAGCGAGACCACGGCCTCGTTGTCGCCGAGGATGTACTGCCACGACAGCGTCCGCACCAGGAAGCTGGTGAAGAACGGCGCGATGACGGCGACCAGCATGAGGTTCTTGAACCGGCCGCCCTTGAACGCGATGGCGTAGGCCAGCGGGTAGCCCATGAGCACGCAGGCGATCGTGGCGATCACGGCGTACTGCAGCGAGCGCAGCAGCTGCGGGCCGTAGTCGACGACCGCGTCGGTGTAGTTCTGCCAGTGCCAGGTCATCGCGTAGCCCAGCTGCAGCGACCCCGAGGGGTCGTACAGGCTGGTGGCGACGAGCGTGACGGTCGGGACGACGAAGAACACGACCAGCCACAGGCCACCGGGCGAGAGCAGGAGGTAGCCGCCGAGGCCGCGCTTGCGGGGCGCGTCGTCCGAGGCCGCGCTCGCTCCCCCGCCGGGCAGGTGGGAGGCCGCGCTCACGACTCGTCCTCCTCCACGCCCGCGCGGGCGTCCTGGGAGGCGTCGAGGCAGAAGGTGTGGTCCGGCGACCAGTGCAGGTCCACGGCGTCGCCCACGACCAGTCGCTCGTGCGCGCCGGTGTTCTGCAGGAACACCGAGAGCTCCTGACCCCAGGGCATGCGCACCACGTACTGGGTGCTCACGCCGACGAAGCTGATGTCGGTCACGACGCCACCGGCCAGCAGGTTGCCCGCGGCGGCGGACGGGGCGGGCGACCCGGCCCGGGTCAGGGTGATCTTCTCCGGGCGGACCCCGACCCACACCTGCGGCGCGTCGGTGGCCAGGCGCGCGCGGGGCGCGGTCAGCCGGGTGCCCTGCACGTCGAGGGCGACGGTCTCGCCACCGCCCTCGACCACGGAGCCGGCGACCAGGTTGGACTGGCCGAGGAAGTTCGCCACGAAGGTGGTGGCGGGGTTCTCGTACAGGTCCTCGGGGGCGCCCATCTGCTCGATGCGGCCCTTGTTCATCACCGCGACGGTGTCGGCCATGGTCATGGCCTCCTCCTGGTCGTGGGTGACGTGCACGAACGTGAGGCCGACCTCGGTCTGGATGTGCTTGAGCTCCAGCTGCATCTGGCGGCGCAGCTTGAGGTCGAGGGCGCCGAGCGGCTCGTCGAGCAGCAGCACCTGGGGCCGGTTGATGAGCGCGCGGGCCAGCGCCACGCGCTGCTGCTGGCCGCCGGAGAGCTGGGCGGGGCGACGCTTGGCCAGGTCCGAGAGCTCGACCAGCTCCAGCATCGCCGCCACCTCGGCGTCCACCTTCTTCTTGCCGCGGCGCTTGAGCCCGAAGGCGACGTTCTCCGCGATGCTCAGGTGCGGGAACAGCGCGTAGGACTGGAAGACGGTGTTGACCGGGCGCTTGTAGGGCTTGAGCCGGCTCACGTCGGAGCCGCCGAGCATGATCTGGCCCGACGTCGGCTCCTCGAGGCCGGCGACCATCCGCAGGGTCGTGGTCTTGCCGCAGCCCGAGGGGCCGAGCAGCGCGAAGAACGAGCCCGAGGGCACGACCAGGTCGAGGTCGTGGACGGCGGTGAACGAGCCGTAGGACTTGCGCAGGCCACGGAGCACCAGGTCGGTGCCGGCGCTGGTGCCCTCGGTGGGCGCGGCGCCGGCGGGGGCCGCGGCGCTCACGCCCCGATCACCTGCGCGAAGTCCTTGTCGTAGGCCTGGCGGGTCGTCTCGTCCAGCTCCATGAAGCCGTAGGCGTTCTTCAGGAAGTCCTCGGACGGGAAGATCAGCTCGTTGTCGACCAGCGACGGGTCGACCTTCTCCATGGCCTCCTGGGCGCCCTCGACGGGGCAGATGTAGTTGACCCACGCGGCCAGGGTCGCGGCGACCTCGGGCTGGTAGTAGTAGTCCATCAGGGCCTCGGCGTTCGCCTTGTGGTCGGCCTTGTTGGGCACCATCATGTTGTCGCTCCACAGCGACAGGCCCTCCTCGGGCACGACCCACTTGATGTCGGGGTTGTCGTACTGCATGGCGATGACGTCGCCGGACCAGGCCTCGCAGGCCACCACGTTGCCCGCGTTGAGGTCGCGGATGTAGTCGTTGCCGGTGAAGCGGCGGATCTGGCCGCTGCCGACGTAGCCCTCGAGCCGGCCGATGGCCGCGGACCACTGCTCGTCGGTGAAGTCCTCGGGGTTCGCCCCCTCGAGCAGCAGCATGAACAGCATGGTGTCGCCCATCTCGGAGAGCAGCGAGACCTTGCCCTTGAGGTCGGTGCGGGTCATCAGCTCCTCGAAGGAGGAGACCTCGCCGGTGTACTTGGCGTTGTAGGCGATGCCCGTCAGGCCGGACTGCCACGGCACGGAGTAGGTGCGGTCGGGGTCCCACGTGGGCGACTGGAGGTCCGTCTTCAGGTTGGACACCACGTTGGGCATGTTGTCCTTGTCGAGCTCCTGCATCCAGCCCAGCCCGATCATCCGGGCGGCCATCCAGTCGGTCATCGTGATGATGTCGCGACCGATCGGCTCGCAGGCGCCGAGCTGGTCCTTGACCTTGCCGAAGAACTCGTTGTTGTCGTTGACGTCGGTGTTGTACGTGACGGTGATGCCCGACTCGGTCTCGAAGCCCTCGAGCGTCGGCATCCGCTTGCCCTTGACGTCGATGTACTCGGGCCAGTTCGAGAAGATCAGCGTCTTCTCGGTGTCGGAGAGGTCGGTGGAGCCACAGGTCTCTTCGGACTGCACCTGGGACTGCGTGCCGCAGGCCGCGAGCAGCGAGGGGGCGCCCAGCGCGAGGGCGCCGACGCCGGCACCACGCAGGAAGTTCCGCCGGCCGATGCCGCGGCCGGCGCGGGGGCCTCCGGCCCGCAGGGCCTCGGCCAGCATCTGCATGCGCATCCGGTCAGTGTCCACTGTGTCCTCCGTGAGGGGCGTTGGTCGCTGCGGTCCGCCGGGCTTCTCCCGGCCGTGATGATGTGGCCTGGGCCACATCTGGCTACGGAATCATAGATCTCGACCCCGACTGAGTGGCGATCCTGGCAGTGCTGGCGCTGCACAACAAGGGAAACCGTCGATAGGAAACACAATCGCAACGAGATCAGTAGGCAACTCGTGGACAGGGGTGGCGTGCCGCTGGAAGACTCCGGGCCGATGAGTCGAGACAAGCGCACCAGCGAGAAGGCCGAGAAGCACGTCGTCATGGACGACGTCTCCAAGGCGATCATCGAGCAGCTCCAGCAGGACGGACGCCGCTCCTACGCCGCCATCGGCAAGGTCGTCGGGCTCTCCGAGGCCGCCGTGCGCCAGCGGGTGCAGCGGCTGACCGAGGCCGGCGTCATGCAGGTCGTGGCGGTCACCGACCCCATGGAGCTCGGCTTCGCGCGCCAGGCCATGGTCGGCATCCGGTGCGCCGGGCCGCTCGAGCCCGTCGCCGACGCCCTGGCGGCGATCGACGCGGTCGACTACGTCGTCATCACCGCCGGCACCTACGACCTCCTCGCCGAGGTCGTGGCCGAGAGCGACGAGGCGCTGCTGGCCCTCATCTCCGGCCAGATCCGCGCGATCGAGGGCGTCACCGGCACCGAGACGTTCATGTACCTCCAGCTGCGCAAGCAGACCTACTCCTGGGGAGTGCGGTGACCGACCCCCGCGGGGGCTCCGCCGGGCTGCGGCCCGGCGTCTCCCTGTGGCACGACACCGCCGAGGACGCGCCGCCCCGCCCCGTCCTGCGGCGACCGGCCCTGCCCGGGGACACCGACGCCGACGTCGCGATCGTCGGCGGCGGCCTCACCGGGCTGTGGACCGCCTACTACCTCCTGGAGGCCGACCCCACCCTGCGCGTGGTCGTGCTGGAGAAGGAGGAGGTCGGGTTCGGCGCCTCGGGGCGCAACGGCGGCTGGTGCTCCGCGCTCTTCCCCGCCTCCCTCGACACGCTGGCCGCCGACCACAGCCGCGAGGCGGCCCTCGCCCAGCACCGCGCCATGCGCGACACCGTCGACGAGGTGCTGCGGGTCGCGGAGGCCGAGGGCATCGACGCCCGGGCCGCCAAGGGCGGCACCATCGACCTGGCCCGCTCCCCCGCCCAGCTGGCCCGGGCGCGCGCCGAGGTCGCCCACGCCCGCACCTGGGGCCGGGACGAGGCGGAGCTGGCGTTCCTCGACGCAGACGCCGCCCGCGGGGTGCTGGCCGCCACCGGCACCCTGGGCGGCACCTGGACGCCCGACTGCGCCGCGGTGCACCCCGTCCGCCTGACCCGGGGCCTGGCCCACGCGGTCGAGGCGCGGGGCGGGACCGTCCACGAGGGCACCGAGGTCACCGCGATCGAGCCCGGAGCGGCCCGCACCCCGCACGGCCGCGTGCGCGCCGAGGTGGTGGTGCGTGCCACCGAGGCCTGGAGCGCGACGCTGCCGGGCAGCCGGCGCGCCGTCATCCCCGTCTACTCGCTGGTAATCGCGACCGAGCCGCTGCCCGCCGAGGTGTGGGCCGAGATCGGCCTGGCCCGCCGCGAGACGTTCACCGACCACCGCCACCTCATCGTCTACGGCCAGCGCACCGCCGACGACCGGCTCGTCTTCGGCGGCCGCGGCGCGCCCTATCACCTGCGCTCGCGGATCGACCCCCGGCACGACGTCGACGAGCGCACGCACCAGCGGCTGTGGGCCACGCTCGTGGAGATGTTCCCGGTGCTGCGCGGGCACCGCGTCACCCACGCCTGGGGCGGTCCGCTCGGCATCCCCCGCGACTGGTGCGCCTCGGTCGGCCTGGACCGCACCACCGGCCTCGCGCACGCGGGCGGCTACGTGGGTGACGGGCTGTCGACGACCAACCTCGCGGGCCGCACGCTGCGCGACCTCGTCCTCGACCACCACACCGACCTGGTGCACCTGCCCTGGGTGGGCCACCGCTCCCCGGCCTGGGAGCCGGAGCCGCTGCGCTGGCTCGGGGTCAACGCCGGCCTGCGGGCCATGACGCTGGCCGACGCCGAGGAGCGGCTCACCGGCCGGCCCTCCCTGGCCGCCCGCCTCGTCGCGCCGCTGCTCGGCTGACCCCACCTCCACCACCGAGCTGCTCTAGGTTGCCTCCCATGAGGAAGCTCGCGCTCGTGCGCCGCCCCGGTCCGCTGCTCGCCGACGGCATCGTCACCCACCTCGAGCGCACGCCGGTCGACCTCGACCTGGCCCGCGCGCAGTGGGACGGCTACGTCGCGGCGCTGCGCGCCGAGGGCTGGGACACCATCGAGGTCGACGCCGCGGACTCCTGCCCGGACGCGGTCTTCGTCGAGGACACCGTGGTCGTCTACGGCACCACCGCCGTGATCGCCCGGCCCGGGCACCCCGCGCGCCGGCCCGAGACCGCCGCCACCGAGTCCGCCCTGCGCGACCTCGGCTACGACGTGGCCTGCATCGACGCCCCGCACACGCTGGACGGCGGCGACGTGCTCAAGCACGACGGCACCGTGTGGGTGGGCCTCGGCGGCCGCACCACGGCCGGCGGTGCCGCCCAGCTCGGGGAGCACCTGCTCCGCGAGGGCGCGCACGTCGTCCCGGTGCCGCTGGCGAAGGTGCTGCACCTGAAGTCGGCCGTCACGGCACTGCCCGACGGCACCGTGCTCGGGTGGGACCCGGTGGTCGACGACGCCGACGTCTGGGAGCACTACCTCTCGGTGCCCGAGGAGCCGGGCGCGCACGTCGTCTGCCTGGACGCCGGCACGGTGCTCATGGCGACCTCCGCACCGCGCACCCGGGCGCTGCTGGAGGAGCGCGGCCTGCGCGTGGTGGCGGTCGACGTCTCCGAGTTCGAGAAGCTCGAGGGCTGCGTGACCTGCCTGTCGGTGCGGCTGCGCGGATAAACCCGTTGCGGCCCGCACCCGGGGTGCCCCACGCTGAGGCCACCGGGTGCGCGCCGTGCCGCCCGCCGTCGAGAGGAGCGTGACATGTCGATGACTGTCTCCGGCCTGCCCACGAGCCAGACCACCTCCTCTCGAAAGAGCACCTGCGTTGAGCACTCCCTCCCACTCCTGGGACGACTTCCCTGACCTGACCCCCGACCCCGGGGACACCGCCGACCGACCGATCGGCACCGAACCCGGCACCGACTCCGGCATCGACCCCGGTATCGACCCCGGTATCGACCCCGGCATCGACCCGGCGTTCGTCTTCGACTTCCACGCCTGCGACGACCTCGCCGAGGGCCAGCGGTTCTCCACCTGGCTGGCCGTCGAGCCGACCTGCCGCGGCCCCGAGCCCCGGCCGGACTGGGTGGTCACCTCCCAGGCGGCCGTCGACACCGACCTCGGCGTCCTCAAGACCGGCAAGGAGGCGGACGCGTTCCTGCTGGAGCGCGCCGTGCCCGGCTCGGACGCGCTCGGCGAGTCCGTCGTCCTGGTCGCCAAGCGGTACCGGGACTCCGACCACCGCTCCTTCCAGCGGGCCTCGACGTACACCGAGGGCCGCCGGGTGCGGAACACGCGCGACATGCGCGCCCTGGCGAAGAAGACCTCGCACGGGCGCGCGGTGGCCGCCGGCCAGTGGGCCATGGCGGAGTGGGACGCCCTCGTCCGGCTGCACGGCCTCGGCTTGCCGGTCCCCTACCCCGTCCAGGTCGACGGCACCGAGCTGCTCATGGAGTGGATCACCGTCGAGGGCGAGGACGGCCCCGAGACCGCGCCCCGGCTCCAGGCCGCCCGCGGCGACCGCGCGCTCCTGGAGGGATGGTGGGAGCAGCTGCGCGAGGCGATGGCCGCGATGGTCGGCGCCGGGCTCGTGCACGGCGACCTCTCCCCCTACAACGCGCTGGTCGCCGGCGAGCGGCTGGTCATCATCGACCTGCCACAGGTCGTCGACCTGGTCGCCAACCCTGCCGGCTTCGACTTCCTCATGCGCGACTGCACGAACATGGCGCGGTGGTTCGCGGCCAAGGGGCTGGAGGTCGACGAGCACGACCTGTTCGACGACCTCATGGCGCACGCGTTCTAGTCGCCGGGCCCCGCTACCCTCCGTCCCATGCCGAAGCTCGCGCTGGTACGACGTCCCGGACCTCTCCTGGCCGACGGCATCGTCACCCGTCGGGCGCGCACCGACATCGACCTCGACCTGGCGCGCGCGCAGTGGGACGGCTACGTGGCGGCGCTGCGCGGGCACGGGTGGCGCACGGTCGAGGTCGCGCCGGCCGACGCCTGCCCGGACGCGGTCTTCGTGGAGGACACGGCGGTCGTCCACGGGGACACGGCGATCATCTGCCGGCCCGGCAACCTGGCCCGGCGTCCGGAGACCTCGGGCACCGAGGCCACGCTGCGCGACCTCGGCTACCGGATCGCGCGGATCGAGGGCCCGGACGCGCTCGAGGGTGGCGACGTCCTGGCCGCCGGCGGGAGGCTGTGGGTCGGGCTGACCACCCGCACCAGTCACGGGGCGCTGGAGCAGATGCGGCGCCACCTCGCGGACGAGGGCGCCGACCTGGTGGGCGTGCCGCTCAGCAAGGTGCTGCACCTGAAGTCCACCCTCACGGCCCTGCCGGACGGGACGTTCCTCGGCTGGGAGGCGGGCATCGACGACCCCGCCTCCTGGCCGGGGCTCGTCGCGGCCCCCGAGGCCGAGGGGGCGTGCGTGGTCTGCCTCGGCACCGACACGGTGCTCCTGTCCGCGGCCGCGTCACGCACCCGGGCCCTGCTGGAGGGTCGCGGCCTCGCGGTCGTCTCGGTCGACATCTCCGAGCTGGAGAAGCTCGAGGGCTGCGTCACCTGCCTGTCCGTCCGCATCGGCTGAGGCATCGGCTGAGCCACCGGCGCGCCCGGGAGGGTGGGCGCCGCGCGGCTAGGGTCCTGCCCCGTGAGACACACCCGCGGCCGCACCGTCGACGTCACCTCCACCGCCGAGCTCGAGCGGCGCCTGGACCGCGGCGCCCGCACCCTCTCCGGCTGGCGGCTGCGCGGCCTCGACCTGCGCCACGTCGGCCATCGCCTGCGGCGGGCCGACGTCTCCGGCGCCACGTTCCTGGGGTACACGTTCGCCGAGGGCGACGCCGAGGCGGTGGACGCCGGCGGCGCCCTCGTCCTGCCGGCGCTGCCCGACGTGCCGGTCGACTGCTACCGCGGCCACCTCTACTCCGCCGAGGAGCTCTTCGACGCCCCCACCTGGGCCGGCAGCCTCGACGGCCGCGCCTACGCGTGGAGCCAGGAGGCGGACCCGGCGATCCTGCCCGAGGACTCCACCACCCCGCCCACGCTCGCCCGGGCCCTGCACGACCACGCGATCGACCTCGCGCTGGGCCGCTGGCGCGAGGGCCGCTCGCTGGTGGGTCTCATGGGCGGCCACCAGGCCACCCGCGGTGACTCCTCCTACGCCGACGCCGCCCGGCTCGGCCTGCTGCTGGCCACCGCACCGGCCAGCGCCGGCCGGCCCGCGCTGTCGGTGACCACCGGCGGTGGTCCCGGGGCGATGGAGGCCGCGAACCTGGGCGCTCGGCTGGGCGGTGGGGGCCGCGCGGCCGGCGAGGACGCGCTGGCCGCCGCGATCGAGCACCTGGCCGTCGTCCCCTCGTACCGGCCGTCCATCGACGCGTGGGCCATGACCGCCCGCGACGTGCTGGCCGACGCACCGGCACCGCCCGAGGCGGGCACGCTGGGCATCCCGACCTGGCACTACGGGCACGAGCCGCCGAACCTGTTCGCCACCGCGATCGCCAAGTACTTCCGCAACGCCACCCGCGAGGCGATCCTGCTGGAGGTCTGCGACGCGGGGATCGTCTTCCTGCCCGGCGCCGGGGGCACCGTGCAGGAGATCTTCCAGGACGCCTGCGAGAACTACTACGCGGACGAGGACTCCGTCGCCCCGATGGTGCTGGTGGGCGAGCGCTACTGGACCGAGGAGATCCCCGCCTGGCCCCTGCTCTCCGCCCTCGCCCGCGGCCGAGCGATGGAGCAGCACGTGCACCTCGTGGACACCGTCGAGGAGGCGGCCGCGCTCCTCACCGACTGACCAGCAGGGTCACACGGCGCTGCGGGAGCGACGCTCGGCCGCGGCACGGGCGCCGACGACGGCCCGGTAGTGCCCGACGAGCGCCTCGTTGACCGCGCGCCAGGTCCGGCCCTCCACGGCCGTCCGGGCCTGGCGACCCATGCGCCGTCGCAGGTCGGGGTCGTCGAGGAGGCGCCCCACGTGAGCCGCCAGCGCCGTGGCGTCGCCGGGGGTGAAGAGCAGGCCGCCGACGCCGTCGGGGACGACGTCCACGGGGCCGCCCTCGCGGGGCGCCACCACCGGGACGCCCGAGGCCAGCGCCTCCTGCGCGGACTGGCAGTAGGTCTCGTGGCGCCCGGTGTGCACGAACACGTCGAGGCTCGCGTGGGCCCGGCTGAGGTCGGCGCCGTGCAGCACCCCGAGGAAGTGGGCGTCGGGCAGCATCGCGCGCAGCCGCTCCTCGTCCGGTCCCCCGCCGACGACCAACAGCCGCAGGCGCGGGTCCGCGTGCAGCGCGACCAGCAGGTCCAGCTCCTTCTCCGCGGCCAGCCGACCGACGTAGCCGACCAGGGCGCGGCCGTCGGGGGCGAGGTCGCGGCGCCACGCCTCGTCCCGGTGCCGGGGGTGGAAGGAGACGGCGTCGACGCCCCGGGGCCACCGGTAGGTCTCGGGGACGTCCAGGGCCTCGAGCTGGGTGAGCGAGGCCGTCGAGGGCGCCAGCGTCCGGTCGACGCGGGTGTGGATGCGGCGGGTCAGCGCGGCCATCGCCCGCCCACCCGCACCGGGGACGTAGCGGTCGGCGAAGCTGACCATGTCGGTCTGGTAGATCGCCACGGACGGGACCCCGCACTGCGCCGCCGCCAGGGCCGCCTGGTGCCCCAGGGTGGCGGGCGAGGCGATGTGCACGACGTCGGGGCGGAAGCGCAGCATGACCTGCCGCAGCCGCCGCCGCGTCTCCAGCCCGAGACGGAAGTTCGGGTACCACGGCAGCGGCGTGGAGAACGCCTGCGTGACCGGGAAGCCGCAGTAGGTGGCCGGCCCGCTGGGGGCGACCAGCTCGGCGACGTGACCCTCCTCGGCGAGGTGCTCGAGCACCCGACGCACCGAGTTGGTCACCCCGTTCACCGCCGGCAGGAACGACTCGGTGACCACCAGCACCCGCAGCCGCTCCTGCCCGCCGGTGCGGGGCAGGACGCGCAGGGTGTCTCGTGCCGAGTCGCGCGGGGTGTCGTGCGGGGACGAGGGGGTGACGGACGCCGTCAGCGTGCTCATGGCCCTCAGGTTCCGAGCCGTGGCCGACCAGGGGTCTACCTCTCGGGGCGATGTCGCCGTCGGGTGGGTGAACAGCGTCCGAACCCGAGCACGGAGCCGGCGGTCACAGCGGCAGGCGCAGCGTCTCCTCGCGACCGACGACCTCGAAGCCCGCGCGGCGCAGGATGGGGGCCGAGGTCTCGACCCGTCCCTTCACCAGGGCCAGGTCCGCTCCCAGCAGCACGCCCCGATCGAGCCGGGACGCGAGCAACGCCCGGTAGACGCCACGCCCGCGTGCGTCCTCGAGCACGCCGCCGCCCCAGAGCCGCGCGGTCGCCGAGCCCCGGGCCAGGCCCGCCACGCCGACGGCGCGCCCCTCCAGGTAGGCGACGAGCTGCCCGGCACCCGTGGCCAGCTCGGCCCGGGCCTCGGCCAGCGACCGCTCGGCGCGCGCGGTGTCGGCCGGGTCGGGCACCTCACCGCCGAACACGGACGCCTCGACCACGCCGAAGTCCCGGGCGGTGGGCAGGTCGTCCACCCAGGAGACGGTGACCCCGGGCCACTCCCCCAGGTCGGCGGCACCGCCCGAGGAGCACCCGGACAGGTCGGCGGCCAGCACGTCGAGCGTCTCGGCCACCTCGGCACCGCGGCGCCGCAGCTCCGGCACGAGGTCGGCGGGCGCGTCCATCCGCGCCTGCACGGCCAGGTGGGTGAGCGCCGGGCGACCGGCGGCGAGGTCGCGCGCAGCGTCCAGGACCTCCTCGAGCACGCCCGCGACCGGGCGCGAGGTGTGCAGCCGAAGCAGCTGGAGCGGCTCGTGGAACCAGTCCGGGTAGGCGACGAGCAGGTGCTCGTCCGTCTCGACGACCCGGGCGTCGTCCGGGTACCAGGTCCACGCGGCGCTCTCGGCGGCGACGCGGCCCAGGTCCAGCGGCACGCGGCTCAGGCCTCCGAGGCGGCGAGCTGGCCGCAGGCGCCGTCGATCTCCTGGCCGCGGGTGTCGCGGACGGTCGCGGGGATGCCGCGTGCCTCGAGACGACGCACGAACTCGGCCTCGTCCTGGGGGTCCGAGGCCGTCCACTTCGAGCCGGGCGTGGGGTTGAGCGGGATGAGGTTGACGTGCACCCAGCCCCAGTCGCGCTCACCGGTCTCGCCGTAGAGGACGTCGGCCAGCAGGTCGGCGCGCCACGCCTGGTCGTTGATGCCGGCCATCATGGCGTACTCGATGGAGACGCGGCGCTTGGTGGCCTGGGCGTACTCCCACGCCGCCTGGACGGTCTCGGCGACCGAGAAGCGGGTGTTGATCGGCACGAGCTCGTTGCGCAGCTCGTCGTCGGGGGCGTGCAGGCTCAGCGCGAGCGTGACCGGCACGTTCTCGTCCTTGAGCTGGCGGATGCGGGGCACCAGGCCGACGGTGGAGACGGTGACGCCGCGGGCCGACATGCCGAGCCCGTCGGGCGCCGGGTCGGTGAGCCGGCGGACGGCACCGACGACGGCCTTGTAGTTGGCCAGCGGCTCGCCCATGCCCATGAACACGACGTTGTTGACGCGGCCGGGGCCACCGGGCACCTCGCCGCGCTCGAGGCTGCGCGCGCCGGCCATGACCTGCTCGACGATCTCGGCGGTGGACATGTTGCGCTGCAGGCCGCCCTGGCCCGTGGCGCAGAACGGGCAGGCCATGCCGCAGCCGGCCTGGGAGGAGACGCACATGGTGGTGCGGCCGGGGTAACGCATGAGGACGGACTCGACCAGCGCCCCGTCGAAGAGCCGCCACAGCGTCTTGCGGGTGGTGCCCTTGTCGGCGGTCTGGGTCCGCAGCTCGGTCATGAGCGAGGGCAGCAGCGTGGAGACCAGCTGGTCGCGCTGACCGGCCGGCAGGTCGGTCATCTGCGCCGGGTCGTCCACGAGCCGGGCGAAGTAGTGGGTCGAGAGCTGCTTGGCGCGGAAGCCGGGCAGGCCGTTGTCCTCCAGCAGCTTCTTGCGGCCGGCCGGGTCGAGGTCGGCCAGGTGGGCCGGCGGCTTGCCCCGGCCCTTCGGCGCCTCGAAGACCAGCGGCAGCTGCTTCTCCCCACCGGTGGGCTGGGGCGGGAGCTTCGCCGCGATCTCGGCGTCGATCGCGGCCTCGCGCTCGGCAGAGGTGGGCAGCGCCGCGAGGTCGGCGTTCTCGTCCGGCGCGGCGGTGTCGGGGGTCTGCTGCTGGTCAGTCATGGCCCGCCCAGTCTCGCACCGTCGTCCACCTGCGGGCGAACCCCCGGACGGCAGCCCGGAGACGGATAGTGCGCGACGTTCCGCACCCGACACGCCGGGGTGTCGGTGCGGAACGTCGCGCACTATCGGACGGTCAGGCCCGGATCAGGCCCGGATCAGGCCCGGATCAGGCCCTGATCAAACCCGGATCAGCACGGGATCAGGCCAGCGGGACGACGTCGGCGGCGCCGAGGCGGGCGGCGTCGGCGGTCGCGTCGTCGGGCATGGTCTGGCTCTCGCGCTCGGCGGCGACCCGCTTGTTGTAGTGGTCGATCTCGAGCGCGGTCTGCTCCTTGCTCCAGCCGAGCACCGGGGCGACCAGCTCGGCGGCCTCCTCGGCCACGCCGGTGCCACGGTCGAAGGTCTCGACCGAGATCCGGGTGCGACGCGTCAGCACGTCGTCCAGGTGCCGGGCACCCTCGTGGCTGGCGGCGTAGACGACCTCGGCGCGCAGGTAGTCCTGCGCACCGGCCAGCGGCTGACCCAGGTCGGGGTCGGCGTCGACCAGCGCGAGCAGCTCGTGCACGAGCGAGCCGTAGCGCTTGAGCAGGTGCTCGATCCACACCTCGTGCAGCCCGTGCCGGCGGGCCAGCACGTGCCGGGAGTTCCACAGGGCCTGGTAGCCCTCGGCCCCCAGCAGCGGGACGTCCTCGGTGGCCGACGCCGGCACGCTGCGGTCGAAGTGGTCGGCCAGGCCGAACACGACCTCGTCGACGGCGTCCTTCGCCATGACGCGGTAGGTCGTGTACTTGCCGCCGGCGACGACGACCAGGCCGGGGGCCGGGTGGCCCACGGCGTGCTCGCGGGAGAGCTTGGACGTGGCCTCGGACTCGCCCTGCAGGAGCGGCCGCAGACCGGCGTAGACGCCCTCGACGTCCTCGCGGGTCAGCGGGGTCTCGAGCACCTCGTTGACGTGGTCGAGCAGGTAGTCGATGTCGGCCTCGGAGGCGGCCGGGTGCGACTTGTCCAGGCTCCAGTCGGTGTCGGTGGTGCCGATGATCCAGTGCCGGCCCCACGGGATGACGAAGAGCACGGACTTCTCGGTGCGCAGGATCATCCCGACCTCGGCGCGGATGCGGTCCTTCGGCACGACCAGGTGCACGCCCTTGGAGGCCCGCACGTGGAACTGCCCGCGGGCGCCGCCCAGGCTCTGGGTCTCGTCGGTCCACACGCCGGTGGCGTTGAGGACCTGCTTGGCGCGGACGGTGATCTTCTCGCCGGACTCCAGGTCGTGGATGACGGCACCGGTGACGCGCTCGCCCTCGCGGACCAGCTCGGTGACGCGGGCGCGGCTGGCCACGTCCGCGCCGTAGGCGGCGGCGGTGCGGGCCAGGAACATCGTGTGCCGGGCGTCGTCGACCTGGGCGTCGTAGTACTGCAGCGCGCCGACGAGGGCGTCCTTCTTCAGCGACGGCACCTTTTTCATCGCCCCGCGACGGGTCAGGTGCTTGTGCATGGGGACGCCGGTCTTGCCGGCGGCGCGCGCCATGACGTCGTACATCATCACGCCGGTGCCGGCGTAGAGCCGCTCCCAGCCCTTGCCCTTCAGCGGGTACAGGAACGGCACCGGGTGGACGAGGTGGGGCGCGAGCTTCTGCAGGAGCAGGCCGCGCTCCTTCAGCGCCTCGGCGACGAGGCGGAAGTCGAGCATCTCCAGGTAGCGCAGGCCGCCGTGGATGAGCTTGGAGGAGCGGCTGGAGGTGCCGGAGGCGAAGTCGCGGGCCTCGACGAGGCCGACGCGCAGGCCGCGGGTGGCCGCGTCGAGCGCGGAGCCGGTGCCGACGACGCCGCCGCCGATGACGAGGATGTCGAGCTCGTCCTCGGCCATGCGGCGCAGGGACTCGGCTCGGAACTCGGGGGACAGTGCTACCGATCGCATGGGTTGAAGTCTTTCTCGCAGGTGCTGCGTCCGGGTCGCTCGCAGGGGTGACGATCCGGTGGAGGGAGGGTGAGGTCGGTGACACCGACCCCGTGATGCTGCTGTGGTGCTGCTGCCGTCGGGCTGCTCCGGGAGTGGAGACGGCTGCGCCCCGGCGTCCCGGGTGGGACGCCGGGGCACGGCCTCAGTCCTCGATGTCGACCCAGTCCAGGGTCCGCTCGACGGCCTTCTTCCACTTGGTGTAGCCGCTGCTGCGCTGCTCCTCGTCCCACTCGGGGCTCCAGCGCTTGGCCTCGGCCCAGTTCTGGCGCAGCTCGTCGGTGTCCTTCCAGAAGCCGACGGCCAGGCCGGCGGCGTAGGCGGCACCCAGGCAGGTGGTCTCGGCGACGACCGGGCGGCTGACCTCGACGCCCAGGACGTCGGCCTGGATCTGCATGCACAGCTCGTTGGCGGTCACGCCGCCGTCGACCTTGAGCACCTCGAGCTTGACGCCGGAGTCGGCCTCCATCGCCTCCGCGACGTCGCGGGACTGGTAGCAGATCGCCTCCAGCGTCGCGCGCGCCACGTGGGCGTTGGTGTTGTAGCGCGAGAGGCCGACGATCGCGCCGCGGGCGTCGGAGCGCCAGTACGGAGCGAACAAGCCGGAGAAGGCGGGGACGAAGTAGACGCCGCCGTTGTCCTCGACCTGGCGGGCCAGGGCCTCGGACTGGGAGGCGCCGGAGATGATCCCCAGCTGGTCGCGCAGCCACTGCACGGCCGAGCCGGTGACGGCGATCGAGCCCTCGAGGGCGTAGACCGGCTTCTCGTCGCCGAACCGGTAGGCCACCGTGGTGAGCAGGCCCGACTTCGAGCGCACGGGCTCGGTGCCGGTGTTGAGCAGCATGAAGTTGCCGGTGCCGTAGGTGTTCTTGGCCTCGCCCGGGGCGAAGCAGACCTGGCCCACGGTGGCGGCCTGCTGGTCACCGAGGATGCCGGTGAGCGCGACGTCGCCGCCGAAGGGGCCCTGCGGGTCGGTCGTGCCGTAGCCCTCGGGCTCGGAGGAGGACTTGATCTCCGGGAGCATCGAGCGCGGGATGTCGAAGACCTCCAGCAGCTCGGTGTCCCACTCGCAGGTCTCCAGGTCCATCAGCATGGTGCGGCTGGCGTTGGTGACATCGGTGATGTGGGAGCCGCCGGCGGTGCCGCCGGTCAGGTTCCAGATCAGCCAGGAGTCGGTGGTGCCGAAGATGGCGTCGCCGGCCTCGGCGGCCGCGCGCAGGCCGTCCACGTTCTCGAGCAGCCACTTGATCTTGCCGCCGGCGAAGTACGGGCTCGGGGTGAGGCCGGTGCGCTCACGGATGAGGTCGCCGTGGCCCTCGCGCTCCAGGCGGTTGGCGATCGCGTCGGTGCGCGTGTCCTGCCAGACGATGGCGTTGTAGTAGGGGCGGCCGGTCCTCCGGTCCCACACCACGGTGGTCTCGCGCTGGTTGGTGATGCCCACGGCGGCGAGGTCGGCGGCGGTCACGCCCGCCTTGGACATCGCGGTCTGGATGACGGAGCGGGTGCGCTCCCAGATCTCCACCGGGTCGTGCTCGACCCAGCCGGCCTTCGGCATGATCTGGGTGTGCTCGAGCTGGTGGCGAGCCACCTCCTGACCGGCGTGGTCGAAGATCATGAAGCGGGTGCTGGTGGTGCCCTGGTCGACGGCTCCGACGTAGGTCGTCATGAGCTGCTCCTTCCGTGCCGGGCTGCGGTGCCCGGCTGCCTGGGTGTGTCTGGCGTTCGTGGTGGTGGTGGGGCTGCCTGCCCCGACTCTGGTGGACGCGGGGACCGGTTGGCCAGGTCCCCCGGTGGGGCTCAGCGAGCCGGGACGGGCTCGCCGACGCGGCGGTCGCTCTCGTCCTCGCCGGCGACCGGGCCGTCGAGCTCGTCGCTCGGCTCGTCCGGGTCGGTGAGGTTGCGCTCGATGAGCAGCTTGAACAGGCCGCCGCCGATGAGGCCGCCCGCGATCGGGGCGACGATCGGGAGCCAGAAGTACAAGGTGCCGTTCTGGTCGCGCATCGCGCCGCCGTAGCCGGTGATCAGCGAGGCCAGGCGCGGGCCGAGGTCGCGCGCCGGGTTGATGGCGTAGCCGGCGTTGGCGCCCCACGCCATGCCGATCGCGACCACGAGCAGGCCGACCAGGAGCGGGCCCATGTTGGCCATGGGCGGGTTGTTCCACGCGGTGGTCAGCGCGAAGATCACGAACACCAGGATGGCGGTGCCCACGACCTGGTCGAAGAACGCGGTGGTGAGGGTGACGTCGGCGCCACCGTTGCCGGGCAGCGTGGAGAAGATGCCCTGGGTGGCGATGGTGTGGCCCGGGTCGACGGCGTCGATCAGGTCGGCGTAGGTGAAGCGGACGATGAGCGCCGCGATGAAGGCGCCCACGAGCTGGGCGGCCGAGTACGGCAGCACCTTGCGCCACGGGAACCCCTTGTAGGTGGCCAGCGCGATGGTGACGGCCGGGTTCAGGTGGGCGCCGGAGATGCGCGCCGAGACGTAGACGCCGAGCGTGACGCCCAGGCCCCAGGCCCAGGCGATCGAGTTGTGGTCCCCGTTCGCGCCGTCGGTGCTGGTGACGACCTGTGCCACCACCCCGCAGCCGAAGAGGATGAGGATGGCGGTGCCGGCGAGCTCGGCACTCAGCTCCCCGATGAACTGACGCTTGTTCTTCACAACGTGTTCCTTCCCAGTCGGTGGCGCGACGACCGACGCAGGAGGCAGTCGTGACGCCTGACACAGACTGCTTGGTGACGTCCGACACGGACACCCCTGACGTTCGACATCGCCGAACGTTGGTCCGACCATGTCGAACGCTCCCCTGTGACGATGATTAAGGTGGTGTCTCGTGAGCATCCAGTCCGTCGTCCGCAGCGCCACGGTGCTGCACCTGCTGGGAGCGGCGCCCGAGGGCCTTCCGCTCGCCGACCTGGCGGCCGGCACCGACCTGGCCAAGTCGACGGTGCACGGCCTGCTGCGCACCCTGGTCGAGGTGGGCTTCGTCGAGCAGGACCCCGACACGGGCCGGTACCGGCTGGGCAGCGGCATCGAGGACCTGGGCACCGCCGTGGACCCCCACCTGCTGCGCTCGCGGGCGATGAACGGCGCCGACAGCCTGGCCGCGCGGACGGGACTGGAGGTCCGGCTGGGCGTCCTGGCCGGGGACAGCGTGGAGCTGGTGCACCACGTCTTCCGTCCCGACAACTCCCCGCAGCGGCTGCGCACCGGTGAGCTGCTGCCCCTGCACGCGACGGCCGCCGGCCTCGTCCTGCTGGCCTTCTCCCCCGTCAGCACCGTGCGGCGCCGCATCGAGCTGTCCTCGTGGACGGCCCGCACCCCCACCACCCGCGCGGCGCTCGCCCAGCTCGTCCGCGCCGCCCAGCGTCGCGGGTGGGCGGTGGCCGACGAGACCCTGCGCCCCGGCCGCGCCGGCCTGGCCGCGCCCGTCCGGCAGCGCGCCGGCGTCGCGGCCGGGGCACTCTCGGTCGTCGGCCCCCGAGAGGAGGTGCTGACCCCGGCGGGCGAGCCCCGACCGGGCCTGGCCGACCTGGTCGTGGCGGCCGCCGACGGTGTCTCCGAGACCCTCCGGGAGCGTCGTTGAGCACCGCCCCCGCCGTCGTCCGCGCCCACGCGGGGCGCTTCGTCGCCGCCGTCGACCAGGGCACCACCAGCACCCGCTGCCTCGTCTTCGACCACGGCGGACGGGTCGTCTCCGCCGCCCAGAGCGAGCACCGGCAGTCCTTCCCGCGCCCGGGGTGGGCCGAGGTCGACGCCCTGGAGATCTGGCGGAGCACCCAGCGCGTGGTCAACCTGGCGCTGGCGCGGGCGGGCATCGGCGCCGAGGACGTCGCGGCGCTCGGCCTCGCCAACCAGCGCGAGACCACGGTCGTGTGGGACCGGCGCACCGGCCGCCCCGTGGCCCCGGCGATCACCTGGCAGGACACCCGGGCGACCGACGTCGCGGCCCAGGTAGCCGCCGGCCCCGACGGCGTCCTCGTCGAGGAGATCACCGGTCTGAGGCCCGCGGGCTACTTCTCCGCGCCGCGGCTGCACTGGCTGCTGGAGCACGTGCCGGGCCTGGAGCGGCGCGCCCGCGCCGGCGAGGTCCTCTTCGGCACCATGGAGACCTGGCTCGCCTGGAACATCACCGGTGGCGGGGACGGCGGGGTGCACGTCACCGACGTGACGAACGCGCACCGCACGCTGCTGGTCGACGAGCGGACCCTGGAGTGGGACCCCCGGCTGCTGGAGGTCTTCGGCGTGCCCGCCGCGATGCTCCCGGCGGTGCGCCCGAACGTCGGGGTGGTGGGCACGTGCCGCACCCTGCTCCCGGGAGTGCCGCTGGCGGGAGCGTTCGGCGACCAGCAGGCGGCCCTCTTCGGCCAGGCGTGCTTCGACCGGGGTCAGTCCAAGTGCACCTACGGCACCGGTGCGTTCCTGCTGGCCAACACGGGCGGCTCGCCGGTGCGCGCCGGCGTCACGGAGTCGGGCCTGCTCAGCACGGTGGCCTACCAGCTGGACGGCGAGGAGCCGCAGTACGCGGTGGAGGCCTCGATCGCCTACGCCGGCGCGCTCGTGTCGTGGTTCCGGGACTCGCTCGGGCTCCTGCGCACCGCCCCCGAGGTCGAGACGCTGGCCCGCCAGGTCGAGGACAACGGCGGCTGCTACGTCGTCCCCGCGTTCGCCGGCCTCTTCTCACCGCTGTGGGACCCCGACGCCCGCGGCGTGGTGGCCGGTCTGACGTCCTACGTGACCAAGGCGCACCTGGCACGGGCGGTGCTCGAGGCCACGGCCTGGCAGACCTACGACGTGGTGGAGGCGCTGGCCACCGGCCCGGGCCTCACCCTCGACCGGCTCCGCGTCGACGGCGGCATGACCGCCAACAACCTGCTGATGCAGACGATCGCCGACGTGCTGGACGTACCGGTGGACCGACCGCTGGTGGCGGAGTCGGTCTCCCGGGGGGCCGCCTACGCCGCCGGGCTCGCAGTCGGCTTCTGGCCCGACCTCGACGTGCTGAGGGGCACGTGGCGTCGGGCCGCCTCGTGGACGCCGGAGATGTCGGCGGACCGTCGACGTCGCGAGCTGGCGGGCTGGCGGCGCGCGGTCGAGCGCACGCTGGGCTGGGTCGTCCCGGACGAGGCCGAGGGGACTCCCCCGCTGCTGCTGTGAGCGCCGGCGCCGAGCCCCGGCGTCGCTGGTCAGTGCGTGAACAGGTACCAGAGCGTCAGCCCGGTGACGCCGCCGACGACCAGGGCCGTCGAGGCGATCCCGAGGAGCATGTACCGCGCGAACCGGCGGGTCACCGGGGGCACCAGCAGGGCGATGGGCACCGCCAGGGCCAGGAGCACGAACGGGAACGCCGACTCGGCCGTGCTCCGGTCGGTCACCGCGGCGAGCACCGCGGCGTAGACCCCCGGCACCAGCAGGACGAAGACGAGCCCGGTGAAGAACCCCACCAGGGCGGAGAACGTCGGGTGCCCCCGCCGCCACCAGCCCGCGTGCGGGTCGTGCGCCGGCGAGGCGGGTGCCGCCTGGGCCGACTCCGGCAACGGTGCCTCGGTCGTGGACATGCCGTCATCCTCCCACGCCCGGACCCCCGCGGGCACGCCCCGCGCTGTCGGGTGGCTGTCGGGGGCCTGTGGCTCTGCGCGGAGGGGCCGCTCGATCCGCTCAGAGAGCCAGCACGCGCAGGTCCGGCATCGCCCAGCCGCCCCACCGCGCGAGGGGGCGGGCTGCCCCGTCAGGGCTGCCTCGAGGACCGTCCAGGCCGTGCCGTGGCCGACGAGGACGAGGTCGCGGCCCGGGTGCTCGGCCCGCAACGCCTCGACGGTGCCGAGGACGCGCTCGGTCATGGCCGCGACCGGCTCCCAGCCGGGCAGCACGGCCTGCTCCGGGGCGGCCAGGGCCGCCGCCACGACGGTCGGCAGGTCCTCGACCCAGGTGCGGCCGCGCTGCTCCACGAGGGACGGCAGCACGCCGACGTCCCCGTCGGTGAGCAGCTGCGCCGTCTCGACGGTCTTCCGCTCGGGCGAGCACCCCCAGAACGCGTCACCGGAGACCGCGCCGGCGACGCGCGCTCGCAGCGACCAGACCTCGTCGAACCCCGCGGGGTCGAGCTCCCAGGACGCCGCCGGCGCCGCCGGGTCGACCAGGGGACGTCCGTGCCGGACGAGGGCGAGGACCACGGCTGCTCCCCCGCGGCTCAGCGGTAGACGAGGTGGTGCAGCAGCAGCCAGATGGGCGCGATGGTGGCCAGCAGGGAGTCCAGCCGGTCCATCAGGCCACCGTGGCCGGGGATGACCTGGCTCATGTCCTTGATGCCGAGGTCCCGCTTCATCACCGACTCGCACAGGTCGCCGAGCGTGGCCATGACCGCGGCGATGACGCCGAGGAGGATGCCGACCCACCAGTCGCCCTCGAGCAGCAGGACGACGAGCGCGATGCCGGAGCCGATGGTGAAGACCAGCGAGCCGACGAAGCCCTCCCAGGACTTCTTCGGGGAGATGACCGGCGCCATCGGGTGCCGACCGAACAGGACGCCGGCGGTGTAGCCGCCGATGTCGGAGGCGATCGTGACCAGGATGAACACGATGATGCCCCGCACGCCCAGGTCGTCCAGGCCGCCGCCGCTGCGGCCGCCCTCGGCCAGCAGCAGCGCCACGAACGACCCCAGGAGCGGCACGTAGACCAGGGTGAACAGGGCCGCCGTGGCGTTCTGGACGTAGCCCTCGATGCCGCGGCGCAGCAGCCACAGCATGATCACCAGGCCGGTCACCGCCGTGGCGGTGACGAGGGCATCGCTGCCCCACAGGAACGCGACGACCACCATCACCACGCCGCCGATCATGATGGGCTCGCGCGGCAGGTCGATGCCCTTGACGGAGAAGCCCTGCCCGAGCTCCCACACCGCCACCACCACCGCGGCGGCGACGATCAGCATGAACGCCGCCTTCCAGAACAGCAGCGTCACGGCGATGGCCGCGAGGAGCACGATCGCGGAGGCGAACGCGGCCTTGAGGTCGCGGCCGGCGCGGCCGTGGTCCTTCGCGGGGGTGGAGGCGGGTGGGGTCTGACTCATGAGCAGCGGCAGCGGGAGGTCCTCAGACCTCCAGCAGCTCGGCCTCCTTGGCCTTCAGCATCTCGTCGATGGAGTCGACGTGGCCCTTGGTGAGCGCGTCGAGCTGCTTCTCGGCGGCGGCCACCTCGTCGGCGCCGGCCTCGCCGTCCTTGTCGAGCTTCTCCAGGGCCTGCTTGGCCGAGCGGCGGGTGTTGCGGACCGCCACGCGACCCTCCTCCGCCTTGGTGCGCGCGACCTTCACGTACTCCTTGCGGCGCTCCTCGGTGAGCTCGGGGAAGACGCAGCGGATGAGCTTGCCGTCGTCCGCCGGGTTCACGCCGAGGTCGGAGTCGCGGATGGCCTTCTCGATGTTCTTCATCGCGCCCTGGTCGAACGGGGAGATGAGGATGACCCGCGGCTCGGGGGCCGTGAAGGAGGCCAGCTGCTGGAGCGGGGTGGGCGCGCCGTAGTAGTCGACCACGATCTTGCTGAACATCGAGGGGTGCGCGCGGCCGGCGCGGATTGCGGCGAACTCCTCGCGGGTCGCCCCGACGGACTTGTCCATCTTGTCCTCGGCCTCGAGGAGGGTCTCGTCGATCACGGGTGCTCCTTGCTCACGTTGGTCTCGCGCGGACATCCCGCGCTGCTGGTCTGGTGGTGCCGGCGCGGTCTCGTGGCCCGCGCTGCGGCGGCGGGCCCCGCCCGCCGGTGGTGGACGCCGGTGGAGCGTCCGCTCAGGCGGACACGACCCGCGTCCCGATCTTCTCACCCTTGAGCACGCGGGGGATGTTGCCCTCGGGCTCCATGCCGAAGACGACCATCGGCAGCGCGTTCTCGGCGCACAGGGTGAACGCGGTCTGGTCGACGACCTCGAGCCCGCGGCTGATGCACTCCTCGAAGGAGATCTCGTCGAACTTCCTCGCCTCGGGGTTCTTGCGCGGGTCGGAGTCGTAGACCCCGTCCACGCCCGACTTGGCGAAGAAGACGGCGTCGCACTTGGACTCCAGGGCCCGCTGCACGGCGACGGTGTCGGTGGAGAAGAAGGGCATGCCCATGCCGGCGCCGAAGATGACGACGCGGCCCTTCTCCATGTGCCGGATGGCGCGGCGCGGGATGTAGGGCTCGGCGACCTGGCCCATCGTGATCGCGGTCTGGACGCGGGTCTCGACGCCGAGCTTCTCCAGGAAGTCCTGGAGGGCGAGGCAGTTCATCACGATGCCGAGCATGCCCATGTAGTCGGCGCGGACGCGGTCCATGCCGCGGTGCTGCAGCTCCGCGCCACGGAAGAAGTTGCCGCCACCGGTGACGACGGCGACCTGGACGCCGGAGCGAGCCACCTCGGCCACGTCCCGGGCGATCTTGGCGACGACGTCGGGGTCGACGCCGACGCTGCCGCCGCCGAAGACCTCGCCGGACAGCTTGAGCAGGACGCGCTGGTACTCGGGCAAGAAGATCTCCAGGTCGTTCTCGGGGGTGCTGCTGAGGGCTCTGCTGAGGTGCTGGTGGTGCTGCCGGGCGGCTGCCGCTCGCGGGCGCACCGCGGCGACGGGTCCGCCGCCCGATCGCCCAACCTAGCCGATGAACGCCGCGAGCCGGCACTCCGGGGCGGGTGCCCCGGGGTGCCGGCTCGCGAGCGTGCTGAGGGTGCGGCGGGTCAGGCGCCGACCTCGAAGCGCGCGAAGGCCTTGACCTCGGTGCCGGCGGCGTCGAGGACCTGCTTCACGGACTTCTTGTTCTCGGTGACCGAGGGCTGCTCGAGCAGCACGATCTCCTTGAAGAAGCCACCGAGGCGACCCTCGGTGATCTTCGCGATGGCAGCCTCGGGCTTGCCCTCCTCGCGCGACTTCGCCTCGGCGATGGCGCGCTCCTTCTCGACGATGTCGCCGGGGACCTCGTCGCGGGTGAGGTACTGCGGGCGCATCGCGGCGATCTGCATCGCGGCGCTGCGCGCGGCCTCGGCGTCACCGGTGTAGGAGACGAGGACGCCCACGGCGGGCGGCAGGTCGGCGGCACGCTTGTGCATGTAGGCCACGACCGGGCCGTCGAAGTAGGCGACCTGGCCGAGCTCGATCTTCTCGCCGATGGTGATGGCGAGGTTCTCGACGACGGCGCCGACGGTGGAGCCGTCCAGCTCGACGGCCTTGAGGGCCTCGGCGTCGGAGGCCTGCGCGGCAGCGGCGGCGTCGGCGATCTTCTGGGCGGCCTCGATGAAGGGCTCGCCCTTGGCGACGAAGTCGGTCTCGCACTTGAGCTCGACCAGCGAGCCGCCGGAGGTGGCGACCAGGCCGGCGGAGGCCTCGCGCTCGGCGCCGCGGGCGGCGGCCTTGGCCGCACCCTTGACGCGGAGGAGCTCGACGGCCTTGTCGAAGTCGCCGTCGGTCTCGGTGAGCGCCTTCTTGCAGTCCATCATCCCGGCGCTGGTCAGCTCGCGGAGCTTCTTGACGTCGGCCGCGGTGAAGTTAGCCATGTCTGGGGATCCCGTCCTTTGGAGAGTGGGTGAGGGGGTGGAAGACGTGGGAGCGAGCACCGCCGCCCGCGGGCGTACCCCCACGGGCGGCGGATGGTCGACTCAGGCCTTGGCGTCCTCGGCGACCTCGGTCGCCTGCTCGCCCTCAGCGGAGGCGCCGGTGGCCTCGGAGGCGGCCTCGCCGGCCGGGGCCTCCGTGGCGGTCTCGGCGGCCTTGTCGGCGTCGCCGGAGAGGAGCTCGCGCTCCCACTCGGCCAGGGGCTCCTCGGTGGTGCCGGAGGACTTGCCACCGGAACGGGCGATGAGGCCCTCGGCGACGGCGTCGGCCACGACGCGCGTCAGCAGCCCGACGGCGCGGATGGCGTCGTCGTTGCCCGGGATCGGGAAGTCGACCTCGTCGGGGTCGCAGTTGGTGTCCAGGATGCCGATGATCGGGATCCGGAGCTTGCGAGCCTCCTCGACGGCGAGGTGCTCCTTCTTGGTGTCGACGATCCAGACGGCGGAGGGCGTCTTGGACATCTCGCGAATACCACCGAGGGTCTTCTCGAGCTTGTCACGCTCCCGCTTCATCTGGAGGAGCTCCTTCTTCGTGCGGCCGGAGCCGGCCACGTCGTCGAAGTCGATCTCGTCGAGCTCCTTGAGGCGCTGGATGCGCTGGTGCACCGTCTGGAAGTTGGTGAGCATGCCGCCGAGCCAACGCTGGTTGACGTAGGGCATGCCGACGCGCGTCGCCTGCTCGGCGATGGCCTCCTGGGCCTGCTTCTTCGTGCCGACGAACATCACGGTGCCGCCCTTGGCGACGGTCTCCTTGATGAACGCGAACGAGCGGTCGATGTAGGACAGCGACTGCTGCAGGTCGATGATGTAGATGCCGTTGCGCTCGGTCATGATGAAGCGCTTCATCTTGGGGTTCCAGCGACGGGTCTGGTGCCCGAAGTGGACGCCGCTCTCGAGGAGCTGGCGCATGGTCACGACTGCCATGATGTTCTCTCCTGTGGGCCCGTCCGCGTGAGTGCGACCTTGCTCAGCCCTCTCGCGAGGGCCAGGACGCACCGGGGGCGGGCCCGGTCGTTGTTGGTTGTCGTGCGGCGGCGTGCGCCTCCGCACCCTGACGCCCGCGTGCCGTCCCACCTCCCCGCTGCTGCGGTGAGGACCGAGGTCCGGCACCCGTGCCGGACGACCCCGGTCGGGGTCGCGCGTGCGCGGTGTGCGGGCGTGCGATGTCAGCCCTGGTGGGCTGCGGCGTCAAGAGTACGCCAGCGGGGTCCGTGACACGAATCGCGTGACCTGGCGCGACGACGGGCCAGCACGCGTCCACAGCCCGGGTCGGTGGCGGCCTCGTCCCCAGGTCGTCGGAGCCGTCCCCGCACCCTCTCCACGGACGCCCACCATCGAGGACATGCTCCCACGACACCGCGCCCGCACGCCCGCTCTCTCCGCCCTCGCCGCGCTGGCCCTGGTCCCCGCGTCGACCGAGGTCGTCCCCGCCGGAGAGGCCGTGTGGCCCGTGGCGCCGGCCTCGGTGGTGCACGCGTTCGAGGCACCGTCCTCCGCGTGGGGCCCGGGGCACCGCGGCGTCGACCTCGCCGGTACCTCCGGGCAGGTCGTCCGGGCAGCGCTGGCCGGTCGGGTCGTGCACGCCGGCCCCATCGCCGGACGCGGCGTGGTGGTCGTCTCGCACGGGGCCACCCGCACCACCTACGAGCCGGTGACCCCGGGCGTCCGGGTCGGCGACGACGTCGCGGCGGGTGACGCCCTGGGCACGCTCGAGCTGCTCGGCTCGCACTGCCTGCCCGCCGCGTGCCTGCACTGGGGCCTGATCGAGGGGCCGGTCGAGGGGCAGGCCGAGGGGCAGGACGGCGGCGACGTCTACCGGGACCCGCTCACGCTGCTGGGCGGCGCTCCCGTCCGGCTGCTGCCGCTGACAGGTCTGGCGGGCGCGAGCACTGCCGTCGCGCGCGCTGCGGCACCCACGCCCGCTCCCGTCGGGCGCGCCTGGACCCCGCCCGTCGGGCCGGGCCCCGCCCCCTGGCTGCCCTGACGGGTCGCGCCCCCCCCACCCCACCCCGGGCCGCTCAGGCGCGGGGGTGCGCCTGACGGTAGGCCCGACGCAGCCGGTCGGTGCTCACGTGCGTGTAGACCTGCGTCGTCGCCAGGGAGGCGTGCCCGAGCAGCTCCTGGACGGCGCGCAGGTCCGCCCCGCCCTCGAGCAGGTGGGTCGCGGCGGAGTGCCGCAGGCCGTGGGGCCCCACGTCGGGTGCGCCCGGCACCTGCTGGACCCGGCGGTGCACCAGCGTCCGCACCGCACGCTGGTCGAGCCGACCGCCACGGGCGCCGAGCAGCAGCGCCGGACCCGAGGACGGCGTGGCCAGCGAGGAGCGGCCGTGGCGCAGCCAGGCGTCCAGGGCGGCCGCCGCCGGGGCCCCGAACGGGACGCTGCGCTCCTTGCCGCCCTTGCCCAGGACGCGCAGCACCCTGCGGTCGTGGTCGACGTCGTCGAGGTCCAGCCCGACCAGCTCGCCGACCCGCACCCCCGTGGCGTAGAGCAGCTCCAGGGCGCAGACGTCGCGCAGGCCCAGGGCGCTGCCGTCGTCCGCGGCCTCGACAGCCGCCCGCAGGAGCGACTCGACCTCGTCGGCCCGCAGGACGGCCGGCAGGGTGCGGTGGGCCCGCGGGCTGGCCAGGGTCGCGCCGGGGTCGGCCGGGGCGCGTCCGCTGCGGGCGAGCCACCCGGTGAACACCCGAGCGGCGGTGGCCCGGCGGGCCACCGTGGTGCGTGCTCCCCCGCGCGTCTGCTGGAGCGCGAGCCAGCTGCGCAGGGCGCGCAGGTCGAGCTCCTCCGGCCGGTCGATGCCCAGCCGGTGAGCGTGCACGAGCAGGGACGAGACGTCCCCCGTGTAGGCCCGGACGGTGTGGGGGCTCAGGTCGCGCTCGAGCCGGAGGTGGTCCTCGTAGTCACCGAGGACCCTGATCCACGTCTCGGGGAGCAGGTCCTCCGCGGCCTCCTGCCCACCCGCGTCCGCCGCCTCCTGGGTCACGCCGAGGAGTCTAGGAGCCCGTCGTCGGGAGCATCGGCGTCCTTGCCGGTGAGTCGGAACCCGGCCCCGTCCTGCTCGAGCAGGCCGCAGCGCACGAGACGCCCCAGCGCCGAGGTGACGCCGAGCGTGCTGACCCCGGCGGTGCGTGCCACGTGCGCCAGCTCGGCGGCACCCGAGAACGGCACCGCGTCCAGGACCTGCCGCTCGCGCACGGTGAGCCTGTCGCGCAGGGTCTGGGGCGAGCGCTCGGGCTCGACCAGGTGCTGGCCCGCGCGGCCGAGGACCTCCAGGACGTCGGCACCGTCGGTGACCAGGCTCGCCTCGCCCTCGCGCAGCAACCGGTGGGTGCCGCGGGAGGCCTCCGAGGTGACCGGGCCGGGCAGTGCCACCAGGTGCCGCCCCAGCCGGGTCGCCCAGTGCGCGGTGGAGAGGGCTCCGCTGCGCAGGGCGGCCTCGACCACCAGGGTCCCGTCCGTGAGGGCCGCGATCAGCCGGTTGCGCGAGAGGAAGCGGATGCGGCTGGGCGGCATGCCCGGCGCGGTCTCGGAGACGACGACGTGCTCGGCGGCGATGGCGTCGATGTAGCGCTCGTGCGCCTGGGGGTAGCCGCGGTCCACGCCGCAGGCCAGCACCGCCGCGGTCCGCCCCGCGGGTGCCGCGAGCGCACCGCGGTGGGCGGCGATGTCCACGCCGAACGCGGCGCCGGAGACGACGGGCAGGCCGGCCCGGGCGACGTCGTGCGAGATCCGGGCGGCCTGGTCCGTCCCGTACGTGGTCGCCGAGCGGGCGCCCACCACCGCCAGTCCGGTGGCGAGGTCGTGCAGCCGCACCGGGCCCCGCGCCCACAGCCCCAGCGGCACGCCGCCGCGCTGGTGGGCGGAGCCCGCCCAGGCGAGGCCGTCGAGGCCTGCCGGCCACTCTGCGTCGCCGGGCACCACGAACCGGATGCCCGTCCGCTCCGCCCGCTCCAGCGCCCGTTCCGCGTCGGAGGCGGCCGCCCGGACGCGGGCATCGTCGGCGAGACCGCCCTCGGCAGTGCCGTCGAGCACCTGGCGGTAGAGCTCGGCCGCGCCCACGAGGGCCACGCCGGCGGCGACCCGCAGGTCGCCCGGCTCGGCGAGCAGGGCCAGGGCGGCCCGGTCGCGACGGTCGCGCTCGAGGTCCGCGGGGTCGGCGGGGTCGGCCCGGTGAGCGGCACGGTGAGCGGCGGCCGGTCGCGGGGGCACGGCGGTGCGAGCGCCGTCCAGCGAGGCGAACGGCAGGGGTGACTGCGTGCTCATCCGGCCACGCTCCCGGCGCCGTCGGGGCGGCGCAGGGTGGCCTCGAGCAGCGGCGCGCCCCGACGCAGCTGCAGGGCCACGTCCACCTCGGAGGACCCGGGCGGGCCCTCGCCGCCGCGCAGGTCGTGCACCGTCCAGGCCAGGCGGTGCACCCGCACCGCCCCGCGGCTGGTGAGCCGGCCGTCGGCGACGGCCGTGTGCAGCCGCTCCTCCGCCTCCGGCCCCAGCGGCCACTCCTCCCGCAGGACGGCGCCCGGCACGTGCCCGTTCAGCCGCCAGCCGAGCCCGGCGTAACGCCGGGCCTGCCGCTCCCGCGCTGCCGCCACGCGGGCGCGGACGGCCGCGGAGGACTCCGCCACCGCGAACCGGTCCCGGCGCTCGTGCGGGGCGAGCGGCTGCACGTGCCGGGTGATGTCGATGCGGTCGCTGACCGGGCCGGTCACCTTCGCCCGGTACTCGCGCCGGGCCACCGGCTTGCAGGAGCACTGGTCCAGCGCCGGGTCCGGGTGGTAGTCCCCGCAGGGGCAGGGGTTCGACGCCAGGACCACCAGCCCGCGCGCCGGGAGCGTGACCAGCTCCTCGGCGCGCGCGACCGTGATCTCCCCGTTCTCCAAGGGCTCGCGCAGCGCCTCGATGACGTCGGAGCGGAACAGCGGGAACTCGTCGAGCAGGAGCACGCCGGCGTGGGCCTTCGACAGCTCCCCCGGGCGCACCTGGCCCGAGCCGCCGCCCACGATGCTGGCCTTGCTGGCGTCGTGGTGCGGCGCGGCGTAGGGCGGGCGCCGGAGCAGGCCGCCGGAGGTGTCCAGCGCCCCGGCGAGGGAGTGGATCGCGGTGAGCTCCAGCGCCTCCTCGTCGGTGAGGTCGGGCAGGATCGTGGGCAGCCGCTCGGCGAGGGTCGTCTTGCCTGCGCCCTTGGGCCCCGAGAGCAGCAGGTGGTGCCCACCGGCCGCGGCCACCTCGAGGGCGTAGCGGGCGTCGGCCATGCCGAGGACGTCGGCGAGGTCGACCTCCTCGTGCCGGGTCGAGCCGCGCCAGGCGAGCACGGACGCTCCCGCGCTGGAGGCGACCGGTGCCGCCTCGGGCACCTCCTCCCCCAGCAGCACGGCCACGACCTGCCTCAGGGAGCGCAGCCCCAGCACGGTGGTGCCGGGCACCAGCCTTGCCTCCGCGGCCTGGGGCTCGGGCACGTAGACGGTGTGGATGCCGGCCTCGCGGGCCGCCAGCACCATCGGCAGCACCCCGGCCACCGGCCGCAGCCCACCGTCGAGGGTCAGCTCGCCGACGAACAGCGTGCCGTCGAGCGCGGCCGGGCGCAGCGACCCGTTCGCGGCGAGGACCGACAGCGCCATGGCGAGGTCGTAGTGGGTGCCCCGCTTGCGCAGGTCGGCCGGCGACAGCAGGACGGTGATCCGCTTCGTGGCCGGCCAGGGCAGGCCCGAGTTGATGATCGCCATGCGGCAGCGGTCGCGGGCCTCCGAGAGCGCCTGGTCGGGGCGGCCGACCAGCGTGGTGCCGACCTGGCCCGGCGAGACGTCGGACTGCACGTGCACGACGTGCCCCAGCGCGCCGTGCAACGAGACGGTGCGAGCGGTGGCGAACGGCATCAGACCAGCCCCCGCACGTGCTCGACGAGGGCCGGACCCCGGCGTGGGCGCCGGACCGCCACCAGGTCGACCCGCAGCGCCGGGGCACGCACGCCCCGGGCCTCCTGCCAGGCCTCCCCCAGCCGCACGAGCCGGCCCAGCTTCTCGCTGGTCACCGCCTCGTGCGGGGTGCCTCCGGTGGCGCCGGCGCGGGTCTTCACCTCGCAGACCACCAGGTCGTCGCCGTCGCGCAGGACGAGGTCGATCTCGCCCTCGGGGCAGCGCCAGTTGCGGTCGAGCAGGTGCATGCCCGCCTCGGTCAGGTGGGCGGCCGCCACCCGCTCCCCGTAGGCACCGAGCGCCTGGTGGGCGGTGGTCGGAGCGCCGGCCCCGTTGGTCTGTGTCGTCATCGCTGGACCTCCTGGGCACCCAGGCTGTCCGCTCCCGAGCCGCTGCGGGGTCCGCCCGCGACGCCCTGTGGAGGAGCCGGCCGCGCGGAGGTCCTGTGGACGACAGGTGGCCCGCCCGGCCGGTCCCGACGGCCGGTCCAGAGGGTCCCCGACTCCCCCGGCTGTCTCAGCCGCGCAGCGCGGTCGCGCCGCAGTCCGGGCGCGGCACTCCCCACACGTCGCTGCCGTTGAGCGTCACGCCGAGCGCGTCGAGCAGCGGTTCCACGGTGGTGCTGACCAGCGTGTCCACCGCGGGCGTCACGACCTGGGACAGCAGCGCGGCCACCAGCGGGTCGGCCGCGGCGCCGGCCGGCAGGCCGAGGACGTCGAGGTCGACGGAGGTGGAGGTGACCAGGAACGAGGACGAAACGTCGCCGCCGGTGGCGACCGGGGACTCGTAGTCCGGCAGCGCGTCGAACGCCCCGACGGCGGTGCTGCTCGTCGGGTTCGCGGCCAGCTCGACGTGCACGGTGCCCTCGGCCAGCGGTGGGAGCAGGTCGAGCACCGGCTGCACGAGCAGCCGGTCCAGCGGGCCGAGCGTGGACAGGTCGGCGGAGAGGTCCGCCGCGACGTCGAGGTCGATCCCGATCGTGGCGAGCCCGTTCACCACGTCGACGGTGATCGCGTCGCCCAGGGCGGCGGCGCCGGCGCGGCCGCACCGCAGGTCGGTGAGGGTGCCGGTCGAGCCGGCCACCTCGAGGGCGAGCGCGACGTCGCCGTCCACCCCGGCGTCGACCGTGCCCACGCTCGCGAGCAGCGGGGCGACGACGGCGGTGACCCCGCCCGCCTGGAGGATCGCTTGGAGGGTGGAGGTGCCGAGGGCCAGCTCGGAGCCGGGGGCGCCGAGGCCGCCGGTCACGTCGAGCGCGACCTGGGCGGTGGACGCGGTGGCCTGCCCGGCCGGTCCGCAGGCCTGTCGCGGGGCCTCGACGACGGTGAGGGTCCCGTCCACCCCGGCCAGGCCGAGGGCGTTCACGCCGAGCGAGGGCACGGCGATCGCGTTCGTCCCGTTGGCCACGAGGATGGCGGAGGAGACCAGGTCGAGTGCGTCGATGCTGGTCTCGAGGGCCGAGTCGGCCCCCGGTGCCAACGAGACGAGGTCGCCGACGCGCACGGTGAGGCCGGAGACGCCGGCGTTGATCGCCTCCAGGATCGACACGGCGGCGGCGTTGCCGGCCCCCGCTCGGAGCACGTCGGCCGCCGCCAGCGCCAGCTCGCCGAGGCCGACGGTGGTGTCGGCGAGCTCGTCGGCGGTGCCGGCGTCCAGCGTGACCGCGAGGTCGGCGAGCGAGACGTCGACGCCTGCCAGGCCCGTGTAGGAGATGCCGGTGACCGAGGCACCGCCGCCCAGCGCCTGGCCGAGCAGGGCGTCGAGGAGGACGGAGTCGGCCGTGTCGAGGCCCAGGGCGTAGGAGCCGAGGCGGAAGCAGGCCTGCGGCTGCACCGCGGCCACGGCCGAGCGCTGCGCGGCCCCGTCGCCGGGCCGGAAGGCGTAGGAGACCGAGCCGTGCGCGGTGACCCGCACCCCGTCGGGCTCCTGGGTGCCGGACGCGGGGCTGACCGCACCGGTCGCCTGGTCGACCATCACCAGCTCCACGTCGAGCGTCGGTGCCGTGCCCAGGACGTCGGAGTTGCGGCCGAGGCTGTCGGCGACGGCCGCCGACCAGTCCGGGTCGGCCTGGATCTCGGCGGCGGTCCGGCCGCGCAGGTCCCGCGCGAGGTCGAGGGCGACCACGTCCGCGACCGTCTGCATGTCCGAGCGGACGACCCGCTGCATCCCGAGGTCGACCGTGAAGGCGGCGCTGGCCACGAGCACGGTGAGCATCACCGCGACCATGGGCAGCACGCCGCCCCGCTCGTCGCGCCGAGGGCGCTGGTGACGCCTCACGAGACCCGCACCTGGGTGCTGAAGGCGAGCGAGTCGGGCACGAGGGCGTCCATGAGCGGGAGCACCGGGAAAGTGGGGTGCTCGCGGTAGTGGTAGTCCAGCGCCACCTCGGCGCACACGACGGTGCCGCACGGGACCTCCGTGACCGTGCAGGTGCCGACCGCCTCGCCGTCGCGGGTGAGCACCCCGCCGGCGCAGCTGACGTCGTAGGGCTCCAGGGCGGAGCTGACGGCGGCCTCGGCGTCCGTCTGGCGCTGCGAGGCCACGACGGTGACGGCCGCGGCCCGCGCCCCCTCGGCGGCCGCCTGCGTGAGCCCCTGCCGGAACGACAGCATCATCCCGTAGGTGATGATCCCGAACAGCAGGAGGAGCAGCACCGGCAGCACGAGCGCCATCTCGACGGCGGCGGCGCCCCGGTCCGGCCGCGCACCGGCCCGGCGTGGGCCCCGGGCGCGCTCGGCACCTCGGGGTGCGGGCGCGACGCGGGGGGAACGTCTGCCGGGCATGGGGGGTCCTCCGTGCTCGTGACGGCTCCCGGGTGGGGGTCCCGGGGTCCTCCTCACACTAGGACGCGCGTCACGCCCGTGGGCCGAACATGACCCGAACGGACTACTTCTCCGGGAGATCCATGTCCGATGGGTTGAGCTCCTCGACGTTCACGTCCTTGAAGGTCAGAACCTTGACGCCCTTCGCGAACCGCGCGGGCCGGTACATGTCCCACACCCAGCAGTCGGTCATGGAGACCTCGAAGAACACCTCGCCGGCCTCGGTGCGGGCCTTCACGTCCACCGCGTTGCACAGGTAGAAGCGGCGGTCGGTCTCCACCACGTACTTGAAGATCCCGACGACGTCGCGGTACTCGCGGTAGAGCGTCAGCTCCATCTCCGCCTCGTACCGCTCCAGGTCCTCCGTGCTCACGTCCGCTCCTCGTCGTCAGTGCCTGCGTCCGGTCGCCGCGCGCCCGGTGCCCCCGGTGCTCCGGGCAGGCGGCGTGCGGCGGTGTCGTCGGTGCTCAGCCTTCCACGTCCTCGTCGCCGAGGGGCTCCAGACCCGCGGCACGACGCACGTTGACGAAGCGCATCCGGTGCACCGAGGACGGCCCGTGCTCGGTCAGGGCAGCGGTGTGGGCTGCGGTGATGTAGCCCTTGTGCACCTCGAAGCCGTACTGCGGGTGCTCGAGCGCGAGACCGTCCATGATCCGGTCACGCGTGACCTTCGCGATCACCGAGGCCGCGGCCACGCAGCCTGCGACCCGGTCGCCCTTCCACACCGCGAGCGTGGGGGTGGCCAGCCCGTCGACGGGGAACCCGTCGGTGAGGACGTAGGCGGGCCTGACGTCGAGCAGCGCCACCGCGCGGCGCAGCGCCTCGATGTTGGCCACGTGCATGCCGAGCCGGTCGCACTCCTCGTGGCCGACGACCACGACGGACCACGACAGGGCACGGCGCACCACCTGGTCGTAGCAGCGCTCGCGGGCCCGTGCGGTCAGCAGCTTGGAGTCGGCCAGCCCCGGCACCTCCCCGTGCGGGCGCAGCACGCAGGCGGCCGCGACCAGCGGCCCTGCGCAGGCACCGCGCCCCGCCTCGTCCACGCCGGCGACGGTCTCGAGGCCACGGCGGCGCAGCGCGCGCTCGTAGCCGTAGAGCCCGGCGTCACGGCGCACGGTGGTGCCGGTGGGCAGGGTGGACACGCTCAGCGCCCCTCCCCCGCGCCGGCCGTCCCGTCGGCCGAGTCCTGGGCCGGCTCCTGGGCGGCGGGGACGGCGGCCAGCACCTCCGCGCCGTCGAGGCCACCGAAGCGGGAGGCCGGCCAGGCCACCCCGAGGACGCGGCCGACGACGTCGTCGACGGGCACCCACTCGTGCCCCTCGACGCAGTCGGTGACTGCGTCGCTGCACATGCGCACCGAGGAGTCGGCGCTGGCGGAGCGGTGGTCGCCCATCACGAAGAGCATCCCGTCCGGCACCGGGCCGGCGGTCCAGTCGCACGTGCCGGTCATCGGGCCGTAGCACTCGGCGTCGTCGACGAGGGCGTACTGCGTCTCGTCCACGGCCACGCCGTTGACCTCGAGGCGACCCCGGTCGTCGCAGCAGTGGACGACATCGCCGGCGACGCCGACGACCCGCTTGACCAGGTGGTCGTCCTCCGAGGCCAGGCCCACGGCTCGCAGCAGGCCGACCAGGGCGCCGGCGTCCTGCTCGTCGGCGCCCTCCAGCCACCCGCCGGGGTCGGAGAAGACGACGACGTCGCCCCGGGTGATCTCCTCCCCCGTCCAGGAGCCCCAGCGCTCGACCACCAGGCGGTCCCCCACCTCCAGGGTCGGCTCCATCGAACTGCTGGGCACGAAGAACGCCTGGGCGACGAACGACTTCACGACCAGCGCGACGGCCACCGCACCGACCAGCAGCAGGGTCGCCGAGCCCAGGCGGCGCAGCGGCGAGCGGTGCCGCGTGGCTTCCGGAACGCCGACACCCCGGACCTGCTGGTCCGGGGTGTCGGTCGGGTCGCTGCTCACGGGTCCTACGGTCCCACGCCGCCGGTGACGGCGGCCGGGCGCCCGCCCGTGGGGGCGCTCGCGGGGCTCAGGCCTCGCGGCGCTCCTTGATCTTGGCAGCCTTGCCGCGCAGGTTCCGCAGGTAGTACAGCTTGGCGCGACGGACGTCACCGCGGGTCACGACCTCGATGGACTCGAAGATCGGGGAGTGCAGCGGGAAGGTGCGCTCGACACCGACGCCGAAGGAGACCTTGCGGACGGTGAAGGTGCGGCCGATGCCGGAGCCGTGGACGCGGATGACGACGCCCTGGAAGACCTGGACGCGGGAGCGGTTGCCCTCGACGACCTTGACGTGGACCTTGACGGTGTCACCGGCGCGGAAGGCCGGGAGGTCGCTCCGCTTGGCGGCGGCGCCGATCTCGGTGATCGCGTTGCTCATGGTGTCTCCTCGCGAGTGCCACAGGTCAGCCGCGGAATCAGTACGGTTCGGGGTGCTGCGGCCCGGTGCTCGATGGTCGGGATGCGCCGGAGCCCCCTGTGGCAGGAACCTGCGCGAGCCCCCCGTGCGTTCCTCGGGGCTGCCCTTCGACCGACCAGGCCGACGGTTGAGTCTGCCACAGCGCGGCAGGGACGGTGAAATCCGCTGACCAGCGCGGGAGGCGCTCAGCGACGGCGCCGTGGCTTGCTCAGCAGCACCGGCCCGGAGGGACCGTCGTAGGTCTCCACGACGCGGAACCCGGCCCGCTTGTAGCGGCGCAGGTTCGCCTCCGAGTACTTGCCGGTGACCAGCGTGAACCGCTCGGTGCCGGCCGGCGCCACCCGCTGGGCGTGCTCGAGCAGGACCCGGCCGAGGCCGCGCCCGCGCAGGTCGGGTGCGGCCATCAGCCGGCCGATCTCCCAGGTGGCGGGCTCGTCCGGCACCCGCCGTCCGCGCACGGAGCCGACGAGCCGGCCGGCGGCGCGCACCACGTAGGTGTCCCACTCCTCGATCCCGGCCAGCACGTCGTCGAGGTCCTCGTGCAGCGGCGGGATGGAGAGGTCCTCGTTGACGAGCGCCTCGGTGACCCAGCAGGCCAGCTGGAGCGTCAGCAGCTCCGGGGCGTCGGCGGGGCTCGCGGGCACGACCTCCCAACCGTCGTCGCCGCCCGCGAGGGCGCTGGCGTGCAGCAGGTCGGGCCGGCGCGCCGCCGTCCGCTCGCGCGCCTGCTCCTCGCGCCACGCCGCGATCGCACCGTGGTTGCCGCCCATCAGCACGGGCGGGACCTCGTGACCGCGCCAGGCGGCAGGCTTGGTGTAGACGGGGTACTCCAGCAGCCCGTCGGTGTGCGACTCCTCGACCAGCGAGGCCGCGTTGCCCATGAACCCGGGCAGCAGCCGGACGACGGCCTCGGTGACCGCGAGCGCGGCGACCTCACCGCCGTTGAGTACATAGTCGCCGAGCGAGACCTCGACCAGCTCGGCACGCTCCGCCGCATGGTCGAGCACCCGCTGGTCGATGCCCTCGTAGCGACCGCAGAGGAAGACGAGCCGCTCCCGTGTGGCCAGGTCGGCGGCCAGCGCCTGGGTCAGGGGGCGCCCCGACGGCGTGGGGACGACGACGGTCACGCCGTCGACCTCGAGGGTGTCGAGCGCCTCCCCGAGCGGCTCGGGCTTCATCACCATGCCGGCGCCACCGCCGTAGGGGGTGTCATCGACGGTGCGGTGCCGGTCGTGGGTGAAGTCGCGCAGGTCGTGCACGTGCAGCTCGAGCAGCCCGCTGGCCACGGCCTTGCCGGGCAGCGAGAGCCGCAGCGGTGCGAGGTAGTCGGGGAAGATCGAGACGTAGTCCAGTCGCACGGGTCGGCTCGTCTCAGTCCTCGTCCGGCAGCGGCACGAGCAGCCCCGGACGGTCGGCGACGACCACGCGGCCGGCCTCGAGGTCGACCTCGGGCACCAGGGCGGTCACGAAGGGCACGAGCCGCTCGCCGTGGGCGGTGCGGACCGCGAGCAGGTCCTGCGCTCCCCCGTGGACGAGGCGGACGACCGTGCCGTGCTCGGTGCCGTCGGTGTCGAGCACCGTGAGCCCCTCGAGCTGGTGGTCGTAGAACTCCTCGGGGTCCTCCGGGGAGTCGTGGACGGCGATCGTGGCGTGCAGCAGCACCCCGCGCACCGCCTCGGCGGCGGTGCGGTCGGCGACCTCCTCGAAACGCACCAGCAGCACGCCGGTGTGCATCCGGGCCCGGGCCACCGTGAGCCGGGTGCCGGTGAACGCGGAGCCGCGCGGGGCCTCGGCGCGCAGGACGGCCCCGGGGGCGAAGCGCAGCTCCGGCGAGTCCGTGCGGACGTCGACGGTGACGTCGCCGCGGATGCCGTGGGGCTTGCCGAGGCGGCCGACGAGGACCTCGATGGTCTCGCTCACGCGGGTGCCTTTCGATCTGTGACGGGGCGATCTGTGCCGGGCCGGGTGGGGCCCGGAGGTGGTGCGGACGTCATGCGGAGCGGACGCAGTCTCCCTCAGAGGTATGACGTCCCGGGACGCAGACGACCCGCACGACGCAGGCTGGCTGCGTCGTGCGGGTCGGTGCGTGCGGGGCCGGTGCTGACCGAGGTCAGCGGCGGCGGTCGGTGTCGACGAAGTCGACGCGAGCGCCGTCATTGCCGGCCAGGGCGCTCATCACGGTGCGGAACGCCGTGGCGGTGCGGCCGTGGCGGCCGATCACCTTGCCCAGGTCGTCCGGGTGGACGCGGACCTCGAGGAGCGAACCGCGACGAAGCTGCTTGTCCCTGACGGACACCTCGTCGGGGTTGTCCACGATGCCGCGCACCAGGTGCTCGAGCGCCTCGGCGAGCACGACGCTCAGGCCTCGCTCTCGGTCTTGGCGGGCTCCTCGGCCTTCTCCTCGGCCTTGGCCTCGGCCTTGGGCTCGCTCTTCTTGGTGACCGCCTCGGCGTTGGAGCCGTGGGCCTCCTTGAGCGCCTCGTTGAAGAGGGCGAGCTTGTCGGGCTTCGGGGCAGCGGTCTTCAGGGTGCCCTCGGTGCCGGGCAGGCCCTTGTGCTTCTGCCAGTCACCGGTGATCTTCAGGATGGCCTCGACGGCCTCGGTCGGCTGCGCGCCGACACCCAGCCAGTACTGGGCCCGGTCGGAGACGACGTCGATGTACGACGGGTCCTCCTTGGGGTGGTACTTGCCGATCTCCTCGATCACCTTGCCGTCGCGCTTCTTGCGCGAGTCGACGATGACGATGCGGTACTGCGGCACCCGGATCTTGCCCAGGCGCTTGAGACGGATCTTGACGGCCACGGTTGTGGTGTCTCCTCAACAGGTCGTGTGGGGTGAGGGTCCGCCGCCAGGTGGGGAACCGTAGGCGAGACCTCGATGGGCTCTGCGTCGGCGGAGTGAGAGGGTTCCCCCGACGCAGGACTCAGCCGACTATGTTGCCACGAGTCTCCCCCGGTGGGTAATCGCGCCCGGCCCCGCACGGGCGGGGCCCGCCGGCGCTCAGGGACGCCGGACCACGACCTGCCCGCGCAGCACCACGCAGGCGGGCTCGGCCAGCACGGACGGGTCGGCCACGGGGTCCCGGTCCAGGACCACGAAGTCGGCCTGCGCACCCTCCTCGATGCCGGCGAAGCCCAGCCAGGCGCGCCCCTTCCAGGACGCGGCGGCGACCACCTCGGCCGCGGGCAGGCCCATGGCGATCATCGCCTCGATCTCCTCCGCGAGGTACCCGTGCCGGCCGGTGCCGCCGCCGTCCGAGCCCACGAACAGGTCGACGCCCGCCTCGTGGGCGGCCAGGAGCACCTCGCGACGCTGGGCGTACAGCTCGTCCATGGTCGCGGAGTAGGCGGGGAACCGGCCGCGGCCCTGGGCGGCGAACTCGGGGAACTTCCCGGTCTGGAGCACGGTCGGCACCAGTGCCACCCCGGCGGCGGCCATCCGGTCGAGCTGGTCGACCGAGAGGCCCGTGCCGTGCTCGAGGCAGTCGATGCCGGCGTCCACGAGGCCCTCGAGCACCTCCCGCCCGAAGCAGTGCGCGGTGACCTTCGCGCCCTCGGCGTGCGCGGCGGCGATGGCCGCGGCGAAGGTGTCGGGGGCGAAGGACGGGGCGAGGTCGCCGCTCTCCCGCGAGATCCAGTCCCCCACGAGCTTGACCCAGCCGTCGCCGGACCGGGCCTCGCGCGCCACGGTCGCCGCCAGGTCCTCCGGCTCGACCTCGTGGGCGTAGTGGCGGATGTAGCGCCGGGTCCGCGCGACGTGCCTGCCGGCGCGCAGCAGCACGGGCAGGTCCTCGCGCTCCTGCACCCACCGGGTGTCGGCGGGCGAGCCGCAGTCGCGCAGCAGCAGGACGCCGGTGTCGCGGTCGGCCAGCGCCTGCGCCTCGACCTCCGCGGGGTCCTCCACCGCTCCCCCGTCCTCCAGCCCGAGGTGGTTGTGGGCGTCCACCAGGCCGGGCAGCAGCCAGCCGTCGGCGACGTGCTCGGCGCCCGGCTGGGGCTCGAACGTCACCCGACCGTCCACGACGAAGACGTCGCGGGGCTCGCCGTCGGGCAGGACAGGTCCGGAGAACCGCAGCGCGCTCATGGCCCGACCGTAGCGGGCGTCACACCGGCGCGCAGGGGGCCGCCGGCCCTCAGGGACCCAGCCGGTCCAGCAGCCACGTCGGGCCCACCACGTCCGCGCCGACGCCGTGCAGGTTGGCGCCCAGCGCGCGGTCGGCGGTCACCGCCAGGACCCGGCGTCCCTTCCCGACCCGCTTGCGGGCCTCCGCGAGGATCGTGGAGTCGCCGTCCTTGGGGGCGTGCACGACCCGCACGTGGGCGTCCTTGCCGGGCTTGACCCCGGCCTTGGCGCCGCCCTCCAGCACGAGGACTATCTCCTCGCCCGGCACGTCGGCCACGAGCAGCGCCTCGTGCAGGCGCACCGCGGCGCCCGCGCGGTCCTTCCACCAGCCGTCGGCCTTCGCACCCACGACGTTGGCGGCGTCGATGACGACGGTCAGTCCTCCGGGCACGCTTCCTCCTGGTGCGGCTTCAGGGGTGCTGGATCTCGACTCGCCCGTCGGCCCCGCTCGCAGGCTCGCGGTGCCGGGCTCGCTCGATCCTCGGCCATCGACGCGCTGGTCGCAGGCTCCCAGCGCGACGGCCTCACTTCAGGAACTTGGAGAAGTCTTTGGGCAGGTTCAGGTCGGCCGCGGCCTGCTCGTAGTCGATGGGGGCGTCGCCACCGAAAGGGTTGCTGCCCGTCTTCGCGGGGTTGCCCGGCTTCTTCGCGCCGGCCTTGGCCGGGTTGCCGGAACCGCGCTTGGCACCCTTGCCCTTGCGGGGCTGCTGCTTGGCCTTGCCCCGCTTGCCGGGCCCGGGCATCCCCGGCATCCCGGGCATGCCCGGCATCCCCGGCATGCCGCCGCCCTTGGCCATCGACATCATCATCTTGCGGGCCTCGAAGAACCGGTCAACGAGCTGGTTGACGTCGGTGACGGTGCGACCGCACCCGGCCGCGATGCGCTTGCGGCGCGAGCCGTCGATCATCTTCGGGTTCGCGCGCTCGCCGGGCGTCATCGACTGGATGATCGCCTGCACGCGGTCGATCTCGCGCTCGTCGAAGTTCTCCAGCTGCTCGCGGAACTGCCCCATCCCGGGCAGCATCCCCATGATCTTCGACATCGAGCCGAGCTTGCGCAGCTGCTGCATCTGCTCGAGGAAGTCGTCCAGGGTGAACTCGCCGCCCTGACCGGTCAGCTTCGCCGCGGCCTTGGCGGCCTGCTCGGCGTCGAAGGCTTTCTCGGCCTGCTCGATCAGCGTGAGGACGTCACCCATGTCCAGGATGCGCGAGGCCATCCGGTCGGGGTGGAAGAGGTCGAAGTCGGTCATCTTCTCGCCGTTGGAGGCGAACATGACCGGCTTGCCGGTGAGCGAGGCGATGGAGAGCGCCGCACCACCGCGGGCGTCACCGTCGAGCTTGGTGAGCACCACCGCGTCGTAGCCGACGCCCTCGAGGAACGCCTGGGCGGTCGTGACCGCGTCCTGGCCGATCATCGCGTCGACGACGAAGAGGACCTCGTCGGGGTTCACGGCGGTGCGGATGTCGGCCGCCTGCTGCATCAGCTCGGCGTCGATGCCCAGACGGCCGGCCGTGTCGACGATGACCACGTCGTGCAGCGTCCGCTTGGCCTCCTCGATGGAGGCGCGGGCCACCGACACCGGGTCGCCGACGCCGTTGCCCGGCTCGGGGGCGAAGACCGGCACGCCGACCCGGCCACCGTTGACCTGGAGCTGGTTGACGGCGTTGGGGCGCTGGAGGTCGGCGGCCACGAGCAGCGGGGTCTTGCCCTGCTCCTTGAGCCACAGCGCCAGCTTCGCCGCGAGCGTGGTCTTGCCGGCACCCTGGAGGCCGGCCAGCATGATGACGGTCGGGCCGTTCTTGGCGTAGCGCAGGCGACGGGTCTCGCCGCCGAGGATCGCCACGAGCTCCTCGTGGACGATCTTGACGACCTGCTGGGCGGGGTTCAGCGCACCGCTGACCTCCTCGCCCCGCGCCCGCTCCTTGACCGCGGCCACGAACTCCTTGACCACGGGCAGGGCGACGTCCGCCTCCAGCAGCGCGATGCGGATCTCGCGCGCGGTGGCGTCGATGTCCGCCTCGGAGAGCCGGCCCTTCCCCCGGAGGTTCTTGAAGGTGTCGGCGAGGCGGTCGGACAGGGTGGCGAACACAGGGTCCCTCGTGGAGTCGGTGGGTGGAGCGTGGAGCGGCGAACGACCGGGCACGCACGGGTGCCCGGGCTCGGTGGCCCAGCCTACCTACCGCGTGCGCCGGAACCGGTGCCCGCGCCTCCGGCGAGGGCCGCGCGCACCGCGTGAGCAGCGTCGGCGGCCCTGACCTCGGAGAGCACGCCCGCGTGGGCCTCCTGCAGGTAGAAGACGTCGACGGCCTGCGGGCCGAGGGTGTCGACGTGGGCGCTGCGCACGTCGATGTCCATCGCGGCCAGCGTGGTGCACACCAGGTAGACCACGCCCGGCTGGTCGGCCGCACGGACCTCCAGCACCGTGGACGTGGTCGAGGCGTCGCCCCGGACCTGCACCGTGGGCGCCAGCTTCACGGGGTCGTGGATGCGCAGCCGGTCGGCCGGCGTCATCCGCCCCTCGAAGATGGCGGAGAGCTTGGAGCGCAGGAACCCGACGTCGACGGTCTCCTGGCCGACCTCCCAGCGCGAGACCCCGACGCCGTCCTGGTGCCAGACGCGGGCCGAGCGGACGGGGATGCGGTTGAGCGCGAACAGCCCGGCCAGGTCGGCGAGCAGGCCCACCCTGTCCGGGGCCAGCACCTCGACGAGGCAGCCACCCGCGGCGGCCGTGTCGACCGTGATCGTGAACCCGCCCTCCAGCACCTCGCGGGGCACGTCCACCTCGGGCGTGTCGGGGGACTCCGGCAGCCGGCCCTCCTCCAGCGCCCGCCGCACCTTCCCCGACAGGTCGAGCACGAGCCGCGCGCGCCACGAGGACCACGCCTGCGGCGACGCGGCCTTCGCGTCGGCCTCGGTCAGGGCCGTGAGCAGCTCGAGGGCCTCGGGGGTCTCGACGTGCCGCGCGACCAGCTCGACGGTGGCCGGGTCGTCGGGGTCCCGGGTGGTCGCCGTCTCCGAGAGCAGCAGGTGCCAGCGCACCAGCTGGGCGATCAGCTCCACGCAGCTCGCCGAGAAGCCCATCCGCTGGGCGACCTCGCGGGCGACCGGCTCACCGGCGACGCTGTGCTCGGTGAGCCCGCCCTTGCCGATGTCGTGCAGCAGCGCCGCGACCATGAGGACGTCGGGGCGGCCGACGTGCCGGATCAGGCCCGAGGCCTCGATGCACGTCTCGACGACGTGCCGGTCGACGGTGAAGCGGTGGATGGCGGAGGCGTGCGGCAGCAGCCGGATGCGCTCCCACTCGGGCAGGATCTTGCCCAGGGCGCCGGTCTCCTCCAGCGTCTCCCACACCGGCAGCAGGCTGGGCCCGGCGGCCAGGAGGCGGACCAGCAGCTGGCGCGCCTCCTCGGGCCACGGGTCCGGCAGCGCCGCCGCGTCCCGGGCCAGCCGTCCGGCCGTGGGCGGGGCGAGGAGGAGGTCGCGCTCGGCGGCCTCGGCCGCGGCGCGCAGGAGGAGCAGCGGGTCCTTGCGCGGGTCGGCGCCGCGGTCCAGGACGATCTCGGCGCCCGAGAGCGCGACGCCGGGCGCGACCCGCTCGAGCTGCGGGCGCCGCGGGGCGGTGGCCCGCGGGCGACGCAGGACGTCGTCCACGCGCCGCCAGGACAGCCGGGACAGGTGGGCGATGCGTCGGCCCAGGCCACGGACGTGGACCTGCGCGGAGCGCGCGTCCGGGAGGTCGAGCCCGGTGGCCAGGTCGCTCCACATCTCGGGGCTGATCCGGTCCACCCCGCGTCCGGCGGAGGCGTGGACGAGGTCGCGGACGTCGAGCAGGGCCAGGCGGCTGGCCTCGAGGTCGGCGTGCGGCACGTCGACCAGCCACGTCGCGGTGAGGGCCTTGAGGATGGTGGCGTCGCGCAGGCCGCCTGCGGACTCCTTGATGTCGGGCACCGAGCGGTGCCCGAGCTCGCCGGAGAGCTCGTGGCGCTTGCGCACCATGGCCTGGAGGTCGGGCAGGCGCTCGCGCGCGTCCCGGCGCCACTGCGCCAGCACGGCCGTGCGCAGCCGCAGGGTCAGGTTGGGGTCGCCGGCCAGGTGGCGGATGTCGAGGAGGCCGAGGGCGACCTTGAGGTCGCCGGCCGCGGCCGTGAGCATCTCGGGCAGGAGCCGCACGGAGTGGTCGAGGTTCACGCCGGAGTCCCACAGCGGGTACCAGACCTGCGAGGCGACCTCTCCGGGGTCGGTCGACTCGTCGTGGACGAGGACGACGTCCAGGTCCGAGTACGGGGCGAGCTCGCGGCGGCCGTAGCCGCCGACCGCGATCAGGGCCATGCCCTGGGTCGTGCCGCCCGCCTTCTCGTAGGCGTTCTCGGCGAGCTGGTCGGCCTCGGCGGTGCGCTGGAGACGCTCCTCGGCGGTCATCGTTCCCTTTCCCGGGGTGCGGTCGCCGGGTCACCCGGGACCCGGGTCGACCTGGTGGAAGCACACGACGCCCGCCCCGCGGACCGGCGGCGTGAGCCGGCCGACCCGCGGGCACGGGCGTCGGTGTGGTGCATGCAGCGTGAGGTCAGAGCGCCGCGTCGTCCTTGTCGCCGGTACGCACGCGCACCACCGACTCGAGCGGGCTCACCCAGACCTTGCCGTCCCCGATGCGGCCGGAGGCGGCGCTGCTGACGATGGCGTCGACCACGGGGGTCACGTCGTCGTCGTTCACAGCGATCTCGATGCGGATCTTGGGCACGAGGGCGATGTCGTACTCGGCACCGCGGTAGACCTCGGTGTGACCCTTCTGGCGGCCGTAGCCGGACACCTCGGAGACGGTCATGCCGGTGACACCGACACCCTCCAGGGCGACGCGGACGTCCTCCCACTTGTGCGGCTTGATGACCGCGGTCACGAGCTTCATGGTTTCCCCTCTCGTCCGACTGTGCGTCGGTGACCAGGAGGAGTGCTCCTCCTGGCGACGTGTGTACCGATCATGCCCGAGTCGGTGCCGACCCGGACACCTCCCGCGCGGGGCGGGGTCAGACGGCTCGGGCCCGGCCCTCGACCGAGGACCGGGCCCGAGCTCGCGTCACTGGAACGCCCGGTGGCCGGTCAGGCTCACAGGGCGGCGCCGTCGCGGTCGCCGGTGCGCACGCGCACCACCGACTCGACGGGGCTCACCCACACCTTGCCGTCGCCGATCCGACCGGTCTGACCGGTCTTCACGACGAGGTTGGCCACGTCCTCCGCGTCGCCGTCCTCGACGACGATCTCGATGCGGATCTTCGGGACCAGGGCCACGTCGTACTCAGCACCGCGGTAGACCTCGGTGTGGCCCTTCTGCCGGCCGTAGCCAGACACCTCGGAGACGGTCATCCCGGTGACGCCGAAGTTCTCCAGCGCCTCCCGGACGTCCTCCCACTTGTGCGGCTTGATGACCGCGGTCACCAGCTTCACGCCTTGCTCCCGAGCGAGGAGCCGCCGGCGATCTCGTAGGCCGACTCGCCGTGCTGGTCGAGGTCGATGCCCTCGGACTCGGCGTCCTCGGAGATCCGCCAGCCGATGGTGAACTTGATGACCAGGGCGATCACCAGGGTGGCGATGCCGGACCAGGCGATGGCGACCAGGACACCCAGGACCTGCGAGACGAGCGAGTCGATGCCGCCGCCGTAGAACAGGCCGTCCACGGCACCGCCGGCGATGCCGGTGGTGGCGGAGTCGGAGGTGACCGAGAAGAAGCCGATCAGGACGGTGCCGATGATGCCGCCGACCAGGTGGACGCCGACGACGTCGAGCGAGTCGTCGTAGCCCAGCTTGTACTTCAGGCCCACGGCCCAGGCGCAGACCGCACCCGAGATGAGACCGATGATCAGCGCGCCCCAGATGTTGACCGCACCGGCGGCCGGGGTGATCGCGACGAGACCCGCGACGATGCCGGAGGCCGCACCCAGGGTGGTGGCCTTGCCGTGCAGGACCTTCTCGACGAGCAGCCAGCCGATGATGGCGGCCATCGTGGCGAGCGTGGTGTTGGCGAAGGTCAGGCCGGTCTCGGCGAGGAACTGGAAGCTGGTGAACTCCGCGTCCTCGGTGTCGAGCAGGATCAGCGAGCCGACGTTGAAGCCGTACCAGCCGACCCACAGGAGGGCGGCACCGATCATCGTGAGGGTCAGGTTGTGCGGGCGCATCGGCTCCTTGCCGAAGCCGAGGCGCTTGCCGACGACCAGGGCGAGCACGAGGCCCGCGACACCGGCGTTGATGTGCACGGCGGTACCGCCGGCGTAGTCCTGCGCGCCGATCGTGGTGCAGATGAGGGCGCTGTCGGTGCAGCCGAAGACCATGTGGGCCAGCGGGAAGTAGGAGATCGTCGCCCACAGCGGGACGAAGACCACCCAGGCGGCGAACTTCACACGGTCGGCGATGGCGCCGCTGATCAGCGCGGTGGTGATCACCGCGAAGGTGAGCTGGAACATCATGAAGGTGTAGCCGTCGTAGCCGACGTCCTTCAGACCGAAGTTGGTCGCCGGCGAGGCGAAGAAGACACCGTCGCCGGAGAACACCATCGAGTAGCCCCAGAGGACCCAGATGATGCCCACGATGGCCATCGAGATGTAGCTCATCATCATCATGTTGAGCACGGACTTCGAGCGCGTCATGCCGCCGTAGAACAGGGCGAGCGCGGGCGTGGTCATCATGAGGACCAACAGAGTGGCCACCAGCATGAAGGCGTTGTAGCCGTCCACGAAACCTCCAGTGAGTCAGGCGTGGGGCAGCGACGTCCTGCACGACTTCGCTGTCGATCGTGGACTGCCCCGGTTCGACCGACACCCTCGTGAACCCAGATTTCGCGTATCCACGTGGCATGTTTCACGGATGTAACGAAGCCCAGGGCAGTGTTACATGTGAATGAACCCTCTCAGGGAGCAGGTTTGCCGAGGCGTGCGCCGGGGCACCGCCCCCGCAGGTCAGCGGCTACACGTGCACGCTGGCCACGGGGTCCGAGCGCGGCCCGAGAAGCCCTGTCCTGGCCCCTCCTGGGGCCGGCGCAGCGCCGCCGGCTCACTGATCGCCTGCTGAGCAGTCCCTGAGAACAGCGGACCCGCCCTCCCGGTCGGGAGGACGGGTCGCTGGTGCGGCAGGTCAGCTGAGCAGGGCGTCCACGAACGCGCCGGGCTCGAAGGGGGCCAGGTCGTCCGCGCCCTCGCCGAGGCCGACCAGCTTCACCGGCACGCCGAGCTCGCGCTGCACCGCCACGACGATGCCGCCCTTGGCCGAGCCGTCGAGCTTGGTCAGCACGATGCCCGAGACGTCCACCGCCTCGGCGAACACCCGTGCCTGGATGAGGCCGTTCTGGCCCGTGGTGGCGTCGAGGACGAGCAGCGTCTCGGTGACCGCGGCCTTCTTCTCCACGACCCGCTTGACCTTGCCGAGCTCGTCCATGAGCCCCTTCTTGTTCTGCAGGCGGCCGGCGGTGTCGACCAGCACCGTGTCGGCGCCCTGCTCGGCGCCGGCGTCGACCGCGCGGTAGGCGACGGCGGCCGGGTCCGACCCCTCCTCGCCGCGGACGACGGGGACGCCCACCCGGTCGCCCCAGGTGGTCAGCTGCTCCGCGGCCGCGGCGCGGAAGGTGTCGGCAGCGCCCAGCACGACGCTGCGCTGCTCGGCCACGAGGATGCGGGCGATCTTGCCGACGGTGGTGGTCTTGCCGGCACCGTTGACGCCGACGACGAGCACGACCCCGGGGTCCTCCCCCGCGCCGCTGACGGACAGGGAGCGGTCGACGTCCGCGCCGATCAGCGCGACCAGCTCCTCGCGGAGGACCTGGCGCGCGTCACCGCCGCCCTCGACGCGCAGGCGGGTGCGCAGCTTCTCGACCAGCTCGGTGGTGGCAGCGACGCCCACGTCCGCGGTGAGCAGGGTGTCCTCGATGGACTCCCAGGTGTCCTCGTCGATCCGGTCGCGCGAGAGAAGCGCGAGCAGGCCCTTGCCCAGCGCGTTCTGCGAGCCGGCCAGCCGCTGCCGCAGGCGGACCAGGCGCGAGGACGCCGGCTCCGGGACGTCCAGGGCCGGGGCGGCCGGCTCCTCGACGGTCTCGACGGGGGCCTGCGTCGGCGCCTCGTCGGGGACGACCTCGGCGTCGGGCTCGACGGGCGCCTGCGCGGGCGGGACGGTCGTGGCCGGGGCGTCGCCCTCGACCGGAGGACCGGGTCGGGACCCTCGTCGGCTCGAGACGACGAGGCCGACGACGAGGCCCACCAGCAGGCAGGCCACCACCGCGATGCCGATGATCAGCGACAGCATGGAATCCATGCGGTCATCCTGTCACCCCCGTGCCGGGGGTCCGCCACCCGGCAAGCGGTGGCGGGGACGGGCTCAGCCCTGGGTGCTCTCCGCGTGCTCACGCTCGCGCTCGGCGCGCTGCTGCTCGTTACGCTCCGCACGGTGCTCGTCACGCTGGGCGCGGTGCTCCTCGCGCAGCCGCGCCCGCTCGTCGGCGGCGTCGTCCTCGTGGTGGCGGCGCTGCTGGGCCGCGGCGTCGGTGTCCGGGTCGCCGTCACGCAGGACCGGCAGGCGGAAGGCGGCGCGGATGAGCGGCGCGCTCAGCCACGAGGCGCCCTCCACGTCACGCCCCTGGTGCGGGTAGGCGACGTAGAAGAGGATGCCGCCGGCGAGGACGACGACCACGACCATGGCGACGATGATGCTGACCACGAGAGCTGCTGCGACCTTCCTGAGGGGACGGGCACCAGCGCGCCCGGGAGACAGGCCAAGCCTGCCACGGTCCGGGCCAGGACCCCAGCGCCCGCGAGGGTGGTGGACGGCCTGCGGGACAGGTCTTGCAGGGCCCCCGGGGACGGGGCTCAGGCAGTGGCCTCGTCGCGCAGCCGCTGGCTGATGACGGTGGAGACGCCGTCGCCGCGCATGGTGACGCCGTAGAGCGCGTCACCGACCTCCATCGTCCGCTTCTGGTGGGTGATCACGAGCAGCTGGGAGGACTCGCACAGCTCCTCGTAGATCTGCAGCAGACGCCCCAGGTTGGTGTCGTCCAGGGCCGCCTCGACCTCGTCGAGGATGTAGAAGGGCGAGGGTCGGGCCTTGAACAGTGCGACGAGGAACGCGACGGCCACCAGGGAGCGCTCGCCGCCCGAGAGGAGGGAGAGCCGCTTGACCTTCTTGCCCGGCGGCCGCGCCTCGACCTCGATGCCGGTGGTGAGCATGTTCGCGGGGTCGGTGAGCACCAGCCGGCCCTCTCCTCCGGGGAAGAGCCTGGCGAACGTCGCGTCGAACGCCTTCTCCACGTCGGCGTAGGCCTCGGTGAAGACCTGCTCCACCCGGGCGTCGACATCCGCGACGATGTCGAGGAGGTCCTTGCGGGTCTTGCGCAGGTCCTCCAGCTGCTCCACCAGGAACCGGTGGCGCTCCTCGAGCGCCGCGAACTCCTCCAGCGCCAGGGGGTTGACCTTGCCGAGCTGGGCCAGCGCCCGCTCGGCCGAGCGCAGCCGCTTCTTCTGCTCCTCGCGGTCGTAGGCGACCGTCTCGGGCTCCTGCTCGGGGGAGTCCTCGCCGTCCTCCTCCACCGTGTCCACCGTGCCCGCCGTGGTCGCCGTGCCGGACGCGGGAGCCTGCCCGAAGACCGGGACAGGCTGGTCGGGCCCGTACTCCACGACCAGGTTGTCGGGCTCGATGCCCAGCTCCTCGACGGCGCGGTTCTCCAGCTGCTCGATGTGCATCCGCTGCTGCGTGCGGGCCAGCTCGTCGCGGTGGGCGCCGGCGACCAGGTCCGTCTGCTGGGCGGTGAGGTCCCGCAGGCGAGCGCGTACCTCCCGCAGCTGCTGCTCCCGGCCGGCACGGGCCTGCTCGACCTCGGTGCGGGCGCTGGCCGCGGCGGACACCGAGACCTCGAGCCGGGCCAGGACCCACGCGGTGGCGACCGAGACCGCCTCCGCCGCACGAGCCTCCCGGCGCAGCCGCTCGGCACGCTCGGCGGCCCGGGCTCGCGCGTCCCGCTCCTTGGCCGCGGCCCGGCGCAGGCCGTCGGCGCGCCCGTGGACCGCACGGGCCCGCTCCTCGGCGGTGCGCAGCGCCAGGCGCGCGTCGACCTCACGCTGCCGTGCCTCGCGCGCGGACTCGGCCAGGCGCTCGGACTCGGCGGTGTCGGGCTCCTCCTCGGGCACCTCCTCGGCCGCGGCCAGACGCTGCTCGAGGTCGGCGAGGCCGGAGCCCGCCTGCTCGCGAGCCGTCTCGGCGCGTGTCACCGCCTGGGCGAGCCGCTCGGCCTCGCCCTGCGCGGCCCGGATGGCCGAGCCGTGCTGACCGAGCTGCTCGGCCACGGCGGCGAGCCGGGCGTCGGACTCGTGCAACTGGTCGAGGGCGACGTCGACGCGCTGCTGGGCGTCGTGGCGTCGCGCCTCGAGGCGACTGGTCTCGAACGCGGCCCGCTCGCCGGTGGCGGTGGCCTCGGCGAGCGCGGCGGTCGCCTCGTCCACCGCGGCGGCGATCTCCAGCAGGCTGGGCCCCTCCCCCGCGCCGCCGCTGGCCAGGTGCCCTGCGAGCAGCGCGCCGTCGCGCGTGACGGCCACGAGGTCCGCGTGGCGCTCCAGCACCGCACGCGCGGCGGCCAGGTCGGGCACCAGCACGGTGCCGCCCAGCAGTCGCTGCACGGCGGGGCGCAGGTCGTCGCGGCAGGTGACGACGGAGCCCGCCGGCACCACGTCCTCCCCCTGCCCGGGGAGGTCGGCGGCGGTGGTGCTGCCGCCCGGGGCATCGGCGAGGAGCAGGGTGGCTCGACCGTGCGCGCCCTCGGTCAGGTGCGCGAGGGCGGCCAGGGCCGCGTCGGTGCCCGCGACGGCCACCGCGTCCGCGGCTCGACCCAGGGCGGTGGCCACGGCGGCCTCCCAGCCCGGCTCCACCTCCAGCAGGTCCACCACGGTGCCGAGGACGCCGGCGGGGCCGCCGTCCGCGACGAGGGCACCGGCGCCGTCCTTGCGGGCCAGGCTCAGCTCGAGCGCGTCCTTGCGAGCGGTCAGCGTGTGCCGGTCCCGGTCGGCCGCACGCGCCCGCTCGGCGACGACGGCGAGCTGCTCGACGACCTCGTCCAGGGCGGCGACGGCCTCCTCGTGCTCGGCGTCGAGGCCCTCCTCGCCGGCGTCGAGACCCGCCACCTGGGACTCCAGGGCGTGGAAGTCGCGCTGCGCGGCCTCGGCGCGGCGCAGCGCCTCCGCCCGCGAGGCGGCCAGCCGCTCGACCTCCTCCTCCGCGCTCTGCGCCCGCGAGCGCAGGGTGTTGACCTGGCCGGTCAGCCGGGCCAGGCCCTCGCGCCGGTCGGCGGCCGCCCGCACCAGGGCGGCGACGCGGCGGTCCTCGGCGGTGGCCGCCTCCTCCGCGGCCCGACGCGCGGTCAGGGTCTCCTCCAGGCCGACCCGCAGCCGGTCGACCTCGGCGGCGGCCTCGCGCTCACGCTCCTGCGCGGCGTCGGCCTCCGCCTCGAGCTCCTCGGGGTCGCGACCGCGGGCGGGGTCCTCGTCGCCCGCACCGGCGGCGTGACGCAGCCGCTCGCGGGCCAGGGACTCGGTGCCGCGCAGCCGCTCGCGCAGGCCGGAGAGGTCGAACCAGGTCTGCTGGGCGGCCGAGAGCGCGGGCAGGTCCTCGCGCAGCGCCGCCTCCACGGCGGCCTCCTGCTCGCGGCCGCCGGCCAGGTCGGCCTCGACCTGCGCGCGTCGCTCGGCGAGGACGGACTCGTCGGCCAGCTCCTTCTCCAGCAGCGCCCGGGCGCGGCCGAGGTCGTCGGCCAGCAGGCGGGCACGGGCGTCGCGCACCTCGGCCTGCACGGTGGCGGCGCGGCGGGCTGCCTCCGCCTGCCGGCCGAGGGGCTTGAGCTGGCGGCGGATCTCGGAGATGAGGTCGCCCAGACGGTTGAGGTTGCCCTCGCACGCGTCGAGCTTGCGCAGCGCCTTCTCCTTGCGCTTGCGGTGCTTCAGGACGCCCGCGGCCTCCTCCACGAAGCCGCGCCGGTCCTCCGGGGTGGCATGGAGGATCGTGTCGAGCTGCCCCTGCCCGACGATCACGTGCATCTCGCGGCCGATGCCGGAGTCGCTGAGCAGCTCCTGGACGTCGAGGAGGCGGCAGCCGGTGCCGTTGATGGCGTACTCCGACCCGCCCGAGCGGAACATCGTCCGGCTGATCGTCACCTCGGCGTAGTCGATCGGCAGGGCGCCGTCGGAGTTGTCGATGGTGAGGACGACCTCGGCGCGACCCAGGGGCGGGCGGCCGGAGGTTCCGGCGAAGATGACGTCCTCCATCTTGCCGCCGCGCAGGGACTTCGCACCCTGCTCGCCCATGACCCAGGCGAGGGCGTCGACGACGTTCGACTTGCCCGAGCCGTTCGGCCCCACGATGCACGTGATGCCCGGCTCCAGCTGGAGGGTGGTGGCCGACGCGAACGACTTGAAGCCCTTGAGGGTCAGGCTCTTCAGGTACAAGCCGGGGTCTCCTGAGCGGTCGGCGAGGCGTCGGACGGGCGTCCTGCGGGGCCATCATGCCCCGTGACGCCTCCGGCGAGCCCGCACCCGGGCAGCGTGCCGCCGCTGGGACGCTCGGGCGCCGTCCGTGTGCCGCTGCTCGCGGGCCCACCGGGTCGTCCGGGTGCGGGGTGCGAGCGCCGTCGCGGCCGCCGCGGCGAGCGCCGGGCGGCCGGGTCAGCCCGTCAGGCGGGCTGCATCTCCTGCATGGCGGCCTCGAGCTGCTCGGCGTGCGCAGCGACGAGGCGGTCGTTCTCGAGGGAGAGGCGGGTGACGAGAGCCTCCAGCTCGGCCACGCGGTTGCGCAGGCGAGCGTTGTCGGACGCCAGACGGGCGTCGCGCAGGTCGCTGTTCATGTAGCCGATCAGCGCCTTGGCCATGGGCTTGACCTTCCGGGAGGAGTGGTGTGACCCGGGACCGGGCCATCGTCAAGAATCCCACCAGGTCGCAGGAGGGTCAAACCAGGGACGCATGCCCACCGGGGTAGTCGCCGAACCGCCACGGACGCGGCACCTCCCCAGCCCCTCCCGGACGCCTGCGGTTCACCTCGCGCCGCAGGTCAGCGGGGCTGCCGACGCCGACGTGGCGCCGGCTGGCAGGTGGGGCAGAAGTAGGACGAGCGGTTCATGAACGCCACCCGCCGTACCGGGGTGCCGCACCGCAGGCACGGCTCGCCCTCGCGGCCGTAGGCGTGCAGCGAGCGGTCGAAGTAGCCGGACTCGCCGTTGACGTTGACGTAGAGGGCGTCGAAGGACGTGCCGCCCTGGGCGAGGGCGTCCCGCATGACGTCCCTGGCGTGCCCGAGCAGCTCGCTCACCTGGGCCCGGGTGAGCCGGTCCCCCGGACGCTCACCGTGCAGGCGGGCGCGCCACAGGGCCTCGTCCGCGTAGATGTTGCCGACGCCCGAGACGAGGTTCTGGTCCAGCAGCTGCCGCTTGATGGCCACCGACCTACGCCGGACGCGCGCGACGAAGGCGACGTCGTCGAACGCGGTGTCGAGGGGGTCACGGGCGATGTGCGCGATCTCGGGCGGCAGGTCGGCGCCACCGGCCGAGACCAGCAGGCCGCCGAACATCCGCTGGTCGACGAAGCGCAGCTCGCGGCCGTGCTCGAGGCCGGAGAGCGCGAGCCGGACCCGCAGGTGCCGCTCGGCGGGCGCCTCGGGCGGCTGGACCAGCAGCTGACCGCTCATGCCGAGGTGGGCCAGCAGCGCGTCGCCGTCGTCCAGCGCGAGCCACAGGTACTTGCCGCGACGGCGGGCCGAGACGAGACGACGCCCCGCCAGGGCGGCCGCGAACCCCTCGGGGCCACGCGGATCACGCCGGACGGGGCGTTCGTGCAGGACGTCGACGCGCTCGACGCGACCGCCGAGCACGTGTCGCTCGAGGCCGGCGCGGACGACCTCGACCTCGGGGAGCTCGGGCACGTCAGCCGGCGGTGCCGGCCGTGGGGGTGCCGGCCGTGGGGGTGCCGGCCGTGGGGGTGCCGGCGGTCGCCGAGGTCCCCAGGTCCGCCTCGATCTCCTCGTAGGCGGTCTGGGCGGCGGCCTGCTCGGCCTCCTTCTTGGAGCGGCCCTGGCCGTTGCCGTAGAGTTGCTCCCCCACCCGCACCTGGGCGCGGAACGTCTTGGCGTGGTCGGGGCCGGAGTCCTCGATGACGTACTCCGGGACGCCGAGCTCGTGCTCGGCCGCGAGCTCCTGGAGGGACGTCTTCCAGTCCAGGCCGGCGCCGAGCGCCGAGGCCTCCTCCAGCAGCGGGTCGAAGAGGCGGTGCACGACGATCGCGGAGGTCTCGAGACCTCCGGTCAGGTGCACCGCCCCGATGACCGCCTCCACGGTGTCGGAGAGGATCGACGCCTTCTCGCGACCACCCGTGGTCTCCTCACCACGCCCCAGCTTGATGTGCGGGCCGAGCCCGATCGTGCGCGCCACGCCCGCGAGGGCGCGGGCGTTGACGACCGCGGCCCGCAGCTTGGCCAGCCGCCCCTCCGACAGGTCGGGGTGCGTCCGGTACAGCGTCTCGGTCACGACGACGCCCAGCACCGAGTCGCCCAGGAACTCCAGGCGCTCGTTGGTGGGCAGACCGCCGTGCTCGTAGGCGTAGCTGCGGTGGGTGAGGGCACGCTCGAGCAGCTGGGGGTCCAGGTCGGGGTCCCCCAGCGCCGCCCGCAGCGCGGTGTGGTCGAGCTCCTCGCTCAGGACAGGACCTGAGCTCAGAGGACCTGGCGGCGAGCGCCGCGAGCGCCGTACTGGCCGCACTCGCCGCACGCGCGGTGCGGGAGGTGCTTGGCACCGCAGGCGGGGTTCGCGCAGGTCACCAGGGTCGGGGCCACGGCCTTCCAGGCCGAGCGACGGTGCCGGGTGTTGCTGCGCGACATCTTCCGCTTCGGGACTGCCACTGTTGTCTCCTCGTCATCGCCGGGGCGGGGTCTCCCGCTCCGGTCAGCTCTTGTCGTCCAGGTCCTGCTTGAGGCCGGCCAGCCCCGCCCAACGCGGGTCGATCGGGTCCTCGTGCCCGTGGTCGGGCTCGTCGTTCAGCCGCACCCCGCACTCCGGGCAGAGGCCTTCGCAGTCCTCCGAGCACAGGGGCTGGAACGGTAGTGCCAGCACCACCGCGTCCCGCAGCTGGGGCTCGAGGTCGACCAGGTCGCCGTCGAGCCGGCTGACGTCGTCGTCCTCGTCGTGAGGCGTCTGGTGCTCGTCGTAGACGTACAGCTCCTGGAACGTCACGTCGACCTCGTCGTCGATCGGCTCCAGGCACCGCACGCACTCGCCGTCGAGCGAGGCGTGAGCCTCACCCGTGACCAGCACCCCCTCCATGACCGCCTCGAGGCGCAGGTCCAGCTGGACCGGCGACCCCTCGGGGACACGCAGGACTTCGATGCCCAGATCTGTCGGGGCCGGTACCGTTCGCGACACCTGACGTTGGGACCCCGGGCGGCGGCCGAGCTCGTGGGTATCGAGCACGAGCGGCGCTCTCGGGTCCAGGCTGGTCAGGGGATCACTTCCGGTTCCGGGCACGACACATCGTCGAGAATCGTAACGGTGGGCTGGTGTGCCACCAAACTGCTGACGCAGGGGCGACCGGCACCAGCACCGAGCGGGCTCACGACCCGCCCCCCGCGCTCCGCTCGGCCAGCCGCGCGACGAGGGCCTCGTGCACGAAGGCAGGCAGGAACGCCGAGGTGTCGCCGCCGAACGCAGCGACCTCCTTCACCAGCGAGGAGGACACGAAGGCGTGCTCGGGGCTCGTCGGCAGGAACAGCGTCGTGACGCCGGTCAGCCGGGTGTTCATGTGGGCCATCGGCAGCTCGTACTCGTAGTCCTGCGCGGTGCGCAGGCCCTTGACGATGGCCTGGGCGCCGATCTCGGCGCAGAAACCGGTGACCAGGCCCTCGAAGCCGGCCACGCGCACGCTGGGCAGGTCGGCGCAGGCGCGGCGCAGCAGGTCCATCCGCTCCTCGGCGGAGAACAGGCGTCGCTTGGAGGCGTTGACCCCCACGGCCACGACGACCTCGTCGAACAGCGCGGCGGCGCGCGCGATCACGTCGAGGTGGCCGAGCGTCACGGGGTCGAAGGACCCCGGCACCACCACGGTGTGCGTCACGGACGCTCCTCCTCCTGCTGCACGTCGCCGTCCTGCTCCTGGTCCTGCTCCTGGTCCTGCGCCCCGCCCGGCCAGTCGGCCGTCCAGAGCGCGGTCTCACCGTAGTTGCGCGGCTTGCGGGCCGTGAAGCCCGCGGGCCAGCGCGGCTCGGGGCTCCGGGCCGAGCGCTCCACCACGACCAGCGCGTCGACCGCCAGCCAGCCCGGCGCGCCCAGCGCCACCAGGTCGGCCGCCACGGCGTCGTCCGCGAGGGGGTAGGGCGGGTCGGAGAGCACCAGGTCGTAGGGCTCGGACGGCGGCGGCCCGGCGAGGAAGGAGCGCACCGTGCCGGCCACGACCCGCACGGGCCCCAGGCCCAGGTCGGTGGCGTTGCGGCTGATCAGGCCGGCCGTGCGCTTGTCGTGCTCGACCAGCGTGGCCGCGCTCGCCCCGCGGGAGAGCGACTCCAGCCCGAGGGCGCCGGTGCCGGCGTAGAGGTCCAGGACCCGCAGCCAGTCGAAGGAGCCGGCCCACGACTGCACCGTGGAGAACAGCGCCTCGCGGACCCGGTCGCTGGTGGGGCGCGTCGCGCTGCCGCGCGGGGTGGCCAGCGAGCGACCGCCCGCCGAGCCGGCGATGATCCGGGTCATGACGCCCGATCGTAGGGTCGTCAGGACCGGTCGACGAAGGCGGCCGCGGCCGTGCGCTCCAGCTCGGTGACCATGCCCGCCAGCAGCGGCGCCTGCCGCAGGTCCGCGTCGGCGTCGAGCAGGGCCGTCGCGGCCTCCCGGGCCGCCACGATGGTCTCCTCGTCGCGCAGGACCCGCAGCGTCTGCAGGCTGGAGCGCAAGCCGGACTGGCTGGCGCCCAGGACGTCGCCCTCCCGGCGCAGCTCGAGGTCGATCCGGGAGAGCTCGAAGCCGTCGGAGGTGCCGGCCACGGCGTCGAGCCGCTCGCGGGCGGGTGACCCCGCCTCGGCGTGGGTGACCAGGAGGCACAGGCCGGGCAGGCCGCCACGCCCGACGCGACCGCGCAGCTGGTGCAGCTGGGAGATGCCGAACCGGTCGGCGTCGAGCAGGACCATGGTGGTGGCGTTGGCGACGTCCACGCCGACCTCGATCACGGTGGTGGAGACCAGCACGTCGACGTCGCCGGCGGCGAAGGAGCGCATGGTGCGGTCCTTCTCGTCGGCCGCCATCCGGCCGTGCAGCGGCTGGACCCGCAGCCCGGCCAGCGGCCCGGACGAGAGCTCGGCCACCACGTCCTCGACGGCGGAGAGCGGCCGCGGGGCGTCCTCTCCCCCGCCGGCCGCCCCCTCGGTGGGGTCGCCCCAGTCGTCACGGGAGTCGGAGGCGTCGAGGGCGTCGGCGGGCTCCTCCTCGTCGCCGCTGATGCGGGGGCACACGACGTAGACCTGGTGCCCCTTGCCGACCTCCTCTCGGGCGCGGGCCCAGATCCGGTCGGCCCAGTGCGGGGCGTCGGCGAGCGGCACCACGGTCGACTGGATCGGCGCGCGGCCCGCGGGCAGCTCGTCCAGGACGGAGGTCTCCAGGTCGCCGAAGACGGTCATGGCCACGGTCCGCGGGATGGGCGTCGCCGTCATCACCAGGACGTGGGGCGGCACCCCGCGGGACTTGTCGGTGAGCGCCGCGCGCTGCTCGACGCCGAAGCGGTGCTGCTCGTCGACGACGACCAGGCCGAGGTCGGCCAGCTGCACCGTGTCCTGGAGCAGCGCGTGCGTGCCCACGACGATGCCGGCCTCGCCCGACGCCAGCCGCAGGAGCGGCTCGGTGCGCTCCCGCTTGGTCATCGAGCCGGTCAGCAGCTCCACGCGGGTCGCCTCGTCGGCGCCGCCGAGCATGCCGCCGGCAGCAAGGTCGCCGAGCATGGCGGTCAGCGAGCGGTGGTGCTGCTGGGCGAGCACCTCGGTGGGGGCCAGCAGGGCGGCCTGGCCGCCGGAGTCGACCACCCGCAGCATCGCCCGCAGCGCCACGAGGGTCTTGCCGGAGCCCACCTCTCCCTGGAGCAGCCGGTTCATCGGTCGGTCGCGCGCCAGGTCGTCGAAGATCTCCTCGCCGACGCGCTCCTGGCCCGCGGTGAGCGTGAACGGCAGCCGGGCGTCGAACGCCGCGAGCAGGCCCCCGCCGCCGGTCCGGGGGCGGGCTCCCTCGGCGGCCGCGGCGCGCCGCCGGCGTCCGAGCACGAGCTGGCTCACGAGCGCCTCGTCGAAGGCGAGCCGCTTGCGGGCCCGGGTGACCTGGCCGAAGTCGTCGGGCGCGTGCAGCCACGCGAGCGCCTGGCGCAGGCCGATCAGCCCGTGCTCCTCGCGCACGTCCTCGGGGATCGGGTCGGGCAGCTCCTCCAGCACCGAGAGCGCGAACGCGACGGCCCGCTGGAGGTCCCACGACTCCACGCCCTTGGTGAGCGGGTAGATCGGGTAGAGGTCGCCGAGGTTCTCCAGGGCCAGCTGGGCCGTGTCCTCCCCCGGCGTGCCCATCAGCACCATCTGCGGGTTGGTGAGCTGCCACTGGCCGTTGAAGCGGCTCGCCTTGCCCTGGAAGATGCCGCGGCGACCGGGCTGGAGGCGGTGCTGGTGGTACTGGGAGACCCGCGCGTTCTTGGCGAAGAAGGTCATCCGCAGGTCCGGGCCGCCCGTCGCCAGGGTGACCTCGACCCGGTAGGCCGGACGGCCGGTGCGGCGGTCGGTGTAGGTGCGCTCCCTGCTCTGCGAGACCTTGCCGACCACCACCAGCATCTCGCCCTCGACGAGCGACTCGACCTCGGTGAGCTCGGCGGTCTTCACGTACCGCCGCGGGTGGTGGTTGAGCAGGTCCCCGACGGTCTCGATGTGCAGGCCCTCGACGATGCGCTTGCGCTTGGCGCCCGCCTCGCCCAGGACGGCCTCGACCTTCGAGTCCAGGGTGATCACGGGCTCTCCTCGGGCAGGCGTGCGGGGGTGCGCGGCAGCAGGATCGCTCACTCCACCGACAGCAGCAGCGGGTAGCGCTCCTGGCCACCGTCGTACACCAGCACCTCGACGAGCGGGTGGTGCCGCTCCGCCCAGGCGGCGATCCGCTCGGCGGCGCCGCCGCTGACCTCGTCCGCGCCGGCGACGACCGTGAGGAGCTCCCCACCCTGGGCCAGCAGTCGGCCGGCGACGTCCACGGCCACCTCGTGCAGGTCGGCGCCCACGACCGCGAAGTCGCCGGCGACGACGCCGAGCACGTCGCCCGGCTCGCACGGGCCGGCCATCGTCATCGCCGGTCGGGCGGCCACGGTGACCGCTCCGTCGCGGACCTGCCGGGCGGTGGCCGTCATCTCCCGGACGTCGGCGGAGAAGCCGCGGCCCGGGTCGTGCACGGCCAGCGCGGCGAGGCCCTGCACCTGCGCGCGGGTGGGCACGACGGCGACCCGGACGCCGGTGGCCTCCTGCGCCGTCGAGGCGGCGACCTGGGCGCTGCGCACGACGTCCTCGCCGTTGGTGAGGACGACGACCTGCTCGGTGCCGGCGTGCCGGATGGCCTCCAGCAGCTGGCCGGTGGACGGCAGCCGACCAGGGTCGCCCTCGACGACCACGGCCCCGGCGCCGGCGAAGAGCTCGGAGAGGCCCGGGCCGGCGGAGACGGCCACGATGCTGCGGCCCGGCGCGAGCCGCGGTGCGGGGCTCGGGTGCCCGGCCTCGTCCGCCGCGGAGGGGCGGCCCGTCCCGCCCGCGTCGCCGCGCTCCTCGGTCCCGTCGTGGTCGTCGCGCTCGTGGCGGGCGTGGTGACGGTGCACGTCGTCGGCGAGGTGGGTGATGCGGATGTGGTGGGGGCGGCCGAGCTCGACGCCGGCCTCGACGGCGGCACCGGCGTCGTCCACGTGCACGTGGACGTTCCACAGCCGCCCCTCCCCCACGACCACGAGGGAGTCGCCGAGCGCGTCGAGGCGCTCGCGCAGGGTGGCCACGGCGGCCTCGTCGGCCTCGAGCAGGTACATGACCTCGTAGGCGGGGGCCTCGCAGCCCGGCTCGGCGCCCGGAGCGGAACCACCGGCGGCCGGTCGTCCGACCTGTGCCGAGGGCTCGGGCCGGACGCGGCACACCACCGGCTCGGGGCGGCGTCCGGTGAGCAGGGTCGTGGCCGCGTCGAGGACCGCGACGAGGCCCCGTCCGCCGGCGTCGACCACGCCCGCCGCGGCCAGCGTGGCCAGCTGCGAGGGGGTGCGGGCCAGTGCCTCGCGGGCCGCGGCAGCGGCGGCCACCAGCACGTCGCGCACCCGGGCCGCCGGGTCGTCGGCGACCGCCTCGGCGGCCTCGGCGGCCGCGCGGGCCACGGAGAGGATCGTGCCCTCCACCGGCGTCCCGACCGCCTGCCAGGCCGCCGCGGCGGCCTCGGCGATCCCGTCGGCCAGGACGACGGCGTGCCGCCGTGCCGGGTCGGCGGCCGCGACCCGGGCGGCCAGCGCGCGCAGCATCTCGGAGAAGATGACGCCGGAGTTGCCGCGCGCACCCAGCAGCGCCCCGCGGCCCAGGGCAGCCAGGGCGTCGACCGGCCCCGCCCCGTCCACCCCGACGGTCTCGAGCAGGGAGTCCCGCCCGGAGCACAGCGTCAGGTACATGTTCGTGCCGGTGTCGCCGTCGGGCACGGGGTAGACGTTGAGGTCGTCGACCTCCTCGCGCACCGCCGCCAGCGCGTCGGTGGCCGCGTCCACGAACCGCTGCACGACGACGAGGTCGATGCTGGTCCCGGCGGTGGTCACGCGGCGAAGACTAGGGCATCCTGAGGGCGCACCCGAGACGGTGCTCCGGGCTCCACGGTCGTGGATTCGTCCGGCGCGGCCCGCCTCGGCTACTCTCTTGTGGTTGCCCCGGCCGGTTCGGTGCGCCCACGACGGGCCCACCACGCCAGGCAGGGCCCCGACATCGTTCGGCCCGCACGGGCCGGAAACTGTACGTAATCCCGATCCCGATCCACAGGAGTTCACGGTGGCTGCCGTCTGTGACATCTGCGCCAAGAAGCCGACCTTCGGCAACAACCGGCCGTGGTCCCGCAAGATCACGAAGCGTCGCTTCGACCCCAACATCCAGCGCGTCCGCGCCACGGTCAACGGCACCCCCAAGCGCCTGAACGTGTGCACCGGCTGCCTGAAGGCCGGCAAGGTCTCCCGCTGACCTGATCAGCGCCCACCGCGGCCGTCGTCCCTCGTTGGACGGCGGCCGCGGTTCGTTTTCGCGGCCCGGATCAGCTCGGCCCCGGCCGGCGGCCCTCAGAAGTGGGTCCAGCCGGGAGCGCCCTCCCAGGCGCCACCGTCGACGGTGACACCGCTGCCCTCCGCGACCGTGCCGATGGCGTGGAAGCCCTCGGGCAGGCCCACGCCCGGCGGGAAGGTGGCGAGCAGGGCGTGGTCGTCACCACCGGAGAGCACGAGCTGGAGCGGGTCGCTGCCCAGGGCCGCGCCGACGGCCGCGACGGGCTCGGCGACGTCGAGGTCGGCGGTGCGGACGTCGATGGCGACCTCACTGGCCTCGGCCAGGTGCCCGGCCTCGGCCAGCAGCCCGTCGGAGACGTCGATGAGGGCGGTGGCACCGCCCTCGGCGGCGGCGGGACCTGCCTCGTAGGGCGGCTCGGGGTGTCGGTAGGCCTCCACGACGGCCCGCGGGGAGCGGAACCCGCGCCCCAGCACGGCCAGCCCGGCCGCGGCCCAGCCCTGGCGGCCCGCCAGGGCCAGCACGTCGCCGGGCCGGGCTCCCGAGCGCAGGACCGGAGCCACGGTGCAGGTGCCGAGCACCGTCACCGAGACCACCACCTGGTCGGCCCGGGTCACGTCGCCGCCGACGATGCTCGCGCCGACGAGACGGCACTCCTCGGCGAAGCCGCGCGCCAGGTCCAGCGCCCACGCCAGCGGCAGGTCGGCGGGGGCGGCCAGGCCCACGGTCAGGGAGTGCGCACGGCCGCCCATCGCGTTGACGTCGGAGATGTTCTGCGCAGCGGCTCGACGGCCGACGTCCGCGCCGTCGCACCACTCCCGGCGGAAGTGGCGGCCCTCGACCATGAGGTCGGTGGAGACCACGACGTGACCCTTGCGGATGCGCAGCAGCGCGGCGTCGTCACCGGGGCCCACCAGCACGTGCTCGCCCATCTCGAAGAGGTCGACCATGCGGCTGATGAGGCCGAACTCCCCCGCGTCGGCGACGGTGGCGCCCGGAGGCAGGTCGGCGGCCGGGGAGGACATGCCCCCCATCCCACCAGACGCCCTCCCCGGCGCCTCGAGGCAGGTCCCCGGCCCGCGTCCCACCCCCGCGTCCCACCCCACGTTCCACCCCGCGGCTCCCCCCGCGTCCCACCCCGCGTCCCGACGGGCCCGTCCGGAGGCGTGCGGGCCGACAGGTATGGTCCACTCGGCGGCGGAGGTCCTCCGACGCCCGCGGCAACGGCGCCGTGACCCCGCCCCGAGGAGTGAACCGTGGTCGTCCAGGCCTACATCCTGATCCAGACCGACGTCGGCAAGGCCGCCCAGGTGGCCGGCGAGATCCGGGACATGCCCGGCGTGACGCAGGCCGACGACGTGACCGGCCCCTACGACGTCATCGTCCGGGCCGAGGCCCGCGACGTCGACGAGCTCGGCCGGATGGTCGTCTCCAAGGTCCAGTCCCTCGACGGGATCACCCGCACCCTGACCTGCCCGGTCGTCAACATCTGACGACCCCCCCACGCCGGAGGAGCCGACGTGCCACCGTTCACCCGCCCCGCCACGGCGCTGCTGTCGGCGGCCCTGCTGACCGGCGCCCTGGTCGGCTGCGGCTCCTCCGGCGTCGCGGTGCCGGGCACCGAGACCCTCGACGCCGCGGACCGCCAGGCCTGCACCGACCTGCTGGAGTCGCTCGGCACCGAGCTGGGCACCCTCTCGGCCCGCGCGGAGCCGGACCTCGAGGCCGGCACCGCCGTCTTCGGCGACCCCAGCTCGCTGAACCAGGAGGACGACGTCACCGTCGTCTGCGGTGCGGTCGCGCCCGACGGGCTGGAGGCCACCTCCGCCTGCGACGCGGTGCAGGGGGTCGGCTGGTACACGCCGACGGAGCAGCTGGACGACCCGGGCGGCGGCGCCGTCAGCACCACGGTGGAGTTCTCCCCGCGCGTCAGCGTGGTCTTCCCCGCCACCGAGCGCGGCGACGCCGGCTTCTCGGTGCTCACCGCCCTGGCGGCTCCGGTGAAGGAGCACCTCGAGCGCGTGACCACCTGCAAGTAGCCGTCCCCGGCCTTGCCCGGCCAGGGGTACCGGTCGGCTGCCGTACCGCGTACCGGGCATCCGGACGGCGCCCGCACGAGCGCACAGGCCCGTGTGGGAGCCTGTACCCATGAGCGCAGCAGAGCCCCTCGAGATCCCCGGCCCGGTTGCGGTCATCGCCGGCGGGCTCTCCCACGAGCGTGACGTCTCCCTGGCCAGCGGCCGGGTCCTGGTGCGCGAGCTGCGCCAGGCGGGCGTCGAGGCCGCCGCCTACGACTTCGACCGCAAGCTGCTCAGCGCGCTCGAGGACGACAAGGTCGCCGTCGCCTTCCCGGTGCTGCACGGCCAGTTCGGCGAGGACGGGGAGATCCAGACCCTGCTCGAGCTGATCGACATGCCGTTCGTCGGCTCCCCCAGCGCCGCGTGCCGCGTCGCGTGGGACAAGGCGACCAGCCGCGAGCTGCTGCGCCGGGCCGGCATCCCCACTCCCGAGAGCGTCGGGCTCTCGGCGCAGACCTTCCGCGACGTCGGGCCCAGCGCGCTGATGGAGCACGTGATGGCCCACCTGGGCGAGCGGGTCGTGGTCAAGCCGACCCGCGGCGGCTCCGCGCTGGGCGTGACGGGCGTCGACGGGCTCGGCGCGCTCCCCTCCGCGCTCGTGCGGGCCTACTCCTACTGCGAGGACGCGCTGGTCGAGCGGTTCATCGAGGGCGTCGACGTCAGCGTCGTGTGCATCGAGGACGCCCAGGGCCTGCGCGCTCTCTCCCCCGTGGCCATCGACTTCGAGAAGGGCCACGAGTTCGACTTCTCGGCCCGCTACACCGCCGAGTACGTCGGCCTCTCCCGCCCCGACTTCGGCGAGGACGTCATCGCCGAGCTGGAGCGGGCCGCCTGCCAGGCGCACGAGGTGCTGGGCCTGCGCGGCCTGAGCCGCAGCGACTTCATCGTCTCCCCCGACGGTTCCTACGTCGTCCTGGAGACCGCCATCACCCCCGGCACCACCGAGACCTCGGTGATGCCGTTCGCGTGCGGTCTCTCCGGCACCACCCTCGGCCAGGTCACCCGCGACCTGATCGCCCACGTGCTCGCCTGAGCGCCCCGCGCACACGTAGACGCAGCAACGCGGAAGGCCCCGGACCGTGCGGTCCGGGGCCTTCTGCTCGTGCGCGTAGCGGTCGCCCGCGTCAGCCCTCGCTGGGCAGGCCGGCGAGCTTGGAGGCGATGCCGCCGGCGGCACGCAGGGCCACGCCCTCCTCGTAGTTCCAGGTGGCGCGGGGCGGCAGCGTCTCCGCCTCGGCCAGCGCCGACTTCAGCACCTCGGCCGGGGTGGTGTCGGGCCACAGGTAGAGGGCCAGCGCGCCCGGGATCGAGTTGACCTCGTTGACGAACACCTCGGTGCCGTCGGAGAGGAAGTCGATGCGCAGGACGCCGGTGAGGCCGGTGAGCTCGACGACGCGGCGGGCCAGCTCCTGGATGCGACCGCGCAGATCGTCGCTGATGTCGGCGGGGAACTCGCGCGGCGCGGAGGCCAGGCCCTCGGTGTGCAGGTACTTCGCCGAGTAGTCGTAGATCGCGCCGTCCGAGGGCCGCAGCGGGCGCTCCACGTCCGAGACCGCCAGCGTCGGGGCCGTGCGCACCGAGACGTTGAGGTCGAACAGGTCGGGGCGGTTGGGCTCGACGACCGCGCCCTCGCGCAGGTGCGGGCTGGTCGAGAGCAGCGCACGCGCGGTCTCCAGGTCGTCGACGACCTCGATGCCGATCGAGGAGCCCCCGAAGCGCGGCTTGATGATGTAGGGGCCCTCGAAGCCGGGGGCGTGGTCGGCGCTGAGCAGCTGCCGGTCGAGCGTCGGGACGCCGGCGGAGGCCATCACGCCACCGAAGGCCAGCTTGTCCATGCCGAGCGCCGCCGCGGCCAGGGTGCCGCCGGTCGCCGGGACGCCGAGCATCGCGAACAGCGCCTGCGCACCGCCGGACTCGCCGGCGCCACCGTGCAGCGTGGACAGCACGGTGCCGACGTCCAGCTTCTTGGCCCGCATGCCGGGCAGGTAGAACCCGTCGCCCTTGTCGGCGCCGATCCGCAGCTCGAGCTTCTTGGCCGAGGCCGGGGGCCCACCGAGGTAGTCGCGGGCCTCAGTACCGTTGGGCACGAGGTGGAAGTCCTCGCTGCGCGCCCAGTAGAGGCACTGCACCTCGAGCCCGGCGCGGCTGAGCACCCGCTCGGCCTGCAGCCCGGTCAGGATGCTGATGTCGTGCTCCGCCGACGGTCCGCCGAAGACGACGGTTGCCTTGCTCACCACGTGTGGGACTCTCCTGCTGGGTCGGTGTCGTGCTTGCGTGCCGGGCCGCCGGGCGGCCCGGGGAGCAGTCTCGCACCTCCCCGCCGCACCCGGCCCATCACGCGCCGATCACGGGTAGTGGTCGGGCAGGTCGTTCTCGAAGAGGATGACGTCGCCGGCGCGGGCCTGCTTGCGCACCCAGGCGGTGGCGGCCTCCCGGGAGGCGAAGCGCTTGGTGCGCTCCTTCTCGCCGGCCAGCAGCGCCGGGACGTTGGTGCGACCCACGACGCACAGGGTGCTGCGCTCGTCGCCGGTGGCGTCGACGGCGAGGGCGGCGTTGCGCTCGCGCTGCCGGTGCCCCAGCTCCATCATGCCGGGGGTGATCGTCCAGACCCGGCCGCTCTCCCCCGCCAGCTCGCGGGCATGGGCCAGGGCCGCCGCCGCACCGGTGGGGTTGGAGTTGAAGGTGTCGTCGATGACCGCGACGCCGTCGGCGCCGGTGGTGGCCTCCGCGCGGTGCGGGGTGGCCGGGATGCCGGGCAGGCGCTCGAGCAGCGTCTTCTCGGGCACGTCCAGCGCCACGGCCAGGCCGACCGCGACGGCCACGTTGGTGGGGTGGCCGACGTCCGCGGGCAGCCGCACGGGGTGGGCAGCACCGCTGAGGACCAGCTCCCAGCCGCCGTCCTCGGCCCGGCGGACGACCACCTCGGCCTCGGGGTGCTCGCCGGCGGAGACGGCGATGACCCGCTTCTCCGCGCGCATCCGCTCGGCGATCTCGTGCAGCTCCGGCACGTCGACGTTGAGGACGACGGTCGAGGCGGGCGGCAGGATCTCGCTCTTGGCGCGGACGATGGTCTCGCGGTTCTTCATCCGCTCCAGGTGGGCCTCGCCGATCGTGGTGATCGCCGAGACCTCGGGGCGGAAGATCTCGCACAGCGACGCGATCTCGCCGGGGCCGTAGGTGCCCATCTCGGCGACGAAGACGTCGGTGCCGGGCTCGAGCCGGTCGTTGACCGCCCGGGAGAGGCCGAGGACGTTGTTGAAGGACGCCGGGCTGGCCAGCGTCGACCAGCGCCCCTGCAGCAGGTGGGTCACGTAGTTCTTGGTGGAGGTCTTGCCGTAGGAGCCGGTGATCGCCACGACCCGCGGGGAGACCCGCTTGATCTTCTCGGCGGCCGAGACCTGCCAACGCTTGTTCAGGCGCGCCTCGATCGGCTGGGCGGCCAGCAGTGCCACCTCGACCAGCGGCACCGCCAGGAGCGGGAGGAAGGAGACGGCGCCCAGCGGCAGCAGCGCCGCGGTCACGACGACCTGCAGGCCGACGGTGAGCGCGACCAGGCGCTTGACGCGCGCGGTGAACGCCAGCTTCTTCTCCGAGCGCCACAGCACCAGGCCCGGCGGCCAGGCGATGAGGACGACGGCGGCCACGACGCCCATCAGCGGGTACGGCACGCCGGCCAGGGCACACACGACGAGCGCCACGAGGCCCAGCAGGCCCAGCGGGACGGCGCGCAGCCAGATGCCGGTCATGGCCAGCACGCGGCCGGGGCCGTAGTGCTCGCGCTGCGCGACGCGCCACCAGCGCAGGTCGGCGACGACGACGAGGACGAGGGTCGCGAGCGCGGCGACCAGGTCGAGCGCGGTCATCGCTCCTCCTCCGGGGTGGACGGGTCGGTGACGGCGGCGGTCTGGGTGGGCTCGCTCTCGCGCAGCACGGCGATCGCCTGCTGGAGCTCGGCCACGAGGGCGGCGTCGAGCAGGTGGGCGGAGCCGGGGACGACGGTGAGCGTGGCGACCTCGCCGAGCAGGTCGAGCGCCTCGCGAGCCATCGGGACGGGCGCGGCGGTGTCGTGCTCGCCCCAGACCATGGCGACCGGCACGCCGTGCCCGGCGACCGCGAGCAGCTCCTCGCGGTAGTCCTCGTTGACCAGCTTGACCAGGATCTCGCGCATGACGCCGCGGGCGTTCGCGTAGTCGGCCGAGCCGTGCTTGCGGCGCAGCTGCTCCATCCTGTCGTCACCGACCAGGCCGCGCTGGTGCAGCGCACGCACGACGCGGTAGCCGAGCGCGGGCTTCCTCCCGCCGCCGGTCGGCTGCTTGCGCAGGAGGGGGACGCCGGTGAGCACGACGCCCCGCACGAGGTCCGGTCGCTTCGCGGCGACGGTGATCGCGACGCGTCCGCCGAAGGAGTGGCCGGCGAGGACGGGGCGGTCCAGCGTCTCGAGGACCTCGATGACGAAGTCCGCGTACTCGGCGGCGCCCCAGGCGGCGTCGGGCTCGGGCGTGGCCCCGTGGCCGGGGAGGTCGAGAGCGAGGGCGTCGGTACCGGCGAGGACAGGGGCCCAGTCGGCGCGGGTGCGCGCCCATCCGTGGAGCGCCACCACCTGCGTCGGACCGGAGCCCGTCTTCTCGGCGAAGGCGCGTCCGCCCAGGAGCGTGGTCAGCACGGGTCAGAGACTAACGGTGGACGCACCACCCGCCTGATCCCGACACCCGCACCGGCGGGTGACCCGGCGCCAGCGCCTCCTAGGCTGGAGGGTGATGAGCACCAGCGACGACACCTCCCCCGCGCCCACCGGCGGCCTCCCCGACGGTCTGGCCCCCTCCACCCGGGCCGTGCACGCCGGGCGTCCGGCCCACGTGCCCGACGCACCGCTGAACGAGCCCCTGACCATGGCCTCGGTCTACGTGGCCGGCGGCGACCGCGAGTACGGCCGGTACGGCAACCCGACCTGGCAGGCGTTCGAGGCCGCCCTCGGCGAGCTCGAGGGCGGCGACGCGCTCGCGTTCTCCTCCGGCCTGGCCGCCGTGTCCTGCGTGCTCGACCTCGTCGGGCAGGACGCGCTGGTGCTGGCCCCCGACGCCGCCTACCAGGGCTCCCTGACCCAGATCGGCGACCTGGAGATGCGCGGTCGTCTGCGCTCCCGCCTGGTCGACGTCGCCGACACCGACGCCGTGCTCGCCGCCATCGACGACGACACCGCGCTGGTCTGGCTGGAGTCGCCCACCAACCCGAACCTGGACGTCGCAGACGTCCCCGCGATCTGCGAGGCGGCGCACGCGGCCGGGGCCTACGTGGTCGTCGACAACACCTTCGCCACCCCGCTGCTGCAGAAGCCGCTGGACGACGGCGCCGACATCGTCGTGCACTCGGCGACCAAGTACCTCTCCGGCCACTCCGACGTGCTCCTGGGCGCCCTCGTCACCCGCGACGAGCAGCTCCGCGGCGTGCTCAAGGGCCGCCGCGACCTGCTCGGCGCCGTGCCCGGCACGCTCGAGTCCTGGCTCGCGCTGCGCGGCATGCGGACGCTGCACCTGCGCGTCGAGCGGGCCTGCGCCAACGCCGCCGAGCTGGCCCGGCGGCTCGCCGAGCACCCGGCCGTGGGCCTCGTCCGCTACCCCGGGTGGGGCGCGATGGTCTCCGTCGAGCTGGCCGCCGGCGCGCTGGCCGCGGACCTGCTGCCACGCAAGACCCGGCTGTGGGTGCACGCCACCTCGCTGGGCGGCGTCGAGTCCTCCCTGGAGCGGCGTCGACGCTGGGCCACCGAGCCGAAGACGGTCTCGGACGCGCTCGTGCGGCTGTCCGTCGGCATCGAGGACGTCGAGGACCTGTGGGCCGACCTGTCCTCGGCGCTGGACGACCTCGTCGGCTGAGCGCTGGTCTGCGGTGATCGAGGTGGTCTCGCGACAGGACTTCGTCCTTCCTCGACCTCCGGCAAGCCTCGAGATCGCCGCGCCCGATCGCGTCCTCGAACCTGGTCTCGAGCCGCAGCCGGAGTGAGCCCTCAGGGTCTCGAGCCGCAGCACTGACCCCGCTCGTTCCTCGCGGGGTCAGTCGCTCCCTCGACCTTCGAACGGTGCGAACCGGGCTCGTTCCTCGCCCGAGTCGCCGTTCTCAGTCCTTCTCGGCCTTGGTGTCGCGGGCGAGGGTGATGTCGACCATGGCCTTGGCCGTCATCCGGCCGGAGACGACCTCGTCGACGATGGTGGCCAGCGGGGCGTCCACGCCGTGCTGGGCGGCCAGCGCGCGCAGCGACGAGCAGGACTTCGCCCCCTCGGCCACCTGCCGGGTCGAGGCGTAGATCTCCTCGGTGGTCATGCCGCGGCCGAGCTTCTCGCCGAAGGTGCGGTTGCGCGAGAGCGGGGAGGAGCAGGTGGCGACGAGGTCGCCGAGGCCGGCCAGGCCCATCAGGGTCAGCGGGTCGGCACCCAACCGGGTCGCCAGGCGCGCGGTCTCGGCCAGGCCGCGGGTGATGATCGAGGCGGTGGTGTTGTCGCCGAAGCCCAGCCCGACCGCCATGCCGACGGCCAGCGCGACCACGTTCTTGTAGGCACCGCCCAGCTCGCAGCCCACGACGTCGGTCGAGGTGTAGGGCCGGAACGCGGGTGAGTGGACCCGCAGCTGCAGCCGCTTGGCCACGTCCTCGTCGGTGCACGCGACCACCGAGGCGGCCGGCTCGCGCCGGGCGATCTCGCCGGAGAGGTTCGGCCCGCTGATCACGGCGACGCGCTCGCTGGGCACGCCGGTGACCTCGTGGATCACCTCGCTCATCCGGCGCAGCGTGCCGAGCTCGACGCCCTTCATCAGCGAGACGAGCACGGCGTCGGGCTCCAGGTGCGGCGCCCAGCCGACCAGGTTCTCGCGCAGCGTCTGCGAGGGGGTCGCCAGGACGACGACGTCCGCACCGGCGAGGGCCGCCTGCACGTCGTGGGTGGCGCTGATCGCGTCGGGCAGCGTGAGCCCGGGCAGGTAGTCGGTGTTCTCCCGCTTCTCGGTGATCGCCGCGGCGACCTCCTCGCGGCGGGCCCACAGCGTCACGTCGTTGCCGGCGTCGGCGAGGACGATGGAGAACGCGGTGCCCCACGACCCGGCGCCGAGGACGGCGACCTTGCCGAAGCGTCCGGGCTCGGTGGGCCGGGCGGTGCCGGCGGGCTGCTCGGTCATGGGGTGTCTCCTCCGTCGCCGGTGTCCTGCTTCTGGTCCCGGTCCTCCAGGCGCTCGCTCTCCTGCGCCTCCCGGGCTGCCCGCTCCGCCGCCCGTGCTCGGCGCAGGTCGAAGCGCTCCGCCGGAGCCTTCTCGCCGCGCAGCACCTCGACCTCGGCCACGATCGCCGCCTGGATGCGCTCGGTCGCCGCGTGCACCACCTCGGTGGTGACGGGCCCAGCGGCGAGGTCGGAGAGGTCCACGGGCTCGCCCACCGAGAGGTGGATGGTGGTGGGCGGGAACAGGTGCGGGCGCTTGCTGTAGGGCGCCAGCAGCTCGTGGGCCCCCCACTGGCCGACGGGCAGCACCGGGCAGCCGGTCTCCAGCGCGATGCGGGCGGCGCCGGTCTTGCCGGTCATCGGCCACAGCTGCGGGTCGCGGGTGATGGTGCCCTCGGGGTAGACCACGACGCACTCGCCGGCGCGCACGGCGTCCACCGCCGCGGCGTAGGCGGCGTGCCCGTGGCTCTCCCGCTCCACCGGGATCTGGCCCGCGGCCCGCAGGAAGAAGCCGAGGAACCTGTTGCGGAACAGCCCCGACTTCGCCAGGAACCGGGCGAGGCGGCCGTGGTCGTAGACCAGGTGGGCCGCCGTCAGCGGGTCGACGTGCGAGGTGTGGTTGACGGCCAGGACCACGCCGCCCGTGGCGGGGATGCGCTCACCGTGGTGCCAGTCCTGACGCGTCGTCGCGAGGAGGACGGGCTTGAGGATGGCCACCGCGATGGTCCACGCCCAGCCCCGCGGCTGCTGCAACCTGCGAACGGGCACTACGGGTCCTTCTCCTCTGCTCAGGGTCTGCCTCGCGTGGTCACGACCACGCAGGAGGGCAGGCTACTCGTTCGGGTCGCCGGGGGCGTTTGGCAGGATCCTCGCCCGTGCCCCCCTCCGACGCCGCGCCGTCCCCCGCACGCTTCGTGGTGCTCGTGCCCGTGAAGCCCCCCGTGGCGGGCAAGAGCCGCCTCCAGGGCGTGGACGACGGCGCCCGCACCGCGCTCGCGGCGGCCTTCGCCCGCGACACCGTGGCGGCCTGCCTGGCGGCCGAGCAGGTGGCCGCCGTCCTCGTGGCCACCGACGACGCCGTGCTCGCCCTGGCCCTCGGCGCGGCCGGCGCGACGTGCCTGCCAGACGGCGCCACCGGCCTGAACGAGACGCTGGTGCAGAGTGCCGCGGAGGCCGCCCGCCGGTGGCCGGACCTGGTGCCGGTGGCGCTGCCCGCCGACCTGCCCGGGCTCGAGCCCGGTGACCTCGACGCAGCGCTCGCCGCCTCGCACGGGGCGCTGCCGGCGTCCGGCCACGCGTTCGTGCCGGACGCGGCCGGTCTGGGCACCACGCTCTACACCGCGGAGCCCTCCGCCTTCGCGCCCCGCTTCGGCGAGGGCTCCGCGGCCGCCCACGCAGCCGCGGGCGCCGTCGACCTCACCCGCACCTGCCACGCTCCCCTGGGCTCGCTGAGGCGCGACGTCGACGACCTCGTCGACCTCGCCACCGCCGCGAGCTTCGGGGTGGGTCCGCACACGCGCGCGGTGCTGGACGACCTCGGCCTGTTCTGAGGGCCGACCCGGTCCGGGCGCTCAGTGGGCCAGGAAGTCCACGAGCGCCTTGTCGAACTCCTCGGCGTGGGAGACGTTGAAGCCGTGCGGGGCCCCCTCGACGACGACCAGCTCGGCGCCGGCGACCGCCTCGGCGCTGCGGCGCCCCGAGACCTCGAACGGCACGACCGCGTCGCCCGAGCCGTGCAGCACGAGCGTGGGCACGGTGAGCCGGGCCAGGTCCTCGCGGAAGTCCGTGCGGGCGAACGCGCCGATGCAGGCGACCACGGCCTCGTCGCGGGCGGGCTGCTGGAGCGCGACGGCGTCCGCCACGTCGTTGGAGCTGACCTGCAGCTCGCCGTCCACGGAGAAGAAGTTCTCGGTGAAGCCGGCGAGGAACTCCTCGCGGTTGGTGCGGGCGCCGTCCTCCATCTCCTGCACGTCGGACTCGGAGAGGCCGCCGTCGGGGTTGTCGTCGGTGCGCAGCAGGTACGGCGGCACGGCCGCGGCCAGGACGACGGACCGCAGCCGACCCTCGCCGTGCCGACCCACGTAGCGGGCCACCTCGCCGCCGCCCATCGAGAAGCCGACGAGCGTCACGTCGGTCAGGTCGAGGGCCTCCAGGAGCCCCGCGAGGTCGTCGGCCATCGTGTCGTAGTCGTAGCCGCCGTCCGGCTTGGACGAGACGCCGAAGCCGCGCCGGTCGTAGGTGACGACCCGGTGACCCGCGGCGACCAGGGTGGGCACCTGCTGCTTCCAGGCCTCCCCCGACAGCGGCCAGCCGTGGATCAGGACGACCGGGTTGCCGGTGGCCTGCTCCGGGGCGGTGTCGGTGTAGTGGAGCGTGACGTCGTTGGTGGTGATCTCGGGCATCGGTGCCCTCCTCACGGTCGGTGGCTGGACCCTGTCAACGGTGCGTCGCTCGCGGCGCGACCCACAGGTCCGACCGGGTGTCTCCGCACAGGTGAGCTCACTCCCCTCGATCCTCCTCCGGACGCGGACAGCCCCCGCCGTCCGAGGACGACGGGGGCTGCCTGGCTGTCGTGGTGCGACGAGCGTCAGAGGGTGACCGGCTTGAACGCCGGGCGGGTCTTCTCGAACGCGTCGATGGAGTCGGCGTGGCCGAGGGTGATGCCGATGTCGTCGAGCCCCTCCAGCAGGCGCCAGCGGGTGTAGTCGTCGATCTGGAAGGACTCCTCGATCGCGTCGTCGCCCTCGCCGGCACGGATGGTGCGCGACTCCAGGTCGACGGTGATCGCGGCGCCCGGGGTGTCCTCGAGGATCGTCCAGAGCTTCTGCACGACCTCCTCGTCGACCTGGGCGGCCAGGAGGCCGGCCTTGCCCGAGTTGCCGCGGAAGATGTCCGCGAAGCGGGCGGAGACGACGACCCTGAAGCCGTAGTTCTGCAGGGCCCAGACGGCGTGCTCACGCGAGGAGCCGGTGCCGAAGTCGGGGCCGGCCACCAGCACGGTGCCCTGGGCGTAGACCTCGTTGTTGAGGACGAACTCGGGGTCGTTGCGCCAGGCGGCGAACAGGCCGTCCTCGAAGCCCGTGCGGGTCACGCGCTTGAGGTAGACCGCGGGGATGATCTGGTCGGTGTCGACGTTGCTGCGCTTGAGCGGGACGCCGACGCCGGTGTGGGTGGTGAACTTGTCCATGACGTGAGCTCCGTTCAGTCCAGGTCGGCGGGCGAGGAGAGGGTGCCGCGGACGGCGGTCGCCGCCGCGACGGGGATCGACACGAGGTGCGTGCGACCGCCCTTGCCCTGGCGTCCCTCGAAGTTGCGGTTCGAGGTCGAGGCGCTGCGCTCACCGGGAGTGAGGGTGTCGGGGTTCATGCCCAGGCACATCGAGCAGCCCGCGCCGCGCCACTCGGCACCGGCCTCCTTGAAGATCACGTCCAGGCCCTCCTCCTCGGCCTGCAGGCGCACGCGCACCGAGCCGGGGACGACGAGCAGGCGGGTGTCGTCGGCGACCTTGCGGCCCTTGATGACGTCCGCCGCCAGTCGCAGGTCCTCGATGCGGCCGTTGGTGCAGGAGCCGACGAAGACCGTGTCGACCTTGACCTCGCGCATCGGGGTGCCGGCCTCGAGGCCCATGTAGCCCAGGGCCTTCTCGCAGGCGATCTTGTCCTGCTCGTCCTCGAAGTCGGACGGCGAGGGGACGGAGGCGCCCAGCGGCACGCCCTGACCCGGGTTGGTGCCCCAGGTGACGAACGGCGTCATGACGGAGGCGTCGAGGACGATCTCCTTGTCGAACGTCGCGTCGTCGTCGGTGCGCAGCGTCTTCCAGTGCGCGACGGCGGCGTCCCACTCGGCGCCCTTCGGCGCCTCCTTGCGGCCCTCGATGTAGTCGAAGGTCGTCTGGTCGGGGGCGATCATGCCCGCCTTGGCACCCCACTCGATGCTCATGTTGCAGATGGTCATCCGGCCCTCCATGGAGAGCTCCTCGATGGCCTGGCCGCGGTACTCGACGATGTAGCCCTGGCCGCCACCGGTGCCGGTGTGGGCGATCAGGTTGAGCACCAGGTCCTTGGCGGTGACGCCGTCGGGCAGCGAGCCGTTGACCGTCACGGCCATCGTCTTCGGCTTGGCCTGGGTCAGCGTCTGCGTGGCGAGCACGTGCTCGACCTCGGAGGTGCCGATGCCGAACGCGATGGCGCCGAACGCGCCATGGGTGGAGGTGTGGGAGTCGCCGCACACGATCGTCATGCCGGGCTGGGTCAGGCCCAGCTGCGGGCCGACGACGTGGACGATGCCCTGGTCGATGTCGCCCAGCGGGTGCAGGCGGACGCCGAACTCCTCGGCGTTGCGACGCAGCGTCTCGACCTGGGTCCGCGAGACCGGGTCGGCGATCGGCTTGTCCCAGTCGAGGGTGGGGACGTTGTGGTCCTCGGTGGCGAGCGTGAGGTCCGGGCGACGGACCTTCCGACCGGCCAGGCGCAGGCCGTCGAAGGCCTGCGGGCTCGTCACCTCGTGGATGAGGTGGAGGTCGATGTAGAGCAGGTCCGGCTCTCCGGCGGTCGAGCGGACGACGTGCTCGTCCCAGACCTTCTCGGCCAGCGTTCGACCCAGTGTCTTGCCCATGACGCACTCCTTCGTGGCGACCGCGACGCCGGCTGGGTGGGCCGGCGATGACTTCTCCCGGCGGCTCGGCCGAGCCACCGGACGGGTAGCGGCGGGGCGTCGTGTGGACGCACCACAGCCGGTTACCGAGAAGGAACTGTACGCCTTCTGGTCCAATGTGTGAGACAGTTGTCCCGTCATCCGAGATGGACGACGCTCGAGACCCCGGGCGTCTGCCCTGCCCGACACCCCGGGCTCGGCCCTCGTGATGGTCCACCCGCCGGGTGCGGCCACGCAACGAAACACAGGAGTGCAGATGGATTCCAGCGGAGTCGGCGTCCTCGACAAGGCCGCCCTCGTGCTGACCGCCCTCGAGTCGGGCCCGGCCACGCTGGCCGGCCTGGTCACCGCCACCGGCCTGGCCCGCCCCACCGCGCACCGCCTGGCCGTCGCGCTCGAGCACCACCGGCTGGTCGCCCGCGACATGCAGGGCCGCTTCGTGCTAGGCCCGCGCCTGGCCGAGTTGTCCGCGGCCGCCGGCGAGGACCGCCTGCTCGCCACCGCCGGCCCCGTGCTCGCCCGTCTGCGCGACATCACCGGCGAGTCCGCCCAGCTGTGGCGCCGCCAGGGCGAGCACCGCGTCTGCGTGGCCGCCGCGGAGCGCCCCTCGGGGCTGCGCGACACCATCCCCGTCGGCTCGCAGCTCACCATGCGTGCCGGCTCGGCCGCCCAGGTGCTCCTCGCCTGGGACGACCCGGAGCGGCTGCACCGCGGGCTGCAGAACGCGGCCTTCTCCGCCGCCGCGCTCTCGGGCATCCGCCGCCGCGGCTGGGCACAGTCGATCGGCGAGCGCGAGCAGGGCGTCGCGTCCGTCTCCGCGCCGGTGCGCGCCCCCAGCGGCAAGATCATCGCGGCGGTGTCGGTCTCCGGCCCGCTCGAGCGCCTCTCCCGCCAGCCCGGCCGCATGCACGCCCCCGCCGTCATGGCGGCCGCCGAGCGCCTCTCGGAGTCTCTGCGCCGCGCGGCAGCCGAGTCCGCCTGAGCCTGCGGCGGCCGGGGTACGACCCACCGTATTCGTGGTTCGAGGACGTCCGAACCACGAATGTGGTGGGTCGTACCCGTTCGCGAGCCTGCGATGGCAGGGGCAGCCAGGTCAGAACAACGCGTCGGCGTCGTCCCGCTCGAGGTCGAGGAGCACCTGCTTGCGCTCGAGGCCGCCCGCGTACCCGGTGAGGGTGCCGTTGGCGCCGATCACCCGGTGGCAGGGCACCACGACCGGGATGGGGTTGCGGCCGTTGGCCAGCCCGACGGCGCGAGAGGCCCCGGGCTTGAGGCCCAGCCGGACCGCCACGTCCCCGTAGGTGGACGTCGAGCCCCACGGGATGCGGGCGAGCTCCGCCCACACGCGCTGCTGGAACTCCGTGCCGGCGGGGGCCAGCGGCAGGTCGAAGTCGCGGCGCTCGCCGGCGAAGTACTCCCCCAGCTGCCGCGCGGCCCGCGCCAGCACGGGCGAGGCGTCGTCGCGCTCTCCCGCCGCCTCGTCGGGGTCGGGGAACGGCGAGAAGTCGATCGCCTCCAGCCCGGCGTCGCCGCCGCGCAACCGCAGCGGGCCGACGGGGCTCTCGATCACGGTCCAGGTCATCGTGCTGCCTCCTGCGAGGTCGGGGTGGGTGGCATGAGGGTCTGCCACAGGTGCATGAGGGCGTAGGAGCGCCACGGCGACCAGCCGGCCGACCGGGCGACCACCTCGGCCGGGTCGTGGCCCAGCCGCGTGGCGGCAGTCCGCACCCCCACGTCGGTGGGCAGGAACACGTCGGGGTCCGCCAGGGCACGCATGGCCACGTAGTCGGCGGTCCAGGGGCCGATCCCGGTCAGGGCCAGCAGTCGCTCCCGGACGTCGGCGCGCCCGGCGCCCCGCTCCAGGTCGACCTCACCCGCGGCCAGCGCCGCGGCGAGACCCACCAGGGCCCGGCCGCGGGCGCGGGGCATCGGGAGCGTCTCAGGATCCACCGCGGCCAGCACGTCGGCGCCGGGGAACAGGCGCGTGAGGCCGGGCAGGCCGGTCTCCACGCGCGCACCGTGCTCGGCCACGACCCGCCCGAGCACGGTGCGCGCGCCGCTCACGCTGATCTGCTGACCCACCACGGTGCGCAGGGCGGTCTCCGCCCCGTCGACCTGGCCGGGCACCCGCAGACCGGGGTGCTCGCCGACCAGGGGGGCCAGCACCGGGTCGGCCGCCAGGTGGGCGGCCACGGCTCCGGGGTCCGCGTCCGCGTCGACCAGGCGTCGGGCCCGCTCGAGCGCCGCCCCGGTGTCGCGCAGGTCGGCGAGGCGCAGCTCCAGGTGCAGCTGCGCGGTGCCGGGAGCCGCGGACGCGAGGGTCGTGTCGGCGAGGTCGAGACGCAGGGTGCCGGCGCCGTGGGGCAGGTCGAGGGTGCGGGCGTACCAGCCGTCCTCGGCCGTCTCGACGCCCGGCACGAGGTGGTAGGCGAGGAAGTCCAGCAGCGCGGGGGCGTCGAACGGCGTGCGCACGGCCAGACGGAGGCGGAGCACGCCGTCGTCGCCGTGGGACGCCTCGTCCCCGGGCCCGCGGGCGCCGCCCCGCCAGCCGGCACGAGGGTGGACGCCACGGGCCCGCAGGTGGCTGGGCGTGGCGTCGTAGACGGCTCGGACGGTCTCGTTGAACTGGCGCACGCTGCTGAAGCCGGCGGCGAAGGCCACGTCGGCCAGGCCGAGGTCGGTGGTCTCCAGCAGCACGCGTGCGTTCTGCGCCCGACGGGCACGGGCGAGGGCGAGGGGTCCGGCACCGTGCTGCTCGACGAGCAGCCGACCGAGGTGACGGGGCGTGTAGCCGAGCCGGTCCGCCAGGCCCTGCACGCCGTCGCGGTCCACGACGCCGTCGGCGATCAGACGGACGGCCCGGTCGGCGGTGCCGGCGCGGACGTCCCACTCGGGGCTGCCGGGCGTGGCGTCGGGCAGGCACCGCTTGCAGGCGCGGAAGCCTGCCTCCTGCGCGGAGGCGGCACTGGGGTGGAAGCGGACGCGCTCACGCGCCGGCGTCCGGGCCGGGCAGGAGGGCCGGCAGTAGATGCCGGTCGAGAGGACGGCGGTGAAGAAGAGCCCGTCGAAGCGACGGTCGCGGGCGGCGATCGCCGCGTAGCGCGCGTCGTCGTCGAGGTCCGCGGTCTGCGTCATGGCTCCATCATGCCCGCGCCCGCCGACAGCGTCTGGCGGGAATCGGACACGGCCGTGGGTCCTCCGCCGACCTCCGACGGGGCGCTGCGGGGCCGGTCGGTGACCGTCGCCGGGGCCGCGCACGTGCTGCTCCTCACCCGATCGGGCAAAGAGACTGTTTCGCCGCTGTGAATCCACTGCGAGACACCCCTCTGGGTGTCCGGTATGCGCCCGGGCGCAACATTCTTTTGCCACCATCGTCGTCATGCCCGACCAGGACACTCCCTCCGACGCCGCCGCCGACAGCCCCGACGGCGGCGCGGGCACCCCCACCCGCAGGTCCGGCCGCCGTCCCCACCGCCACTCCTCGCGCGGACGTCGGCGCCGCTGGTGGCGCCACCCCGTGCTGGTCGCGCTCGTCGCGACCCAGATGGTGCTGGCCGTCGCCACCGCGACCGGGGTGACCGTGGCCTACCGGCACCTCAACGACAACCTCCAGGTCACCGATGTCGAGGCCCAGCTCAGCGACCGCCCCACGAAGTCCGAGCCCACCGAGACCGCCAGCGAGGAGGCCGAGGAGCCGACCGAGGCGCTCAACATCCTGGTGATGGGCTCCGACACGCGCAGCTGCGACGGGTGCGCGATCGACGGCGAGGCCGGCGGCGGCGGGTCGGACACGACGATCCTGCTGCACGTCTCGGCCGACCGCTCCAGCACGTACGGCGTCTCCCTGCCGCGCGACGCCCTCGTCACCCGGCCCGACTGCACCGCCTCGGACGGCAGCACCATCCCCGGTGGGGAGCTGCAGATGTTCAACACCGCGTTCGCCCTCGGCGGCGCAGCGTGCACCATCCAGACCGTCGAGCAGCTGACCGGCATCTACATCGACCACTACGTCGTGGTCGACTTCGCCGGGTTCGAGGACATGGTGGACGCCGTGGGCGGCGTGGAGGTCTGCATCCCCAAGGACGTCGACGACTCGGCGCACAACATCTACTTCTCGGCCGGCACCCAGGTGCTCACGGGCAAGGACGCGCTCAACTACGTGCGCGAGCGCTACGTGCTCTCGGCCAACTCCGACATCGGCCGGATGAAGCGGCAGCAGGCCTTCATCGCCTCGATGATCAACCAGGTCGTCTCGGCCGGGACGCTGACCAACCCCACCAAGGTCTACAAGTTCCTCGACGCCGCCACGTCCTCGCTCACCCTGGACAGCGGACTCGGCAGCATCGCCAAGCTCGCGACGCTGGCGCTGCAGTTCTCCGACACCGGCCTGGACAAGATCCGCTTCGTGACCGTGCCGTTCGAGGAGTACGCCCCGGACCCGAACCGCCTGGTGTGGTCGTCCTCGGCGAAGAAGCTCTGGAAGCGCATCCGCAACGACCAGGCGCTGCCGGGCAGCCTGCGCCAGGGCTCCATCAGCGCCGACGACCCGGTCGGCACGACGAAGTCCCCCAGCAGCAGCGCCTCGCAGAGCACCGAGGAGCAGGAGGCCGCGACGACGGCCGCGCAGAACGGTCTCTGCGCCTGAGCCGCGGCGTCCCGTCCTCCTCGCTCACGGCACGTCGCCTCGCACCGCGAGGCTGAGGGCGGCGCCGCCGTTCACGCCGATCGCGGCGGCGGCGCCGAGATCGCCTCCGACGGTGATGACCCCCTCGAGGGCCGCGAGCGCCGTCATCAGCCCGGACAGCACGGCGCGGGCCTCGCCGAGGCCGGCGATGGCGGCCCGCCCGAGCGAGACCAGCCGAGGCGCCGCCGCGACGAGCCGCACGCTGCCCACCGGCCCCATGGCCAGGGCGGTGAGCCCGACGGTCACGGCCTCGTCGGCCAGGTCCGCGGCCAGGACGCAGAGGTCGTGGACGGCCTGCAGGAGGGCGCGCAGGCAGGCGGCGACCTGTCGGATCGCGAGGGCGCGTGCGTCGAGGTCCGCGGCGGCCGCACGCAGGGCGCTCGCCGCCGCGAGGGGCGTCAGCCCCTGCCACACCGACCCGAGCCGGTCGGCCAGCGCCCGGTGGTCCTCGGCGAGCACCTCGAGCGCGCGCGCCGCCGCGTCCCAGGCCTGGGCCATCTCGTCGATCTCGTCGTAGCCGCCGGTGAGCTCGTCCAGCACCATCGCCACGGGGTCGAACCCCACGGCCTCGGCCAGGAGCCAGCTGGCCGGAAGGAGCGGCAGGAGGCGGGAGCGCACGTCGGCGACGAGGGCGGTCGACGCCTGGCTGGTCGGCTGCGGCAGCAGCGCCTCGACTCGCTGGGAGGCGGCGGTCGTCATTCCTCGACCTCCCCCTGCAGCGCCTGCACCCCTCGCCCGATGGAGTCGAGGGTCGAGGTCAGGTCCACCCACGCGGCGGCCGAGGAGACCGGGGTGGCGTAGCCGCCGGTCGCGGCCAGGGGCTTCCACCGGTCGGTGAAGCGTGCGGCCTGCGAGGCGGTGGCCGCCGTCCGCAGCGACCCCGTGGCCAGGGCCGAGCTGACCACGTGCGGCAGCGAGGAGCTGTACTCGGCCGGGTCCCCGGTGGCCGTCTCGAGCGCCGCCAGGACCGACGAGGTGGCGTCGTCCGCGTCGGTCAGGAGGCGGGAGGCCTCGCGCAGGTCACGGGCCCGTCCGGCGGCCTGCGAGACCGCTCCGGCGAGCCCGGCGGTGGCACGGCCCAGGGCCGCCTCGTAGGGCGCCCGCACCCCCGCCGTGAGGCCGCCGAAGGCCTCCAGGTGGCTGCAGCGGGCGACGACGTAGGACAGGACGAGGGCCAGGGCGTCGCCCTGGTCCTCCAGCGCCGCGCTCACGGCGCTCGCCCCCGGCAGGTCGAGGCTGGTCACTGCTCCGCTCGAGGTGGGCAGGGTCGGGTCTGCGGCGAGCATGGCGGGTCCTCCGGTGTCGGTCGCGTGCGGGACACCAGGAGCGTGCCCGCGGCCCGGGCCACGAACCCCGCGGCCCCGCGACCTGTGGACAACCGGCTCGACCCGTCGTGGCCCCCGTCGCGGGACGGCACCGGTACTAGCCTCCGCCGACGTGGCCGCCGCGCGCCCTCACCGACCCAGCACCTGGTCCTGGCTGGGTGGCACCCTCACGCCGACCGGCCGGCCGCCCCAGGTCGCGCTCGTGGTGCTGCTGCTCGTGGGGCTGGTCGTCGGGCTGGTCGTCGGGCTGGGGACGGGCCTGCTCGTAGGCCGACCCGCAGGCGCCGCCGCGTCCGCGCTCCTGCCCTCGCTGGTGGCCGGCCTCGTCTCCGCGACCGGTACCGCCGGCGCTCCACGGATCGCGGCACGGGTCGCGACGTGGGCGGCGGTCGTCGCCGTCAGCGTCGTCGGCACCGCGATCCTGGTCAGCGGGCGCCCCTGGGCCGCGGCGCTCGCCATGGCCGCGGTCGCCGTCCTCACCTCGGCCGCGGTCGGGGCCGGACCGATCGGCGGCGTCCTCGGCGTGCTGAGCACCCTCGCCTACGTGCTGGGGCTGGTGCTGGCGACCTCGGCCGACGCCCGGACGCAGGACTCTCCTGGGGCCCTCCTGCTCCAGCTGGGTCTCGCCGCCGCGCTGGGCTGGCTCGTCGCGTGCGGCGGTGGGTGGTGGCTGCATCGGCGGCAACCGTCCTCGTCCCCCTCGGCGCCGGGCGTCGTGCCCTCCCCGTGGGCAGCGATCGCCGGGTCGGTCCGCTCCTGGGACCAGCACTCCCGGGACGGGGTGCGGCGGGCGGTCCCGCTGGCCGGCTGCGTCCTGTGGTACCAGCTCAGCGAGACCCGCGACGCGCTGTGGGTGCTGATCACCGCCCTGGCGATCCTGCTGCCGTCCGGCAAGAGCACGGTGGAGGCCGCCGTCGTGCGGGTCAGCGCCACGTTCCTCGGGGTCCTGCTCGTGCCCCTCACGGCGCAGCACCTCCCCACCGCGGTCGTCCTGGTGCTGGCAGTGGTGTGCCTGCTGGTGGGGCTGGCCTACCAGCCCGTGCTGCCCGTCCTTGCCGGCGCGGCGTCGGCGCTCGGGGTCGTCCTGCTCGTCGGCGCGCCCACGGGCGCCGCGGAGGAGCTGGCGCTGCGACGGCTCGTCGACACGCTCGTCGGTGCCGGGCTGGCGCTCGTGGCCACCTACCTGCTGTGGCCGCGGGACCGTCCCGACGACGCCGCGGCCGCAGCCTGAGGGGCGACGTCGCGTGGCCGGGCGATCTGCGCAGCCGCCCTCGCACGCCCCCGCGGGCCACTACAGTGCTGAGCACGAGGCTCCGGCCGAGCCGGCCGACCACCTGTCACGAGGGGCAGCGATGACGGCGACAGACCCCGACGCGGTGCGTGCCGTGCTGGCGGGCTTCGGCATGACCGAGACCCAGCTGGCTCGCCTCGACCGGCTGCCGCCTCGCTACTCGGCCCGGCTCATCTGGCTGATGGACCACTGGCCCGGGCGCGTCGGGCTCCGCGTCGTCGCCGGTCTGCGACGCATCCAGGTCTTCGACCGAGCGATGACCATCGCGGCCCAGCTGTTCACGTCGGTCTTCCCGGTCCTGATCATGGGGGCGGCGCTCCTCGGCAGCGAGCGGGTCTCGTCCGCCGTCTCCGGCTGGGGCGACCTGCCCGCGGAGACCCAGGTCGTCCTCGACGAGGTGGCCGGGGCCAGCGACAGCGCGACCTTCGGGCTGCTGGGCGTCCTCGTGGTCCTGATCTCGGCCACGAGCCTGTCCCGCGCGATGATCCGGGCCTACGACGCCGTCTGGATGCACGGGCGCAGCCACACCCGGCTCGACCAGGCCTGGCGCTGGTTCGTGGCGGTGCTCGGCCTGGCCCTGACGCTGGCGGCGACGCAGAAGCTGATCTCGGTCCTCGAGCCGCTCCCGCCCCGCGACTGGTGGGCGACCCTGCTGGTGGGCTGCGTCAACATGGCGGTGGCGACCCTCGTCCCGTGGTTCCTCCTCGCGGGTCGTCTCCGCCTGCGCTGGCTGGCGCCGGGAGCGGCCCTGTTCGCCCTCGGCATGCTCCTGGCGCATCCGGTCGCCACCCGCTACCTGTCGGTGTCGATCGAGCTCAGCGCCACCAGGTTCGGGTCGATCGGCGTGGCGTTCACGTACCTCACCTACCTCTACGCCGTCGCGTGGTGGCTCCTGGTCACCGCCGTCGTGGGCCAGGTGGTCGCGACGGACGAGGGCTCGATCGGCCGACTCGTCCGTGGTCGACCGCGAGCCGACGGGCCCGAGGCGCCGGCACCGACCCTGGAGTGGGACGCCGATGCCTCCTGACACCGGTGCCCGCGGGCGCAGCGGCACGACGCGCTCCCACGACGACGAGAGGTTCCCGATGAGCCGAGGAGAGGCCCCCGTGGGAGAGTCCCGATGAACTGGGGCACCAGCGGTGGTGGCGGGCCCGCGCCCGCGCCCGAGTGGCTGGTGCGCTGGGGCCTGCGAGGATGGCTCGCCCTCGGGGCGCTCGGTCTCGTCGCCGTCCTCATGAGCATCTCGGCCACCCTCTCCGGGGTCGTCGTCCCGCTCGCCGTCGCGATCCTGCTCGGGGCGCTCCTGGTGCCGGTCGTGGACGCCCTGGAACGGGTCCGGGTGCCACGCGCGTGGGGTGCTGGTGCTGGTGCTGGTCGCCCTGGTCGGGGTCGTCGCCTGGTCGCTGTGGTTGACGATCACGGGCGTCGCCGAGAAAGGCCCGGAGATCGCCGACGCGCTGACCTCGGGCACCGCCGTGGCCCAGGACTGGGTCGGGAGCCTCGGCGGCGGCGACGGGACCTCCCCGGCGGAGCTGGACGAGGCCACCCGCCAGCTCCTCGGCGGGCTCGCGGGACTCGTCCCGGGGCTGGTCGGGAGCGTGTTCTCCAGCGCGGCGGCCTTCGTCATCGGCCTCGTGGTCGGAGGCTTCTTCTTCTACTACGTGCTCGTCGACTGGTCCGCCCTCGTCGCGTGGGCGGGGCGCCTCGTGTCCTCGCAGCGGGTCCCGGGCGCCGTCGTGATCGAGGAGGCCGTCAGCGCCGTCCGGGCCTACTTCGGCGGCGTGACGCTCTCGGCCCTCGTCACGGTGGTGCTGATCGGTGGCACCGCGCTGGTGCTCGGGGTCGACCTGTGGATCACCATCGCCGTGGTCACCTTCGTCACCTCCTACGTCCCCTACTAGGGGCGATCGTGTCCGGGGCGTTCGCCACCGTGGTCGCCCTGGGCACCGCGGGGCCGACCGCCGCGATCGTCATGCTGGTGGTGATCCTGGTCGTGCAGAACGTCGTCCAGACGGTCGTGATGACGAAGCTGACCAGCGAGGCCCTGCACATCCACCCGATCGTCAACCTCGCCTCGACCCTGGTCGGCGGCGCCCTGGCGGGCATCCTGGGGGCGACGCTGAGCGCTCCCGCGGTGGCCACGGCCCTGCGCATCCGTGCCCTGCTGGACAGCGCCGGCGCCGACAGCCAGGACGGCGGCGGGCAGGACGACGCGGACCCGACCGACGGTTTCCCGCCACCCTCGCAGTAGCAATCGGCCCCGGCACGGCGAAGCGCCCCGGTCCGAGGTACACGGGGCGCTTCGAGGTGCTGTACCCCCGACCGGATTCGAACCGGCGCTACCGCCTTGAGAGGGCGACGTGCTAGGCCGCTACACAACGGGGGCAATGCGGTGCCCGGCCGGAGCCGGGCATGAGAAGACCCCCGGCCCTGGGACCAGGGGTCTTCTCATCTTTCTCGCGTACCCCCGACCGGATTCGAACCGGCGCTACCGCCTTGAGAGGGCGGCGTGCTAGGCCGCTACACAACGGGGGCGTGCTGGTGAGAGAGCCTCACGGCCTCTCGCAACCTGCGGAACTCTAGCCTCGGGCTGGTGCTCCGACCAAATCTCCGTGACCCCCGTGGGAGCCTCGTCGACCTGTGGTCGCTGGCTGGGATACAAGGACTCGAACCTTGACTAACTGAACCAGAATCAGTCGTGCTGCCAATTACACCATATCCCAATGGCTACTCGGCCGGCCCCGCCTGAGCGGTGCCGCCGAACCGAGACGAGACGTTACACGCGCGTTCCCTGACCCGCCAAAACGGGCCCCGCGGTCGTCGTCGCGACGGGTCGGCGACGCAGCGACAGCTCCACGAGACCGAGGAAGACGAGGCTCTGGGTGAGGGTCACGGGCAGGTTCGACCAGCTGCTCGCCGTGGGGTTCAGGGTGCTCGTCATGTCGCTGAACAGCAGGGCAACGCCGTAGGCGAGGAGGTTGTTCAGCACGTGCATGGCGATGCCGGCCTCGAGCCCGCCGGTGCGCAGCACGAGCACCCCGGCGACCAGGCCGAAGGCGAACCGGTCGACGAACACGGGAGCGTCCTGGGCGCCGTGCGCGAGCGCGAACAGCACCGCCGGCACCACCACGGCCACGGCCTTGCTCAGCGGCGCCCAGGTCGGCACCATCCGCCCGAAGGCCTGGGTGAGGTACCCGCGGAAGACGAACTCCTCCCCCGCCGCCTGGAGCGGCGTGAGGAGCAGGACGACGAGCAGGAACGCGGTCGTCTGCGAGGTCCAGTCGTTGAGGTTGCCGGAGATCTCCTGCCCCGTCCCCGTGGCGGGCACGAGCGCGCTGACGACCACGGTGACCACGAGCGTGATCGCCGCGAGCCCGAGGCAACGCAGCAGCCAGCCCCAGCGCATCCGGGCGGCCACGCTGACCACCCACCCGGGACGCTGCTTGTGCACGAGCAGGACGACGGCCAGCACGGCGATCACCGCGTAGGCCCAGCCCGCGTCGACCAGCGCCAGGTAGGCGGGGGTCACCGGGTCACCGGACAGCCTCTCGACCACGTCGTCGGCCGACCAGCCGGCCAGGACCAGCGGCACCTGCACGCTCACCAGGGCGGCGTACTGCCCGAGCAGCACGAGGACGAGCAGCAGCAGGACGCCTGCCAGCGCCCAGGCCCGCGAGGGCCGCCCGAGCAGCAGCAGCTGGTGGTAGCCCAGCGGCTGCTGCTCCGGGGCCGACGCGGACGCCGACGACGGGGCCGAGGAGGTCGGCAAGGTCAGGCGGTCCGCGACGCGGCTGCGGCCAGGCGACCCAGGCCGCGCTCGCGGCCCAGCAGCTCCAGCGACTCGAACAGCGGCGGGGAGACCCGCCGCCCGGTGACGGCCACGCGCACGGGCCCGAACGCGACGCGCGGCTTCAGGCCCATCTCGTCGACCAGGGCGGTCTGCAGCGCCGTCTGGATGGCGTCGGTGGACCAGGTGCCGAGCGCCTCGAGCCCGGCGTGGGCGGCCTTGACGACCTCCAGGCCCTGCTCGTTCAGCAGCTTGGCGGCGTCCGCCTCGTCCAGCGTGAAGTCCTCCTCGGAGACGAAGAGGAACGCCAGCATCTCCGGCACCTCGGCGAGCTTGTTGACCCGCTCGGCGACCAGCGGCATCGCCTGGTCGAGCAGCTGCCGGTCGGCCTCGGAGGAGGCGTCGAGCACGCCGGCCGAGGTCAGGAACGGCAGCGAGCGCTCGGTGATCTCCTCGACCGAGAGCATCCGCATGTGCGAGGCGTTGATGGCATCGCACTTCTTGAGGTCGAAGCGGGCCGGGTTGGGGTTGACGTCCTTGAGGTCGAACGCCTCGACCATCTCGTCGAGGGTGAAGACGTCGCGGTCCGCCGCGATCGCCCAGCCGAGCAGCGAGAGGTAGTTGAGCAGGCCCTCGGGCAGGTAGCCCTGGTCGCGGTAGGCCAGCGCGTGCGCCTGCGGGTCGCGCTTGGAGAGCTTCTTGTTGCCCTCGCCCATGACGTACGGCAGGTGGCCGTACTCGGGGGTGAACTCGGCGACCTCGATGGCCTCGAGCGCCTCGAACAGCGCGATCTGGCGCGGGGTCGAGGAGAGCAGGTCCTCGCCGCGCAGCACGTGGCTGATCCTCATGGTGGCGTCGTCCACGGGAGCAGTGAGCGTGTAGAGCGGGTCGCCGTTGGCGCGGGCCAGGGCGAAGTCCGGCACGTGCTCGGTCTCGAAGGTGACGTCGCCGCGCACGAGGTCGGTCCAGGTGATGGAGCCCTCGGGCATGCGGAAGCGGACGACGCTGGTGCGGCCCTCGGCCTCGAAGGCGGCGCGCTGCTCGGCGGAGAGGTCGCGGCAGAAGCCGTCGTAGCCCAGGCTCTTGGAGCCGGACGCCTTGCGGCGCGCGTCCACCTCCTCGTTCTTGCAGAAGCAGTCGTAGGTGTAGCTGGACGCCGCCAGCTTGGCGAGCACCTCGGCGTAGAGCTCCGTGCGCTCGGACTGCTTGTAGGGGCCGTACTCACCGCCGGCCTCGACGCCCTCGGTCCAGGTCAGACCGAGCCAGTGCATGAGCTCGAGGATCGCGCGGAAGGACTCCTCGGTGGAGCGCTCCTTGTCGGTGTCCTCGATGCGGAAGACGAAGGTCGCGTCCTGGCCCTGGCGCTTGGCGTGCTCGGCGAACGCCCAGTTGAACAGGGCGGTGCGGACGAGGCCGACGTGCGGGGAGCCCGTCGGCGACGGGGCCATCCGGACGCGGACGGGACGGGTGGTGGTGCTCAACGCTTCGGTCACCTTGCCTTGACGGTGTTCGTGAGGGAGCCGAGACCGTCCACGACGATCTCGAGCTCGTCGCCGACCTCCAGGGGGCCGACGCCGGCGGGGGTGCCGGTGAGGATGACGTCGCCGGGCAGCAGCGTCATCGTGGACGAGACGTGCTCGACCAGGGTGGGGATGTCGAAGACCATGTCGGCGGTGGTGCCGTCCTGGACGACGTCCCCGTTGCGGTAGGTATGGATGCGCACGCCGTCGGCGAAGGCCTGCGGGTCGAGGTCGGTCTCGATCCACGGGCCGAGCGGGCAGAACGTGTCGAAGCCCTTGGCGCGGGAGAAGTGGCCGACGGCCTTCTGCAGGTCGCGAGCGGTGACGTCGTTGGCGATGGTGTAGCCGTGGATCACGTCGGTGGCCTGGGCGGCCGGGACGTCGCGGCAGATCCGCCCGATGACGACGGCGACCTCCGCCTCGTAGTGCACGTTCTCGCTGGCAGAGGGGTAGGCGATCGCGTCGTTCGGCCCGATCACCGAGGTGTTGGGCTTGAGGAACCACAGCGGCTCGGTCGGCACCTCGTTGCCCAGCTCGGCGGCGTGGTCGCGGTAGTTGCGGGCGACGCCGACGACCTTGGAGCGCGGCAGGACCGGCGCGAGCAGGCGCACCTCGCTGAGCTTGTGCTCCGTCTCCAGCGGCCGGACGCCGACGTAGAGCGGGTCGCCGGCGAGCGCCACGATGGTGGCGTCCGCGTCCAGCTGGCCGTACTCGTCGAGGTCGCCGGTGATGACGCCGTACTGGGGCTCCTCGCCCGTCGTGAATCTCGCGATGCGCACGCTGCGAGCCTATCGGCGCGGCGCGGGCTGGCCGAGTCGGCAGCCCGGGGCAGCGGGACAGGGGTGAGCGCGCCCACCCGGGCGTCACGGGCCTCAGCACCGTCGGCCGACCGGAACAACGGGGGCGGACGCGGACCCGCCGCCGCGTCCGCGCAGGTCAACGGGGTCCATCCGCGGCGGCGCCGTCGTTGTTCCGGTCCGCCGACGCCGTCCTCGCTTCGGCGGCCGATGCCCGCGCGACCTACCGTGGTGGCCGTGACCGTGACGACGCAGGAGACCGAGGTCCTCGACCTCGCCACCTGGGGTGCCCGCGCGGCCGCGCACGAGGAGCGACTGGCGCCCTTCCTCGACGCCCACCTCGCCCGCCGCAAGGCGGGCGAGAAGCACCCGGTGCGCGACTTCCTGTTCGGCTACTACTCCTACCGGCCGGCGCAGCTGCGTCGCTGGCACCCTGGCTTCGGCGTGCGGCTCGAGGACGACGGCACGTTCGCGGGCCTGCACGGCTACGAGGCGGCGGACGACGGCAGCGTCACCGTCTCGCGGGGCCTGCTGGAGGAGAAGCGGGTGCTGCTGACCACGCTGCGCCGCCTGCTCGCAGCCACCGCGGCGCGCCCCGCCCACCACGGCTGCTTCGGGCTGCACGAGTGGGCGATGGTCTACCGGCTCGAGCAGGACGGCGTGCGCCACGCGTCCTGGCCCCTGCGCCTGGGCGGCGAGGGCACCGACGCCGTCGTGGAGTCGCACCGGATCGCCTGCACCCACTTCGACGCCTACCGGTTCTTCACCGAGCCGGCCCGGCCGCTCAACACCCTCTCCCCCGCCTCGCACGACCGCGCGGACTTCGAGCAACCGGGCTGCCTGCACGCCGGGATGGACCTCTACAAGCACGCCTTCCGGCTCTCCCCCCTGGTGCCCGCCGACCTGGTGGCCGACTGCTTCGAGCTGGCCGTCGACATCCGCACCCTCGACATGCAGGCCTCGCCCTACGACCTGGCCGGCCTGGACGACGACGCCTACCCGCCCGTGAGGATCGAGACCGCCGAGGGCAAGCGCGTCTACGCCGCGGCCCAGGCCGCCTTCACCGAGCGCGCCGCTCCCCTGCGGTCGGCGCTGCTGGCCGAGTGCGAGCGGCTGCTCGCCGCGCTCGAGGCGTGAGCGACCCCGCCGTGGTCCGCGCGGTCGTCGAGGTCGCCGAGGTCGTCGCTGCGACCCCGCGTCCGGGCCGACCTGTCCTGGTGGCCGTCGACGGCGTGGACGGGGCGGGCAAGACGACCTGGTCGGGGCACCTGCGCGACGCCTACCGGGGGGCCCGGCGGTGGGCCACCGTCGTCCACCTCGACGACTTCCTGCACCCGCGCGCGGTCCGCTACCGGCTGGGGCGCGACTCCCCCGTCGGGTTCGTGGCCGACACCTACGACCTGGCGGCGTTCCGGCGCTGCGTGCTGCACCCGCTCGCCGCCCCGGGCAGCAGCACGATCGTGCCCGCCGCCTTCGACCACCGCCGCGACGTCCCTCTCGAGGCCGAGCCGCTGTCGGTGCCGGACGACGGCGTGGTGGTCGTCGAGGGGATGTTCTGCCACCGCGCGGAGCTGAGGGGCGCCTGGGACGTCTCGGTCCTGCTGGACGTCCCCTTCGAGGTCAGCGTGGCCCGCCTGGCCGGCCGCGACGGCACGCCGGCCGACCCCGAGCACCCGGCGCTGCGCCGCTACGTCGAGGGCCAGCGGCGCTACCTGGCTGCGGTGCGGCCGGCCGAACGGGCCACGTTCGTGGTGCGCTGAGGCCTGGTCCGGCACCTCACCCGCACTGCCGTGCCCGCAGCTCCTCGGCCAGCTCCTGGGCCAGCTCGGGGTCGTGGCGCACCAACCAGGCCACGGGGCAGTCGTCGGGTCCGGTGGCGCCGGGCTGGCACAGCTGGCACGCCTCGTCCGGCCGGAGCGCGCAGCGCGCCTCGCCCACCTGGAGCAGGACCTCCTGTGCGGCCATCGCGATCATCTCCTCCAGGTTCCCCGGGTTCCCTACCATCGTCGGTGCGGCCGAGGCGCACGCGGAGGGGCGGAGGTCCCGACCACTGCGTGACCATCCGGACACGTCCGTCCGTTGAGCGGTGACGTCCAGGAGCTCGGGGCCCTCGGCGCAGGACAGCGGTGCGCGAGCAACCGTTCAGGCGCAGGGGGTCGGTTGCTCGCGCACCTTCCCGAGACCCGAGAGGCCGGGCGGGGCGCGCAGGTGGTCACGAGGGGTCAGGCGACCCGGCCGGTCGATCGTCGGTGCTCGGCGGTGATCTCGGCGAGCTGGGCGGAGAGCTCCGGGTCGGAGCGGACGAGCCACACGAGGGCGCAGTCCTGCGGGCCGGTGGCCCCGGGATGGCAGAGGGTGCAGGCGTCGCCCGGGCGGACCGGGCAGCGTGCCTCGGGTCGGGTCATGACGCCTCCTCCCCGGGTCCGCGAGCTGCACGGGCCCTCCTGGCCCCCATCCTCCCGCGGGGTCCGACCGGTCCCCAGGGTCGGAGGTCCCGGGCCGGTCAGGCCCGGTGGTAGGGGCCGACCTCCAGCAGGTGGACCGCGCCGTCCGCGCACCCGGTCGTGGCGTGCGCGGCGTAGAGCGAGGCGGTCTCGTCGGGCGGGTAGACCCGGACGCCGTCGACCTCCGTCGGGTCGCAGCGCGCGTCGCCGTACGCGCCGGCGTCGGTCTCGGTGAGCGCCTGCACGGCCCGCTCCCCCGTCGCCAGGACGAGGCGGGGCGCCGTGCCGCCGGTGCGGTCCGCGGCAGCGCCCACCTGCGCCCCGTCGCCCCCGCCGACGTAGGAGACGCCGCCGTAGCCCTGCAGCACGCAGGGGGCCTCGGAGGTGTTGGTGAGCACGACGCGGGAGTGCATCGCGCCGGCCGTGCCGCCACCGGGGGCCACCCGGACCGCCAGCATCAGGTCGTCGGCGGTGCACTCGGCCGGCCCGGACCCGGACGTCGCAGCGCCCGAGGACGATGCGGGCGACGACGCGGGCGACGACGGGGAGGAGGACGGGGAGGAGGACGGGGAGGCCGTCACGGTGGCGGTGACCGTCGACGGGCCGGTGGCGCTCGCCCCATCGTCGTCCTGCCCGGAGCAGGCGGTGAGCGCGAGCGCGAGGACGGCCAGCAGCAGTGCCGGGCGCAGGTGAGTGCTCATGTCAACGACGCTACGGCGGAGACGGGCCGACCCAAGCCCTCCCCGGGTTCGCCCGCACCGCGCCGCCGCACCGTCGGCACCCGTGGCTAGCGTGAGGCGCATGAGCGAGCCGATGACCGCGACGGGCCGCACCTTCTCCCGCGAGGACTGGTACGGCGACGACCTGGGGGCGGCGCGCTTCAGCGACTGCGCCTTCGTCGACGTGGACCTCACCGAGACCACCACGGACGGGGCGGTGTTCGACCGGTGCCGCTTCGAGCGCTGCACCTTCAACGCGAGCCGGCACACCTCGACGGCGTTCACCGCCTGCGACTTCATGGACTGCTCGTTCTTCGACGTCGAGCTCGACGGCTGCAAGCTGGTCGGCTCCGTGCTCGACGGCACGCGCCTGCGGCCGATCACGGTGCGGGGCGGGGTATGGCGAGGCATCTCCCTGCGCGGGGCGGACCTGGACCGGGCCGACCTGAGCGGCGTCGACCTGCGCGAGGCCGACCTCTCCCTCGCCAAGCTCACCGGCGCCCTCCTGCGCGGTTGCCCGCTCGAGGGTGCCTCGGTGCGGGAGACCGACCTGGGCGGGGCCGACCTCACGGGGGCGACGCTGGCCGGCGTGGACCTGACAGCGGCCCGACTGCGGCGCACCCGCCTGGACCTCGCGGGCGCCGTCCTGCTGGCGGAGCTGAACGGGGCCGTCGTCGTCAGCGAGGAGCTCGGCACCGACGAGTGAGCCCGCCGACTTGTCCTCCTCGCCGTCCGGAGATTAGGTAAGCCTTACCTACTTTCTCTCGGAAGGCTGATCGGTGTCCCTCACCCCTGCCCACACCCCCGCCCGCACCCAGGGCCCGCACGAGCCCCAGCACCAGGCCCAGCACGAGCACCCGCCGCGACGGACGCAGCAGCAGACGCAGCAGCACCTGCGCCAGCTGCTCCACCCCGCGCACCGCCACGCCTACGCCGATTCCGCCCGGCTGGCCGTCGACCACCTGGTCGCCGCGCTGGCCCGCGTCCGCGGCCCGGTCACCGGGCTCGACCCCGCACGGGCCGCGGCCCTGGTGGCCGAGGTCGACCTGGACGCGCCGCTGGGCTGCGCGCAGCAGGCGCTGGAGGAGCTGGACCGGATCTGGCTCGACGACACCGCCTGGTTCCACGAGACCGGCCTCGCCGCGCACCTGAACTGCCCGGTGCTGGTGCCCGCCCTGGTCGCCGAGGTGCTGATCAGCGGGGTCAACCCCAGCCTCGACACCTTCGACCAGAGCGTGGGCGGCACGTTCATCGAGCAGCGCCTGGTCGCGTGGACCGCCGAGCGGATCGGGTTCGGGCCCGAGGCCGACGGCGTGTTCACCTCCGGCGGCACCCAGTCCAACCTCCAGGCCCTGCACCTCGCCCGCGACCACGCGCTCAGCCAGTCCGGTGCCCGGCTGCAGGACCTGCACGTGCTCGTCTCGGCGGACGGCCACTACTCCGTGCAGCGTGCGGCACGCCTGCTCGGGCTGCCCGCCTCGGCGGTGGTGCCGGTCGCGGTGGACGAGCGGCGCCGGATGGACACCGCCGCCCTGACGTCCGCGCTGGAGGAGGTGACGCGCACGGGCGGCCGGCTCATGGCCGTCGTCGCCACCGCCGGCACCACCGACCACGGGGCGATCGACCCGCTGACGGAGGTCGCCGACCTGGCCCACCGGCACGGCGCCTGGGTGCACGTCGACGCCGCGTACGGCGGCGGGCTGCTCGTCTCCTCCCACCGGGCTCTGCTGGCCGGCATCGAGCACGCCGACTCGGTGACCGTCGACTTCCACAAGACGTGGTTCCAGCCGGTCTCGTGCAGCGCCGTCGTCGTGGCCGACCGGACCCACCTGCGGCACGTCGCCGCGCGCGCCGACTACCTCAACCCCGCGGACGGCGGCGGGCTCGGCCGGGCCGCGCCCGACCAGGTCACCAAGAGCCTCCAGACCACGCGCCGCTTCGACGCCCTGAAGCTGTGGCTGACGCTGCGCGTCATGGGCGCGGACGGCGTCGGGGACCTCGTGGACGCGCTGGTCGACCTGGCCCGCCAGACCCATCGGCGCCTGCTCGCCGTCGACGACCTCCAGGTGCGCGCCGCCCCGGAGCTCAGCACGCTGCTGCTGCGACCGGTCGTGCCCGGCCTCGACGCCGGCGAGGTCGACGCACTGGTGCCCCACGTCCGGGCCGCGCTGTGGGAGCGCGGCGAGCACGTGGTCGCCGCGACCGTGGTCGACGGCCGCCGCTGGCTCAAGCTGACCCTGCTCAACCCCTTGGCCGGAGTCGACGACGTGCTCGGGGTGACCCGCGCCGTCGCCGCGACCGCCCGGGCCCTGGCCGGGGAGCGGGCCGCGTGAGCGCGTGGACCGAGCCGGTGCACGACGTCGTCGGCATCGGCCTCGGCCCCTTCAACCTGGGGCTGGCCGCCCTGGCCGACCCGGTGCCGGACCTGGACGCCGTCTTCCTCGAGGCGCGCGACGAGGTGTCGTGGCACCCCGGGATGATGCTGCCGGAGTCGACCCTGCAGGTGCCGTTCCTCGCCGACCTGGTGACGATGGCCGACCCGACCTCGCGCTGGTCGTTCCTCTCCTTCCTCAAGGAGAGCGACCGGCTGTACCCGTTCTACGTGCGGGAGTCGTTCTACCCGCTGCGCAGCGAGTACGACGACTACCTGCGGTGGGCCGCGCACCGGCTCCCGTCCGTCCACCTCGGCCGACGCGTGACCCACGTGCGACGCGAGGACGACGGCACCTACCGGGTCACCACCGCGCGCGGCGAGACCTGGCGCGGTCGCCGCCTCGTCCTCGGCACCGGCACCTCGCCGACCCTCCCCTCCTGCGTGCGGGACGCCGGCGGCCCGGCCGTGCACACCGCGGGTTACCTGCCCGCCCGCGAGCGGCTCACCTCGTGCCGCACGGTGACGATCGTCGGCAGCGGCCAGAGCGCCGCCGAGGTCTACCAGGACCTCCTCGCGGCCTCCCCCGAGCACGACTACGACCTGGTGTGGCTGACCCGCAGCCCCCGCTTCTTCCCGATGGAGTACACCAAGCTCACCCTCGAGCTGACCTCGCCGGAGTACTCGGCCTACTTCCGCTCCCTGCCCGGCGACACCCGGGCCCGGCTGCTGCGCGAGCAGCGCAGCCTCTACAAGGGGATCAGCGGCGACCTGGTCGACGCCATCTCCGACCTGCACTACCGGCTGCGCGTGCAGGGGCAGGGCCCGCGGACCACGCTGGTGACGAGCACGTCGCTCGTCGACGCCCGGTGGGACGGGACCTCCTACGACCTGCGCCTGCACCACGACGAGACCGACGAGGACTTCGGCCTGCGCACGGACGGGCTCGTGCTCGGCACCGGCTACGCCGCCCGCGTCCCGGCGTTCCTGGACGACCTGCGCCCGCACCTGCGGCTCGACGAGGCCGGCCGCTACCTGGCCGACGACACCTACGCCGTGGACGTGCACGGCGGCGAGGTCTACGTGCAGAACGGCGAGGAGCACACCCACGGCTTCGTCGCGCCCGACCTCGGCATGGGCGCCCACCGCAGCGCCTGCATCGTCAACGCCCTCACCGGCCGCGAGGTCTACCCGGTGGAGAAACGCGTCGCCACCCAGACCTTCGGCATCCCCGACCACCTGCGCCGAGCCCACCCGGAGACCGCATGAGCACCCACGACCTGACCCAGCCCCCGACCCAGGCCCCGACCCAGCCCGGTGTCACCCTCGAGCCGCTGCCCGACGACCCGGGCACCACCGCCCTGCTGCACGCCTGGGTCACGCACCCGCGCTCCCGGTTCTGGCAGATGCAGGACGCCACCGCGGCCGACGTGGCCCAGGAGTACCGGGACATCGCCGCCTCGGCGCACCACGACGCCTGGCTGGGCCGGGTCGACGGACGGCCCACGTTCCTGGCCGAGACCTACGACCCGTCACGCTCGCCGCTGGCCGACGTCGGCGCGGACCTGCGCGAGGGCGACCTGGGCATGCACCTCCTGGTGGCCCCTCCGGTGGGTCCCCCGCGCGCCGGGCTGACCCGGGCGGTGATGGCCGCCGTCCTGGAGCACTGCTTCGCCGACCCCCGGGTGGCCCGGGTCGTGGTCGAGCCGGACGTCGGGAACGACGCCATCGCCCGGCTCAACGCCGAGGCCGGCTTCGTGGAGGTCGGCACGGTCCGGCTGCCCGACAAGACCGCGCGGCTGTCGTTCCTGGAGCGGGCCGACTGGGCCCGCGGACAGTATCCCGCGCCGCACCTGCGCCCCGACGTCCTGGCGCGGGCACAGCGACAGCTGGTGGCCAAGGCCATCGCGGAGCTCTGCCACGAGCGGCTGCTCGCACCGCGGCCCGCGACGCCGGTGAGGGCGGGCGGGGGAAGCGGCGGGGAGTCCGCCCCCGCGTGGACGCTGACCGCACCGGACGGCACCGAGTACCGGTTCACCGCCCGCCGGCTGCCCCTGGAGCACTGGGACCTCGACCCGGCCTCCCTCACCCGCACCCGGGACGGCGTCTTCCTCCCGCTCGACGTGCAGGAGCTGGTCGCGGAGCACGCCGAGCCCCTGGGGCTGCGCGGCGAGCTGGTCGCGGTCTACCTGGAGGAGCTGGCCGCCACCCTGGCGTGGACCTGCTGGCAGCTGGACCGCCCGCGCATGGGCGTCGAGGACCTCCTGGGGGCCTCGCACGCCGAGGTCGAGGCCGCGGTCACGGAGGGGCATCCCGGCTTCGTCGCCAACCGCGGCCGCATCGGTCTCGGCCTCGCAGCCCACGAGGCCTGGTCCCCCGACGCCGCCCGTCCCGTGCGGCTGCACTGGGTCGCGGCCCGCCGGGCCGCCTCCGGGCTGTGGCTGGGCCGCGGCTGGTCGGCGCAGGACCTCCCCGTGCTCGGCCCCGGCCGCGAGCGCGACGTCCTGCACGCGCGGCTGCGCCGCCACGGGCTGGACCCGGCGGACTACCTGCTGCTGCCGGTGCACCCGTGGCAGTGGGACGCGAAGGTGGCGGTCACGTTCGCCCCCGACGTCGCCCGCCGGGACCTGGTGCCGCTCGGCGAGGGCCTGACGCGCTACCAGGCGATGCAGTCGATCCGCACCTTCACCGACCTCGACGACCCGCGGCGCGTGCAGGTGAAGACGGCCCTGGCGATCCAGAACATGGGCTTCACCCGCGGGCTGTCTCCCGCCTACATGGAGGCCACGCCCGCGGTCAGCGACTGGGTCGCCTCGGTGGTCGAGGCGGATCCCGAGCTGCACGGCCGCGGGTTCCAGGTGCTGCGCGAGGTGGCCGCGGCGGGCTACACCGGCGACGTCTTCCACCGCCACGCCCCCGGCGCCCCGCAGCGCAAGATGCTGGCCGCCCTGTGGCGCGAGAGCCCGGCCTCCGCCGCCCGCCCCGGGGAGCGGGTCGTCACGATGGCTGCACTGCTGCACCGGGACGCGGCGGGCGACTCCTACGCCGCGGCACTGGTGCGCGCCTCCGGCCTGGAGCCACGCGCCTGGGTGGCCCGCTACCTGGACGCCTACCTGCGGCCCGTCGCCCACTGCCTGCTCGCCCACGACCTCGCGTTCATGCCGCACGGCGAGAACCTGCTGGTCGCCCTGGTGGACCACGCCCCCGTGCGCTGCGTGATGAAGGACCTCGGCGAGGAGGTGGCACTGCTCTCCCCCGACCGGCCGCTGCCCGCCGGGGCCGAGCGCGCCCGGGCGCGCGTCGACCCGGACGAGCGGTGCCTCGCCGTCCTCACCGACGTCGTGGACGGCTTCCTGCGGCACCTGGCCGCCGTGCTCGACGGCGCCGGAGTCCTGCCCGTCTCCGACTTCTGGGACGAGGCGGCCGGCTGCCTCGAGCGGCACGCGGCGGACCACCCGGAGCTCGCGGACGCCGTCGCCGCCGTGGGCCTCCAGCGGCCGCGGTTCCCGCACTCCTGCCTGAACCGGCTCCAGCTGCGCGACGCCCGCCAGATGGTCGACATCGCCGACCAGGCCTCGTCGCTGCTCTACGCCGGGACGCTCGAGAACCCGCTGCACCGACCCGAGGGCGCCGACGGCGCGACGACGAGCGAGGGCGGGGAGGTGGGAAGGCTGCTCACCCGGCCGTGAGGGACCGGTCGGTGCTCCGATCGGCACGGGCCCGCAGCCCGTCCAGGACGAGCTCGAGACCGGCCGTGAACGCGGCGCCGGGGTCGCGGGTGCCCAGCGGCTCGTCCGGGATGGCACCGGCGGCCCCGGCCTGGAGGTGGGTCTGCTCCTCCCAGGTGTGGCCGAGGGTGAAGTGCCAGACGGTGCGGGCGGCGACGGGGACGAGGTCGTCGGGCAGCCCGGAGCCGGCCAGGGCCTCCTCCAGGTCGCGCAGGGGCGCCGTGCCGCCCAGGCCGAACCCCACGACGGTGCCCACCAGCTCGGCGCCGTCGGTCCAGGCCAGCAGCGCGTCGCGCAGGCCCACGGCCACCTCGCGGACGCGGTCGGGCCAGGCGTGCGCGGTGGCGGGCCGTCGTCCGCGCGCCAGGAGCTCGTCGGCGACCGCGGCCAGCAGCGTCTGCTTGTCCGCGACGTGGTGGTAGAGCGCGGACGGGCGGACGTCGAGCTCGGCGGCCAGCCGCCGCATGGTGAGGTCGGCCAGGCCGTGGGCGTCGAGGACGCGCAGGGCCGTGCTCACGACGTCGCTGCGGGCGTGCACCACGCGCGGGCCTCCTCCTCACCGTGCTGGTCCGCTTGCCGGACCGGCGGCCCCCACCCTAACCTGAACGCCGTTCACCCTGAACACCGTTCAGGTAGGCCCGCACGAAGGACCACCCATGACCATGACCGAGCAGTCCGCCCCCGCCCCGGCCCGCCGCCGCCTCGGCGCCACCGACCTCGCCCTGGTCGCCGCGTTCGCCGCGTTCGTGGCCGTCTGCGCCGTGCTCGGCGGGTTCCCGCTCGGCGGCTCCGGCATCAACCTGACCCTCCAGACCTTCGGCGTGCTGCTGGCCGGTGCCCTGCTGGGCCCGGTGCGCGGCTTCCTCGCCGTCGCCCTCTACCTGGTGCTCGCCGCCGTCGGCCTGCCCGTGCTCTCCGGCCACGCCGGCGGCCTCGCGCCCTTCGTCGGGGCCAGCGCGGGGTACCTGTTCACGTTCCCGGTCGCCGCCGCCGTGATCGGCCTCGCCGTCGCCCTCGTCGCCCGCCGCACGGGCAGCGTCCTCGCCCTCGGCATCGCCGTGGTCGTCGGCGGCGTCCTCGCCACCGTGGTCAACCACCTCGGCGGCGTCGCGGGCATGAAGGTCTACTTCGGCGTCGACTGGGTGACCGCCTTCTCCTACGACGCGCCGTTCTGGGCCGGCGACCTGATCAAGGTCGCGCTCGTGGCCCTCGTGGCGGTGCCCGTGCACCGCGCGTTCCCGCGCCTGCTCGCCCGGGGCTGAGCCCTGAGCACCCGTCTCGAGCTGGACGGCGCCGGGGTCACCGCCCCCGGGCCCGGCACCGCGGCAGGCTCCGGCACGGTCGTGCTGCACCCGACCTCGGTCGTGCTCACCGAGCGGCGCGTCGCGGTCATCGGCCCCAACGGCTCCGGCAAGTCCACGCTCGCCCGGCTGCTCAACGGCCTGGTCACGCCCACCTCGGGTCGCGTGCTCGTCGACGGCACGGACGTGGCGCGCGAGACCGCCCGGGTCCGGCGCCGCGTCGGGTTCTGCTTCACCGACCCGGCAGCGCAGCTCGTCATGCCCACCTGCGTGGAGGACGTGGAGCTGTCGCTGCGGCGACTCGTGCCGCGCCGCGAGCGCCGGGCCGCGGCCCTCGCCGTGCTGGAGCGCTTCGGCCTCGCCGAGCGCGCCGACCAGTCCGTGCACACGCTCTCGGGCGGTCAGCGGCAGATGCTCGCGCTGGCCGGCGTGCTGGCCACCGAGCCGGACGTCGTCGTGGCCGACGAGCCCACGACCCTGCTCGACCTGGCCAACGCCCGGCTGGTCGGCGAGACCCTGCTGGGCCTGGAGCAGACCCTGGTCCTGCTCACCCACGACCTCGACCTCGCCCGCCGCTGCGAGCGCGCGCTGGTCGTGGTCGACGGTCGCATCGCGTTGGACGCACCCGCCCCCGAGGCGGTCGACGCCTACGTGGCCAGCGTGCTCGAGGGGGCCCCGCTGGGCGGGGGCGCACCGACGTGAGCGTCCCCCAGGTCGTCGCGCTGCACCGGCCGGGCAGCAGCGTGCTGCACCGGGCGCCGGTCGGCGCCAAGCTCGGCGGGCTGGCGCTCACCTCGGGGGTCGTCGTCCTGCTCGACGAGCCGGCGTGGCTCGGGCTCGCCTCCGCCGGCGGCGCCGTGGCGCTGGGGCTGCTCGCGGGGGCCGTCGCCGGGCTGCGCACCGCCGACGTGCGGGCCACGGTGCGGCCGTTGGTGCTGCCCCTGCTGGTGCTGGGCGTGCTCCAGGTGCTGCTCGCCGGGCCCGCGGAGGCGGGCCGCACGGTGCTGCTGCTCCTGGGCCTGGCCCTGTGCGCCTCGGTCGTCACGGCCACCACGGCGGTCAACGCGATGCTCGACGCGATCGTGCGCTGGCTCGGCCCGCTGCGGCGCGTGGGCGTGGACCCGGAGCGGTTCGCCCTGGCCTTCTCGCTGGCCGTGAGCGCGCTGCCCACCACCCTGGGCCTGGCCTGGGAGACCCGGGACGCCGCCCGCGCCCGCGGGCTGGGCCGGCACCCGCGCGCGTTCCTGGTACCGTTCGTGATCCGGGTGGTCAAGCGGGCCCACGACACCGGCGACGCGCTCGCCGCACGGGGGCTGGCGGACTGAGGTCCGGCAGGCACCAGGGGCAGGCTCAGGGGCGGTTCACCAGACGTCGCCGTCCCGCCAGTCGCACACGAGCGGGTGCGCCCGGTCCAGCGAGGCCGGGTCGAGGGTGCCGGGGAGCAGCAGCACGCCGTCGTCCTCGTCGGGGGTGGCCTGCACCCCCGACGGCGTCAGGACGGCGGTGGGGCCGGCCCACGGCGTCCAGCCGCGTGCCAGGTAGAGCGCCCGTGCCTGCGCGGAGGCCGACAGGGCGAGCAGGTCGTGGCCGGGGGCCAACGACTCCAACGACTCCATCACCCGGCTCGCCAGGCCGCGGCGGCGCAGGTCGCTCGCCACGGCCACCGCCTCCACGTACCCGACCCGCAGCGACCGCTCCCGGCCGGGAGGGCCGTGCAGGAACCGGCGGGCCACCAGGGCGCCGTGCGCGACGACCGGGGCCACCGGGTCCCGGCGGCCCTCCCCGGCCCGGTCCCCGCCCTGTGACCTGCCGCCCGACCCGCCCTCCGACCCGCCCTCCGACCAGCCCCCGTGCAGGAGCACCGCGTGCAGCCCGCCCAGCGCGTGCGTCCAGTCCTCCGAGGAGAACGACCCGTCGAAGGCCTGGACGCAGAGTCGGCGCGCGCCGTCGCGGACACCGGCCTCCAGGTGCGCCGTCGGCACCAGGGGCACGCGGCTCACGGACGCTCCCAGCCCGGCGGGCGGCGGTGGTGCCAGGCGGTGGGCTCCTGCTTCTGCGCCGCGGTCTCGACCTGCGCGGCCAGGCGCAGCAGCGTGGCGTCCTGGCCCGGGTGGGCGGCCAGCATCACCCCCACCGGGAGGCCGGTGGGCGTCTGGTGCAGGGGCAGGGAGACGGCCGGGCTCCCGGTGACGTTCCACAGCGACGTCCAGGGCGTGAACCGCTTCTGCGCCTCGAAGTCGGCCTCCGGGTGCTCGTCGTCGCGGATGGCGCCCACCGGCAGCGGCACGTCGGCCAGCGTGGGGGTCAGCACCGCGTCGAAGCCGGCCAGGGCCTCGAGCGCCGTCGCGGCGTGGCGGCGCATGGCGCCCAGCGCCAGCCCGAACTCGGGGCCGCTGACCGCCCGGCCCCGGTCGGCGAGCCAGGTGGTGAGCGGCCTCAGCAGGTGCTCGCGGCCGGCGGGCGCCGGGGAGAGCGCGGTGAGCACCGCCCAGCAGGTCTCGAAGGTGGCCACGGCCTCCCGCGGCAGCGGCACCGGCACGTCGACGACCTCGTGGCCGAGCGAACGGAGCAGGTCGGAGGCGTCCTCCCAGGCCTGCAGGACGTCGGGGTGCACGTGCGCGTCGGTGATGACCGGCTCGGCGAAGCGAGCCACGCGCAGGCGTCCGGGGGCCTCGTCGCAGGCGCCGAGGAAGGACGCGGGGCCGGCCGGCGGCGGGTAGGGGTCACCGGCGCGGTGCACGGCCAGCACGTCGAGCAGGGCCGCGGCGTCGCGCACCGTGCGGGCGATCGGCCCCGAGGTGGCCAGGCCGGTGGGCTCGCCGTACAGCGGCGCTCCGCTGACGCGCCCGCGCGAGGGCTTGAGCCCCACGAGGCCGCAGCAGGACGCCGGGATGCGGATCGACCCGCCGCCGTCCGAGCCCTGGGCCAGCGGCACGAGGCCCGCCGCCACCGCGGCCGCCGCTCCCCCGCTGGAGCCGCCGGCCATCCGGCCCCGGTCCCAGGGGGTGACGGCCGCGGGCAGGCCCGCGGGCTCGGTGTAGCAGGGCGAGCCGAACTCGGACGCCGCGGTCTTGCCGAGCCAGACGAGGCCGCCCTCCTCCAGCGACAGGGTCACCGAGTCGGAGACCTCCGGCACGAAGTCGGCGTAGGCGGCGGAGCCGAAGGTGGTGCGGACGCCGGCCGTGGCGTTGAGGTCCTTCACGGCAGTGGGCAGGCCCCACAGCGGCCCGGCGTCGGCGGGTCGGCCCCGCTGCGTCAGGTGCCAGGCGTGGGCGTGCGCCCGCTCGGTGGCCAGCGTGGCGAAGGCACCCACGTCGTCGAGACGGGCCGCCCGGTCCAGGTAGTGCTCGGCCAGCGCCAGGGGCGTCAGCTCGCCGGCGGCCACGAGCGCGCCCTGCTCCAGCGCGGTGAGGTCGTGCAGCGCGCTCATGCGGGCACCGTACTCCGCGACCGGCGGCTCCCGGCAGGTCCGCAGGACCCCCGGCACCCCTCAGGCCGGCACCCCTCCGGACGCGACGCGACCCCGGGACCCGCTTCAGGGGTGGCGGGTCCCGGGGTCGTGACGAGGAGGGGGGTCGCTCAGGCGGCCGCGACCTCGTAGGAGACGAGCTTGGCGACGGCGCCCCGGAGCTTGGCCTGGACGGTCTCGTCGGTGAAGACGTCGGTCTCGAGGTAGTTCTGGGAGACGGTCACGTCCTCCACCACGACGGCACCGGCAATGCCGGCCGAGCGGGCGGTGTCGCCGTGGGCCCACTGGCCGCCGTACGGGCTGGGGGCCAGGCCGATGACGCCGAAGGGCTTGCCCTTGATGGCGCCGGCGCCGAAGGGGCGGGACAGCCAGTCGAGGGCGTTGTTGAGCACGGCCGGCATGGTGCCGTTGTACTCCGGGGTCACGGCGAGGACGCGGTCGGCGCCGGCGACGGCCTCGCGCAGCGCGAGGACGGAGGAGTCGACGTCGTCGGTGTCGATGTCCTCGTTGTAGAAGGGCAGCGCGTCCAGGCCCTCGACGAGGAACAGCTCGGCGCCCTCCGGCGCCTGCGAGGCGAGGGACTCGGCGAGCTTGCGGTTCAGGGAGGCGGCGCGGAGGCTGCCGACGAGGACGGCGACGCGGGTCGTCATGAGGAAGGGGCTCCTGACTCAGCAGAGCTGAATATCGGGGACAGTTGTCGATTAAACTAACGGACCGTGGTCCGGTTCTTGTTCCCCGTCTCGCCCTGCGTGCACGTCGCAGTGCGGTGTTCTCCACCACACGGGCACCCCGCGCCGCCTAGGCTGGGCCGATGACGCGCCCGCTGCTGCCGCTCGCCGACGCCGCGCCGGCCGAGCGCGCGGACGCGGCCCGCAACCGCGAGGCGCTGCTGCGCGAGGCCGTGCGGATGGTCGCCGAGGGCGGCACCTCCTCGCTGACGATGGAGTGCCTCGCCCACCGGGCCGGCGTCGGCAAGGGCACCGTCTTCCGCCGGTTCGGCTCGCGCGAGGGGCTGATGGCCCAGGTGCTCGACCTCTCCGAGCGCGACTGGCAGGCCTCCGTGCTCGGCGGCGAGCCGCCGCTGGGCCCCGGGGCACCGCCGTGGGAGCGGCTGGTCGCCTTCGGCGAGTCCCGGCTGCGCACCACGCTGCTGCACGCCGACCTCATCCGCGCCGCGGGCGACGCGACCGGCTCACGCTCGGTGGCGGCCTCGTCCTTCATGGCGCTGCACGTGGGTCACCTGCTGGGCGAGCTCGGGGTGGCGGGAGACCTGCCGCTGCTGGCCACCGCCCTGCTGGCACCCCTGGAGGTGCCGGTGCTCGTCCAGCAGGTCGACCGCGAGCACCTGCCCGTCGAGCGGGTGGTCGCGGCGTGGGTGGACCTGGCCGGGCGCGTGGTCAGTGCTCGTGCCGACGCAGGCCGAAGGTGACCGCGTCGAGCAGCGCCTCCCACGAGGCCTCGATGACGTTGGGGCCGACCCCGACCGTCACCCAGGTGCCGGCGCCGTCCGAGGTCTCGATGAGCACCCGGGTGATCGCGTCCGTGCCGTGGCCCTGGTCGAGGATGCGGACCTTGTAGTCGACCAGCTCGAGCTTGGCGACCTCGGGGTAGGCCTGACCGATGGCGCTGCGCAGCGCCTGGTCCAGGGCGTTGACCGGGCCGTTGCCCTCGCCGGTCACCACGTAGCGCACGCCGCCGGCGCGCAGCTTGACGGTGGCCTCTGAGAGCGCGTCCGAGCCGGGGCCGGCGGCCGGGCCGGTCTCGGTGATGACGCGCCAGGACTCCACGTCCACGTAGGAGGGCCGGTGGCCGTTGACCTCCTCCTCGAGCAGCAGCTCGAAGGAGGCGTCGGCGGCCTCGAAGGTGTAGCCGCGGTTCTCCAGCACCTTCACGCGCTGGGTGATGCGGCTGACGAGGTCACGGTCCTCGGAGAGGTCGAAGCCGAGCTCGCGGGCCTTGAGCTCGATCGAGGCCCGACCGGCCATGTCGGAGACCAGCAGGCGCATGTCGTTGCCGACCCCGGCCGGGTCCATGTGCTGGTAGAGGTCGGGGTCGACCTTGATCGCCGAGGCGTGCAGGCCGGCCTTGTGGGCGAAGGCGCTGGTGCCGACGTAGGGCTGGCGCGAGGCCGGCGGCACGTTGGTGACCTCGGCGACGGCGTGGGCCGTCCGGGTCGCCTCCACCAGCTTGCCCGGCGGCAGCACCGGCCGGTCGAGCTTGAGCTCGAGGTTGGCCACCACGGTGACGAGGTCGGCGTTGCCGGTCCGCTCGCCGTAGCCGTTGACGGTGCCCTGGACGTGGGTCGCGCCCGCGTCCACGGCCGCCAGCGAGTTGGCCACGGCGCAGCCGGTGTCGTTGTGGCAGTGGATGCCGACCCGGCCACCGGTGGTCTCCACGACGTCGTTGACCACGTCGCCGACCCAGGTCGGCAGCATGCCGCCGTTGGTGTCGCACAGGGCCGCGACCTCGGCGCCCGCCTCGTAGGCGGTGCGCAGCACCTCCAGCGCGTAGGCGCGGTTGGCGCGGTAGCCGTCGAAGAAGTGCTCGGCGTCGAGGAAGACCCGCTGGCCCTCGGCGGTGAGGTGGGCGACGGTGTCGCGCACCATCGCGAGGTTCTCCTCCAGCGTGGTGCGCAGCGCCAGCTCGACGTGCCGGTCGTGCGACTTCGCCACGAGGGTGACGACCTGCGCGCCCGAGTCGCGCAGCGCGGCGACCAGCGGGTCGTCGGCGGCCGCGACGCCCGCGCGGCGGGTGGCCCCGAACGCGGCGAGCGTGGCGTGGCGCAGGTCGAGCTCGGAGGCCGCGCGCCGGAAGAACTCGGTGTCCTTCGGGTTGGCGCCGGGCCAGCCGCCCTCGATGTAGCCGACGCCGAGACCGTCGAGGGTCCGGGCGATGGAGAGCTTGTCGGCGACGGAGAGGTTGAGCCCCTCCTGCTGGGCCCCGTCACGCAGGGTCGTGTCGTAGACGTGGAAGGCGTCGTCGGCCGCCATGGTCTCTCCTCGCATCTCTCGTTCCCGCCCGGTGGCGCCCCGCGGTCGGGGCACAAAAAAACCTCTCGCGAACGAGAGGTGGCGCGCGTCGTGCTCCGTCGGTGGGCCTCAGCCCAGGAGCGCGACGCGCTGGCGAATGTGGGTCACCGGCTGGTCGGGCACGCCCCCAGTGTGCCACGACGGGGCGGTGGCGGCGCTCGCGTCCAGGTGCCGGTACCGCGGAGCGCCGGACGCCGGGAGCGGACGGACGTGGGGTCAGCCGACGAGCCAGTCGGGCAGCGTGACGCTCCGCCAGGGCGCTCCCCCGGCCGGGGCCCAGTCCGGGCCGCCGTCGAGCACGGCGGTGGCGCCCGCCCCCGCGAGCGCGGCCAGGACGACCAGCATCACCAGCCAGGTGCCCACGCCCGCCGACAGCGGCTGCACCACGCGACGCAGCGGGCGACGCACCCGCTCGGAGCCCGGGCCGGCGCCCAGAGCCAGCACGAGCAGGACACCGCCGACGAGCGCGGTGCGCGGCAGGCCCACGGCGGCCGCGTAGCAGACGAGACCGGCCGCCACGGCCCAGCCGACCGACCAGAGGAGCAGCAGCCCTGTCGACGGCAGGGTCTGGAGCAGGTCCCAGGGCAGGCCCACGACGCGACGGGGCCCGTCGTGCCAGCGGCTGCCGCGCTCGGCCCGGCGCTCGTCGACCCGGCTGGCACCGCGGGAGGCCCCGCGCAGCAGCCAGGTGGCCGCGGCCAGGCCGGCACCGACCAGGTAGGGGTAGGCCGAGAGCAGGGCCCCGACGGCGGCGGCGAGCGCCAGCCACAGCAGGCCGCGGCGCAGCCGCTCCCCCGCGCCGACGCGGACGGGCGGCTCCGGCTCGGTCTCCTCCTCGCCCCAGCCGCCCCAGCGCAGGCCGTCCAGGTCGTCGCCGTCGTCCCCGGTGCCCTCAGCGTCCCCGGTGTCCTCGTCGTCCCTCTCGTACCGGTCGTCGTACCGGTCCTCGGGCAGCACCTGCGTGTGGGGCGCCTCCTCCACGAGCGTGGGCTCGGCGGCAGCGGCCCTCGTAGCGGCACCGGCAGCAGCACCGGCGGCAGCACCGGCGACGGGGACGACGCGAGTGGTGTCCTGGGGGTGCGAGGCCGGGCCGAGCGGCTGGGTGTCGGGGACGGGGTCGGCGGCCACGGTGGCCGGCCGGGACGGCACGCCCTGGGCGCGGAACCAGGACAGCAGCTGGTCGAGGGTCGGACGGCGGTCGGGCTCGGGGTCGAGGGAGACCTCGACGACCCGGCGCAGGTCGCCCTCGAGGCCGGTCAGGTCGTGCTCGCCCCGGCGGACGCGGTCGAGCACCGCCTCGATCGGGCCGCGGCCGAACGGGGCGCGGCCGGTGCCGGCGTAGGCGACGGTCGCGGCCCACGCGTGCACGTCGGAGGCGGCGCTGGCGTCCTCGCCGACGAGGATCTCGGGTGCGACGTAGCCGGGCGTGCCGAGCAGGAAGCCGGTCCGGGTCAGCCGGGAGTCCTCGGCGAGCCGGGCGAGGCCGAAGTCGATGAGGATGGGCGCTCGGCCCTCCATCAGCACGTTGGACGGCTTGACGTCGCGGTGCAGGACGCCGGCACCGTGCACGGCCGCCAGGCCCTCGGCGAGGCAGCCGGCGAACCACAGCAGGTCGGCGCCGCGGATCGGGCCCTCCTCCGCAACGTGGTCGTGCACGGAGAGGCCCGGCACGTACCGGGTGGCGACGTAGGGCACGGTCGCCCAGGGGTCCGCGTCGAGCACCGGCGCCACCCAGCGGGAGTGGACCCGTCCGAGGGACGCGACCTCGCGGGCCAGCCGCTGCCGTCCCTCGTCGTCGCCGACCACGTGCGGGCGCAGCACCTTGAGCGCGACGCGGTCGCCCTCGGGCGTGCGCGCGAGGTGGACCACGCCCATGCCGCCCTCGCCGAGCTTGGTGATCAGCTCGTAGGGCCCCACGCGCTGGGGACCGGTGCGGTCACCGCGGTCGGTGGGCTGGGCGCTCATGGGCGTGAGGGTACCGGCGAGGGTGCGGCGCCCCCGACACGACGACGCCCGCCCCGGGCGGGCCGGGACGGGCGTCGAGCAGTGCGGGTGGGCTCAGCAGATCTTGTGCATCCAGCCGTGGCCGTCGTCCGCGCGGCCGTACTGGATGTCGACGAGCTGCTTGCGCAGCTCCATGGCGACCTCGCCGACGGGGGCCGAGGGCAGCGAGCCGCCGTCCCAGCGCAGCTCGCCGACGGGCGTCACGACGGCGGCCGTGCCGCAGGCGAAGATCTCGGTGATCTCGCCGGAGGCGACGCCGTCCTTCCACTCGTCGATGGAGAACTTCCGCTCCTCGACGGTGTAGCCCATCTTCTCGGCCAGCGTGATGATCGAGGCGCGGGTGATGCCCTCGAGGATCGTGCCGGTCGCCGGGGTGACGATGCGGCCGTCGGCGTGCACGAAGTAGAGGTTCATGCCGCCGAGCTCCTCGACGTACTTCTGCTCGGTGGAGTCGAGGAAGACGACCTGGTCGCAGCCGTGGGCCGAGGCCTCCTGCTGGGCGACCAGCGAGGCGGCGTAGTTGCCGCCGGTCTTGGCCGCGCCCATGCCCCCGCGGCCGGCGCGGGAGTACTGCTCGGTCAGCCAGATGGTGACGGGCTTGACCCCGCCCTTGAAGTAGGAGCCGACGGGGCTGGCGATCACCATGAAGGTGACGTGCTGCGAGGGCCGGACGCCGAGGAAGGTCTCGGAGGCGAACATGAAGGGGCGCAGGTAGAGGCTCTTCTCGTTCGCGCCCTCGGACGTCGGCACCCAGCGCTCGTCGGCACGGACCAGGGCGTCGACGTACTCGACGAACTCGTCCTCGGGCAGGACGGGCAGCGCGAGGCGCTCGGCGGAGCGGGCCATGCGCGCGGCGTTGGCCTCGGGGCGGAACGACCAGACCGACCCGTCGGGGTGCCGGTAGGCCTTCATCCCCTCGAAGATCTCCTGGGCGTAGTGCAGCACGGCCGCGGCGGGGTCGATCGACAGCGGCGCGTAGGGCTCGATGCGAGCCGCGTGCCAGCCGGCGTCCGGCGTCCACTCGACCGTGAGCATGTGGTCGGTGAAGTAGGTGCCGAAGCCGGGGTTCGCGAAGATCTCGGCGAGCCGGGCGTCGTCGACGGGGTGGTCCGAGACGGTCGTGCTGATCTGCATGAGGGTCACGTTAGTGGGTCTCTCTCGTGGTGAGACAGGGGTGCCGCGTCGGCGGGGGCTGCCTGGAGCGCGTCGTCACCCTGTCCGCGCGGAAGGGTCAGGGGTCGTGCGGCGGGCCTGCGAGGGCCTGACGCGCGGGGACGGCGGCGGAAAAGCGCCGACGCCGGGCGACCGCTCCCCGCCTGGTGGGGGGCAGCGCCCGACGTCGTCGGTGTCGCGAGGGTCGGGGTCAGGCCCGCGTCGTGCGGGGTCCCGGCGGTGCGCGGCGGACGTCCTCGGGCGTCAGCCGGCTACTCGGGCGGCGATCGCGTCGCCGATCGCGGAGGTCTTGCGCGGCTCGGCGCCGCGGTCTGCGAGGTCGGCCAGGACCGCCTTCTCGACCGCGGCGGCGGCGTCGGGGTGACCGAGGTGGTCGAGCAGGAGCGCGCCGGAGAGGATCGCGGCGGTCGGGTCAGCCTTCTGCTGGCCGGCGATGTCGGGGGCGGAGCCGTGGACCGGCTCGAACATCGACGGGTAGGTGCGGTCGGGGTTGACGTTGCCCGAGGCGGCCAGGCCGATGCCGCCGGTGATCGCGGCGGCGAGGTCGGTGACGATGTCGCCGAACAGGTTGTCGGTGACGATGACGTCGAAGCGCTGCGGGTTGACCGTCAGGTGGATCATCGTCGCGTCGACGTGCATGTAGTCGACGGTGACGTCGGGGTACTCGGAGGCGATCTCCTGCGTGAGGCGCCACCAGACCGCACCGGCGTTGACCAGCACGTTGGTCTTGTGGACCAGCGTCAGCTTCTTGCGGGGGCGCTTGCTGGCGCGCTCGAAGGCGTCGCGGACGACGCGCTCGACGCCGAAGGCGGTGTTGACGCTGACCTCGGTGGCGACCTCGGCCGGCGTGCCGACGCGCAGGGCGCCGCCGTTGCCGGTGTAGGGGCCCTCGGTGCCCTCGCGGACGACGACGAAGTCGACGTCCTCGCCCTTGAGCACGTGGTCGCCCAGCGGCGAGACGCTGCCCGGGTAGATCTTGCTCGGGCGCAGGTTCACGTAGTGGTCGAGCGCGAAGCGCAGCTTCAGCAGCAGGCCTCGCTCGAGGATGCCCGGGGGCAGGTTCGGGTCGCCGGGCTTGCCGCCGACCGCGCCGAGCAGGATGGCGCCCTGGCCCTTGATCTCCTCCAGCACCGAGTCCGGCAGCACCTCGCCGGTGCGCAGGTAGCGCTCGGCGCCGAGGTCGTAGGCGGTGCGGTTGAAGGTGACGCCCGACGGCGCAGCCGCCTCCAGGACCTTGAGGGCCTCGGGGACGACCTCCTGACCGATGCCGTCGCCCTCGATGACCGCGAGGTCGATGGACCCGGCTGCCGGGGCGGTGGCTTCGGTGGTGGAGGCGGCCTGCGCCGTGGTGCTCGTCATGCCGACGAGCCTAGTTGTCGTCGGGTCGCTCCCCGCCGTTGTCCCGCAGGTCGAGAGACCGCTGGACCGCCTCACGGCTGGTGGGGTTGGCGGGGTCGTGCGCGGCGGGGCCCCAGCCCTCGGGGTACATGTCGTACATCGGTGTTCGCTCCTCGACTCGTGCGTCGTCTGCTGTCCTGGGGATCGACCGTCCCTCGCCACCCTCAAGGAGTCCTGAGAGATGGATAGGAAAGGGACGGATCGGGCTCATCGACGGTGATGTGCCGGTGCGAGGCCGTGTGCGCAGTCCCTGCCCGCGCCGGTCACCACGGCGAGGGGGCCTCTGGGGCAGGTCGTCAGGCCTGCCGGGCCTCGCCGTGGCGGAGGAGTACGAGAAGGATGCGCGTCATGGTGAGAGCACCATAACCGGTGAGCGGACGCGTGACACCGCATTTCGGATGTTGTCCGCGTGGCGAGACGCGGCTCACGTGGTGGGACACTGGTCCACGTGAGCGCGCCACCCGACCTCCCGGACGTCGTCGAGCGGGCCTTCCAGGTCTCCCGCCGTGCCGGCTACGTCTCGTTCTGCCGCAACGAGACCGGGCGGCTGCTGGCGACCCTGGCCGCCACCCGCGAGGGCACCATGGCCGAGTTCGGCACCGGCTGCGGCGTGGGCACCGCCTGGCTGCGCAGCGGCGTCCGGCACGACAAGGCCCAGATCGTCACCGCCGAGCTGGACGCGCGGCTCGCCGGGTTCGCCTCGGAGATCTTCGCCGACGACCCCTGCGTCGAGGTGCTGGCGGCCGACTGGTCGCGCCTGCGCGACCGCGGCCCCTACTCGCTGCTCTTCCTGGACTCCGGCGCCCCGGACGAGGTCGGCACCGACGCGATCGCCGACCTGGTCGAGCCCGGCGGCCTCGTCGTCCTCGACGACTTCACGCCCTGCGAGCTCTGGCCGCCCATCTCCTACGGCCGCGTCGACACGCTGCGCCAGGACTGGCTGACAGACGAGCGGTTCACCGCCGTCGAGGTGATGGTCGCCCCCGACGCCGCCTGCGTGGTCGCCACCCGCCGCTGAGAGCCACGGTCGAGTCGGCAGAAAGTTGCTGCCGACTCGGCGCTGACCCGGCAGAAAGTTACGGCCGACTCGGCGCGGGGACGTGCAGACGGACCGCGACCAGGGGCAGCAGGCGCTGGGCCAGCGGTCCGATCGCCAGCGCGTAGAGCACGGTGCCCGCGCCCAGGGGCCCGCCGAGGGCGAGGCCGACGAGCACGACGACGACCTCCAGGCACGTGCGGACGAGGCGGAGCGAGCGTCCGGTGACGCGGGCGAGGCCGGTCATCAGCCCGTCGCGCGGGCCGCGACCCAGCTGGGCACCGATGTAGAACGCGGTCGCCACGCCGTTGAGCAGCACGCCGGCGACCACCAGCGCGACCCGCACGCCCAGCGGGGCGTCGGACCCGAGCGAGCCGGGCAGCACGGCCAGCGTGGCGTCGGTCGAGAGCCCCACCAGCACGGCGTTGGCGAGCGTGCCGATGCCGGGCACCTCGCGCAGCGGCAGCCACAGCAGCAGCACCACGAAGGACGTCAGCACGATCGTCTCCCCCAGCGTCAGCGGCAGGTACGCCGAGACCGCCACGTCCAGGACGCCCCACGGGGGCACGCCGAGCCCCGAGGCCACCATCAGCGCGAGCGACGCCCCGTAGAGCCACAGCCCCACCAGCAGCTGCGGGAGGCGGCGGGCCAGCCGCCCGGTGCGCAGCTGGGCCAGCGGGCCGAGGTGGGCGGGCAGCAGGAGGGGCTGCTGGGACGCGGGGCGAGGGACGGCGGTCGTGGTCACCTCTCGAGGATGTGGCAGCACTGGCCTGGCCAGGAAGAGCCAATTCTGAGACAGTGGCCTGCATGCAGCAGTCCATTTCGGCAGGCCGCGTCGCGGCGCTCGTCGGCCCGCTCGACGGCGGCCCCGCGTACGCCTCCCTCGAGGCGTCCCTGCGCCTGCTGATCGGCGACGGCCGCATCGGCTACGACGTCCGGCTGCCCAGCGAGCGCGACCTCACCGCGACGCTGGGGCTCTCGCGCACCACCGTGGCGCGCGCCTACGCCGGCCTGCGGGAGAGCGGCTACGCGGCCGCGCGCCAGGGCTCCGGCACGTTCACCCGGGTGCCCGGCGGGCGCTCGGTCACCCACGACCACGCGCTCTCCCCGCGGATGGACGAGGAGATCGACCTCGGCTGCGCGGCCACCGGGGCCGCCCCCGGCCTCACCGAGGCCTTCGCCGGTGCGGCCACCGACCTCCCCGCCTACCTCGGCGGTCACGGGTACTTCCTGGCGGGCCTGCCGGTGCTCCAGGAGGCGATCGCCGCCCAGTACACCCGCCGCGGCCTGCCCACCGACCCGCGCCAGGTCGTCGTCACCCCCGGGGCCCTGGCCGCCTCGGCGCTGGTGAGCGTGGCCCTCACGCAGCCGGGCACCCGGGTGCTGGTCGAGTCCCCCGTCTACCCCAACGCCGTGCAGGCGCTGCGCACCGCCGGCGCGCGGGTGCTCCCCTCCCCCGTCGACGGCGGCGCCGTCGAGGGCGAGGACGGGGGCTGGGCGATGGACGAGATCGGTGCCCGGCTGCGCCAGGTGCGGCCCGCGCTGGCCTACCTCGTGCCCGACTTCCAGAACCCCACCGGCCACCTCATGGCCGACGAGCAGCGCGCCCAGCTGGCCGACCACCTCGCCGCCGCCGGCACCACCGCCGTCGTGGACGAGGCGCACCACGCCATCGCGCTGGACGACGTCGACCTGCCCCTCCCCCTGGCCGCCCACGCCCCGGGGGCGATCAGCCTCGGCAGCGCCGCGAAGGCCTACTGGGGCGGGCTGCGGCTGGGCTGGGTCCGCGCCCCGCACGCGCTGGTCGACGACCTGCTCCGGGCCCGGCTCGGCCTCGACCTCGGCACCCCGGTGATGGAGCAGCTCGTGCTGCGTCGGCTGCTGGACGCGGGTCCGGTGCTGCCGGGCCACCTCGATCGGCTCCGCGAGCAGCGCGACACCCTCGTGGCCGGTCTGCGCGAGCACCTGCCGTCCTGGCGTTTCCGGGTGCCGGCGGGCGGGCTGTCCCTGTGGTGCGCGCTGCCCGCGCCGCTGGCGGTGCCGCTGGCGGCGGCCGCCGAGGAGCGCGGCGTCGCGATCACCCCCGGGCCCGTGTTCGCCATCGAGACGGGCCTGTCCCGCTACGTGCGCATCGCCTGGACGCGGCCCGCCGCCGAGCTCGCGGACGCGGTGCCGCGCCTCGCGGCGGCGTGGGCGCACACCCTGCACGGGGCGCCGGCCGGTGCCCGCGGGCCCGAGCGCATGACGGTCGCCTGAGACCGGGTCGGGACCCACGGACCCACGGCGTGGGTCAGGTCGCGGGCGGCCCGTCCCACGTCCAGGTGGGCCGCGCCAGGCCGTCGGGGACGTCCTCGGCGCTGCGCGGGTAGGCGGCCATCTGGACGCGGGTGGCCCAGGCGAACCAGTCCCGCAGCCGGGCGTGCAGCACGGCGTCCTCCGGCACGCCGACGTCGACGAGCGCGGCCTGCCAGCAGGCGATCGCCCGGTCGTCCATCTCCGGGTGCTCGCCGTTGCCGGAGTGGTCGCGCACGACCTGCGACTCGGTGCCCAGCGGGCGTGCGCCGCCGGTGAAGGTCGCCGGCCCGCCCAGGACCTCGCCGAGGTAGGCCGCGAGCCGCTCCTCGTGGGCCGGGTGGAACCCGTGCGAGAAGGCGTGGCTCACCACCGGGTCGGCCAGCACGCGGGCGTGCCACGCCCGGGCGAGCGCGGCGACGACGTCCGCGCCGCCGAGGGCCGTGTACAGGGTCTGCTCCACGGGCACAGCCTGCACCCGCGCCGCCGGTCAGACCAGGCTCACCGTGCGGGCCCAGGACGCGGAGAGGGCGTTGCCGAGGGTGTCGAGCACGGGCTGGGGCACCGCGGAGTCGAGGGCCAGGGCGACCAGCACCTCCCCGTCCAGCCGGACCACCTGCATCCCGGCGATGTTCACCCCGGCGGCGCCGAGCACCTGCCCGAGGACGCCCACGGTGCCCGGGCGGTCCGGGTGCCGCAGGAACGCCAGGTGGTCGGCCAGCTCGACGTCGAGGTCGATGCCGTCGACGGCGACCAGCCGCTGTCGCTCCCCGGTGCCCACGAGGGTGCCCGAGACCGAGACCTGGTGGGCGTCGGCCAGGGTGCCGCGCACGGTCACCAGGGTGCGGTGGTCGGGGCTCTCGGGATCGGTGATGAGGCGGACGGCGGTGCCCCGCTCGGCCGCCAGGAGCGAGACGTTGACGTAGCTGACCGAGTCGTCGAGCACCACGCCGGAGAGCGCACCCTTGAGCGCGGCCAGCTCGAGCACCCGGACGTCGTGGTCGGCGAGCTCGCCGCGCGCCTCGACGTCCATGGAGACGGCGCTGCCGCCGGAGAGCCCGGTGAACAGCCGCCCGAGGCGCTCGGTGAGCCCGATGGAGGGGCGCACCTCCTCGGCGATGACCCCGCCGTGCACGTTGACCGCGTCGGGCACCAGCTCGCCGGAGAGCGCCTGCCGCACGGACCGGGCGACCGAGCGCCCGGCCTTCTCGAGGGCGTCCTCGGTGGAGGCGCCCAGGTGCGGGGTGGCGACCACGTTGTCGAGGGCGAGCAGGGCGTTGCCCGCGGCCGGTTCCTCGGCGAAGGTGTCGATGCCCGCGGCGCCGACCCGGCCCTCGAGGAGGGCGTCGTAGAGGGCGCACTCGTCCACGATCCCGCCGCGGGCGGCGTTGACCAGCACGAGGCCGGGCTTGACCCGGGCCAGCTGCTCACGGCCCAGCAGGCCCAGCGTCTCGGTGGTGCGGGGCAGGTGCACGCTGAGGACGTCGGACTCGCGCAGCAGCGTGTCCAGGTCGACCAGCTGCACGCCCAGCTGGGCGGCGCGCCCCGCCTGGACGAACGGGTCGTGCGCGACCAGCCGCATGCCGAACGCCGCCATCCGCTGCGCCACGAGCACACCCACGCGCCCGAGGCCCAGGATGCCCAGCGTCTTGCCGTGCAGCTCGGTGCCGACGAACCGGTCGCGCTGCCACTCGCCGTGCCGCAGCGACGCGTGCGCGGCACCGACGCGGCGGGCCGCGGCGATCATCAGGCCGACCGTCAGCTCGGCGGCGGAGACGAGGTTCGCGGTGGGCGCGGTGACCACCATGACGCCGGCGTGCGTGCAGGCCCGCACGTCCACGTTGCGCAGGCCGGTGCCCGCCCGGGCCACGACCTTCAGCCGCGGCGCAGCGGCCAGCAGCTCCTCGTCGACCACGGTGCCCGAGCGCACCAGCAGCGCCTGCGCGTCGCGCACCGCCGCCAGGAGCGCGGCCCGGTCGCCGCCGTCCACGCGGCGCACGTCGACGCCCGGGCCCAGCTCGGCGTCGGTCACCGGGTGCAGCGCCTCCGCGATCACCGCCACGGGCCGAGCCACCGGACGCAGCGGGCTGGTGGGCACCGGGTAGGGCTGGGCGTCCTCGCGCCCCGCGGCCGCGTCCAGCACCGCCGAGGCCGCGCTCAGGCCGGGCTGGTGCGCGGTGCGCAGCCTGGGGACCGGGCGTGCCGGGTCGACCGGCAGGGTCTCGACGGGCAGGGTCTCGACCGGCAGCGACTCGACGGGCGGGGGCTCGAGCGGGTCGGCCGACGTGGGGGCATCGACGGGAAGCGACACAGCGGGCTGCTCCGGGGGTGGGCGGCGACCCGGCTCCGGTGCAGCACGGGGCTGCGTGGGCCTGGGAGGCGGCGCGGACGTGGGGAGCGCACGACACTGTGGCGCGGGCCATCCTAGCGGCTGCCGGGTGACCACGACCCGGCCCGCGCACCACCGCGTGGGTCGCCGGGGGCTAGCGTCACGCCGGTGACCGCCCAGCAGCAGCCCGCACCGCCCCCCACCTCGCTGCTGGCACCCGCGTACCGGTCGGCCACGATCGGCTCCCTGACGCTGGTCTTCCTGATCGCGTTCGAGGCGCTCGCCGTCGCGACCGTCATGCCCGTCGTGGCCGCCGACCTCGGCGGGCGCTCGCTGTTCGCGGTCGCCTTCTCCGCGACGCTGGCCGCGGGCATCGTCGGCATGGTCGCCGGCGGCGCGTGGGCCGACCGGGTCGGTGCCACCCGGCCGATGCTGGTCGCGGTGGCCACCTTCGCCGCGGGCCTGCTGCTGGCCGGCCTGGCACCGACGATGCCGGCGCTGGTCGTCGGCCGGTTCCTCCAGGGCCTCGGCGGCGGGGCGGCGCAGGTGACGGTGTACGTGCTGGTCGGGCAGGTCTACGCACCGGCCGACCGCTCCCGCATCCTCGGCGCCTTCGCCGCCGCCTGGGTGCTGCCGGGGCTGGTCGGCCCGTTCCTGGCCGGGCTGGTCACCGACCTCGTCGGCTGGCGCTGGGTCTTCCTCGGCGTCGTGGTCCTCGCGGCCCTCGCGCTGGCGCTGCTCGTGCCGGCGCTGCGGCGGGCCTCGGCGGCGAGCCCGGGATCGAGCGCGGCACCGACCCCGGACCGCGACACCGGCACGCAGGACGACGGCGGGCCCGTCGTGACCCGGGCGGCGACCCGCCTGGCGCTGGCCGTGGTGGTGGCGGGCGCCGTGCTCGGCCTCAACCTCGCCTCGGCGCTCGAGGGGGCGGCGCGGCCGGTGGTCGCCGTCGCGGCGGTGCTCGTGGCGCTGGCCGCCGTCCGGCCCCTGCTGCCGCCGGGCACGCTGCGCGCGTCCCGCGGGATCCCGGCCGTCGTCGCCTTCCGCGGCCTCGTGGCGGGCGGCTACTTCGCCGCCGAGTCCTACCTGCCCTACCTCCTCCAGGACCGGTACGGGGCCGCCCCCGCGGTGGCCGGCCTCGTGCTCACCGTGGCCGCGACCAGCTGGGCGGCCGCCTCCCAGGTGCAGGGGCGGGCCACCGGAGTCAGTGACGACCGGGCCTTCCGGGTCGGTGCGTCGCTCCTGGTGGCGGGCGTGGCGGTGCAGGTGCTCGTGGCCGCGGCACCGCTGCCCGGGCTCGCCGCCGGCGTCCTGGCCGCCGGCGGGTGGCTGCTCTCGGCAGCGGGCATGGGCTGGTCCTACCCGCGGGTGACGGCCAACGTGCTCGGGCGCACGCCGCCCGCCCAGCACGGCACCGCCTCGGCCGCCGTCACCATCGCCGACTCCCTGGGCGCAGCCACGGCGGTGGCGCTGGCCGGCGTGGTCTTCACGGCGCTGGCCGCGGAGGCCGTGGCCGAGCCGGTGCCGTTCGCGGGTGCGTTCGCGCTGGCGCTCGTCTGGGCGCTGCTGGCGCTGCTGGTCTCCCGCCGGTCGACCGCCGCCTGACCCCACCTGAGCCACCTCACCCGGCCCGACACGGCCCGACACGCCCGGCAGCCGGGGCACGGGGCGACGGATAACCCGTGGCGCGTCCGGGGCCCGGCTGCCTACCGTGGCCTCGACCTGCCGCCGACCCGGGAGCACCCGTTGCTGATCTGAGGCCCCGCCGCCCAGCCCCGTCCCCCACCGCGCACGCGCACGCGCACGCACCGCGCACGCTCGCCCGGCCTGGACGGTGGACCGCCGCGTCCTCGAGAGACCAGCGATGCCTCACTCCCCCGCGCCCGCCGTGCGCTTCCACCAGGTCGGCCTGACCTGGCCCGACGGCACCCCAGCCCTGCGTGACGTCGACCTGCTCGTCCCGCCCGGTCGCTCCGCGCTCGTCGGCGCGAACGGCACCGGCAAGACCACGCTGCTGCGCCTGGCCGCCGGCACGCTGCGGCCGAGCGCCGGGCACGTGTCGGTGCCGGGCCGGGTCGCCCACCTGCCGCAAGGCCTCACCCTCGACGTCGCGGCCCGGGTCGAGGACGTCCTCGGGGTCGGCCCCGCCCGACGCGCGCTGGCCGCCGTCGAGGCCGGGTCCGTGGAGCCCGCCGACTACGAGGCCATCGGTGACGACTGGGACGTCGACGCCCGCGTCGGCGCGCTCCTCGAGCGCCTCGGGCTGCCGGCGGCGCTCCTGGACCGCCGTGTCGGCGAGGTCTCGGGCGGGCAGGCCGTGCGCATCGGGCTGGCCGCCGCGCTCCTGGCCGAGCCGGAGGTGCTGCTCCTGGACGAGCCCACCAACGACCTCGACCGCGACGCACGGGCGCGGGTGGCCGACGTGGTGGCCTCGTGGCCGCGGACGCTGGTGCTGGTCAGCCACGACCGGGCCCTGCTGGAGCACGTGGAGCGGGTCGGGGAGCTGCGCCGACCCGGGCCGGCGGGTCGGGGCCGCGGCGAGGCGCCGGACCCCCGGTTGAGCGTGCGCTGGTTCGCGGGCGGGTTCAGCAGCTACGCCACCCAGGTGGCCGAGGAGCAGGCCGCCGTTGCCGACGCCGTGGCGGGCGCGCGGACGCTGCTGCGCCGCGAGCAGCGCGACGCCGTGGCCGCCGAGCAACGGCTGGCCACGCGCCGCCGCGACGCCCGACGCAACGCCGGCAACGTCTCCAAGGCCGTGCGCGACTACGAGCGGAACCGGGCCGAGAAGGCGGCCGCCGGCTTCACCGCCGTGCACGCCGAGCGGCTCGCGAGCGCCCGCGGCCGCGTCGAGGAGGCCGAGGAGGCCCTGGCCCCGGACGACGGCGTGGCGGTCGACCTCGCCCGGGACCTGGCCGCGTGCGCCGTGCCCCGGGGACGGCAGGTGCTCGACGCCGACGTGCTGCTCCCGACCGGAGTCAGCACCGGGCCCAGCACCGGGCGCAGTACCGGGCTCAGCACCGGACCCAGGGTGCGGCTCTCCCTGGCCGGCCCGCAGCGGGTGGCGCTGGTGGGCGGCAACGGCACCGGCAAGACGACGCTGCTGCGGGTGCTGGCCGGGGACGCGGCGCCCCGGGCCGGCACCGTGCGCCGCCACGTCCCGCTCGCGCACCTGCCGCAGCGCCTCGACGTGCTGGACCCGGGGCGCAGCGTCGCCGCGCAGGCCCTGGCCGCCGCCGGCCCGGGCGCGGACCCCGCGGCCGTGCGCACCCGGCTGGCCAGGCTGGGCCTGCGGGGCGGCCGGGCCGAGGTGCCGGCGGGCACGCTGTCGGGCGGGCAGCGCTTCCGCGCGACGCTGGCGGTGGTGCTGGGCGCGGAGCCGCCACCGCGCCTGCTGCTGCTCGACGAGCCCACCAACAACCTGGACCTGCCGACCTACGACGCCTTGGTGGAGGCGCTGCGCGGGTACCCGGGGGCGCTGGTCGTGGCGACGCACGACGAGGCCTTCCTCGAGGACCTGCGCGCCGACGTCGTCCTCGACCTCGACGTGCCGGACGAGGAGGGGGTCGTTCAGGCGAAGAGGGCCTGACCCACGTGCTCGCCCTCGCCGACGCCGCCGGGCACGGCGAACAGCGCCGAACCGGTGAACTTCAGGTACTCCATCAGGGTGTCGTTGCGGGACATGGCCTGCTGCACGGGGATGAACTGGGTGTCGGGGTCGCGGACGAACGCGATGAAGAACAGCCCGGCGTTGAGCCCGCCCAGGTCGTCGGTGCCGTCCACGAAGTTGTAGCCGCGGCGCAGCATCCGCGCGCCCCCGTGGGCCGAGGGGTGGACGACGGCGACGTGGCTGTCGACGGGGATCACCGGCTGGTCGTTCGAGCCGGGCATGGAGAAGTCCGGCTCGGTGAACTCGTCCCCGCCCGAGAGCGGGGCGCCGGTGCCCTTGGTCCGGCCGATGAAGCCCTCCTGGTCGGCCAGCGGCTGGCGGTCCCAGACCTCGATGGTCATGTTGGTGCGCCGGGCCACCAGGTAGGAGCCGCCGGCGAGCCAGTCGCCGCCGTCGTCCTCGGGCTGGACCCAGACCTGCTCCTCCAGCTCCGCGGTCTCCTCCGCCTTGACGTTGGCGGTGCCGTCCTTGAAGCCGAACAGGTTGCGGGGGGTCTCCTGGCTGGTCGACGTCGAGGACGTGCGGCCGAAGCCGAGCTGGCTCCACCGCACGGCCACCGTGCCGAACCCGATCCGGGCCAGGTTGCGGATCGCGTGCACCGCGACCTGCGGGTCCTGCGCGCAGGCCTGGATGCAGAGGTCTCCCCCGCTGCGGTTCCTGTCCAGGACGTCAGCGGGGAAGTGCGGCAGGTCGCGCAGCGCGGCCGGGCGCCGGTCGGCGAGGCCGAACCGGTCGACGCCGTCCTTCTCGAACAGGCCGGGGCCGAAGCCGAAGGTGATCGTGAGGCCGCCGGCCGGCAGGCCGATCGCCTCGCCGGTGTCGTCGGGCGGCACGTTGTAGGGCCCGTCCACCGCGCCGACGGGGCCGGCGTCCAGACCCTGGGTCATCCGCTCCGCGGCCGCCGTCCACTGGACCAGCAGGTCCACCAGGGCCTGGCGGTCGTCGGTGGTGACGTCGAACGCGGCGAAGTGCAGCCGGTCCTGCGCCGGGGTGACGATGCCGGCCTGGTGGGTGCCGCGGAACGGGTAGGTGTCCGAGGCAGCGTCGACCGCCGCGTCCTCGGACTCGCGGCCGAGGGCGTAGCCGCCCACGGCGATGCCCGCGGCCGCCCCGGTGGCGGCCAGTGCCGCGCCGCCGCCGAGGAGCCCACGCCTGGAGATGCCTGCCATGCGAACCAGCCTAGGAAGGAGTCGACCCGACCGTCACGCCAGCAGCGCGGCGGTGAGCTGGGAGAGCGGCTCGGAGAGGGCGTTGACGGCGTCGGAGAGCTCCTTGACCTGGGCCTGGGTGAGCTCGTCGTAGCCGACGAAGTCGTCGCCGGTGCGGTACTGGGCCAGCAGGTCGTCCAGCTGGGTGAACCGGGTGCGCAGCGAGGCCGCGAGCTCGGGGTCCTTGGTCTCCAGCAGCGGCTCGACGCCCTCGAACCCGACGCGGGCGCCGTCGACGTTGGCCTGGAAGTCGTAGAGGTCGGTCCGCGACCAGTACTCCTCCTCGCCGGTGACCTTGCCGGTCGCGACCTCCTCGAGCAGGCCGCGCGAGCCGTTGGCGATCTGGTCGACGGTGTAGGTGAGGTCGCCGATGCGGGTCACCAGCTCCTCGGTGTTCGCCAGCAGGTCCTGGGCGTAGTACGAGCGCTCCTTCGCGCTCAGCGCCGTGTAGTCGGTGGCGCGGGCCGGCCACAGGTCCTTCTCGATCCGGTGCCAGCCGGTCCACTCCTCGCCCTCGGAGAGGTCCGCCTCGCGCAGGTCCATCTTCGGGTCGAGGTCGCCGAAGGACTCCGCGACCGTCTCGATCCGCTCCCAGTGGGTGCGGGCGATGGGGTACAGCGCGCGGGCCTCGTCGTCCTGGCCGTCCTCGTAGAGCTCGACGAACTGCCGGGTCTTCTCCAGCAGCTGGTCGGCCTGGTCCTCCACGTACGTGGCGTAGTTGGCCACCGCGGTGTCGACGAGCTCCTGCTCGTCGGCGGTGACGGCGACGTCCTCGCCGGAGTCGGTCACGACGAAGTCGGAGCGGATGCCCTCGCCGACCATGCCCGGCTTGCAGGCGGTCACGTAGTCGCCGGCCGGCGCCGCGAGCACCAGCTGGCGGGTGGCCTGCGGGCCGATGTTCTCGATCTCGCCCTTGATCGTGAGGCCGTCCTCGGCGAGCAGGTAGAACTCGGTGACCTCGCTGCCGGTGTTCGTGACGTTGAAGGTGAGCGTGCCCGAGGGCACCTCACCGGTGGAGACCTCGCACTCGTCGGCGCTGGAGGTGACCGTGACGGTGCGCCCGTCGCCGTCCGTGTCGGACTCGGCCGACGGCACGGCCTCGGTGCAGGAGGCCAGCACCGGCAGGGTGAGGACGGCGGCGGCCAGGCCGAGCAGGCGGGGCGCGGTCGTGCGGGCAGGGGTCAGCGAGGAACGGCGCATCGAGGTTTCTCTCTGGTGCGAGGGACGGGACGAGAGGGGTGCCGGGGCGGGCCCGGGGCGGTGGCGAGACCGGTCAGGCGGCGGCGCGCTCCGGCTGCGCGTCCGCCGGGGAGGCGGGGGCGGCCGGCTTGCGGACCCGACGCACGAACAGCGTCAGGACCGGCACCACGTAGGCCACCCAGGCGATCGCCTCGAGCCACGTGGTCTGCGGGGAGAAGTTGAAGATGCCCTTGAGCAGGGTGCCCAGCCACGAGCCGGCGCTGATCACGCCGGAGACGTCGAAGGCGTAGCTGTTCAGGCCGGGCAGGATGCCGGCCTCCTGGAGGTCGTGGATGCCGTAGGCCAGGACGCCGGCGGCGACGAAGATAAGCAGCGCGCCGGTCCAGGTGAAGAACTTGGTGAGGTTGATGCTGATCGCACCCCGGTAGAGCAGGTAGCCCAGCACGATCGAGGTGGCGATGCCGAGCAGGGCCGCGACGACCGGCGTGGCCGTCTGCTCCCCCAGCGCCGAGCCGGTGGCCTGGCGGGTGTTGGACCACAGGATGAGCGTGGTCTCCAGACCCTCACGACCGACGGCGAGGACGGCCACCAGGACGAGCCCGAGGGCCGAGCCCTGGGCGGCGGCGTCGACCTGGCCGCGCAGCTCCGCTCCGATGGTGCGGGCGGCCCCGGCCATCCAGAAGATCATCCAGGTCACGAACGCGGCCGCGACGATCGACAGCGTGCCGCCGATGATCTCCTGCGACTGGAAGGTGAGCTGGCGCCCGAGCAGCCCGAGGCCCACGGTGATCGCGACGCAGACGGCGATCGCGGCGGCGACGCCGACCCAGATCCGCGGGAGCAGGTGCGAGCGTCCCGACTTCACGAGGTAGGCCACGAGGATGGAGACGACCAGCGTCGCCTCGAGGCCCTCACGCAGGCCGATCAGGAAGTTGCCGAGCATGGCAGCACTGTAAGGCACGAAGGATAGGCGTGCCTAACTAAGATGAGGGTGCCCTCACTTGTGCGGCAGGTGTCGTCCAGACCAGCGGCCGGCGAGGGCCGGCGCTCGAGGCGGTCCGAGCCTCAGATCGCGCAGCCGTCGGGCCCGCACACGCCCGCGTCGCCCTGGTCGGAGCCGACGGTGGTGAGGGTCGGGTGCGCGGCGTCCCAGGCCTGCTGGAGCGCCGAGGAGAAGACCTCGACCGGCTGCGCACCCGAGATGCCGAACGCGGCGTCGATGACGAAGAACGGCACCCCGGTCGCGCCGTAGCGGCGGGCCTGGTCGACGTCGGCCCACACCTCGCGGCGGAACTCGTCGGAGCCCAGGACGGCGGCGACCCGCTCGGCCGGCAGGCCCACCGCGAGCGCCTCGGCGGTGAGGACGGCGTGGTCCCCGACGTCCTCGGCGCGCTCGAAGTAGGCGCTGAGCAGCCGCTCCTTCAGGACCCGCTGCGTCTCGACGCCCGCCTCGGTCAGCGCGAGGTGCAGCAGTCGGTGCGCGTCGACGGTGTTGGTGTGGACGTTGTCGAGCAGTCGGAACTCCAGGCCGACCTCGGCGGCCGTGTCCGTGACGTGCTGCATCATGCCGCGCATCTCGTCCTCGGAGCGGCCGTACTTGCGCGCCAGGGTCGTCAGCGTCTTCTCGTGCCCGTGCTGCGGGGCGGTCGGGTCCAGCTCGAAGGAGCGGTAGACGACCTGCACCTCGTCGGCGTGCTCGAAGTCGGCCAGGGCGGCCTCCAGGCGGCGCTTGCCGATGAAGCACCAGGGACAGACGACGTCGGACCAGATCTCGATCTCCACGTCCGCGCCCAACACCCGACGGACACCGGCTGTTCCCGCCCGGAGAGCCCAGGGCGGGCACAGGGCGGGCACCGGGGGGGGCACAGGGGGTCCGGAACCCTGGTCCAAACCCCGACCCGACCCCGAGGCACCCGAGGTCGGGCCAGGGTCGGGCCCCGTCGTCCACCCGATGTGGGGCGGGCCCCGCCGGCGGTGGGATGGGCCCATGATCGTCATCGACGGACTCACCAAGCGCTACGGCGGGCACACCGCCGTCGACCACGTCTCCTTCACGGCCCGCCCCGGGCGGGTCACCGGCTTCCTCGGCCCCAACGGCGCCGGCAAGTCCACGACCCTGCGCATCCTCGCGGGGCTGACCCCGGCGACCTCCGGCACCGCCACGGTGCTCGGCCGCCCCTACCACCGGCTGCCGAACCCCGGCCGCGAGATCGGCGTCCTCCTCGACGCCTCCGCCCAGCACGCCGGCCGCACCGGCCGCGAGATCCTGCGGGTCGCCGCGATCACCATGGGCCTCCCCCGCACCCGGGTCGACGAGATGCTCGACCTCGTCGGCCTCACCCAGGACGAGGCCTCGCGCCGCGTCCGCGACTACTCCCTGGGCATGCGCCAGCGGCTCGGCCTGGCCCACGCCCTCCTCGGCGACCCGGACGTCCTGGTGCTCGACGAGCCCGCCAACGGCCTCGACCCCGCCGGCATCCGCTGGATGCGCGACCTGCTCTCCGGCTACGCCCGCGACGGCGGCACCGTGCTGCTCTCCAGCCACCTGCTGCACGAGATCGAGGTCGTGGCCGACGACATCGTCGTCATCGGCCAGGGCCGGATCGTGGCCGGCGGCACCAAGGAGGAGCTCCTCGCCGGCACCGGCACGCTGGTGCGCTGCGCCGACACGGCGCGCCTGGCCGAGTCCCTGGCCGGCGCCGGTCACCACGTGGAGCACGTCGACCCCGCGGACGCCGGCGCCGGGCTGCGCACCGACGCCGACCCCACCACCGCCGGACTCGTCGCGCTCGCGGCCGGCCTGGCCCTCACCGAGCTGCGCACCGCCGACGGTGCCGGCCTGGAGGAGATGTTCCTCCAGCTCACCGCCCAGACCCAGCGGGACGCGCACGCCCGCGAGACCGCAGGAGCAGCAGCATGAGCACCGCAGCCACCACCCCGGCCACCACCCCTGCCACGACGCAGGCACCCGGGCCCGCCCACGCGGCCGTCACCGACACGGCGACCCGGGACGCGCGGCGCCCCGCCCCGTCCCCGATCCCGTTCAGCCGGCTGCTGCTGGTCGAGGCCCGCAAGATGGTCGACACCCGGGCCGGCCTGTGGCTCATGGTCGGCATCGCCGTCGCCTCGGTGCTGGCGAGCGCGGCCGTCGTGCTCTGGGCCCCGGACTCGATGATCGACTACAGCAGCTTCTCCACCGCGATCGGCATCCCGATGGCCGTCATGCTGCCGATCATCGCGATCCTGTCCGTGACCTCGGAGTTCAGCCAGCGCACCGGACTGGCCACGTTCACCCTCGTGCCGCACCGCGGCCGCGTCGTGGCGGCGAAGCTCGTCAACGCCGTGGCCGTGGGCGTGCTCGGGATGGTCGTCGCGGCCGGCGTGGGCGCGCTGGGCAACCTGGTGGGCGCCGCGCTCGTCGGCATCGACCCCGTGTGGGACGTCTCGTTCGCCCTGTTCAGCTCGATCGTGCTGGGCAACGTGCTCGGCGTGCTCGTCGGATTCATGCTCGCCACGCTGCTGCGCAGCACCCCGGCCGCGATGGTCGGCTACCTGGTCTACGGCTACGTGCTGGTGGGCCTCACGACGATGCTGGCGAGCGTGCAGGAGTGGTTCGCCGACGCCCAGCCGTGGGTGGACTTCAACTTCCACCAGGGCAACCTGTTCGAGGGGTTCCCCGAGACCGGCGAGGGCTGGGCCCAGCTCGGCGTCACCGCCGTGGTCTGGCTGGTCGTGCCCCTGGCCCTCGGCCTGTGGCGCCTCGTCCGTGCCGAGGTGAAGTGACGTCCCAGCCGACCGGAGGAGACCCGCCGACAAGCACCGGACCCGCCGGGTCGACAGCGCGAGGCCGTCGACCCGGCGGGTCGTGGTGGTGCGTGGGGTGGGCCGGCTCAGCGGGCCGCGGTGCCCTCGACGTAGTCGGAGTCGTGGCTCTTGACCCACGCCATGAGCTTGCGCAGCTCGCGGCCGGTCTTCTCGATCGGGTGCGACTCGCCCGCGGCGCGGAGCTGCTTGAACTCCGGGGAGCCGGCGTCCATGTCGTCGATGAACCGCTTGGCGAACGCGCCGTTCTGGATGTCGGCGAGGACGGCCTGCATGTTGGTCTTCACCTCGGGGGTGATGACCCGCGGGCCGGAGACGTAGTCACCGAACTCGGCGGTGTCGGAGACCGACCAGCGCTGCTTGGCGATGCCGCCCTCGTACATGAGGTCGACGATGAGCTTCAGCTCGTGGAGGCACTCGAAGTAGGCGACCTCGGGCTGGTAGCCGGCCTCGATCAGGGTCTCGAAGCCGTACATCACCAGCTGGGAGGCGCCACCGCAGAGGACGGCCTGCTCACCGAACAGGTCGGTCTCGGTCTCCTCGGTGAAGGTGGTCTTGATGCCGCCGGCGCGCAGGCCGCCGATGCCCTTGGCGTAGGACAGGGCGAGGGGCCAGGCGTTGCCGGTCTCGTCCTTCTCCACCGCGACGAGCACGGGGACGCCGCGGCCGTCGACGTACTCACGGCGGACCAGGTGGCCCGGGCCCTTGGGGGCGACCATGAAGATGTCGACGCCCTCGGGGGCGGTGATGTAGCCGAAGCGGATGTTGAAGCCGTGGCCGAAGACCAGGGTCTTGCCCGGCTTGAGCTGCGGCTCGATCTCCTCGGCGTACACCTTGCGCTGGTGCTGGTCCGGGGTCAGGATCACGATCACGTCGGCCCAGGCGGAGACCTCGGCGGGCGTGCCGACGGTGAGGCCCTCGGCCTCGGCCTTCGGCGTGGACTTCGAGCCCGGCTGGAGGCCGATGCGCACGTCGACGCCGGAGTCGCGCAGCGACAGCGAGTGGGCGTGGCCCTGGCTGCCGTAACCGATCACGGCGACCTTCTTGCCCTGGATCAGGGACAGGTCGGCGTCGTCGTCGTAGAACATCTCAGCCACGGGGGCTTCTCCTTCTGGTTGCTTCTGGGGTCTGGTGCGGTGCGTGTGGTGCGGTGCGGGTCGGGGTCAGCCGACGTGCGCGGCCGGGGGCGCGGGGACGGCCACCGGCTTGAGGCTGCGCTCGGAGATCGAGCGGGAGCCGCGGCTGATGCCGACCATCCCGGACTGGACGATCTCACGGATGCCGAAGGGCTCGAGCACCCGGAGGAAGTCGGCGATCTTGCCGGCGTTCCCGGTGATCTGGACGGTGACCGCGTCGGTGCCGACGTCGATCACCTTCGCGCGGAACAGCTGGACGGTGTCGAGCACCTGGCCGCGGGTCTCCGCGGTGGCGCCGACCTTGAGCAGGACGAGCTCCCGGGTCACGGAGTGCTCGGGGTCCAGCTCCACGATCTTGATGACCTCGACGAGCTTGTTGAGCTGCTTGGTCACCTGCTCGAGGGGCAGCGACTCGACGTTGACCACGATCGTCATCCGGGAGATCTCCGGGTGCTCGGTCGGGCCGACGGCGAGGCTGTCGATGTTGAAGCCTCGGCGGCTGAAGAGGCCGGCGATGCGGGCCAGGACGCCGGGCTTGTCCTCGACGAGGACGGACAGGGTGTGCTTGGTCATCAGATGGCGTCCTCGTCGAACTCGGGGGCCAGGTCGCGGGCGTACTTGATGTCGTCGTTGGACGCGCCGGCGGCGACCATCGGCCAGACCATGGCGTCCTTGTGCACGCGGAAGTCGACGACCACGGGCACGTCGTTGATCTCCATCGCCTTCTCGATGGTGGAGTCCACGTCCTCGGGGCGGTCGCAGGACAGGCCGACGCAGCCGTAGGCCTCGGCCAGCTTCGGGAAGTCCGGGATGCGCACCGGGCCACCGTGCTTCTGCAGGTCGGTGTTGGAGTAGCGCTCGCCGTAGAACAGCGTCTGCCACTGCCGGACCATGCCGAGGTTCTCGTTGTTGATGATCGCGACCTTGATCGGGATGTTCTCGATCGCGCAGGTCGCGAGCTCCTGGTTGGTCATCTGGAAGCAGCCGTCGCCGTCGATCGACCAGACGGTGGCGTCCGGGCGGCCGACCTTGGCGCCCATGGCGGCGGGCACGGAGAAGCCCATCGTGCCGAGACCGCCGGAGTTGATCCAGGTGTTGGGGTTCTCGTAGCCGATGAACTGCGCCGCCCACATCTGGTGCTGGCCGACGCCGGAGGTGAAGACGGTCTCGGGGCCGGAGATCTGGCCGAGGCGCTGGATCACCGACTGCGGGGAGAGCAGGCCGGCCGGCGGCTGCTCCCAGCCCAGGGCGTACTTCCGCTTGATGCCGGCCAGGAAGCCGACCCACTGCTCGTAGTCGCCGGTCTGCCCGTTCTCGGCCGCGGCCTGGAGGGCGACGACGAGGTCGGAGATGACCTCGCGGGCGTCGCCGACGATCGGGACGTCGGCGTGCCGGTTCTTGCCGATCTCGGCCGGGTCGATGTCGGCGTGGATGACCTGCGCGTGCGGGGCGAAGGCGTCCAGGTTGCCGGTGACGCGGTCGTCGAAGCGGGCGCCGAGGCTGATGATCAGGTCGGACTTCTGCAGCGCCGCGACGGCCGCGACGGTGCCGTGCATGCCCGGCATGCCCAGGTGCTGCGGGTGGGAGTCGGGGAACGCGCCGCGGGCCATCAGCGTGGTGACCACCGGCATGCCGGTGAGCTCGGCCAGGACCCGCAGCTCGCGGGAGGCGCGGGCACGGATGACGCCGCCGCCGACGTAGAGCACCGGACGGCGGGCGTCGCCGATCATCCGGGCGGCCTCGCGCATCTGCTTGGCGTGCGGCTTGGTCACCGGGCGGTAGCCGGGCAGGCCCAGCTCGGTCGGCCAGCGGAAGGTCGTCATCGACTGCAGCGCCGACTTGGCGATGTCGACCAGGACCGGGCCCGGACGGCCGGTGCGCGCGAGGTGGAACGCCTCGGCGATCTTGGTGGGGATCTCGTCGGGGTCGGTGACGAGGAAGTTGTGCTTGGTGATCGGCATCGTGATGCCGCGGATGTCCGCCTCCTGGAAGGCGTCCGTGCCGATCATCGACGCGCCGACCTGACCGGTGACGGCCACCATCGGCACGGAGTCCATGTGCGCGTCCGCGATCGGGGTGACCAGGTTCGTCGCGCCCGGGCCGGAGGTCGCCATGCAGACGCCGACCTCACCGGTGGCGGCCGCGTACCCCTGGGCCGCGTGACCGGCGCCCTGCTCGTGGCGCACGAGGATGTGGCGCACCTTCGTGGAGTCCATCAGCGGGTCGTACGCCGGGAGGATCGCACCTCCGGGGATGCCGAAGACGTTCTTCGCCCCCGCCGCTTCCAGCGACGTGACCAGGCTCTGTGCGCCCGTGATCTCGCTCATGCCCTGCTACTTCCTTGCCTCGGGTTGTGTCCGGCCGGTGCCGCCTCCCGCTCCGGGTGGCCGGCCGACCGCGTGCTGCTCTCGTGCTGATCCCACAAAAAAGCCCCCCGGCCACAGGCTGCGAGGGGATGACGCGCTGAGTGAGCGTGGATCGTGCTCAGACGGCGCGTCGTGTGCGTACGAGAAGGAACAGTCGCATGACGCCACGGTAACGGCACTGATTCCTCCTCGTCATCGGGAAGTGACGCTTGTCCCACGATCCGGGACGGGCTTCTCGGATGGTGAACGTCCTGCGGCCGGTCCCGGCCTCACTCCCCCCGGCCGTGCCAGGTGGTCAGGCAGGCCTGGTTGCCCTGCGGGTCCGCGAGCACCCAGAAGGCGGGCGCCTCCTCGTCGGAGACCATGGTGCCACCGGCGGCCAGGGCTGCGTCGATCCTCTCGCGCACCACCTCCGGCGGCACCCGGACGTCGGCGTGCCACCGCTGCGCCGGTGCCGACCGGGCCCGTGGCCGGTCGCAGGGCTGGAACCACACGGTCGGGAGCGTGCCGCCCGGATCCACCACCTGGAGCTCGACGCCGTCCTCGTGCTCCACCCGCTCGAGCACCCCGTCGAGCACCGCCGCCCAGAACGGCGCGACCTCCTCCGCGTCCCACGTGTCCAGCGCCAGCTCTAGGACGCGCAGGGAGACCGGAGCGGCCACGACCCCCATCTCGGCGGCCAGCTCGGAGACCTCGCGGGCCAGCATCACGTCGCGGACCGTGAGCCCGCCGACGTCGTGGCTGACCAGCCCCACCTCGACGTGGCCGTAGCGCAGGTCGACGTCGGGGTGGTGGTCGGCCGCGTCCGCGAGCCGGGCCAGCTCGGCCACGAACGCGGCACCGGTGGCGAAGTCCTGCGTCAGGTAGCGCACCCGGAGGCGGCCGAGCAGCGGCCGCCAGCCGGAGAGCCCCGCCTCGTCCACCTGCGTGGTGGACCAGACCTCGCGCTCCTCGGGCACCGGGTGCCCGGTCGCGCCGGGCTGCTCCCCCGCGCCGCTCACGGCAGCACCGACAGGCCGATGGGGCCCGGGTTGTGGGCCACCTCCCAGCGGAAGCCGTCCGGGTCGGCGAAGTAGCCGGAGTACCCGCCCCACTCGCGCGCCACCCCGTCGGCGACCGGGTCCGCGCCCGCGGCCCGCGCCTCGGCGAGGACCGCGTCGACCTCGGCGGGCGTGGCGACGTTGTGCGCGAGGGTGATCGGTGAGACGCCGGGGCCGCTGCGGGGCGCCTCCCCGACCTCGGCGGTGAAGGCCGCCGCGTCCCAGAGGGAGAGGACGAGCCGCTCGCCGGCCCGGAGCATCAGCACCTCGCCGGGCACGAGCAGCTCGGGCTCCCAGCCGAGGCCGTCGACGTAGAAGCGTCTGCTGGCCTCGACGTCGGCCACCGCGAGGGTCACGAAGCTGATCCGCTGGTCCATGACGCCGACGATTCCACCCGGCGCCGACACCCGCCACCCTCCCTCCTGCTGCACTCCCGCGCCCGGCCGCGCTCCCCGCTAGGTTGCCCGCGTGCCCACCACCGCCGCGCGTGCCCTGCACGCCGTCACCGCCGTCGTCGCCACCGCCGCGATCGTCCTCCAGCTGGTGCTCGTCCTCCTCGGCGACGCCGTGCTCGACGAGGCCGCGGCACCGCCGCTCGGGCTCGCCCTGGTGCGGTTCGTCGCCTACTTCACGATCCAGTCCAACGTGCTCGTCGCCCTCGCCGCGTGGACGCTCGTGGCCGACCCCGACCGCGACGGCACCCGCTGGTGGCGCGGCCTGCGCCTGGCCGGGGTCGTGGGGATCACGGTCACCGGCGTCGTCCACTTCCTCCTGCTCCGGCCCCTGCTGAGCCTCGAGGGGGCGAGCTGGGTGGCCGACAAGGCGCTGCACGTGGGAGTCCCGCTCCTGGCGGTGCTGGCCTTCGCGGCCGCGGGGCCGCGGCCGCGCGTCGACGCCCGGGCCGTGGGCGTGGCGGTCGGCTGGGCCGTCGCCTGGCTGGTGGTGACGCTGACCTACGGGGGGCTCACCGGGTGGGTGCCCTACCCGTTCCTGGACGTGGAGGAGAACGGCTGGGGCGGCGTCGCCGTGGTCTGCCTGGGCATCACGGTGTTCTTCCTGGCGCTGTGCGGCCTGGCCGCCCTCGTCGACCGGCGGGCCGGCCGCAGCCCGCGCTCCGCCTGAGGCGCACCCCTCACCAGGTCTGGCGCCAGGTGCGCGTGGCGGTGTCGACCTCGACCAGCGCCCCGGTCACCCACGCCCCGCACGGCTGCGTGTGCCCGTGGTCGACGTCGAGCACGACCGGCACCGGGCGACCCTCGGCGTCCCGCAGGTTGCCCAGCGCGTGCGCCACCGCGTCGTGCTGGCCCAGGTCCCCGGACGCCGGCGCCGCGGTGCGTCCCACGAGCACGCCGCGCGCGTGGTCGAACCAGCCGGCCAGGCGCAGGCCGTGCAGGGCACGGGCGACGTCCAGCGCGCCCCACTCGGCGGCCTCGAGCAGCACGACGACCCCCTCGCCCTGGGCAGCCTGCGCCGCGGCGAACGCGGGCACGTCGCCCACCGGCGTGCCGGCCAGGTGGTGCACGGTCTCCAGGCACCCGGCCACGAGGCGTCCCGCGAACGCGGCCTCCCCGCCGCCCAGCACCGACCACGCGGCCTCGCCGTCGAGCGACATCCGGGCGACGCCGGGATCGGCGACGTAGTCGTCCCACCCGCTGGTGCGCCAGCGCCCCGGCGAGGTCTGCACCAGCGGCCCGCTGCGCGGGTCGTGCTCGAGCGCGTCCAGCCAGCCGACCAGGCCACGGGCGGCCGTGTACGGGGTGTCCATCAGGTTGTGGCCGGTCAGGGCGCCCCAGCCGCAGTGCACGGTGAGCGGCAGCATGAGCGTGGAGGTGTCGGAGAACCCGACGACCCAGGTGGGCTCGGCCGCGGCCAGCGCCTCCCAGCCCAGGACGCCGAGCAGGTCGATGGCCAGCTCCCCGCCCCACGGCGGCACCACGGCGGCGACGTCGGGGTCGAGCAGCATCGCGGTCAGCTCCGCGGCGCGTGCCTCCCGCGGGGCGGAGAGCACCGGGTCCCCCTCGGTGAGCAGGCACTCCCCCAGCCGGACCTCGTAGCCGCGCTCGCGGACCACGCGCACGGCCTCGCGCAGCCGCGGCACCATCGGCGGCGCCACGCCCGAGGACGGCGCGGTCACCCCGACGGTGTCGCCGGGGCGGAGCGGACGGGGGAAGCGCAGCGGTGCTCTCACGCACCTCACGCTAGGCCCGCGAGCACCTCCGCCGCAGCCGAGATCCCGGCCTCCACCTCGGCGAACGAGGTCGAGAGCGGGGAGAGCCCGAGGCGCAGCCCGCCGGGGTCGCGGTAGTCCGGCAGCACCTCGCGCTGCCACAGGCCGGCGACGACCTCGCGCATCCGGGGGTGCAGCAGCGTCACGTGCCCGCCGCGGCGCTCGGGGTCGGCCGGGGAGCCCAGCCGGGCGTCGGGGAGCAGTCGGCGGCCGGCGTCCGCGGCGAAGGTGGTGAGGGCGACGGACTTGGCGCGCACCGCCTCGATGCCCACCTCGTCGAGGAGGTCGAGCATGTCGGCGACCGGCTGCATCGAGAGCACGGACGGGGTGCCCGCGACCAGGCGGCGCACGCCGGGCGCCGGCTCGTAGCCCGGCCCCATGGCGAACGGGTCGGCGTGGCCCATCCACCCCGTGACCGGCTGGGCCAGGCCCGCGTGGTGGCGGGCGGCGACGTAGGCGAGCGCCGGGGCGCCCGGGCCGCCGTTGAGGAACTTGTAGGTGCAGCCGACGGCGAGGTCGACCCCCGTGCGGTCCAGCTGCACCGGCAGCACCCCGACCGAGTGCGAGAGGTCGGCCAGCACCAGCGCGCCCACCTCGTGGGCCACCTCGGCGACGGCGGCCAGCGGCGCGATCGCCGCGGAGCGGTAGGCCACGTGCGAGAGCAGGACGACGGCGGTCTGCTCGCCCACCACGGCGGCGACCTCGTCGTCGGTGACCCCGGTGGTGGGCTCGGCGGGCTCGATCCAGACCAGGTGCAGGCCGCGCTCGCGGGCCACCGACTCGGCCACGTACCGGTCGGTCGGGAAGTCGTCGGCGCTGAGCACCACCTCGGTGCGGCCCGGCCGCAGCGCGGCCGCGGCGTGCAGCAGCTTGTAGAGGTTGACCGTGGTGGAGTCGCCCACCACGACCTGGCCGGGGGCCGCGCCCAGGCAGGTGCGGGCGATCCGGTCGCCCAGGGTGAGCGGGAGGTCCATCCAGCCGCCCTCGCCGACGTCGCCCCAGCCGCGGATCAGCCGGCCGCCCCACTCCTCGTCCACGAACGAGCGCAGGCGCTCCCCCGTCACCCGCAGCGGGCGCCCGAGGCTGTTGCCGTCCAGGTAGACCAGGGGCTGCTCCGCGCCGACGAACCGGTCCCGGTGGGCCGCGAGCGGGTCTGCGGCGTCGAGGGCGTGCGCGGGGACGAGGTCAGGGCTGGTGCTCACTCGCCCCGTTCTATCCCGCGAGGCCCCAGGGGTCCCAGTCGCTTCACCCGGCAGCCCCCGACACCGGCCCCCGGGAGGCAGGGCAGCAGGCAGGGCAGCGGGCAGGGCAGCGGGCAGGATGGGCCTCGTGCACGTGCCCCGGACCGGCCAGGTCGTCACCGTCTTCCGCAACCGCCTCGACGCCGAGCACGAGCGCGCCTACCGCGACGAGCTGGCCGTGGTGGCCGCCCTGGCCACGGCCATGCCCGGCTTCGTGGAGACCAAGACCTTCACGGCCGAGGACGGCGAGCGCTGCACGGTGGTGACGTTCGCGGACGCGGCCTCGCACCGGGCGTGGGCCGAGCACCCGCGGCACCGGGAGGCCCAGCGTCGCGGCGTGGCGCAGTTCTACGGGCAGTACTCGATCGCCGTGGGCGAGACGACCTACGCCAGCGCCTTCGAGCGCGGCAGCAGCTGAGCGGCGGCCCAGCCGACGACGAGCCCCACGGCCACGCCGAGCAGCGTCTCCACGCCCCGGTCGAGCAGCAGGCTGCTCATCGGCTCGGGGCTGGCCAGGTGGACCATCAGCAGCGCCAGGGGCGTGATGACCACGAGCGCGAGCGCGTAGTTGCGCATCACCAGCAGCTCCGCGGCGCCCTGGAGCACGACGACGAGCAGCACCACGACGAGGCCGGGCGGGTCGAGGGTCAGGACCAGCGCCGCGAGGCCGAGGCCGACGAACGTGCCGACGACGCGGTGGATGCCGCGCACCACTGCCGGCAGCCACTCCCGCGCCATCAGCGGGACGACGGCGGAGACCATGGCCCAGTAGGGGTGACCGATCCCGACGCCGGTGGCCAGGGCGCCGGCGACGAGGACCGCCACGGCACCGCGCAGCGCGTGCCGCGTCATGTCGGTCGGTCGCACGTGGGGCGGGGCGGTCCGCACCCCACCGGGGCGGTCACCGACCGCACCGCGCTCGGCCAGGCCGCCCAGAGCGCTGACGAGGAGGGCCAGCAGGGCGCCGGAGAGCCCGACCAGCACGGCGGCCAGCACCGTGCCGGCGTCCGCGGGGATGGCCGAGGAGGCGCCGAAGCCGAAGACGGTGAACAGCGGGCCGGGCGGGCGCCAGCCCCAGTGGTCGGAGAGCAGCGACGCTCCGCCGGCGAGCACCGCGGCCACCGGCACCGCCAGCCAGGCCCGCTCCGAGGAGGTGGCGACGAGCGCTCCCAGCACGACCGCGAGCACCAGCCAGGCGCCGGCGCGCGCCTGCATGCGGACCCGCTGGCGCCAGGGATCGTTGCGGGCGTAGATCGAGGCGAACGCGCCGAACGTGGCGTAGGCGGACCACTCCAGGTGGTCGGTGGCCCACAGCACCAGCAGCGGCACCGCGACGCTGAGCCCTGCCCGCAGCGCGACCCGGTGCGCGCCGGCGTGCGGACCGACGGCGAGCAGGCCGGAGGTCAGGCGGGCGCGGGTCGAGGCGTCCCCGTTCGCCGACGTCGCGGACGTCGGGGTGGACGGCGTCGAGGAGGGCGGCACGGAGGTCGTCGGCGGCGTCATGCCCCCTGGAACCGCGGCGCGCGGCCGCGTCCTCCCGTTCCCTTCTGCTGAGCGGAAGCGAGGTGGGTCACTCCCGGGCACCTGTCCGGACCGCCGCACACCCTCCCCCGGGTGTCAGATGCGTCTCAGGCCCTCCTGCTAGGTGACGCGCGACGCACCGCCTACGCTCGCCTGGTGACCCAGGAGACGATCACGCCCGGCAGCACCCCCGACTGGCGTTCCGTCGGCGCCGTCCTCTTCGACCTCGACGGCGTGCTCACGCCGACCGCCGAGGTGCACATGGTCGCGTGGGGCGAGATGTTCAACGCCTTCCTCGCGACCGTGGACGACGAGGGTGCCGACACCTCGGAGTACACCGACGCCGACTACTTCGCCCACGTCGACGGCAAGCCCCGCTACGACGGCGTGCGCGACTTCCTCGCCTCCCGCGGGATCGAGCTGCCGGAGGGCTCCGCGGACGACGACGCCGACGAAGTGACCGTCCGCGGGCTCGGCAACCGCAAGAACCTCGCCTTCAACGAGGTGCTCGAGCGTGACGGCGTCGAGCCCTACCCGGGCTCCGTCCTCCTGCTCGACCACCTGGCCGAGATCGGCGTGCCCCTGGCCGTCGTCTCCTCCTCGGCCAACGCACCCGCGGTGCTGGCCGCCGCCGGGATCGCCGACCGCTTCGGCGTCGTCGTGGACGGCAAGGTCGCCGCGACCGACGGCCTGCCGGGCAAGCCCGCGCCCGACACCTACCTGGCGGGCGCCGAGCGCCTCGGCGTCCCGTCCTCGCAGGCGGTCGTCGTCGAGGACGCCGTCTCCGGCGTGCGTGCCGGTGCGGCCGGCGACTTCGCCGAGGTCATCGGTGTCGACCGCGGCGTGGGGCTGGAGACCCTGCGCGAGAACGGCGCCACCCTCGTCTGTTCCGACCTCGCCGAGCTCGTCCCCGGAGGCCCCGCATGAGCCGCGTCCACGTCCACAGCGACCCGCTGGACCGCAGCCGCTTCGGGCTGGACCCCTGGAAGCTGACGGAGTGGGCCTACCGCTCCCACGACCTCGGCGTGACCGAGACGCTGTTCAGCGTCGCCAACGGCTACCTGGGCATGCGCGCCAACCCCGAGGAGGGCCGGGACGCCTACGCGCACGGCACCTTCGTCAACGGCTTCCACGAGACCTGGCCGATCCGGCACGCCGAGGCCGCCTTCGGCTTCGCCCGCACCGGCCAGACCATCGTCAACGTCCCCGACGCCAAGCTGATGAAGGTCTACGTCGACGACGAGCCGCTCATCCTGGGCACCGCCGACCTGGAGCACTACGAGCGCAGCCTGGACTTCCGCGACGGCGTCCTGCGCCGCACGCTGATCTGGCGCACCCCGGCCGGCAAGCGGGTGAAGGTCGAGTCCTCCCGGATGGTCTCGATGACGCAGCGCCACCTCGCGCTGCTCAGCCTCGAGGTGACGATGCTCGAGGGCGACGCCCCCATCGTCATCTCCTCCCAGCTGCTCAACCGCCAGGACGGCAAGGACGAGTACCACGACCCGTCCGCCGCCATGGGCGAGGGCGTCGACCCGCGCAAGGCCGCGAAGTTCGAGGACCGCGTGCTCCTGCCGCGCGTGCACTACGCCCGCCAGGACCGGATGATGCTGGGCTACCAGTGCGCGAACTCGGCCATGACCATCGCCGTGGGTGCCGACCACGTCCTCACCACGCAGGCCGACCACGAGACCGTCGTGCGCGGCGACGAGGACCTCGCCAAGATGGTCTTCCGCGCCGACGCCTGCGCCGGCCAGAGCATCCGCGTGGACAAGTACGTCGCCTACCACACCTCCCGCGGCGTGCCCGTGCGCGAGCTCTCCGACCGCTGCAACCGCACGCTGGACCGGGCCACGCGGCACGGCATCGAGGCCTACCACGCCGACCAGCGCGCCTGGTACGACGCGTTCTGGGAGACCGCCGACGTGCTGGTCACCGACGAGCACGCCGACGCCGAGCAGCTGGCCGTGCAGCAGGCCATCCGCTTCAACCTGTTCAGCCTGGCGCAGGCCTCCGCGCGCGCTGACCAGCAGGGCGTGCCCGCCAAGGGCGTGACCGGCTCCGGCTACGAGGGCCACTACTTCTGGGACTCCGAGATCTACGTCTCGCCGTTCCTGACCTACACCCAGCCGCAGCTGGCGCGTAACCTCATGCACTTCCGCTCCCGGATGCTGCCGGCCGCGCGTCAGCGCGCCCGCGAGATGGCCCAGTCGGGTGCGCTGTTCCCGTGGCGCACGATCAGCGGCGAGGAGGCCTCGGCCTACTACGCCGCCGGCACCGCGCAGGTGCACATCGACGCCGACGTCGCCTACGCGCTGAGCCAGTACGTCAACGCCACCGGCGACCGCGGCTTCCTGGTCCGCGACGGCATCGACATCCTCGTGGAGACCGCGCGCATGTGGGCCGACCTGGGCTTCTGGCGCTCCAACGGCACCCCCTCGTTCCACATCCACGGCGTGACCGGCCCGGACGAGTACACGACGGTCGTGAACAACAACCTGTTCACCAACGTGATGGCGCGCTACAACCTCGAGGAGGCCGTCGCCGCCTGCGAGATCGTCGAGAAGGACTTCCCCGAGGACTGGCACCAGGTGCGCCGCCGCCTCGACATCTCCGAGGACGAGATCGAGGAGTGGCGCCGCTGCGCGGCCGGGATGCACGTGCCGTTCGACGCCGGCCTTGGCATCCACCCGCAGGACGACTTCTTCCTCGACCGCGAGGTCTGGGACCTCTCCAAGACGCCCGACGAGCTGCGCCCGCTGCTGCTGCACTACCACCCGCTGGTGATCTACCGGTTCCAGGTGCTCAAGCAGGCGGACGTGGTGCTCGCGCTGTTCCTCCAGGGCGACCGGTTCACGCCCGAGGAGAAGCGCGCCGACTTCGAGTACTACGACCCGATCACCACCGGCGACTCGACGCTGTCGGCGGTCGTGCAGTCGATCGTGGCGGCCGAGGTCGGCTACCACGAGGTGGCCTGGAGCTACTTCCTCAACTCCCTCTACGTCGACCTGGCCAACCTGCACGGCAACACCGTGGACGGCATGCACATCGCCTCCACCGGCGGCATCTGGTCCGCGCTGGTCTGTGGCTTCGCCGGCATGCGCGACCGGGGCGGGCGGCTCTCGTTCGACCCGCGGCTGCCGGACACGTTCCCGCTGCTGCGCTCGGGCCTGGTCTGGCACGGCACGCGTCTCCAGCTGCACCTGGAGGCGGACTTCTTCTCCGTGGAGGTCGTGGAGGGCACCGAGCCGGTCACCATCAGCGTCCGCGGCACCGAGCACGTGGTGGCGCCGGGCGCGCCGGTGCGGGTCGAGCTCGACGGACGCGGCACCCGGCTGGCCGGCACGCTGACCGAGAAGCCCCAGCTGGGCGGCGTGCGCGCCGACGGCACGCGGATCACCGCGGGGGTGCCGGAGCCGATCGCGCTGGACGAGGACGTCGACGAGGCCACCGCCACGGCGATGAGCCAGCCGATGAACTCGGCGCTGGGCCCCGACCCGACGATCGACGGGGAGTACTGAGCCGGGGAGGCCTGTCTCAGGCCTCGGGGACGCCGGCCTCCAGCTGCGCCTTCATGGCGGCCAGGCCCTTCTCGAAGTCGCCCGCGACCAGCTTCTCCATCGGCACGAACCGGGCGAGCAGCCCCATGAGGCCGGCGTGCACGCCCTGCATCGTCCAGGTGACCAACGTGCCGTCGGCGACCGGCTCGGTGCCGAAGACCACCGTGTTCTCGGCCCGCATGGGCCGGGTGAAGGCCAGGCCCACGGTCACCGCGGTGGGCGTGACCTCGACGATGCGCATCGAGCCGGCACCGGCCTTGCGGTTGCCCGACCACGCGTAGGCGGCCCCGACGCCGGACTCGGCGCCGCTGTAGACCCGCTCCATGCCCGGGTCCGTGTCCTCCCACGGCGACCAGGAGCGCCACCGGTGGAAGTCGACGACGAGCGCCTGCACGTCCGCCGGGTCCGCGGCGACCCTCGTGCTCCGCGCGATCTGGAACTCACCCATGTGGGCGAGCCTAGGGTCAGGGCGGCCCTCGCGCGAGCGGAACTGCGGACCTGGCTGGTCCGGTGCAGGTGGGCCCACGTCCGGCTGCCGGGGCACGTCGGCACGACCGGTGTGGACGGTACTGGGGCTGACGCCGCGCCGACGCCGCGCCGCCGCCGTGGGACGGATGTCGGGCACCTCGTCCGCGGACCCTAGGCTGCCCGGGTGACCGCACGCTCCCCCGCCCCCGCGGCACCCCGGCCGACCCGGCCCCGGGTGCCCCCGGTCGTGCTCGTGCTGATCGGCATCGCGTCGGTGCAGCTGGGCGCCGGCGTGGCCAAGTCCCTGTTCGACGAGGCCTCGCCGACCACGTTGGTCTGGCTGCGGCTGGTCACCAGCTCGGTGCTGCTGCTGGCGTTCGTGCGGCCGCGGGTGCGCGGCCGCAGCCGCGCCGACTGGGGCGTCGTCCTCGCCTTCGGCGCGAGCCTCGGACTGATGAACTGGGCCATCTACCAGTCCTTCGCCCGGATCCCCCTCGGCGTGGCCGTCACCCTGGAGTTCGTCGGGCCGCTGCTGCTGGCGGTGGCCGGCTCCCGCCGCGCCCGTGACCTGGTCTGGGTGGGGCTCGCCGGGCTCGGCGTGGCACTGCTCGGCCTCGGCGACGGCGGCCTCACGCTCGTCGGCGCGCTGCTGGCGCTCCTCGCGGGTGCCGCGTGGGCCACCTACATCCTCGCCAGCGCCCGCACCGGGGCCGCCTGGGAGGGCCTGGACGGTCTGGCCGTGGCCAGCACGGTGGCCACCCTGGGGCTCACCCCGTTCGTGCTGGGGCCGGTCGCGACCGGCGGGCACGACTCCGCGCTGACCGACCCGCACGTGCTGCTGCTGGGCGCGGCGGTGGGGCTGCTCTCCTCCGTCGTCCCCTACTCGTGCGAGCTGGTGGCGCTGCGGACGCTGCGCCCCTCCGTCTTCGGCATCCTCATGAGCCTGGAGCCCGCCGCGGCCGCGCTCGCCGGCCTGCTCGTGCTCGGCGAGCTGCTGGGGGCGGCCCAGTGGGCGGCGATCGTGTGCGTGGTGGTGGCCAGCGTCGGGGCGACCCGCTCCGGCGGCCCGCCCCGGGGAGCCGGTGGTGGTACCGGACCCGTCGGGGCTGGTGCCCGTCACAGAACGGTCGCACGGCGTTAGCCCGGAGGCTCCCGAGCGCTCCTAGCGTGGACGGTGCCGGCAGCTCCAGCCCGCCGGCCGACCACTCCCCTCGGAGGCGAGCCGTGACCCACGCACCGCGCACCCCGCTGCTGCGTCTCGTGGCCGAGCGGCCGCGCGCGCCGATGGCCGTGATCCGCCGTGCCGCCGAGCACGTGGTCGAGTCGAGCACGCTGGGCTCGCGCCGCAACGCGATGCTCGCCGCCACCGCGCTCGCCGCCGCCCGCGCCGAGCGCGAGGACGTGGAGGAGTTCCTGCGCCTGCGCGAGCAGGCCGTGGCCCCTGCGGTGGCCTCTGCGGGCCGCGCCGGTGCCGAGCCCCGGGGCGTCAGCGCTCGCTGACCCCGCCCGTCGACTCGTCCGCGGCCTCCTGGCCCTGCTCGACGCGGCCCGTCACGGTCGCGCGCCGCGCGGCCCGACGCAGCACCGCGAGGATGCTGGGGCCCAGCACCACGACCGCGACCGCGTTGGTGACGGCGCGGACGGAGTCCCACCCGCCGGTGGAGGTCAGCAGCGTGTAGACGCCGAAGCGCTGGAGGTTCTCCAGCAGCGGGGCACCGGGCACGTAGGTGAGGTCGCCCTCGTGGCCGGGCACCGCGACGCCCAGCGCGAACGGCCAGGACGAGAGGTTCATCAGGGCGCCGAACAGGTAGGCGGCCAGCACCCCGTAGACCGCCAGCAGCGCGATCTCCGCGGCACCGCGCAGCGGGCGTCCACCGAGCCGCTGCGGCAGCAGGCCCGCCAGCATCCCCACCCAGGCCGAGCAGAGCATCTGGAACGGCAGCCACGGCCCCACGCCGCCGGTCATCAGCGCGGAGGCGAGCAACGAGGTGCAGCCCAGCGCGAAGCCGAACCCGGGGCCGAGCACCCGGCCCGCCAGGATCAGCAGGAAGAAGACCAGCTCGATGCCCGCCAGCCCCGGGGAGAGCGCCCGCGCGACCGCGTTGACGGCGCTCAGCACCCCCAGCAGGGCCAGCACCCGGGCGTCCAGGCCGCCCTCGGAGATCTCGGCCAGCACCACGGCCACCACGACCGGCAGCAGCGCCAGGAACAGGAACGGCGGGTCCATCCGCTGGTCCCCCGCCCAGCCGGGAGGCACCTGCACCAGCAGCGGCCAGACCAGCATCATCAGCCCGGCCAGCGACGCCAGACCGAGCACCAGCGCCGAGCGGCGGCTCAGCGGCACCGCCGCCGTCACGTCCTGGTGGAGGCGGGTCTCGAGGCCGGTCTCGAGGCGGGGGTCGGGGGCGGCCGTCATCGCGCACCTCCCGAACCGGCCAGGGCGGCGCGGACCTCGTCCACGACCAGCCAGGGGGCGCCGAGCACCTTGGTCACCTGGGGGCTGAACGCCGGGGACTCCGCGAGCACGGCGCGAGCGGGCCCCGCCGAGACCACCTCGCCCTCGGCCATCACGACCGCGTCATCGGCGACGAGGGCGGCGAACTCCACGTCGTGGGTGGCCACCAGCACCGCCCGGCCCTCGTCCGCGAGCGAGCGCAGGGCCGCGGCCAGCGCGCCCTTGGCGCGGTAGTCCAGGCCGCGGGTCGGCTCGTCGAGCAGGAGCACCGGCGGCCGCGGGACGAGCACCAGCACCAGGGCCAGCGCGAGTCGCTGCCCCTCGGACAGGTCGCGCGGGTGGGCCTCGTCGCGCACGCCGGGCGCGAGGGTGTCGAGCAGCGCCCGGGCCGTGCCGGGGGCCTCGGCCTCGCGGTCCGCGCTGGCCAGCTCCTCGGCCACGGTCTCCAGGTACAGCAGGTCGCCGGCGTCCTGCGGGAGGAGGCCGACGAGGCCGCGGCGCGCGTCCGCGGGCAGGCGTGCGGGGTCGGTGCCGCCGCCGTGCTGGTCGGGGTCGGGCACGACCACGACGCTGCCGCCCGCGCGCTCGCGGGTGCCCTGGAGCGTCCACAGGAGCGTGGACTTGCCGGCGCCGTTGCGCCCCATGAGGGCGGTGACGCGGCCGGTGGGCAGGTCGAGGTCCAGCTCACGGACGGCGACGTGCCGCCCGCCCGGCCCGACGGTGACGGTGAGGTCGCGGGCGCCGAGGCCGCCGGGCGGGCGCTCGCGGACGGGGGTCGCGGGCGCGGGCAGGTCGGTGGTGAGGCCGCGGGCGCGGCGGCGGGCATCGCGGACCGAGAGCGGCAGCGGGCTCCAGCCGGCGGCCCGGCCGAGCTCGACCAGCGGGGGCGCCACGGGCGCGGTCGCGAGGAGGCCGGCCGGGGCGCCGACGTCCAGGTGCCCGTCGGTGCCGAGCAGGGCCAGGGTGTCGGCGAAGGGCACCACCCGCTCGAGCCGGTGCTCGGCGACGAGCACGCTGGTGCCGAGGTCGTGGACGAGGCGGGTGAGTGTCGAGAGCACCTCCTCGGCCGCGGTCGGGTCGAGGGCCGAGGTGGGCTCGTCGAGCACCAGGAGCCGCGGGTGCATCGTGAGCACGGCGCCGACCGCGACCCGCTGCTGCTGGCCGCCGGAGAGCGTGCGCAGCGCCCGGGCGCGCAGGTCGGCGATGCCGAGCAGGTCGAGCGTCTCCTCGACCCGACGGCGCATGGTGCCGGGGGCGACCCCGAGCTGCTCCATGCCGTAGGCCAGCTCCTCCTCGACCGTGTCGGTGACGAAGCCCAGGGCCGGGTCCTGGCCGACGTAGCCGACCAGGTGGGCGCGCTCGCGCGGTGGCGCCTGCAGCACCGAGGCGCCGTCGAGCAGCACGTCGCCGGCCAGCACGCCGCCGGTGAAGCGGGGCACCTGCCCGGCGACGACCCCGAGGAGCGTGGACTTGCCGACGCCGGTGGGGCCGGCGAGCACGGTCAGCTCGCCCTCCTCCACGACGAGGTCGACGCCGCTGAGCACGCGGCGGGCCGGGGACTCGGCGGTGGCGGGGTGGCTGAAGGTGATCCCGCGCAGCTCCAGCAGCGGGGCGCTCATGCGTCGTCCCCCGTCACCGGCGGAGGCGGTGCGACGAGGCCGGTGAGCACGGCCACGACGCAGACCACCAGGGCGCCCGGCGCGAGGCCCGGCAGGGCGTCGGTGCCCGGGTAGGCGAGCGCGACCTGGTGGGTGGAGGTGTGCCAGGCCAGCACGCCGACGGCCAGGCCGCCGAGGGCGACGACGACCTCGGGCCAGCGCCAGCGGTCGGGGCGGTAGCGGGTGCGGGGCACGCGGGCGCCCGCCGCGCGCAGCCCCAGGACGGCGGCGAGCAGCCCGACCCCCAGCATGGGCAGGGCCAGCACCCGCGGGGCGGTCTGGTCGAGCACGGCGTAGACGCCGACGCAGACGCCGACCAGGCCGGTGAGCATGAGCGCCCCGGTGCGTCGCCGGGAGCGGGCGTCGGCGCCGGCGGTGCGGCCGTAGCCGCGGGCGTCCATGCTGGCCGCCATCGCCAGGGACCGCTCGAGCGCGTCCTCCAGCACCGGGACCAGGAGGCGTCGCAGGCCGCGCACCCGCCCGCTGGGGCCGGAGCGCAGCGACTGCGCGGCGCGCACCCGCTGCACGGACTCGGCCAACTGCGGCAGCACCGTGACCGCGACGACCAGGGCCGTGCCGACCTCGTAGAGCGCCGCGGGCACCGAGCGCAGGAGCCGCTTGGGGTTGGCCAGCGCGTTCGCGGCACCCACGGCGATGACGATGGCGGCCAGCCGGAGGCCGTCGTAGAGCCCGCTGAGCACGGTGGACGTGGTCACCGGGCCGAGCAGCGCGATGCCGGCGGCGAACCCGGGCAGCGGGATGCTCGGCAGGTCCAGCAGCACCGGACCGGTGGCGTAGGCGCCGCCCAGCAGCACGCGGAAGGTGACCCGCAGGGCCACGATCGCGGCCCCCAGGGCGAGGTAGAACCGGAAGGAGCGCGACCAGGGCTGGTCGCCGTGGCGTGCGGAGACGACGAGCGCCGCCGACCCGACGAGCAGCAGCAGCGCGAACGGGTTGGTGGTCAGCGAGGCCGCCGTGGCCAGGCCGAGGGCCCAGACCCACCACGCGACCGGGTGCAGGTCGCGCGGGAGCCGGGCCGCGCGGGCGCGCGCGAGGAGCCGTCGACCGGCACCGGTGCGGGCGCGGGCGGCCGCGCTCGTGGGTCCACCCGGCCCACCCTGGACCTCTCCCCCGGCCCGGCCCGTGGGCGCGGCGGGGACCGCGTCCGGGGTGCCGGGCGCGGAGGAGCGGTCCTGGGTGCTGGTCACCGGGGGTCGGGTCCCCCGTTCCCTGTGTTGCTGCTGCCCGTGGCGGTGCGGGCCCGGTGGCGGCGGGCGAGGGCGACGCCGCCCGCGCCGAGGAGCACCGCCAGCACGGCGGCGCCGGCGATCCCGGCGGGGATGCCGCCGTCGGTCTCGGACGCCGCCAGAGACGTGTCGTCGCTGACGGTGTCCCCGTCGTCGGTCGCCTCGGCGCTCGGGTCCGTGCTCGGCTCGGCGCTCGCGGACGCCTCCGCGCTCGCCGAGGCGGCCGCACGCGCGGCCTGGCGCCGCTCGGCCCGCCGGGCCTTCGCCCGGGCGTCGTCGGTGGCGGACGCGGTGGCGTCGTCGCCGGCCTCGGCGGACGGGTCCGTCGAGGGGTCGGCGCTCGCGTCGGCCGAGGCGCTGCTGGACGAGCCGGAGCCCGAGGAGCCGGAGCCGCCCGAGCCGCCGGAACCGCCCGAGCCGGAGCCCGAGCCACCCGAGCTGCCCTTGCCGGAGCTGCCGGAGGACCCGCTGCCCGAGCCGGAGCCCGAGCCGGAGCCCGACGTGGGCGACGCGGACGCGCCGTGCTGCGGGGCGCTGGTGGCCGGGGTGACGGTGCCGCTCTGGTCGTCCCAGGTGACGGCGACGGAGCCGCCCGCGGGCACCGTGAGCGACCAGGCGCCCTGCTGCGAGTAGGTCCAGCCGCCCTCGCCGTCGCTCCACCACAGGTTCCAGTACGCGCTGGCAGGCGGGGTGTTCACGCACGGGTCGTCGGCCGGGACGCCGTCGACCCGGCAGATGAAGCCGGGCTGGCGCGTGGGCTGGGTGAGGCTGTGCCCGGCCGCGGTGAGCAGGGTGGCCGCGGTGTCCCCGCCGCCGTCCACGCACGCGGTCTGCACGCCTCCGCCGAGGCCGTTGAACTCGACCACGACGCTGACCCCGCCGGCGTCCGCGCAGGTGGCGGCGCCGGCGGGCGCGGCGAGGGCGAGCGAGCCCAGGCAGGCCGAGGCCGCCGCGAGCACGAGGCCCGCGGCGGCCCGGGTGGCCCTGGTGGCCGTGCCGGTGGGCACGATCAGCCCTAGCAACCGGCGATCGTCAGGCTCGCCAGCGCCGGGGCGGCGTCGGCGGTGGCCTTCTGCCACTGGTAGGCACCGGTGTCGCTGATGCCGTCCGACTCGCCGGTGCGGCGGGTCTTCGGGTCGTAGGCGATGGCGCCGTTCTGGCCGGCGAGCGCGTCGCCGCTGCGGGCGCCGAGCACCTGGGAGCGGGTGATCCACTGGGCCGCGTCCTGGGCCCGGGTGCAGGCACCGAGGGCGGTCAGGGCCCGGGCGGCCAGGCCGGTGGAGTCGGTGTTGGACGACTCCGTGCTGGAGCCACCGCCGTAGGAGCCGTTGCGCTTCTGGCCGGAGCGCAGCCACGACAGGGCGTCGGCCAGCGCGGCGTCGACCTTGCGGACGAGCACCGGGGAGCCGGAGGAGGCGATGGCCGTGAGCGACAGGACGGCCTGGGCGGTGCTGTCGGTGTCGGCACCGGAGTCGCCGGCACCGCTCTTGCAGCCCTGGCGCTTGGCCGAGGCGTCGTTGAAGTTCAGCCGGAAGTACCCCTCGTCGCACTGCTGGCGCAGCAGGAACCGGGTGGCCGCGGCGGCCTTCTTGCGCGAGCCGTCCTCCGCGAGCGCCTGTGCGGCGAACGCCTGGCCGAAGACGTTGGCGGTGTCGGCGTAGCCGGTGTCGTCCTGGACGCGGCCGACGATGCCGTCGTCGGTGCTGAGCATGGCCTTGAGGTTGACGATCAGGTCGTCCTGCGCGTTCGCCGGGCTGAGGCCGGCGTCCTGGAGGAAGGCGGCCGCCTTGGCGGTCGCGGAGGCGTAGCCGAGGACCTCGCCGTCGGCGTAGGTGTAGCCACGCACGCCCTCGCTGACGGCCTGGGCCACCGCGTCCACCGTGTCCGCACCGGCGCCCAGCTCGAGGAGGGCGGTCGCGACGTCGATGGAGACGCCGTAGTCGGAGTAGGAGTAGGTCGAGCCGTCGTAGTCGTAGAAGACCTCGACGAGGCCGTTCTCCGCCGGCTGCTTGGCCAGCCACTGGGCGGCCTTGGTCTCGCGCTTCTGGGCGGTGACGGCGCCGGCCGGGGCGACCGTGCCCAGGGCCAGGGCTCCGGTGGTCAGCGCGACGGTGGCGAGCGCCGCGACGCGGCGCAGAGGGGTCTTCACTGGTGTTCCTTCCCGCTGCACAGCGAGAAGGCGCTGCCGGACCCGGTGCCCGGCGTGCCCACTCGCTGCTTTCCTCGACAGCGTGTGATCAGGACGGCCCGGGTGCAGGTGTTCCGGCTCGCCCGCGCCGCCACGCCCCAGGGGCAGCGAGCACGGGCCTACGGTTGCGGGTCAGCGCCGGACTTTCCACCGGCTTCCCCCGCGCACGGGCATGTCTGGAGTTGGTGGGCTCACCCTACGACGAACGGCCCCGCTCACCTACCCGGAGGATGGTGAGCGGGGCCGCTCCTTCTGGTCTTGACCCGCGCGTGGCGGTGGGTCAGGTGAGCTTGGCCAGGATCAGCTCGCGGACCTTGCCCGCGTCGGCCTGCCCGCGCATCTCCTTCATCACCGCACCGATGAGGGCGCCGGCCGCGGCGACCTTGCCGTCACGGATCTTGTCGGCGACGTCCGGGTTGGCCTCGATCGCCTTGTCGACGGCCGCCGAGAGCGCACCGTCGTCGGAGACGATGCCGAGGCCGCGGGCGGCGATGATCTCGTCGGGCGTGCCCTCGCCCGCGAGCAGGCCGTCGAAGACCTGGCGCGCGAGCTTGTCGTTCAGGGTGCCGGCGTCCACGAGCTTCTGGACGGCGGCGACGTCGGCGGGGCTGACGCCGAGCTCGGCGATCTCCGCGCCGGTGTCGTTGGCCCTGCGCGCCATCTCGCCGAGCCACCACTTGCGGGCGGCCTGCGGTGCCGCACCCAGCGCGATGGTCTCCTCGACCAGGCCGAGCGCGCCGGCACCGACGGTGTCGCGCATCTCCAGGTCGGAGAAGCCCCACTCGGCCTGCAGGCGGGCCCGCTTGGCGGTCGGGTTCTCGGGCAGGGTGCCGCGCAGCTCCTCGACCCACTCCCGGCTCGGCGCGACCGGCACGAGGTCGGGCTCGGGGAAGTAGCGGTAGTCCTCCGCGTCCGACTTCTCGCGCCCGGACGTGGTGATGCCCGAGTCCTCGTGGAAGTGGCGCGTCTCCTGCAGGATGCTGCCGCCCGCGTCGAGGACGCCGGCGTGCCGGCTCATCTCGAAGCGGACCGCGCGCTCGACCGAGCGGAACGAGTTCACGTTCTTCGTCTCGGTGCGGGTGCCGAGCTTCTCGGTGCCGATCGGGGCGAGCGAGAGGTTCACGTCGGCGCGCAGGTTGCCCTGGTCCATCCGGGCCTCGGAGACGCCCAGGGCCACGATCAGCTCGCGCAGCTGCTGCACGTAGGCGCGGGCGACCTCGGGGGCCTTGGCGCCGGCGCCGGTGATCGGCTTGGTGACGATCTCGATCAGGGGGATGCCGGCGCGGTTGTAGTCGACGAGCGAGTAGTCGGCGCCCTGGATGCGGCCGGTGACGCCGACGTGGGTCGACTTGCCGGTGTCCTCCTCCATGTGGGCGCGCTCGATGCCGACGCGGAAGGTCTCGCCGTCCACGTCGACGTCCATGTACCCCTCGAACGCGATCGGCTCGTCGTACTGGGAGGTCTGGAAGTTCTTCGGCATGTCCGGGTAGAAGTAGTTCTTCCGGGCGAAACGGCACCACTCGGCGATCTCGCAGTTCAGCGCGAGGCCGATGCGGATCGCGGCCTCGACGCCGCCCTTGTTGACCGCCGGCATGGAGCCGGGCAGTCCGAGGCAGGTCGGGCAGACCTGGGTGTTCGGCTCGCCGCCGAACGCGGTGGAGCAGCCGCAGAACATCTTGGTGGCCGTCGACAGCTCGACGTGCACCTCGAGGCCCAGCGCGGGCTCGTAGCGGGTGAGGACCTCGTCGAAGTCGACGAGCGTCTCGGTGGTGGCGCTCATCGGAGGGCCCCTTCCGTGCTCGTGAGGGTCGCGACCTCGGGGGCCTGGTCCAGCAGCGGGCCGCCCCACTCCTTCTCCAGCGCGGCCTCGAGGGCGGCGCCGACGCGGTAGAGCCGGTCGTCGGCCAGCTGCGGGGCGAGGATCTGGAAGCCGACGGGCAGCCCGTCCTCCTCCGCCAGGCCGGCGGGCAGCGACATGCCGGGCACGCCCGCGAGGTTCGCCGGGATGGTGGCGAGGTCGTTGAGGTACATCGCCAGCGGGTCGTCGAGCTTCTCGCCGAGCTTGAACGCGGTGGTCGGCGCGGTGGGGCTGACCAGGACGTCCACGGACTCGAACGCCGCGTCGAAGTCGCGCTGGATGAGCGTGCGCACCTTCTGCGCGGTGCCGTAGTAGGCGTCGTAGTAGCCCGAGCTCAGCGCGTAGGTGCCGAGGATGATGCGGCGCTTGACCTCGTCGCCGAAGCCGGCGTCGCGGGTGGCGCGCATGACGGCCTCGGCCGACGGGGAGTCGTTGCTCTCCGGCATCACGCGGATGCCGTAGCGCATGGCGTCGAAGCGGGCCAGGTTCGAGGACGCCTCGCACGGCATGACCAGGTAGTAGGCCGCCAGGGCGTGGACGAAGCTCGGGCAGGAGACCTCGACGACCTCGGCGCCGGCGGCGACCAGCTTGTCGAGGGCCTCGGTGAAGCGGGCGCGGACGCCGGCCTGGTAGCCGTCGCCGCCCAGCTCGGTGATGACGCCGACCTTGAGGCCCGTCAGGTCGCCGGTCGCGCCCTGCTGGGCCGCCTCGACGAGGGAGGGCAGCGGCTCGACCACGGAGGTGGAGTCGAGCGGGTCGTGGCCGCCGATCAGCTCCTGGAGCAGGGCGGAGTCCATGACCGTGCGGGTCACGGGGCCGACCTGGTCGAGGCTGTTGGCCATCGCCACGAGGCCGTAGCGCGAGACCGCGCCGTAGGTGGGCTTCACGCCGACGGTGCCGGTGACGGCGCCGGGCTGGCGGATCGAGCCACCGGTGTCGGTGCCCAGCGCCAGCGGGGCCTGGAACGCGGCCACGGCCGCGGCCGAGCCGCCGCCGGAGCCGCCCGGGATGCGGGTGGTGTCCCACGGGTTGCGGGTGGGGCCGTAGGCGGAGTGCTCGGTGGAGGAGCCCATCGCGAACTCGTCCATGTTGGTCTTGCCGAGGATCGGCAGGCCGGCGGCCTTGAGGCGGGCCACGACGGTCGCGTCGTACGGCGGCACCCAGCCCTCGAGCATCTTCGAGCCGCAGGTGGTGGGCAGGCCGGTGGTGGCCAGCACGTCCTTCACCGCGACGGGCACGCCGTCGAGCGGGCTCAGCGGGGCGCCGGCGGCGCGGCGGGCGTCGGAGGCCTCGGCCTGGGCGAGCGCGCCCTCGGCGTCGACGTGCAGGAACGCGTGGATGCCGCCCTCGGCGTCGCCGTCGGTGGCGGCGATCCGCTCGAGCGCGGCGCGGGTGAGGGCGACCGAGGTGGTCTCGCCGGAGGCCAGGGCGTCGGCCATCTGCGCGGCGGTGGCGCGGGTCGGGTCGATGCTCATGCCTCCTCCTCCAGGATGCGCGGGACGGCGAAGCGCTGCTCCTCCACCTCGGGGGCACCGGAGAGCGCCTGCTCCGCGGTGAGGCCGGGGGTGACGACGTCCTCGCGGAAGACGTTGGTCAGGGGCAGCGGGTGCGAGGTGGCGGGGACGTCGTCCCCGACCACGCCGGTGATCGAGGCGACCGCGTCGAGGATCACCGAGAGCTGCGGGGCCATGTGGTCCAGCTCGGCGTCCGACAGGTCGATCCTCGACAGCGCGGCCAGGTGGGCCACCTCGTCGCGGGTGATGTCAGGCATGGGCCCCATCCTAGGAGCGACCGCCCGCGGCGGTGCCCGGTGGTCCCGCGCGTCCCGGATAACGTGGTTGACAGTTCAACTGGATGGGCCGTGAAGCCCACCGATCCCCCCGAGCGTCCGCGCCCCGCCCGACCCTGTGCCGGGCGGACTCCCCTGCGCGGACCCGCGGCCCCGGGACCTTCTCCCGGGGCCGTCCTCGGCCCTGGACGCCCTCTCCTCGTCACCGGCGAGGTCGTTCTCGTCGCATCCGGAGCAACATCAGCGCGCGTCCACCTACCCTGACGTCGTGCCGACGACCATCGAGACCTCCCCGCCCGCAGGCGACGCCCCCTCGGCACCACGTTCGCGCAGGCGCAGGCGCGCGGCCGCTCTCCTGCTGGTCATCGCCCTCGGCCTGGCGGCGGTCGGCGGAGTGCAGGGCTGGCGGTGGTGGACGCACCCGACGGTGCTGGGGGAAGCCGAAGGGTTCGGCTGGTTCGTCGCGGACCCACTGGCCGTGGCCGACGCCTCGCTCTACTACCTCGTGGCGTGGCCGTTGGGGGACGACGCGGCGACGACGATCACGATCGAGGACGCCGCCCCGGTGCTGACCACCGACGGGACCCGCGCCGACATCTCTGTGGTGGTCTGCCGCGGCGCCGACGAGGAGCCCATGGGTGTGGGGCCGAGCCTCGCCGGGTGGTGTGAGGCGACCGAGCCGGCCGTCGGCGCGACGTTCACCTGGGGCGGCGGGGCCGACGAGGCGCTCTACGTCCTCGTCACGGCCCAGCAGCCGGGCCGTACCCGACTGACCGCGGTCGACCTCACGTACTCCTACGAGGTCGGCCCGTTCACCCGCCGCGGCACGGAGCGGCTGGAGGAGCAGGTCTTCGTCCTGCGGGCCCGCTGATCCTCCCCGCGGGTCAGCCCTCTGGCTGCGCCGCGTCCTCCGGAGCCTCGGGGTCCTCGGCCTCGGTCACGGCAGCCGGGCCGTGCTCGAGCAGGGCCTTGAAGCCGTCCTCGTCGAGGATCGGGACGCCGAGCTGCTCGGCCTTCTCCGCCTTGGAGCCTGCGTTCTCGCCGATCACCACGAAGCTGGTCTTCTTCGACACCGAGCCGGCGGCCTTGCCGCCGCGGCTCAGGATCGCCTCCTTCGCGGAGTCACGGGAGAAGTCCTCGAGGCTGCCCGTCACGACGACGGTGAGGCCCTCGAGGGTCCGCGGGACGGACTCGTCCCGCTCGTCCTCCATCGAGACCCCGCACGCCGCCCACTTCTCCACGATCTCGACGTGCCAGTCGACGTCGAACCACTCGATCACGGCGGCCGCGATGGTCGGGCCCACGCCGTCGATGGCGGCCAGCGTCTCCTCGTCCGCCCCGCGGATCGCGGCCATCGAGCCGAGCTCGGTGGCCAGGGCGCGGGCGGCGGTGGGGCCGACGTGCCGGATCGACAGCGACACCACGACCCGCCACAGCGGCACGTCGCGGGTCTGCTGCCGGATGGCGTCCAGCGCCACCAGCAAGCCCTGGCCGTTGGCGTTGAGGACCCGCTGCCCCTCGGGGTCGCCCTCGACCTCGCCCTTCTTGGCGGCACGGGTGTAGAGGTCGGTGCGCAGCAGCGCCGACTCGTCGAGCGCGAAGAGGTCGCCCTCGTTGCGGACGACACCGGAGTCCAGCAGGGAGACGACGCCTTCGTAGCCCAGGTTGTCGATGTCGAGGGCGGAGCGGCCGGCCACGAAGGAGAGTCGCTCGCGCACCTGCCCGGGGCACTGCTCGTGGTTGGGGCAGCGCAGGTCCTTGTCGCCCTCCTTCTGCTCGGCCAGGGTCGTGCCGCACGACGGGCACTCCGACGGCATGACCCACGCCGGCAGCCCCTCGGGGCGCAGCGCCAGCACGGGGCCGAGGATCTCGGGGATGACGTCGCCGGCCTTGCGCAGCACCACGGTGTCGCCGGGGCGCACGTCCTTGCGCTTGACCTCGTGCCCGTTGTGCAGGGTCGCGTTCTCGACGGTGGAGCCCGCGACCTTCGTCGGCTCCATCACGCCGTAGGGCGTCACCCGGCCGGTGCGGCCGACGTTGACCCGGATGTCGAGGAGCTTGGCGTTGACCTCCTCCGGCGGGTACTTCCAAGCGATGGCCCACCGGGGTGCGCGGCTGGTGGAGCCGAGGCGCCGCTGCAGCGCGGTGTCGTCGACCTTGACCACGACGCCGTCGATCTCGTGCTCGACGTCGTGCCGGTGCTCCCCGTAGTAGGAGATGAACTCGCGGACGTCGGCCAGCGTCGGCAGCACCCGGACCCGGTCGCTGGTGTGCAGGCCCCAGGCCGTCAGCGCCTCGTAGGCGTGCGACTGTGCCGCAGGCGTGAAGCCGTCACGGGCACCGATGCCGTGGCAGACCATGTCCAGCGCCCGCGAGGCGGTGACCCGGGGGTCCTTCTGCCGCAGCGAGCCGGCCGCCGCGTTGCGCGGGTTCGCGAACACCGGCTTGCCCGCGTCCGCCATCGCCTCGTTGAGCCGCTCGAAGGCGGCCACGGGCAGGAAGACCTCGCCGCGCACCTCCACCAGCCTCGGCACGGGGAACTCGTCGGTGCCCGTCAGGCGCGTGGGCACCGACCCGATCGTGCGGACGTTCGGCGTGACGTCCTCACCCGTGGTGCCGTCACCGCGGGTCAGCGCCCGCACCAGGCGACCGTCCTCGTAGAGAAGGTTGATCGCCAAGCCGTCGACCTTGAGCTCGCACAGCAGGGCGGGCTCCTCGACGCCGTCGCGCGCCAGTCGCTCGTACCAGGCGAGCAGCTCGTCGCCGTCGAAGGCGTTGTCGAGGCTCTCCATGCGCTGGAGGTGGTCGTGCGCGGCGAAGTCGGTGGAGACCGCACCGCCGACCTTCTGGGTCGGGCTGTCGGGCGTGCGCAGGTCCGGGTGGGCCGCCTCCAGCTCCTCCAGCCGGCGCATGCGGCGGTCGAACTCCGCGTCGTCCAGCGTGGGGCTGTCGAGCACGTAGTACCGCCAGCGCGCGTCCTCGACCTCCTCGGCCAGCAGCCGGTGCTCCTCGCGTGCCTCGGCCGGGGTCGGCTCGGCGGCGGTGGGGCTGCTGGGGGTGGGGGCCTCGCTCATGGAGGACATCTTGCCGCGCCGCTCCGACAGCCCGGTCCCACCCCTGGACCCACCCCTGACCGCACCCCTGACCCCACCCCTGGCGGCGAGCGCGCGGACGCCACCCATCCGGTTCACTGGCCACGACGAACCAGGAGCGTGCCCGTGCCCCACCCCGGCCCCCGCGAGGGCTCCCCCGACGCCCCCGCGAGCCCCGTGCACCCCCACGAGATCGACGAGGCCCACGAGAGCACCGTCCCGGCGCCGCTGCCGTCGGAGCGCCTCGTGCGCGAGGACGTGGCCCGGCCCCGTGCCCTGGTCCTGGCCCTGCACGGGGGCACCGTCCGCTCCACCGCCCCGGTCACCGGCCGCAGCGCCTCGTGGCACCGGATGCGTGCGGTCCAGCGCGACATCGCCGCGGGCCTCGCCGACGCCGGCGTGGCGACCTGGCTGCTGCGCTACTCCGAGCGCGGCTGGAACGGTGACGGCGCCGTCGTCCGCGCCGACGCCCGGGCCGCCCTGGCCCAGGTCCGCGCCGAGCACGGCGACCTGCCCGTCGTCCTGCTGGGGCACTCCATGGGCGCCCGCGTGGCCGTGCACGAGGCGGACGACCCGCAGGTCGTCGGGGTCGTCGGCCTCGCGCCGTGGTGGCAGCCCGACGACCCGGTGACCGCCCTGACCGGCCGGCACCTGCGGGCCGCCCACGGCACCGGCGACCACATCACCTCCGCGACCATGACCGCGGCCTACGTGGAGCGCGCCGGGCGGCTCACCGCGTCCGCGGCGTTCACGCCGATGGGTCCGGTCGGCCACTACATGCTGCGTCGGGTGCCCGCCTGGCACGCCGCGGCGCTGGACGGGTGCCTGGACGTGCTCCGCTCCGCCGACGCCGTCTGAGCGTCCGCCTCCCCTCTCCTTCCGCTCCCGGGATCGCCCCGGCGTCGTCCCCGGTCGGCGGTGCTGCCGCGACGACGCGTGCCGACTGTCGGTGGTCGGTGCTGGACTCGGTGCTGGGCTCGGCGCCGGACTCGGCACCGAGCTCGCGATCAGCCCCTGGACAGTGACGCGGAACACGCTTGCCACGGGTGAAACGAAACCGTACCGTTTCGTCCGTTGGTACGAAACAGTTTCGTTCCATCGCTGTCCGCCACCAGCGTAGGAAGGACCCGCATGACCCCCGTCGAGCCCGGCACCCGGCCCCGCGTCGAGGGTGACCGCGAGAGCGAGATCCTCGCCTCGGCCCTCGAGGTGCTCCTCGAGGTCGGCATCGACCGCCTGACCATGGACGCCGTGGCCCAGCGGGCCAGTGCCTCCAAGGCCACGCTGTACCGACGCTGGGCCGACAAGACGACCCTCGTGGCGGCCGCGCTGGCCGCCCACAAGAGGTCCCGTCCGGTGCCGGACACCGGCACCCTGCGCACCGACCTCCAGGCCATGTTCTGCGGCAAGGAGGGCGTCACCGACCCCCGTCAGGCCGCCATGATGGCCGGCATCGCCGCCGCCATCGCCCGTGACCCGGAGTTCGCCGACGCGTTCCGCAGCGCGGTGGTCGCGCCCCAGATCCACGCCTCCCGCACCGTCTGGGAGCGCGCCCGCGACCGCGGTGAGGTCCGCCCGGACCTCGACCTCGACCTCGTCGAGAGCGCGCTGTCGGGCATCGTGCTGCACCGCGTGTTCGTCCTCGGCGAGACCCCGGACGACGAGACCGTCACCCGGATCATCGACCAGATCCTCCTGCCCTGCTCGCGCCCGCAGGGCGCCCCGCTGGACACGGCCGCCACCCAGGCCTGAGCCACCGCGCTCCTCGCACCCCGAGCCCGTCGCCACCGCGACCGGGCCCTCCTCACGCACGTCCCGGAAGGACCCCCCGTGACCGACACCTCTCTCGCCGACGGCCTCGAGCCCGTCGAGCCGACCGAGCAGACCGGCGGCGCCCGGCACCTGGGGTGGGCGCTCGTGCTCATCTCGATCGCGCAGCTGATGGTCGTGCTCGACGCGACCATCGCGAACATCGCGCTGCCCCACATCCAGGTGGACCTGGACATCAGCTCGGCCAACCTGACCTGGATCGTCACCGGCTACGCGCTCGCCTTCGGCGGGCTGCTGCTGCTCGGCGGACGCCTGGGCGACCTGTACGGCCGCCGCCGCGTGTTCATGATCGGCCTGGCCGTCTTCGCCGTCGCCTCCCTCCTCGGCGGCATGGCCACCAACGAGGGCCTGCTGCTCGGCGCTCGCGCCTTCCAGGGCCTCGGCGCCGCCCTGGCCTCCCCCGCGGCCCTGGCCCTCATCACCACGACGTTCCCTGCCGGCCCCGCGCGCAACCGCGCGTTCGCGGTCTACGCGGCGATGTCCGGCGCCGGCGCGGCCGTGGGCCTCATCCTCGGCGGCTGGCTCACCGGCCTCGACTCCGCGTTCGGCTTCGACGTCGAGGGCTGGCGCCTGACGTTCCTCATCAACGTGCCGATCGGCCTCGTGGCCGCGGCCGTGGCCCCGCTGCTGCTGCCCGAGTCCGAGACCCACCCCGGCGAGCTGGACGTCCCCGGCGCCATCACCGGCACGCTCGGCCTCGTCGGCATCGTCTTCGGCTTCACCCGGGCCGGCGAGTCCGACTACGGGTGGGGCAGCGCGCAGACGCTGGTCTCGCTCGCCGCCGGCGTCCTGCTCCTGGCCGCCTTCGTGCTGATCGAGCGGCGCCGCGAGCACCCCCTGCTGCCGATCCGCATCTTCGCCAACCGCAACCGGGCCGCCAGCCTGGTGGCGATGCTCATCGCCCCCGCGGCCATGTTCGCGATGTTCTACTACCTCAGCCTGTTCGTGCAGCAGATCATGGGCTACTCCAGCCTGCGCACCGGCTTCGCGTTCCTGCCGTTCAGCGTCGGCATCGTCATCGGCGCCACGATCAGCTCGAACCTGGTCAACCGCATCCGGCCGCGCTACATCTCCGGCGTCGGCACGCTGGTGGCCGCGGCCTGCCTCTTCGGCTACTCCACGCTCTCGGTCGACGACTCCCCCGCCGCCGTCCTGGCCTCGCTCGGCGGCGACCCGCTGGGCGCGGACGTGAACTACTGGCTGCACCTGGCGCCGTTCATCTTCTTCATGGCGCTCGGCATGGGCATGACCTTCGTGCCGCTGACCCTCACCGCCGTGCACCACCTGCCGGCGCACGACTCCGGCATCGGCTCCGGGGTGCTCAACACGATGCAGCAGGTGGGCGGTGCGATCGGCCTGGCGGCGCTCTCCACGGTGGCCCTGCACTACATCAACGACACCGGCGCCCGGGTCGCCCCCGACCTCGCCCAGGGCCTGACCCAGGCCGGCGTGGACCCGACCGGTGTCGTGCCGGGCACCTCGACCAGCTACCTCGACGCGGCGGTCTTCTCCGCCTCCTTCACCGACGGCGCCACCCACGCGTTCCTCGTCGGTGCGGCGATGATGCTGATCGCCTCGGTGATCATCTGGATCTTCCTCGACGTCAAGCCCGAGGAGCTGGCCACCGACGGCCCCGAGGGCGGCGTGCACGTCGGCTGAGCCCCACCCACGAACCGCCGAGCCGCGGGACGTCATACCTCTGAGGGACACTGCGTCCGCTCCGTATGACGTCCCGCGGCTCGCGGCGTTGACGGAGGGCTGTCCGGGGTGGGCCTCAGCCGAGGTGGGCGAGGTCGTGGGCGACCGAGGCGGAGAGCTGCATCGCCCGGCGCGACCACGCCGGGGAGGCGCCGGCCAGGCCGCAGCCGGGCGAGACGCCCAGTCGGCCGCTGCTGGGCTCCAGGCCGAGCATGTCGAGCCAGCGCTCGACCCGCTGGACCAGGCGCGCGTCCGAGGGCCACGGGTCCGGGTCGGTGCTGGGCACGATGCCCAGCACGACCGCGTCGCCGGCCTCCAGCGCCTCGGCGAGCAGGTCGTGGTCGGCGGTGGTGAGCATCGCCGCGTCCACGAGCAGGCCGCGGACGCCGGCTCCCCGCACGAGTGCCCAGTCGACGCCGCGCGCGCAGGAGTGCACCCAGGGCTCCGCCCCGGCGGCGGACACCGCGGCGGTGACGGTCTCGAGCAGCGCGGAGACCTCGGGCCGGTCGATGCGGCGGTAGCGCTGGTAGCCCGAGGCGGTCGGCACCTGGGCGTTCATGACCGCGGGCAGGGACGGCTCGTCCAGCTGCACCACGATGCCGGCGGCGTCCGGGAGCCGGCGACGCAGGTCCGCCACGTGCTCGCCGACCGCCTCGGCCAGGGCGCCGCCGAGGTCGCGGCGCGCTCCGTGGTCGGAGAGCACCTTCTCCCCGCGCGGCAGCTCCACCGTCGCGGCGAGCGTCCACGGGCCCACCAGCTGCGTCTTGACCACTCCGGAGAAGCCCTGGCCGAGCTCCTCCACGGCGTCGAGGTCCTGGGCGAGCAGGCTGCGCGCGCGCCGCTGGTCGAGGCCGGGGGCTCCGTCCGTGCCGGTGAGCCGCCAGCCGGCAGGCTGGAGGTCGGCGTCGACGGCGCGGACGGCACCGAGCGTCCGGCCGATCATCCGGGCGTAGGCGCTGCGGCCGGGCAGCTCGGGGAGCGGTGCCAGGGAGCCCTCGCCCAGGGTGCCGAGCACCGCCTTCACGGCCTCCCGGTAGGCCACCGCGTCCTCGGCGGCGCTCGACCCGCCACCGGCGCCACCGCCGGGCAGGGAGCCGACCGCGGTGCCGAAGGGTGCCCCGGCCAGGAGGTCGGGTGCGACGCCGGCGGCGTCGGGTGCGTCCTCCCAGTCGTCGCTGCCGGGCAGGATCAGGCTCATGCGGGGGCTCCGGCACGCTCGCGGGTGGCGACGCGTCGGGTCGCGGTGATGGTCGCCGAGCCGACGACGCGGCTGCCGGCGTAGACCACCACGGCCTGGCCCGGCGCGATGCCGGAGGCGTGCTCGAGCAGCTCCACGTCCACCCGGTGCTCGTCGGTGGGGGCCGCGGGGTCGCCGGAGACGACCACGCGGGCGCGGTGCTCGGCGCCGTGCGCGCGCAGCTGCACGGTGACGTCCTCGCCCTCCAGCACGGCGGGCCCGGCCGGGGTCGGCGCGAGCGGCACGTCGCACCAGCGGGGCCGGTCGGCCTCGAGCCCGTCGACGGCGAGCCCCTCGCGCGGGCCGACGCGGACGGTGCCGGAGACCGGCTCGATGTCGAGCACGTACCGGGGCTTGCCGTCCGGTGCCGGGCGGCCGATCCGCAGGCCCTTGCGCTGGCCGATCGTGTAGGCGTACGTGCCCTCGTGGCGGCCCAGCTCCTCGCCGGTGGCGTCGTCCACGATCGCGCCTCCGTCGTTGGGCGCCCGGTCGCCGAGCTTCTCGCGCAGCCAGCCGGCGTTGTCGCCGTCGGCGACGAAGCAGATGTCGTGGCTGTCGGGCTTGTCGGCCACGAGCAGGCCCCGGGCCGCGGCCTCGGCACGCACCTGCGACTTGGGCGTGTCCCCCAGCGGGAACAGCGAGTGCCGCAGCTGGGACTGGTCGAGCACCCCCAGCACGTAGGACTGGTCCTTGCCGGCGTCCACGGAGCGGTGCATCTCGACCAGGCCCGCGGGGTTCTCGGTAAGCACGGCGTAGTGGCCGGTGGCCACGGCGTCGAAGCCCAGGGCCAGGGCCCGGTCGAGCACCGCGGCGAACTTGATCTTCTCGTTGCACCGCAGGCACGGGTTCGGCGTGAGGCCGGCGGCGTAGGAGTCCATGAAGTCCTCGACGACCTCCGCGTGGAACTCCTCGGAGAGGTCCCAGACGTAGAAGGGGATGCCGATGACGTCGGCGGCCCGGCGGGCGTCGTTGCTGTCCTCGATGGTGCAGCAGCCGCGCGCGCCCGAGCGGTAGGACGCCGGGTTGCGGGAGAGCGCCAGGTGGATGCCGGTCACGTCGTGACCGGCCTCGGCGGCGCGGGCGGCGGCGACGGCGGAGTCGACTCCCCCGCTCATGGCGGCCAGGACGCGCACGGCTCAGCCCGCCCGTCGGTCGGACGGGCGGTCGGCCGGGTCCTGGATCGAGCCCTGGGTCGAGCCCTGGGCCGGGGCGCCGCGGCGCAGCGTGCCGCGCCCCGAGGCCAGGCGGGCACGCTCCACGGCGGGGCCGATCGCGTCGACGGCGGCGTCGACATCGGCCTCGGTGGTGCCGCGGCCCAGGCTGAAGCGCAGCGAGCTCTTGGCCTCGGCCTCGTCGCGACCCATCGCGAGCAGCACGTGCGAGGGCTGCGGCACGCCGGCGGAGCACGCCGACCCGGTGGAGCACTCGACCCCCGCCGCGTCGAGCAGCATCAGCAGCGAGTCGCCCTGGCAGCCGGGGAAGGACACGTGGACGATGCCGGGCAGCCGCCCCGCCGCGTCCGGGGTGGCCGACAGGGCCGGGCCGTTGAGCACCGCGTCGGGGACGGCGGCCCGCAGCCCCGCCACCAGGCGCGTGCTCAGCCCGAGCAACCGGGCCGCGGTGGTCTCCCGCTCGGCGACGGCCTGCTCCAGGGCGGCGGCGAACGCGGCCACCAGCGGCGTGGGCAGCGTGCCGGAGCGGACGTCGCGCTCCTGGCCGCCGCCGTGCACCAGCGGGGTCAGCGCAAGGTCGCGGCGGGCGACGAGGGCGCCGACGCCGATCGGTCCGCCGACCTTGTGCGCGCTCACGGTCAGGGCGTCCAGGCCGCTGGCGGCGAAGTCCACCGGCTGGGTCGAGAGCGCCTGGACGGCGTCGCTGTGCACCGGCACGCCGTGCTCGGCGCACAGCGCCGCGGCCTCGGCGACCGGCTGGAGGGTGCCGACCTCGTTGTTGGCCCACATGAGGCTGAGCAACGAGACCCCGCCCCGGCCCAGCTCGGCCCGCAGCGCCTCGAGGTCGAGGCGACCGTCGTGGTCGACCGGCAGCAGCCCGAGGTCGGCCTCGCCGGTGGCCGCGAGGTGCTCGGCGGGGTCCAGCACGGCGTGGTGCTCGACCGAGGAGACCAGCAGCCGCCGTCGCGACGGGTCGGCGCTGCGGCGAGCGGCGTGCCCGCCCTTGAGCGCCAGGTTGTCCGCCTCCGTGCCGCCGGAGGTCAGCACCACCTCGCTGGGGCGGCAGCCGAGGGCGGCGGCGATCCGCTCGCGGGACTCCTCCACCACCCTGCGGGCGCGACGCCCGGAGGCGTGCAGCGAGGACGCGTTGCCCACCTGGGCGAGCTCCTCGGTCATGGCCTCGAGCGCGACCGGCGAGAGCGGCGTGGTCGCGGCGTGATCGAGGTAGACGGATGGGCGTGACATCGGTTCCCCAGCCTACGTCCGTCCCCGACCCCGGATCGAACTCAGGTCGCCACCGACCCTGTTCTCGTGCCTGTTCCCGGAGCCGTTCCTCGGGCTCAGCCCGCGAGGCCCAGGTCGGCGACCAGCGCCAGGTGGTCGGTGCCCGCGAGCAGGTGGGTCCGGGTGGACGAGGCGGTCAGGCCCGGCCCCACGAGCACGTGGTCGATGCTGACGAGCGGGAAGGGCAGCCCGGCGAAGAGCCCGTTGGCCGGCCAGGTCGGCTGCCAGCCGCTGCCGGCCTCCTCGGCGGCGTCGCGCAGGCCCGCGGAGAGCAGCCGGCGCAGCTGCACGTGGTCGAGGGTGGCGTTGAAATCGCCCACGACCAGGTCGGGGGCCTCCTCGCGGACGGCGGCGCGCAGAACCGCGGCGTCGGCGCGGAAGGAGTGGGGGTCGGCCGGAGCCGCCGGGTGCACCGCCAGCAGCCGCACCGAGTCGCCCGCGTCCCCGCCGGCACCGCCCGGCTCGTCGGGCACGTCGACGTCCACCGCCCACGACTCCATGATCGTGCCCACCCGCGTCGGCTCGCCCAGCGGGAAGCGGGACAGGACGACGGTGCCGGCCGTGCTGCCCTCCTCGGCCGCGGTGCCGACGCGGTACGGGTACTCCCCCGCGGCGCCCGCGGCGTCGAGCCCGGCCATCAGGCCCACGGTCGCCTCGGGCAGCACCACCAGGTCGGCGGCCTCCTCGTCGGCCACGCTCATCAGCGCGTCGGGGTCCGCCTGGCCCATGAGGGCGTTCGCGCTGAGCACCACCAGGTGCCGCTCCGCGTCGGCGGCCCGCTCGGGCGGGCCCACCACCAGCGGCAGCAGCCACGACCCGTGCACGAGGACGCCGACGGCGGCCACGAGGGCCACCAGCAGCCGGTACACCGCGCGCCGGCGCGCCCACCAGGCACCAGCGGCGAGCACCAGCACGAACAGGTAGGCGACGAACGCGAACGGAGTGAACGCCACGGCCCGGACGGCCAGGTCGCCCTCGGCGTCGCTGAGGCGCAGCCAGGTGAGCAGCAGGGCCGGGACGAGCAGCACCAGCAGCACGGTCCACAGCACGGCGCGGCCGACGCGGACGAGCGCGCCGGGGCCGGGCTGCGGGGGCGCGGGGGCCCGCTTCGTGAGCGGCACGCAGCGAACCTAGCCGGTCCGCGGTCGTCGGTCGCGGGACGCGGCCGGGTGTGAGGACCGCGACGGTCCGCGGGCCCGGGTCAGGGCCAGGGCCAGGGCCAGGGCCAGGGCCAGGGTCAGCGTCAGAGCAGGACGAGCGCGTCGCGGTGGACGACCTCGCGCTCCCGGCGCTTCTCCGGGGCGGTCCGGGCCAGCAGGCCGGGGATCTCGTCGGCGTCGTAGTTGACCAGCCCGCGCGCGACCACCTCGCCGTCAGGGCCGACCAGGTCGACGGGGTCGCCGGCGTGGAAGTCGCCGTGCGCGCCGGTGACGCCCGCGGCCAGCAGCGAGGCACCGCGCTCGGTGACCGCACGGACTGCGCCGGCGTCCAGCACGATGCTGCCCCGCCCCTCGGTGGCGTGCTGGAGCCACAGCAGACGTCGCTTGCGCTTGCGGCCGGTGGCGTGGAAGAGCGTGCCGACGTGGTCGCCCGCCAGGGCGGCGCCGGCGTTGCCGGCCGAGGTCAGCACGACCGGCACGCCCGCGCCGGTGGCGATCGAGGCGGCCTCGACCTTGGTCTCCATGCCGCCGGTGCCGACACCGGCCGCACCGGTCTTGCCGATCGCGACGTCGGCGAGGTCGTCGAGGCCGTGCACCTCGGAGAGGAGGCGGGCGCCGGGGGTGCGCGGGTCGGCGTCGTAGAGGCCGTCCACGTCGGAGAGCAGGACGAGGAGGTCGGCCCGGACGAGGTGGGCGACCAGGGCCGCGAGGCGGTCGTTGTCGCCGAACCGGATCTCGGTGGTGGCCACGGTGTCGTTCTCGTTGACGATCGGCAGCACGTCCATGCCCAGCAGCGCCGAGACCGTCTGGGCGGCGTTGCGGTAGTGCGCGCGGCGGGTGACGTCGTCGACGGTGAGCAGCACCTGGCCGGCGGTGATGCCGTGGTGGCGCAGCGCGGTCGTGTAGTGGTGCACCAGCAGGCCTTGGCCGACGCTGGCGGCCGCCTGCTGCTCGGCGAGCAGGGTGGGGCGGCGCTTCATGCCCAGCGGGGCCAGGCCTGCGGCGATCGCGCCCGAGGAGACGAGCACGACCTCGGTGCCGCGGGCCCGGGTGGCCGCCAGGACGTCGACCAGCGACTGGAGTCGCTGGGGGTCGATCCCGCCCTCCGCCGTCGTCAGCGAGGAGGAGCCGACCTTGACGACGACCCGGCGGGCGCCGGTGACGACGGGCCGCAGGGCCGCGGCCTCGAACGGTGCTCCGCTCACTCCTCGCCGCCGCCGTCGGGGGCGTGGTCGGGGTCGTCCTCGGAGCCGATCTCGTAGGACATCGGGCCGTCGGCGCCGCCGCGCTTGGGCTCGGGCGCATCCAGCTTGCCGGCGCGGCGGGCGTCGTCGAGTCGACGGGCCACGTCGGCGCGCGCCTCGTTCTCCTCCTTGGTCTCCATGGCCTCGAGGATGTCGCGGCGACGCTGGGCGGCGGGACGGTCGGAGTTGAAGCGCTGGTCCTCGCCGCGGCGGCCGAGCATCTCGGCGCCGGCCTCGATGCTGGGGCGGAAGTCGAAGACGACCGCGTTCTCCTCGGCACCGATGATGACCGCGTCGCCCTCCTCGGCACCGGCCTTCGCGAGCGCCAGCTCGACGCCGAGCCGGTTGAGCCGGTCGGCGAGGAAGCCGACGGCCTCGTCGTTGGAGAAGTCGGTCTGGCGCACCCAGCGCTCGGGCTTGTGACCGCGCACGCGCCAGCCGTCGGGGGTCGCGGTGACGGTGAACTCCGCGCCGGGCGCCGAGCCGAGACCGGTCGGGCGCAGCACGATCCGCTGCGGGGCCGCCGGCGCCGACGTCGTCCGCGTGGCCGAGACGATCCGCGCCATGGCGAAGGTGAGCTCGCGCAGGCCCTCGGTGGAGGCCGCGGAGACGGGGTACACGTCGAGGCCGCGGGCCCGCAGGTCCTCGATGGTGATGTCGGAGATGTCGCGGCCGTCGGGCACGTCCACCTTGTTGAGGGCGACGATGCGCGGGCGGTCCTCGAGGCCGCCGTACCGGGTCAGCTCGTTCTCGATGACGTCGAGGTCGTCGACGGGGTTGCGGCCCGGCTCGATCGAGGCGGTGTCGATGACGTGCACGATGGCGGCGCAGCGCTCGACGTGACGCAGGAAGTCGTGGCCGAGACCGCGACCGTCGGCGGCGCCCTCGATCAGGCCGGGCACGTCGGCGACGGTGAAGGTGGTCTCCCCCGCGGTGACCACGCCGAGGTTGGGGCGCAGGGTGGTGAACGGGTAGTTCGCGATCTTCGGCCGGGCCCGCGACATGGCGGCGATGAGGCTGGACTTGCCGGCGCTCGGGAAGCCGACCAGGCCGATGTCGGCGACGATCTTGAGCTCGAGCACCAGCTCGCGCTCGTCGCCCGGCTCGCCGAGCAGGGCGAAGCCGGGGGCCTTGCGCTTGGTGGAGGCCAGCGCCGCGTTGCCCAGGCCGCCGCGACCGCCCTCGGCCACGACGACCTCGGTGCCCACGCCCACGAGGTCGGCCATCACGTTGCCCTCGGTGTCGGCCACGACGGTGCCGTCGGGGACGCTGAGCACCAGGTCGGCGCCGTGCGCGCCGTTCTTGTGGTCGCCGGCGCCCTGGCCACCGTGCTCGGCCTTGCGGCGCGGGCTGTTGTGGTAGTCGACGAGGGTGGTGACGTCCGGGTCGACGCGCAGGATCACGGAGCCACCGGGGCCGCCGTTGCCGCCGTCGGGTCCACCGAGGGGCTTGAACTTCTCGCGGTGGACGGAGGCGACCCCGTTACCGCCGCGGCCCGCGGAGACGTGCAGTCGCACGCGGTCGACGAAGCTGGGGACGGCCATGGGTGATCTCTCCTGGTGCTGGGGGCGCCGGGCGGGTGCCCGTGCGGGTGCTGCTGGCGCTGAGCGGTGACCCGCCGCAACGGTGTCTCAACGCGCGAAGGGCGCCCCGTGACGGGACGCCCTTCGAGGTGAAGCCTGATGTCTCAGACGACGAGTGACGTCACTCGCCCGGGACGATGTTGATGACGCGGCGGCCGCGGCGGGTGCCGAACTGGACGGCGCCGGCCTCGAGGGCGAACAGCGTGTCGTCGTTGCCACGACCCACGTTGGTGCCCGGGTGGAAGTGCGTGCCGCGCTGGCGGACGATGATCTCGCCGGCGTTGACCAGCTGGCCGCCGAAGCGCTTGACGCCGAGGCGCTGGGCGTTCGAGTCGCGGCCGTTCTTGGTGGAAGCCGCACCCTTCTTGTGTGCCATGTCGAATCCTTACGCGTTGGACGGTGCGGGCGAGCCGCGCCGAGGGCTGTACCTGACCCGTGGAGGTCAGATCGAGATGTCGGTGACCTTCACCTGGGTGTACTTCTGGCGGTGACCCTGGCGCTTCTTGTAGCCGGTCTTGTTCTTGTACTTCTGGATGACGATCTTCGGGCCCTTGGCGGCGCCGACGACCTCCACGGTCACAGCGGCCTTGTCCAGGCCGGCCGAGGTGACGGTCTCGCCGTCGACGGCCAGCAGGACGGGCAGGGTCAGCGTCTCGCCGACCGGGGTGGCGACCTTGTCGATCTCGATGACGTCGCCCACGGCAACCTTCTGCTGGGTGGCGCCAGCGCGCACGATCGCGTACACCGCGGTCTCCTTCGTCGAACTCGTCTTGCGTCTGTCTGGGGGTTCTCCGCACACCGCGAACGTGGCCGAGACGGTTCGCACCGTTCGAGTCCACCGACGTCGCTCCACGCCTGTGCAGGCGGACGACGTGACGGGTCGTGCAGGGAATGAGGGCACGTATCGACGCACCGAGGGTTCATCGTACGCACCGGGTGCAGCGGGAGCAAAACGCCCGGGAAGGGGCCCGCGGACGGGGCCACGGCGTGCTCTCGCAGCGCTCCCAGGATGGACCCTGCGGGCGCCCACGAGCCAGTCGGCGGCCCGGTGGCGACCAGGTGGCGACCAGGTGAGCGCCCTCCGGACGCCGTCGGGGCGGCCCCGCTGCTGCGGGACCGCCCCGACGGGCGTGCTCGGGCTGCTGCTCAGCCCTCGGTGGCCTCGGTCGGCTTCGCCGCGGGCCGGGCGGCGCGCTGGCCGCGGGTCCGGGTGACCACCTTGGGCGCCGGCGTGCTCGGCGTCGCGGGCGTCTCCGGCGCGGGGGTGGAGGACGCCGACGGCACCGTGATGGTCGCCGCCGTGCCCGTGGTCACCGTGCCGGTGCGGGTCGAGCGCCGCGTCCGGGTGCGCGTCGTGGTGGTCACCGTCGGCGCTGCGGGCGTCGCAGGCTCCTCGGCCGCCGGGGCGGGCTCCGGAGTGGGCTCCGCCTGGGGCTTCGCCTGGGGCTCGGCGGGCACCTCGCCCGGCGACACCTCGGGAGTGGTCTCCGCCGCCTGCGGCTCGGGGGCCTCCTCGACGACCGGGGCCTCGTCGACCGGGGCCTCCGATGCCTCCGTCGCCTCGTCGGCCGGCTTGTCCTCGTGCCGGGCCATCGCGGCGAACTCGGCCGGCGACGGGCCGCGCCGCTCGTCCTTGGCCTCGTCCTTCTCGGCCTGCTCGGACTCGTGGCCCTCGGACTTGTCGCCACCGCGACCACGGCGGTTGCGGCGCGACCGGCGGGACTCGCCGTCCTCGCCGTTGCCGTCGTGCTTGTGGTCGCCCTTGCCACCACCGTTGCCACCACCGTTGCCGCCGCCGTTGTTGCCGCCACCGTTGCCGCGGCCGCCGCCCTTGGGCTCGACGGGCAGGTCGTGGGTGACGACGCCGCGGCCCTGGCAGTGGTCGCAGTTCTCGCTGAACGCCTCGAGCAGCCCGGTGCCGATGCGCTTGCGCGTCATCTGCACCAGGCCGAGGGAGGTCACCTCGGCGACCTGGTGGCGGGTCCGGTCGCGGCCGAGGCACTCGACCATGCGGCGCAGCACCAGGTCGCGGTTGGACTCCAGGACCATGTCGATGAAGTCGACGACGATGATGCCGCCGATGTCGCGCAGCCGGAGCTGGCGGATGATCTCCTCCGCCGCCTCCAGGTTGTTCTTGGTGACCGTCTCCTCGAGGTTGCCGCCAGAACCGGTGAACTTGCCGGTGTTGACGTCGATGACGGTCATGGCCTCGGTGCGGTCGATGACCAGGGAGCCGCCGGAGGGCAGCCAGACCTTGCGGTCCAGGCCCTTGGCGATCTGCTCGTCGACGCGGTGGACGCCGAAGACGTCCTTGCCGACGTGCTTGCCCTCGGTGGCCGGCTCGAACCTGTGCAGCCGCTCCGCCAGGTCGGGAGCGACGTGCTCGACGTACTCCGAGACGGTGCTCCAGGCGTCCTCGCCCTGCACCACGAGCTGGGAGAAGTCCTCGGTGAACAGGTCACGGACGACCTTGAGGGTCAGGTCCGGCTCGCCGTAGAGCAGCTGCGGGGCCGAGCCCTTGGCCTTCTTCTCGATGTCCTCCCAGCGGGCCTTGAGCCGCTCGACGTCGCGGGTCAGCTCCTCCTCGCTGGCACCCTCGGCAGCCGTGCGGACGATGACGCCGGCGGTGTCGGGGACGATCTCCTTCAGCAGCGCCTTGAGGCGTGCCCGCTCGGTGTCGGGCAGCTTGCGGGAGATGCCGGAGGTGGTGCCGTCCGGCACGTAGACCAGGAAGCGGCCGGGCAGGCTGACCTGGCTGGTGAGGCGAGCGCCCTTGTGGCCGATCGGGTCCTTGGTGACCTGCACCAGCACCGACTGGCCCGAGGAGAGCACCGACTCGATCTTGCGGGGCGTGCCCTCCTTGTGGCCCAGCGCCGACCAGTTGACCTCACCGGCGTAGAGCACCGCGTTGCGGCCCTTGCCGATGTCGATGAACGCGGCCTCCATGGAGGGCAGCACGTTCTGGACGCGGCCGAGGTAGACGTTGCCGATGAGCGAGGTCTGGGACTCGCGGGCCACGTAGTGCTCGACGAGCACCTTGTCCTCGAGGACGGCGATCTGGGTGAGGTCCTCGCGCTCGCGCACGACCATGACGCGGTCGACCGACTCGCGACGGGCCAGGAACTCGGCCTCGGAGACGATCGGGGCGCGACGACGGCCGGCCTCGCGGCCCTCGCGGCGGCGCTGCTTCTTCGCCTCCAGTCGGGTCGAGCCCGACAGCGAGGTGATCTGGTCCTCCGGCGAGCGCGACTGCCGCACCTTGGTGACGGTGTTCTCCGGGTCGTCGCCCCCGTCGCCCCCGTCGCCACCGGAGTCGCCCGAGCGGCGACGACGACGGCGACGACGCGAGGACGAGCTGGAGCCCTCGGACTTTTCGTCCTTGGCCTCCCCGTCCTTCTCGCCCTGGTCGTCCTTGGCGCCCTGGTCGTCGGCGTCCTCGTCCTGGGCGTCGACCTTCGTGTCCTTGCCCGCGGAGTCACCGGACTTCCCGTCCGCGGCGCCGTCCTGCTTCTCGGACGTGGTCTCGTCGCCGTCCTCGCCGGAGCGGCCGCCCCCGCGGCGGCGGCGGCGACCACCCCGACGGCGACGGCGACGGCCGGAGCCGGAGCCCTCGCCGCGGTCCTCGGAGTCCTCGTCGCTCGTGTCGTCGTCACCGGTCTCGGCGTCGGTCTGGGCGTCGGTCTGGGCGTCGGTCTGGTCGTCGGTGGAGGCGGCGTCCTGCTCGGGCGCGGCGGTGGTCTCGGTGGCCTCGGCCTGCGCGGCGGCCTCCTCGTCCTCCTCGTCCGTCTCCTCGGCGGCCGCGGCTGCCGGGTCGGGCGCCTGGAAGAGCAGGGCCGTGCCGGCGTCGGCGGCCTTCTTCGCGGGGCGCGTGCGCGTGGTCTTCTTCGCGGCCGGCGCCTCGGCAGGCTCGCTCGCAGCCTCGTCGGTCGCGGCCGGCTCGGCAGCGGGCGCTGCGGCGGCGACCTTCTTGGTGGTCCGCTTGCGCGGCGCCTTCTTCACTGCCGGAGCGGGAGCGCTCTCGGCGGAATCGCCGGACTCGGCGCCGGTCTCGGGCGCGGACTCGACGGCCTCCACCGCAGCGGCGGCCTCGGCGGTCGGCGCGGCGGCGGCCTTCTTCGTCGTCCGCTTGCGCGTGGTCTTCTTCGCGGCCGGGGCCTCGGCAGCGGGCTCGGCCGCGGGCTCGGCTGCGGCGACCTTCTTGGTGGTCCGCTTGCGCGGCGCCTTCTTGACCGCCGGCGCGGGGGCGCTCTCGGTGGGCTCGGTACCGGCCTCGGGCGCGGACTCGACGGCCTCCACCGCAGCGGCGGCCTCGGCGGTCGGCGCGGCGGCGGCCTTCTTCGTCGTCCGCTTGCGCGTGGTCTTCTTCGTGGCCGGCGCGGCCTCGGCGGCGGGCTCCTCGAAGAGGCCCGGCTCGGCGGACGCGGCGGGCGCCGCGGCCTTCTTGGTGGTCCGCTTGCGGGTCGCCTTCTTCGCGGCCGGCGCTGCCTCGGCGGCGGGCGCGTCGGCGGCGGGCTCGGACGCGGCGGGCGCCGCGGCCTTCTTGGTGGTCCGCTTGCGCGTGGTCTTCTTCGCCGGGGTGGCGGCGGAGGCCTCGGGGGAGGTCTCGGTGGTCGGCTGCGCGCCGACCTCGTTCTCGTCGGGCATGTGCTGCTCCTCGGCCCGGGCCGCGGCTACGCGTCGGGCGTGTCGTCCGACGCCGCGCGACGCGCGGGCCGGAAAGTCTGTCGGTGGCGGCGACTCCTCCGCAGGGTGCGCGTCACCGAAGGACGCTCGTCACCTGCCGCGGTCGCTGGGCCCCACCTGGGGGAGGTCGCCTGCTCACTGTCACCGAGCCGACGGGCCGCGTCGCGGTCTGGCGACGACCGGCTCTCGGAGTGCCGAGCCTCGTGGCTCGGCGAGAACGTCGTCGGGTCGCCGACCGAGGGCGAGCCGTCGGGCGGGACGCTCCGGGTGTGCTGGGCGCCGTCGTCGGGTTCGACCGGTGGTCGAGGACCACGGTGAGTATCGCACAGGGGTGAGCGGAGGGGGTCAACCCTCGCTGGTCAGCGGGTCGCCGACGGCGTCGTCGACGAGCGGGCCCTGGGCGAGCCGCGTGAACAGCGGCGCGCCGCCGGCGTCCAGACCACTGACCAGCGCCAGGCCGCGGAGCACGTCGTCGGGGCGGATCGCGGGCACTCCGTGGCGCAGCAGGAGGTCGAGACGGACGGCGCCGGCCCGGTCGCTGTCCACCACCTCGAGGTGGACGACGGCGGCGCGGCAGTCCATCTGACGCAGGCCCTTCTTCGTCATCCGCTCCACCGTCACCTCGTCAGCGGCCAGGAACGTGGCGACCGCGGCCTCCAGCTCCGGGCGGCCGGCGCCCACGGGCGTGAGGTCGAGGGCCCAGCGGCTGGCCTCGAGCCGGTCGGCGAGCGACCCGCCGGGCGAGACGACGACCTCTAGCACGTCGAGCCCGGGCGGGAGCGCCTCGTCCAGGAGGGCGTGGATGGCGGCGGGGTCGACGACCTCCTTGAGCGCGATCTCGAGGTACTCGGCCTCGCTGGCCGAGCCGGTGGGGGCGGCGCCGGCGTAGGAGATGCGCGGGTGCGGGTTGAACCCGGAGGAGTAGGCCATGGGCACCCGGGCGCGGAAGACCGCGCGCTCGAAGGCGCGGGAGAAGTCGCGGTGGCTGGTGAAGCGCAGGCGTCCACGCTTGGCGTAGCGGACGCGCAGCCGCTGGACCGGCGGGGCTTGCTGCTCGGGCTGCTCAGGCACGGAGGGGAGGGTACGGCAGGTCCCCGGCCTCGGCCGTCATCGTCGGCGCCCGGTAGATCGGGCTGACCCGCTCCCCCGACAGCCAGGCGGTGAGGCGGGCGGCCGCCTCGCGCAGGGCTGCCCGGGCCTCGGTCGGGAGCGGCTCGAGCGGGCGCACCTGGACGACGCCGTCGGCGTCCTGCACCCAGCAGCCCACCACGCGGCCCGCCCACCAGGCCGTGGTGCCGGCGTTGCCGTTGCGGTCGAAGAGGGCGGGGCCGTGCTCGCCGAGGTACCAGTCCCGCTGCTTCCACCCCATGACCGTGGGGTCGAGGACGGGCAGCAGGGCCGCCCAGGGCTGCACCTCGGGCGTGGGACCGGTGTCGTCGGGCAGCACCCAGCCGACCTCGCCGGAGTCCAGGTCGACCGGGACGGCACCGACCTCGTCCAGGGCTGCGCGCACGATCGTCTTGGTCGCCCCCAGCCACCACACCACGTCGGTCTCCGTGCCCGGCCCGAACCGCGCCAGCCAGCGCCGGACCAGCTCGGCGTACCCGTCGGCCGACGCGAGGGGCTCGGGCGTGGGGCCCAACCAGTGCTGCCGGGTCTGCCAGCGTGGTCGGAAGAGCCGCCAGTGCTGGGTGTTGGGCCCGCGGACGATGGAGGCCTCGGCACCCAGCACGGTCAGCACCCGGCCGGGCGAGACCTGCGAGCTGGGCAGGTCGGCGCGGACGTCGATCTCGGGAGCGGCCGCCTTGAGCTCGAGCGCGGTGAGACCGTCCGGGGCCGCGTCCAGCGCGGCCAGCACCGCCCGCTCGGCGGAGGCCAGCCAGGCGTCGCCGTCCGTGGTGATGCCGCCACGCACGACGTCCCTGGCCAGCTTGGCCCGCTCGTTGGCGCCCGTGCGCGCGGCGGCCGAGCCCCAGGCGGCCGGCAGCAGGTCCCGGGGGAAGACGAAGAGGGTGCGGCGCATCGCGAGCTGACGGACGAGCGTGCGGCGCTCCACCAGGGCGGCCTCGACCTCCTCGCGGGTCAGCCCGTCGATCCGGGCGTGCAGCGAGAGCGGCACGGTGGGCGGCTCGGTGGCGTGCAGGCAGACGACCTGGCGGGTCGCCTCCTCGACGGACACGGCCCGCGCACCGGGCACGAGACCGTGCCGCACGAGACGCCGCCGTCGTTCGTCGTCGTCCAGTCCTGGCCTGCTCGTGGGCATGGCGGCAGCCTGCCACCCGACACCGACAGTCGACACCGACAGCCGACACCGACAGCGGCCGACGCACGACGAGGCCCGGCCTCCCCCGCAGCGTGTGCAGGAGGGGCCGGGCCGGTGTCCCGGCCGGCGGACGCGGATCGGGCCCGCGCCGCCGGTCAGGAGGCTCAGCCGACGGTGAGCGAGGTGTCGTCGATGACGAAGCTGGTGGCCAGCGAGGAGTCCTCGACGCCGGTGAAGCTGATCGTGACCGTCTTGCCGGTGAACGAGGACATGTTGAGCGTCTTCGTCACGTAGCCGGAGGTCTCGTTCAGGTTGGAGTAGGTCGCCAGCGTGGTGCTGCCGGCCTTCACCGTGAGCTTGTCGTAGGCGGTGCTCGTGGTGGTCTCCGAGGAGGAGACGTAGAGCTTGAACGACAGGCTGGCGCTGGTGCCGGACGGGATGGTGACCGTCTGGCTCAGGGTGTCGGTGTGGCTGCTGCCGTAGCCGTTCAGCCACGCCTTGTAGGAGCCGGTCGCGGCCGGGGCCGAGGTGCTGGAGGTGATGACGCCGGAGGACGCCGTCCAGGAGACGTTGCCGGACTCGAAGCCGGGGTTGAGCAGCAGGTTCGAGCCGGTCGGCGGGTCGACCGGGTCGGTGCCGCCACCGGAGCCGGTGAAGTCGTTCGACAGCAGCAGGTTCGGGGAGCCGTTGACGCCCGAGATCTTGTTCGGGGTCGCGGCGCCGAGCAGCGCGTTGGTCACGGTGCTCGGGGAGGCCGAGGTGTGGTCCTCCAGGTAGAGCGCGGCCACGCCGGCGACGTGCGGGGTCGCCATCGAGGTGCCCGAGATCGTGTTCGTGGCCGTGTTCGAGGTGTACCAGGCCGAGGTGATGGAGGAGCCCGGCGCCAGGATGTCGACGCAGGAGCCGTAGTTGGAGTAGCTGGCCAGCGAGTCGCTGCTGGTGGTCGCACCGACGGTGATCGCCGAGGAGACGCGGGCGGGCGAGCCGTTGCAGGCGTTCGTGGACTCGTTGCCGGCGGCGACCGCGTAGGTGACGCCGTCGGAGATGGAGGCGGCCACCGCGTTGTCGAGCGTGGTGGAGACGCCGCCACCGAGGCTCATGTTGGCGACGGCCGGGCCGGAGGTGTGGTTGGAGGTCACCCAGTCGACGCCAGCGATGACGCCGGAGGTGGTGCCGGAGCCGCTGCAGTCGAGCACGCGGACGGGCACGATCGTGACGCCCTTGGCCACGCCGTAGGTCGAGCCACCGACGGTGCCCGCGACGTGGGTGCCGTGGCCGTTGCAGTCGGTGGTGCCGTTGCCGTCGGAGATGGCGGTGTAGCCCGAGACGACGCGGCCGGAGAACTGGCTGTGCGAGCTGAGCACGCCGGTGTCGATGATGTAGGCCTTCACGCCGGCGCCGGTGGCGTCGTAGGTGTAGGTGCCGTCCAGCGGCAGGCTGTCCTGGTCGATGCGGTCCAGGCCCCAGGTGGCGCCGGACTGGGTCGCGTCGATGGAGATCTCCCGGTCGGCCTCGACGTAGGCGACGTTCGGGTTGTTGCGCATGCGGGTCAGCGCCTCGCCGGTCAGGGTGGCCGAGAAGCCGTCCGCGACCGTGCGGAAGGTGTCGCTGACCTCGGCGCCGCGGGCCACGGCCTGGCCACGGGTCGCGCGCAGCTGCTTGGTGGTGGCGCCGTCCTTGAGGACGACGATGTAGTCGCCGTCGATGACGCCGGAGCGGTTCGCGCCGACCAGGGGCGCCTTGTCGCTGCGCTCGGCGGTGGCGGGGGTGCGCTGGCCCGACTTCTGGCCGTCGGCCTTGTCCGTGCCCGCGTCGGCGGCCTGGGCGGTGCCCAGTCCGCTGAGGGCGGCCACGGAGGTGGTGAGCAGGGCGGCGGTGGCTGCCGTGCCGAGGGCGCGACGCCGGCGTGTGGCGCGCGTGGTGCGGTCCGTCATGAGATGTGTGCTCCCGAGAAGTGGTCCGCGCCCGACAGGGTGCCGGGCGGTCGGCACCGCGGCCCGAGCCGCGGTGCGTGACGGAGAACCTAGGACGGGGCCGTGCACGGCGGGAGGGGGTGAGCGGTGCACCTTTTCGCAGCGCGAGAAACTGCAACTCTTCCCTCCGTGGATGCCGCCGACCGCAGACCCTCCGGCCCTCGGCGTCGACGCCCGACGAACATCGCCCAGCTCCCTTGTCAAGCGGCGCCTGCACGTGGCACCGTCCGCCCATGGGCTACCTGGTGACCACGCGCGGACGGCTGCGGCTGCCGGCCACGCAGGAGAACGACGCGTTCCACGCCGCGGTGCAGGCGATGACCGGGCGCGACGGCTGGTTCCACCCCGACGACGAGCCCGCCACCTCCTTGGCCGACCTGGCGACCTACGCCGCCGCCTCGCTCGAGCGTGAGGGCGACCTGCTGGTGCTGGCCACCGACGAGGACGGCGACCCGAAGTGGTCGGCCCAGGCGACCGCCTTCTACGTCGCGCTCGCCCCGTTCGTGGGCGACGGAGTGGTCTCGTTCATCGGCGAGGACGAGGAGACCTGGACCTACACCTACGCGGCCGACGGCCTGACCCAGAACGGCGTCAACGGGTGGGACGGGGCGGCCGAGCCGTTCGGCGAGCCGGCGCCGGACGAGCAGCCCGCCCCCGCCCCCGCGCCGCGAGCGAGACGGCGCTGGTTCGGACGCGGCTGATGGCGGTCGACCGCTCGCGCATCAGGGTCAAGGCGTTCGCGGTGCTCCTGCACCCCGACGGCACCCGGCACGCGGTGTCGCGGATGTCGACCACCGAGCACCCGACGCTCCACCGGCCGCTCGGCGGCTCCGTCGAGCTCGGGGAGCCGGCGCTGGACGCGGCCGTGCGCGAGATCCGCGAGGAGCTGGACGCCACGCTCGTCGAGCCGCGGCTGCTCGGCGTCCTGGAGAACGTCTTCACCATCGACGGCGAGCTCGGCCACGAGGTGGTCTTCGTGCACCTCGGTCACCTGGCGGAGGCCGACGCCGTGCCCGACGAGGGCCGCCCGTTCACCGACGGCGACGTGCCGTGCTGGGTCGAGTGGCGGCCGGTCGCCGGGGACCCGGAGGTCCCGCTGTTCCCGACCGGGCTGCAGGAGATGCTCGAGGAGCACCTGGCGCGAGGCCGGGCTGCTCGAGGGACGTGACACGTGCGGACGGCGAACCGGGCGGTTCAGGCGTCCGCACGTGTCACGATCCCTGGCGAGCGAGCGGGGATGGTCCGGCGTCAGACGACGCTGAGCGGGAGCAGCTTCTGGCCCGTGGGGCCGACCTGGATCTCGGTGCCCATCTCGGGGCACACGCCGCAGTCGTAGCAGGGCGTCCAGCGGCAGTCCTCGATCTCGACGTCGGCCGACCCGTCGGCGACGGCGAGCGCGTCCTCCCAGTCGCCCCAGAGCCAGTCCTTGTCGAGGCCGGAGTCCAGGTGGTCCCAGGGCAGGACCTCGTCGTAGTCCCGCTCGCGGGTCGTGTACCACTCCAGGTCGGTGCCGGTGCCGGCCAGCGCCTGCTGCGAGGCCTCGACCCAGCGGTCGTAGGAGAAGTGCTCGCTCCAGCCGTCGAAGCGGCCGCCGTCGCGCCAGACCTGTTCGATGATGGCGCCGACGCGGCGGTCGCCGCGCGAGAGCAGGCCCTCGACCATGCCGGGCTTGCCGTCGTGGTAGCGGAAGCCGATGGCGCGGCCGAACTTCTTGTCGCTGCGGACCTCGTCGCGCAGCTTCTTCAGCCGCTCGTCGGTGGTCTCGTGGTCGAGCTGCGCGGCCCACTGGAACGGGGTGTGCGGCTTGGGCACGAAGCCGCCGATGGAGACCGTGCAGCGCACGTCGTTGCGCCCGGAGACCTCGCGGCCCTTGGCGATGACCTTCTTGGCCAGCTCCGCGATCTGCAGGACGTCCTCGTCGGTCTCGGTCGGCAGGCCGCACATGAAGTAGAGCTTCACCTGGCGCCAGCCGTGCCCGTAGGCGGTCGAGACCGTCCGGATCAGGTCCTCCTCGGTGACCATCTTGTTGATCACCTTGCGCATCCGCTCGGAGCCGCCCTCGGGCGCGAACGTGAGGCCGGAGCGGCGTCCGTTGCGCGAGAACTCGTTGGCCAGCGTGATGTTGAAGGCGTCCACGCGCGTGGAGGGCAGCGAGAGCGAGACGTTCTGGCCCTCGTAGCGGTCGGCCAGGCCGGAGGCGACGTCGCCGATCTCGGTGTGGTCGGCCGAGGACAGCGAGAGCAGCCCGACCTCCTCGAAGCCGGTCTGCCGGATGCCGTTCTCGACCATGTTGCCGATGGTCTCGATCGAGCGCTCGCGCACGGGGCGGGTGATCATGCCGGCCTGGCAGAAGCGGCAGCCGCGGGTGCACCCGCGAAAGATCTCCACGCTGAAACGCTCGTGCACGGTCTCGGCCAGCGGCACGAGCGGCTTGGCCGGGTACGGCCAGGCGTCGAGGTCCATGAGCGTGTGCTTCTTGACCCGGAACGGGATGCCCGGCTTGTTCGGGACGACGGCCTCGATCGTGGCGTCCGCGGCGTAGGTGACGTCGTAGAGCTGGGGGACGTAGATGTTGCCCGTGACCGCCATGCGGCGCAGCAGCTCGTCGCGGCCGCCCGGGCGGCCCTCGGTCTTCCACTCGCGCACGATCTCGGAGATCGCGAGCACGACCTCCTCGCCGTCGCCGAGCACGGCCGCGTCGATGAAGTCGGCGATCGGCTCGGGGTTGAACGCGGCGTGACCGCCGGCCAGCACGACCGGGTGGTCCTCGGTGCGGTCGACGGCGTGCAGCGGGATGCCGGCCAGGTCGAGCGCGTTGAGCATGTTCGTGTAGCCGAGCTCGGTGGAGAACGAGAGGCCGAGCACGTCGAAGTCGCGGACCGGGCGGTGGCCGTCCACGGTGAACTGCGGGATCGCGTTGTCCCGCATCACCTTCTCCATGTCGGGCCACACCGCGTAGGTGCGCTCGGCGACGATCCAGTCCCGCTCGTTGAGGATCTCGTAGAGGATCTGCACGCCCTGGTTGGGCAGCCCGACCTCGTAGGCGTCGGGGTACATCAGCGCCCAGCGGACGGTCTCGCCACCCTCCTCGGACTGCGCGGCGCAGTCCCAGTCCTTCAGCGTCGCGTTGAGCTCGCCGCCCACGTACTGGATCGGCTTCGACACGCTCGGCAGCAGCGGCTCGAGCCGGGCGAAGACGGACTCGCCCCGAGCAGCGGTGACGGACGGCGCGGACATGGGCGCTCCCTCGTGGAGGTAGACAGCGGGTGGATCAGCGCTCAAGCGTACGCGCGTGAGCAGGTCCGGCCCACTTCCGCCAGGGCCGGTCGTCCGTGGTGCGCCGGGTCACTCCCCCGCCGGCGCCGTCCGCGCCCCTCGCTCCGCGGCCGCCGAGGTGGCGCGCAGCTCCACGCGGGGCATGAGCAGCAGCACCAGGAAGGCGATCACCGCCACGCCGGAGGCCACCAGGAACACCTGGTCCATGGACGTGGCGAAGCCGGCGCGGATGGGGTGGGCCAGCGCGTCCGGCAGGGTCGAGAGCACCGACGAGTCGTCCTGCACGGAGGCGACGACGCTCGGGTCGAACCCGCCGTTGGCCTCGGCCGCGGCCTGGAACTCGGGCGAGCTCGCCGCCGCGTCCAGCTCCGTCTCGATGTTGCCGCCCACCGTGGAGAAGAGGACGGAGAGGAAGACCGCGACACCCAGCGTGCCGCCGATCTGGCGGAAGAAGGTGGCGGACGAGGTGGCCACGCCGATCTCGCGCGGGGAGACCGCCGACTGCACCGCCAGGAGCAGCGGCTGCATGCAGTTGCCCAGCCCGAACCCGAGCACGAACATCGGGACCATCACCAGCCACAGCGCGGTGTCGGCGGTGGTGAAGGACAGGGCGAAGAGGCCGACCACGACGAGCGCGGAGCCCACGATCGGGAACGGCCGGACGTTGCCGGTGCGCGAGATCGCGATGCCCGAGCCCATCGCCGCGCTCATGATGCCGAGCACCATCGGCAGCATCAGGAAGCCCGACTCGGTCGGCGAGGCACCGTGGACGATCTGCATGTACAGCGGCAGCACCAGGATGCCGCCGAACATGGCGGCGCCGATGACGATGCTGGCCACGACGGTCACCGAGACCGCGCGCAGCCGCAGCAGGCGCAGCGGGAACAGCGCGGACTCCTTCATCACGCGCTCGACCAGGAAGAACGCGACCAGGCCGATGCCGCCGACCACGAAGCAGGCCAGCGAGCGGCCGGAGTCCCAGCCCCACTCACGGCCCTGCTCGGCCACGGTCAGCAGCGGCACCAGGCCGACGACGAGCGCCAGGGCGCCCCACCAGTCGATGCGGATCCTGTGGTCGGGGGCGTCGTGGTGGACGTGCAGGGTGCGGAAGACGACGAACAGCGCGATCGCGCCGATCGGCACGTTGACGAGGAAGACCCAGCGCCAGCCGGACATGCCCAGCAGCGTGTCCTGGCCGGCCAGGAAGCCGCCGATGACGGGCCCGAGCACCGAGGAGGTGCCGAAGACGGCCATGAAGTAGCCGGAGTACTTCGCGCGCTCACGGGGGCTGACGACGTCCCCGATGATCGCCAGCACGAGCGTGAACAGACCGCCCGCGCCCAGGCCCTGGATCGCGCGGTAGACCGCGAGGGAGTACATCGAGGTGGCCAGCGTGCACAGGGCCGAGCCGATGACGAAGATGCTGATCGCGAACATGAACAGCTTCTTGCGACCGTAGAGGTCCCCGAGCTTGCCGTAGATCGGCGTCGTGATCGTCATGGTGATCAGGTAGGCCGTGGTCGCCCACGCCTGGATCGAGAGACCGTTGAGGTCGTCCGCGATCGTGCGGATCGCCGTGGAGACGATCGTCTGGTCCAGGGCGCCCAGGAACATGCCGAGCATGAGCCCGGACATGATCGTGAGGATCTGGGCGTGGGTGTACTCGCCGGTGGGCTCGCTGGCCGGCTCTGCTGTCGTTGCCATCAGCAACGAGGGTAGGCCCTCCCGGTGACAGCGCGGTGCGAGACCGCCACCGCGATCGCCGCCGCGATCGCCGTTGCACCACCTCACTAGGTTTCATGCCATGACCGCCACGACGGCCCGCCCGGGTCGCCCCTCCTGGACCACCCTCGTCCCGCCCGTCGCCGTCCTCGTCCTCGTCGCCACGTGGACGCGGCACGAGAGTCCGTGGGTGCTGACGCTGATCGCGGTGCTCCTGGTCGGCGCGGTGCTGGCCGCCGTCCACCACGCGGAGGTCGTGGCGCACCGGGTGGGCGACCCCTACGGCTCACTGGTGCTCGCGGTGGCGGTGACCATCATCGAGGTGGGTCTCATCGTGATGCTCATGGTCGGCGGTGGTGACGGAGCCTCCACCTACGCCCGCGACACCGTCTTCGCCGCGGTGATGATCACCCTCAACGGCATCGTCGGCCTCTCCCTGCTCGTCGGCGCGACGCGGCACGGGCTGGCCAGCTACAACGCCTCCGGCTCGGGCTCGGCGCTCACCACCGTCGTGGCGCTGGCCAGCGTGTGCCTGGTGCTGCCCGGCTTCACCGTCTCCGAGGCGGGTTATGAGTACTCCGCCTCGCAGCTCGCGTTCGCCGCGGTCGTCTCGCTCACGCTCTACGTCGCGTTCGTGCTCACGCAGACGGTGGGGCACCGCGACTTCTTCCTGCCGGTCTCCTCGGACGAGCTGGGCCGCATGACCGGTGTCCTCGACGAGGACGGCGACGGGCACGCCGACCCGCCCACGGCGCGCGCGGCCTGGGTGAGCGTCGGGCTGCTGGTCGCCGCGCTGGTCGCGGTGGTGGGCCTGGCCAAGCTCCTCTCCCCCACGATCGAGGACGTCGTGGCGGCCGCGGGCTTCCCGGCCCCCGTCGTCGGCGTGGTGATCGCGCTGCTGGTGCTGGCGCCGGAGTCGATCGCCGCCGTCCGCCACGCGGCGCGCGACCGCGTGCAGATCAGCCTGAACCTGGCCTACGGCTCGGCGATGGCCTCGATCGGCCTGACCATCCCGGCGATCGCCGTGGCCTCGATCTGGCTCGACGGCCCGCTCGAGCTGGGCCTGGGCCCCACCCAGATCGTGCTGCTGACGATCTCCGTGGTGGTCTCGGTGCTCACCGTCGTGCCCGGCCGCGCCAAGGCGCTCCAGGGCCTCGTGCACCTGGTGCTGCTGGCGACGTTCGTGTTCCTCTCGGCGCAGCCGTAGGCCCACCTCCAGGCGCCTCCGAGAACCTCGAGGCACCTCCACGCACCACCGAGGACGCCCCGGCGCGACGCGCCGGGGCGTCCTTGTCGCTTGGCGGCGACGACCCGCGTCGCTAATGTCGAGTAATCCGATAGACATTAGAGAGAAAGAGGGACCGATGAGCCCCACCCCCCGTCCTCGGCCGAGCTCCGGTGCCGCGCCCCGCGTGGTCGTCGTCGGCGCCGGCGCTGCCGGCAGCCTGACCGCCCTGCACCTCGCCCGTGCCGCGCGTGCCCGCGCCACCGCGCTCGAGGTCGAGCTGCTCGACCCCGCACCTCGCTGGGCACGCGGCGTCGCGTTCGGCACCGACGACGAGGAGCACCTGCTCAACGTCCCGGCGGCCCAGATGAGCGTTCTCGGTGACGACCCCGGGCACTTCGTCGCCTGGCTCGAGCAGCACGGGCGCCCGTCCGAGGCCCAGCCGCACGCCTTCGTCCCCCGGCGGCGTTGGGCCGCCTACCTGGACGCCTGCCTGAGCGCGGAGGCCGGCACCGCGGCCGAGACCGTCCGGGTCCGGCACCGGCACCTGCGCGCCACGGCCCTGACCCGCACGGACGCCGAGCCCGGGCGCGAGGGGCGGGCCTGGACCGTCCGCGCCGGCGCCGAGGACGTCGCGGCAGACGCCGTCGTCCTGGCCACCGGGGCCCCGGCGGACCAGGTGGACTGGGCTCCGGCCTCCCTGCGGGCCTCCCCGTTCCTCGTCGTCGATCCCTGGGCCCCGGGCGCGCTGGACGTCGTCCGCCGCGACCGCAGCGGCCCGGCCGACGTCCTGGTCGTGGGCTCGGGGCTCACGATGCTCGACGTCACCCTGACCGTGGTCGGGGACGGCGCCCGCCCGGACCGCCGCGTCCTCGCCACGTCCCGCCGTGGCCGAGTCCCGCACACCCACCGCCGGCGCCCCGCCCTGCCCGTCGTCCCCGACGTCAGCACCTGGGACGCCGACCTCGACGCGGTCCTCGCCGCGGCCACCGCCCACCTGCGGGGCGTGGAGGCCGACACGGGCGACTGGCGCCCTGGGGCGGACGGGCTCCGGCACCGCGTCACGGTGCTGTGGGACCGTCTCGGCGAGGAGGACCGACACCGGTTCCTCGACGAGCACCAGGGAGCCTGGAACGTCCTGCGCCACCGCGCCGCCCCGGTGCCCGGTGAGGTGCTGGAGGGGCTGCTGGCCACGGACCGGGTCGAGGTCCGCGCCGTCCGGGTCCAGGACGCCGAGCCGCTCCCGCACGGCGGCCTCCGCGTGCGCCTCGACGACGGGACCACGCACGACGTCGGTTGGGTGGTCAACGCCACCGGTGGCGGTGGCGACGTCCGCCGCTCGCCCGACGCCCTGCTGCGAGACCTGCTCCGCGACCGTGCCGGTCTCAGGCTCGCCGAGCCCGCCACCCGCGGCCTCGGCGTCCGCACGGTGGAGGGGCGCCTGCGCGACTCCGACGGCACCACCGACGCGCCGGTCTGGACGCTCGGCAGCCTGCGCCGGGGCGAGCTGCTGGAGTCGACGGCGATCCCCGAGATCCGGTCGCAGGCCCAGGCGCTGGCCGGCGCCGTCCTTGACGAGGTGGCACCGCTCCCCCGCCGCCTCGAGGACGGCCGCTGGGTCGGTGGGCACCATCCCGTCGCCCGGCCCCGCGACCTGCTCGGGCTCCCCCTCTCCACCACCGCCGAGGCGGCCGCCACCTACAACGCGGGGCTGGAGCGCGTCCTGCGGCTGCAGTCCGGTGGCGAGACGCTCATCGCGGAGGCCGTGGCGCTGGACCCCGACCTCGCGGTCGGGCACGCGGCGCTCGCCCTCCTCGGCCACGAGGGCGGCGCCGAGGTGGACGTGTCCGCAGCCCTCGCGGCAGCCCGCTCCGCCCTGGCCCGACGCGGGGACGAGCGGGAGCGCTCGTTCGTCGCGGTCGTGGGCGCCCGGGTCGGGGACGCCTCCGCGGGCACCCGGGCGGGGGCGGCCGCCCTGACCCGGCACGTGTCCCTGCACCCCCGCGACGCCCTGGCCGTCTCGGCGGCCGTCCCGACGATCGCCTTCTCGGGCGTGACCGACCTGCAGCGGGAGGCCTGGGAGCTGGTCGAGGGCCTGGCACCCGCCTACGGCGACCACTGGTGGTACCACTCCCTGCTCGCCTTCACCCGGCAGGACCAGGGCCGGCTCGAGGAGGCGGGACTGCTCGCCGAGAGCGCGCTCGCCTGCGAGCCCGCGTCCGGCCACGCCGTCCACGCCCTCACCCACGTGTTCTACGAGACCGGCGAGCACGAGGCCGGCCTGGCCTGGCTGGACGGCTGGATCGGCCGCAGCGGGCGGGACGCCGACCACCGCGCGCACTTTTCCTGGCACGCGGCGCTGCACGAGCTGACGACGGGCGACCTGGAGGCCGTGCGTCGCCGCTACTACCGCGAGCTGGCCCCGCCGACGACCACCGGGATGCGGCTGCTGGTCGACGCCGTCTCGCTGCTGTGGCGCTGGGAGCTGACCACCGCTGCCTGGCCGGGTTCGGAGGACCAGGCGCTGCCCTCGGTCGAGTCCGCCCTCGCTGAGGTCGACCCGGCGCTCCTCGCCCGTCCGGGGACGCCCTTCGGCGCCGTGCACGCGGCCGTGGCGCTGGCCGCTGCCGGGCGGCACGACCGGCTCGATCGGCTGCGACGCCGCTGCCGCGACGACGGCGACCCCGTGCTCAGCGGCGTCGTCGCCCCGCTGTGCGAGGCCCTCGCGCACCAGGGGGCTGGTCGGTACGGGCAAGCCGCCGACCTGCTGCTCGACCTGCTGCCCAGGCTCGTCCTCGTCGGCGGGTCCGCCGCCCAGCGCGAGGTCGTCGAGGAGGCTCTGCTGCTCTGCCTGGCCAGGTCGGGACGACCCGAGCGAGCCGCCACGCTGCTCGACCGGCGGCTCGACCGGCGCCCGTCCGCCCTCGACGTCCGCCGTCTGGCCTCGCTGCGCCGGGTGGCGCCGGCCCCGGCCCCCGGTCGCTGACCCGGACGTGCCGCCCGTCCGGCCCCGCTCCCTGGGGAGCAGGGCCGGGCGGGCCTCAGCCGGCTTCAGCGGGCGGCGAGCCGGTACCGGGAGGGCCGCGGCGCGGTGGCCCGCAGGCGGATGGCGACGAGCAGGCCGACGGCCATGAGGCCGGCGAACAGCGAGGAGCCGCCGTAGGAGACGAACGGCAGGGGCACGCCGGTGACCGGCATGATGCCGAGGCACATGCCGACGTTCTGGAACGCCTGGAAGCCGAACCAGCAGGCGATGCCCGCCGCGGCCACCCGGCCGAACACGTCGTCGGAGAGCCGGGCGATCGTCAGCGCCCGCCAGACCACGACGCCCAGCAGGACGACGACGAGGCCGGCGCCCACCAGGCCCAGCTCCTCGCCGGCCACGGTGAACACGAAGTCGGTGTGCTGCTCGGGCACGAAGCCCGACTGCGTCTGGGAGCCGGAGAACAGCCCCTGCCCCACCAGACCGCCGTTGCCCACGGCGATCCGGGCCTGCTCCACGTTGTACCCGGCACCCAGCGGGTCGAGGTCGGGGTTCGTGAACGCCAGGAACCGGTCCACCTGATAGGCCTTCAGCACCCCGCCGGCCACGGCCGCGACCGCCACGGCCACGCCGGAGCCGACCAGCAGCACCAGCCAGCGCCGCGGGGCACCGGAGATGCCGAGCACGCCCAGCACGGTCGCGGAGAGGACCAGCATCGTGCCCAGGTCGGGCTGGGCGAGGATGAGCACGGCCGGCAGCCCGGCCACGGCGAGCATGAGCACCACCTCGACGACCCCGACACGGGGCCGCCAGCGCCCCTCGAGGCGGCGCGCGAGCACCAGGGCCATGCCCACGACCACGGCGAGCTTGGCCAGCTCCGAGGGCTGGAAGGACTGCCCGCCGAGCACCAGCCACGAGCGGGAGCCGTTGATCGTGGAGCCCATCACCAGCACCAGGACGAGGCCCAGCACCGCCCCCGCGTAGGCGACGGGCGTGAGCAGCCTGATCCAGCGGTGCGGCACGACGGCCACGGTGACGCCCAGGGCCAGCCCGATGACGACGTTGACGACCTGCTTGTCGAGGAACGCGGTCGGGTCGCCCCCGGTCAGCGCGTCCCGCGAGGACGTGGCCGACCAGATGAGCAGCGTGCCGATCGTGACCAGGCCGAGCACGGCGCCCACGAGCACCCAGTCGACGCCGCGCCAGCGCAGGACCCCCGCGCCGTCGGGGGTCGGGCGGGTGCCGGCGCCGCTGCGGGGCGCCGGGCGGGCCGTCGTCCGGCCGAGGACGGTGCTCACGAGGAGGCCTTCCCCGAGGAGGCCACCCGCGGCGGGAGGATGGAGCCGTCGTCGGTGAAGACCGGCAGGCCCTCGGACTGCACGACCCCGGGGATGGCGGCGGCGTCGGTGTCCACGTCCTCGCCGTCGACGCCGTAGAGCGCCTCCCAGATCTTGCGCACGGCGGGCCCCGAGGTGCCCGAGCCGGTGCCGCCCTGGCTGACCATCATCACCACCACGTAGTCGTCGGAGTAGGAGGCCACCCAGGAGGTCGACTGCTTGCCGTAGACCTCGGCCGAGCCGGTCTTGGAGCGGATGTTCACGTCGTCGAGCGGGAAGCCGGTCATCCGCCACGACATGGTGCCCTGGCGGGTCACCCCGGAGAGCGCGGTGTCGAGGTAGCCGAGCACCTTCTGCGGCAGGTCCACGGTGCCGACGACCTTCGGGCGGATGCGCCGGATGACGGTGCCGTCCGAGCCGACGATCGCCTTGCCGATCCGCGGCGCGAACAGGGTGCCGCCGTTGGCCAGGGCGGCGTAGGCGCGGGCCAGCTGGAGCGGGGTGACCAGGGTGTCGCCCTGACCGATGGCGAAGTTGGCCGCGTCACCGGCCCGGTAGGCGTAGCCGTCGACGCAGAACTCGGAGGCGAACTGGTAGAGGAAGTCGCTGGTGGACCTCGTCTGGGGCTTGCGCGCGATGCCGCAGTAGTAGGAGCGCATCGACTTCCAGTAGGCCCGCTTCCAGCGTCGGTCGGCGATCCGGCCGGAGGCCTCGCCGGGCAGGTCGACGCCGGTGGCCTCGCCGAAGCCGAACGCCTTGGCCTCGGAGACGAGCGGGTCCTTGGCGGTCAGGTCGCCCTCGTCGGAGCCGTACTTCTCCCAGAAGTGGTAGCCGACCCGGTAGAAGAACGTGTTGCAGGAGACCTCGAGCGCCCGCGCGAAGCCGATGAAGCCGTAGGCGCCGGACTCGTAGTTCTTGAAGTCGCGGTTGCCGACCCGGAAGGAGCTGGAGCAGTTCAGCTGGGTGTCGGTGGAGTAGCCGTGCGTCAGGGCCCCGGCCGACATGAACGGCTTCCACGTCGACCCCGGGGCGAACTGCCCCTGCGTGGCGCGCGCCAGCAGCGGGGTGCCGGCGGCCTCGGAGTAGAGGCGACGCAGCTGCTTCTCGGTGATGCCGCCGGCCCACACCTCGGGGTCGTAGGTGGGCTGGGAGGCCATGGCCACGACCCGGCCCGTGTCGGCCTCCAGGACGACGACGGACCCCGAGTCGGCCACGTAGTTCTTCTTCGTCACGGTGTCGAAGGTCCGGCGGGCCTCCGCGATCGTCGAGGCGAGCTGCTTCTCGACCACCGACTGCACCCTGGCGTCGATGCTCGTGACCAGCGTGTCACCGGGGCGGGCCTCCTCCTCGCCGCTCTCCCCCAGCACGCGGCCCTGGGAGTCGACGGTCACCGAGGAGGTGCCGGGCAGGCCGCGCAGCCACTCGTCGTACTCCTTCTCCAGCCCGGCGCGACCGAGCACGGAGGAGGCGTCCACGGAGGTGTCGTTGTCCTCGGTGGCGGTATCCAGCTCGTCGGAGGTGACGGCGGAGGTGTAGCCGAGCACGTGGGCCAGGTTGACCCCGAAGGGGCTCGGGTAGGAGCGGACGCTCTGCTGCTCGACCACGACGGAGGGGTAGTCCTCCGGCTGCTCGCTGATCTCCAGGGCCACGGCCCGCTTCACGTCCGTGGCCACCGGCACGGCCTGGTAGGGCGAGCCGTTCCAGCACAGCCCGGCGACGGCACCGCTGGTGCCGCAGTCGACCAGCATCTTCTCGATCCGGCTCGCGCGCTGGGAGGTCGCGTCCGCGACCCGCTCGAGCACGGTGGCCCGGTCGGCGGAGCCGAGCTTGCCCAGCAGGGGGCGGTCGACCGAGATGACCCACGCCAGCCGGTTGGCCACCAGCGTGCGGCCCTGGTCGTCGACGATGAGGCCACGGCTCGGCTGCGTCACCACGTCGCGCACCGACTGCGAGGCGGCCTGCGCGTGGTAGGCCTCCCCGTGCACGACCTGCAGGTAGTACAGGCGCACCAGCAGCGTCGCGAAGAGCGCGAGCACCAGGGCCTGGATGACGATGATGCGCAGCCGCGAGGTGCGCTGGGCCCGGGGCTCGTCACCGGGCACGGCGCCGGGCGGTCCACCGGGGCGCGGGTGCCGGGGGCCGGGGACGCGGCCGAGCTGCTCGCTCACGCGGTGCCCCGCTCCGGCGTCTCCAGCCGGCGCAGCAGCGCCAGCAGGGGCGGCAGGACCAGCGGCGTCAGCGCCACGTCCCAGGCCACCGATACCAGCACGCCCAGCATCAGGTCGCCGGTGGCCACGCCCGCGGGGTCGGAGAGCACGAGACCGGTGAGCGCGACGACGGAGGCCCCGACGAAGGCGCAGCCGGCGACGGTGGCGAGCGAGGAGAGGGCGGTGGGGCGGACGTCCGGGCGCAGCCGTCCGGCCAGGTAGCCGACGAGCACGAGGGCCAGGGCCCAGCGGCCGGCCACGTGGTCGGCGGGCGGGGCGAGGTCGACCAGCAGCCCGGCGGCGAAGCCGACCACCATGGCGGGGTTGGGGCCGCGGGCGAGCGCGACGGCGACGACCACCAGCAGCACCAGGTCGGGCACGACGCCGTGCCAGGCGACGTGGGGCGCCACGGTCACCTGGAGCAGCAGCGCCACGAGCACGGCCAGGCCGGTGGCGACGGCCCGCAGCGCGCTCACCGGTCGCTCCCCTGCGCGAGCGAGCCGGTGATCAGGCCGCGGGCGGAGTCGGTGCCCGTGGGCACGACGACCCCGACGACGTCCAGCGTGGTCATGTCGACGGAGGGGGCGACCTCGACGCGGATCGAGGAGTCCCGCACCGAGGAGTACACGTGGGTCACGCGGCCGATCCGGATGCCCGCCAGGTAGGGCGCGCCGTCCTGGGAGCCCCAGGTCAGCACCTCCTCGCCGCGGTCCGGCACCTCGGTGGCGTCGACCAGCTCGAGGTCGAGGGCGGAGCCGTCGCCGACCTCGCCGGTGCCGGAGAGGAAGCCGAGCGTGCCCGAGGAGCCCACCCGGGCGCCGACGGTGGACTCGGCGTCGGTGACCAGCAGGACGGTGGCGGTCGAGGCGTCCGCGCGCAGCACCCGGCCCACGAGGCCGTCGGTGGCGATGACGGTGGCGTCCTCGACGACCCCGTCGTCGGTGCCGGCGTCGATGGTCACGGTGCTGGTGAAGGTCTGGGCCGCGCCCCACCCGACGACCCGGGCGGGGACGACGGCGCGGTCGAGGTCGCCCGCGGAGGCGGCCAGCGCGTCGTAGGCGGCCAGCCGCTGCTGGTCGATCCCGGCGCCGGCCAGCTGGTCGCGCAGCTCGGCGTTGGCGGCCTCGAGGTCGGCCACCCGGTCCTCCAGCTCGCTGCGGGTGGTGAGGGCCTCCCCCAGGCTCGTCACGGGGCGGACGACGGCCGCGGTGGCCGTCTCCAGCGGGCCGACGACGTCCGCGACCACCGCACGGGCGGCGCCCACGGGGCCGTCGTCGGCGGCGAGGTCGAGCGTGACCACGGTGGCCGAGGCCAGCACCAGGGCCACGAGCAGCGAGCGCGAGGCCGGCCGCGCGGGCACCGGCCCGGCGGACCAACGACGCTCGCGGCGCTCGACGCGCGAGAGCAGGCGACCCGCGCCGAGCCGACCGCGCTCGCCGCGCGGCTCGGGGGCCGAGAGGTCGCGGAACGGGCTGCGGACGGCGGGCCGCGCCGCCTCGTCCCGGGCGAGCGCCTCGCCGTCGAGCGGGTCGTGGGGTGCGCCCTCCCGGGGGCGGCCGACGAGGTCCGTCACGCCGCTCACCGCCGCCCGTCGCCGACGAGGACCTGCTGGAGCGCCTCGAACTGCTCCACGCAGCGCCCCGCGCCCAGGGCGACGGAGGTCAGGGGGTCCTCGGCGACGTGCACCGGCATCCCGGTCTCGTGCCGCAGCCGCTCGTCCAGGCCGCGCAGCAGAGCGCCGCCGCCGGTGAGGGCGATGCCGCGGTCCATGATGTCGCCGGCCAGCTCGGGCGGGGTCTGGTCGAGGGTCGTGCGCACCGCGTCGACGATGGCGCTGATCGGCTCCTCCATCGCCTGGCGAATCTCGGCGGTGGACACCGAGACGGTGCGGGGCAGCCCGGAGACCATGTCGCGGCCGCGGACGTCGGCCTCGGGCTCGTCCGGCAGCGGGAACGCCGAGCCGAGGGTCGTCTTGACCTCCTCGGCGGTGCGCTCGCCCAGGAGCAGCGAGTACTCCTTCTTCATCCAGGAGACGATCGCGGCGTCCAGCTCGTCGCCGGCGGTGCGGATGGACAGGCTGGTGACGATGCCGCCGAGGCTGATCACCGCGACCTCGGTGGTGCCCCCGCCGACGTCGACGACCATGTTGCCGGTGGCCTGGTGCACGGGCAGCCCGGCGCCGATCGCGGCGGCCATGGGCTCCTCGACGATGAAGACGCGGCGGGCGCCGGCCATGTAGCCGGCCTCCTTGACCGCGCGCTGCTCGACGGCGGTGATGCCGCTGGGCACGCACACCACGAGGCGCGGCTTGGCGAAGGCGCGGCGGTGCACCTGCTGGATGAACCAGCGCAGCATCTGCTCGGTGGCCTCGAAGTCGGCGATCACGCCGTCCTTGAGCGGTCGGATGGCGGTGATGCCCTCGGGCGTGCGGCCGATCATCCGCTTGGCCTCGTGGCCCACCGCGAGGATCTCGTTGGTGGTGCTGTTCAGGGCGACGACGCTCGGCTCGTCCAGCAGCACGCCCTTGCCCCGCACGTAGACGAGCGTGTTGGCGGTACCGAGGTCGACGGCCATGTCGCGGCCGAGGAAGCTGTTCGCCATCGCTGCTGCGTCCCTGGGGTGTGCGGGCACCACGGGTGGAGCCCCCGCCGGGTGGCCGGGGCTGGTGGTGCGTGTGGGGAAGGAGTGCCTCCTGGGGAGGTCTCCTCAGGCTAGGGACGCAGCCTGTGATTCTCGGGAGACACGCCACAACGACACCGGCGGTGCGGGAGCAACCGTTCGCGCGTCACGAACCGTTGCCCACGCACCGCCGGTGGGTGGTGGTGTGGATCAGGCCATCAGGACTGGGGGAACCAGATGCCGATCTCGCGCTCGGCCGACTCGGGGGCGTCGGAGCCGTGGACGAGGTTCTGCTGCACCTTCAGGCCCCAGTCGCGGCCGAGGTCGCCGCGGATGGTGCCCGGGGCGGCGGCGGTCGGGTCCGTGGCCCCGGCCAGGCTGCGGAAGCCCTCGATGCAGCGCTCGCCCTCGATCACGATGGCGGCGACGGGGCCGGAGAGCATGAACTCCACGAGCGGCTCGTAGAACGGCTTGCCCACGTGCTCCTCGTAGTGCTGCTCGAGCAGCTCGCGAGTGGCGGTGCGCAGCTCGAGGCGGGCCAGGGTGTATCCCTTGGCCTCGATCCGGCGGATGACCTCACCGGTGAGGCCACGGGCGACGCCGTCGGGCTTGACGAGGACGAGGGAACGCTGGGTCATGCCCCGACCCTAGCGAGTGATGACCGCCTCATCGCAGTGAGGCCGCTCTCGCCGCCACGTCCGGGGGCACGGGGACGCCGGCGGAGAGCTCGTCGGTCACCGGCTCGCCCGCCACCAGCCGCAGCGGGACGTGCCCGCCCCAGACGCCCGCGGCCACGTCCTCCTCGTCGTCGACCGGGCCGCCCCCGCGCACCTTCAGCGACGCCTCGGCCAGCGGCAGGGCCAGCACCGCGGTCGCGGCCAGCTCCTTGCGGCTCATCGGCCGCAGGGTCGCCGCGCGACCGGGCACCAGCTGGTCGACGACCAGGTCGAGGGCGCGCACCCGCTCGTCGGGGTCCTCCACTAGCCGCAGGCGGCCGATCACCACCGCCGAGCGGTAGTTCATCGAGTGGTGGAAGCCGGAGCGGGCGGTGACCATCCCGTCCAGGTGGGTGACGGTGAGGCAGACCGTGCTCCCCACCGCCGAGGACAGCCAGCCCGCGGCCACCGAGCCGTGCACGTAGAGCGTGCCCCCCTCGTCCGGCCCCTGCCCTTCCAGGGAGCCCGGGTCCAGGGCGATCGCCACCGGCAGGACGACGGGGTGCGACTCCTCCCCCACGCCCACCGTCACGCCGAGGTGCCCGACGAGGGCCTCGCGCAGGCAGGCGTGCAGGGCCTCCCGGTCGTCCACGGCGCGGTGACGGCCGCGGGTCAGCGTGGTGCGGGGCGTGGGCTGCAGCGGAGTCGTGCTCATGGCACCATGCTGAGCCAGTAGTGGCCTGCCGACGAGTGGCACTTGCGAGCGATCTCGCCAGGCCACTTCGCCCACCCACGGAGGCCCGATGCCCACCCTCGCCGTCACGCTCGACCGGGCCCTCGGCACGCCCCTGGGCGCGCAGCTGGCCACCGCCGTCCGGGAGCGCGTCGGTGACGGACGGCTCGCCCCCGGCACCCGGCTGCCCTCGAGCCGGGCGCTGGCCCGCGACCTCGGGGTGGCCCGCTCGGTCGTGGAGCAGGCCTGGGCCCAGCTCGTGGCCGAGGGCTGGCTCGAGGGCCGCCACGGCGCAGGCACGTTCGTCGCCGCCGTCCGCCTCTCCCCGGACGCCGGCGCACGGCCCGCGCCCGCGCCCGCACCCGGCCCGGCGCTGCTGCGGCTCTCCGCGGGGCACCCGTGGGTCGACCCGGCGCACCACGCGGCCTGGCGGCGGGCCTGGCGCGAGGTCGGCACGGCCGCCCCGCCGGCCGGCTACCCCGACCCCCGGGGCGACGCGGACCTGCGCGCCGCCCTGGCCGAGCGGCTCCGGCGCACCCGCGGGCTGGCGGTGACCGGCGACGACGTCCGCCTGACCTCGGGCACGACCGAGGGCCTGCGGCACCTGCTCGCGGGGCTGCCGCCCGGCCCGGTCGGGGTGGAGGACCCGGGCTACCGCGCGGCCGTGGCGGTGGTGCGCGCCACCGGCCGCACGGTGGTCGACGTGCCCGCCCTCCGCCCGCCGGCGCGCGCGGAGGAGCTGGCCGGGCTGGTCGCGCACTACGTCACCCCGGCCCACCAGCACCCGCTCGGCCCGGTCATGCCGGCGCCGGCCCGCGCCGCGCTGCTCGCCGCCGCGCGCGAGGCCGGCACCCTGGTGGTCGAGGACGACTACGACTCCGAGTTCCGCTACGACGTCGCGCCCGTGCCGGCCCTGGCCAGCCTCGACCCGGGCCGGGTCGCGCTGCTGGGCACGGTCTCGAAGTCGGTCAGCCCCGCGCTCCGGCTCGGCTGGCTGGTGGCACCGACGGCGGCGCTGGAGCGGGTGGACGCGTACCGCGAGGTCACCCACGACACCCCGTCGTGGCCGGCGCAGCGGGCGCTGCTGAGCCTGCTGCGCGACGGCTACGTCGACCACGCCGTGCGCAGCGCCCGCCGGGTCTACGCACGCCGGGCCGCGCGCGTGACGCAGGTGCTGGGGCCCTGGCTGGGCGGCCCGGTCGCGGGCATGTACCCCTCGCTCCCCCTGCCGGCCGCCCGGGCCGAGGCGGCGCACCGAGCAGCCCGCGCGGCGGGCTACGACGTGCCGCTGCTGTCGGACGCGGCTCGCTCCAGCGGGGCCACCGGCCTCGTCCTCGGCTTCGGGGGCTGCACCGACGCGCAGCTGGAGGAGGCGCTGGCCGCGATCAGGGGTGCGCTGGCGTGACCGGGGGTGGTCCCGACGTGCGCTCCTCGCCCGTCCTCGTCCCCGTCCTCGTCGCCGCTCGGCCGCCGACCCAGCGTCAGGACTCGGTCGCGCCGCCCGCGGCCTGCTCGGCCTCGTAGGCGGCGAACGCCTCGGCCCGCTCGCGATCGATCTTGTTCGAGAGCCAGATGGCGGTGGCCCACAGCGCCGCGAAGACGCCGCCGAGGAAGAACATCGGGGTGATGAGCAGGCCCATCGCCACGGCGAGCACCTGCACCAGCCAGCCCACGGTGTAGGCCCACTGGTAGCGCAGGAAGCCGGTGAGCAGGATGCTGACCAGCGCCAGCCCCAGGCCCAGGCCGAGCGAGGCGCCGGTGGGCACGTCGGTGAGGGTGATGAGCACCGGAGTGGTGAGGCCCAGGGCGATGCCCTCGAGGGCCAGGATGGCGGAGCAGAGCCCGCGTCGGGGGGAGCGCATCAGTCCTCGTCCTCCCCGGACAGGGTGTCGCGCAGCAGCGCCTGGAGCGAGAGCTCGGAGAGGTCGCCGCCGCCCTCGTCCTCGGGCACCTCGACCTCCTCCTCGCCGCGGGTCAGGCGCACGCCGGAGCCCGTGCGGCGCGGCCGCTCCTTCGGGGCCAGCAGCGTGCGCGCCTCGCCGGCGGTGACGACCGAGCCGGTCACGAGCACGGCGCCGGAGCCGATGGAGGCACCGCCGGTGTCAGCGGCCTCGGCCAGCGTCGCCGCCGCCTCGATCGCGTCGGCCAGCACCGGGGCCACGGTCACCCGCTCCTCGCCGAAGACGCCGACCGCGACCTCGGCCAGCTCGGCGGCCGGCAGGCAGCGGTCGGTGGAGTTCTGGGTGACCACCACGTGGTCGAGCTGCGGCTCCAGGGCCACGAGCAGCGGCTCCACGTCCTTGTCGGCCATGACGCCGAGCACGCCCACCAGCGGGCGGAAGGTGAAGGAGTCCTCCAGTGCCGCGGCCGTGGCCTCGGCGCCGGCGGGGTTGTGGGCCGCGTCCAGCAGCACGGTGGGGCTGCGGCGCACGATCTCCAGGCGTCCCGGCGAGGTGACGTCGGCGAACGCCGCCGAGACCACGTCGGGCGAGAGCGCCTCGGACCCGCCGAGGAAGGCCTCGACGGCGGCGAGCGCGACGGCGGCGTTCTGCGCCTGGTGCGCGCCGTAGAGCGGGAGGAACAGGTCGTCGTAGCGGGCGCGCAGGCCCTGGAGCGAGAGGCTCTGGCCCCCCAGCGCCGGGGTGCGGGAGACGACCCCGAAGTCGACGCCCTCGGCCACGACCTTCGCCCCGACGGCCGCGGCCTGCTTGGCCAGCACGGTGGCGACCTCGGGCGTCTGGGCGGCGGTGACGAGGGTGGAGCCCTCCTTGATGATCCCGGCCTTCTCGTGCGCGATCGCCTCGGGCGTCCCGCCGAGGTACTTGGCGTGGTCGACCGCGATGGGGCCGACGACGGCGACGTCGCCGTCGATGACGTTGGTGGCGTCCCAGGCCCCGCCCATGCCGACCTCCACGACCGCCACGTCGACGGGGGCGTCGGCGAACGCGGCGTAGGCCATGCCCACCACGGACTCGAAGAACGACAGCGGGTGCGGCTGGTCCTCGTCCACCAGGCCCAGGTACGGGGCGACGTCGTTGAAGGCCCGGACGAACGCCTCGTCGTCCAGCGGCTCGCCGTCGACGCTGATGCGCTCGTTGATCCGCTCCAGGTGCGGGCTGGTGAAGCGGCCCGTGCGCAGCTCGACGGCCCGCAGCAGCGCGTCGATCATCCGGGAGGTCGACGTCTTGCCGTTCGTGCCGGTCAGGTGCACGGCCCGGTAGGCGCGCTGCGGCTCGCCCAGCAGCTCCATCAGGGCGGAGATGCGGTCGAGGGAGGGCTCCAGCCGGGTCTCGGGCCAGCGCGAGAGGAGGGCGTCCTCGGCCTCGGCGACGGTCTCGGCCGGGCGGGGAGCAGACGAGTCGTTCATGGTCCGCCCAGTCTAGGAGCGTCGGCCACGCTCACCCCATTCGCGCGCCCGCCCGCAGCACGACCTCGGTCATGTCGGCCAGCGGGCGGTAGCCCAGCCGCTGGTAGAGCGCGTTGGAGACCGGGTTGCCGGCGTCGGTGAAGAGGCAGACCCGGGCCCCCTGGGCCTCGCGCAGCGCCGTGACGTGCGCGGTGAGCGCGCCGGCGTAGCCGCGGCCCCGGTGCTCGGCGGGCGTCATCACGGGGCCGACGCGGCTGACGCCGAAGGCCGGCGGCGTGGCACCCACGGCGCAGACGGGGGTGCCCGCGACCTCCCAGACCCACAGGGCGTCGGCCTCCAGCCGACGCCGGACCCAGTGCTCGTCGAGGTGGTCGCCGGCGTCGCGGTGGGTGCGGCCGGCCTGGGCGGCCGCCTCGGTCTCGAAGCGGCCCAGCAGCGGCACCAGCCACGGCAGGTCGGCCTCGTCCGCGGCCCGGGCGGCGCCGGCGGGCGCGGTCGGGCGGACGAGGCGGTCCAGCTCGTAGAGCCGGGTCGGCACGGCCACCTCGGGCACCGTGCCGTCCTCGCGCAGCCGGGCCAGCTCGGCGAGCAGCACCTCGCAGGCCGGCACCGCCCCGTTGGCGGCGGAGGCGTCGTCGCCCCGGGCGTGCAGCGCCGCGGCGAGGCAGCGGGCCGCCTCGTCCGCCATCGGGAGCAGGTACAGCGGGTGCGGCTCGAAGGACGCCGTGCGCATCGCGACCGAGACCACGTCACCGTCGGCGTCGCGCACCAGCGCCCACCACGGCCCCCACAGGCCCGGCTCGCAGGGCAGCGTCGGCGCCAGCCAGGCGGCGGTGGCCGAGGAGACGACCGTGCCGAGCACCGGGTGCGCCTCGAGGTAGGCGGAGGCTGCCTCGGTGAAGGCGGCGGCGTCGGTGACGACCTCGGCGGAGAAGGAGCTGCTCATGCGCCGCAACCTAGGCCGGACGGGCCGCGACGGGCCACCGGATTCCGGGCCGCGTGGCGGACGGCGCTCCGCCCTGGTCGGAGCAACGGGATCGCCCAGGGTGTCCAGCCACTCGGCACCGCCGACGCGAGCCGGGCGGGGCGCCGTCCACGCTGGCGTCCACTTTACCGGTTTCTCACCCCCGTGGGCGAGGCGTGCGCCACGTCCGTCGGGCAGGCCGCCGGGTGCTCCCGCGCCCCTCCCGCACCCGTCCCGCACCGGCCCGTGGCCCGCGAAGGGGGAACGGGTTGGAGCCCGCGGTGGGGGCGAAACTAGGATTCGGTCCATGACCGACACCACGCAGGCCGCACCCGAGACGACGAGCCCCACCCCGCGGGCCGTCGCCGTACCGGAGAAGCCTGCCCTCGAGGGCCTCGAGGCGACGTGGTCGCAGGCCTGGAAGGAGGCGGACACCTACGCCTTCGACCGGACGCAGCCGCGCGAGAACGTCTACTCCATCGACACCCCGCCGCCCACCGTCTCGGGCTCGCTGCACGTCGGCCACGTCTTCTCCTACACCCACACCGACCTCATCGCCCGCTTCCAGCGGATGCGCGGCAAGTCCGTCTTCTACCCCATGGGCTGGGACGACAACGGCCTGCCGACCGAGCGTCGCGTGCAGAACTACTTCGGCGTCCGCTGCGACCCGTCGATGCCGTACGACCCGGACTTCACCCCGCCGGAGAAGCCCGACGCCAAGAAGCAGGTCCCGATCTCGCGACCCAACTTCATCGAGCTCTGCTCGCAGCTGGTCGAGCAGGACGAGCAGGTCTTCGAGTCGCTGTGGCGCACCCTGGGCCTCTCGGTGGACTGGAAGCAGCACTACACCACCATCGGTACCGGCGCCCAGGAGATCTCCCAGCGAGCGTTCCTGCGCAACTTCGCCCGCGGCGAGGCCTACCTGCAGGAGGCGCCGACCCTGTGGGACGTCACCTTCCAGACCGCCGTCGCCCAGGCCGAGCTCGAGGCCCGCGACTACGCCGGCGCCTACCACCGGGTCGCGTTCACGCTGCCCGACGGCGGCCCGGCCTACATCGAGACCACCCGCCCGGAGCTGATCCCCTCGGTCGTGGCGCTCATCGCGCACCCCGACGACGAGCGGTACCAGCACCTGTTCGGCTCCACCGTCGCCTCGCCGGTCTTCGGCGTGCAGATCCCGGTCGTCGCCCACGCCGCAGCCGAGATGGACAAGGGCTCCGGCCTGGTCATGTGCTGCACGTTCGGTGACCTGACCGACGTCACCTGGTGGCGCGAGCTGCAGCTGCCGGTCCGCACCGTCATCGGCCGCGACGGCCGCCTGACCCGGGAGACCCCCGAGTGGCTCGCCGCCGCCGAGGAGTCCTACCAGCGCCTGGCCGGCAAGACCGTCTTCTCCGCCCGCGAGGAGATGGTCGCCATGCTGCGCGAGACCGGCACCCTGGACGGCGACCCCAGGCCCACCCAGCGGATGGCGAACTTCTACGAGAAGGGCGACAAGCCGCTCGAGATCGTCTCCACCCGCCAGTGGTACGTCCGCAACGGCGGCCGCGACGCGGACCTGCGCTCCGACCTGGTCAAGGACGGCGAGCAGATCACCTGGGTGCCCGCCCACATGAAGCACCGCTACGACAACTGGGTCTCCGGCCTCAACGGCGACTGGCTGATCAGCCGTCAGCGCTTCTTCGGCATCCCCTTCCCCGTCTGGTACGCCCTGGACGCTGAGGGCGAGCCGGACTACGAGCACCCGCTGCTGCCGCGCGAGGCCGACCTGCCGGTGGACCCCTCCACCGACGCCCCCTCCGGCTACGAGGAGTCCCAGCGCGGCCAGGCCGGCGGCTTCATCGGCGACCCGGACGTCATGGACACCTGGGCCACCTCCTCGCTGACCCCGCAGATCGCGGGCGGCTGGAGCGTCGACGACGACCTGTTCGAGCGCGTGTTCCCGATGGACCTGTGCACCCAGGGTCACGACATCATCCGCACCTGGCTGTTCAGCCGCGTCGTGCGCGCCCACTTCGAGCAGGGTCAGGTCCCGTGGACCCACGCCATGCTCTCGGGCTGGATCCTCGACCCGGACCGCAAGAAGATGTCGAAGTCCAAGGGCAACGTCGTCGTCCCGACCGAGATCCTGGAGAAGTTCGGCGCGGACGCGGTGCGCTGGCGCGCCGCCATGGCCCGCCCGGGCCTGGACTCCCCCTTCGACGAGGCCCAGATGAAGGTCGGCCGCCGGCTGGCCATGAAGGTCCTCAACGCCTCCAAGTTCGTCCTCGGCTGGGTGGGCGCCACCGAGCTGCGGCCCTACGAGGTCTCCGAGCCGGTCGACTGCGCGCTGCTCGGGCGGCTGGCCGAGGTCATCCGCCGGGCGACCAGCGCGTTCGAGGCCTACGACTACACCACCGCGCTCGAGGTCAGCGAGAAGTTCTTCTGGGACTTCTGCGACGACTACCTCGAGCTGGTCAAGGAGCGGGCCTACGACAAGGAGAGCACCGGCGGCGCGTCCGCCCGGGCCACCCTGGCGCTCGCGCTGCACGCCCAGCTGCGACTGCTCGCGCCCTTCCTCCCGTACGTGACCGAGGAGGTCTGGTCGTGGTGGCAGGACGGATCGGTGCACACCAGCACCTGGCCGACCGAGCTCGACCTGGGCTCGGCGGCCGCTGCCGACAGCAGCGTCCTGGACGCCGTCGAGACCGTCCTCGGCGGCATCCGTGGCGCCAAGTCGCAGGCCAAGGTCAAGATGCGCGCCCCGCTGTCGCGCGTCGAGGTCACCGGGCCGGCCGCGACGGTCGCGGCCGCCGAGAAGGCCGCGGACGACCTGCGCCGCACGGGCACGATCACCGGTGACCTGGTCTTCACCGCCGCCGGCGACGACGCCGAGGTCTCCGTCAGCGCCGAGCTGGCCGAGGCCCCCCAGGAGGGCTGACCCTCCGGGGGCCTCGACCCCACGACGCTGGCCCCGCTGCAGCACGAAGGCCCGGCACCCCCTGGTGGGGTGCCGGGCCTTCGTCGTGGTGCGTGGAGGCGGTGAGCCGCCTCAGGCGCTCTTGCGGTTCTTCTCCTCGTCCTGGAGGACGAGGGTGGGCACCTCGGCGCCGCTGACGCTCTCGGCGGTGACGACGACCCGGGCGACGTCGCCACGGGAGGGGACCTCGTACATCGCGTGGAGCAGCAGCTCCTCGATGATGGCGCGCAGTCCACGGGCACCGGTACCGCGCTCCAGCGCCTTGTCGGCGATGGCCAGCACGGCGTCCTCGGTGAACTCCAGCTCGACGCCGTCGAGGTCGAACAACTTCTGGTACTGCTTCACCAGCGCGTTGCGCGGAGCGGTCAGGATCTGCACCAGGGCGTCCTGGTCGAGCTTCTCGACGCTGGCGATCAGCGGCAGACGACCGATGAACTCGGGGATGAGGCCGAACTTGGTCAGGTCCTCGGGTCGCACCGCGGCCAGCAGGTCCTGCTCGGACCTCTCCTGCTCGGCGGCGACCTCGGCGGTGAAGCCGAGGGTCTTCTTGCCGACGCGCTGCTCGATGATGTGCTCGAGCCCCGCGAACGCCCCGCCCACGATGAACAGGATGTTCGTCGTGTCGATCTGGATGAACTCCTGGTGCGGGTGCTTGCGGCCGCCCTGCGGGGGCACCGAGGCGGTCGTGCCCTCGATGATCTTCAGCAGCGCCTGCTGCACGCCCTCGCCGGAGACGTCACGCGTGATCGACGGGTTCTCGGCCTTGCGGGCCACCTTGTCGATCTCGTCGATGTAGATGATGCCGGTCTCGGCCTTCTTCACGTCGTAGTCCGCGGCCTGGATCAGCTTGAGGAGGATGTTCTCGACGTCCTCGCCGACGTACCCGGCCTCGGTCAGCGCGGTGGCGTCGGCGATGGCGAACGGGACGTTCAGCATGCGCGCCAGGGTCTGGGCGAGGTAGGTCTTGCCGCAGCCCGTGGGGCCGATGACCAGGATGTTGGACTTCGCGACCTCGACAGCCTCCTCCTTGGAGTGCTTGCCGGAGGCGGGCGAGACGCCGGCCTGGACGCGCTTGTAGTGGTTGTAGACGGCCACGGCGAGCGACTTCTTCGCCTGCTCCTGGCCGATCACGTAGGAGTTGAGGAAGTCGAAGATCTCGCGCGGCTTCGGCAGCTCGTCGAGGCCCACCTCGGTGCCCTCGGAGAGCTCCTCCTCGATGATCTCGTTGCAGAGGTCGATGCACTCGTCGCAGATGTACACGCCGGGACCTGCGATGAGCTTCTTGACCTGCTTCTGCGACTTGCCGCAGAAGGAGCACTTCAGCAGGTCACCGCCGTCACCGATTCGTGCCACCGGGCTCGTCCTCCTCATCCCGGCCGGCCGGCCGGGCTCGTGACCCGGCGTGCGCCGGGGTGCTGCTGGTCTGTCGTGCGTGTCTCGGTCCAGGGACCGTGGGTGCCACCCGTGTCGCCGCACCCGGGGGACCCGGCCTCACCACGGTAACCTGCCTCACCCTCCGCGAGGACGGCGACGCGGTGCTCATTGTGGATCGGCCGGGCCCGGCCCGTCCTGACCCGTACGGGTCAGGTGGTCGCTCAGGCGAGCGCCGGGGTCTTCAGCGTCTCCAGGACGGAGTCGATCAGCCCGTACTCCACGGCCTGCGGAGCGGTCAGGATCTTGTCGCGCTCGATGTCCTTCGAGACCTCCTCCAGCGGCTTGCCGGAGTGGTCGCTGATCATCTTCTCGAGCAGGTCACGCATGCGGATGATCTCGTTGGCCTGGATCTCGATGTCCGAGGTCTGGCCGAACGTGCCCTCGGTGTAGGGCTGGTGGATCAGGATGCGGCTGTTCGGCAGCGCCATCCGCTTGCCCTTGGTGCCGGCAGCCAGCAGGATCGCGGCCGCGGAGGCGGCCTGACCCAGGCAGACGGTGCGCACGTCGGGGCGGATGAACTTGATCGTGTCGTAGATCGCCGTCAGCGCGGTGAACGAGCCACCGGGGCTGTTGATGTAGATGCTGATCTCCTGGTCGGGGTTCATCGACTGCAGGCAGAGCAGCTGGGCGATGACCGCGTTCGCGACCTCGTCGGAGATCGGCGTGCCCAGGTAGATGATCCGCTCCTCGAAGAGCTTCGTGTACGGATCGATGCGGCGGACGCCGTAGGAGGTGCGCTCCTCCCACTGCGGGATGTAGTAACTCATGCGAGCCTCCTCAGCTGTTGTGGGCCGGACGGCCCTGGTCGGCGGCCTCGCGGCTGCTGCGGATCACCTTGTCGACGAGGCCGTACTCGAGGGCCTGGTCGGCGGTGAACCAGCGGTCGCGGTCGGCATCGGCGATGACCTGCTCGATCGGCTGGCCGGTGTGCTCGGAGATGAGGTCGAGCAGCACCTTCTTGATGTGCAGCGACTGCTGGGCCTGGATCTTGATGTCCGAGGCCGAGCCGCCCATGCCGGAGGAGGGCTGGTGCATCATGATCCGCGCGTGCGGCAGGGCGTAGCGCTTGCCCTTGGTGCCCGCGCAGAGCAGGAACTGGCCCATGGAGGCGGCCAGGCCCATGCCGACCGTCGCCACGTCGTTGGGGATGTAGTTCATCGTGTCGTAGATCGCCATGCCGGCGTCGACCGAGCCACCCGGGCTGTTGATGTGCAGGAAGATGTCCGCCTCGGGGTCCTCCGCGGACAGCAGCAGGAGCTGGGCGCAGATCGCGTTCGCGTTCTGGTCGCGGACCTCGGAGCCGAGGAACACGATCCGCTCTCGCAGCAGGCGCTGGTAGATGTGGTCGTCGAGGACGTTGAGGCCGCCGCCGCCACCCATCGAGGGGTCGTGCGCCGACGTCGTGGAGTTGGGGTTCACGTGAGCGACAGTAGCCGCAACCGGGGACACATCCACGGGTGCGCGCCGCCTGTTCGCCGACAGCAGATTTCACCCGGCTCTCAGGAACGGCCCGGCCCGTCGACGGCCGCGCGGAGGCCCGCCAGGGTGCGCGCCATGCCGCTCTCGAGCTCGTCCGCGTGCCCCTCGTTGCCGCCCAGGAACAGCGGCGCGAAGGCCCGGCTGAGCCAGGTGGTGCCCTCCGGCACCGGACGCCGGTGCACCACCCGCGTCCCCTCCCCCGCCGGGGCCAGCTCCCACACCCACAGGGCGCCGCTGGAGGTGGTCAGCCAGGACAGCTCGCGGCACGGGCGACAGGCCCGCACGACGCTGCGGGTGGGCCACAGGACGGGGCCGCGACGGTTGACGCACAGGTACTGCTGGCCGGCGCGCAGACCACCGGGCCGCAGGCGCAGCATGGTCACCAGCTCGGGGCTCCAGGACGGCATCCTGCGCAGGTCGGTGAGGGCTCGCCACACCGCGTCCGGCGGGGCTGCCAGCACGGCCTCGACCCGCAGCTCGCGCTCGGCTCCCCCGCGGCCAGCAGGGGTCGGCACCGGGTGGATCCGGCCCGTGACGTCGTCGTCGTGAGGCATGCGGCCACGATAAGCCCGGCCCGCCCCACCGCGCCGGTGCCGAGGTCCGGACGCACCACAGCCCGCCCCGGCGCTGCCGGGACGGGCTGTGGCGAGGTGCCGCCGAGGTCCGCGCAGGACCCGGCGGCAGGAGGGCTCAGGCCTCCTCGGAGGTCTCCTCGGCCGCGGCCTCGGGGGCCTCGACCTCGGCGGCCTCGTCAGCGGGCTCGTCGGCCGGCTCGGCGATGGTGCCGTCGGCCTGGAGGTTCTTCAGGTCCACGGCGTTGCCCGACTCGTCGGTGACGACGGCGGACTCGACCATGATCGCCAGGGCCTTGCCGCGCAGGATCTCCTGCACCAGCTCCGGGATGTGGTTGTGCTCGAACATGTGGTTCGCGAACTCCTGCGGGTCCTGGCCGGACTGCTGGGCGCGCTGCACCAGGTGCTGGGAGAGCTCGGCCTGGTCGATGCCGATCTCCTCCTTCTTCGCGATCTCGTCGAGCAGGAACTGCGCGGCGACGGCGTCGCGGACCCGGCGCTCGAGGTCGGCCTCGAAGTCCTCGGAGGTCATCTCCTCGTCCTCGAGGTACTTCTCCATGGTCATGCCGGCCATGGCGAGCTGCTGGGTGATGTTCTGGCGACGGGCGGCGAGCTCGTCGGAGAGGATGCCGTCGGGCAGCGGCACGGAGACCTTGTCGAGCAGGGCCTCGAGCACGGCGTCGCGGGCGGCCGCGGCCTGCTCCAGGCGCTTGCCGTTGGCGAGCCGGCTGCGGATGTCGGCGTCGAACTCCTCGGCGGTGTCGAACTCCGAGGCCAGCTGGGCGAACTCGTCGTCGAACTCGGGGAGCTCCTGCTCCTGGACGCCGGTGACCTTGACGCTCACCTCGACCGGACGACCCTCCATGCCACCACCGACGAGCTCGGAGGAGAAGGTCTTCTCCTCGTCGACGCCCATGCCGACCAGGGCCTCGTCGAGGCCGTCGATCATGCCGCCGCGGCCGACCTGGTAGGAGGTGCCGGAGATCTCGGCGCCCTCGACGGTCTCGCCGTTCTCCTTGGCGACCAGGTCGATGGTGACGAAGTCGCCGTCGGCGGCAGCGCGCTCGACGTCGCGCAGGGTGCCGAAGCGGGCCTGCAGGCCCTTCTTCTGCTCCTCCACGTCCTCGTCGGTGACGACGGCGTCGTCGACCTTGGCCTCGAGGCCCTCGTAGGCGGGCAGCTCGATCTCGGGCTTCACGTCGACCTCGGCGGTGAACTCGAGGAGGTCGTTGTCCTCGAGCTTGGTCACCTCGATCTCCGGCTGGGCCAGCGGCTCCAGGGAGTTCTCGCGGAGGGCCTCGGTGTAGACCTTCGGCAGCGCGTCGTTGATCGCCTGGTCGAGGACGGCACCGCGGCCGACCTGACGGTCGATGACCATCGGCGGGACCTTGCCCCGACGGAAGCCAGGGATGTTGATCTGCTGGGCGATCGCCTTGTAGGCCGCGTCGAGGCTCGGCTTGAGCTCCTCGAAGGGCACCTCGACGGTCAGCTTGGCCCGGGTCGGGCTCAAGGTCTCGACGGCGCTCTTCACAAAGGTCTCCTCGTTGTTCGGGGTGGCTCGGCGCGCCACTGCGCGCACCGACCGTCGATCGTAGCCCCGGCACGGGCGCCAGCGCGAAACGGCCCCGAGCCCTGCTCGGGACACGGGACGGGGCTCCGGACGGCGGCGCCGAGGGCCGGGTACGGCGGGTCGGGGCGACAGGACTCGAACCTGCGGTCTCCTGCTCCCAAAGCAGGCGCGCTAGCCACTACGCTACGCCCCGTCGACACCGCCTCTGACCTGCCCGTTCTCGAGAGGCAGGGCAGGCGAGCGGCGGTCTCGGAGCGGATGACGGGAATCGAACCCGCGTAGCCAGTTTGGAAGACTGGGGCTCTACCATTGAGCTACATCCGCGTGCCTCGCCGAGGCGAGTGCGCGCTCATGGTGCCACACGACGCAGGTGGCCCTCCTCACCGGGCCCGAGGTGGCACCGGGGCGGGCTCAGCGCCGGTGCACCCACACGACCGCGCGGTCGTCACCGGGCGCGCCGACCTCGTCGACGACGCGTTGCGCCGCCCCGTCCACGCCCCGGCGCAGGAGGCTCTCGGCGGCGCCCGCCAGCCGGTCCACGCCGAGCTCGATGTCGCGTCGCGGCTCCTCGACCATGCCGTCGGTGTAGAGCACCAGGGAGTCGCCGCGCTCGAGCGTGCCGTGGGTCCCGCCGAAGGAGACCCCGTCGACGAGGCCGAGGATCGGCCCCTCGCCCGGCAGTGCGCGCCAGCGGCCGGTGCCGGCGGAGCGCAGCAGGGGCGAGGGGTGCCCGGCGGTGCGCAGCTCGTAGGTGCCGTCCGCAAGGTCCAGGCGCAGGTGGACGGCGGTGGCGAACCCCTCCGCCCAGTCCTGCCGCAGCAGGTAGGCGTTGGCGGCCGACAGGAACTCCTCCGAGGGCACCGACCCGAGCAGCCCGCCGAAGGCGCCCGAGAGCTGGAGCGCCCGGGTGCCGGCCTCGTCCCCCTTGCCGGAGACGTCGACCAGCGCCAGCTCGAGGCGGTCGGGGCCCTCGACCCGCGCGGCCACGAGGAAGTCGCCGGCGAACCGGGTGCCCGAGGCGGAGACCAGCGCCGACTGCACCGACCAGCCGTCGCAGAGGTCGGGGATGCTGCCCTGGTTCAGGAGCCGGTCGCGCAGGTCGACGAACATCGCGTCGCCCGAGAGGTGCGGCACGCCCAGGCGGACGCGGTTCAGCGCCGTGGCCAGCACGATCCCGCACATCACCAGCTGGATGGCGACCGCGCCGAGGATGCGGGTGGTGACGTCGGGCTGCACGAGCAGCGACGCCATCACCATCAGGACCATCCAGCCGACGAACGGCGCCAGGTGACGAGGTGCCAGCACGAGGCTGCCCACCAGCAGCGGCACCATGAGCGTGGTCATGGGCACGGTCGCCGCGTCCCACGCGATGCCGACCACCAGCAGCGCGCTGAGCACGACCAGCCCGGCGACGGGGCCGTAGCGACGCACCACACCGCGTCGGGCGCCGAGGGCCACCCGGTCCCGCGCGAGGCCGACCCACCGGCGCTGGCGGGCCAGGACGCCGCGCGGGTGCGAGGCCGGCTGGACGCTCTCGGAGGCGATCGTCATCTCGATCCCTCCTGAGGGGCGGGTGCTCACCGCTGGGCCCGGGAACGGAACCGCGGCTGGCACCGAGGGCACCAGAACAGGTTCCTCGCCACGAGCACTTCTGTCCTCACCTGCGTGCCGCAGACTAGACAGGGTTGACCGTCGCGACGGTAGACGTAGGAGAGCCCGCTGCGCCGCCGGCGTCCGCCCTCGTACTGCTTGGCGGCGGCCCGGGCGGCCGCCTCGTGCTCGGGGCGCACGGTCTCGATGCGGTTCACCGCGACGCCGAGGTGCATCAGCTCGACGAGGTCGGCCCACATCTCCTGCCAGCGGCCGACGCGCATGCTGCGGCCCTCGCGGAACGGGTCGACGCGGTGCCGGAACAGCAGCTCGGCGCGGTAGACGTTGCCGATCCCGGCCACCACGTCCTGCTCCATCAGCAGCGCGGCGACGCTCTTGCGGCTGCGGCCGATGCGCGCCCAGGCACGGTCCGGGTCCGCGTCGGCCCCCTCGCGCAGCGGGTCGGGGCCCAGCCGTGCCACCAGGGCGTCGCGCTCCTCGGGGGTCAGCAGCTCGCACGCGGTGGCGCCACGCAGGTCGGCCCAGGTGACCCGACCGTCGGAGCGGTCGGTGGTGACCAGCCGCAGCCGCACCTGGCCCACGGGGTCGGGCAGCACGTCGGCGCCGGCGATGCGCAGCTTGCCGTAGAGGCCCAGGTGGACGTGGAGCACCAGCTCGGTGCCCGCGAACCGCACGAACAGGTGCTTGCCCCACGCGTCCGCGGCGATCAGCTCGCGGCCGTCGAGCTGCGCCGCCCCGTCCTCGAACCTCCCCTGCCCCTGGGGGCTGGAGGCGGCGACGACGGAGCCGCCGAAGGCGTCGGTCAGGTCGATCGCGAGCCGGTGGAGGGTGTGCCCCTCAGGCACGTCCCGCCCCTCAGGCGTCCGGGCCGAGGCCCTGGGCGGACTCCGGCAGCGGCGGCAGGGTGGCGTCGACGTCGTAGGTGCTCAGCTGCGCGATGCGGCGCGCGTGGCGCTCGTCGCCGCTGAACGGCTCGGCGAGGAACAGCTCCACGAAGCGGGTCATGTCGGCGAGCGAGTGCATGCGGCCGCCGACGGAGACGACCTGCGCGTCGTTGTGCTGGCGCGCGAGCCTCGCCGTGTCCTCGCTCCAGGCCAGGGCGCAGCGGATGCCCTCGACCTTGTTGGCGGCGATCTGCTCGCCGTTGCCCGAGCCGCCGATGACGACACCGAGGCTGTCGAGCCCGGCGTCGCGGTCCTTCTTCACGCCCTCCGCGGCGCGCAGGCAGAAGACCGGGTAGTCGTCGAGGGCGTCGTAGACGAACGGGCCGTGGTCGACCGGCTCGTAGCCGTGGTCGGTCAGCCAGCCCACGAGGTGGTTCTTCAGGTCGAGGCCGGCGTGGTCGGAGCCCAGGTGCACGCGCATGCCGCCGATCCTGCCACCTCCCAGGCTGGCGTCCCGCACCCGGGAGGCCGAGCCGTCACCGGCGCGTCAGGCCGGCGGTGGCGCGGGCCGCAGGTGCTCGGCCAGGAAGCCGGCGACGGCGGCCGTGTGCGGCGCCGCGGCGTCGAAGACGTCCGGGTGGCGCCAGTAGCCGTGCACCTGCCCCTGGTAGCGGGTGCCGGTGACGGTCACGCCCGCCTCCGCCAGCAGGGTCACGAGGTGCTCGCCCTCGTCGCGCAGCGGGTCGTGCTCGGCGGTCGTCACCAGCGTCGGGGGCAGGGTGTGGAGCCGCGTGGAGCGCAGCGGCGCGAGGTCCGGGTCGACCAGGTCCGCGGACGAGGCGGCGTACTGGTCCCAGTACCACCGGGCCTCGTCGGGGTGGAACCCGTCCGCGGCCGTGCGGTAGCTCTCGAAGCCTCCCTCGGGGTCGAGGAAGGGGTAGGTGAGCGCGATCGCGGCGAACCGCCCCGGGTGCCGCAGCGCCGCGACCAGCGCCAGGTTGCCGCCGGCCGAGTCGCCGTGCGCGGCCAGCGGACCGGTCAGCCCCTCGTCCTCGGCGTGGGCGGCCAGCCAGGCGAGCACGGTGTCGACGTCGTCGGGCGCGGCCGGGAACCGGTGCTCGGGCGGGCGCCGGTAGTCGATGCTGAGCACCGGGTGGCCCAGGCGGTTGGCGAACCGTCGCGACACGGCGTCGTGCACCTCGACGTCGTTCATCACGAACCCACCGCCGTGCAGGTGCAGCACCAGCCCCGGCCGGGCGTCGACCGGCCGGTAGAGGCGGCACGGCACGCCGCCGGCGTCCACGTCACGGACCTCGGCCACCGCCTCCCGGGGCCGGCGTGACGCGAGCGCGCGCGCCTCGGCGCGGGCGGCGTCGATGTCGAAGTCGTCGTCGTGGACCTTGGTCTCGCTCGCGTACGCCGCGACGGCGGCGCGGGCCTGCGGGTGCAGCACTCGGTCTCCTCTGCTTCGGCGTCGGTGCCGGCTCAGCGCTGCATGAGCGCGTCGAGGCCGACGGCCATGGCGGCGGCGACCCGGAAGTCGAGCCGGTCGTCGGGCACCCGCACCACGTACCGGTCGCGCAGCTTGAGCTCGCGGTCGACGTGCATGAGCGGGCCGCCCTCGGCGTTGGTGAAGTCGAAGTGGATCGACATGAACGGCAGCTCGATGAACCGGCGCACGATGGCGGTGGTCTGGTTGCGCTCCTGCCCGGACCCGCGGACCCCGGCCCCCTCCACGTGGAACGTGGTGCGCAGGAGGCTGGCCCCGAAGTCCTTCTTGAAGTAGCCCAGCGGGGCGCCGGCGCCGTCCGTGACGTCGTAGCCGGCACCGAGGTCGAGCCGCTGGCGGGCCTTGAAGGAGAACACCGGCTGGGTGCGCGCCTCGTCGGCGAAGAACGTGACCTGCTCCCTGAGGGCCATCCGCTTCTGCTGGGCGATGCCCATGCTGCGCCCCTCGGAGCCATCGGGCCGCAGCTCGACGAGCTCGTAGCGGTTGGCCGTCATGGCGAAGCGCTGCTTGACCAGGAACGCCGGCAGGTACATCTGTGCGGTCACGAGCCGGACACTACCGAGCCACCGACCCGCCGGGAGGCGGATAGTCCGTGACGTTGTGCAGGTCGACATCGGGGTGGATTCAGCCTGTCGTCGCAACAGGTGGATCTGACTCGCCCGACAGTAGTGCGTCGAGTTCCTCCGCGGGGGTGCGCCACTTCAGTGTCTTGCGAGGACGGGCGTTGAGCTCGGCGGCGATCTGATCGAGCATCCCGGGTCCGTAGAACGAGAGGTCCTCGCTCT